>CAMZGS010000001.1 GCA_947306475.1 uncultured Comamonas sp.
GCACCAAGGAGGAATTCTTTGGCAACCCCGACGCACGCCAGCCGCGCACCAAGGACTTCCTGAGCAAGATCTTGCAGCACTGAACAGTGCCAAAACTGCGCTGCAGCGGCGCGCTGCGCTCCCTGCCTCGGGTGCGCAGCGCGCCGTTTTTTATGGGCGCTGCAACACCGCCTTGAGCGCCAGCCCGGTGTGCGTGCCCGCGCGCAGCACCTCTTCAGGCGTGCCCTGGGCGACGATGTGGCCGCCACCGGCGCCGCCTTCCGGCCCCAGGTCGATCAGCCAGTCGGCTTCGGCAATCACGTCCAGATCGTGCTCAATGACGATGACGCTGTGCCCGGCATCGACCAGGCGGTGCAGCACGCGAATGAGCTTGTCCACATCGGCCATGTGCAGGCCCACCGTGGGTTCGTCCAGCACGTACAGCGTGTGTGGCGCTTTCTGGCCTCGGCGGCCCACATCGTCGCGCACCTTGGTCAGTTCGGTGACCAGCTTGATGCGCTGCGCCTCACCACCTGAGAGCGTGGGTGAGGGCTGGCCCAGCGTCAGATAGCCCAGGCCCACGTCTTGCAGCAGCTGCAGCGGGTGGGCGATGGCGGGCATACTGGCAAAAAACTCCACGGCTTCGGCCACTTCCATCTGCAGCACCTGGCCGATGTTCTTGCCGCGCCAGGTCACGGCCAGCGTTTCGGGGTTGAAGCGCGTGCCGTGGCAGACGTCGCAGGGCAGCTTCACATCGGGCAGAAAGCTCATGGCGATGGTGCGCATGCCCTGGCCCTCGCACGCCGGGCAGCGCCCCGCGCCGGTGTTGAAGGAAAAACGCCCGGCGCCGTAGCCGCGCGCCTGCGCTTCCAGCGTGCCGGCAAACAGCTTGCGGATGGTGTCCCAAAAGCCGATGTAGGTGGCCGGGCAGGAGCGCGGCGTTTTGCCAATCGGCGTTTGATCGACTTCCAGCACGCGGTCGATGCGCTCAAAGCCCGACAGCCCCGTGCAGCCGACCAGCGCCGGGGCGTGGCCCGCGTCCATCGCCGCGCGCCCGGCCTGCGTCTGGCGCTGACCCACCCAGGCGGCCACGTTGGTCAGCAGCACATTGCGCGCCAGCGTGGATTTGCCCGAACCTGAGACGCCGGTGATTGCCACCAGCCGTTGCAGAGGCACGCGCGCGGTGACGTTCTGCAGGTTGTGCAGATGCGCGCCATGCACGGTGAGCCAGCCGGGTGCTGCATTTTCTGAAGCTGCTGGCGCTGACCCCTGCTTGTTTTTGGAAGGTTTTTTATTGGAAATCTTGTCTGGTTCAGCGTCAGCAGCTTCTTTTTCTGGAGCAATAACGCTGCGCCGCGCTTGCAGCGGGTGGCGCATGGCGTGCAGCAGATAGCGGCCGGTTTGCGAGTCGCTGGCCGCTTCGATATCGGCCACGCTGCCCTGGGCGATGAGCTGGCCGCCACGCCGTCCAGCGCTGGGGCCAATGTCGATGATGTGCTCGGCGCGGCGGATGGTTTCCTCGTCGTGCTCCACCACCACCAGGGTGTTGCCCTTGTCGCCCAGCTTGTGCAGGGCATTGAGCAGGATGCGGTTGTCGCGCGCGTGCAGGCCAATCGTGGGTTCATCCAGCACATAGCACACGCCTTGCAAATTGCTGCCCAGCTGCGCGGCCAGGCGGATGCGCTGCGCTTCGCCGCCGCTCAGGGTGGGCGCGCCGCGATCCAGCGTCAGATAGCCCAGGCCCACTTCCTGCAAAAACTCCAGGCGGCTGGCAATTTCGGGCAGCAAATCGCGGGCAATGTCGGCTTCGCGCGCCGTCAGCTGCCCCGACTGCTGCAGTTGCTGCACCCACTGGCGCAGGTCGTTGACGCTCAGGCGCGCCAGCTCGGTGATGGGTTGCCCGGCAAAGCGCACGGCGCGCGCGGTGGCGTTCAGGCGCGTGCCCTGGCAGCTGGGGCAGGCCACTTCGGCCAGGTCTTCCACCTCCTGGCTGGCAAAGCCGATTTCGCGGCCCCGGTTGTCTTCGGCCAGTTGGCTGTCGTCGTAAATCTGGCGCTGCTCTTTGTTGAGCTGCACGCCCGTGCCCACGCAATCGGGGCACCAGCCGTGCTTGCTGTTGTAGCTGAACAGGCGCGGGTCCAGCTCGGCATAGCTGGTTGCGCACACCGGGCAGGCGCGCTGGGTGGAGAACACCTGCACGTGGCCAATGCCTGCGCCATCGCCGCCAGCGCCCAGGTTGTCGGCCAGCGCTTCGATGCCGTGCAGCACCTGCACCACGCCTTTGCCCACTTCCAGCGCGCGCGCCAGGTGCTGGCGCAGCGTGGCCTCATCGGCGGCGCTGACCAGGACGCTGGCCACGGGCAGCTCGATGTTGTGTTCCTTAAAGCGGTCCAGGCGCGGAAAGCCGGTGGTCGGCACAAACGCGCCATCGACGCGCAAATGTGTGTAGCCGCGTGGGCGCGCCCAGTCGGCCAGCTCGGTATAGACGCCTTTGCGGTGGCTGACCAGAGGCGCCAGCAGCCCGATGATCTGGCCGCTGAACTGGGTGATGAGCTGCGCGGCAATGCTGTCCAGGCTTTGCGGCTGCACCGGCGCATCGTCGTGGATGCAGTGCTGCACGCCCAGCTTGACGTAGAGCAGGCGCAGAAAGTGCCAGACCTCGGTGGTGGTGCCCACGGTGGACTTGCGCCCGCCGCGCGACAGGCGCTGCTCAATCGCCACGGTGGGCGGAATGCCATACACGGCATCGACTTCCGGGCGGCCCGCAGGCTGCACGATGCTGCGCGCGTAGGCGTTGAGCGATTCCAGGTAACGGCGCTGGCCTTCGTTGAACACAATGTCAAATGCCAGCGTGGATTTGCCCGAGCCCGAGACGCCGGTAATCACGTTGAACTTACCGTGCGGAATTTGCACGCTCAGGTTTTTCAGGTTGTGCTCTTTGGCGTTGACCACCTCAATCGCGTTGGGCATGTTTTTGGCGGTTTTGCCAGATGCAGATTGCGCTTGCAGCTCTGGTATCAGGAGCGTGGGCAGGGCCTCAGCCGCCAGTTGCTCGCCCAGGCCGACGGCGCCCATGGCCAGCTCATAGTCGCGCAGCGCCTGCGCGGTGTGCGAGCCGCGCATCTGGCGCAGCTCCTCGGGCGTGCCCTGGGCCACGATCTGCCCGCCACCATCGCCGCCTTCCGGTCCCAGGTCGATGAGCCAATCGCTGGCGCGGATCACGTCCAGGTTGTGCTCAATCACGATCAGGCTGTGCCCGGCGTCCAGCAGCTTGCGCAGCGCGCGCATCAGCTTGGCGATGTCTTCAAAGTGCAGGCCGGTGGTCGGCTCGTCAAACAAAAACAGCGTGCCTTTGCGCGCCAGGCTTTGGCGCGACTTGGCTTGGTTTTTCGCTGCCTCGGCCAGAAAACCGGCCAGTTTCAGGCGCTGCGCCTCGCCGCCGGAGAGCGTGGGCACGCTTTGGCCCAGCTGCACGTAATCGAGGCCGACATCAACGATGGGTTGCAGCGTGCGAATCACCTCGCCATCTTGGGCAAAGAGTTGTGCGGCCTCGGCCACGGTGAGGGCCAGCACATCGGCCACGTTCAGCAGCCGTCCGCCGCGCTCGATGCGCACTTCCAGCACCTCGGGGCGGTAACGCTGGCCGTTGCAGTCGGGGCAGCGCAGGTACACGTCCGACAGGAACTGCATCTCCACATGCTCAAAGCCCGAGCCGCCGCAGGTCGGACAGCGCCCATCGCCGGTGTTGAAGCTGAACTTGCCCGCTGTGTAGCCACGCTGCTGCGCCACCGGGGCGCTGGCAAACAGCTCACGCAGGCTGTCCCAGGCGCCGACGTAGCTCACGGGGTTGGAGCGCGCGGTTTTGCCAATGGGCGATTGATCGACCCACATCACATCGGCCAGTTGCTCAGCGCCCAGCAGGCGCGTAAAGGCGCCCGCGCTTTCGGTGGGTTTGCCAAAGTGGCGCAGCAGCGCGGGCACCAGCACGTCCTGAATCAGGCTGGATTTGCCCGAGCCGGAGACACCCGTCACCGTCACCAGCCGTTGCAGCGGAAAGGCCACATCGATGTTTTGCAGGTTGTGCGCGCTGGCGCCTTCCAAAATCAGCTTCGGCGTGCTGTCTTGCACCGGGCGCTTGAAGCCAAAGCCGACCTGCTTGCGCCCGCCCAGATAGGCGCCGGTGAGTGTGTCGGCCTCGCGCAGCTGCTGCGGCGTGCCGTCAAACACGATCTGCCCGCCGCGTGCGCCGGGGCCGGGGCCCATGTCGATGATGCGGTCGGCAGCCAGCATGACGGCGGGGTCGTGCTCCACCACCACCAGGGTGTTGCCCGCGTTTTTCAGGCGCTGCATGGCCAGGTTGATGCGCTGCATGTCGCGCGGGTGCAGGCCAATGCTGGGTTCATCGAGCACAAACAAGGTGTTGACCAAGCTGGTGCCCAGCGCCGTGGTCAGGTTGATGCGCTGCACCTCACCGCCCGAGAGCGTGCGGCTTTGCCGGTCCAGCGTCAGGTAGCCAATGCCCACGTCGCACAGATAGCGCAGGCGGGTGCTGATTTCTTCCAAAATCAAAGCTAGAGCCGCTTGCTCTGCCTGGTTTTCAGGATGATTTATTGCTGAAATGCTGGCTGAATCAGCGCTTGTAGCTTCGGTTTTCAGAGCGTGAAAAAACTTTTGCAGCCGCACCAGGGGCAGCTGCATCACATCGTGCAGGCACAGGCCGGGCAGCGCTTCAAGCTGCGCGCGGCTCCAGGCCACGCCCTGGGGCATAAAGCGCTGCTGCGGTGGCAACACCGCATCGGCTTGCTGCTTGCTGCCCACGCGCCACAGCAGGCTCTCAGGCCCCAGGCGCGCGCCGCCGCAGCACGGGCAAGGCGTATAGCTGCGGTATTTGGAGAGCAGCACGCGGATGTGCATCTTGTAGGACTTGCTCTCCAAATACTCAAAAAAGCGGCGCAGGCCGTACCAGCTTTGCTCCCACTTGCCGTTCCAGTTTGGGGAGCCTTCTATGACCCAGTGGCGCTGCTCGGCAGTGAGCTTGCCCCAGGCGATGTCGCGCGGAATGCTTTCGGCCTCGGCGTGGCGCAGCAGGTCGTCCTGGATTTCTTTCCACGCGGGCGTTTGGATGGCTTTGATGGCGCCGGTGCGCAGCGTCAGCTTGTCGTTGGGGATGACCAGATGCCAATCGACGCCAATCACCCGGCCAAAGCCCCGGCACTCGGGGCAGGCCCCGGCGGCGGAGTTGAAGGAAAACAGCGCAGGCAGCGGCGCCTGGTAGCTGATGCCGCTGTCCGGGCAGTGCAGGCCCAGGGCGAATTTCCAGACCTCAGGCTCTGGGGCATCGGTCAGGGCATAGACCTGCATTAGCCCCTGGCCGCGCAGCAGCGCCAGCTCAATGGCTTGCATGGCGCGGGCGCGCTCGACATTGCCCATGCGAAAGCGGTCGGCCACCACGTCCAGCACTTTCACGGTGACGGGTTGGGGCTTGGCGGCTTTTTTGCCTTTTTCGGGCGCAGGGGCGGGTTTTTGCAGCGTGCGCTCGGCCTGGATTTTGGTAAAGCCGCTGGCCAGCAGCCATTGCTGCACTTCTTCGGCGCTGGCGTTGGCGGGCAGCTCCACGGCAAAGGTGACGACCAGGCGTGGATCGCCCGCTGCCTGGGCGCGTGCTTGCAGTTGCTGGTAGATGCTCTCGGCCGTGTCGTGCTGCACCGGCTGCGCGGTTTGTCGATCGAACAGGGCCCCCGCGCGGGCAAACAACAGCTTCAAGTGGTCGTTCAGCTCGGTCATGGTGCCCACGGTGGAGCGCGAGTTGCGCACCGGGTTGGTCTGGTCGATGGCAATCGCTGGCGGCACGCCTTCGACCTTATCGACGGCGGGCTTGTCCATGCGATCGAGAAACTGGCGCGCATAGGCGCTAAAGGTTTCGACGTAGCGGCGCTGCCCTTCGGCGTACAGGGTGTCGAACACCAGACTGGATTTGCCCGAGCCGCTGGGGCCGGTGACCACCGTCAGCTCGCCCGTGCGGATGTCCACATCCAGATTTTTCAGATTGTGCTGACGCGCGCCGTGGATGCGGATGAGGTTGCGGCTGGGAGCGGGGGAGGAACCGGAAGCGGACATTGCAGAGGGTGGAAACAAGGGGGACCCATTGTAGGAAGGAGGGGAAGGCCCCCGTGGACGTGCTGTCTGCGGCTAGTGGCCGCCCAGCAGCCGGGGCAGCTCGCTCATGTCGCGCAGCACGCGCTGGGCACCGGCGGCCAGCAGCGCTTCGGGCGTGGTGTGGCCGCCCTCGCGTGGGCAGTAGCCCCAGACGGTGGCGCCCGCGGCCAGGCCGGCTTGCAGGCCGGGCAGGGCGTCCTCAATCACCAGACAGCGGCGCGCATCGAGTTGCAGCGAGGCGGCAGCGGCCAGATACACGTCCGGAAAGGGCTTGGTGCGCGGCAGGTCGTGGCCGCTGAAGATGTGCGGATCGAACAGCTCCAGCAGCCCCACCTTCTTCAGTTGCATCAGCACCTTGGCCTTGTCGGCGCCGCTGGCCACGGCGATCCTGCCGCCCAGCAGGGCATGGCATTGCTGCACCGCGGTCACGGCGCCGGGGATGGCTTGCAGGTGGGCGCGCAGGCCTTCGTCGCGCAGGGCGTAGAAGCGTGCCATCCACTCATCGGTGAGCGGCTGGCCGGTTTCGCGTTCGATGCGCGCGGTTTCGCTGCGCACGGTCTTGCCGATGAAGATTTGCAGGCACTCGGCCTCGGAAATGGCCCAGCCCGAGGCGTTGAGCATGGCGTGCAGGGCGCGGTTGGTGATGTATTCGCTATCGACGAGCACGCCGTCGCAGTCGAACAGGATGCCTTCAAATTGCATAGCTGGTGGCGCTTGATGGATAAGGATTGAAGCCGGATTTTTTAAAAAATGGAGGGTGTCTGTCTCAGGTGAACAGGTCGCCATCGACGTAGCGCCAGCGCAGCTGGCCATCGACCAGCTCGCGCACAAAGCGGCTGCGCTCGTGCAGGCGCACGGCGCGGCCATGCAGGCGGTAGCGGGCGACGAATTCGACCTCGGCACGGTTTTCGCCGGTGCTCTGGAAGTCCTTGACCTGCAGGCCCAGCCATTTGGCGCCGGGGTCAAAGTCCAGCGTCGCCGGGCGCGTGTCGGGGTGCCAGGTGGCCAGCAGGTAGGCGGCATCCTCGCGCACAAAGGCGCTGTAGCGCGAGCGCATCAGGTGCTCGGCATCGGGGGCGCTCTGGTCGGCGTAGTGGTCGATGAAGCGGCCGCAGCAGGCGCTGTAGGCCAGGGGTTGTTGTCTGGCATTGGTGCGCCCGCAGGGGCAGGCGGCATGGGCCAGGGCGGAATGGATGGAGGGCATGGGGGCGATTTTTGCAGACCCGCTCCCGGGAAAACCCCTGATGACCTGCTTACACCCTACGTTGACGTTAACGTCAATAATGCGCCTTATGCATCAAGATCATCAAACGGCCAGCGCGCGCAGAAGCGCGGCCAATGAGTACACCATCAGCGATCTGGCCAAGGAGTTTGACCTGACCACGCGCGCCATTCGCTTTTATGAAGACATGGGGCTGCTGCAGCCACGGCGCGAAGGCTCGGGCGGGCGCACCCGCATCTACAGCGCCCGCGATCGGGCACGCCTGAAGCTGACGCTGCGCGCCAAGCGTCTGGGCCTGTCGCTGGTGGAGGCCAAGGAAATCATCGATTTGTACGACAGCCCACGCGACTCGGGCGTGCAGTTGCAAAAGTTCTTGCAGGTGCTGGCCAAGCACCGTGCGCAGCTGGAAGAGCGCATGCAGGATTTGCAGACCACCCTGGATGAGGTGCGCGCCCAGGAAAAAGAAGCCCAGGCCCTGCTGGAGCAGCTCCAGGCACGTAAGCTTACTTAATTGACGTTGACGTAAAGGTAACGTAAAAACACCCCACAGCAAGGAGACCTTATGACGGTTTTGGACAGTGCGGCCGAGCAGCGCCTGCGCGAGAGCTTTGCCCGGCAAGGGGCGATGGCGACTCTGGGCGCGCGGCTGACCCACGTGGCGCATGGTCAGGCACACATCTGTTTTGACTGGGCGCCCGGGCTGTCGCAGCAGCACGGCTTCATCCATGCGGGGATGATGGCCACGGCGCTGGATTCGGCCTGCGGTTATGCGGGCCTGTCGGTGATGCCGCTGGATGCGGGTGTGCTGTCCATTGAGTTCAAGATCAACCTGCTGGCCCCTGCCAAGGGGCAAAGCTTTCGCTGCGAGGGTGTGGTGCTCAAGCCTGGGCGCACCATCGTCGTGGCCGAGGGCCGCGCCTATGCCATCGACGACGGCCAGGAGAAGCTGGTCGCCAGCATGACGTGCACGCTGATGGCGGTCCAGGGTCGCCCTGGCGTTGCGGCGCTGTAGTTTTTTCCCCAATAACCCCCTCTAGGAGACACTCCATGACGAATCTGCCCGGCCTGAATTTCCAGCTTGGTGAAGACATTGATGCCTTGCGCGATGCCGTGCGCGACTTTGCCCAGGCAGAGATTGCCCCGCGCGCTGCCGAGATCGACCGCAGCGACCAGTTCCCCATGGACCTGTGGCGCAAGTTCGGTGAGCTGGGCGTGCTCGGCATCACCGTGGGCGAGGAATACGGTGGCGCCGACATGGGCTACCTGGCGCACATGGTGGCGATGGAGGAAATCTCGCGCGCCAGCGCCTCGGTGGGCCTGTCCTACGGCGCGCACTCCAACCTGTGCGTCAACCAGATCAACCGCAACGGCAATGAGGCGCAAAAGGCCAAGTACCTGCCCAAGCTGATCAGCGGCGAGCACGTCGGCGCGCTGGCCATGAGCGAGCCCGGTGCGGGCTCGGACGTGATCAGCATGAAGCTGCGCGCCGAGGACAAGGGCGGCTACTTTCTGCTCAACGGCAGCAAGATGTGGATCACCAATGGCCCGGACGCCGATACCCTGGTGGTGTACGCCAAGACCGAACCCGAACTGGGCGCGCGCGGCGTGACGGCCTTCCTGATCGAGAAGGGCATGAAGGGCTTCTCGATTGCGCAAAAGCTCGACAAGCTGGGCATGCGCGGCAGCCACACCGGCGAGCTGGTGTTCCAGGACGTGGAAGTGCCGGCCGAGAACGTGCTCGGCCAGGTCAATGGCGGCGCCAAGGTGTTGATGAGCGGCCTGGACTACGAGCGCGCGGTGCTGACCGGCGGCCCGCTGGGCATCATGCAGGCGGTGATGGACAACGTCATCCCCTACATCCACGACCGCAAGCAGTTCGGCCAGAGCATTGGCGAGTTCCAGCTGATCCAGGGCAAGGTGGCCGACATGTACACCGTGCTGCAGGCGGCCCGCAGCTTTGCCTACACCGTGGCCAAGAACCTGGACATGCTGGGCACCGAGCACGTGCGCCAGGTGCGCAAGGACTGCGCCAGCGTGATTCTGTGGACCGCCGAAAAGGCCACCTGGATGGCCGGCGAAGGCATCCAAATCCACGGCGGCAATGGTTATATCAACGAGTTCCCCCTGGGCCGCCTGTGGCGGGATGCGAAACTCTATGAGATTGGCGCTGGCACCAGCGAGATCCGTCGCATGCTGATTGGCCGCGAGCTGTTTGCGGAAACCTGCTGACGGTCTGGCACGGGCTGCGCCATTTCTTTACCCAGGAAAGGAAACGCCACATGACCACCAGTAATTCCATCGAAGACCTGTTTGAGCACAACCGGGCATGGTCGCAGCAGGTGGAACGGGAGCGTCCGGGCTTCTTCACCGGATTGATGGCGCAGCAAAAACCCAAGTACATGTGGATCGGCTGCTCGGACAGCCGCGTGCCCGCCAACCAGATCACCGGGCTGGAGCCCGGCGAAGTGTTCGTGCACCGCAACGTGGCCAACGTGGTGGTGCCCAGCGATCTGAACTGCCTGTCCACCATCCAGTACGCCGTCGATCACCTGAAGGTGGAGCACCTGATGGTGGTTGGCCACTACGGCTGCGGTGGTGTGCTGGCGGCGCTGGAAGGCATGCGCCTGGGTCTGGTGGACAACTGGACCCGCCATGTGCGCGATGTACGCGACAAGCACTACGCCCTGATCAAGGCCACGCCGGTGCAGCACCGCCACGATGTGCTGTGCGAGCTCAACGCCATCGAACAGGTGGTGAATGTGGCGCAAAGCACGGTGATGCAGGATGCCTGGGCGCGCGGCCAGAAAGTATCGCTGCACGGGTGGTGTTACAGCCTGCAAAACGGCCTGATCACCAATCTGGAGATGACGGTACCCGGCGTCGGCGGTCTGCACGAGGTGCATGCCAGGGCCGTGGCCCTGGTGGCCAACCGCAAGCGCGACTGATCGCTTTCTTCCCTGCCTGACGCAGTGTGCGACAGGCAGTTTTCATTTGCATAACAACTTTCAAGGAGCACGTTGTATGTCTCAACAGGACCCCATCGTCATCGTCAGCGCGGTGCGTACCCCCATGGGCAGCTTTCAGGGCGATTTTTCCAACCTTGCAGCGCACGATCTGGGTGGCGTGGCCATCCGTGCTGCCGTTGAGCGCGCCGGCATTGCCCCCGAACTGGTGCAAGAGGTGATCTTTGGCAACGTGCTGATGGCCGGCCAGGGTCAGGCACCGGCCCGCCAGGCGCTGATCAAGGGTGGCCTGCCCAAGTCCACCGGCGCGGTGACGCTGCACAAGGTCTGCGGCTCGGCCATGAAGGCGGTGATGATGGCTGCCGACATGATCAAGGCCGGTACCGCCGAAGTCATGGTTGCCGGCGGCATGGAGAGCATGACCAACGCGCCCTATCTGCTGAAGAAGGGCCGTGGCGGCTACCGTCTGGGCCACGACAAGGTCTATGACCACATGATGCTCGACGGTCTGGAAGACGCCTACGAAGAAGGCCGCAGCATGGGCACCTTCGGCGAGGACTGCGCCGAGAAGTACGGCTTCACGCGCGAAAAGCAGGACGCCTTTGCCATGGCCAGCGTGGAGCGTGCCCAGGCGGCGATTGCCGCCGGTGCCTTCAAGGAGGAGATCGCCCCCGTGACGGTGAAAGACCGCAAGGGCGAGCGTGTCGTCGATACCGACGAAGGCCCCGGCAAGATCAACCCGGCCAAGATCCCCACGCTGCGCCCCGCCTTCAAGAAGGACGGCACCATCACCGCCGCTGCCAGCTCCAGCATCAACGACGGCGCTGCTGCCATGGTGTTGATGACCGAGAGCAAGGCCAAGGCCCTGGGCCTCAAGCCCCTGGCGCGCATCGTCTCCTACGCCACGCACGCGCAGGAGCCCGGCTGGTTCACCACCGCGCCGGTGCCTGCCTCGCAAAAGGCCCTGGAAAAGGCCGGCTGGAAGGTGGAAGACGTGGACCTGTGGGAAATCAACGAAGCCTTTGCCGTGGTGCCCATGGCGCTGATGGCCGACCTGGGCGTGCCGCATGAGAAGGTCAACGTCAACGGCGGCGCCTGTGCGCTGGGCCACCCCATCGGCGCCAGCGGCGCGCGCATCATGGTCACGCTGATCCACGCCTTGAAGGCCCGTGGCCTCAAGCGCGGCCTGGCCACGCTGTGTATTGGCGGCGGCGAGGGCACGGCGCTGACGCTGGAACTGGTCTGAGCCGATTCCGTGTGATCGATAGATAAATATAAAAAAAAGAGCTGCTTGCGCTGGATATTGCTGGTTTTCAGGGAGTTTGTGCGCTGAAATCCTTGCAGATCAAGCGCCAGCAGCTATTCAATTGGAAGAATCCAAGGAGGCAAACATGCTGCTGAGCCAAGACCAGCAAATGATCCGCGACGCGGTGCGCGACTTTGTGGCAGAACAAATCACCCCGCACGCGGCGCGCTGGGACAAGGAGCACCACTTCCCGCACGACGTGCACCAGGGCCTGGCTGCCCTGGGCGCGTATGGCATCTGCGTGCCGGAGGAATACGGTGGTGCGGGCCTGGACTATCTGACCCTGGCGCTGGTGCTGGAGGAAATCGCCGCCGGCGATGGCGGCACCAGCACGGCCATTTCCGTGACCAACTGCCCGGTCAACGCCATCCTGATGCGCTACGGCAATGAGGCGCAAAAGCGCCAGTGGCTGACGCCGTTGGCCCGTGGCGAAATGCTGGGTGCGTTCTGTCTGACGGAGCCGCATGTGGGCTCGGACGCCTCGGCGCTGCGCACCACGGCGGTCAGGGATGGCGACGCGTACGTCATCAACGGCGTCAAGCAGTTCATCACCAGCGGCAAGAACGGGCATGTGGCCATCGTCATTGCGGTGACGGACAAGGCCGCGGGCAAGAAGGGCATGAGCGCTTTTCTGGTGCCCACCAGCAATCCGGGCTATCAGGTGGCGCGGCTGGAAGACAAGCTCGGCCAGCACAGCAGCGACACGGCGCAGATCAACTTCGACAACTGCCGCATCCCTGCGGAAAACCTGATTGGTGCCGAGGGTGAGGGTTACAAGATTGCCCTGTCGGCCCTGGAGGGGGGGCGCATCGGTATTGCCGCGCAGAGCGTGGGCATGGCGCGCGCGGCGCTGGAGTGCGCGCTGCAATATGCCAAGGAGCGCGAAAGCTTTGGTCAGCCGATCTTCAACCATCAGGCGGTGGGTTTTCGTCTGGCCGAGTGCGCCACGCAGATCGAGGCAGCGCGCCAGCTCATCTGGCATGCCGCCAGCCTGCGCGATGCCGGCCAGCCGTGCCTGAAGGAAGCGGCCATGGCCAAGCTGTTTGCCAGCGAGATGGCCGAGCGCGTGTGCAGCGCCGCCATCCAGACGTTGGGCGGTTATGGGGTGGTCAATGACTTCCCGGTCGAGCGCATTTATCGCGATGTGCGGGTGTGCCAGATCTACGAGGGCACCAGCGATGTGCAAAAAATTATCATCCAGCGCGCCTTGAGCTGACGCGCGCCCTCTCCGACGGGGCAGGCGTGTGGCCCGCCTCGTACAATGGCCGGCTCATCCCTTTGCCTGTGTTGTAGCTCGTGCCATGGTCGAAAAAACGCCTGCTGAGATTGCTCGCGCCACGCTGAAGCTGCTCTCTGCGCGCCAGCTGGCACCGACGCCAGAAAATTACCAGACCGTGTACCACGAGGTCGCGGGGCTGGCTGCTGCGTCGGCCGCTCTTCCGCCGGATCTGGCCGAGCAGCTGGCGCGTACGCTGGAGCTGGCCCGTCCGGCCTTCGGCGGCAATGACGAGCGCTTGCGCGAGATGGTGGAGCAGCTGCTGCGCTTCTTGCGGCAGCCCGAGCCCGATGCCTCGACCTTGCAGGTCATGCTGCAAAACTTTGGCAGCCGTCTGTCGTTTGTTGCATACGACCAGGCGCACATCCGCACGAGTCTGTTGCAGTTGCTGCACCTGATTCTGAACAACATGGCGGTGCTGTGTGTGGAAGACCAATGGCTGCATGGTCAGGTGGAGCAGCTTCAGGTGGCCACTCGTCCGCCCCTGTCCCTGGCGCAGCTGCATGCGGCCGAGCGCAGCCTCAAGGATGTCATTGCCCAGCAATCCGTGGCCAAGGACCGCCTGGTACAGGCACAGAACGATTTGCGTGCGATGCTCTCCGCCCTCATCACCCGGTTGACGGATGTGGGGGACCGCAATGCCGCCTACCACGCGCAACTGGAGGATTGCTCGCAGCGCCTGAGTCAGGTCTCCAGCCTGCACGAGCTGGCGCCGGTGCTGGCCGAGGTCATGCAGGCCACGCGCACCATGACCGAGCATTGCAACCAGGCGCGTGAAGAGTTGCAGACCCTGCGCGCGCGCAGCGAGGCAGGCTTTGCCGAGATCGACCAGTTGCGCCAGGCCCTGGAACACACCAGCGCCATGGCGCGGCAGGATGCGCAGACCGGCGTCTTGAACCGGCGAGGGCTGGCCGAGGCCGTGGCGCTGGAAATGCAGCGAGCCAGCCTGACGCAGACGCCGGTGTGCATTGCGATGCTGGATCTGGACAACTTCAAGGCCATCAACGACCGCATGGGGCACGACACGGGAGACCGTGCCCTGGAGCATCTGGTGGGGGTAGCGCGTCAGGTGCTGCGTTCACAGGACCACCTGGGGCGTCATGGTGGGGAGGAGTTCGTGTTCATCTTCCCGGCGACCACGCTGGAGCAGGGGGTCGAGATCATGAAGCGCCTGCAGCGGGCGCTGACAACGCGCTACTTCCTGCAGGGCAACGAGCGTGTTCTGATCACCTTCAGCGCCGGTGTGGCGCAGATCGCACCGGGCGAAGAATACGCCCAGGCCCTGGTGCGTGCCGACCAGGCCATGTACCAGGCCAAGCACGCCGGGAAAAACCGCGTGGTGGCTGCCCCAATGCCCTAGGACTGGGCACAGCGGCGCGTCACTCTTCCCACAGCACTTCGGGGCGCAGTTGCTGGGCCAGGGTCTGGGGCCAGTGCAGGTCCAGATCGGCCATGCGTTGTTTGATCAGGATCGGCGCCACTTCAAACAGGTGGGCCACCTCATCCAGGGTGCGCGCCTGTCCGCTTTCCAGGCTGAAACGCAGCACGGGTTCGGGGATCAGCAGCCGCAGGGCAAAGTCGTTGGCCTCGCTGTCGATGCGCTGCTCCACGTCCACGTGGTAGCTCTGCGAGACGCAGATGCGGTGCTGCATGCCCGGACGCAGGTGGTGCAATGCCAGATGCCCCAGCGCGTGCGCCACGCCATAACGTTGCAATTCCCGAGGGTGACGCCGATCCAGCAGCACCCGCTGCCTGCGCTGCGCGGAAATTTCCAGCTGGGCGCAGCAACCATCCAGGTCTGCAAAGGCCACCACCAATTGCATGGCCCGGGCAATGCGCGCAAGGTTCACGGGAACCGATTGGTCCCAGTGGGCCTTGAGGACGCCTTCAGCCAGCAGCGTCATGGGGCAGTGCCTGTTGGTGTGTTGCCCCTCTCAGGGCTGCGCTGTGGGCGAGGGCGCAGCCGGCCCGGGCCGGGGCGTCAGGGTGTCCCCCAGGGTGGCACGTTGTGAGGCGCTGGCTTCGCTGGGCAGATACAGGTCGCCGCGTTGCCCGCAGCCAACCAGCGCCAGGCTGAAGGCCAGCGCCGCGAGCTTGAGTCCGGTGGAGGAAGAGGTGTGCATCATGGTGGTCATCGGGCATTTAGTTGCGGAACAGGTCCAGGATGCTGTTGCGCTCCTGCTCATCGGGGGGCGCGGTGGGCTGTTCGGCGCCCCCGGCAGCATCCCAGTCCACGTCCATGCCCAGGCTGCGCACGCCGCTGCCGCTCAGGCTTTCCTGGTAGAACCATTCGCCATCGACATTCACCACGCCCGTGGGGACGGAATAGGTGGCCACGGGCACGTCCTTGAGGGCATGCTGCATGAACTGGATCCAGATCGGCAGGCTCAGGCCACCACCGGTTTCGCGCGAACCCAGGTTGCGCGGGGTGTCGTAGCCAATCCAGGTAACGGCCGTCAGGCCGGGCTGAAAGCCCGCAAACCAGGCGTCCACCGCGTCGTTGGTGGTGCCAGTCTTGCCGTACAGGTCGGGGCGCTTGAGGAGGGCCTGGGCCCGTGCAGCGGTGCCGGAGCGGGCCACGGTTTGCAGCATGTTGTTCATGATGAAGGCGTTGCGCTCGCCAATCACCCGCTGCTGCTCGCTCAGGGGCGGGGGCTGGTATTGCGCCAGCACCGTGCCGCGCTGGTCGGTGATCCTGGTGATCAGCCAGGGGTTGACGCGGTAGCCCGTATTGGCAAAGGTGGCAAAGCCGATGGCCATCTGCATCGGCGTGACAGAGCCGGCCCCCAGGGCCATGGTCAGGTACGGGGGGTGCTTGACGGCGTCGAAACCAAAGCGCGCGACCCATTGTTGGGCAAACGCGGGCGAGATGGCCTCCAGCACGCGTACGGAAGGAATGTTCTTGGACTTGGCCAGAGCGGTGCGCAGCGTCATGGGGCCTTCGAAGCGGCCATCGTAGTTCTTGGGTTGCCACGGTTGCCCACCAGTCACCCCTGAGCCATAGGTCAAGGGCGCGTCGTTGATGATGGTTGAGGGCATGATGCCCTTCTCCAGGGCGGCTGAGTAGATGAACGGCTTGAACGCCGAGCCAGGCTGGCGCCAGGCCTGGGTGACGTGGTTGAACTTGTTCTTGGCGAAGTCAAAGCCTCCGACCAGGGCGCGGATGGCGCCAGTCCGGGAATCGATGGCAACGAACGCGCCCTCCACCTCGGGCAACTGGGTGGCAGCCCAGAGCTTGCCGGTGTGGATGATGCGGATCACTGCCCCTGGCACGATCTTGATCTGCGGCGGTGCCTTGGCACTCAGGCCGGACTCGACGGGCTTGAGCCCTTCGCCGGTGATGGTGATCCTCTCGCCATCGGGGCGCTGCACGACGAGTTTTTTGGGCCCGGCTTCGATGACCACGGCCGCCAGCACGTTGCCGTTGTCGGGGTGCTGGGCCAGCGTGTCGTCCACTACGTCCTCCAGTGCCTGAGGGTCGGTGGGCAGTGCGATGAAGCGCTCCGGTCCACGGAAGCGCTGGCGGCGTTCGTAGGTCATGATGCCGTCACGCAGCGCCTGGTAGGCGGCCTTCTGCTCATCCAGGCGCAAGGTGGTGTACACGCTCAGGCCGCGGGTATAGGTGTCTTCGCCGTACTGGTTGAACATCAGCTGGCGTGCCATTTCGGCCACGAAGTCGGCGTGGGTGTCGTTTTCCGGGGCGCGGGCGCGGCGCAGGCGCAGAGGCTCTTCACGCGCCTGTTGGGCCTGCTCTGCGGTGATGAAGCCGTTTTCCTCCATCCGGTCGATGATGTACAGCTGTCGGGCGCGTGCACGTTTGGGGTTGCTGATGGGGTTGTAGGCAGAGGGTGCCTTGGGCAGACCGGCCAGCATGGCTGCCTCGGCCACCGTGATGTCCTTGAGTGGCTTGCCGAAATACACTTCTGCCGCTGCCGCAAAGCCATAGGCGCGGTGTCCCAGGAAGATCTGGTTCATGTAAACCTCCAGAATCTTTTCCTTGGTGAGCAGGTGCTCCAGTTTGAAGGTCAGCAGCACCTCATAGATCTTGCGTGTGTAGGTCTTCTCCGAGGACAGATACACATTGCGCGCCACCTGCATGGTGATGGTCGAAGCGCCCTGGCTTTTCACCTTGCCCAGGTTGGCCAGGGCGGCGCGCAGCATGCCCTTGTAATCCACGCCGTTGTGCTCGAAAAAGCGCGTGTCCTCAATGGCTAGGACCGCATCGACCATGACCTTGGGAATCTCATGCACCGGTGTGAGGGTGCGGCGCTCTTCCCCGAATTCACCAATCAGTACCCCTTCTGCCGAATACACGCGCAGCGGAAGCTTGGGACGGTAGTCCACCAAGTCCGAGATGTCCGGCAGGTTGGGGTAGGCCATTGTCAACGCAATGGCAATCACCAGCGCCAGAGAGATCGCGCCAGCCACAGCCAGACCCAGCAGCCACAAGAAAGCACGCACAGGCCACGGCCAGCGCCTTTGGGGCTTGGGTTTCTTGGGGGATCTTTGGGGCTTGGGGGTGGCGTTGTCGTGGGGACCGGGCGAGGAGGTAGGCATACGGAGGTCTGTATCTGGGAGGTGCATTATAGGAATCGTGGAAATTGCAGCCGCGCCCGGCGCCAGCCTCCTACATCTTCACGGCCAAGGATGCGACAAGTTGTCACAAAAACCCAGACTTCGTGCGGTTTTGGCAACACTCTCGAGCAAATGATGGATTGCTTTGTGAAAGCGGCGCATTTCTTGCTGATAGCATCGTTCGCGATCGCTTAAATTTGCCACCCTCTGGGTCAATCCGATGAGATAGGAGATGTCTTGGTCTCGCTGAAGAAATTTTTTACACGCCAGCCTGAACCCTTGATCGGTGTCGATATCAGCGCCTCGGCCATCAAGTTGGTGGAGTTGAGCCGCGACAGCCGAGGGGGGTGGACGCTGGAGCGCTGTGCCATGGAGCCGTTGGGTACTGCGCGCGAGGAGGATGGCACGACGTCCTACTTTGATGAGGTGGTCGATGCCTTGCGCCGCCTGCTGAAGAAGAGTGGCACGCGGGCCAAGCAGGTCGCCTTGTCGCTGCCGCCTTCGGCGGTCATCACCAAGAAAGTGATGCTGCCGGGCAACCTCTCCGAGCAGGAGCTGGAAATTCAGGTGGAGAGCGAGGCCAGTCAGTACATCCCGTTCTCACTGGATGAGGTCAGTCTGGACTTCTGCGTGATAGGCCCGAGCCCCAAGAGCCCTGGGGATATGGACGTGCTTCTGGCGGCGACGCGCAAGGAGAAGCTTCAGGAACGCGTCGAGATTGCCGAGGCAGCAGGCCTCAAGCCGGTGGTGATGGACATCGACTCCTACGCGGCCCGCCTGGCGGTCGAGCGCCTGCTGGAAGGTCCACAAGCGGTGTTGCATGCGGGGGAAGCTGACCTGCTGGCCCTGGTCAAAGTCGGTGGTCGTGGCTACACCATGCAGATCCTGCGCGGAGAGGAGGTGCTGTACGACACGGAACAAAGTCTGGGCGGTAGTCAGCTGACACAGAACATTGCGCGTCACTACAGCATGACGGTGGAAGAAGCCGAACAGAAAAAGCGTGCGGGCGAGCTGCCCGCAGACTACGCGACCGAGGTGTTGCAGCCGTTTGTCAGAAGCGTGGCGCAGGACGTGGCACGCTCCTTGCAGTTCTTCTTTACCAGCACGCCGTACCACAGCGTGCAGCATGTTTTGCTGTTTGGTGGCTCGGCCAGCCTGGATGGCTTGGCGTCAGCCATTGAGGACAGCACCGGCGTGCCCACCAGGGTACTCAATCCGTTTGAAGGCATGGAGCTGGGTGCAGGTGCCAGCAAGTCCCGGGTGCGTCGGGACGGGCCTTCCTACTTGACCGCCTGTGGTCTGGCTTTGCGGAGGTTTTACCAGTGATCTTGATCAACCTCTTGCCTCACAGGGAGGCAGCGCGCAAGCGGCGCAGGGAAGTTTTCCAGATGGTCATGTTCGGCGCCTTGCTGGCGGGCCTGCTGGTGGCAGCTGGGATTTACGGCTGGTTCCAATGGCGTATCGAGGAACAGCAGGCGCGTAATGCCTTTCTGCAATCGGAAATTGCCGTGCTGAACCGACAGATCAAGGAAGTAGAAGGGCTGGAGGGCGAAATTGCTGCCCTGCGCGAGCGTCAGAAGGCGGTGGAGGATCTGCAGTCCGACCGCAATCTGCCGGTGCACTTGCTCAGCGATCTGACGCAACTGTTGCCCGAGGGGGTGTACCTGTCCTCACTCAAGCAAAACGGGTTGTCGGTGGAGGTCAAGGGTTCTGCACAGTCCAATGAGCGTGTCTCGGAAGTGTTGCGCAACTTGTCCACAGGGTCGCCGTGGATCACCAAGCCGGTGCTCAAGGAAATCGTCGCCGGAACGGTGGAGGTGGCACCCAAGGACTTGCGCAAGGCGGTGAATTTCACCATCACGTTCACCTTGGTGCGTGCAGCTCAGGTGGCCAAGCAGCAGGATGCAGGACAGCGGAGGCCCTAAGTGATGAAAAAAAAGAAGAAGACACCGTCGATCGACGTGCAGGCGCTGTTGGCCGATGCCAGGGCGCAGTTTGAAAACCTGGATCCGAAGGATCCTTCGGTCTGGCCGCTGATACCCAAGGTTTTGCTGTGTCTGGCCATCACGGTGGGCGTAGTGGTGGGGGCGTGGTATGCCTATCTGAGCTCTCTGGAAGAAGATCTGGAGGCTGCGCGCAGCAAGGAAACCACCTTGCGCCAGGAGTATTCGACCAAGTTGTCCAAGGCCGTCGGTCTGGATGCGCTCAAGGCACAGCGTGAGTTGGTACAGCAGTACGTGGCGCAGCTGGAAAAGCAACTGCCCAGCAAGGCGGAAATGGCCGCCCTGCTCTCGGACGTCAACCACGCGGGCGTGGGCAGGGGGTTGCAGTTTGACCTGTTTCGTCCTGGTAGCGAGAACATCAAGGAGTACTACGCCGAACTTCCGATCAGCGTGCGTGTTTCCGGGCAGTTTCACGACATGGGCTCGTTTGTGTCGGATGTGGCGCACCTGTCGCGGATTGTGACCCTGAACAACATTTCCATCGTGGCCAACGCCAAGGGGGGTAACCTGGTCATGGATACCCAAGCGCGTACCTATCGCTACCTGGATCCTGAAGAGCTGGCAGCGCGCCGTCAGGCGGCAGGCGCCCAAAAAGGGAAGAGGGGGAGGAAGAAGTGATGGCACTGCGTAGCATCAAGATTGTGCTCGGTACCTTGACGGTGCTGATGCTGGCGGGCTGTGTGGGGGAGGATCACGAGGATTTGCGCAGCTGGATTGCCCAGGAGCGCAAGACCGCCAGACCGCGCATCACGCCTCTGACGGAGCCGAAGGTGTTCGTTCCTCAGTCCTACGACGTGGCCGATGCCACGGCACCCTTTGATCGCCAGAAGCTGACTCTGGCGCTGCGCCGCGAAAGTCAGCAAAACGCTTCGAACATGGCACTGCTGGCGGCGGAGCAGAGTCGGCGCAAGCAGGAGCTGGAAAGCTACCCCCTGGATACCATCGTGATGGTTGGGAGCATGCAGCAAAAAGGCGGACAAACCGCTTTGGTGCGGGTGAACAAGCTCATTTATCAAGTCAAGCCCGGCAACTACATGGGGCAAAACTACGGGCGTATCCAGAAAATTACGGAAAACAGCATCCAGCTGCGGGAAATCGTGCAGGACCCTGCGGGTGACTGGGTGGAGAAGACAACGGTACTGGAATTACAAGAGGGAAGTAAGTAATGCTGCGACAAGGACAGACCATGCAAAAAACTTTGATGGGCGGCGCTATTGCCGCAGCGGCACTGCTGCCAAGCTTTGTCTGGGCAGGCAGTATCCAGTCGGTGACGGGCTCACTGCAGGGTGGTGGCGAAGTGGTGCGTGTGGAGTTGAGCGAACCTCTGGGCGAGGTGCCCACGGGGTTTGCCATCCAGTCGCCTGCGCGCATTGCGCTGGACTTTCCTGGTACCACCAACGGTCTGCCGCAGTCCCTGGTGGAGTTGCAGCAGGGTAACCTGACTTCGGCCAATGTGGTGGAGGCTTCCGGTCGCACCCGCGTGGTGTTGAACCTGAAGTCCGCCACCGGCTACCGTGCCGAGCTGGACGGCAATGCCGTGCTGATCTATCTGAATCCGGTGAAATCGGCATCCACGGTTGCGCCTTTGGCAGCAACTGGTGGTGCAGTGGCTGCCTCGGTGGGGAGTGCGCCGCGTCCTGCCCTGAGCAGCAGCCCGGAAGCGTTGCGGGACATCGATTTTCGTCGCTCCAGTGATGGAGCAGGGCGGGTGGTGGTAGCACTGGGCTCGGCAGGGGCCAGTGCCAGCGTGCGCCATGAGGGCAAAGGTCTGGTGGTGGACTTTTTGCGCTCCAGCCTGCCTGAAGGCCTGATGCGCCGTATGGATGTGGTCGACTTTGGCACTCCTGTGCAGTTGATCAGCACCAGTCAGCAAGGCGATAAGGTGCGGATGAAGATCGATTTGAAGGGCGATTGGGAGCACAGCGCCTACCAAAGCGATGCGCAGTTTGTGCTGGAAGTGCGTGAGAAAAAGGTGGACTCCACCAAACTCACCCAAGGCCCGGGCTTTAGTGGTGAGCGCTTATCGCTGAACTTCCAAAATATTGAAGTGCGCGCTTTGCTGCAGGTGATTGCCGACTTCACCAACTTCAATATCGTCACCTCGGATACGGTGGGCGGCCAGTTGACCCTGCGCCTGCAGGATGTGCCCTGGGATCAGGCCCTGAACATCATCATGGAAGCCAAGGGCCTGGGCATGAAGAAAAACGGCAATGTGCTGTGGATTGCCCCCAAGGAGGAAATCGACGAGCGCACCAGAAAGGATCTGGAAGCAGCACGTGCCATTGAAAAGCTGGAGCCTTTGGTGACACAGGGCTTCCAGATCAACTACGCCAAGGCCGAGGATCTGGTGAAGAAATTCCGCGAAACCCAGGGTTCCAGTGGTGTTGGCAGTTCTGGGGGGACACGCTTCCTGTCGGATCGTGGCTCGGCCATTGCGGAAGAGCGCACCAACCAGATCTTTATTACCGATACGCCTACCAAGCTGGAAGAAATTGCCCAGTTGCTGAAGAAACTGGATGTGCCTGTGCGCCAAGTGCTGATTGAAGCACGGATTGTCGAGGCTCGGGACACCTTTGGACGTTCCTTGGGGGTGAAGTTTGGAGGTGGTTATAACCGTCTGGGGCGCGGCAGTATTGGGCCGAGTTTTAATGGCGCCAACAATTCCCAAGAGCGTGGTGGTCAATGGATTAAAAATGAGGACACCAACCAGTATGAATATCGTGAAAAATGGGCCGATAGCAGAGGGGTGAATAGCGGGGGGGTGAACTCTACAGATGGGGGCAATAGCTTGGATAGGGGCTGGGAAACCCGGCAGTCCAGCACCATTTCCAACAATCCATTTGTGAACCTGCCTGCGGCCGCTTTGGCCGGTGCAGCCCCTGCCACCATGGCACTCAGTATCTTCAACTCCAGCATGACACGCTTTTTGAGCTTGGAGTTGTCGGCCATGGAGTCCGAAGGCGTGGGTAAGATTGTTTCCAGTCCGCGCCTGATGACTGCGGACAAATCCGAAGCCGAGATCAAGCAAGGTACGCAGATTCCTTATAAATCCTCGACTGGTGCTGGTGCCAGCGCCATGCCCAAGGTGGAGTTCAAGGATGCCGTGCTGCGCTTGAAGGTGGTGCCGCAAATCACGCCGGAAGGCGACATCATCATGGACCTGGAAGTGCACAAGGACTCTGTTGGTGCAAGAACGGACGATGGCCCGGCGATCGATACCAAGAGCATCAAGACCCAGGTGCTGGTGGAAAACGGCGGAACAATTGTGATTGGCGGTATTTTTGAGATGGAAGAAGTCAATCAGACCAACAAGGTGCCGTTGTTGGGAGATATTCCGGTGATGGGTAATCTGTTCAAGAACAGGACACGTGAAACGGAAAAACGCGAAATGCTGGTATTCATTACCCCGCGCATGGTCACGGATGCGATTGCAAACAATTAACCTTCGCTGGTGGTAATACGACACAAGGCCGCATATGCGGCCTTGTGGTTTTTTCGGTCAGATGGAAAGCGTAGCGATGCATATAGCGTTGGTAGGCCTGCCCGGCTCGGGCAAATCCACCATTGGGCGGCAGTTGGCGCGCCTGTGCGGGGTGGAGCTGGTGGATGTGGATGCACAGATCGAGGCGCAGCTGGGCTGCAGCATCAAGGACTACTTTGCCAGCCATGGCGAGCAAGCCTTTCGCGATGCGGAGGCCCAGGTACTGGCCCGCCTGCTGGGGCGTGCCCAGCCTTGTGTGCTGGCTACCGGTGGCGGTGCGGTGCTGCGTGCTGAAAACCGCCAGGCGCTGCGCGCCTGCAGCACGGTGTTTTACCTGCAGGCCCAGCCGGAGGCGATCGCCCAGCGCCTGCGTGGCGACACCACGCGCCCCTTGATGCAGGGCGTCGATGCCTTGCAGCGTCTGCGCGATTTGCTGCAGGTGCGCGGCCCGCTGTACGAAGAGGTGGCGCACTACACCATCGACACCCAGCGCCAGAGCACCGCCCAGGTGGCACGCAAAATACGCATGCAGGTGGAGATGGCTGGCGGCATGCAGCATCCATCGTCGGGTGCGCAAGATTTTTAAAATCTATAGCTTCGTTCGCTTGCTGGTAATGGTTTTCAGGATATATATTGCATGAAATCCATGTAATTCAAGCGCCTGCAGCTATCAATAGAAGAGAAAAGGACAGTCACTATGGCAGAAGTTCTGCACCGCGTCGGCATTGATCTGGGCGAGCGTTCCTATTCCATCGACATTGGGCAGGGCCTGCTGCCCGCCGCGGCCACGTTTGCCGCCTGCCCCAAGGCAGCGCAAGCGGTGATCGTCACCAACACCACCGTGGCGCCGCTGTATGCCCGGCAGCTGCAGGCGGCGCTGGCAGCGCGCTATGCACAAGTGCGCACCGTCGTCCTGCCCGATGGGGAGGCCTACAAGGATTGGCAGACGCTGAATCTGATTTTTGATGCCCTGCTGCAGCATGGCTGCGACCGCAAGACGGTGCTGTTTGCCCTGGGTGGCGGCGTGGTGGGCGATATGACCGGCTTTGCCGCCGCCAGCTACATGCGCGGCGTGCCGTTTGTGCAGATTCCGACGACGCTGCTGTCGCAGGTCGATTCCAGCGTGGGTGGCAAGACGGCGATCAACCACCCGCTGGGCAAGAACATGATTGGCGCCTTTTACCAGCCGCAACTGGTGGTCTGCGATCTGGACACGCTGGCCACCCTGCCCGAGCGCGAGCTGTCGGCCGGGCTGGCCGAGGTCATCAAGTACGGGCCGATTGCCGATATGGATTTTCTGGCGTGGCTGGAGCACAACATCGATGCCCTGCGCCAGCAGGACAAGGCGGCGTTGGCGCATGCCGTCAAGCGCAGCGTAGAAATTAAAGCCTGGGTGGTGGGCCAAGACGAAAAAGAATCCGGCCTGCGCGCCATCCTGAACTTTGGCCACACCTTTGGTCACGCCATTGAGGCGGGTATGGGCTATGGCAACTGGCTGCATGGCGAGGGCGTGGGTGCGGGCATGGTGATGGCGGCGCACCTGTCGCAGCGCCTGGGGCTGGTCGATGCCGCTTTTGTCGAGCGCCTCACACACTTGATTGAGCGCGCGGGCTTGCCCACACGCGGTCCCATCTTGGATACGCAGGACAACGCTGGTGCCTACCTGGAGCACATGCGCGTGGACAAAAAGGCCGAGGCCGGCGATATCCGCTTTGTGCTGATCGATGGCCCGGGCAAGGCCGTGGTGCGCAGCGCCCCGGATGCGCTGGTGCGCGAGGTGATCAATGCCTGCTGCGCGCCAGCTTCAGTCGGCGCTTAACCCTTATCAAAAGCGTATAAGAGCGCTCAAAGGTATCTAAAAGCCTTTAAAGATCTGTTATCAGGTTGCGCAGATGGCTTGCTGCCAGCGCTGCCAGCCCTCGGCGCGCAGCACGCAGGCCGGGCACTGGCCGCAGCCTGCGCCCCAGGCGTGGGGCGTGCGCTCGCCCTGGTAGCAGGTGTGGCTGTCTTGCACGATGAGGTCAATCAGGGCTTGGCCGCCCAGCTCGTAGGCCAGCTGCCAGACAGCGGCCTTGTCGCGCCACATCAGCGGGGTGCTGATGCGCAGGCGCCGCTCCAGCCCCAGGTTCAGGGCCAGTTGCATGGCTTTCATGGTGTCATCGCGGCAATCGGGGTAGCCGGAAAAATCCGCTTCGCTTACGCCCGTGACCAGCACTTGCAGCCCCCGGCGGTAGGCCAGGGCACCGGCCAGCGTCATGAACAGCAGATTGCGCCCGGGCACAAAGGTGTTGGGCAGGCCATCTTGCTGCATGGCAATGGCCATGTCCTCGGTCAGCGCTGAGCCGCCAATTTGCCCAATCACATCGACATTGAGCATATGGTCCTCCCCCAGGCGCGGCGCCCACTGCGGGAACTGCTGGCGCAGTTGCACGAGGACTTGCTGGCGCGCTTGCAGCTCGACGTGGTGGCGCTGGCCGTAGTCAAAGCCCAGGGTTTCGACGTGTTGGTAGTGGGTCAAAGCGTGGGCCAGGCAGGTGGTGGAGTCCTGGCCGCCGGAAAATAAAACCAGAGCGCGTGTATGCATGGGGCGCGATTACACCACCACTGCCAGCGCACTCTCAGGCAGCCCCTACACTCAGCGGCCATGAAGATGTACCAAGTGGGTGGCGCGGTGCGCGACCGTTTACTGGGCCTGCCCGTGCATGACCGCGACTGGCTGGTGGTGGGCGCCACGCCCGAACAGATGCTGCAGCAAGGCTATACCCCCGTGGGGCGCGACTTTCCGGTGTTTTTGCATCCGCAAACGCATGAGGAATACGCCCTGGCGCGCACCGAGCGCAAGAGCGGGCGCGGCTATCAGGGCTTCACGGTGTATGCCAGCCCGGATGTGACGCTGGAAGAAGACCTGGCGCGCCGTGATCTTACTATCAATGCCATAGCTGCAGACGCAGACTGGACGGGCGATACAGCCGTTTTTGATCCTTATGGTGGCGTGGCCGATTTGCAGGCCAGGGTGCTGCGCCACGTCACCGAGGCCTTCCGTGAAGACCCGGTGCGCATCCTGCGCGTGGCGCGTTTTGCGGCGCGTTTTACCGACTTCAGCATCGCCCCCGAAACCATGCGCCTGATGCAGCAGATGGTCTCCGAGGGTGAGGTCAATCACCTGGTGCCCGAGCGCGTGTGGCAGGAAGTCTCGCGCGGCTTGATGGAGACGCAGCCCGCGCGCATGTTCGAGGTGCTGCGTCAGTGCGGCGCCCTGGCCGTGCTGCTGCCCGAGCTGCAGCGCCTGTGGGGCGTGCCCCAGCGCGCCGAATACCACCCCGAAGTCGATACCGGCATCCACGTGATGATGGTGCTGGACATGGCCGCGCGCCTGCAGGCACCGCTGGCCGTGCGCTGGGCCTGTGTGCTGCACGATCTGGGCAAGGGCACCACGCCTGCCGATGTGCTGCCGCGGCATATTGGTCACGAGCAACGCGGTGCCAAGCTGGTGCGGCAGGTGTGTCAGCGCCTGCGCGTGCCCAGCGAATGCAAGGAACTGGCCGAGCTGGTGGCCTACGAGCACGGCAACATCCACCGCAGCCAGGAGCTGCGGGCGGCGGCCATCTTGCGCTTGCTCCAGCGCTGCGATGCCATCCGCAAACCGCAGCGCTTTCGCCAGGCGCTGTTGGCCTGCGAGTGCGATGCGCGCGGGCGCCTGGGGCTGGAGGAAAGCGCCTACCCGCAGCGGGCGCGCCTAGAGCAGGCACTGGAAGTGGTGCTGGCCGTGGACACCGCGCAAGTTTCGCAAGCGGCAATGGCCCAGGGGCGCAAGGGCGCAGAGATTGGCAAGGCCGTCGATGGCGCACGCACCCAGGCCTTGCAGGCGTGGCTAGAACTGCAAGGCCAGCCAGGCCAGCAGCTTGATACCCACCAGCAGTAGGCCAGTGAGCAGCAGGGCACTGGCAAAGGGCAGGCGCAGCGTGCGCTTGCCCAGCCGCCAGTGCACATCGCCGGGCACGCGCGGCAGCTTGCCCAGCAGGCCCGTGGTGCTGTCCACAAGCAGCAGCACGATAAAGACCACAACGGCCCAACGCAGCAGCATGGTGTTCTGCGATCCCTAGAGCTTGTGCGTGCGGTCGCCGTGGGCAAAGCCCAGTGCAAACCATGGCGCTACGCCCTTGACCAGGCCCAGCACCTTGAACAGCTCACCCATTTCATGCTCCAGCACCAATTTGCCTGCCAGGGGGCGCTGGGTCAGCGGTAGCTGCTCTGCTTTTTGTGCAAAACCGCAGTTGAGCAGAAAGTGCCCTTGGCTGGTGTAGCCCAGGATGTCAAAGCCCGCCTCCTGCGCCGCCACGGCGCTGCCGGTGAAGTTGACGTGGGCGGTGATGTCCTTGCTGCCCACATCGGCCAGGGGTTGCTCGTCCATTTGGTGCAGGCGGTGGCACACCAAGGTGCCCATGTGGCGTTGTGGGTGGTAGTACTCACTCTCGCCAAAACCGTAGTCGATAAAGAAGGCCGCACCGCGCTCTAGGTGCTGGCCCAGGGTGCGCAAAAAGGCTTCGCCCTGGCGGTGGATCTCGGTCACGTAGTCGTGCTCGCCTTCAATGTCCAGGGGGGGGCGCAGGTCTGTCGGGCGGTCCTGCCAGACAAAATCGCCATCCTGCACGGCCACGCCGCGCTCGTGCCAGACGCCGTCGATGCGCGCCAGCAGCTGCACCGGCATGGCATCCAGCACCTCGTTGCCGACGATCACACCGCGCATCTGCGCGGGCAGCTGCCCGGCCCAGTGCACCAGATCGCCAAAGCGCGCCAGACGCTCTTGCTGGCGCGCGCGCAGGCTGCCCGAGACATCGACGATGGTGTAGCGCTGCAGGGGGCAGCCTTGTTCGGTCAATGCGGTCAGTATCTGCTCGGCCAGGGTGCCGCTGCCCGCGCCAAATTCCCAGACTTCTTGGGTGTCGGTGTGCTGCAGTGCCTCGGCGATTTGCACGGCCAGCAGTTGGCCAAAAACGGGCGACATTTCCGGGGCAGTGACAAAGTCGCTGCCACTACTGGGCATGCTGCCCAGCTTGATGCTGTCGTTGGCGTAATAGCCCAGGCCGGGGGTGTACAGGGCCAGGTGCATGAAGCGGTCAAAGCCCAGCCAGCCGCCGGCTTGGGCAATGTGCTGTTGGATGTGGGTGGTCAGGGCGCTGGTTACACTCTGCGCCTTTGGTGTGCTGTCGGTCATGGCCGCATTGTCTCTTGCCTGTTTATGAAGTCTGAACATATTCGTTGCGTATTGGTGACTGGAGCGGGGCGGCGTCTGGGCCGTGCCATTGCGCTGGAGCTGGCGCGCGCAGGTTGGGGGGTGGCGGTGCACTACCACCGGTCAGTGGATGGCGCTGCACAAACGCTGGCCGATTGCCAGGCGCTGGGTGTGCCCGCCTGTAGTTTGAGTGCCGATCTGGCCGATGAAGCCGCCACCAGCGCGCTGGTACCCGCTGCGGTGCAGGCGCTGGGGCGGCTGGATGCCGTGGTCAATTGCGCCTCGCTGTTCGCCTACGATGGGGCGGAAGATTTTTCCTACGCCATGATGCAGCGCCACCTGGCCAGCAACACCGGCGCGCCGATTGTGCTGGCGCGCGACCTGCACCGGCACGTGCTGCAACGCCAGGCCAGCGATGCTGCCGCCGAGGGGGTGGTGGTGAACCTGCTGGACCAGAAGCTGTGGAACCAGAACCCTGATTTTCTGAGCTACACCCTCTCCAAGGCTGCGCTGGAGGCCGCCACCACCATGCTGGCGCTGGCCCTGGCCCCCCGGGTGCGGGTAGCAGGGGTGGCGCCCGGCCTGACTTTGACCAGCCACATGCTGAGCCAGGAAAAATTCGAGCAGCTGCACCGGCTCAGCCCCCTGGGGCGCAGTTCCAGCCCGGAGGATGTGGTGTCGGCCGTGCGCTTCGTGCTGGAAAACCGCTCCATCACCGGCACCAGCCTGCTGGTCGATGGTGGCCAGCACCTGCAGCGCTTTGAGCGCGATTTCTCTTTGATGTAAGCCGCGTGGTGCGGCGTCCTTCTATGCTTCCCTCTACCGGAAACCAAATTCTGACCCTCACGGGCCTGCGCTTTTCGGCCAGCCTGGGCATTCTGGCGCACGAAAAGACCGCGCC
The DNA here is from genome assembly GCA_947306475.1 of uncultured Comamonas sp. Classification (GTDB taxonomy): domain Bacteria; phylum Pseudomonadota; class Gammaproteobacteria; order Burkholderiales; family Burkholderiaceae_C; genus Comamonas. Next base: position 29,096 of record CAMZGS010000001.1, read on the forward strand.
CCAGCCCATCCAGGTCGATGCCGAGCTCAACCAGGGGCCACAACCCCTGCGCCCGCAGGACGACGACATCAGCCATGTGCTGGATTACCGCAAGGTGCGCCAAATCATCATTGAAGAATGCACGGCAGAGCACGTCAACCTTTTAGAAAGCCTGATTGGCAAGCTGGCCCAGCGCCTGATGCAGCTGCCCGGCGTGCTGGGCGTGCGCGTCAGGATCGCCAAGCTGGAGATCTTTGACGACTGTGAGGTCGCCATCCGCGTGGAGGCCGGGCAGTGGTAAGGCAGGGGGAGGGGGCTAGACGACGGTGTGCTCCTGCAGGAAGCGTTCCAGTGCCTCGATGGGTAGCGGCTTGCTGATGCCATAGCCCTGGAAGAAGCGGCAGCCCCAGCCGCGCAGCGCGGCCTGGTGGTCGGCGCTTTCCACGCCTTCGGCAATCACTTCCAGACCCAGGCTGTGTCCCAGGGCGATCACGGTCTTGGCGATGCTGGCGTCGTTGTGGTCATCCAGGCAGTCGCGCACAAAGCCCTGGTCGATCTTGAGCTGATCCAGCGGCAGGCGCTTGAGGTAGGCCAGCGATGAAAAGCCCGTGCCGAAGTCGTCGATGGAAAAACGCACCCCCAGGGTGCGCAGGTGCTGCATGCGCTGCACGACCTCATCAATGTGCTGCACCATGACGCTTTCGGTCAGCTCCAGTTTGAGCAGGTGCGCCGGGGCGCCCGTCTCCCGCAGTACGTCCTGCACCTGCTGCACGAAATCGTCCTGCTGAAACTGCCCGGCGCTGACGTTGACCGCCATGGCAATGTGCTGGCGCCCGGGCTGCTGCGCCCACGCGGCCATCTGGCTGCAGGCGGTGTGCAGAATCCAGTGCCCCAGCGGCAGGATGAGGCCGGTTTTTTCGGCCAGGGGGATGAATTCGGCGGGCGAGACCATGCCCTGCTCCTGCAGGCGCCAGCGCACCAGCGCTTCCACACCGACGACGGTGCCGCTGTCGTCGATCTGCGGCTGGTAGTGCAGCTCCAACCCCTGTTTGTGGCGCAGGGCCTCGCGCAGGCTGCGCTGCAGGCGCGCCCGGCTGCTGACCTGCATCTGCATCTGCGCCTCGTAGAACAGGACGCTGCCGGGGCCGGCGTTCTTGGCCAGGTTGAGCGTCAGGTCCACCTTGCGCAGCAGCTCCATGGGCGCTTCGTGCTGCTGACCGAACAACAGGATGCCGATGCTGGCGCTGCCGTGCAGCTCGTGCTGGTGGACGGTGATGGCCTGATCCAGTGCAGCCTGCAACTGGTTGGCCGCCCGCCCGGTGATACGTGCGGCATCTCCCAGCACAGGGGGCAGGTCGGGTAGCAGGATCAGGAACTCGTCCCCGCTGGGGCGGGCCAGCACTGCCTGAGCCGGCAGGGCGGTGCGGATGCGTTCGGCCACGGCCGTCAGGAACAGGTCACCACAGGCGTGCCCCAGGGTGTCGTTGATGGACTGAAAGTCGTCCAGATCCAGGTAGAGCAGGGCCCCCAGGGTATGTGTGTGCAGGCAGCGCGCCTGCAGGTGCTCCAGCTGGCCGACGAAGGTTTCCCGGTTGGGCAGGCCCGTGAGGCTGTCGGTGGAGGTCAGGCGCTCGATCTGGGCGTGGGCCTGGCGGAAGGCGGTGACGTCGTGGCTGATCCACAGGATGCAGTGCTCGCCATCGAGCACCAGCAGACTGCCCGAGCGCAGCACCGTCAGCACATTGCCGTTGCGATGGCGCAGCTGCAGCTCCACATCGCGGGACATGTGTTCCAGCAGGATGCGCTGCATCTGGGGTTCCCAGTCGTCGGTGCGTTCCCACAGGCCCAGCTCCACCTCGGTGTGGCCCAGTGCTTCAGCGCGGCTCCAGCCGTAGAGCTGCTCAAAGCCTTCGTTGACGTCCACGATGCTGCCATCGTGCACGCGGACAATTTCCAGAGCGTCGGGGCTGAGCATGAAGGCGGTGCGGTACAGGCGTTCGCTCTCGCGCAGGGCCTGCTGGCGTTGCTCGATTTCCCGGACCAGGTGGTTGAACACCTGGGTCATCTGCGCCACTTCGGTCTGCTGCGGCACGGGCAGGCGTCGCAGATGCTGGCCGGGCTGGGTCATGGTGGCCAGCGCCTGGGTGGTGTGCGCCAGCGGTTGCAGCTCGCGGTGCAGCAGGCGCCACACGCCCAGGGCGGCCAGCAGACTGACCAGGGTCGCGGCCCAGAGGATGCTGCGGGTAAGTTGCCGGATGGGCGCCAGGGCTTCGGCCAGCGGCATGCTGACCACGATGGCCCAATCTGCCGTCGGAATGTTGCGCACGGCCACCAGCCAGGGCTGGCCATTGCGCAGGTGCTCGAACTGGGTCTGCTGCGGCTGGGTGGCTGCAGTCAGCACGTCGTGGGCAGTGTCGGCATCCGTCATGGGCAGCCGCTCCATGATGCGCTGGCGATCGCTGGCGGCCACGATGGTGCGGCTGCGCTGATCCACCACCAGAAAACCGCCGGAGCGGCCATAGGGCTGCTGTTGCACACTGTCCAGGAAGTTGGGGTGGCTCAGATCCAGCACACCGGCCAGTGCGCCAATGGGGTGGCCTGCCTCGCCCCAGATGGGCACAGCCATGACGACCACCGGCGCATCAATCGAACGCCCAGCATAGGGCTGGCTGACGCTGATTCTTCCCGCCAGGGCATGCTGGATGTAGTCCATGTCCGCGTAGTCGAGCCCCTCGCGCGGAATGTGCGGCGGAAAGGAGGCAATGGCAATGCCTGCGCGGTTGGTGACGAAGGTGCCTCCATTAAAGAGCTGCTGCAGCACCACCAGGCCCAGGCGACTGGCTTGCAGCGCGTGCGCCTGCTGCGACGGAGCAGCGGCGGTGTTCAGCGTCAGCGCCTCCTGCGGCAGCCGATGCAGGGCCATGAAATCGGTGTGCGCGCTGGCCAGCAGTTCGGGCTGGTGTTCGACGGTGAAGCTCAGGCTGCGTGCCACGCGCAGCAAGATGGCCTGGCGCTCCTGCAGCGTGTGCTCCAGTGCCAGGGCGGCGAACATGGCGGTGGATTGCTGTTGTGCCTCGACCTGGGAGCGCATGTCCTGGCGCAGCTTGTAGTGGGCAAACAACGCCAGCGTCCATAGACCGCCAAGAAAAAGCAACACCGTCAGCAGAGGTAGCCGCAACTTGAGGGAGTGCCAGGGCAGGGCGGTCATGATTGGTTACTCCTGTAACAGAGGTGCGTGCAGTATGCACGAAGACCGAAAAATGACCAGAGCCAGCCGCCTGCATGCGAATGCGTGGAAAATCGCGCCCCATCCAGGCCTCGACCGCAGTGTCCGGGGCAAGCCTTGCAGTAATTTCCCCTTATGACGACCCAAGCACCTCATTTTGCATCGGCCACCTGGGTGGCCGACGATGCGCCTGCACAAGTTGAGCAGGCTGAACAGCCCGAGCAAGCCACTTCCGCTGGTGGCCGATCCAAAGCCGACCGCGAAGCGATCAAGCTGGAAAAGCGCCTGTGCCGCGAGGTGGGCCGCGCCATCACCGACTTCAACATGATCGAGGAGGGCGACCGGGTGATGGTGTGCATGTCCGGCGGCAAGGACAGCTACACGCTGCTGGACATCCTGCTCAAGCTGCAAAAGCGTGCGCCGGTGAAGTTCGACATCGTGGCCGTGAACCTGGACCAGAAGCAGCCCGGTTTTCCCGAGCACGTGCTGCCCGACTACCTGAAGAGCATTGGTGTGGAGTACCACATCGAGAACCAGGACACTTACAGCGTCGTCAAGCGCGTGGTGCCTGAGGGCAAGACCACCTGCGGCCTGTGCTCGCGCCTGCGCCGCGCCATCCTGTACTCGGTGGCCGACCGCCTGAAGTGCACCAAGGTGGCACTCGGCCACCACCGCGATGACATCGTGCAGACCTTGATGCTCAACATGTTCTACGGCGGCCGCATGAAGGGCATGCCGCCCAAGCTGGTCAGCGACGACGGCAAGCACGTGGTGATTCGCCCGCTGTGCTACGTGCCCGAGAAGGACACCCGGCGCTGGGCCGAGTACCGGCAGTTCCCCATCATTCCCTGCAATCTGTGCGGCAGCCAGGATGGTCTGCAACGCGTGGTGGTGGGGGAGATGCTGCGCGAGTGGGACAAGAAATACCCCGGTCGCATCGAGAGCATGTTCCGCGCCATGGGCAACATCGTGACCACGCACATGATGGACCCCAGGCTGCACGACTTCAGGAATGCACGCGCCACCGGCGTGGCCGATCCCGATGGTGATACGGCATTCGATGCTGAACCTCTGCCGATCCCGCAGGTCGTACAGCGCAGCCGTGCAGATATGCACAGCGCAGTAGAGCAATAGCAAGGGCCGATCGGGCCAGGAGGTGATGGTGATGCGTGACGGCAGGAAATACGGGCGTTGGCTGTGGGCCGTGCTGGTGGGGGGCGTTGTGGCGCTGACAGGTTGCGCCAGCGGCCCGACCACCATCATCAGCGAGGTGCAAAGCTACGCCAGCATGCAGGAGGTGCAGCTACCCACCACCTACCGCATGGAGTTGCTGCCCTCGCAGCAGCAACAGGCCAGCTTCACCCAGATTGAGCACGCCGCGCAGACTGCGTTGCAGCGCGTGGGTCTGAAGCGCGCCGAGCGTCCCGAGCAGGCCCGCCTGGTGGTGCAGGTCGGGGCCAGCGCCAGCCAGGGGCGCGCCTACCACCCAAGCTACGACCCGTACTTCTACGGCCCCCGTTTTGGCTGGGGCCTGGGGTATGGCGGCGGCTGGTATGGCGGCTGGGGCATGCACTGGATGATGGATGCACCGCCCATGGTCTATGTGCGCGCCGTCAAGCTGGTGCTGCGGGATGCCAGGAGCCAGCGCATCGTGTACGAAACCTCGGCCCAGTACGACGAGGTGCGCGTGGACGACAGCCAGATCTGGCAGGTGCTGTTCGACGCTGCACTGACCGATTTTCCCAACCCGCCCAGCGGGCCACGGCAGGTCAAGACCACCCTGAACCCGCCTGCGCCCAAGGCCAGGGACGCCGCCCCGGCCGATGTCTCTAGGCCAGCGCAGCCGCGCAGCTAGCGTGCTGCGGTGAGTCTCCCTCTGGGGCGGCAGGGCGCAGCCCCAGTTTGCGCAGCAGCTCGGCGTCGGCCTGCACGTCGGGATTGCCGGTCACCAGCAGCTTGTCGCCGTAGAAGATGGAATTGGCGCCGGCCAGGAAGCACAGCGCCTGCACAGCCTCCCCCAGTTCCTGGCGCCCCGCCGACAGACGGATGCGCGCACGCGGCATGGTGATGCGGCACACGGCAATCACGCGCACAAAGTCCAGCGGATCGACGCGCGCGCTGTTGGCCAGTGGCGTGCCGGGCACGGGCACCAGGCTGTTGATGGGGACCGACTCGGGTTGCAGCCGGGCCAGCTCGGCAATCAGGCTGGCGCGGTCGGCCTGCTCCTCGCCCAGACCGATGATGCCGCCGCAGCACACCTTGATGCCGGCCTGACGCACGGCAGCCAGGGTGTCCAGGCGCTCCTGGTAGCCGCGCGTGCTGACCACCTGGGGGTAATGCGCTGCGCTGGTGTCCAGATTGTGGTTGTAGTAGTCCAGCCCGGCTTGCTGCAACACCTGCGCCTGTTCCTCATCCAGCATGCCCAGGGTGGCGCAGGTTTCCAGCCCCAGCGCTTTGACGGCGGCAATGGTCTGCGCCATTTTTTCCAGGTCGCGCGCCTTGGGGCTGCGCCAGGCAGCACCCATGCAAAAGCGTGTGGCGCCAGCAGCCTGGGCGGCCCGTGCAGCGCGCAGCACCTCTTCGGTCGCCATCAGCTTGCTGGCCTGTACCCCGGTGTCAAAGCTTTGCGCCTGGGGGCAGTAGCCGCAGTTTTCCGGGCAGCCCCCGGTCTTGACGGACAGCAGCGTGGCCAGCTCCACCTCATCCGTGGGCCAGTGCGCGCGGTGCACCTGGGCAGCGCGGTGCATCAGGTCCAGCCAGGGGTGGGCGAACAAGGCCTCGATTTCCGCCTGCGTCCAGAGGTGGTGGGTATCTGTGCTCATGGTGTGCTCCTTTCGCTCATCAACATGGCGGCGCATTGTGGTTGCCACATCCGGCTTTGCCCAGGGGATGGGGTGAAAAAACACGATGCCGCAAAGATGCTGTTAAAAGCGTGCAGTTGTATCTATTTTTCCTGCAAGATGATGTGAGTTGTTGTATTTTTTTGGTGAGTTGGTCAAGTTGCGCTCAACGCGCAGGCAATGTGCGTCAAAACCGGCGAAATGCAGCCATTTGCTGGCGCACAATGCGGCCTTTTCAATTGAGGAGTGCTCCCCCCATGCCGCAAGCCGCCCGCATCATTGCCATTCGCCACGGAGAAACCGCGTGGAATGTCCTGGGGCGCATTCAGGGGCACACAGACATCGGCCTGAACGATCAGGGCCGCGCGCAGGCGCAGCAGGTGGCGCAGGCACTGGCGGGCGAGACGCTGGATGCCGTGTACAGCAGCGACCTGCTGCGGGCCTGGGAGACGGCGCAGGCCATTGCTGCTGCGGCGCAGGTACCCCTGCATGCCGAGTCCGGATTGCGTGAACGCTGCTTTGGCAGCTTTGAGGGCAGCAGCTTTGCCGAGATTGCCGTGCAGCAGCCCGAAGCGGCTGCGCTGTGGCGCAAGCGCGATCCGGCGTTTGCGCCCCCGGGCGGCGGGGAGTCCCTGCTGCAATTGCAGGCGCGCATTCAGGAGGCGGTGCAGCGCGTGGCCGCTGCGCACGTGGGCGGGCACATCGTGCTGGTGGCGCATGGCGGCGTGCTGGACATGCTCTATCGCCTGGCCACACGCCAGCACTTGCAGGCGCCGCGTACCTGGGCGCTGCCCAATGCCGCTGTCAACCGCCTGCTGTGGACGCCGGACAGTGGCCTGATGCTGGTGGGCTGGGGGGACGTGCAGCACCTGGGAGGCGCGGCACGGGAAGAATCGTTTTCTTGAAAAAAAGAGAGCTGCTGACGCTTGCTCCTGCTGGATTTCAGTATGAAATTTGTCTGAAATCCATTGTGGATGAGCGCCAGCAGCTCTACTTTTTTATCTACCGTACAGGGAAGTGAAGCTGGCGGTGGCCAGGGCGTTGGCGTTGATCATGAAGCCGGCCAGCGCAGCGGTGGCGTCATCGGGAATCTCCAGCTTGGGCACCGACAGGGCATGCACCGTGAACACATAACGGTGCGGCTTGTCGCCGGGCGGGGGGCAGACGCCACCCCAGGCGTGGCTGCCGTAGTCGTTGCGGATCTGGCGAGCGCCTGCGGGCAGACCCTGGCCGCCTTCGGCGCCGGCGTTGGCAGGCAGTTCGGTGGTGCTGGCCGGCAGGTCCACCACCATCCAGTGCCACCAGCCCGAGCCGCTGGGCGCATCCGGGTCGTACACGGTCACGGCAAAGCTCCTGGTGCCTTCGGGCGCGCCGCTCCAACGCAGCACGGGCGAGGCGTTGCGCCCCGTGCAACCAAAGCCGTTGAACTCGAACTCCTGCGGGATGGTGCCGTTGGCGGGGATGTCGGGGCTGGAAAGTACAAATGCGGTCATGGTCGAATGCCTCCTGTAGAACCGTGAAACCGAAAAAATCGGACCAGGGACCAAGTATGCCCAAAGCAGCCCTGCGGGCAAAAAAAGAGCGCCCTGGCAGGGCGCTCCGCGCATGATTCCGGGTGGCTGGGCTTACAGCTCGCCGTAGCTGTGCAGGCCGGAGAGGAACATGTTCACCCCCAGGAAGGCGAAGGTGGTCACGGCCAGGCCCACCAGGGCCCACCAGGCCGAAACCGTGCCGCGCAGGCCTTTCATCAGGCGCATGTGCAGCCAGGCAGCGTAGTTGAGCCAGACGATCAGTGCCCAGGTCTCCTTGGGGTCCCAGCTCCAGTAGCCGCCCCAGGCCTCGGCGGCCCACAGCGCACCCAGCACAGTGGCAATCGTGAAGAAGGCAAAGCCCACGGCAATCGACTTGTACATCACGTTGTCCAGCAGCTCGAAGGCGGGCAGGCGTGCCGCAATCGGCTTGCGTGCGGCCAGGATGGCGCCCACGATCAGCGCCGAGATACCGAAGTACACAAGCCAGTAGCTGCTGCCGCCTTGCTGGCTCTGGCGGAAGGCCAGCGGCTCAAAGCACAGCGCCACGCCCAGCAGCCACAGCGGCGCCAGCTTGTACCACTTGGTCTCTTGCGCTTGCTGCTTGATCAGGTAGGCAAAGGCCACCATGGCGGCCAGTGCAAACGTGCCGTAGCCAATGAAGTTGGCCGGCACGTGCAGCTTCATCCACCAGCTTTGCAGCGCGGGAATCAGGGGCTGGATGGCGTGCGCCTCGCGCACCAGCGTGTACCACAGCAGAAATCCCACGGCGGCGCTGACCACCAGCATGACAAAGCCGCCCAGGGCGCGCGTGGTGTACTGCGCCTCGTAGTACAGATAGAACAGCGCCGTCATCCAGATGAACATGACGAACACTTCGTACAGGTTGCTCACCGGAATGTGGCCCACATCGGGGCCGAGCAGGTAGCTTTCGTACCAGCGCACCATGGTGCCCACCAGCGCCAGGGTGACGGCCACCCAGGTCATGCCGCTGGCAATGGTGCCGAAGCTGTTGCGCTCGTTCCTGGCAAACAGCGCAATCCAGTAGAACAGCGTGGCCATGAAGCACAGCATGCACATCCACAGAATGGCCGACTGGCTGGAGAGGAAGTACTTCAGGCCAAAGACCGCATCGGCCCGGTCGATGTGGGCCGCGCCGTCGCTGCCGTGGTAGAGCCAGATGGCCAGCAGCGACAGGCCGGCCACAGCCAGCATCAGCTTTTGCAGCGGGCGCCAGAACCAGCCCAGGCCCACCAGGGAGGGGATGGTCAGCAGCAGGATGCCTTTCTCATAGCCATCCATGGCGTTGCCGTACTGTTGCAGGGCAAAGACGCCGCCCACACACACAAGTGCGGCAAACACCCAGTCCCACAGGTTGCGGCGGGCAAAAAAGCCGGGGTTCAGGTCCACGGTGGTGGTTGAGGAGGTGGTGGCAGTATTCATTTCAAACCTCTTGGGCAGCGGCGCTGGCGCCACCGTCGGAGCTGGGGGCGACGCCAAGGAGTTGCTCACTCAGTTGTGCAAATTCCTGATCGATGTCCAGTAGCTTGCGGTTACACGACAGGGCCATGGTAGCGTGGGTGCCATGTTCCCCCTGGCCGGAGGGTGACAGCCAGATCCACAGGCGCTTGTCGCGCACATAGAGCATGCCGAACACGCCCAGGATGAGGAAGAAACAGCCCAGATAGACCACGCTCTTGCCCGGGGCACGTGCCACCTGGAAGACGCTGGCCTGCACCTGCTCGAAATCCTCCAGCATGAAGGTGACGGGTGCCGGGTAGTACTGCGCATCGCTGAAGGCAAACAGCGACTGGGCCATGAAGCGCTGCGTCTCCATGCTGGCTTCCAGGGGCGGTAGCTTGGCCTGCTCGCGCGTGAGCTGGGCCAGCTCGTAGAGCACGCCGCTGAGGATGCGCAGCAGCACCTCGCCAGCGCGGTCGCGCTCGGCCTCGGGCACGCTTTGTTCCATGTATTGACCGATGGCTTGCAGACCGCCATCGGGGGTGCTGCCGCCGCTGCCGGCAAACAGGGTCACGATGCGCAGGGCCGAGTCGGCCAGTGCCTCGCGCAGGTCGGGGCGGTCGGTGGGGGAGACCTGTCTGGTGTAGCGGCGCACGGCTTCTTCGCGCAGGGCGGGGGTCAGCAGGGCCTGGCGCAGCTGCAGGAAGCCGTCCATCCTGCCCTCGGGGTCCACGGGCACGCGCAGGTAGCGGAAGGGCTCGGCCGGGGACTCACGCACCCCCAGCAGGAAGACGGACTGCCCCTCGCCCATGTCCACGGGCAGCATGTAGTTCTGGTACTCGCGCGCCTGGCCGGCGGCATCGCGCAGCTTGTAGCCGATGCTGGGGCCGACGTTGCGCAGCTTCTTCTCGGTGACGGTCTTGTGGCCTGCGCCCAGGCGCGCCTCGATGCTGCTGCGCAGATCGGTCCTGGCCGCCTGCTGGGCTGCGTCGGCGGCACCATCGACGGTGCCGAAGTCTTCCACGTTGATCAGGCGCAGCTCGGTGAACTCCAGCGTCACATCCTGCTGCGGGTCGTTGCCGCCCTGGGGGCCGATGCGGGTGCTGCTGCCAATTTCGCCCTGCACGGTAAAGGGCTGGCCACCAGCGGTGAACGGCACCGCTTGCAGGCGGATCTTCGAGCCGCCGTCGTCAAAGCTGGACTGGTAGATCTCGATGCCACGGTGGCTGGCGGGGTGGTTGACCTCGATGCGCTTGGGGATCGATTCGCCGGACTCAAAGTCGTGAATGACCACTTCGCTGGCAAACAGCTTGGGCATGCCGGTGTCGTAGTACTCGACGATGAACTTCTTCAGCTCCACCGAAAACGGCAGCGGCTGCAGCAGCACGCCGTCGGACTGGTTCAGGATGGCGGTGCTGGCCTGCGTGCCCTCGGCCACCAGCAGGTTGCCGCGGAAGGTGGGGTTGCTCACCGGCAGGCGGTGCTGCTCGGGTACGTCGGAGATGCGCCCGCCGCCGATGTAGGGGGTCTTGCCGCCCAGCCACATCTGGGCGCGCACGATCAGGTCGCCGTCGAGCAGACCGCCAATGCAGATCAGCACAATGGCCGTGTGCGCGGCGATGTAGCCCAGCTTGTTGGCCGCGCCCTTCTTGGCCGCGACCATGTAGCCCTTGCTGCCTTCGGGGTGGTCGGGCAGCGGGCGCTCCTGCACCTTGACGCGCCAGCCCCGCTGCACCAGGCCCTGGCCAATGCGAGTGCTGGCCGCCTGGGGCGTTTCGGACATGTCGGCCTGCGCCTTGTGGCCAAAGGCCTGCAGGCTTTTGACGCGGATGTCTTCCTTGAAATTGCGCAGATCGGCCAGGTATTTGGGCGTGTGGCGCAGCAGGCACAGGCTGGTGCTGATGACCAGAAAGGCCAGGATCAGCAGGAACCACCAGGCGCTGTACACGGCGTTGAGCTCCAGCGTCAGGAACAGCTCGGCCCAGAACGGACCGAACTGGTTGACGTAGTTGTTGACGGGCTCGTGTTGCTGGATGACGGTACCAATGACCGAGGCGATGCAGATCACCGTCAGCAGGGCAATGGCAAAGCGCATGGAGGCGAGCAGCTCTTTGAACGAGTGCCAGCGCCGACGGAGAGGGGAATCAGACATGGATAGCGATGTGGAGCCCGCAAACAAAAAGGCGGTGCACCTTGAGAGAGCATTGCGTCGCTCTCAGAAGTGGCACCGCCCGCTTAGGTGGTTCTGGCCGGCAAAGTTCCCACGCCGGGGCCCTGCCGGGCAGTCCCGTCAGCGCAAGCCAGCAATGTAGTCGGCCAGGGCCTGGATTTCCTTGTCGTTGAGCTTGGCGGCCACGTCGGTCATTTGCTGGTTGTTGGTGCGCACGCCATCACGGAAGGCCTTGAGCTGCTTGATGGTGTACTGGGTGTGCTGGCCGCTCAGGCGGGGATATTGCGCGGGGATGCCAGCACCATTGGGGCTGTGGCAGCCGGCGCAGGCAGCGATGTTGCGATCCTGGATGCCGCCACGGAAGATGCGCTCGCCCAGCGTCACCAGATCCTTGTTGGTGGCTGCACCGGGTTCGGCTTTTTGCTGAGCCAGCCAGGCGGCGACGTTGGCCATGTCCTCATCGGTGAGCATGGAGGCGAACCCCTTCATGATGGGGTCGGCACGCTTGTCGTTCTTGAATTCCTGCAGCTGCTTGACCAAGTACTCCGGGTGCTGTTGCGCCAGCACGGGGTTGTCGGCCAGGACGGATTTGCCAGCTTCGCCGTGGCAGGCGACGCAGACACCCTCGTAGGTGGCCTGGCCCTTGGCCAAGTCTGGGGCTGCCATGGCGGGCAGGGCGGGGACTGCCACTGCGGCAGCCGTCAGCAGGGAGGCGAGCAACTTCATATCAATGGTCTGGTTATGTCAGCAAAAACTGGGCGATTCTACAATGATGCTTCTGGCTATTCCTATCTCCTTATGACTGCAACCTCTTCCACCCTTGCCCCGGGTCAAGGTTTTGCCCCCATTGACCCCAAGCTTGCTCTGGGTTGGATGCATACCGCGCGCTTCCTGACCACCGCCGCCCAGCTGCACCAGTTGCCGCCTGTGGAGGTGCCGGAAATCGCCTTCGTTGGCCGCTCCAATGCGGGTAAATCCACCTGCATCAACACGCTCACCCAGCAAAAGCAGCTGGCCTTTGCCTCGAAAAAACCGGGGCGCACACAGCACATCAACCTGTTTGCCCTGGGCAGGCAGGGCGCCACCGATGCGGTGCTGGCCGACTTGCCCGGCTATGGCTATGCGGCCGTCTCGCGTGGCGACAAGGAGCGCTGGCAGCGCGTGATGCTCAACTACCTGATGCAGCGCGAAAGCCTTTCGGCCGTGGTGCTGCTGTGCGATCCGCGCCTGGGTCTGACAGAGCTGGATGAGGCACTGCTGGATGCCATCCGCCCGCGTGTGGAAGAGGGGCTGAAGTTTCTGGTGCTGCTCACCAAGGCCGACAAGCTCACCCGCTCGGAGCAGGCCAAGGCGCTGTCCATCATGCGCCTGAATGCGGCTGGCGGCGAGGTGCGCCTGTTTTCGGCGCTCAAGAAGCAGGGCGTCGATGAAGTGGCACAACTGCTCTGGCACTGGAGCCACCCTGCGCAGCCGCAGCAGGCCGAAGCAGCTGCCGAGCTGACCGAGCCGGCTGCGCCTTCTGAAAATTGATAGCTGCTTGCGCTTGCTAGATGTGGATTTCAGGATGTTTATTGCCTGAAACCAAGGCAGGGCAAGCGTAAGGTACTCATCTATTTGTAGAAAGAGGCCTGCCCCTCGGGCCGTGTCTTGAAGCGCTTGTGCACCCAGTAGTACTGCTCGGGCATGGTGCGGATGGCCGCTTCCAGCTCGCGGTTCATGCGTGCGGTGTCGGCCACATGATCGTCGGTGGGGAAGTTCTCCCAGGCGGGCGTGAGTTCGGCCACGTAGCCCTCGGGCGTCATGCGGCTGTACAGCGCCACCACCTTGGCCTTGCCCAGGCGCGCAAAGCGCGACAGCGACGGAATGGTGGCCGCATCGGGCACGGCAAAGAAGGGCACGAACACCGAATCGCTGGGGCCGTAGTCCATGTCCGGCAGCAGGTACAGCAGCCCGCCCTTGCGCAGGCACTGGATGATGGGCTTGACGCCATCGGCGCGGTTGAGCATGCGCACCTTGCCAAAGCGCTGGCGCCCGGCCATGAACCAGGCATCCAGCACCGGATCGGGGTTGGTGGCGAAGATGGAGGTGAACTCGCGCGTGGTGTTCAGTGGCAGCGCCAGGCCGCCTGCGTCCATGCTGTAGAAGTGCGGCGCAAAGACGATGGTCGGGGTGTCACCGTCCAGCTCGTGCGTGGCGCCGACCAGCTTGACGCGACGGCGTACCAAGGCTTCGGAGCCAAACCACAGCCAGCTGCGGTCCAGAAACGTCTGGCAGAAGGCCACAAAGGTGGCGCGCGCCCAGGCCTTGCGCTGCGCTGGTGGCACCTCGGGAAAGCACAGCTCCAGATTGCGCAGCGCAATCCGGCGCCGGGGCACCGCCAGCACGAACAGGATCCGCCCGATCAACCAGCCCATGCCGCGCAGCACGGGCAGAGGCAGCCTGGCCAGAATGTGCATCAGGCCCACGCCCAGACGGCTCCAGCTCATGAGGTCGCTCCTTCTTCAGGGTTTGCAGATTGGGGGAGTTGGCGCGGCTGCTTGTAGCGCCCGTAGCCCCACAGATACTGCTGCGGGCACTGGCGGATCAGGTACTCCATCGCCTGGTTGATGGCCAGCACGGCGCCATCCATGTCTTGCGGCAGCGGCTGGGGCAGGTTTTCCAGGTAGAGCACAAAGCCGCGCCCCCAGGACAGGCGTTCGCAGCGCGCCAGCACCACCGTGGCGCCGGTCTGTAGCGCCAGACGGGCGGCCAGCGTCATGGTGTAGGCGTTCTGGCCGAAAAACGGCACCCACTGGCCCTGGCCTTGCGGGGGCACCTGGTCGGGCAGCAGGCCCACGGCCTGGCCCTTGCGCAGGGCCTTGATCATCTGGCGCACCCCGGCCAGGGTGGTGGGCACGGCCTCGATGCCGCTGCGGCTGCGGGCGGTGCGCATCATTTCGGCCAGCCAGGGCTGCCTGGCCGGACGGTAGAGGATGGTGATGGGGCCGTGCGCCTGCGACCAGAGGCTGGCCGCGCCCTGTACCGACAGCTCGAAACAGCCCAGGTGCGGCGTCAGAAACACAATGCCCTTGCCGCGCGCCCAGGCGGCCTCGACCACCTCGGTGCCGTGGACGGCGTTGAGGGGGGTGTCCCTGAGCCACAGGCGCGGCAGCTCGGCCACCATGCGGCCAGCATGGCCAATGGCGCCGCTGACCTGCTCGAAGGTGTACCCTGCCTGCGCGCTGTTGGCCACAAAGCGGCGCCGGTAGGTGGGCGAAAGCCCCCACACCAGCCAGCCCAGAATGGCTCCGATGCCGTGCACCAGCCACAAAGGCAGTACGGAGAAGATGCGAAACAGGGTGTGCATTAGAATGTGCGCCGTCGCCGAGTTAATAGAGCAACTTGCAGGGCGACGTTAAACAAGACTGCTAAAGCGTTCGCCCCGACTCCCTCAGCCGCGGCAACGCGATTGCCAAAGCATAGGAGTTTATTCAATGGCGAACGACTTTCTCTTTACTTCGGAATCCGTCTCCGAAGGCCATCCCGACAAAGTAGCTGACCAGATCTCGGATGCCATCCTGGACGCCATCCTGACCCAGGACCCCGTCTCGCGCGTGGCCGCCGAGACGCTGACCAACACCGGTCTGGTGGTGCTGGCCGGTGAAATCACCACCAACGCACACGTGGACTACATCCAGGTGGCACGCGACACCATCCAGCGCATCGGCTACGACAACACCGAATACGGCATCGACTACAAGGGCTGCGCCGTGCTGGTGGCCTACGACAAGCAAAGCAACGACATCGCACAGGGGGTGGACCACGCTTCCGACGACCACCTGAACACCGGCGCCGGTGACCAGGGCCTGATGTTCGGCTACGCCTGCGACGAGACCGACACCCTGATGCCTGCGCCCATCTACTACGCGCACCGACTGGTCGAGCGCCAGGCCCAGCTGCGCAAGGATGGCCGCCTGCCCTTCCTGCGCCCCGATGCCAAGTCGCAAGTGACCATGCGCTATGTCGATGGCAAGCCGCACAGCATCGACACCGTGGTGCTGTCCACCCAGCACAGCCCCGACCAGAGCGAAACCCCGTCCAGGATGAAGGCCAGCTTCACCGAAGCCATCATTGAGGAAATCATCAAGCCCGTGCTGCCCAAGGAGTGGCTGCAGGACACCAAGTACCTGATCAATCCCACCGGCCGCTTCGTGGTCGGCGGTCCGCAGGGCGACTGCGGTCTGACGGGGCGCAAGATCATCGTCGATACCTACGGCGGTGCCTGCCCGCACGGCGGTGGTGCCTTTTCCGGCAAGGACCCCACCAAGGTGGACCGTTCGGCCGCCTACGCCGCGCGCTACGTCGCCAAGAACGTGGTGGCTGCCGGTCTGGCGCGCCAGTGCCAGGTGCAGGTGGCCTACGCCATTGGTGTGGCCCGCCCCATGAACATCACGGTGTACACCGAAGGCACGGGCGTGATTCCCGATGCGGAAATCGCCAAACTGGTGGCTGCGCACTTTGACCTGCGTCCCAAGGGCATCATCCAGATGCTGGACCTGCAACGCCCCATCTACGCCAAGACCGCCGCCTACGGCCACTTTGGCCGCGAAGAGCCCGAATTCACGTGGGAGCGTACCGACAAGGCAGCTGCACTGCGTGCAGCAGCTGGTTTGAAGTAACCGCAGTAAAGCTCTAATAAAAATAGCTGCTTGCGCAGGTATGGATTGGATTTCAATATGAAAAGTACTTGAAATCCACGCCAGACAAGCGTCAGCAGCTTTCTTTTTGTGCAAAGACAGGAGACCATCCATGCCTCGAGTTCACACCGCCGTGCTGATTGGCCGCTTTCAGCCCTTCCACCTGGGGCACCTGGCCTTGCTGGAGCAGGCGCTGCAAGCGGCGCAGCAGGTGATCGTGGTCCTGGGCAGTGCCCACCAGGCGCGCAGTCCCAAGAACCCCTTTGTCTGGGAAGAGCGCCAGCAGATGATCCGCGCCAGCCTGCCCCGGGCCAGCCAGGGTCGGGTGCAGTTTGTGCCGGTGCGCGACTACTACGACATGCAACGCTGGGTGGAAGAGGTGCAGCGCTGGGTGGAGGCGCTGGTGCCGCTGGGCGCCAGCGTCGGTCTGGTGGGGCACCACAAGGACGCCAGCAGCGGCTATCTGCGGCACTTCCCCGGCTGGCACGCCATCGAGCAGCCGCGTCAGGGCGAGGTGGATGCCACCCCGCTGCGTGCGCAGTACTGGAATCTGGACGATCGGCCCAAGGCGGATGTACTGGCCAGCCTGGCCCCCTCGGTGCCCGAGGCCACCTTGCAGTGGCTCGACGACTGGATGGACACCCCTGCCTATGCCGCCGTGCGTGAAGAGGCACAGGTCCTGCACGCCTACCGCCAGTCCTGGGCGGGGGCGCCGTTTACGCCGGTGTTCGTCACCGTCGATGCGCTGGTGGTATGCGCCGGCCACGTACTACTGGTGCAGCGCGGCCGCAGCCCCGGCAAGGGCTTGCTGGCGCTGCCCGGCGGTTTTGTCGAGCCCGACGACACCCTGGAGCAATCGGCCCGGCGCGAGCTGCAGGAAGAAACAGGCCTGGTGCTGGAACCCGCCGCCTGGCGTGCGGCCTTGCAGGGCGTGGAGGTGTTCGACCACCCTGGCCGCAGCCAGCGCGGGCGCACCATCACCCATGTCTATGTACTGCACCTGCCTGGCGACACCCTGCCCGAGGTTGCGGGCGCCGACGATGCTGCCGCCGCCGACTGGGTGCCGCTGGCCGAGCTGTCTCACCTGGAGCCACAGTTCTTTGAAGACCACTTCCACGTGCTGCGCCGCTGTTTTGCGCGTTTTGGAGGAGGGCCGGCGCCGGCGTTGCCGTAGGGAGCGGGGGTAGAGAGGCGCCGCTGCGCGCCTCTGCGGGCCGGTTCAAGCGTTCCGGTACACGCGCGGCACGCGCTGGACGTGGCACATCAGTTCGTAGGCGATGGTGTGGCTGGCCGCCGCCACGGTGGCGATGCTGACCTGCCGGCCCCACAGCTCCACTTCGGCGCCGATGCCGATGTCTTCGGGCAGGTCGGTCAGGTCGACGGTCATCATGTCCATCGAGACGCGGCCAATGGTTTGCGTCAGGTGTCCGGCCACGGCCACCGGCGTGCCGTTGGGGGTGGAGCGCGGGTAGCCGTCGGCATAACCGATGGCCACCAGCCCCACGCGGGTGCGTCGCTGGGCGGTGAAGATGGCGCCATAGCCCACGGGCTGGCCCGCTTCCAGCCAGCGTTGGGCAAAGATGCGGCTTTTCAGGGTCATCACCGGGCGCAGGGCTGCGGCGGTGCCATTGGTGGTGTTGCTGGCGCAAGACGCCACGCCATAGAGCATCAGGCCAGCGCGCCCCCAGTCGCGGTGTGCCTGGGGCCAGGCGAGGATGGCCGCCGAGTTGCTCACGCTGCGCCAGCCGGGCAGGTCGCGCGTGGCCTGATCGAAGGCGTGCAGTTGTGCCTCGGTGGGCTGGGGGTTGCCGAGCTCATCGGCACGGGCCAGGTGGGTGATGGTGCTGATCTGCGCCACTTGTGGGCAGTCCGACAGGCGGGCGTGCCAGCCGGGGATGTCCTGCGCAGCGAAACCGACGCGGTGCATGCCGCTATCGACTTTCAGCCAGACGTGCAGGGGCGCGCCCTGGTGCTGTTCCAGCAGGGTCACCTGGCTGGCCTGGTGTACCACCAGCCACAGTTGATGCAGGGCGGCCAGCTGCACATCGTCGGCACCAAAGGCGCCTTCCAGTACCAGGATGGGCGCGCTGATGCCGGCTTCGCGCAGCGCCAGGGCCTCCTCCACAAAGGCGACGGCAAAGCCATCGGCCTGTGCGGCCAGGGCCTGGGCGCAGGCTTGGGCGCCGTGACCGTAGGCGTTGGCCTTGAGGACGGCAAAGACACGACCGCCGTGGGCGGTGCGGGCGCTGGCGTAGTTGGCTTGCAGCGCGGAGAGGTCGATTTCGACCCAGGAAGGACGGCTCATGCGGCACGGGTGCAGACTCTGCCTGCACGCAAATAGCGTTGTATGGAAAGGCCATCGGTAGCGATGTCCGTGGGCTGGTCCATGACCAGGTCGGCCAGCAGCTTGCCGCTGCCGCAGGACATGGTCCAGCCCAGGGTACCGTGGCCGGTGTTGAGAAACAGGTTGCTCACCGGCGTGGCGCCGATGATCGGGGTGCTGTCGGGCGTCATGGGGCGCAGGCCCGTCCAGAAGGTGGCCTGGGGCAGGTCGCCGCCGGGAAAGAGCTGGCGCACCACCATCTCCAGTGTGGCGCGGCGTTCGGGGCGCAGGCTGCGGTCAAAGCCGGAGAGTTCGGCCATGCCACCGACGCGGATACGCTGGTCAAAGCGGGTGAGGGCGATCTTGTAGGTTTCATCGATCACGGTGGAGACCGGGGCCAGCGCCTCATCGACGATGGGAATGGTCAGCGAATAGCCCTTGACCGGATAGACGGGCAGATCCAGCCCGGTCGATTGCAGCAGCGGGCGCGAGTAGCTGCCCAGCGCCAGCACGTAGCGGTCGGCGTGCAGCACGTCCTGCGGTTGTGCGCTGCTGCGCACGCGCACGCCGCCGATGCGGTTGTCCACTTCGGGCAGCAGGGCCTCGATCTCGGTGTTCCAGCGAAACTGCACGCCCAGATCCTCGGCCAGTTTGGCCAGGGCGTTGGTGAACATAAAGCAGTCGCCCGTTTCGTCATCGGGCAGGCGCAGACCGCCGGCAATGGTGGCGCTGGAGTGCGCCAGCGCTGGTTCCACGCGGCACGCGCCGGCCCGGTCCAGCAGTTCGTAGGCAATGCCGCACTCGCGCAGCACCTGGATGTCGCGCCCGGCCTGCTCCACCTGTTCCTGCGTGCGAAACAGTTGCAGCGTGCCGGCGCTGCGTCCTTCGTACTGGATGCCGGTGTCGGCGCGCAGCTGCTGCAGGCACTGGCGGCTGTAGTTGGACAGGCGCAGCATGCGCTCCTTGTTGATGGCGTAGCGTTCGGGCGAGCAGTTGTAGAGCATGGCCGCCATCCAGCTGAGCTGAAACAGGCTGGCATCGAGCCGGATGGCCAGGGGGGCGTGCTGCTCGAACATCCACTTGAGCGCCTTGGCGGGAATGCCGGGCGCGCCCCAGGGGGTGGAGTAGCCGTAGGAGATCTGCCCGGCATTGGCAAAGCTGGTGTCCTGCGCGGGGCCGGCGTTGCGATCGACCACCGTCACTTGCGCGCCTGCGCGCGCCAGGTAATACGCCGTGGCCACACCGACCACTCCTGCGCCGAGTACGACTACTTTCACGATTCACTCCTCCAGCAAAGAACACAGCCAGCAGCCTGCGCAGACTGTAGCGCCATCCGGAAAAATGTTTTGCTGTTTTGTCGAGGTCAGGCAGCAATAATTGCTGCTGATACGCATATTGGACACAGTAATCAGCAATGTATGAGTTGGATGCGATAGATCTGCGAATTCTGGACCTGCTTCAGCAGCAGGGGCGGCTGACCATGACGGAGCTGGGCGAGCAGGTGGGGCTGTCCACCTCGCCGTGTTCGCAGCGCGTCAAGCGCCTGGAGCAGCAGGGGGTGATTGTCGGCTACCACGCCAAGGTGCGGCCCCATGCCGTGGGCAAGGGACTGCTGGTGTTTGTGGAAATCACGCTCACCGAAAAGTCCGAGCAGATCTTCAAGAAGGTGCGCGATGCCCTGGCGCACATCCCCGAGGTGCAGGAATGCCACCTGGTGGCCGGACGCTTTGACTATCTGGTCAAGGCACGCCTGGGCGGCATGAGCGAGTACCGGCGCCTGCTGGGCACCATGCTGGCGCAGATGCCGGTGCCGGCGCAGTCCAACAGCTATGTGGTCATGGAAGAGATCAAGGAGAGCACGGCGCTGCGGCTGGATCGGCACAAAAAATGACGCCGTGCGGCCCTTGAAATGCCAAAAGCAGCCCTTATCATTAGCACTCGTTGGGGTTGAGTGCTAACAATCCGACCCCAGATCAAGCTTCATCGGCCTTTGGCTGATGTTTTTTGTTCCATCTGTCTAGATTTATTTGAGGAGTTCTCTCATGAACCTGCGTCCCCTGCACGATCGCGTGATCGTCAAGCGCCTGGAAAACGAAACCAAGACGGCTTCTGGCATCGTCCTTCCCGACAACGCTGCTGAAAAGCCCGATCAGGGTGAGGTGCTGGCTGTGGGCCCTGGCAAGAAGAACGACAAGGGCGAAACCATTGCCCTGAACGTGAAGGTGGGTGATCGTGTGCTGTTTGGCAAGTACAGCGGCCAGACCGTCAAGGTCAACGGCGAAGAGCTGCTGGTCATGAAGGAAGATGACCTGTTTGCCGTCGTGGAACAGTAATCCCTCCCCAATCAACATTCCTCTTTTCATAGCTGCTGACGCTTGCAGGATAAGCGTTAGTCAATGATTCTGAACAGATTTTAGGAGCCAAAAATGGCAGCAAAAGACGTAGTTTTCGGTACCGACGCCCGCACCCGCATGGTTGAAGGCGTGAACATCCTGGCCAACGCCGTGAAAGTGACCCTGGGTCCCAAGGGCCGCAACGTGGTGCTGGAGCGCTCCTTCGGCGCCCCCACCGTGACCAAGGACGGTGTGTCCGTGGCCAAGGAAGTGGAGCTGAAGGACAAGCTGCAGAACATGGGTGCCCAGCTGGTCAAGGAAGTGGCTTCCAAGACCAACGACATCGCTGGTGACGGCACCACCACCGCTACCGTGCTGGCCCAGGCCATCGTGCGCGAAGGCAGCAAGTACGTGGCTGCTGGCCTGAGCCCCATGGATCTGAAGCGCGGCATCGACAAGGCCGTGGCCGCTCTGGTGGAAGAGCTGAAGAAGCTGTCCAAGGCCACCACCACCTCCAAGGAAATTGCTCAGGTGGGCACCATCTCCGCCAACTCCGACGCCGATGTGGGTGAGATCATCGCCCAGGCCATGGACAAGGTGGGCAAGGAAGGCGTGATCACCGTGGAAGAAGGCAAGAGCCTGGCCAACGAGCTGGATGTCGTGGAAGGCATGCAGTTCGACCGCGGCTACCTGTCGCCCTACTTCATCAACAACCCCGAAAAGCAGTCCGCCGTTCTGGACAACCCCTACGTGCTGCTGTTCGACAAGAAGATCAGCAACATCCGCGACCTGCTGCCCACGCTGGAAGCTGTGGCCAAGGCTGGCCGTCCGCTGCTGATCATCGCTGAAGACGTCGAAGGCGAAGCCCTGGCCACCCTGGTGGTCAACACCATCCGCGGCATCCTGAAGGTCGTGGCTGTGAAGGCGCCTGGCTTTGGCGACCGTCGCAAGGCCATGCTGGAAGACATCGCCATCCTGACCGGCGGCAAGGTGATCTCCGAAGAAGTCGGCCTGTCGCTGGAGAAGGTGACCCTGGAAGACCTGGGTCAGGCTGCCCGCGTGGAAATCGGCAAGGAAAACACCACCATCATCGACGGTGCTGGCAAGGCAGAGGAAATCGAGGCCCGCGTCAAGCAAATCCGCATCCAGATCGAGGAAGCCACTTCCGATTACGACCGTGAAAAACTGCAAGAGCGCGTGGCCAAGCTGGCTGGCGGCGTGGCCGTGATCAAGGTCGGCGCTGCCACCGAAGTCGAAATGAAGGAAAAGAAGGCTCGCGTGGAAGACGCCCTGCACGCTACCCGCGCTGCCGTGGAAGAAGGCATTGTTCCTGGCGGTGGCGTGGCTCTGCTGCGCGCCAAGCAGGCTGTGGGCAACCTGACCACCGGCCACGCTGAGCAGGACGCTGGTATCCAGCTGGTGCTCAAGGCTGTGGAAGCTCCGCTGCGCGAAATCGTTTCCAACGCCGGTGGCGAGCCCTCGGTGGTGGTGAACAAGGTGCTGGAAGGCAAGGGCAACTTTGGCTTCAACGCTGCCAACGACACCTACGGCGACATGCTGGAAATGGGTATTCTGGACCCCACCAAGGTGACCCGCACTGCCCTGCAGAACGCCGCTTCCGTGGCTTCGCTGCTGCTGACCACCGAGTGCATGATCGCTGAAGCCCCCAAGGCTGAGTCCGCTGCTCCCGACATGGGTGGCATGGGCGGCATGGGTGGTATGGGCGGCATGGGCATGTAATTCACGCCCCCGCTGCTTCTGGTTCCGGCCCTGCCGGGGCCAGAAGACCCGGAAAGCTTTAGAAACAGGCCGCATATGCGGCCTGTTTTTTTATTCATTTTTCATTTAATGCAAAAGGGTTTCAGGCACTTTAATGCCTGAAACCCTTTCTTCATGGGTGGATACAGCTATCTTTTATTCACTGCTGGGCAGGGCTGGATAGCGGTGCGCCAGAGCTTCGGTCAGGCCGAATTCGGCCAGCAGCTCGCGCAGGCGCTGGGCGGCGCTGCGTTTTTTCTGGCCGTTGTAGCGGGCGATGATCAGCTCGTTTTTCATGCTGTGCTCCCAGCCGACCAGTTCGGTCACCGTCACTTGGTAGCCGTTGGCTTCCAGGTACAGGCAGCGCAGCACGTTGGTCAGGTGGCTGCCGATTTCGCGGGTGTGGATCGGGTGGCGCCACAGCTCGGCCAGTGGGGTGCGTGCCAGTTGCAGGGCTTTGTTCTGGCGCATGGCAGCAGCCAGCTCGGCCTGGCAGCAGGGCACCAGCACCAGGGCGCGGGCTTTTTTCTCCAGGCCAAAGGCGATGGCATCGTCCGTGGCGGTGTCGCAGGCGTGCAGGGCGGTGACGATGTCGAACTGCGCGGGCATGAAGTCGGCCTGCGTCGATTCGGCCACCGACATGTTCAGAAACTGCATGCGCGTAAAGCCCAGCTCGTCGGCCAGCTGGCGCGAGGCTTCGACCAGCGGCGCGCGGGTTTCGATGCCGTAGATGGTGCCCCGGCCCAGTGCCTTGAAGAACAGGTCGTACAGGATGAAGCCCAGGTAGGACTTGCCTGCGCCGTGGTCGGCCAGGGTGACGGCGTGCTCGTTGGCGCTCAGTTCTTCCAGAATCGGCTGGATGAACTGGTACAGGTGATAGACCTGTTTGAGCTTGCGCCGCGAGTCCTGGTTGATGCGGCCGTCGCGCGTGAGGATGTGCAGCGCCTTGAGCAGCTCCAGGCTTTGGCCGGGCTTGAGGTCGAGCTGCGCGGCCACATCCTGGGCTCCTTTGGAGGTGCTGGTCGGCGCGGCTTTGCCGGGGTTTTTATTTTTCTTCATCGGGTGGCAGGTTGGTGTCGAGGGTGCGGCCAGTGATGGGGCAACGCGGGCCAACGTCCAGGTCCAGCCAGGCTTCCAGGCCCATGTCTTCGAGCACCTGCATGTTGCGCTCGTAGATGGTTTCGGCCTCGGGGTAGGCTTCGACGGCGCGGTCGATGCTGTCCTCGCGCAGCAGGTGCAGCGTGGGGTAGGGCGCGCGGTTGGTGCAGTTGGTCACATCGTCCACCTCGGTGCCCTCGAACTGAAAGCGTGGGTGGAAGGAGGCCACTTGCAGGATGCCGCCCAGCTCCAGCTCGTCGATCATGGCGTCGGCCACTTCCAGAAAGTCGTTGAAGTCCAGAAAGTCCTCGAACGCCTGGGGCAGGATCAGCAAGGTGGTGTCGCGCAGCTCGGGGTTGCTTTCGGCCAGGGCTTCGAGCTCGCGGTGCAGGTCGTGCGCCACGCCCTCGGCATCCCGCGCCTGGCTGACGACGTAGTGGATCTGCCCCTTGACGTGCACACCCTTGGCAAAGGGGCACAGGTTCAGTCCGATGACGGCGCGCTCCAGCCAGCGCACGGTGTCGGCGATGACGATGTCTTCAGGGTAGGCGGCGTGCGTGGCGTCCGCAGGAAGGGTGTCGGTCATGGCAAAGCCTTGTTCAAAACGTGGGGCGGCCTGCGCCAGCCCGCACTGTGGAGGGGCATTGTAGCCAGCAGGGGTGGCAACGGTTACTGCGCCAGCAGGTGCTGGCCTGTCAGGCGCGTGTGCGTGCTGATGGCGTAGCGGTCGGTCATGCCGGCGATGAAGTCGGCCACGGCGCGCGCGCGTTCGGCTTCGTCTGCGGCCTGGGCGGCACGTTGGGCAAAGCGCGCTGGCATGTCGTCGGGCTGGTGCAGGTGGTGGGCAAACAGTTCGCGCACCACCTGCTGGGCAGCCTCCATGGTGTGCATGACCTGCGGGTGGCGGTAGAGCTGGTGCAGCAAAAAGGTCTTGAGCGCCTGGCTGCGCTGGTGCATCTCGGCGCTGAAGGCCACCAGCCGCTGGCCGCACTGGCGCACGTCGTGCACGCTGGCCACGCCCGTGCGCGCGAGGTTGGTCTGGGTGGTGGCGATCACGTCATAGACCTGGTCGCTGAGCATCAGGCGGATGCAGGCGTAGAGCAGGCGCCGCTCGGCCTCGGGTTGGGCCAGATGCGGGTGCTGCGCCAGCGCCTGCTGGTGGTAATGGGCAAACAGCGGCACGGCCTGCAGTTGCTCCAGGGTGATGAGGCCGGAGCGCACGCCGTCGTCCACATCGTGGGCGTTGTAGGCGATGGCATCGGCCAGATTGGCCAGCTGCGCTTCCAGGCTGGGCTGCTCGCCACGCAGAAAGCGCGCGGCCACGCCGTTGGGCTCCTGTTCTTCGAGCAATTGCGCGTGGCGCTGCGAGCAGTGCTTGAGGATGCCCTCGCGCGTTTCGAAGGTGAGGTTCAGACCGTCGAAGTCGGGGTAGCGCTGCTCCAGCGTATCGACCACGCGCAGGCTTTGCAGGTTGTGCTCAAAGCCGCCCCAGTCGCGCATGCACTCGTTGAGCGCATCCTGCCCGGCATGGCCAAAGGGGGTGTGGCCTAGGTCGTGCGCCAGGCAGATGGCTTCGACCAGGTCTTCATTGAGGCCCAGGCTGCGCCCGATGCTGCGGCCCAGCTGCGCCACTTCCAGTGAGTGCGTCAGGCGCGTGCGAAACAGGTCACCTTCGTGGTTGACGAACACCTGGGTCTTATAGACCAGGCGGCGAAAGGCGCTGCTGTGCACGATGCGGTCGCGGTCGCGCTGGTGGTCGTTGCGCGTGGGAGTGGGCGCTTCCGGGTAGCGACGCCCGCGCGTGCCGGTCGGGTCGCAGGCCCAGGGAGCGGGGCCGGTGATGGGGGTAATGTCATGCATCCAATCAGCCTCCAAGCCTTGCTGGTCAAGCGCTGCAAGCTACGTTTCTTGCAGCGTCAGCCACTGACGTGGTAGAGCCGCGCCACCGAGGCAGCCGCACCCGGCGGCAGCTTGCTGGCGCCATAGGTGTGGTTGCTGCCTTGCTGGGGCATCAGGGTTTGCAGTTGCTGGGCGTTGATGGCACCGATCTTGACGATGTGGGCGCGGATCTGCCCCAGCCGATCGGAGATGCGCTGCATGTGCGTGACGTTTTCGGGGGTGAAGGCGCTGGCCTCAAAACGCTGGGCCAGCTGCACAAAGGCGGCCATGCTGTCGCGCAGCTGCTGCATGGCTTGCTCAATGGCCTCGGGGCTGCCTTCGGTGAGCAGGGGAGCGGTCAGGTCAAGCAGGCCATCGATCTGGCCCAGGGCTTCGTGCAATTGCATGGTGGTACGAGACAAGAAAAAGAAAACAGGCACCCAATGGTAAGGCCCCGCTGCTTGCGGACACCAGCCGAAGGTCGGAGAAGGCTGGTGGCGCAGGCAGCGGGGCCTGTGAAGTCAGTGCGTCGGGTGGCTCAGGTGCGCACGGCGCCCAGGAACAGGCTGGCGTCGGCCAGCATCTTGTCGGCAATGGCTTCGGCGCTGACCTTGAAGGTGCCGTTGGCAATGGCGGCGCGGATGGCCTGCACCTTGGCCATGTCGATGTCGCTGGAGGCCTTGGCGTTCTGATCGAGCGAGCGCACCGAGCTGGATACCGTCACCGGCACACCGGCCTGAGCGGTGCGACCGCTGGCCTGCACGGCCTCGGCAGCGGTGCCGGTCTGCTTTTGCTGGGCCTGCTGGGCTGCGTTTTGCTGCAGCTTGGCTGCAAGGATTTCGACGTTGTTGTTGATTCCGACCTTCATTTTCTTTCTCCGTATCGTGGGGCGTCACCACCTGGTTTCGCCTGGTTGAGAGTGCTATCGGCGGGTGCCTGGAAAACTTAAGAACTTTCTGCGCCCTGCTTTTGGTAAGAGGGTGCAACACCGGTGCGCCGTGCACTCATGGCCCGACCTCCACTTCGCCTTGTGCGTTGACCGTGCCCGAAACCAGCCGGCCATTATCCATGCGAACCTTGACGCTCTGGCCAACGCCGGCGCCCGTGACGGCCACGCCGGAAGAGGTGACCGCGTAACCCGGCCCCCGCACCAGCACCTTGACCTGTGCGCCTTTCCTGAACACTTCTGCCGGGCGCACCACCGACTGGCGCAGCACTTGCCCGGCCATCATGTTGCGTGCGGCGGTCTGGCCGATCCAGTCCTCAGGCTGCACCAGCACGGGGGAGGCATCTGCTGCCCAGTCCGCCTCGCCTTGCGTGGCGCTGCTGGCATCCAGTACCTCGCCCGCGTTCACGTTGTGCACCAGCACCCATGCCGGGCCCCAGGCCTTGATGGTGACGGGCAGAAACACGTTCCAGGGACGGGCGCCGGGCTGCACGCAGCGCAGACCGATGCGCGTGCGGCCCCACAGCTTGGAGCCGGCGGGCAGATAGGGCTCCACCTGCTGGCAGGGGGCCAGGGTCAGGCGCGGATCGAGCTTGCCCACCTGTACTTCCATGCGCAGCGGCAGGCTGGCGTCCAGGCCGGAGTCGCTGGCCCCCATGGCGCCCTGCAGCCACTGCTCGCCCAGGGCGGCCAGCTCGGCGCTGGTCTGCGCCTGCGCTGCACAGGCGGCAGCAGCCAGCAGCGTCGCACCCAGCAGGCGCAGGGGGCGAAGCCGCAGCAGGGCAGAAACGGGGCGAGGGTGCAGGTGCATGAAGGCAGGTGTCCGGAATAGAAGGTGCTGCATACAGCACGGATTGCAGGCAACTGTAAGGGCAGGGCAGGTGCGCTAAAGCGCGAATAGCGTGGGCAAGCCTGCTTTCTTCGGGCTTTCGGAAAAAGGGCGGGTTTTCATAATCGCCCCACGACCCACAACGTCCCTCCATTGCCTGAAAGGAATGCGTCCATGCTCAACAAAATCACCGGAAACCTGGATTTCCAGACCGATGCCCTGGTGCTGCGTGCCGAGCGTCAGCGCATCATCTCCAGCAACATCGCCAATGCCGACACCCCGGGGTACGTGGCGCGCGACTTCAACTTTGCCGAGACCCTGAAGGCCGCCACCGAGGGGGGCAGCAGCGTACAGGAGCAGATGCGCATCCTGAGCACCAGCAACGAGCGCCACATCCCCGTGCCCACCGTCAACTTCGGCAAGGACAAGGACAAGCGTCTGGGCTACAGCCTGTCGGCCCAGCCCGCACTGGACAACAACACCGTGGACATGGACCGCGAGCGCGCCAATTTTGTTGACAACGCCGTGCGCTATGAGGCCACGCTGCGCTTCATCAATGGCTCCTCCCGAACCATGCTCTCGGCCATCACCGGCCAGTGACACCGTGCATTAAAGATTTTCCGAGGTAACTCTCATGTCCATGTTTTCTATCTTCAGCGTCTCCGGTAGTGCCCTGAGCGCGCAGTCGCAGCGCCTGAACGTGGTGGCATCCAACCTGGCCAACGTCGATGCCGTTGCCGGCCCGGACGGCCAAAGCTACAAGGCCCGCCAGGTGGTGTTCCAGACCGCCCCCATGGGCGAGGAAGGCACGGCTGGCGTCAAGGTGGTGGGTATTACCGAAAGCGACACCCCGGGGCGCAAGGTGTATGCCCCCGAGCACCCCCTGGCCGACGAGCAGGGCTACGTCACCCACTCCAACGTGAGTGCGGTCGATGAGATGGTGGACATGATCTCCGCCTCGCGCTCGTACCAGAACAACGTGGAAGTCATGAACACGGCCAAGACGCTGCTGCTCAAGACCCTGCAACTGGGCCAGTAAGCCACCCTTTGGCTGCCCGCTGAATCATCGCCAGGGCGCCCCCATCCACTTGGAAAGCACTTCTTACCATGCTCAACAGCGTTTCCAACACCTCCAGCACCAGCACTGCCGGTCAGAGCTCCAGCGTCGTGGCCACCTCGGCTGCGGACATGCAGAACCAGTTCCTGACGTTGCTGGTGGCCCAGCTCAAGAACCAGGACCCGATGAGTCCCATGGACAACGCGCAGATGACCTCGCAGATGGCGCAGATCAGCACCGTCACCGGCATTGAAAAGCTCAACGACACCGTCAAGAGCGTGACCGGCCAGTTCTCCACCCTGCAGATGCTGCAGGGCAGCAACCTGATCGGCCACACCATCCTGACCGAGGGCGACCAGCTGGGCATGGCCGTTACCGAGGGCGAGGATGAGGACGGCGCCCCCGTGGTGTACCAGCGTGGCACGGCAGCCTTCGACCTTGACGGCCTGGCCAGCAACGTCACCGTGCAGATCACCACGGGCAGCGGCCAGCTGGTGGACACCCTGGAGCTGGGCAGTGCCAACCCGGGTCGCAACTACTTCACCTGGGATGGCAGCGGCTATGAGGGCGACCTGAGCGATCTGCGCTTCAAGGTGGTGGCCACCAATGGCCAGGATCAGGTGGGCCTGACCCAGCTGGCCCCCAATGCCGTCGTGGCCACCAGCCTCACCAACGAAGGGTTGATGCTGGAGCTGGCCAATGGCTCCAGCGTCAACTACAGCAGCGTCAAGGCTGTGTTCTGAGTTTTCTGATCTCGCACAAGGAGTATCACCATGGGTTTTCACCACGGACTTTCCGGCCTGAACGCCGCCAGCAAGAGCCTGGACGTCAGCGGCCACAACATCGCCAACAGCAACACCATCGGCTTCAAGAAATCGCGCATCGAATTCAACGAAATGGTGGCCAGCGCCATGGGCACCGGCCAGTGCCCCGGCTCGGCCGGCGCCGGCATCGGTGTGAGCGTGGCGGCCGTGACGCAGCAGTTCAGCCAGGGCGTGATCACCCCCACCGCCAATGACCTGGACATGGCCATCAATGGCGACGGCTTCTTTGTCGTCAGCACCCCCAACGGCACGGCCTACACCCGCAATGGCGCTTTCCAATTGGACAAGAATGGCCAGCTGGTCACCGCCAATGGCGACAAGGTCATGGGCTATCCCCTGGATCCGGCCACGGGCACGCGCGCCAGCGCAACGTCTGAGCCCATCACCTTCCCGTCGGGCTCGGCCATTCCTGCCAATCCCACCACCAAGGCCGAGATTCGCCTGAACCTGGATGCGCGTGCACCTCTGGCTGCTGGTGATCCGGCGGCCACCCCCCCGATTCCGGCCACACCGCGCCAGACCTATGGCACCTCGTTCCAGGCGTTTGACTCCCTGGGGGTGGCCCATCCGGTGAGCGTCTATTTTGAAAAGACCGGCCCCAATACCTGGGAGGTGTTTGATGGTCTGGACGACCCCAGCGCTACGCCGCCTGTGACGGCGAACAGTCTGGGCACGCTCACGTTCAACGAGGATGGTTCCCTGGACACCGCAGCCAGCACGCTCAACCCCGTGAGCCTGACCCTGACCAATGGCGCAGCCACGCCGCTTCAAGTAGAGATTGACCTGAGCAATGCCACCCAGTTTGGTAGCGCTTTTGCGGTGGCCAAGATCACTCAGGATGGCTATGCCGCTGGCGAGCTGACCGGCGTGAGCGTCTCCAAGGACGGCACGCTGATGGCCTCGTATTCCAACGGCATCACCCGTCCGGAGGCCCAGGTCGCCCTGGCACGCTTCACCAATCCCCAGGGGTTGTCTCCGGCGGGCAACAACAACTGGGTGGCCACCGCCGATGCCGGCCCCGTGATCGAGGGGACGGCTGGCAGCGGCAGCTTTGGCTCCATCGAAGGCTGTGCCCTGGAAGAGTCCAACGTCGATCTGACCGCCGAGCTGGTGGGCATGATGACCGCGCAGCGTGCCTACCAGGCCAACGCCCAGACCATCAAGACGCAGGACCAGGTGTTCTCCACCCTGGTGAACCTGCGCTGATGCTGCGCCTGTGAGAGTGAAGGAGTAGTCCGCGATGGATCGCATCATCTACACCACCATGACTGGGGCCAACGCTGCCATGCAGCGTCAGACCATCCTGTCCAACAACCTGGCCAACGCCACGACCACTGGCTTTCGTGCCGAGCTGACCACCTTCCGCTCGGTGCCGTTGGAAGGGGCGGGCTCCAGCACGCGCGTGTTCGGTCTGGATGCCACTTCGGGCTATTCCGATGCGCCGGGCACGGCCATCACCACCGGCAAGCCCACCGACATCATGGCCCGGGGCAACGCCTGGTTTGCCGTGCAGGGGCTGGATGGCCTGGAGGCCTATACCCGCAATGGGGCGCTGGAAGTCAACGAACAGGGGCAGCTGCTGACGGCCAATGGCCTGGCGGTGCTCTCCGACGGTGGCACGCCGATCGATGTGCCGCAGAACGCCAAGGTCAGCTTCGGCGCCGACGGCACCATTACCGCCACCGAGCCCGGGCAGGACCCGGTCACCATCGGGCGCCTGAAGATGGTCACCCCTGAAGAGGGCGCGCCCCTGGTGCGCGGCAACGATGGCCTGTTCCGTACGGCCGACGGCAACCCGCTGCCGATGGATGCCAACGCGCGCCTGGTCGATGGGGTGCTGGAAGGCTCCAACGTGAACGCGGTGGAAACCATGGTGGGCATGATCGCCGCCTCGCGCCAGTTCGAGGCGCAGATGAAGATGCTCACCACCGCCGAGACCAACGACAAGACCGCCGCCCAGCTGCTGAGCCTCAACGGCTGATGCACGCGCCCGCAACGAAGAATAAGGAAGCCACGCCATGATGAATTCCCTGTGGATTGCCAAGACCGGCATGAACGCCCAGCAGACCAATATGGACACGGTCTCGCACAACCTGTCCAACGTCTCCACCACGGGCTACAAGCGCCAGACGGCGATTTTTGAAGACCTGATCTACCAGAACATGCGCCAGGTGGGCTCGCAGGTCGATGAGCAGAACGTCCTGCCCACCGGCATGCACATGGGGCTGGGGGTGCGCACGGTGGCCACCACGCGCACTTTCTCGCAGGGCACGCCCCTGGAGACGGGCAAGGCCTACGACGTGGCCATCAACGGCGACGGATTCTTCCAGATCCAGATGCCCGATGGCAGCACCGCCTACACGCGCGACGGCACGTTTGCGCTCAACGGCGATGGCACGCTGGTCACGTCCGGCGGCTACCCGCTGCTCGACGGCATCACCGTGCCGCCGGATTCGCGCAGCTTCACCATCAGCAAGACCGGCATCGTCACGGTGCTGGCCCCGGGCGAGACCGAGCCGCAGCAGATCGGCCAGATCAACCTGGCCACCTTCATCAATCCGGCCGGTCTGGAGCCGGTGGGTGAGAACCTGTTCCGCGAAACCCCGGCATCCGGCGCGCCGCAGACCGGCGCTCCCGGCGAGAACAGCATGGGCAGCTTGTTGCAGTGCTACCTGGAAGCTTCCAACGTCAACGTGGTGCATGAGCTGGTGACCATGATCCAGACCCAGCGCGCCTACGAAATGAATTCCAAGGCCATCACCACCAGCGACCAGATGCTGGGCCGTCTGGTACAGATTTAATCATTTTGCTAGCTGCTTGCGCTGGTTGGTACGGGGTTTCAGGTAGTTTTTGACCTGAAAGTTACTGTAGATCAGCGCCAGCAGCTATTGTTTTTAGAGAGTTTGCCATGTTTGCTCGTCTCCCCACTTCCCATCCCCCGGCTGCTGGGGGCGCATTCCGGCACCGGCGCTCCAGCGCGCGTGGTGGCGCCGTGTGGCTGGCTGCGGCCGCGGTGCTCAGCGGCTGCGCGCTCAACGATCCGCCCCCGGTGGATCTGGGCAGCAGCACGGCGCCGGTGAGCGCGGCAGCCATTGCCGCCTACCCGGCGCAGACGGCACAGACGGCACACAACAGCGGCAGCCTGTTCAAGGCCAGCACCTACCGCCCGGCGTTTGAAAACCGCCGCGCGCGCGTGGTGGGCGATACGGTGATGATCAACATCACCGAGCGCGTGGCCGCCAGCCAGAAGCAGAGCTCCAACGTCAACCGCAGCAATGAGATGAGCGGCAGCGTCAGCCGCCTGCCGCTGCTGGCCGACTCCACCAATGGTCGCGTCACCCCACGCCTGGGGCTGGGGCTGGATAACGAGACCAAATTTTCCGGCGGCGGTGGCACCACCAGCGCCAACACCTTCAGCGGCCTGATCACCACCACCGTGGTGGAGGTGCTGCCCAACGGGCACCTGGTCGTCTCGGGTGAGAAGCAGATTGGCGTCAACCACAACGTGGATGTGCTGCGCTTTACCGGCACCGTCGATCCCTATCTGCTGCAGCCGGGCAGCGTCATCAGCTCGCAGCAGGTGGCCAATGTGCGCGTGGAGTCGCGCAGCCGTGGCCAGCAGGGTGCAGCCCAATCAATTGGCTGGTTAGCGTCCTTCTTTTTGAACGTTCTGCCTTTCTAGGAATCCCCAGAATCGGGCAGTATGAAGATACTGTCCATGCCCCTTTCCCTGCGCGTTGCCGCACGCGGCCTGACCGTGCTGGCCGCCCTGGCTGCAAGCCTTGCCCTGCAGCCCGCGCATGCGCTGCGAATCAAGGAAGTCGCCGCCGTCCAGGGCGTGCGCAGCAACCAGTTGTCAGGCTATGGCCTGGTCGTCGGTCTGGATGGCACCGGCGACCAGACCACGCAGATGCCCTACACCACGCAGTCGATCCAGAACTACCTGCAGCAAATGGGCATCACGCTGCCGGCCAATATCAACGCACGCAACATCCAGCTCAAGAACGTTGCCGCCGTGGTCGTCACCGCCGAGCTGCCTCCCTTTGCCCAGCCGGGCCAGCAGATCGATGTGGTGGTCTCCTCCATGGGCAATGCCAAGTCCCTGCGCGGCGGCACGCTGATTGCCACCCCGCTGCGCGGCGCCGATGGCGAGATCTACGCCCTGGCGCAGGGCAATCTGGTGGTGGGCGGCGCTGGCGCCTCGCAGGCCGGCTCCAAGGTTCAGGTCAATCACCTGAGCGCCGGGCGCATTCCCCTGGGTGCGCAGGTGGAGCGCGCCGTGCCCACGCCGCTCAACGACAGCGACACCATTCGCCTGGGGCTGAATGCCTCTGACTTCCAGACCGCCAACAAGGTGGTGCAGGCCATCAACAGCCGCCATGGCCTGGGCACCGCTGCGGCGCTGGACGGGCGCACGGTGGAAGTGCGCGCCCCGCTGGACCCCAGCGCGCGCGTGAGCTTCATTGCCGACATTGAGGAATTGCAGCTGCCCGGCAGCAAGCCGGCGGCCAAGGTGGTGATCAACCCGCGCACCGGCTCCATCGTCATGAACCAGGCCGTCACCCTGGGGCCCTGCGCCATCGCCCACGGCAATCTGGCCATCACCATCGATTCCACGCCCGTGATCAGCCAGCCCAACCCCTTCTCGCAGGGACAGACGGTGGTCACGGAAAAAGCCAACATTCAGGTCACGCAGGAGCCGGGCAACATCGTCAACGTGCCTGCCTCGGCCAAGCTCTCGGATGTGGTGCGCTCGCTCAACGCCCTGGGCGCCACCCCGCAGGATCTGCTGGCCATTCTGCAAGCCATCAAGGCCGCTGGCGCCTTGAATGCCGAGCTGGAGGTGTTATGAGTTCCAACATCCTGGGTTACAACGCCAGCAATGCGCTGGCAGCCGATCTCAACTCCCTGAACAACCTCAAGACCGAGGCCAACAGCAAGACCCCGCAGGCCGCGCGCGAAGTGGCCAGGCAGCTCGAATCGCTGTTCATGCGCGAGATGATCAAGAGCATGCGCGACGCCACCATGAAAAGCGGTCTGCTGGGTGAGGACAACGGCGGCGATCTGGCACGCGACATGTTCGACCAGCAGATGTCGGTGAACATGGCCGGCCTGCCCGGGGGGCTGAGTGCATCGATCACCGCGCAGATTGCCCGCTCCATGGGCATCGACGAAAAAGAGGCCCTGGCCGGCCTGCAGACCCCGGTGGGCGGGGTCGAGCGCGGCACCTTCTCCATCCCTTCGACGGTCAGCCTGGCCGGCAGAAACGGGCGCTTCACCCAGTGGGCCGGCAACAACGGCATGCTGGGCACGGCCGCCAATGCCCAGGTGCTGGACAGCTATGGCGCCGCGCCCAAGGGCCGTGACAACTTCGTGCGGGCACACAGCGCCGCCGCGCAGCGCGTGGCACGCGAAAGCGGCATCCCGGCGCACTACATGCTGGGCCAGGCCGGGCACGAAACCGGCTGGGGCAAGAGCGAGATTCGCGGCGCCGGCGGGGTCAACTCCTACAACCTGTTTGGCATCAAGGCCGGGCCGGGCTGGAAGGGCAAGGTCGCTGAGATCACCACCACCGAGTACGTCAATGGCCAGGCACAAAAAGTGAAGGCCAAATTCCGCGCCTACGACTCGTACGAAGAGTCCTTCCGCGACTACGCCCGCCTGATCAGCGAGAACCCGCGCTACGCCCAGGCCATGAAGAACACCGGCAACGCCAGGGACTACGCCTCTGCCCTGCAAAAGGCCGGCTATGCCACCGACCCGCAATACGCCAACAAGCTTTCGCGTGCCATTGAAAGCGCCCACGCCGTCCAGCGTGGCAATCAGGCCTGAGGTGCAACTGCCCCCAGGTTTGCGCACGCAGCCCCATTCCTTGAGAAAGAGATAGCACCATGAGTCTCCTGAACGTCGGCGTCTCGGCCCTGAATGCCAACCAGCAGGCCCTGACCACCACCGGGCACAACATTGCCAACGTCAACACCCCCGGCTATTCGCGCCAGACCGTTTACACCAAAGCCATTCCCGGGCAGACAGCATCGTGCGCCAGTGGCTTTATCGGCAAGGGCGTGCAGGTGGCCACCGTCATGCGCAACTACAGCGCCTTGCTCAACCGCCAGTCCAACGCGGCCAATGCCACCTACGCCGCCGACAGCAGCCGCCTGCAGGGGCTGATGCAGATGCAGGACGTCTTCAGCGGCGGCGATGGCAGCCTGGGCGCAGCCATCAACAACATGATGAACGCCTTTGTGGATGTGCAGGCAGCCCCCACGGATGCCACCGGGCGCAATGTGGTGCTCACCCGCATGAACGAGCTGGCGGCGCGCTTTAACTCGGCAGCCCGTACGCTGGATGAGCAAAAGTACTCCACCGAGCAGCAGTTGGCCAACGATGTGTTGCTGGTCAACGATCTGGCTTCGCAAGTGGCCGATCTGAACATCCAAATCACGCGTGCGCTGTCTTCGGGCCACCAGCCCAACGATTTGCTCGATGCCCGCGATCAGGTCATCCGCGACATCAACAAATACGTACAAACCAGCCAGGTGGCCGCCGATGACGGCTCCGTCAGCTTGTTTATTGGCGGCTCCCAAGCGCTGGTGATGGGCGCCAACGTCGGCCAGCTGAGCATTGCCGAAACGCAGGAATACCCCGGCAGCCAAAAGCTCTCGCTGTACTTCAGCCAGCCCGGTGGTCAGCGCGTGGAGCTGAGTGCGGCCATGGTCGCTGGTGGTGAAATCGCCGGCTTGCTGCAGTTCAACAACGAAGACTTGGTCGAAGGGCGCAATCTGCTGGGGCGTCTGATGCTCACCGTAGGCCATGAGCTCAACCAACAAAACAATCGTGGTCTGGATTTGAATGGCAACGCGGGTGCAGACCTGTTTGCGCTGACGACCAAGACCAGTGGTTATGCCAATATCACCGATGGCAACAACAATGTTCCAGGGACGGCCACGGCAGAGGTGAGTGATGCGCTTGAATTGAAGCCTTCGGATTACAAGATCATGTTCTCCGGTACTCAGCCCAATGTCGATGTGAGCTTGGTACGTCTTTCGGATGGCAAAACCATCAATGGCAACAGTACTCCGCCACTGACCATTGCGACATTAGCTGGGGGCTATAAATTCGACGGTTTGACGTTCACTGTGCCTACCCCGCTTTCTGCAGAAGCTAAGGATGGACAAAGCATCTTGTTCCAGCCTTTCAACAAGGCGGCCAGCGAAGTCAAGGCCTTGCTGCACAACCCCGATGAACTGGCGGTTTCCAGTGCTTTGACAGCCAACATCAACAAGGAAAACAAGGGCACGCTGCAGCTGAGCTTTGTTGGGGCCAATGATCTGAGTCTCGGTATTCCGGCACCCCAAGCACCAGTAACCTTAACCTTCTCCGTAAATGCCACGACGGGTGAGATTAGCTACACGGATGGCATTGCCAGCGGTACGTACAAGCCCGGCGAGCCTATCACTATCGAAGGCTGGAGCATCATTTTGACGGGTACGCCAGCCGATGGAGACACCGTAGAGGTAGCCAATGCCCTCGATCTAGGCGACGGCTACAAGCTCAATGCAGGCAATGCAGGCGCCTTCCTGGATCTGCGCGACCAGAAAGTGTTTGACGGTGGCACGTCGCTGACCGATGGCTTCTCGGCCGCCATGGCCGTGGTGGGCACGCGTACGCAAAGCGCCCAGCTGGCAGCGCAGCTGTCCAGCACCGTGGCCAACAACCTGGAGCTGGACCGCACGGCCGTCTCCGGGGTGAATCTGGACGAAGAGGCCGCACGCCTGCT
The DNA here is from genome assembly GCA_947306475.1 of uncultured Comamonas sp. Lineage (GTDB taxonomy): Bacteria > Pseudomonadota > Gammaproteobacteria > Burkholderiales > Burkholderiaceae_C > Comamonas. Next base: position 65,803 of record CAMZGS010000001.1, read on the forward strand.
GCAGTACCAGCAGGCTTACCAGGCCTCGTCCAAGGTGATCCAGATTGCACAAAGTCTGTTTGATAGCGTTTTGAACGCTGTGGGCCGTTGATGCGGCGTTGATCGATTAAGGAGTTCTTGCCATGTCCATCTCCCGCCTGGGTACGGCGCACATGTACGACCGTACCATCCACAACATCAACCGCCAGCAAAGCGAGCTGGCCAGCCAGATGGAGCACACCTCGGCCGGCATGCGCGTGATTCGCGCCAGCGACGACCCGGTGGCTGCGGCCCAGGCCGAGCGCGCGCGCAACCGCCTGGAGCGCATCGCCAGCGACCAGCGTGGCCTGGATGCACAAAAGGCCACCGTGGAGTACGCCGAGTCCACCCTGGGTGAAATCAACGATGCGCTGCAGGAGTTTCGTTCGCTGCTGGTGCAGGCCGGCAACGGTGCCTACAACCAGGTGCAGCGCGACACCCTGGTGGAGCAGCTCACCAGCCTGCGCGAGCAGATCGTCAAGTACACCAACCGCTCCGACAGCAACGGCCTGCCGCTGTTTCGCGGGCTGGATACCGAGTCGAACATACCCTTCCCCAATGACCAGGAAGGTGTGCAGTCCGGCCAGCCCAACAATGGCGAGTTCTCCATTGCCAATTCGCTCAACGGCGTGCTGGCCTTCTTTAGCGGCAAGACGGGCAATGGCGTGCTGGAGGTCGAGCCTTTCCTGCGCGACCCCGCCTCGACCCCACCCGACGCGCCCATTGCCAACAAGGGTAAGGCCCATGCCGATGTCGGCGCCATCAAAGACCCGGCAGCTGCCGCTGCGGTGACCACACCCATCAAGATCGTCTTCCGCGACAGCGCTGGCGTCATGGAGTACTCGGTCGGTGGCGGTGCTTGGACGCCTTACAAGGAAGAGGGCGCGATTGAAGTGGGCGGCATGGAGCTGGTCATCAAAGGCCAGCCCCAAGATGGCGATGGCTTTACCGTCAAGCCCAGCGAGACGATTTCCATCTTCGACGCCATGGACCGCGCCATTGCCGCCGTGCGCGACAACCACAATGCCGATGGCAGCACCGCCTTTGGCACGTTGGCGCATGGCATCACCAAGTCGCTTTCCGAGCTGGACATTGCGCTCAACCGCGTCTCCACCGTGCGCGGGCTGGCCGGTGACCTGCTCAACCAGGCGCAGCGCATGAGCAACACCCTGCTGGCGCGCGAGGAGCAGGTCGAAGCGCAGCGCGTGGCCGCCGAACAGTACGATGCCGAGGGCATGGTGCGCGCCATCTCGCAGATGCAGACCCAGCAGACGGCGGTATCGGCAGCCCTGCAGTCGTATGCTTCGATCCAGAAACTGTCCCTGTTCAACTACATCAGCTGAGCCCCGTAGCGCCTTGATGAAAAAGCGCTTGCAGCTATTGATTTGAGAGTCTGAGGCCACTGTGCAATACGCTTTGAACGCCCTGGTCATGGGCTACCGCCCCTTGTGGAGTGCCGAGCGCCGCATCTCCGGCGTGCAGCTGTTCCTGCACGACAGCCCCGACAAGCCGGTGGATGTGGCGCACCTGTTGCGCATCCTGCAGGAAACCTGGACGCCCAGCGCACCGCGGCTGCTGTTGTCGCCGCAGTCGCCGGCCTTGCTCAAGGCCTTGCTGGCGCACATCCAGCCCTGCCCGTTCTGGGCGCTGGAAGTGCGCGGCGAGTGGCTGCAGTGGGACGATGTGCTGCTGGCCCACGTGCAACTGGCGGCCGATCGGCGCGTGCACCTGATCTGGCGCGGCCCCTACGACCAGCTGCCGCCGACCGAAGTGGCCAACCTGTTTGCCAGCGGTCTGCTCAGCCTGAGCCCGCAGGACGTGATCGAATTCCTGCGCAATCCCCAGCCGCTGCAGCAGTGTGCCTTTCTGGTCGAGCGCCAGATGTACGAGGACCTGCACAGCCAGAGCCTGCTGCGCTGCTGCCTGGAGCGCTACAACGCCAGCGCCATTGCCGGCTGGCCCGATGAGGACGTGCTGCACAACCTGCGCGGCGCCAAGGCGCTGCAGCCTTCGTACGAGCACGTGCTGCGCCTGATGAAGGCGGTGGATGCCGACCAGCCGCTGGACCGCTTCGAGGAAATCCTGAGCGAGGATGCGCTGCTGGCCTACCGCCTGATGCTGTACGCCAACTCCGCCGCGCTGGGCGCGCGCCATCCGATCGACTCGCTGCGCCGTGCCCTGGTCATGCTGGGTTACGGGCCACTGCAGAAGTGGCTGGGCAGCGTTCTGGTGCACGCTTGCGAGGAGCCCGACCTGCAGCCCGTGCGCCAGTCCATGGTGCACCGGGCGCAGCTGACCAGCCTGCTGGTGGATGCCGGCATCAGCCAGGAGCTGCGCAGCGAGGTCTATCTGTGCGGCCTGTTCTCGCGTCTGGACGACATTCTGGGCGAGCCGCTGGAAGACAGCCTGGCACGCCTGCCCCTGTCCGAGCGCATCGCGGATGCCGCGCTGCGCCAGCAGGGCCCCTATGCCGCCAGCCTGCAGCTGGCCATTGCCATGGAAAGCGAAGGCAGCGCCGCCGCCGTGCGCGATCTGTGCGCGCTGCATGAGGTGTCGCTGGAGTTTGTCAACCGTACCCTGCTGCGCTTGATCTGCAGCTGGCAGAGCCAGCAGCCACGCTGGTAATGCTGGTCATACCAAATCAACAAAATTCAGAGCTGCTGGCGCTTGTCACACAAGGACTTCAGGTGCTTTTCTGTCTGAAATCTTGGATGGATAAGCGCAAGCAGCTTGTTTTTTAATAGCAGCTACCATTGGGGCGCTGCCTGCTGGCGCAGCTCGGCGCGCAGCTGGCGGTGCTCGGGGCAGACTTGGGCAACCCAGGCCCAGAAGCGCGGACTGTGGTTCATCTCGTGCAGATGTGCCAGCTCATGCGCCACCACGTAATCGAGCACCGGCAGGCGGTAGTGCAGCAGCTTGGCGTTGAGCATGATGCGCCCGTCGCTGTGCGCGCTGCCCCAGCGCGTGCGGGCGTTGCTCAGGCGCAGGCTACGCCACTGCACCCCCAGCAGCGGGGCATAGTGCTGCAGGCGCTCGGTCAGCAGCTGGCGCGCCTGGCGCAGCCACCAGGCCCAGGTGAGGGCGCGGATTTCGCTGCTGCCAGCCTGCGCGCTGCAGGGCAGATGCAGGGCCCATTGCCCCGGCCCGATGGCCAGTACCTCGCCGCCTCGTGGGGCGGCAGGGTGCAGTTGCAGATGCAGCGTGCCACCCAGATAGGGCAGCTGGGTCTGTGGCTGCCAGACGATGCGGGTCTGCGCCGCCTGGCGCGCGTGCATGTGCAGCAGCTTGTCGGCAATCCAGCGCGCCTTGTCGTGCAGCACGCGCTCAATGGCCACCTGGCTGGCGCGCAGCGGCGCCCGCACGGTCAGGCCGGCGCTGCTCACCTCCAGGCCGATGCTGCGCCGCTGGCTGCGCACCAGGGTGTAGCTCAGCGGGCCGTGGGGCAGCTGTAGCTGCTGCGGCGTGCCTGGAGGGGATGCCATGTGCCGACAAAGCGCGTGCAGCTGGGGGCGCTCAGACGCGCTCCAGCCGGGGCGTGGTGGCCGGTTGCTGTGGGGCCGCGTCGGGATAGGCCTCGGGGTCCAGACGGCGCATCTCGGCCTCGATCCATTCCTGCACCTGGGCGGTGAGTTCCTCGTGCTTGCGCCCGGTGGTGGGGATGGGCTTGCCAATGGAGACTTCCACCACGCCAGGATGGCGCACAAAGCCATCGCGTGGCCAGCAGCGGGCGCTGGTGACGGCCACCGGCACCACCGGCACGCCACACATGATGGCCAGGCGCGCTGCGCCGCTCTTGTAGTCGCCCACCTTGCCGCGCGGCACGCGCGTGCCTTCGGGGAACATGGTCACCCACACGCCTTCGCCCAGCAGCCGCCGGCCCTGCTCCACCACCTTGTGGAAGGCGCGCACGCCGTCCTTGCGGTCGATGTGGATCATGTCCACGCTGTTGATCGACCAGCCAAAGAACGGGATCCTGAGCAGTTCCTTCTTGAACACGTAGGCAATGCGCCTGGGCAGGATGGTGGGCAGCAGAAAGGTTTCGTAGGCCGATTGGTGCTTGACCAGCAGCACCACGCCCTGGGCGGGATCGGTGGGCAGGTTTTCCAGGCCCTGCACGCGGTAGCGGATGCCGCAGAACCAGCGGGCAGCCTGCAGGCTCAGGCGCAGCCAGGCGCAGGAGACGCGCCAGCGCGTCATCAGCGGCAGGCCCAGCACCCGTGCGAGCAGCACCACCAGGGTGTAGGGGATGACGGTGACGGTCATCCACAGGGTGTGAAGCAGGGAGCGCAGAAACGGCATGGCAGAAGGTCGGGTAGGAATGCGGGCCGGCAAGGCGCACCCGCAAGGGGGAGACGTCGGGACAGCGCCACCACTCAGGTGGCGCGGGGGGAAGAGGGTGGAGCGGTCTGGGTCAGGGCCTGGGCCAGCGCCAGCCAGCCGGCGTAGCGTGGCACCTGGGGATCGGTGCACAGGGTGATGCTGGGCGGCAGCGGCATGTCCACATCCACCAGCGCCACATGGGCGCCCAGGGCCTGCCCGGCCTGGATGTGGGCGGAGCTCTGGCCGATCACCCAGATCTCATGCGGCTCGGCGCCGTAGCGCGAGGCAATCTGCTGCAGCATGCCTGGTGCCGGCTTGCGGCACGAGCAGCCATCCTGCGGGGTGTGCGGGCAGAAGAAGAACGCTCCCACACGCGCGCCAGCGGCGTGCAGCGCACGTTGCAGGCGCCGGTGCAGGGCGTTGAGCTCGTTGATCTCCAGGCTGCCACGGCCCAGCCCCGGCTGGTTGGTGGCCTGCACCACGTGCCAGCCGTTGTGGTGCAGCAGGGCGATGGCTTCCAGAATGCCGGGCTGTGGCTCCCAGGAGCGTGCATCCATCACGGCGCCGATGCTGTCCGGATCGATGTGGCCCAGAAAGTCGAGTACCGCCAGCTTCATGCGCCGTGCCTCCTGACCATGCCGCTCAGGTGCCCTGCCAGCGGCGCAGCACCAGGCTGGCGTTGGTGCCGCCAAAGCCAAAGCTGTTGGAGAGCACCTGGTTGAGCTGTGCCTGGCGCGTGACGGTCACCAGGGGCATGTCGCCCAGGGCGGGGTCGGGCGTTTCCACGTTCACCGAACCGGCGATGAAGCCCTTGTTCATCATGATCAGGCAGTAGATCGCCTCCTGCACGCCGGTGGCGCCCAGCGAGTGGCCGGTGAGCGATTTGGTGCTGGAAAACGGCGGCACGGTATCGCCAAAGACGGCCTGCATGGCGCGCACTTCCTGCATGTCGCCCACGGGGGTGGAGGTGCCGTGGGTGTTGATGTAGTCGATGGGGCCTTCCAGCCCTTCCATGGCCTGACGCATGCAGGCAATGGCGCCGTCGCCCGAGGGGGCCACCATGTCCTCGCCATCGCTGGTGGCGCCAAAGCCGACCACCTCGCCCAGGATGGTGGCGCCGCGCGCCAGGGCGTGCTCCAGGCTCTCCAGCACCACCGCGCCGCCACCGCCGGCGATGACGAAGCCATCGCGGTTGGCATCGTAGGCGCGGGCGGCTTTTTCGGGCGTGGCGTTGTACTTGCTGGACATGGCGCCCATGCCGTCAAACAGCAGTGACATGCCCCAGGACAGCTCTTCGCCGCCGCCAGCAAACATCACATCCTGCATGCCCCAGGCAATCTGCTGGGCGGCAGCGCCAATGCAGTGCGCCGAGGTCGAGCACGCCGAAGTGATGGAGTAATTGATGCCCTTGACCTTGAAGTTGGTTGCCAGGCAGGCCGAGACAGTGCTGCTCATGCAACGCGTGACCTGGTAGGGGCCGACGCGGCGGATGCCCTTTTCGCGCAGGGTGTCGGCCGCCTCGATCTGGTTGGCGGGCGAGCCACCGCCCGAGCCCATGATCAAGCCGGTGCGCGGGTGGGAGATCTGCTCCGGCGTCAGTGCTGCTTGCTGGATGGCATCTTCCAGCGCAATCTGGGCGTACGCAGCGGCATTGCCCATGAAACGCAACTGTTTGCGGTCGATGCGCGCTTCAATATCAATAGTGGGTACGCCAGCCACCTGGCTGCGCAGACCCATTTCGGTCATTTCCGGCACGGCGCGAATGCCGCTGGTGCCGGCTCGCAAGGCTGCTTCGACGGTGGCTAAATCGTTGCCGATGCACGACACAATGCCGGCACCGGTAATGACAACGCGCCGTTGGTTCATGCTTGTCCTCCAGCTTGATCGCCCTCGCGCAGGAACAGGCCCACGCGCAGGTCATTGCACACGTAAATCTCCTTGCCATCGGCCAGCAGACGCGCGTCGCCAATGGCCATGCACAGTTTGCGCTTGATGACGCGCTTGATGTCAATTTCGTACTTCACCAGCTTGACATCGGGGCCAACCTCGCCAGTGAATTTGACCTCGCCTGCACCCAGGGCGCGGCCACGGCCGGGCAGACGCAGCCAGGTCAGGTAAAAGCCGATGAGCTGCCACATGGCATCCAGCCCCAGACAGCCGGGCATGACCGGGTCGCCCTTGAAGTGGCAGTTGAAGAACCACAGGTCGGGCTTGACGTCCAGCTCGGCTTCAATGCGGCCCAGGCCGTGGGCACCGCCGTCTGCGCAGATGTGGGTGATGCGATCGAACATCAGCATCGGGGGCAGCGGCAGACGGCCACTGTCGGGGTTGAACAGCTTGCCTTCTCCAGAGGCAATCAGTTGTTCATAGGAAAAAGATTCGGCCATGGGTGGTTTTACTCCGTAGCAGCCGGCGGGCTGCTGTGTATTGCACAGGTATCTCGATGGGGCAGCAGTGTAAACGCTGGCTCTGTGTGCAGGATTATGAAAGCGCAGAAGCTGCACGCCGTCGGCGGCGCCACAGCAGCACACCAGCTGGCAGCAGGGCCACGGCCCACAGCGGCCACAGCCCGCAGTGGGCGACCCAGTGCGTGTAGGGCGTGATCTGGGTGCGCCCCTGCACCTGGCCCAGCAGCACGCTGCGCTGGGCCGAGGGCAGGCGCTCCAGCACCTGGCCCCGGTGGTCGATGATGGCCGTGGCCCCGGTGTTGGTGGCGCGCACCATGGGGCGCTCCAGCTCCAGCGCACGCATGCGGCTGATGTTCAGGTGTTGGTCAATGGCCACACTGTCGCCAAACCAGGCAATGTTGCTCAGGTTGACGAAGATGGTGGGCGCCTGCGCAGGGTCGCGAAAGCGCTGTGCCAGCTCCTCGCCAAACAGGTCCTCGTAGCAGATGTTGGGCGCCAGGCGCTGACCGGCCCAGTGCAGGGGGGGCTGGTGCGCATCACCACGGCTGAAGTCGCTCAGTGGAATTTCCAGCAGGCGCGTGAACCATTTGAACAGCGGCGGAATGAACTCGCCAAACGGCACCAGGTGCTGCTTGTCGTAGCGGTAGGGCTGCCCGGCATGTTCGGGCGACCAGCCCAGGGCCGAGTTGGTGTAACCCTGCACCCGGTTGCCCAGCGGAATGCCGATCAGCGCAGCCTGTTGCGCCCCCGGCTGGGTGAATCTGGCGCGCAGCTCCGCCAGATAGGTGTGCGGCAGCTGCTGCGGCAGCACCGGGATGGCGGTCTCAGGCGCCACCACCAGCTGCGCATCGGCGCTGAGCAGCTGGCTGGCGTACCACTGCAGTGCCAGCGGCAGGCCACTGCCGGGCTGGAATTTTTCATCCTGTGGGATATTGCCTTGCAGCAGGGCCACGGACAGGGGGGGCAGGGTGTTGTCCTGCGCCCAGGCCTGGCTGCGTTGCCATTGGGCACCCGCCAGCACGGCGGCAACACCTGCTGCCAGCGCCCAGGTGCCCGGGCGGCGCAGCCAGGCGGGCTGCTGTTGCAGCAGCGCCAGTGCCATGGCCAAGGCGGCAGCACAGGCACTGATGCCGTACACCCCTACCCAGCGCGCCAGTGGCGCCAGCGGGCCGTCGATGTGGGCATAGCCGCCAGCGCCCCAGGGAAAGCCGGTCCACCACTGCCCGCGCGCCAGCTCCGCGGCCAGCCACAGGCTGGCAAAAAGTAGAGCTGTCAGCGCAGGATGGCTGGGCCTGAGCAGCACAAAACATGCACCGGCTGCGGCGTAATACAGCGCCAGAAACAACGCCAGCACCAGCACGGCACCGGCGGCCAGCGGCGCGGCCAGTCCGCCGTAGGTGTGCATGGAAATGAACAGCCACCAGAACGTGCCCGCCAGCCAGCTGGTGGCAAAGGCCAGCCCCAGCCAGGCACCGCTGCGCCAGTGCGGCGCGCGCAGCAAGGTGGCGCACAGAAGGCCCAGGGCCGGCAGCTGCAGCCACCACAGCGCCTGGCCCTGCAGCCCGGCCACTGCCCAGGGCCAGGCCAGTGCGCCAGCGTGCAGGGCGCCCGCAGCCAGCACCAGCAGCAACCCGCTGCGTGGGGGCAGGTGGCGGGCAGAGGTGGGAAGCGTCAAGCCTTGCTGCCTTCTTCGTCTTGTGTGTCGTCCTGGTCCTGGCAGCGTACCTGGAACCAGCGCACGGCACCGCCCTTGGTGAGTAGCACGCGCAGCTCCACCGTGCCCAGATGCCAGACTTCGCCCCGGCGCGGGACGTGGCCCATGGCGTGCGAGACGTAGCCGCCCAGGGTGTCGAAGTCCTCCAGCGCCGAGCTGGGCAGTTGCAGATCGAAGGCGCTGATGGCGCGTGCCAGATCCAGGTCGCCAGCGACGCGGTAGCTGCCATCGGCCAGGGCGAAGATGTCGCCTTCTTCTTCCGGGATGTCGAATTCGTCCTCGATGGTGCCGACGATCTGCTCCAGCACGTCCTCCATGGTGACCAGACCGGAGATGTTGCCGAACTCGTCGATCACCATCGACAGGTGGTAGCGGTTGCTGCGAAATTCGCGCAGCAGGTCGTACAGGCCCTTGGTTTCCGGCACAAAGTTCACGGGCCGCAGCAGGGCGCGTAGGTGCAGCGTGGGCGAGCGCTGGAGCTTGAGCAGGTCCTTGGCCATGAGCACGCCGATGATGTTCTCGCGCGTGCCCTCGTACACCGGAAAGCGCGAGTGCGCCGTGCGGATGACCTGATCGAGCAAGGCTTCAAATGGGGCGTGGATGTCGAGCACATCCATGCGTGGGGCCGGCACCATGATGTCGCTGGCGGTGCGGTCGGCCATGCGGATCACGCCTTCCAGCATGGAGAGCGCTTCGGGGCTGATGATGGCCTTGTCCTCGGCCTCGGCCAGTGCCTGGATGAGCTCGTCCGGGGTGTCGGGGCTGGGGTGCAGGAATTCCTGGAAGCGTTGCCAGAAAGAGCGCTTGGCATCGCGCTCGGGCGCTGAATGCGGGTCGGACACTGTGGTCGGTGCAGAAATGCAGAAAGTGGAACACGGTGCCGAGAATAGCGGAAAGCGGGGCGGCCGGTGGCGCGAGCCCCCGCATGGCTGGCGGCGTCGCACCGCCAGCGGCGTGTCGGCTGGCCGTCAGATCAGGCGGCGCAGGTGCTTTTTGAGCAGGTAGTCCAGTTCGGCAAACTGGGTGTCCAGGCGCTGGGCCAGGCGGGTTTCCATGTCCGGGGCGGGCAGGCGCAGGTGCGCTTCGGCTTCGCTGCCGTGGTAAACCACGCGTGCGCCGGCGTTGCGCGCAATCTTGAGCATGGCCGAGTTCTGCGACAGGGCGTGGATGTACATGGTCTTGACGCAGCGGTTGCGTGCATGGCGCCCGGCGCGGGCAAACAGCCGCGCGCCCAGCCCCAGACCACGTGCGCTTTGCAGGACCGAGACGCCGAACTCGGCCCCGGCCTCCGGTGTGGGGCCATAGGCCAGGTGGGCCACGGCGATCAGGTCGAGGTTGCGGTTGAAGATGCCAAACACCTCATCGCGGACAAAGTCCAGCTTCTCGACGTAGCGGCGCACCTGCTCGTCGTTGGCCGCGTAGCCAAAGCGCAGGAAGCGGTCGGACTCACTCAGCTGCAGCAGGTGCGCCAGCACGCGGTCGCGGTGGCGCTGCGACAGCGGACGAATCGGCACCACCACCGGCAGCCAGCGTTGGCGGCGCAGACGTTGAACCCAGTTTTTGACAGCGGAAAAAGGCATGATGTGTTGCGTACAGACTCAGGGTTAACCCTGTGATTGCTGCATTGCAACACAAAGCAGAAAACCGGTTGGTTCTAGGGTTTCTACTGATATCAGAGAGGCACCGATGTGGTGCCTTTGACACGGTCGAGCACAAAGCTGGTCTTGCAATCCTGTACGCTGGGGTGCTTGAGCAGTGTCTCCATGATGAAGCGGCTGTAGTGCTGCATGTCGCTGACCACCACCTGCAGCAGGTAGTCCATCTCGCCGGTGAGGGAGGCGCACTCCACCACCTCAGGCCAGGTCTGCACGCTCTCGCAGAAGGCATCCATGGGGTTGCGCTTGTGGTCGGCGGTGTTCTTCTCCAGGCGCACGTTCAGGTAGGCGGTCAGGCCCAGGCCCACCTTGGCCGGGTCCACCAGGGCCACGTAGCGCTCGATGATGCCCATTTCCTCCAGCCGCTTGACGCGGCGCAGCACGGCGCTGGGCGACAGGCCTACCTGCTCGCCAATCACGTCGTAAGTCTGGCGACCGTTTTCCTGCAGGCGGCGCAGGATGGCACGGTCAAGCTTGTCGATGGTCGGGGAGGCAGTCATGAGGGTCTGTTGGCAAGACGAAACGCGGTTTTTGCGCAAGTTTCGCATGTTTTTAAGGTTTCCTGGTTTCTTCTTGCAGGTTTATTGCGTCACAGGGAGTTTGCGCCCCGGTGCAGCGGTTGGGCATGTGGGATTACCCTTGTTGGAGTTGACGTTTACGTAAAACAGAATGACGCCATGAATGCATCTTCTCCCCCGGCCGCCTCTGCGGCTGCTGCTCCTGCCGCCGAGCTGTGGCCCGGCATGCACTTTCTGGAGCGTGGCTGGCTCTCGGCCAACAACATCGTCTTTACGCGTGGCCGGGTCAGCGTGGTGGATACGGGCTATTGCAGCCAGGCCGCGCAGACGGTGGCGCTGCTGCAGCACACCCTGCAGGGGCAGCCGCTGCAGCACATCGTCAACACCCATCTGCACAGCGACCACTGTGGCGGCAACGCGGCCTTGCAGGCAGCCTGGCCCCAGGCCCAGACCTGGGTGCCGCCCGGGCAGGTGCAGCATGTGCACGACTGGGATCCCGATGCGCTCAGCTACACCCCCACCGGGCAGGAATGCCCGCGTTTTCGTGCCGATGGCGTGCTCCAGCCGGGCAGCACGGTGCAGCTGGGCGAGCACGAGTGGCAGATCCATGCCGCACCGGGCCACGACCCGCATGCGGTGGTGTTGTTCGAGCCGCAGCGGCGCCTGCTCATCTCGGCCGATGCGTTGTGGGAACAGGGCTTTGGCGTGGTCTTTCCCGAAGTGGAGGGGCAGCGTGCCTTTGATGAGGTGGCGGCCACGCTGGATGTGATTGAGCAGCTGTGCCCCAGCTGCGTGCTGCCCGGCCATGGGCCCATGTTCCACGACGTGGCTGCTGCGCTGGCGGTGGCGCGCAAGCGTCTGGAGGGCTTTGTCGCCAACCCGCGGCGCCATGCGCGCTACGCGGCCAAGGTGCTGCTCAAGTACAAGATGCTGGAATGGCAGCAGGCCAGCGTGCAGCATGTGCAGGACTGGTGTTTAGCCACACCCTACATGCAGTTGCTGCGGGTGAGCTATTTCGCGCCGCTGGACAACGCTTCCCTGGTGCAGGAGCTGGTGCAGGAGCTGGTGGCCGCCAGGGCCCTGGCGGTGGAGGGAGAGCTGCTTGTCAACCTGTAGCATCCAGGGTGGGGGATGCTCCTGAATAAAAAGCTGCTTGCGCTTGTCAGCTGGGGATTTCAGGATCTTTTTTATCTGAAAGTCGCAGCCATTCAGCGCAAGCAGCTATGAAAATCTTCTTTTCAGGTGACTTGCCTCAGGGCAGTTCCTTGTTGTAGGCCAGCGAGGTTTCCTTGGGTCCCACCTGTCCCAGGCGCGCGCGCAGCGACTGCGGCTGGCCGCTGATGTAGGCGGCGTAGTTGGTGGTGTTGGCCAGCACCTTCTTGACGTAGTCGCGCGTTTCGTTGAAGGGCACGTTCTCTGCCCAGATGGCCGCATCCAGCACCGGGCCGTTGCGCCAGTTGCGCGGGCGTCCGGGGCCGGCGTTGTAGCCAGCGGCGGCCAGCACCATGGAACCATCGAAGTCGTCCAGCGCCAGCTTCAGGTAGGCCGTGCCGATGGTGATGTTCACATCGTGCTCATAAATCATGTGCGGCTGGAAGTCCTTCATGCCGATCTTCCTGGCCGTCCACTTGGCGGTGGCGGGCATGACCTGCATCAGGCCTGAGGCGCCCACGTGCGAGCGCGCATCCATGATGAAGCGGCTTTCCTGGCGGATCAGCCCGTACACGTAGGCCGGATCCAGCCCGATGCTTTGCGCGCGGGTGATCACTTCATCCCTGAACGGCATGGGGTAGCGCTGCTTCCAGCTGGCAAAGCTGCGCGTGCGTTCGCTGGTGTTGATGCAGCGGTCCCAGACCTGCTCCTGGCAGGCCAGGGTGGCAGCGGCCAGCAGTTCGCGGTCGCTCATGCCGCCGGGCTGGTGCAGGTTGGTGGTGTAGTTCCACTCGCGCACGCCCTCGTTGCGCAGGCCGATGCGGATGGCGTGCAGCGCCCGGATCAGGCCGGGGTTGCTGCGTGCCTGGGCCAGTTCGGCCGGGCTGCTGGGCTCGGGCTCGGGCGGCGGGGTGATGCGCTGGCCCAGTGCCTCCAGCGCCAGCTGTTCGTAAAAGCCATCCACCCCGGCGATGGAGCGCAGCAGCTGCTCGGCCTGTGCCTGGGCTTCGGGCGTGTGCTCGCTGGCCTGCAGGGCGCGCGCCAGCCAGTAGGTCCAGGTGCTGTTGCGCTGGGTGGCGGGCTGCATGGCGGCAATGGCCTGGCGTACGGTATGCCACTGTCCGGCGCGCATGGCGGCGCGTGCCATCCAGCCCAGGGTGTCGTCGTCCAGGTCGGCCGGGCGGGTGACCTGGGCAAAGTAGTCCATGGCCTCATCGCTCAGGCGGCGGGCGGCCACCTTGCCCACGGCGCCCCAGGCCCAGTTGCGCTGTTCGTTCCTGAGCAGCTCGCCCCAACGGTCCCGCAATTGCGCGGCGGCATCCTGCGGCGCGGTGTTGGCCAGGCGCACCAGGGCGAGCACGGCCAGCTCACGCTGGGCGGCGTTGTGCACGGCCTTGGTGTTGTTCAGGTACTGCGCCGGCTTGGCAAAAATGCCGTTCAACGGCCCCATGTGCTCGGGGGCCACGATGGCCAGCGCCCCACGGGTGGCGGTCTGCTGGTTGCGCTCGGCCCCCAGGCGTGCGCGCTGCCACGCCACGTGCTCGGGCAGCGCCCCTGCGGCGTACAGCTCGCCGGCAGCGTAGGTGCAACCGTCGTCGCCATTGGGCTGGCTCAGCCACAGGCGCTCGATCTGGGCGGCCACGTCGGCCGGCTGCTGGCCCTGGATGGTGGCAATGGCCAGGTCGTAGCAGCGCAGCTGCGTGTCGTCCTGCATGCGGAACTCTGCGTGCAGGCGGACGAACTCCGACCACTGGCGGCGCTGGCCCAGCTGCAGCAGCCAGTCGTTGCGCAGGCGGTCTTCCAGGTAGGTGCCCTTCCAGCGCTGCAGGAAGTTTTCCACCTCGGCGCTGCTGGCGGTGCGCAGGCGGGCCTTGAGCTCCCAGTACTCCGCCCATATACGCAGCGGGTGGCCCTGGGTGGCCGGCAGCAGTTGCGTCAGGGTTTTCTGGTCCCCCTTGCGTGCGGCCTGCTGCATTTGCAACAGGGCCTCGTCGCCCGAGGGCTGGGCCCATGCCACGGAAGCGCCGCCCAGCCAGGTGGCCAGGGCGCAAAGCGGTGTCAAAATCCAAAGCCGTTTCATGTTGGGGATTATGTGATGGACAAAGTTGCCCTGCGTCGCACTTTGGTGCAGCAGCGCCTGCAGATGCCGGATCGCCTGGAGCGCAGCCAGGCGCTGCAAAGCGTGATGCGCATGTGGCTGGTGCGTCGGCCCGATACGGTGATTGGCGCCTACTGGCCGATCAAGGGTGAGTTTGACCCGCTGCCCGTGCTGCACCGCTGGAAGGAGGACGGGGAACTGCTGGACAAGCCGCAGCTGCGCCGCATCGGCCTGCCGGTCATCGACAAGGCCACCAGGACCATGCGTTTTCACGTCTGGTATCCCGGCTGCCCCATGGAGGAGGATGCCTACGGTATTCCCAAGCCCAAGGACACCGAGGTCATCGAACCAACCCTGCTGTTCGTGCCCTGCGTGGGTTATGCGGCCGGTGGCTACCGTCTGGGGTATGGCGGTGGTTTTTATGACCGCACCCTGGCGCAGTTGAAACCGCGTCCATTTACCGTGGGTTTGGGGTTTGCACCGGCATTTATCGAGGATTTTGCGCCCGAGCCCCACGATTTACCCCTGGACGCCATTTTGAACGACTACGGCACCGTATGGCCTGTGGAGTGAGGCATGGGGTGCAAGGGCGTCCGGCAGGGCGCCAAAGGTGCTGCAAAGGTTGCGGTATTGGGGCACTGGCTTGCACTTGGGGCGGCCTGGCACCGCTAAACTGCGTGCCCGCGATGTTTTCGTGTCTTTTGGGGGCTTCCTAGTCGTCAAGAAGTGCTGCCTTCTTCCCCCAGTTCCCTTTTTTGGCTGCCCGCCAGTCTGACAAAATCTGCACCATGTTTGCCCTTATCGGTTATTTCATTGCTTTCGGTTGCGTGTTCGGCGTGTATGTCATGCACGGCGGAAACGTCAGCGTTCTGGCCAAGGCGCTGCCATTTGAAATGGCCACCATCGGTGGTGCAGCATTTGGTGCCTTCCTGGTGTCCAACCCGCCCAAGGTACTCAAGGCCACCATGGCAGCGATGGTGGCTGCCCTGAAAGGCAGCAAGTTCACCAAGGCCCGCTTCATGGATCTGCTGGCGCTGCTGTACGACTTGCTGCAAAAGGCGCGCAAGGAAGGGCTGATGTCGATCGAAATGGACGTGGAAGAGCCGCACAACTCGCCGATGTTCCAGAAGTACCCGGCCCTGCTGGCCGACCACCATCTGGTGGACTTCATGACCGATTACCTGCGCATGATGGTCTCGGGCAACCTCAACTCGCACGAGATCGAGGCCCTCATGGAAAACGAAATCGACGCCCACCATCAGGAGGCGCACCGCCCCGTGATCGCGCTGCAACGTCTGGCCGGTGCCCTGCCGGCCTTCGGTATCGTGGCTGCGGTGCTGGGTGTGGTGAACACCATGGGCTCCGTGGGGCAGCCGCCCTCCGTGCTGGGCGGCATGATTGCTTCGGCCCTGGTGGGTACGTTCCTGGGTATCTTGCTGGCCTATGCGCTGGTGGAGCCGCTGGCCGGCCTGATCGAGCACAACGTACAGGATGCCGCCAAGGAGTTCGAGTGCATCAAGTGCACCCTGATTGCCAGCATGCAGGGCTACAACCCGCCCACGGCCATTGAGTTTGGCCGCAAGGTGCTGTTCACGACCGAGCGCCCAGGCTTCCTGGAGCTGGAAGCCCACGTCAAAGGGAACAAGTAAATGGCGACGGCACCAGGTGCTCCCGGAGCCCCCAGTACGGGAAGCAGTACGGGTGGCAGCGAAAAGAAGCTGCAGCCCATCATCGTCAAGCGCGTCAAGAAGGGCGGGCATGGAGCGCACGGTGGTGCGTGGAAGATTGCCTATGCCGACTTCATGACGGCCATGATGGCCTTCTTCCTGCTGATGTGGCTGCTGGGCTCCACTTCCAAGGGGGATCTGCAAGGTATTGCGGCGTACTTCAATTCGCCGTTGAAGGTGGCCATGCAGGGCGGCGACGGTGCGGGCACCAGCTCCAGCATCATCCCCGGTGGCGGCACCGATCTGGCGCGCGTGCACGGACAGGTCAAGCGCTCGGATACCGACGACGATTCCAACCGCCGTCGCGAGATGGACCCCAAGGCCCGCCGCGCGCAGCAGGACGCCCAGCGCATCCAGGCCCTGCGAGCCAAGATCGATGCCATGATTTCCAGCAATGCCACGCTCAACGAATACCGTTCGCAGATTCGCATGGACGTGACGCCCGATGGCCTGCAGATCCAGATCGTCGATGAGCAGAATCGTCCCATGTTCGACATTGGCAGTGCCGTCGTCAAACCCTACATGCGCGACATCCTGCGTGAAGTGGGTGCCGCCCTGGGTGGGGTGGAGAACCGCATCAGCCTGGCAGGCCACACCGATGCGGCCCCCTACGGTAGCGGCGAGCGCGGCTACAGCAACTGGGAACTGTCCACGGACCGCGCCAATGCCTCGCGCCGCGAGCTGGTGGCCGCGGGCATGCCCGACGACAAGCTGGCGCGCGTGGTGGGGCTGGCCTCCACCGACCTGCTGCTGCCCGATGCACCGCGCGCGGCGCAGAACCGGCGCATCACGATCACCGTGCTGACCCACGAGGCCGAAGAACGCCTGCTGGGCAAATCCCGCACATCCCCGCGAGAAACCGTCTCACCAGCCGCGCTGGCGGGACAAAACCAGGACAATCCGCCATCTGTACCAGGGACCTTGGCCCCGGAGATTCCGGATTGACAGGCGGCAGGCTGGTATGCAGCCTTGCCAAGTAATCTGTATCACTTTGCATTACCGTGCATAACTTTTGACCGAAAGGGTCCATCGTGGCGAACAATGCCCTTCGTTTTTTGATCGTTGACGACTTCTCTACCATGCGCCGCATCGTGCGCAACCTGCTCAAGGAGAGCGGTTTCACTGAGGCCGATGAAGCCGAAGATGGCGTAGTGGCACTGCAAAAGCTGCGTAGCAGCAAGTTCGACTTCGTCGTGACCGACATCAACATGCCGAACATGAACGGCTTTCAGCTGCTCTCAGAGGTCAAATCCGACGAAAAGCTCAAGCACCTGCCGGTGCTGATGGTCACGGCCGAGGCACGCAAGGAGGACATCGTCGCAGCCGCGCAGGGCGGAGCGGCCGGTTACATCGTCAAACCCTTCACCAAGGCGACTCTGGAAGAAAAGGTCAACCTTATCCTGAAGAAACAGGGCCTGGCGTAACGCCTTGCAAGAGCCATGGTTGAAGAGCCACACAATCCCCCCGCGGAGGCGCCGCACCCTGGTTACGACCAGGGCGGCGTGCACAACAAGCTGGGGCAGTTGACGCGTCAGTTGCATGATGCTCTGCGTGAGCTGGGCTACGCACAGCGTCTGCGCAGCTCTGCCGACCAATTGCCCGATGCGCAAAACCGACTGTCCTACATCGCCCGCCTGACGGGAGAGGCGGCCGAGAAGGTGCTGACACTGGTGGACGCTGCCAAGGCGCGGCAGACCACCATCGTCGAGCAGACCAAGCGCATGCGCCAGGCCATGATTGCCGATCCGGTGGCCGCTGTGGCCAAGGGGCACATCATGAATTACCTGGAGGAGATGGAGCGCTCCACCGAAATCGTGGACCAGCAGCTCACCGACATCATGATGGCCCAGGATTTTCACGATCTGACCGGGCAGGTGATTGCCAAGGTGGTGAACCTGGCCGCCAACCTGGAAGGCCAGCTGGTCGAGCTGTTGCTGCAGACGGCGCCACCGGGTGCAGCGGCGGCAACTGCTCCTGCTCCTGCAACCGCCACTGCAAGCGATCTGGATGCCGGCAGCGTCGAGGACGCCTGGGCGGCTGCCCTGGCCGAGGGGCAGGGGGCCGCTGGCGCGGAGGCAAGCTCTGGAGCGCCGCACCCTGAATTGCATGGTCCGGTGGTGGATCCGGAATCCACGCCGAATGTCGTCACCTCGCAGTCCGAGGTGGACGATCTGCTGGCCAGCCTCGGGTTCTGATTTTGGATAAAAACTGGCGCAAACCCTTGCTGGGCAAGCGCTTGCAGCTTCTTTTTTTGATGTTTTCTTGACGGCTGGCAGCGCAGCGCCTATCCCCTTGCAGGGTGGCGTGGTGCGTACCGGCTGCTGGATAAGCTGGCGCTAAACGCCGCTTATTGCCGCTTTGCCTTTGGGCCAGATCCGCACAATGGCATGAGACCTTACCTCTCATGCCGCCATGGAATCGAGCCAAGATAAATCCCTACCAGCAACCGCCAGGAAGCTGCAAAAGACCCGCGAGAACGGCCAAACGTCGCGCTCGCGGGATTTGTCGCATCTGGCGGTTTTGGGTATGGGCTGCGCCATGGTGCTGGCCGGTGGCCCCACGCTGCTGCAGCACATGCGCATCGAGGTGGGGCGTCAGTTCACCTTCGATGGCGCCACCGTGCTGGCGCCGCAGCTCATGCTGGAGCGCTTTGGCAGCATGATCAGCCTGGGTCTGACGGGCGTACTGGTATTTGCCCTGTGCATCAACATCGCTTCCGTACTGCTCAGCCTGATGTCGGGCGGCTGGATCTTCAGCTGGAAGCCCATCTTTCCCAAGTTCAGCAAGCTCAATCCTTTGGCTGGCCTGGGCAACCTGTTTTCCAAGCAGCAGCTCATCACCGCCCTGAAGAACGTTGCCCTGACGCTGCTGCTGGGGCTGGTGGCGTGGCTGCACATTCGCGATGGCATCACCCATGTGGCGCGTCTGCCGCACCAGGGCAGCTCCATGGCACTGGCCATGGTGGGCGACTGGATCCTGACGGGCATTGCCATGCTGATGCTGGTGGTGTTTGCCATGGCGCTGATCGATGTGCCGCTGCAGCGCTTCCTGTTCCTGCAGCGCCTGAAGATGAGCCACCAGGAAGTCAAGCAGGAGCACAAGGAGTCCGAGGGCAGCCCCGAGGTCAAGGGCAAGATCCGCCAGAAGCAGCGCGAGATCGCCCACCGTGCTTCGATCAGCCGCGTGCCGGCGGCCGACTTTGTCGTCACCAACCCCACGCACTATGCCGTGGCCCTGCGCTACGACGAACACACCATGGCTGCGCCCCAGGTGGTGGCCATGGGTGCCGATCTGATCGCCCTGAAGATCCGCGAAGTGGCCAGGGCACACCAGGTGCCGGTGCTGGAAGCGCCCATGCTGGCGCGTGCCCTGTACGCCCATGCCGAGCTGGATCAGGCCATTCCCGCCCAGTTGTACACCGCCGTGGCCCAGGTGCTGGCTTACGTGTATCGCCTCAAGGCCAGCCTGCGCGGCCAGGCACCGGATCCGGGTGAGCTGGTGCAGCCCAGCGTGCCGCCGGAGCTGGATCCGCACAGCAAACGCCGTGCGCCCACCAGCGCGCAGCAGTAAGCAGTAATAAGTCCAAGAGATTCAAGCAGTTCAAGAAGGTTGTCGTGCCATGAGTACCGCAAGTTTGAAAAACCTCCAGCAATGGGCTGACCAACGTGGTCTGGCCCTGCAAGGCCTGGCTGCGCCGGTGTTGGTGATGGCCATCCTGGCCCTGATGGTGCTGCCCATTCCGCCGTGGATGCTCGATACCTTCTTCACCCTGAACATCGCCGTGGCGCTGATGGTGATGATGGTGGCGGCCTACATGATCAAGCCGCTGGACTTTGCGGCCTTTCCTTCGGTGCTGCTGCTCACCACCCTGATGCGCCTGTCGCTGAACGTGGCCTCCACCCGTGTGGTGCTGCTGGAAGGTCATTCCGGTCCGGGTGCCGCCG
This sequence comes from uncultured Comamonas sp., assembly GCA_947306475.1. Classification (GTDB taxonomy): domain Bacteria; phylum Pseudomonadota; class Gammaproteobacteria; order Burkholderiales; family Burkholderiaceae_C; genus Comamonas. The sequence goes on from CAMZGS010000001.1 coordinate 85,357, forward strand.
GTGCGGTGATTGAGGCTTTCGGCCACTTCCTGATCGGCGGCAACTTTGCCGTGGGTCTGATCGTGTTTGCCATTCTGGTGGTGATCAACTTTGTGGTGATCACCAAGGGTGCCGAGCGTATCGCCGAAGTGTCGGCACGCTTCACCCTGGATGCCATGCCCGGCAAGCAGATGGCCGTGGACGCCGACCTGAACGCCGGTCTGATCGATGAGGCCGAAGCCAAGCGCCGCCGCCTGGAAGTGCAGGAGGAAGCCAACTTCTTTGGCTCCATGGACGGTGCCAGCAAGTTCGTGCGCGGTGACGCCATCGCCGGCATTCTGATTCTGATCATCAACATCGTCGGCGGCTTTGCCATCGGCATGGCCCAGCACGGCCTGTCTGCCAGTGAGGCAGCCAACAGCTACATCCTGCTGGCGGTGGGTGACGCGCTGGTGGCACAGATTCCCGGCCTGCTCATCTCCGTGGCCGCTGCCATGGTGATTTCGCGTGTGGGCAAGGACAACGACACGGGCAAGCAGATCGCCACCCAGGTGTTCATGTCGCCGCGCGCACTGGGCATCACATCGGGCATCCTGCTGCTGCTGGGGATCATTCCCGGCATGCCGCACACCGTGTTCCTCCTCATGGGCGTGGCCTTTGGCTATGGTGCCTGGCTGGCCTGGAATGCCCAAAACAAGCCCAAGGCAGCGGCAGAAGAAGCGGCTCAAGCACAGCAGCAGGCCCTGGCAGCACCCCAGCAGGACACCGAAGCCACCTGGGACGACCTGCAGCCCGTGGACCTGCTGGGTCTGGAGCTGGGCTACCGCCTGATCGCGCTGGTGGACAAGAAGCGCCAGGGTGACCTGCTCACGCGCATCAAGGGCGTGCGCCGCAAGTTTGCGCAGGAAGTGGGCTTTTTGCCCCCCGCCGTGCACGTGCGCGACAACCTCGAACTCAAGCCCAGCGCCTACCGCATCACCTTGCGTGGCGTGATGGTGGGCGAAGGCGAAGCCTTCCCCGGCATGTACCTGGCCATCAATCCCGGTGGCATCACCACGCCGCTGATCGGCACCCCCACCACCGACCCCGCCTTTGGCCTGCCTGCGCACTGGATCGATGAGCGCCAGAAGGAAGCGGCACAAATGGCCGGTTTTACGGTCGTTGATTCGGAAACCGTGATGGCGACACATTTGTCACACTTGATGCAAATGCATGCAGCCAAGTTGCTCAGTCGTAACGAAGTGCAACAGCTGGTGGAGCATGTGGCCAAGTCCGCCCCGAAACTGATTGAAGAAGTGATCCCCAAGATGGTTTCCATCACCGTGTTCCAGAAGGTGCTGCAGTTGCTGCTGGAAGACGCTGTGCATATCCGCGACATCCGCACCATCATCGAAACCCTGGCCGAGCACGCTGCGCATACGCAGGACCCGGTCGAGCTGGCACGGCGTGTGCGTATCGCGCTGGCTCCGGCCATCGTGCAGCAGATCTATGGTCCGACGCGCGAGCTCAACGTCATCGCCATCGAACCCGGCCTGGAGCGTCTGCTGGTGCAGGCCCTCACCAATGCCAACGGCCCTTCGCTGGACCCTGGCGTGGCCGACGTGCTCACACAGCGTGCCGCCGAAGTGGCCAACAAGCAGGAAGAGCTGGGCATGCCCGCCTGCCTGCTGGTGCCCGACCAAATCCGTAACGCCATCGCCCGCCTGGTGCGCCGCGTGGCGCCGCGCCTGCAAGTGCTGGCGCACAGTGAAATTCCCGAGACGCATACCATCCGCATCGGCCCGATCCTTAAAGGTGCATAACTATGAACATCCAACGCTTTATTGCTCCCACCTCGCGTGAAGCTTTAGCCAAGGCGCGGTCTGTCTTTGGTGAAGGCACTTTGATCCTGTCCAACCGCCCCACCGCTCAGGGTGTGGAGGTGATGGCCACGGCGGAAGAGAGCTTGCAGCGTCTGGATGCCGGTCAAAAGACCAGCCCCAGCCTGCGTGCCGCCATTCAGGCGCGTGAAGCAGAAGAAACCCGTCCACTGCGTTCCATGCCCGAGCCACCCAAGGCCCCCAGCAGGCCGGTGCGTTCTGCGCAGTCCGCAGCGATGCGCACCGAACCCGTGCTGCAGGCCAACCCGCGTCAAAGCGTGGAGCAGGACACCGAGCAGCTGGCGATGAGCACCCTGTCCTTCCAGGACTATGTGCGCGAGCGCATGCTGCGCCGCCGCAGCGAGAGCCTGCAGGAGCACATCCCGGATGAACAACTGCCCACCTTTGCGCGCAAGGCTCGTGCAGAGAGTGCGGCCGCCAGCGCTGCAGCCGGCCAGAGCATGCCCGCGCCCGTGCGCCACAATCCCCTGCGTGGGCTGGGGAGTGAAGCACCTGCCAGCAGCGCCAAGGTTGCAACTGCCCAGATGCCTGCGCTGAGCGCGGGTGTGATGGGTGAGCTGCAGTCCGTGAAGGCACTGATCGAAGAGCGCTTCAACACCCTTGCCTGGTTGGGCAAGACGCGCCAGAACCCGCTGCAGTCGAACCTGATCCTGAAGCTGATCCGCGCTGGCTACTCCCCCGCGCTGGCCCGTCTGCTGATCGAGCGCATGCCCGAAGGCCAGGGCCCCGCAGAAAGTCTGCGCTGGCTGATGCAGGTGCTGGAGCGCAACCTGCGTACCGATGCAGCAGCTTCACCCATTTACGACGTGGGCGGCGTCTTTGCGCTGATCGGCTCCACCGGCGTCGGCAAAACCACCACCGCCGCCAAGCTGGCCGCCCTGTGCGCCCAGCGGCATGGACCGCAAAGCGTGGGCCTGATCACGCTGGACACCTACCGTGTTGGCGGTCATGAGCAGCTGCGTGCCTATGGTCGCATGCTCGGTGTTGTGGCCCATCTGGCGCATGACAAGGCTGCCCTGCAGGATCTGCTGGGTCTGCTGTCGGGCAAGAAGATGGTCATCATCGACACCACCGGCGTGGCACCGCGCGATCCGCGCAAGGACGACATCCTGCAAGCGCTGGATCTGCCCGGTGTGCAACGTCTGCTGGTGGCCAGCGCCGGCTGCCACGGCGACACCCTGGACGAATCCCTGGCTGCGTTCAAGCAGGACAACTGCCGCCAGGCCATCCTCTCCAAGGTGGACGAGGCCGTGAAGATCGGCCCCGCACTGGATGCGCTCATTCGCCACCAGATGGTGCTGCGCGGCATCACCAACGGCCAACGCGTGCCCGAGGATTTCGAGCGTGCTGTGGCCAGCGAGCTGGTGGCCAGCTCCATGCGTGCGCACAGCAAGTCGCCGTTCGATCCATCGGAGCTGGATCTGGACTTCTTCTACGCCGATTCCCCCATCGGTGGTTACGGAGGCATGCATGCTTGATCCCAACTGGTGGAACCAAGGCAGCGGCCTGGCTTGGCATACCAGCGGGCATGAGCTGCGCGTCCTGAGCGTCATCCCTTCCGGGGAAGTGGCCGACCACCATGCCCTGCTGCAGGCCTGCGTGTATTTGCAGCAGCAGGGCTATCCCGTCGTGGTGCTGGACGGCACGGAACGCGAAACGCCCGAATCCCCCGGCCTGCAGGACCTGATGCAGCATGGCCTGGGGCGCTCCACCCTGCCCGTGGACATGCGCCAGCCGCAAATCATTGCCAGCCTGCCCGCAGCATGCGGCATGGTGCAACTGGCCCATCTGGCCAGGGTACAAGGGCAGATGCCGCTATCCTTGTTGCAGCATCATGTGGGCCATCACGCCCTGGCGGTACTAGTGGCGCCGGCGCCTTTGCTCAGCCCCCTGCTGGCAGGTTGTCAGCAGCCTCCCCTGCTGATGGTGCCTTCGCAGCGCAGCAGTGTGCTCAGCTGTTATCGCGCACTCAAACAGGTGTTCATGGACACTGGTCTCATGCCACGGCTGCTGGCGTTGCGCCCTGAGTTCATGGGGCTGGACCCCTTGCTCAAATCGGTGGCCAGGTGCAGCCTGCACCACCTGCACACAGAGCCCCTGGCGCAGCAAATCGACCCGGACAACCCCCGGCAGCTGCAGCGCTGGTCGCTACAATGCCTGGAGCACGCCGAGGTGGTGCAGGCCGACCATGCACCCGAGCAATCGACAGCCCTCACCCACCACAGCCCAACCACTCCCATCGCGTGGAATCACTGAGTTGATGTACACCTCCCACGGCCAGTTGAATCGTGACGCTCTCATCCGCCAGCACGCTCCGCTGGTGCGGCGCATTGCCCACCACATGCTGGCCAAGCTGCCACCCAGTGTGGAGCTGGATGACCTCATCCAGGTCGGCATGATCGGGCTGGCCGACGCTCTCTCGCGCTTCGAAGCCAGCCAGGGCGTGCAGTTTGAGACCTTTGCCAGCCAGCGCATCCGTGGTGCCATGCTCGACGAGCTGCGCGACAACGACTGGCTCAGCCGTGGCGCCCGCAAAGGGCAGAAAGACATCGAGACCGCCATCCACCGCCTGGAGCAGGAGCTGGGTCGCCCCCCCAAGGAGTCCGAAATCGCCCAGGCCATGGACATGGAACTGGCCGAATACCAGGCCCTGCTCGGCCGCGTGCGTGGCACCCAGCTTCTTTACCTGGAAGACATGAACCAGGGCGGGGAGGAGGGCGAAAGCTTTCTTGAGCGCCACGTCGCTGATGCCGGTGCCGACCCCTTCGCCCAACTGCGCGACCAGCGCCTGCGTCAAGCGCTGGTCCAGGCCATCGAAAACCTTCCTGAGCGCGAGAAATACGTCATGGCCATGTACTACGAGCATGACATGAACCTCAAGGAAATCGCTGCTGTGCTGGAGGTGACCGAATCGCGAGTAAGCCAATTGCATAGCCAAGCCATTGCCCGTTTGCGCACCAAGATGCGGGCGCATTGAAGATTTCGTCCTTTATAGAGAGTTTAAGCAGGCATCTGCCCTCTTGATATTCACTTTTTTTAGCGTTGGGCCTCTTGTATTTATCGGGATAGGCATGCTTGGCTAAAAAGTGTAACAATTTTCAGCTAATCCAATCGATAATTGGTATCGGCTATCTTTAATTAAATTCATCAAAAGGTAAATATGGCAAAGACTGATGGGGTCACTCAAGATCTTGGGGATAAAAACAAATCTTCTGAAGACAGATTGGAAATTGCTATTGAGCTTCAGCAAAAATGGCTTTTTGATGAGGCAAGGCTTCAATATGAAGAAATACTGAAGGAAAATCCTGATGATGCTAATGCACACCATAATATTGGGGTTTTGTTTTCAGTTCAACTTCTTCAGCCCATGGAGGCACTGAAGCATTTTGAAGCTGCTTTAAATATAAATCCTACAAAATTGCAGTTTTGGTTCAGTTATATCGATGCTTTAATTAAAGTGGGCGCTGTAGATGTGGCTGAGCATGTTCTGGCACTGGCTAGTAATTATGGCTTAAACGACTTGCAAATATCTTCATTCGAGCGTGATATTCGGCTGGCTCGAACTACAGTTGCAGATTTGGTCTCGCAGGTGTTAAGTGGCACAGACCCACTGCCAAAATTTGAAAAAAATATTAATTCTAAAGTTGAATCAGAAAAAAATTATGGTGACCCAAGTATAGCAGATTTACAGCGCTTGTTGAGCTTGTTCAATCAAAAGAAATATGATCGTGTCTGCAGTTCCATAAAAAAATTAATTCGCTCATTTCCTAAGTCTCCAACCTTATGGAAGCTTTTGGGAGAATCAGAAAGGCTCATGGGAAGTGCTGAAAATGCATTGGAAGCCTATAAAAATTTGGCTAATTTAATGCCGAATGATACTCAGGCTCAAATGGATTTTATAAATATACTGATTCTTTGCAAGAAACATGTAGAAGCAGAAGTTGTTTTGAATGATTTATTGTGCAAAAATCCTGGTTTTTCTCCTGCATATGGTAAGTTGGGTATTCTTTATCAGCACCAGGGGAAAATAGAAGAGGCATTGTATAGCTATGCTAAATGTCTAAATAATGATTATTATGATCCAATAATTTTAGAGAAATTTGGTGCTCTTTTAAGGATCAGAGGAGATCAAGATGGTGCCCTCGTGTGCTTCAAGTCTGCTGTGGAGGCCAGCCCAAATTCTGCAGAATTACAGCATGCCTATGGCATTACGCTATTGAATCAAGAGCGCTTGGCGGCAGCTGAAAATGCCTTCAGAAGTGCTTTGAAAATCCATCCTGGGTACACGCCTGCACTGCGCAGTTTGTGCCACTTGCTTGAATTGCATGGGCGATTTGCTGAGGCAGAGGCAGGTTTGCTGCGCTATGCAGAAATCGACAATGAAAGCCCGGAAAGTCTGTATGAAATTGGTCGTAACCTGGTGCAGCAGAAAAAAGAAAATGAAGCATTGGAGTGGTTACGCCGTGCGATCAAAGCCCAGCCAGATTACGCTGCGGCCCATATTACCCTTAGCGCTGCACTGAACTCCACCGAAGACCCCTTGGCAGCTATGGAGGAAATTAAGGCCAGCATTAAAGTCTTGCCCAATATTCCGCACTTGCATACCAATTTAGGGATTGTGAACCTCTCCCTTAGCCGCGCTGATGATGCCATTGCATGCTTTCGCAAAGCATTGGAAATTGCGCCTAACTTCTCTCATGCCCGCAGCAGCATGCTGTTTGCCCTGAGTCATAGCACCAAAATCACCCCCGAAGAGCTGTACCGAGAGCACCGTGCTTACGGTAAATTGATCGAAGAAGAAGTAAAAGGAAAGGAATACACCACCTATAGCAATAGCCGTACCACCGATCGGCCTTTAAAAATAGGGTTTGTTTCTGCTGACTTTAGGAATCATGCGGTAGCTAAATTTGTCATTCCATTCTTTGAAGAATTGCATAAGCGACCAGAATTTATTACCTACGCCTATTCCAATCATGGAGCAGTGGATGAGTCAATGCTCGCCATCCAAAAAAATATGGATGTTTGGCGGACGGTCGTGCAATGGTCAGACGATAAACTGGCTGAAAAAATTCGAGAAGACCAAATTGATATCCTGGTGGATATGAGTGGCCATACTGCCGGAGATAGACTAAAAGTATTCGCACGACATCCTGCGCCTGTACAAATGACGTGGCTGGGATACCCTGGAACTACGGGTTTGAAGGCAATGGATTATTTGGTGACTGAAAAAAATCTATTGCCTGGAAAGAATATTTACCCGCAGTTTGTGGAACGCATCATCCGTTTGCCTAGAGCGTTTTCGTTTGATGGGCAGGGTAATATGCAGTCAATTGGCTCTGCACCGCATGTTGAAAATAAATTCATTACATTCGGTTCGTTCAATCGACTCAATAAGATAAACCGTGAAGTCATTGGGTTGTGGGCGCAGGTACTACGCGCCGTACCTGATTCACGCTTGCTGATGGCGGCGATGCCCAGCAGTGGCGCACCTGATGAGTTGTTGGAATGGTTTGCGGAAGAAGGTATCACCGAGGATAGGCTTTATTTCTACCCACGCTCTGGATTCGGTGAATATCTGAAATTGCACAATCAAGTGGATTTCTGCTTGGATACTTTCCCGTACACCGGCGGCACAACAACTCTGCATGCTCTGTGGATGGGGGTGCCCACTCTGACGTTGGGTGGCGCCACTTATCCCAACTATCAAGGGGCCTTGATGTTGCACCAAGTGGGGTTGAATGACTATTTTGTGGCCGAGGACAAAGAGGATTTCGTCAAAAAGGCACTCTTCTTGACGCAGAATAAACTTCTCTTGCAAGAAGTCCGTCAAGAACTACGTAACTACCTTTTGAATAATTACGAAAATAATTTGAAGGGGGTGGTGGATGGTTTTGCAGCTGCTTTTCGTAAATCTTGGGAAATTTGGTGTTCTGGTAGTGGGGCAGTTCATTTCGAAATTGATTCTGAAGATATCAATTTTGATGCCAATCTGCCTCAATACTCTAAATACTTAGGTAAATAAAAAATCCGGCTATAGCCGGATTTTTTATTTGATGGAATTTAGTAATTCTTTCTCGAGATCTATTAAATTTCTTTTCCTGGGTTTTATTCTTTTTGCAGGATTTCCAGCGTAAATGTAGAACTCTTCGCAATTCTTGTTGACTAGGCTGAGTGCACCAATAGCAACACCATTAGCGATATGTGTTCCTGGCAAAATAACGCTTCCACAGCCAATAATTACATGTTTTCCTAAGAAAACATCATCGTTATTTACGTTGGAAAATTTGCTTGGAACAGTAGGATTTGTTAAATATTCTCCAGAATAGTCATCGCTGCTAGAGTAAATAGATACTCTGGAAGAAAGTCCTGCAAAATCTGATATTGTGACCGCTCCTTTGCCTATTATTGAAGAGTGGCATGCTATATGTACATAGTTTCCTATTTTGATTTCTTTTCCACTTGATAAAATGCAGAAGTCATCAATTCTGACATTGTCTCCTAGGCTTATATTTTCTGCACCATAAAATTGAGCTTTGTCCGAGATGGAAATATTTTTTCCTAGGCTTTTAAAGCCTATTTTTTTTATTTTTTCTTGTGTTAACATTCCCATGTTGCATCCTTTATTGTATTAATGATTTTTTCTTGCGCGTGAATTTCTAATTTTGGATAAATAGGTAAGCACAGAACTTGATCCGAAGCATAGCATGCATGGCCGAGGTTGGCGCGTGTTGCAGAGGGCAAGCCACGGTACATCGGAAAATCCGCGATCAATGGATAAAAATAGCGGCGTGCATAAATGCCATGTGCCTTGAGTTTTTCATACAGCGCATCTCGGCCCAATGGGTAGTCTGGCCCCACCAGGATCGGGAAGTAAGAGTGGTTGGCGACGGTCTGGTGCCCTTTGGGCAGGCAGGTGATGCCGGGCACGTTGGCCAGTTGTTTGCGGTACTGTGCATCGATTTCGGCACGGCGCTGCAGGACATGGGGCATGTGTTGCAGCTGCAGCAGCCCAAAGGCGGCATTGATCTCGCTCATCTTGGCGTTGATGCCTGGCGCTACCACCGTGGTTTCGTTCACAAAACCAAAGTTTTTCAGGTGATCAATGCGCTGTTTGGTTTTGGCATCGTGGCAGATGATGGCACCGCCTTCAAAGGTGTTGAAGACCTTGGTGGCGTGAAAGCTCAGTACCGATAGGTCGCCGTGGCGCAAGATGCTGCCTCCGGCATCTTCCACCCCAAAGGCATGGGCAGCGTCGTAGATCACGCGCAGGTTGTAGTTGTCGGCAATTTTTTGAATGGCTTCGGTGTCACACGGGTTGCCATAGCAGTGCACGGGCAGAATGGCTGTAGTTTGGGGCGTGATGGCCGCTTCGATTTTTGCCGGGTCTAGATTGAGTGTGCGTGGCTCCACATCCACAAACACGGGCTTGCAGTTTTGCCAGAGCAAGGCGTGTGCCGTGGCCACAAAAGAGTAAGGGGTGGTGATAACTTCCCCCGTCACGCGCAGGGCCTGCAAGGCGGTGATGAGTGCCAGCGTTCCGTTGGTAAATAGCGCAATATGCGGCACGCCCAAGTACTCACACAGTGCTTGTTCGAGTTGCTGGTGAAAGGGGCCGCAGTTGGTCAGTACTTTATTGGCCCAGATTTGCTCCATGTAGGGGATGAACTCCTCCAAGGGGGGCAGGTAGGGCTGGGTGACGTAGATGTTTTCTTCTGCCATAGCATGTGCAGCGCCCGTAGGCGAAGCAAGATGGGGGATGACGCCAAGCGTAGCAGCTCGAGCTTGAAATCAAAGGTGCAAATAGACGTGGAAAAGAGTGCTTCTTTGGATAAAAAATTGGCCTGCTGTGCTCACGTACACAGCAGGCCGCACTTGTCATCTCTTACTGAGCATCTGCTGCAAAAGACAGTGCCGCAGAGAGAATGGTTTAAGGACTTTCGCTAGGGTCCTTTAGACCCAGAGCTTGCAGCTGATCTTCCTCTAGTTCGGCCAACTGTGCTTTAGTTAGCGCTTGAACCTGGGTATAGCTCAGTTTGCCCAATTGATCTGTGCTGAGTGAGGCGATCTTGTCGGCAGCGATGCTGCTGATTTGTTTGGGCAGCAGTGCCTGCAGTTGCGCATCTCCCAGATCTGCGATGGTCAGCGCGCCAAGCTGGCTAGTAGAAAGAGAGGCAATGACGGCTGGTTTAATGGCAGACAATTGCGTGCCGTCCAGCGCTGCAAAGTGATCGGCGCTCCAGCTCTTAATGGTGCTGGCTGTCAGCAAAGCCAAGTTGTCGGTGCTGATATCGCCCACCACCTCCTTACTTAAGGCACCAATTTGTGCAGCACTCAGAGCACTAAATTGCGCAGTACCCATCTCGGCCACTTGCTCTGGCGTGATATTTGCTATTTGCTTCACCGTCAGGGCTTGCACCTGTGTGCTCGTTAATTTCGCAAAATTGCCTGGTTCGATAGCTTGCAGTTGATCAGGCGTCAAAGCAGCAATCTGGCTTTTACCCAGTGCGGTCAACTGTGCTTCATCCAGCGCAGCTATGCCGTCGGGGGTGATCGCCTGGATTTGTTGGTTAGACAACGCGCTCAGTGCAGACTTGCTAAGTTTTGCAATATCTTCGCCCAACTCTTCAATTTGTGTGCTGGTCAACCCCTTGACTTGGGCTGCAACCATCTCGGTAAGCACGTCGGCTTCCAGTGATGTGATTTGCTCCACCTCCAAAGCAGCGATCTGGCTGTATTTCATGGCTTGCAGTTGAGAGCTTGTGAGTTGTGAGACGTCCAACTGCTTGACCTGTGCGCTCCCCAGTTGAGCCAAGTCTTCTGGTTCCAGCCATTTCACTTGCTCGGCGTTGAGCCATCCCACCTGTTCGGCTGTCAACGCCTTAGCTTGGGCTTTGGTCAAGTCTTGGATTTGGGTTTCTTCCAAGGCCTCAATCTGTGCCTGCGTCAATGCTTTGATTTGGCTGGTTTTGAGAGCTTGGATTTGCTCTGTATCAAGCACTTTGATGTGCTCCGGTGTCAAGGCTTGCAGCTGTGCTGTACTGAAGCCACTTAACTGTTTGCCCGTCAGTGCTTTGACTTGCTCGTCAGCATCCAGCGCGCCAATGTGATCTTTGCTGAGCCCCTTGATTTGTGCCGCCGTCATGGCTTGCAGTTGTGCTGGTACCAGCGCTTGGAGTTGAGGAACGGTGAGCTCTGCGATTTGCTTGGCATTGAGTGCTGTGAACTTGTCCGCAGCAATTGTTGCGAGATCTTCCGGCTTGATGAGCGCAATTTGTTGGGGCGTGAGCGCTTTGAGCTGCGCGGCACTCAGTCCCTTGATTTGCTCTGGGGTCATTGCTTTCAGCTGTGCGTCGCCCAAGTTTTTCAGCTGGGTACTGGTCATACCACCCACATCACCTACGTCGAGAGCAGCAATTTGCCCGTCGTTCATAAAGTTGAGCTGTGTAGCAGACAGTTGCTTGACCTGGGCTGCTGTCAGCGCGGTCACCTGAGCTTCATCCAGCGCTTTGATCTGCACCTCACCCAGGCCTTTGATTTGCATACTTCCGAGTTGTGCCAAATCAGCAGGCGCGATGGCTTTAACCTGCTCAGCAGTCAGTGCGCCCATTTGGGCGGAACTGAGCACTTTGAGCTTATCGGCGCTGATCTTGGAAAAATCCGCTGCATCCACTTTGGCAATCTGTGTAGTGGTCAAGGCTTTGAGCTGGTTGGCCGTCAGCTTTTCTACCTGGCCCTCGGTCAGGCTCTGCAAGTGTTCAGCCTTGATGCCTTTGAGCTGTGCCACCTGAATGAATGCCACGCCTTCGACATCTAATTGCTGAATTTGGGTATCGCTCAATGCATTGATTTGTGCTGCACTCAGGTGGGCAATGTGTTCTTTGCCTTTGAGTGCGCTAAGCTGATCATCACCGAATTTGGACAGTTGATCCGGCGTCAGTGCCTTGATTTGAGTGGCCGTCAACGCTGCAATTTGTTCAGGCTTTAACGCCTGAATGTGCGTTTCTTCCAACGCCTGCACTTGCTTGGCAGAAAGTACCTGAACATTGGTGCCCAGATGCTCAATGTTTTTGCCCAGTGCTTTAACTTGCTCGGGGCTCAGTGCCTTGATTTGTGCTGGGCTCAAGGCTTTGATCTGGTCTTCGCTCAGGTTGTCCACTTTGTCCACAGCCAGGCCTTTGAGCTGCGTGCTGGAGAGGACGCTCACGTCAATCTCATCAATGAAGTCTTCCGAGATAGCGTTGATCTGAGCGGCCGACAGCGCCTTTAACTGTGTAGGCGTCAGCGCTTGAATGGAGGCTTCTGGCAAGTTGCTGATTTGCGCCGTGGTCAGCCCTTTAATCTGGCTGCTCGACAGCTCTTTGATTCGATCGCCCAGTTCCGCTAATTGCCCATCTTTGAGTGCGCCCACGTGCTTGGCGCTGAGCCCTTGCAAAGCAGACGCACTGATGCCAGCAAAGGCCTCTGGCTCAATGGCTGCAATTTGCTCGGGCGTCAAGCTCTTGAAGTGTGTCGCAGTGAGTTTGCTAACTTGCGCTGCATTCAGAGCACCCAGTTGGCTGTTGTCGAGCGCTTTGAGCTGCGCCGCCGACCAATGTGCAATCTTGTCGCCCAGTTCGGTGATCTGCTCGGGAGTCAGATTCTTGAGCTGTGCAGGCGTCATCGCCTGCACCTGGGTGCTTGTCAAGGCTTTGACAAAATCACTGCCTAACGCCTGCACTTGCGCGTTGGTCAGCCCCTTCAGTTGGCTGCTGGTAAAGACCGATTTGTCGTAGGTTCCCATTGCCTCGGCCAGCTCATCGGCTTTCATGGCACCAATCTGTTTGCCGCTGAGGGTGACAAAGTCGCGGGTTTCAATGGCGACGATTTGATCTGCCTTCAGTGCGCCGATCTGATCGGTGCTCATGGCCCTAAAGTCTTTGGCGGTCAAGTCTGTAATTTGCTGTGGGGTGAGCTGACCGACTTGTGTAGGCGTTAAACCGCTGATGATGGAAGACATAAAAAACTCCAAGAGATAGCTCAACCGGAGCGCACCGCTGCGAAACCTCAGTGAAGAGCTGGGGGGACTGGCTAAAAAAATAGCTGCTACCACTGGCAATACATAGGTTTTAGGAAGTTTTATGCCTAAAACCTATGCATAGCAAGCGCTAACAGCTCAGATTTTGATAGTTGGGCTTTGAGCAGCCGGGCCGATAGACCCGGTCTGCGGCCCTGTGCTTAGCCTTGCAGCAATTGCAGCACGTTCTGTGGGATCTGATTGGCCTGTGCCACCATGGCCGTACCGGCTTGTTGCAGGATCTGGGTGCGGCTCAGGTTGGCGGTTTCTACGGCAAAGTCGGCGTCCACAATGCGGCCACGGGCCGCAGCCAGGTTTTCCACTTGTACATCGATGTTGTTCACTGCCGTTTCAAAACGTGTCTGGATGGCGCCCAGCGTGGCGCGGGCACTGTTGACTTGATCGATGGCGCTGTCGATTTTTTTCAGTGCGACCCAGGCGCCAGCCTGAGTAGAGACGTTGATGTCCTCAATGCCCTTTTGATTCCCCAGCACGTTGGCACCGGATGCGCCACCATCAATCTCAATTGATGTAGCGTCCATACCGGTAAGTGCTTCTGTGAAGCCATCAAAGGTAACGCTGACAGGATTGCCCTGACCATCCAGCTTGCCGGACATGATTTCAATGTGGTAGGCCTCGGTGCCTTCTACCTTGGTCAAGTATGCAGTCACACCAGTGTCAGCACTCTTGTTGTTGATGGCTTCCACCACTTGGCCCAGGCGCTCTTGCGGACTCTCAGCGGCCTTCATGTCGCCCAGGGGCACTTCCACTTGAGCCAGAGGGTTGCCGTCAGGATCGTAGCCGTCAATCAAGATCTTGAGATCACCCAAAGCAATAGGCTGATCAAAGTCCGTGATGGAGTTGGCCACGGGGGGAGAGGCGCTGCTGTCGATACTGGTGTCCACCACGATGGGGGTGGGCGGATCGGCGGGGACGGGAGCAATGCCGTAGGAGATGTTGGAGATTTGCGAGGCACGTGTATCCACCAGCGCACCCAGCGTGATGTTGTCGCCGGAGTTGGCGCCTACCTGGAACACGGCGCCAGCAAAGCTGCCGTCCAGCACTTTTTGACCGTTGAAGTTGGTTTGCTTGGCCACACGGTCGATCTCATCGGCCAGTTGCTTCACTTCCAGTTGCAGGGCCTTGCGGTCAGAGGCGCTGTTGGTGGCGTTGCCGGCCTGCACGGCTAGCTCGCGCATGCGCTGCAGCATGTCACCAATCTTGCCCAGGGCGCCTTCGGTGGTTTGCGCCAGCGAGATGCCGTCGTTGGCATTGCGCGAAGCCACAGTCAGGCCCTTGACCTGGGTGTTCATGCGCTCGGCAATGGCCAGGCCAGCGGCATCGTCCTTGGCGCTATTGACGCGCAGGCCCGAGGACAGGCGCTGCATGGTGGTGTTCAGGGACTGGCCCGAAAGTGCCAGATTGCGCTGGGCGTTGATGGAGGCGATGTTCGTATTGATAGTTGCGGCCATTGCTGTGATTCCTTCAGTTAGGCTGAAAACGGAGGATGCGAGAGCTTCGCGTCGCCTAGAAACCATGGCCGCTGAAAAGCGGCAGGCAACAGGAGCGATGGGTGGATTCTTCCCGTTCCACCTGCCGGCCATTGCAGCGATAAGCGCGGGCTTTCGGGGGCTTCTTGGTGCTTTGTGGGAGGTGCAGACCCCAAAAAAGAGAGCTGCAAGTGCTTGTCAGGCAATGGTTTTGATGCTTTTTTGAAAAAAGTCCTAAAGATTCCTGCGTACGCCCCGATAACCCACCTGTACGCAGCAGGCACTACACGCCGCAACGGCACAAAGAGGCCAGGCAGCCATGCAGCGACAAGCAAAACATTGTTCAAACACCGTCGTGTAAAGGAATCACATCATGGCAATGACCATCAACACCAACGTCGTCTCCATCAACGCCCAGCGCAATCTGAGCCTGTCGGGTAGCTCTTTGGGTGTGTCCATGCAACGTCTGTCTTCCGGCCTGCGTGTGAATAGCGCCAAGGACGACGCTGCTGGCCTGGCCATTGCCGAGCGTATGAGCACCCAGGTGCGCGGCTTTGCTGTGGCTTCTCGTAACGCCAACGACGGTATTTCGCTGGCACAAACCGCTGAAGGCGCCCTGGGCAAGGTGGGTGACATGCTGCAGCGCATGCGTGAACTGGCCGTGCAGGCCGGTAACGCCACCAACAGCAAGAGCGACCGTGAAGCGCTCAATGCCGAGCTGGTGCAACTGCGCGATGAGGTGGACCGCGTGGCCAAGACCACCACGTTCAATGGTGCCAAGCTGTTGGACGGCAGCTTCACCGGTGGCGTATTCCAGGTGGGGGCCAACTCGGGCGACAACATCACCGTGGGGGCGCTGGCCAATACCAAGGTGACTGAACTGGGCAAGGCCAACTATGGCACGGGGGCGGGGGCAGCGTTTGTGACTGCTGATAAAGATGCAGCCGCTGCAGCCATGACCAATGCCAATGTCACGATCACCATCATTGGTGCCGGCGGTGGGTCTGGTGTGACAGCCGTCGTTGCTAAAGATCCTAATATCACAGGGGACGAAGCACTGGGGCGGATGATTCAGGCCATCAACTCCAAAACTGCCGATACCGGGGTGGTGGCCTTCCTCAATGATGCTGGGGACGCAATTGAATACCGCGCTACCGTGGGCGAAGGGGAAGATGCAACGAATGTTGCCATCTCTGCAGACGTTGCAGATGCCAATACCTTGATTGAACTGGCGGCGGGTATTGATGCCAGCACCAAAGGCATCGACAAAATGGACATCAAAACCCAAGCCACTGCATGGGAGTCGCTGCAGCGCATTGACAGCGCCCTGGACAAAGTCAGCTCTGCCCGTGCCGAGCTGGGCGCTATTCAGACGCGCTTTGAGAAGGCGATCGAAAACATCGACATCATGCACGAGAACATCTCTGCTGCCCGCGGTCGCATTGTGGACGCCGACTTTGCCAAGGAGACGGCCAACCTGAGCCGCACGCAGATCCTGCAGCAGGCCGGCACTGCCATGGTCTCGCAGGCCAACCAACTGCCCCAGCAAGTGCTGCAGCTGCTGCAGTAAGCGGGTCAGGAAAGAGATATGCAGCGCTGGACTGAAATCCCTTCACAGCACGGTCCGGTGCTGTACCAGGACACGGAGGGCCTTGTGCTCTCCGCACAAAGAGCCTGACTTAGATATTTGAGAAGACATAACTCGAAATCCGGGGACAGGCATATCACTGAAGGTAGATCCATCAAGAAGGGGAATCCAAATGGCTATGTCCATCAACACCAATGTGGTGTCCATCAATGCCCAGCGCAACCTGGGTCTGTCGGGCGGTTCGCTGGCCCAATCCATGCAGCGCCTGTCTTCCGGCCTGCGCGTTAACAGCGCCAAGGACGACGCTGCGGGCCTGGCGATTGCCGAGCGCATGAGCACCCAGGTCAAAGGCCTGGCCGTGGCTTCGCGCAATGCCAACGATGGCATTTCGCTGGCGCAAACCGCTGAAGGCGCTTTGGGCAAAGTGGGCGACATGCTGCAGCGCATGCGTGAACTGGCGGTGCAGGCCGGTAACGCCACCAACAGCAAGAGCGACCGTGAAGCCCTGCAGGCTGAACTGAAGCAGCTGCGGGAAGAGGTGGACCGTGTGGCCAAGACCACCAGCTTTAACGGCAAAAAGCTGCTGGACGGCAGCTTCACCGGCGCTGTGTTCCAAGTGGGTGCCAACTCTGGCGACAACATCACGGTGGGTGCTTTGGCCAACACCAAGGTGGACCAACTGGGTAATACCACCTACGCCACCAGCTCGGCAACCATCGATACCACTGCAATGTCCAGCATGGCAGCGGCGATTAAGTCGACGGCCGCTAATGCCGGTGACATCACTATCAAGGGTGCCAATGGCATCACTGTCACGGCCACAGTGGCTCAAGACGACAATGTGACCAATGAAGAGGCATTGGGCCGCGTGATCGAGGCCATCAACTCGAAGACTGCGGATACTGGCGTGACGGCTTTCCTGGAAGACAACGCAGGCGTCAAGAGCATTGCCTTCCGTGCCACGGCCAACGACGCAGGTGTGGCTTCGAGCGTAACTGTTTCGGGTGCAGGCTTGGCTAGCCAAACACTGGTTCAGACCACTGTAACGGGCATCGACAAGGTGGACATCGGTACCCAAAAAGGCGCGTGGGAAGCCTTGCAGCAAATCGACCAAGCCATCGACAAAGTCAACAGCGCCCGCGGCGAGCTGGGTGCCATCCAGACTCGTTTTGAGAAGACCGTCGAGAACATCGACATCCAGAACGAGAACCTGTCTGCTGCCCGTGGCCGTATCGTGGACGCCGACTTCGCTCAAGAAACGGCCAACCTCAGCCGCACGCAGATCCTGCAACAAGCCGGTACTGCCATGGTGGCCCAGGCCAACCAGCTGCCCCAGCAGGTGCTGAGCCTGCTGCGTTAAGCGGCGGTACAGCCCACCCCATCCCGGATTCTGGCTGGGGTGGGTTTTTGTGAAATGTTTTGCTTTTGACAGCAGCCTTTGCGCAAGCACTGGCTGCTTTTTTTTGCGTCTGCTGTTGGTGGCAGGTGGCAAAAAAATAGCTGCCAAGGTGGCAGCTATTTGAAAATACATAGCGTGTGACGCTGGATGCAAGCCGTTATCCGGCCAAAAACTCATCCAAAGCGGCTTTGGCTATGCGCCAGTTGCTGCCAATTTTGCGTCCCTTGAGGTGGCCGGCTTCCAGTTCGGCCAGCACGTCGGCCACATCCACGCCCAGCAGCTGGGCGGCCTGTTCGGGGGTGAAGACCTGCAGGGGGGCAGAAGCGGCAGGGGCATCTGCCGCTGTGGGCGCCGGGGCGGGCGCAGCAGGCTGGGGCGCAAAACCGCTGGGCGCAGCGGCGGGCTGCTGCATCTGCTTCATCATCTCCTGTGCCATGCCAAAGCCCATGGCCATGCTGGCGGGCAGGGTGGCGGCGCTGTCACCGCCGTTGGCCATGGCCTGGCCCATCTGGTACTTCACATAGTCGTTGAGGTTGCCAATGGCCGTCATGCTCGAGCGCTTGTCGATGGCTTCCTCCACCTCGGGGGGCACGGAGACGTTTTCCAGCACAAAGCTGGTGATCTCGATGCCGTACTTGTCCACCATCGCCGGGTTGATGATCTGCACCAGCGCGGCGCCCAGGTCGCTGTAGCGTGTGGCCACGTCCAGCACAGGGATGCGGGCCTTGGCCAGGGCCTCGCTGAAGACACTGACAATGCGCGAGCGCATGGTGTCGGCAAACTCATCCAGGCGGAAGTTCTGGTCCGTGCCGGCCACTTCCTTGAGGAACAGCGCTGGCTGCACGATGCGAAAGTCGTAGGTGCCAAAGGCACGGATGCGCACCACGCCAAAGTCCTGATCGCGCACCGTCACCGGGTTGGCCGTGCCCCACTTGTTGCCGGTGAACAGGCGCGTGTTGATGTAATAGACATCGCACTTGAAGGGCGACTGAAAGCCGTACTTCCAGCCGTAGATATCCGACAGGATCGGGATGTTCTCGGTGGTCAGCGTGTGCTTGCCCGGGCCGAACAGGTCGGCGTACTGACCGGCGGCGACGAACTGCACCTGCTGCGACTCGCGCACGATGAGCTGGGCGCCGTTCTTGATCTGCTTGTCCTCATCGGGCCAGCGGTAGGAGAGGGTGTCGCGCGAGTCATCGGTCCATTCGATGACCTCGATGAGCTGGTTCTTGATGATGTTCAGGATGTTCATGACGGCTCCTTGCGCAAGCGGTAAATCAAGCAGTTAAAAGCAACGGGGCATTGTAGGGTGGGGCCACGGGCCTAAAATCGCACGTTTTGCCTGACAAGACGGTGCCGGCCGGCGCTGCGCGGCCAGGCGCCCTCAGAACACAGAACGTAGAACGCGACCCATGCTCACCTTCCAAGACATCATTCTGAAACTGCAGACCTACTGGGCCAACCAGGGCTGCGCACTGCTCCAGCCCTACGACATGGAGGTGGGTGCGGGCACCTCGCACACCGCCACCTTCCTGCGCGCCATTGGCCCCGAGCCGTGGAAGGCCGCCTACGTGCAACCCAGCCGCCGCCCCAAGGATGGCCGCTATGGCGACAACCCCAACCGCCTGCAGCACTACTACCAATATCAGGTGGTGCTCAAGCCCGCGCCCAGCAACATCCTGGAGTTGTACCTGGGCAGCCTGGAAGCGCTGGGCTTTGATCTGAAGAAGAACGACATCCGCTTCGTCGAGGACGATTGGGAAAACCCCACGCTGGGCGCCTGGGGCCTGGGCTGGGAAGTGTGGCTCAACGGCATGGAAGTGACCCAGTTCACCTACTTCCAGCAAGTGGCCGGCATCGACTGCCGCCCCGCCACTGGCGAAATCACCTACGGCCTGGAGCGCCTGGCCATGTACCTGCAGGGCGTGGACAACGTCTATAACCTGACCTGGACCGAAGGCCTGACCTATGGCGACGTGTACCACCAAAACGAAGTGGAACAGTCGGCCTACAACTTCGAGCACTCCAACGTCGATTTCCTGTTCAGCGCCTTTGCTGCGCACGAAGCCACGGCCAATCAGCTGATGGAAGCGCAACTGGCGCTGCCGGCTTACGAGCAGGTGCTCAAGGCCGCGCACACCTTCAACCTGCTGGATGCACGCGGCGCCATCTCGGTGACCGAGCGTGCCGCCTACATCGGCCGCATCCGCAACCTGGCCCGCGCCGTGGGCAAGAGCTATCTGGACAGCCGCGCGCGCCTGGGCTTCCCGATGGCGCCCAAGGCGCATGCCGACGAAGTGCTGGCAGAGCTGGCCAAAGCGGCCGAAAAACAGAAAAAAGCCGCCTAATATTTTTTTAAAAAAATTGCCCTCTAACGCTTACTGGATAAGCGCTAGCAGCTATCAAAATTGCCATGACCACTGCCAACCTTCTTGTTGAACTGTTCGTTGAAGAACTGCCCCCCAAAGCGCTGCAAAAACTCGGCGATGCCTTCGCCACCGTGCTGCGCGACCAGCTTGCTGCCCAGGGGCTGACCACTGCCGAATCGCAACTGACCGCCTACGCCTCACCGCGCCGCCTGGCTGCGCACATCAGCGCCGTGCTGGCGCAGGCGCCCGATAAAGCCGTCTCGCAAAAGCTGATGCCCGTTGCGGTGGGCCTGGAGGCCGATGGCCAGCCCAAGCCCGCGCTGCTGAAAAAGCTCGCCGCTCTGGGGGCCGATGCCAGTGTGGTGTCCAGCCTCAAGCGCGTCGATGATGGCAAGGCCGAAGTGCTCTATCTGGAAAGCACCGCCCAGGGCGCCACCCTGGCCGCTGGCCTGCAAAAGGCGCTGGACGAGGCCATTGCCCGCTTGCCCATCCCCAAGGTCATGACCTACCAGCTGCAGGACGGCTGGAGCAACGTCCACTTCGTGCGCCCGGCGCACGGCCTGGTGGCGCTGCACGGCGCCAGCGTGGTGCCCGTCACGGCGCTGGGCCTGCAAGCCGGCAACAGCACCCAGGGCCACCGTTTTGAAGCCAGCGCCAACCCCGTCGTGCTGCGGGATGCCGACAGCTACGCCCAGCAACTGCGCGACGAAGGCGCCGTCATCGCCAGCTTTGCCGAGCGCCGCGCCCTCATCGCCCAGCAATTGCAGGTCGCTGCGGCCCAGGTGGGCGGTGGCGTCCAGCCGATCCAGGACGAAGCCCTGCTGGACGAAGTCACCGCTCTGGTTGAGCGCCCCAACGTCCTCATCTGCCAGTTCGAGAAGGAATTCCTGGCCGTGCCGCAGGAATGCCTGATCCTGACCATGAAGGCCAACCAGAAATACTTCCCGCTGCTGGACGCGCAAGGCAAGCTCACGCACCAGTTCCTGATCGTCAGCAACATCTCGCCACAGGACACCTCGGCCATCATCGGCGGCAACGAGCGCGTGGTGCGTCCGCGCCTGGCCGATGCCAAATTCTTCTTTGACCAGGACCGCAAGAAAACCCTGGTCAGCCGCGTGCCCCAGCTGGACAAGGTGGTCTATCACAACCAGCTCGGCACCCAGGGCGAGCGCGTCGAGCGCGTGCGCGCCATTGCCAAGGCGATTGCCGTGCAGCTGTTCGACAACCTGGGCGCGCAGCACGAAAGCCTGAACAGCCACGAAGGCGAAGTGGCGCAAGACTGGCTGCTCACCTGTGTGGACAACGCCGCCCTGCTGGCCAAGACCGACCTGGTCACCGACATGGTGGGCGAATTCCCCGAGCTGCAAGGCATCATGGGCGGCTACTACGCCCTCAACGATGGCCTGCCCGACACCGTGGCCCACGCCATCGAAGACCACTACAAACCCCGCTTTGCCGGTGACCAACTGCCGCGCGACAACGTCGGTCTGGTGGTGGCGCTGGCCGACAAGCTGGAAACCCTGGTCGGCATGTTCGGCATCGGCAACCTGCCCACCGGCGACCGCGACCCGTTTGCCCTGCGCCGCCATGCGCTGGGCGTCATTCGCATGCTGATGGAAAAGGCCATGCCGCTGGATCTGGGCCAACTCATTGCCCGCGCCGTGCCGGTGTTTGGCGACAAGATCCAGGACCCCAGCAGCGCCTTGCTGGATTTCTTCTACGACCGCCTGGCCGTCAACCTGCGCGAGCAAGGCTACAGCGCCCAGGAAGTCGATGCCGTGCTGGCCCTGCGCCCGCAGCGCCTCTCGGACGTGGCCCAGCGCCTGGCCGCCGTGCGCGCCTTTGCCGCGCTGCCTGAGGCCCCGGCCCTGGCCGCAGCCAACAAGCGCGTGGGCAACATCCTGAAAAAGGCCGAAGACACCGTCGCGTCCAAGGTCGATGCCGCACTGTTGCAGGAAGCCGCTGAAAAAGACCTGTACGCCGCGCTGCAGACCATCGCCGCCCAGGCCCAGCAGCAACTGCAAGCGGGCGACACCACCGCCCACCTGCAAACCCTGGCCGCCCTGCGCGCGCCGGTGGATGCCTTCTTTGAACACGTCATGGTCAATGCCGAGGATGTGGCGCTGAAGAACAACCGCCTGGGCCTGCTGGCCACCCTGCACCAGACCATGAACCAGGTGGCCGATCTGGCGCGCCTGGCGGTTTAAGGAAACGGAAACGACGTGCCTGCCACCACCATGACCACCCCCACCCTGGAGCCAGCAGCCTCCAGCGCCCCGGCGCCGCGCCTGGGCGAGCGGCTGATCGCCGCCGGCAAGCTCTCCGAACGCGACCTGCACAACGCCCTGCAGGCCCAGCATGAGCTGGGCGGGCTGCTGGGGCAGGTGCTGGTGCAGTTGGGCGTGGTGGCAGAAGCCGACGTGGCCCAGGCACTGGCCGAGCAGCTCAACCTGTCCTGGCTGCGCGCGGACGACTTCCCCGACCTGCTGCCCGAAGTCCCGGGCCTGCAGCCCGGCTTTCTGGACACCCAGTGCGTCTGCCCCATCGCCGTGAACGACGGCGTCCTGCAGGTGGCCATGGCCGTGCCGCAGGACGCCTTTGTCATCAAGGCCCTGCGCCTGGCCACGGGCCTGCAGATTGCACCCGTGCTGGCGCTGGAAGCCGACATCCGCAAGGCCCTGGCCGAAGCCCAGCAGGACGAGGCCGCAGAGGACGACGCTGCCGACGACTGGGGCGGCAGCGCCAGCGGTGGCGACTTTGTCGAACACCTCAAGGACCTGGCCAGCGAAGCGCCCGTCATCCGCCTGGTCAGTAGCATCATCTCCCGCGCCATTGAGCTGCACGCCTCCGACATCCACCTGGAGCCGTTCGAGGACGGCCTCAACGTACGCTACCGCATCGATGGCGTCATCCACCTGGCCGAAGTGGTGCCCGCACGCCTGAGCGCTGCCGTGGGCTCGCGCGTCAAGCTGCTGGCGCATCTGGACATTGCCGAGCGCCGCCTGCCCCAGGATGGCCGCATCAAGACCCGCGCCAAGGGGCGTGAGCTGGACCTGCGCGTCTCCACCACGCCCACCGTGCATGGCGAAAGCATCGTCATGCGTGTGCTCGACCGCGCCAGCGTGCGCCTGAGCCTGGACACCATGGGCTTTGCCGCCGACACCCTGCGGCGCTTCAACGAGCTGCTCACCCGCCCGCACGGCATCGTGCTGGTGACTGGGCCAACGGGTTCGGGCAAGACCACCACGCTGTATGCCGCGCTGTCCAAGATCGACGCCCAGGCCAACAAGATCATCACCGTGGAAGACCCGGTGGAGTACCAGCTCGACGGCATCAACCAGATCCAGGTCCATGCCCAGATCGACCTGACCTTTGCCAACGCCCTGCGCTCCATCCTGCGCCAGGACCCGGACATCATCATGATCGGCGAAATGCGCGACACCGAAACCGCGCAGATTGCCGTGCAATCCGCACTCACCGGCCACCTGGTGCTCTCCACCCTGCACACCAACACCGCCGCCGGCGCCGTCACCCGCATGCGCGACATGGGCGTGGAAAGCTACCTCATCACCTCCAGCGTCAACGGCGTGCTCTCCCAGCGCCTGGTGCGCACCCTCTGTACCCACTGCAAGCAGCCGGTGGAAATTCCCCAGGCCGTGCAGCAGAGCACGGGCCTGGCGCGCTTTCTGGGGCCGGATGCCCAGCCCTGCCAGGCCGTGGGCTGCGAGCACTGCCGGGGCACCGGCTTCAAGGGCCGCACCGGCGTGCACGAGCTCATGGTGCTCGACGACGTACTGCGCCGCGCCATCATCGACGGGCAGGACGCCAATGCCCTGCACGCCCTGGCCGCGCAGCGCGGCATGCTCAGCCTCTACGAAGATGGACTGCGCAAGGTCGCCGCAGGCCTGACCACGCTGGAAGAAGTGCTGCGCATCACACAGGACCAGGGCGATGCCTGAATACCACTGGGAAGCCTTCGATGCCAGCGGCCAGCGCAGCAGCGGCCAGCACCATGCCGCCAGCGTGGCCGATGTGGTGCTGCACCTGCGCAAGAACCGCCTCTCCCCCGTCAAGGTCGAAGAAGCGGCCAGCGCCGGCAGCGGGGCAGGGGGACTGGTGGCGGGGCAGGGCGCGCGCAAGCTGCACACCGGCCCCATCAAGGCGCTGGACATCCACACCATGACCACCGAACTGGCCATCATGATGCGCGCCGGCCTGTCGCTGGACAACGCCCTCAAGGTCCTGCTGGACATGAGCCACAAGCAGGCCATGCAGACCATGCTGCAGTCCGTGCTCGATGGCGTCAAAGGCGGCATGCCGCTCAGTCAGGCACTGCAGCAGCACCAGCAGCACTTTGGCGACTTCTACATCAACATGGTGCGCTCCGGCGAAGCCAGCGGCCAGATGGCCGCCGTCCTGGGCCGCCTGGCCGACCACCTGGAGCGCCAGCGCGCCCTGCGCGACAGTGCCATCTCCGCCACCATCTACCCCGCCATCCTGCTGGGCGTGGCCGTGCTCTCGCTGGTGGCCATGCTGGGCTTCGTCGTGCCGCAGTTCGAGCAGCTCTTTACCGACATGGGCGATGCCTTGCCGCTGCCCACCCAATGGGTCATGGCGCTGGGCCATGCGTTTCGCAGCTACGGCCTGTACATCCTGGCGCTGTGTGCCCTGGGCTTCTGGCTGCTGCGCCGCTGGCTGGCCAGTCCGGCCGGTCGGCAGAAGTGGCAAAACTGGCTCTTGCGCCTGCCATTGCTGGGGCCCGTGCTACACAAATACCAAATCACACTGTTCAGCCGCTCGCTGGGCACCCTGCTGGACAACGGCGTGGGCCTGATGGTGGCGCTGCGCATCGCCAGCGACACCGTGGACAACCAGGTCATTCGTGCCCCCCTGGAGCAAATGGCCCCCCTGGTCAAGCAAGGCCAGCGCCTGGCGCAGGCTGCCGCCCAAAGCGGGCAGTTCGAACCCCTGGCCCTCAACCTGGTGCGCGTGGGCGAGGAAACCGGGCGCCTGGGCGACATGATGCTGCAGCTGTCCGATATTTTGAACCGCGAGGTGGAAACCAGCATCAAACGCCTGCTCACCATGCTGGAGCCTGCCCTGATCCTGGTGCTGGGCATGCTCATCGCCGCCATCATCATCGCCATCCTGCTGGGCATCCTGTCGGTGAACGATCTGGCGGTGTAGGCCGTGGTTGCGCCCACGCAAAAGAATTTTCATCCCCTTGTCGTCATCCCTGGAAAGCTTTCTTCCCATGCCACAACATCGCACCCACCACACCCTCCGTCGCCATCTGGGCTTCACCCTGATCGAGCTGCTGGTCGTCCTGGTCATCCTCACCCTGCTGGCCGGCCTGGTCGGGCCGCGCCTGCTCAACCAGTTGGGCTTCGCTAAGAGCAAAACCGCCGTGGTGCAGATCGCCGACATTGAAAAGGCCCTGGATCTGTACAAGCTCGACGTCGGGCGCTACCCCACCACCCAGCAAGGCCTGCAGGCGCTCAACCAGCAACCCGCTGGCGTGATCGGCTGGAACGGCCCCTACCTCAAGGGCGGTGTGCCCAACGACCCCTGGGGCAATCCTTACCAGTACAGCCTGGCGGGAGCCGAACCGCAAATCGTCTCCCTGGGTGCCGATGGCGCCCCTGGTGGTGACGGCGAAAACGCCGACATCAGCAACGCCAGGTAAGCCCTGCTTTTCCCAACCCTCCCAAGGGGCGGTGCCTTGCCGCAACCGCCCTTGCCACCCATGCGCGCATTCCAACGGGGCTTCACGCTGATCGAACTGCTGGTCGTCTTTGCACTGCTGGCGCTGGTCGTCGGCGTGGTGCCGCCCGCCCTGGAAAAAATGCGCACCGGCATGGACTATCGCCACACCGTGCAAGACATCACCCGCCTGCTGCGCCGCGCCCGCTTTGAAGCCACCACCCAGGGCCAGCCTGTGGCCGTGGCCTTCCACGCCCGACAGCGCAGCTACGGCCTGGTGGGCCAGCCCGCACGCCAGTTGCCCGAGTCGCTGGAGATGCACCTGCAAACCGCCGCAGAGGCCAACCTGGCCGACGGCAGCCAAAGCATCGTCTTTCTGCCCGGCGGGGGCGCCACCGGCGGCAGCATCACCGTGCTGCGCAACACCCAGCCCCCCACCGGCACGCGCCTGCGGGTGGACTGGCTCTCGGGCCTGATCAGCCAGGAGCAGCCATGACAATCGCTCCCCTGGCGCCCCACACAGCCAGCGCCAGCGCCGCCGCCACGGCACGCCGGCAGCGTGGCATCACCCTGCTGGAAATGCTGGTGGCCATGACCATCATGGCCATCTCCATCACCATCATCTACCGCGCCGTGGGCGGCTCGGTGCGCGGGGTGGAGCAGGTGGGCGAAAGCCAGCACGCCATGCAGATCATGCAATCCCTGCTGGATGCCTACCCGGTCATCGACCCCCAGCGCCTGTACGACAGCGGGCAGGACGGCAACCTCACCTGGGCCGTCAGCGCCAGCCCCTACAGCGCTGCGCCGGGCAACGCCGGCCAGGCCGGGGACGCCGTCGTCCTCTACCAGCTGAACATCGACATCCGCTCGCCCGCAGGCCGCCAGTGGCAGACGCAAACCCTGCGCCCCCTGCTGCGCGTACAGGGGGGCTGATGCAGGCACTGCCCCAAACCCTCTCCTGCCGCCGCACCCACCAGGCACACGGCTTCACCCTGGTGGAGCTGCTGGTGGCCCTCATGCTGCTCTCCCTCATCGCCCTGGGCCTGGGGGGCGCCATGCGCACCATCTCGCAGACCCAGGAACGGGTGGACACCCGCACCGAGCGGGCCGAGCGCCAGCAAAGCGCCGTGCGGTTTCTGCGCTCCGTCATGGCCGACGTTTCGGGCGAGCGCCGGCCCAGCGCTCAAGTGCGCCCCGGTGAAAGCCGCTACTACTTCGTCGGCCAGCCCCAGGAGATGCAATGGCTGGGCAGCATGCCAGCCGGCTTTGGCGGAGGCGGTGGCCGCACCATGTTTCGCCTGGCCCTGCAGCCCGGGGCGCAGGGCACGCAGCTTGTCCTGCAGTACAGAATGTGGGAGAAAAACGCCACAGGGCAAGACTGGTCAAACGCAAGCAGCTATGTATTGGATAGCGATGTGCAGCACTTCTCCCTCAACTACCAGCGCATCTCGCGCGAGGCCGGCCTGCAATGGCTGCCCCTGTGGGATGCAAAGCAGATGAACGACGAACTGCCCAGCGCCATCGGCATACGGCTGGTGACGGCAGATGGCGCCTGGCCCCTGACCGTGCTGGCGCTGCGTCAGCCCATGGCCGAGGCCGCAGCCAGCGGCGGTCACGCCATCGGGGGGAGTGCCCGGTAATGCTCGTCCCTCATCGCAATCGTCACAGGGCCACCCCTCGGGCGCAGCGCGGCATGGCGCTCATCATCGTGCTGTGGATGCTGGCAGCCCTGTCCCTGTTTGTTGCCAGCCTGGGGGGACTGGTGCGCGACCAGGCGCGTCAGGCATCGGTGCAGCGCAACCTGATGCAGGGGCAGGCCGTGGGTGAAGCGGCCATGTACCTGGCACTGCAACAATTGCAACAGGAAAACCGTCGCCCTGCGGCAGAGAGCATTGCCGTTGCCTTCGCTGGCTACACCGTCCAGGTGCGGTTTCAGCCCTGGAGCGGCCTGGTCAACATCAATCAGGCGCCCCAGGCCACCTGGAAGGCCCTGCTGCAGGGCGCCGCCGGGCTGGGCGCGCAGCAGGCAGGCGCTCTGGCGCAGGCCATCGTCGATGCGCGAGAGCGCACACGCAAGGAGCAGGAAGGCGCCTTCCGCCAGCCCTGGGCCACCCTGCAGGACCTGCTGCAAGTGCCCGGTCTGGGCTATGGAATCTACATTCGTTTGCAGCCCTATCTGGTGGCCAGTGCCAGGAACGCACGCACCGTTGGGCAAAATACAGCCCCGCCAGAGCTTCTGCGCTGGCTCCAGGCGCAGGCGCCGGAGCAACTCCACGCCGGAGGGGACAGCGACGGGCTCTACACCCTGGAGGCATGGGTGCCTCTGCCGGACGGGATGGTGCGCGTGCAGCGCCATCTGTCCTGGCAGCGGCAGACATCCACGGGCCTGCCCTGGGCGCTGCTGGCCAGCTCCGCAGTGTGGCGCCCGGCAGTGCCGACACACCCCGCAGAACACCACCTGTCCCCATGATTGCGAAAGACGCTTTTTCCTATGGCCAAACTCAGTGCTGATGCCACCCTTTTCGGGCTCGATCTCAGCCGTGCCTGGGCGCACCTTTGCCAGCTCGGCAGCAGCCTGCCGCTGCTGCGGTGGCTGCAGCGCGCCATACCGGCCACCCCGGTGGCGCTGGTGCAGGCCGGCGGCCCGCAGCCGCAGGCCGCCGGGCCCCGGCAGGTGCTGCTGCGCACGGGCAGCTGGCTGGGTGAAGCCGCTGGCGAGCCAGCGGCGCCGGGCAAGAAGGCCGCACGCTTCAGTGCCCTGCTGCTGCCCGAAGACCTGATCCTGACGCGCAGCCTCACCCTGCCGCCCATGAGCCCGGCCGATCTGGCCGCTGCCATGCAGCTTCAGGTGCTGACGCACACCCCCTTTGCCGAGCAGGACACCTACAGCGCCTACAGCGCCCGGCCAGACCCTGCCACGCAGCGGCTGCACGTGCAGCTGGTGCTGGCATCCCGCCCCACCATTGAGCAGCTGCTGCAACGCGTCGTGGACAGCCAGCGCCTGCCCCAGCCCCCCGAAGTGTGGGCCCCCACGGCTCAGGGCCCCATCCTCTGCACCGGGTGGGGGGAGCGGCCACGCCTGCGGCATGAGCGGCTGCAGCGCTGGCGCCTGCTGGCCAGCGCCCTGCTGGTGCTGGGCCTGCTGCTGGCTCTGGTGCTGACACCCTCCCTCAAACTGCGCCAGCAGGCACTGCAGGCCCAGCAGCAGACCCAGGCGCTGGTGCGCCAGACCACGGAAGTGGCCGCACAGCGCCAGGCCTTCATGGCGCAGGTGCAGACGCTCGGCACCCTGGCGCCCCAGCTCACCCAGCAGATCGACCCCCTGAAGCTGCTGCTGACCATCACGCGGCTGCTGCCCGACGACACCGCCGTCCAGAGCCTGACCCTGGAAGGCAACCGCCTGAGCCTGCAGGGCCTGAGCGACAACGCCTCGCGCGTGCACGAGCTGCTGAGTCGCGAGCCAGGCTTTCGCAACGTGCGCCTGCCCTCGGCCATCACCCGCGAAGGGCGCAGCAACAAGGAAAGCTTCGTGCTTGAGGCCGAGCTTGACCCCTCCACCTTCACGCTCTGGCAACTGCCGCAGGGCAGCAGCGCGCCATCCACCACCGCCCCATGACCGCACCGTTCAGCCGCTCATCCCCCTTGTCCGCACGCCTGCAGCAGCACCTGCTGCAGGCAGCCTTGTTGCTGGTGCTGGTGCTGCCCCTGGGCGCTGCGGCGCTGTGGTGGCATGGCAAGCACCAGGCCTGGCAGAACGAGCTGCAGCGCCTGGAAAGCCTGCACGCACGTCTGCTGGGCATGCAGCAGCAGCAGGACGCCATCGTCCAGGCGCTGCAACAGACGGAACAGGCGCGCACGCAATTTTTCTACCCGGCAGACATGCAGGCCGAGCAGGCCGCCAACTCCGCTCTGCAGGGCCTGCGCCGGGTGCTGACACAGGCCGGCATGAAGGTGGAAAGCAGTCAGGTGCGTGTGCCCCAGGATGCCGATACAGCCGCCGATGCCGCCACCGCCGACCAGGACAGCGACTACACCCAGCGCATCGAGCTGCTGGTCAGTGCCGAGGGCGGCTGGGTCAGCCTGCAACTGGCGCTGGCGGCCCTGCGCGAATTGCGCCCGGCTGTCTCCGTCGAGCGCATCCACCTCAGCACCCGCATGCGCCTGCAAAGCGCCAACCCGGCGGTGGAGCAGGCCATCAACGCCAGCTTCACCTTCAGCGTGCGTAAATTGCAGGAGGGCGCATGACCACAACATCCCGCCGCACCATCCCGCAGCGTTACACCCCCACCCAATGGCTGTTGCTGGCCGGCGCCACGCTGGCGGCCGTGCTGGCCTGGCAGTGGCTCTGGCCCGCCCAGCGCGCCATCTGGAATCCGCCGCCGCCGCAATTGCAGGACATCCAGGCCATGCAGCCCGCGCTGCCGCGCCCGGCCGGCGACTGGCCCGACTGGCAGAACCTCATCCTGCAGATGCAGGAGCGCCCCCTGTTCATGCTCAGCCGCCGCCTGCCGCCACCGCCGCCCAAGGAGGACACGCCAGCGCAGTCGGACCAATGGGAGCGCGCCACCTTGCTGGGCACCTACGCTGCCGGGCAAGTCTCGGGGGCCTTCCTCCTGTTTGACGGTCAGCCCCAGCGCCTGGTGCTGGGGCAGGAGCTGGGCGGATGGACGCTGCACGCCGTGCAGCCCGACAGCATCGAACTGCAGCGCCATGACCAAAAGCGGCAACTGCAGGTGCAGAAAAAAGACCTCACCCAAGGCGCCGCCAAGGGCGGCAAGGGCCAGCCGCCCTCGCCATTTGCCATCACCATCCAACCCTCCAGATAACCTGCGGCGGCGTGCCAGCCATCGCGCCGCCACCTGCCACCTTGCATTCCAGTGCCGTTATGACCACCTTACCCCTGTCCCGCACCCTTATCGCCCTGGCCATCAGTCAGGCCCTGGTGGCCTGTGCCCCGTTGAAACCCCAGTTCGTCAGCCACTTCAGCACCGACCCCAACGAACTGCCCGAAGCCACCCAGCCCCAGGACGGCGCAGCCAGCGCCGATGCCGACAAGGCACAGCCCGAAGACGACGGCGTGCGCACCATCATCGGCAACGGCCAGCGCATCGCTGCCCCCAAACCCTACAAGCGGGAGTCGGGCCAGTCCGTCACCCTCAATCTGGAAGACGTGCCCGTTGCCCAGCTGGTGCGCACCGTGCTGGGCGACATCCTGAACGTGGACTACGTGCTGCACCCGCCCATTGGCGGCAACGTCACCCTGTCCACCAAAAAGCCCGTCAGCCCCGACCAGGCCATCAACCTCATGGAAATCGCCCTGCAGGCCAACGGCCTGGCCATGGTGCGCGACACACGCGGCGTCTTCCACATTGGCCGCGTCGATGCCCTGCGCAGCCTGGGCGCTGCCGTGCGCGTGGCCGACAGCAGCGCCCCCATGGCGCCGGGCTATGGCGCCATCGTCATCCCCCTGCAATACATCGGCGCGCAGGAAATGGCCGCCATCCTGCGGCCCATGGCACACGACGGCGCCATCCTGCGCGTGGACAGCGTGCGCAACCTGCTCGTCATGAGCGGCACCCGCGCCCAGGCCGAAGGCTGGCTGGACATGGTGCGCACCTTCGACGTCGATCTGCTGCAGGGCATGTCCGTCGGGCTCTTCCCGCTCAAATACCTCAGCATCGAAGAAGCCAGCGCTGCCCTGCAACTGCTTAGCGGCGGCGGTGCGGCCGCTGCCGCAGCGGCAGTGCCTGGTGCCGCAGCAGCTGGTGGCAAGGCGGGGGGGGCAGCCGCTGCTGCTCCTGCTCCGCTGGGCGGCAGCCTCGGGGCCACGCCGCTGGCTGGCGCCCTGCACATCCTGCCCATTGAGCGCCTCAACAGCCTGCTCGTCATCACACCGCACGCCCCCTATCTGGAACAAGTCAGGCGCTGGATGGCCAAGTTCGACCAGCCCGGCAGCGCCAGCAGCCAGCCGCAGCTGCACATCTACCACGTGCAAAACGGCAACGCCAAGCACCTGGCCGGCGTGCTGTCCGGCATCTTCGGGGGCAGCAGCACCACTGGCAGCAGCGATAGTGGCGTGGCCCCCGGTCTGAGCAGCACCACCAGCAGCACCGGCGGCATCGCACAGAACAACACCAGCACCGGCAGCAACACCCTTGGGGGCAGTGGCCTGCGCCTGGGCGCAGGGCTGGGAAGCAGCCTGGGTGCCGGCGGCCTGGGCAATGCCGGCCAGCCCGTCAGCGGCGGCGTGGGCAACGTCTCCGACCTGGGCGGCATTCGCGTCATGGCCGATGAGCTGAACAACTCCGTGCTCGTCTGGGGCACCGGGGCCGAGTACGAACGCATCGAGGCCGCCCTCAAGCGCCTGGACGTGCCCCCCACCCAGGTGCTGATCGAGGCCAGCATCATCGAAGTCACCCTCAACGACAGCCTGCGCTACGGCCTGGAATGGTCATTCAGCGGCAGCGGTGGCGGTGGTGGGCGCACCGGCAGCGGCGGCCTGGTCGGCACCGCCAACGGCAACGGTGGGGGTGGCGTGGGCGATGTGCTGGCCGGCTTCACCTACACCGTGCGCAACTCCGCCGGCAACGTACGCGCCGTGCTCAATGCCCTGGCCAGCAAGACCAACCTCAAGGTCGTGGCCAGCCCCACCCTGATGGTGCTGGACAACCACACCGCTGCCATCAACGTCGGCACCCAGCAACCCTTTGAGGCCGGGCAGACCATGAACAGCGACGGCAAGCTCATCACCAGCAACCTGCAATACAAAGACACGGGTGTGAGCCTGGAGGTCACCCCTTCGGTCAACGCCGGCAACATCGTCACCATGACGGTCAACCAGTCCGTCACCGACGTCGGCGCCAAAGACGAAGTCACCCAGCAGCGCAGCTTCTTGCAACGCCAAGTCTCCAGCCGCGTGGCCGTGCGCTCGGGCGAATCCATCGTCATGGGCGGCCTGATTCAGGAAACCGCCAGCAAGGGCAAGAGCGGCGTGCCCTGGCTGCACGAAATCCCCGTCATCGGCAACCTCTTTGGCAGCACCAACACCGAGGGGGGGCGCACCGAGCTGATCGTCATCATCACCCCCCGCGTGGTCCGCACCGATGTCGATATCCGCGAGGTGGGCGACAGCCTGCGCCAGCACATGGGCCAGCTCGCCCCCCTGCTGCAGCCCGTGCCTCCGCAGCAACTGCCTCTGCCCCAGCAGCCCCCGGCCACCGTGGATGGCGTGCACCCCGCCCTGCAACAGCAGCCCTGACCTGGTGCGCGGCAAGCCTCGGCCTTCAGGCCGGGGAAGGATAGCGCGGACGCCGTAGGCGTCCTTTGGGCGGTCAGTGTGGCGTCTGCTGCTGTTCGATGTACTGGCGGATGATCTCGATGGGTGCACCGCCGCAACTGCCAGCGAAGTAGGACGGCGACCACAGGGCACCGCCCCACAGCTTCTTGCGGATGCTCGGGTAGTTCTTTTTGCGGATCATGCGGCTGGACACGCCCTTCAGGCTGTTCACCAGCGCCGAGACGGCGACCTTGGGCGGGTAGTTCACCAGCAGGTGGACGTGATCGTCCTCACCGTCGAACTCCACCAGTTCCGCCTCGAAGTCGGCGCAGACGCTGGAGAAGATGTTACGCAGGTCGTCGAGGATTTCCTTGGTAAACACTTCGCGCCGGTATTTGGTCACGAAGACCAAATGCACGTGCATCAGAAAGACGCAGTGCCGACCCCGCCGAATATCGTTGTCGTTGCTCATAGGCCAAGCGTATCATTTCGCCCATGCAACGTCTGCAAGCCTTCAAATACGAACTGATGCCGACCGGCGAACAGCAGCGCCAGATGCGCCGCTTTGCCGGGTCGTGCCGCTTCGTCTTCAACAGGGCGCTGGCGTTGCAGAAGGAACGCTACGAGCAAGGCGAGAAGAAGCTCGGTTACGCCGGGCTGTGCAAGATGCTCACCGAGTGGCGCAATGGGCCTGAAACGCCGTGGCTGGCCGATGCGCCTGTGCATCCGCTGCAACAAACGCTCAAGGATCTGGAGCGCGCTTACGCCAACTTCTTCGCCAAGCGGGCCGACTTCCCGAGCTTCAAGAAGAAGGGTCAGTCGGACAGCTTCCGCTACCCCGATCCGAAGCAGATCAAACTCGATCAGGGTAACAGCCGCATCTTCCTGCCAAAGCTCGGCTGGCTGCGTTACCGCAACAGCCGCGAGGTTCTGGGTACGGTAAAGAACGTTACCGTCAGCCAGTCGTGCGGCAAATGGTTCGTGAGCATCCAGACCGAACGCGAGGTCGAACAGCCGATTCCGAACGGCGGTGCGGTCGGCATCGACATGGGCATCGCCCGCTTCGCCACGCTCTCAGACGGCACGTTCTACGCGCCGCTCAACAGTTTCAAGCGGCACGAAGACCGTTTGCGCCGTGCGCAGCAGGCGATGAGCCGCAAAACGAAGTTAAGCAACAACTGGAAGAAGGCGAAAGCCCGCGTCCAGAAGATTCACGCCCGGATCGGTAACGTCCGCCGCGACTACCTGCACAAGGCCACGACCACGATCAGCCAAAACCACGCGATGGTGTGCATCGAGGACTTGCAGGTGCGAAACATGTCCAAGTCGGCGGCAGGCACCACCGAGCAGCCGGGAAAGCACGTTCGGGCCAAGTCCGGTCTGAACAAAGCCATCCTAGACCAAGGCTGGTTCGAGTTCCGCCGACAACTGGACTACAAGCTGGCATGGGCCGGCGGGCATCTCATCGTCGTGCCGCCGCAGAACACGTCGCGGACGTGCCCGGCCTGCGGCCATGTGTCGGCGGACAACCGCCAGACGCAGGCCCGGTTCCTGTGCGTCGAATGCGGTTTCGAGGAAAACGCCGATCTGGTCGGCGCGATCAACATACTCAGGGCGGGACACGCCCGTTGCGCCTGTGAAGTGAGCGGTGCAGTAATGCCGCCAGCAGCAGGAACCCACCGAAGCGACTCATTCCGGCTCGATGCCGGGGTGAGCGCCGTAGGAATCCCCCGACTTTAGGCGGGGGAGGATGTCAACGCCCGATCAACGGGTGTGGTGCACGTGTGGTGAACCTTTGCCAGGCCACACGCTCCCACGCCGGGTTTGCCTTCGGTGGCGGGCAGGGGGTGTGTTCAGACCCCGGCCCGCGCCGCAGCGCTAACATTGATCCAGCCTTTTGTTTCATCCATTTCAGAAAGCACCACCTCTGCCATGACACAACGTCTTACCTTGTCCGCACTTGCCCTGGCTGCCGCCCTGGCTGGTTGTGCCGCCACCACCCCGCCAGCATCGTCTGACGCTGCGCCGGCCGCTGCCACAGCCGGGCACGAGGAACGCATCCGCGCCCGCTCTGCCGCGTTTTGGGAGGCGCGCCAGCGCAACGACGTGGCCGCCTCGTACCAGTTCACCAGCCCCTCGTACCGCAAAGTCAATGACCAAGAGCGCTTTCGCAACCACTACGCGGGCGTGCCCGTGGTGGTTGGGCGTGAGGTCGAGCGCATCACCTGCGACGATCCGCCGCAGCGCTGCGTCGTAAAACTGGGCCTAAAGGTGGCCCCGCCCATGGCGCCGGGCTTGGTGGCCACCGTGTACAGCGATGAAACCTGGATTTTGGAAGAAGGCGAGTGGTGGGTCTTCCGCCCCTGAAGCCCGCGCCCGCCCTCTGACGCTGTTGTCGCAAAACCACACATGGGAAGAAAAGTTGGCACATGCCTGGCGCGGCATTGCACAATCGGCCGTTGCAGCCTGCAGGTCCACAGCAATTGCTTGCAGTTGTTGTTTTTTTGCAGCAGTCGGTGAGAAAAATCGAGTTGCTACAAAAAACTGTTGGAGATTGCTGTGCTACGATACCGCAGACTTCCATTGTGGTGGTAGTTGATTCTTCCCCTCTCGCTTTTCCATTTGGAGATAGTTGTATGAAAAAAAATGTTCTGGCCCTGAGCATCGCCACCATGATTGGTGGTCTGGGCTTCTCTGGCGCCGCCATGGCCCAAGCTTCTTTTGACGTGAACGAAAGCGGCACCGGCGTTATCCAAATCGTGCCCTACTTCACCGCCCAAGATGGCAACGCTACCGTGCTGCACGTGGTGAACACCGACACCATCAACGCCAAGGCCGTGAAGATCCGCTTCCGCGGCGCTTCCAACTCTGACGACCTGCTGGACTTCCAAGTGTTCCTGTCGCCCGGCGACGTGTGGACCGGCTTGGCCAGCGCCAACGCTGAAGGCCGCCTGCAACTGGTGACCAGCGATAGCAGCTGCACCCTGCCCGCTTCCGTGCGCACC
The DNA here is from genome assembly GCA_947306475.1 of uncultured Comamonas sp. Lineage (GTDB taxonomy): Bacteria > Pseudomonadota > Gammaproteobacteria > Burkholderiales > Burkholderiaceae_C > Comamonas. Next base: position 121,099 of record CAMZGS010000001.1, read on the forward strand.
GATGGCGTGACCCTGGCTCCTCTGGATCGCCTGAGCAACCGTCTGTGGGACACTGCTGAGAAGAAACACGCCCAAACCCGTGAAGGCTATATCGAAATTCTCGAAATGGCTACTATTCCGCCATTCCGCGATCCTGCCGCTAACCCCACCTCTGGTACCGTGAATCCTCTTTACACCGCAGTTAAGCACGTAAAGAAGAATGGCAAGATGGAAGCTCCTTGCACTTCGACCGCTTTCGAATTCCTGGATACCATCACCGACGGCGGTGTTACGGAAGCAGGTCAGGCAGCTGGCGCCACAGGCGCGCGTCTGCAGGCGCCTACAGGCACTTTGTCCGCTTCTTGGTACATCATGAACGTGGCTAAGTCCACCACCTTCTCTGGCTCTGCTACTGCACTGGCCTTGGATGCGACTTCTGCGGGTACCGCAAGACCTGTGTACGCACCCCAGAAGGCTCAGACTGCCAGTGCTTTGGAAACTGCCGATCCGCTGATCGCTTCGGGCGTGGTTGATAAGCAAGACTTCGACGTGCCAGACCTGTCCACCCCCATCGCTGGTGCTGCTGCTACCTTGGTAGCTGCCAACACCCAAGCGGGTAACCTGAGCAAGGCTATCAACCGCTTCCAAGTGTTCAACCAGTTCTACCACGATGCTGGTCTGCAAGCTGCTACCGACTGGGTGTTCTCTATGCCCACACGTCGCTACTTGGTTGCTGCCAACTACGATGCCAAGCAGTACGTCAAGGGTACCGTGTTTGATGCGGTGGATGCTGCGGGTGCCCTGGTGGCGGTTACCGACCGTGAGGCGAACTACGTCTTCCGCAACTTGGCAGCAGCTAATACTGCTGATAACAAGTTCGCGGGTGTTCCCGCTAGCAACATCACGGTGAACACCGCTGGTCAAATCTGCGTGGCCGCCAACGGCCAGACCTTCTACGACCGTGAAGAAGACTCGGTTAAAGACGGTCACGTGGTGTCGCCCGGCATTGCTAAGAAGCTGAACCTGTGCGGTGAAGTGCATGTGGCTACCTTCGGTGCTAAGTCGCCCCTGGGTGCTTCCGTTGCACAATCCACCTTCCAAACCGACTTCGGCGCTGGCTGGGGTGTTGTTGACTTCGGTACGGGTGCCGGTAATGGCGTGCCCGTCCTGGGCGCTGCTTTCACCGCAGCAACCAACCCCAACGCCGCTGCTGGTATGGTGGGTAACTACGGCATCACTTGGCCGCACTTCTACAAGTAATCTTGTATACCTTTGGGCTTGAAACTTTTCGGGCCTAAAAATCACAAAAGCGGGGGTAACCCCGCTTTTTTTACGCCCCGGTTTTTCACAAGGACAGTGATTTATGCAACTTTTCCGTCTTGCTGGCGTGGCTGCGGCCTTGGCTATGTGCTTGGGTACCGCCCATGCCGATAGCTTGCAACAGCCCATTGTGGTGGGTACCAGCGCCTCTGGCGTGCAGGTGACCAGCCTGGACCTGGTGGCCGATGCCCAGCGCATTCCGCCCGAAGTACGCGCCCAATTGCAATCGCGCACCAAAAACCTGGAGCAACAGGCTAGTAACCTGCTGGCCCGCCGCATTGTGGCCCAGCAGGCGCTAGAGCAGGGGCTGGACAAAGACCCCGTGGTGCAAGCCGCTCTGCAGGTGGCCCGCGACCGCGTGCTGTCGGACATGATGCTTGAGCGTGCCGATGCCGCCGCCCGCCCCAGTGCCGAGCAGGTCGAGGGCCTGGCCCGCAATATTTACACCGCCCAGCCCCAGCGTTTTGAGGTGCCCGAGCAAGTGCAGGCCCGCCATATCCTGATTGCCGGTAAAGACGCCGCAGCCCGCGCCAAGGCGCACCAGATCAGCAAAGAGCTGGCCGCAGGCGGCGACTTTGCCGCCCTGGCCAAAGAGCACTCGGCCGACCCCGGCTCGGCCAAGCGCGGTGGCGACTTGGGCTTTTTCACCAAAGGCCGCATGGTGCCCGAGTTTGAGCAGACCGCTTTTGCCCTGAAAGACGGCCAGATCAGCGACCCGGTGGAATCGCAATTTGGCCTGCACATCATCCAGCGCACGGCCAGCAAGCCCGCCGGCAAACAGCCCTTTGAAGAAGTGCGCGAGCAGCTGATCAAAGAAGTGGCCGACGGTCTGGGCCGCGACGCCCGCGCCGCCCTGGCCGACAAAGCCAAGGCCCAAGTGCAACTGCAGCCCCAAGCGCTGCAGACGGTGGCTGACGACTACGCCAAGCAAATCCCTGCCGAGCAGGCCGCCCCCGGCGCACAGGGCACACAGTAACGGCACGGACGCGGGCCGCCCACCCGGAAGGAAAGGGGCACGCCCGTGTTCACCCCGCCGAGCACCCGCAAGGGTGCTTTTTTTATAGCTGCATGCGCTGATGAATGGTTGGTTTCAGGTATGAAACCATCAGATTTTCTTGACCAGAAAGCGCTGGTAGCTATATTTTTTGAATAGCACCGTACTCAGCGGGTGCTGGCCAGGGCCACGCCGGCGATGATCAGGCCGCTGCCGGCCCAGGTGCGCCAGTGCACTGGCTCGCCCCAGAGCAGCCAGGCCAGCACGGGCACGATCACAAACGCCAGGCTCATGAAGGGGTAGGCCAGCGCCAGCGGTACATGGCGCAGCACCCACACCCAGCCCAGTGTGGTGGCGCCGTACAGCGCCACGGCCAGCAGCAGCCAGCCGTTGCCCAGCAAGCCCGCAGGGGAAAAGTCCCGGATGGACAGGGCAGCCTGCTTGAACAGCAGCTGGCCCGCCGACATGCCGCCCACGCACAGCAGCATGTAGAGGTAGTGGGTGTGTTGTTGTTGCATGGCTCAGGCCTTTTTCAGCAGCCAGGCGTGGATGTCCGGTCTGCCGGTGCGTATCCACGGATAAGCCGCTCTTATGGCGTGGTACAGGAGCAGGGATTTCACCCTCGCATGTGCCTGCGTGTATTGGATGCGCTCGCGCAGGCCACGCAGTGAGATGCTGGGCAGGGGGGTGCGGTCTTCCATGAGGAAACCGTTGGCTGCGGCCAGTTTCTGCAGGGTGGCGGTGTTGAAGTAGTACAGGTGGGGGGAGGGCAGACCGAGCTGCCACATTCTTTCGAATGCGCCGGGCTGCTTCAGGCGGGCGAGTGTTCTGGACAGGCGGTAGAAGAGGCCTTCGCTGTCCGGTGCGTTGACGACGATGTAGCCGCCCTCGTGCAGATGCTGGTGGCAGCAGCGCAATACCTGGCCCACATCGGGGATGTGTTCCAGCACGTCGTTGAATACGATGATGTGAAAGCGCTCGTTTTCCTGCAGGGCATCCGGAAAGAAGCCGGTGCGCACCGCCAATCCTTTGGCCTGGGCCTGGCGGGCGATAGCGTGGTCGGGCTCGATGCCTTCGGCCTGGTATTTTTCCTGTGCCTTTTGCAGGAACCAGCCGTGCGCGCAGCCGACTTCCAGCAGGGCGGGGCGCTGTGGCAGGTGGCCAGCGCAGCGCTGCTGCAGCCAGTCGAGCAGGCGGGTGAAGTTGCTGGCACGCAGGTCCTGCAGGGCTGCGGCGCGCTGCGCTTCGTCGATGCTGTGCAGTTCGTTGATCCTGGGGGCGAGTGTGGATTTTTCCAGGTGGCAGTCAGCGCAGAAAAAATGCCAGTTGGCCAGGCCCGGGTTCATGGGCGTGCCGCACAGGTCGCACAGGGGTGTTGCAGATGCCGGCATGTCAGTAAGGATCGGACGACAGTGGGTCTTTGGGGGTGTTGCTCACGTCGTAATGCAGAAAGGCAATCAGAAATTGCACCCCCAGGATGATGGGCAGGGCGGCCAGCATGACGGTGCCGCTGGAGGCCACTTGCTGGTAAAGAATGCTTTTTGCCCAGTGGATGGCGCCAAAGATGCTGCCTGCCAGGCACAGCAGACACCCCAGCAGGCTGTACAGGCTGCCGATGTTGAAGTCTCTGACCAGGTACAGGTAGAAGTAGCGCTTGCAGAACCTGGAGATGTTCTTGAGGAAGAACTCCGGCAGGGCGTGGAGCACTTTCAGGTTGGATTCCTCGTCTTCGTAGATGGCGTCCATGGGGATGTCCCGGACCACTGCCCGGATGATGTTCAGGTGGTAGAGCATGTCGGTCTCGAAAAAATACCGGTTTTCGATTTTTTCCAGGGGCAGGCGCTCGATGATCCGGGTGTGGATGGCGGTGTAGCCGTTGGTCGGGTCCATGCAGCCCCAGTAGCCGCAGCTTAGTTTGGTGATGAAGGACAGCGCGGCATTGCCCAGCAGGCGCACGGGCGGCATGGTGCGCAGGGATTCCGGCCGGTGGAAGCGGTTGCCCTTGGTGTAGTCCGCCAGCCCTTTGGCGATGGGGCGCACGAACGCCGGCAGCAGGGCCGGGTTCATTTGTCCATCGCCGTCGATTTTCACCACGATGTCGATGCCGTCCTGCACTGCGGCCCGGTAGGCCGTCAACATGGCGGCGCCCACGCCCTGGTTGCTGTGGTGGTAGAGCACTTGCACGCGGGTGTCCGGGCAGCGGCTGGCGATCAGCTTGCCGCTGCCTTCGGGGCAGGCGTCGTCCACGGCATAGATGCGTTCCACTTCCGGGCCAATGGCGGCGATGACGTCCAGTATGTGTTTGTGAACCTTGTAGCAGGGTATGGCTACGGCAATGCGTGGGCTTTCAGACATGGTGGTGGGCTTGCTGCGGCGAGCGTTGCCGGCGGTGGGTGGGTGCCTGCGGGGGATGTTTTTCAACCCATTGATTTGATTTGGGCTGTGGCTTCCCGCCTGGCGGCGTGGGGGGGCGGGGCGGGCGTCACCCCGGGGAGTGTAGTTGCTCATGGGCTGTTGCGGACTATGGCATCATGCCCGGCTTTGCTTGGCCCTGACGATTTTTGATGCATAGCTTGAGATCTGAAGCCGCCTGCCTGTGGCGCAGCCGCCAGTTGCTGTGGGTGCTGGTGCGTCGCGAGGTGGCTGCCCGCCACACGGGTACGGCGGCCGGTGCGCTGTGGCTTTATGCCCAGCCGCTGGCGACGCTGGCGGCCTACTTTGTGGTGTTCGATATGGTGCTGGGCATGCGCCTGGGGCCGGATGCGCCGACGGCGCGGGTCGGTGCCTTCCTGGTGGTGGGGGCCTTGCCCTGGATGGCCTGGAGCGATGCCATTCAGCGCAGCATGGGCAGTTTGCTGGAGGCCGGCGCCCTGCTGCAGAAGAATGCGCTGCCGCCCATCCTGTTTCCGGTGCGGGCGGTGCTGGCCAGCCAGGTGGTGTATGCGCCCTTGCTGGTGTTGCTGGTGCTGGTGTATGTGCCCTGGCACGGCGGCGCGCCGGCGCTGTTGCTGCTGCCGCTGGTGTTTGCCCTGATGTTTGTGGTGATGGTGTTGCTGGGCTATGTGCTGGCCGTGTTGGCGCTGGCACTGCGTGATGTGGTGCAGCTGGTGGGGTTTGCGCTGTCGCTGGGGATTTATGTGACGCCGATCCTGTTTCCGCTGAGCATGGTGCCCACCCAGGTGCGCTGGCTGCTGTGGGCCAATCCGGTCACGCCGGTGGTGCTGGCGTGCCAGTCCCTGCTGCTGCAGGGGCAGGCGCCGCCGTGGCAGGTGTGGCCGGCGTTGCTGGCGTGGGTGCTGGTGTTGTCTGGCGTGCTGGCGGTGCTGGTGCGCCGCAGCCGCGATCAGTGGGTGGACTGGTTATGAGCATGCAGTCGGGTGTCTTCGCCAGTGCGGCTGGTGTGCCCTGCGGGGCGCAGCCGGCCTTGTCCCTGCAGGGGGTGGGCAAGGAGTATCGGCTCTACGATTCGCCGCGCCAGCGTCTGCGCGCCCTGCTGACGGGGCAGGCGCTGCACCGCAGCCATTGGGCGCTGCGTGATGTGTCGCTGACCATGCCGCGTGGCGAGTGCCTGGGGGTCATTGGCGACAATGGCGCGGGCAAGAGCACGCTGCTGAAGCTGTTGGCCGGGACTTTGCAGCCTTCGACCGGGCGGCTGCAGGTGCATGGTCGTGTCACGGCGATTCTGGAGCTGGGGGCGGGGTTTCACCCGGAGTTCACGGGGCGCGAGAATTTGTTCTTTGCCGGTAGCCTGATGGGGTTGACGCACCAGCAGTTGGCGCAGTTAGAGCCAGAAATTGTGGAGTTTGCTGAGCTGCACGATGCCATGCAGCGGCCGGTCAAGACGTATTCATCGGGCATGGTGGTGCGCTTGGCGTTTGCGCTGGTGACGGCGGTGCAGCCGGATGTGCTGATCATCGACGAGGCGCTGGCGGTGGGCGATCAGCATTTCCAGAAGAAATGTCTGGACAGAATCTTGGCGTTTCGCAGCAATGGCTGCAGTATTTTGTTTTGCTCGCACAGCCCTTATCACATTCGCCATTTGTGCGACCGCGCCCTGTGGTTGCAGGATGGGCAGATGCAGGCGCTGGGGCCGACGGAGCAGGTGCTGGCCGCTTACGAGGCGGCCAGCCGCCAGAACAAGGCAGTTTTAGAGGGCAGCCAGAAAGCGCAAACTGCCTCTGACATGGGCATTGATGCCCAGGCAGGCGATACGCAAGCCTTGACCACTTCGCAGCAGGCGCAGGGCGTTGATCGTGCGCACTGGCTGCAGGTGCAGGTGCTGGACTTACAACCTGGCGCAGATGCCCAGAGTTTGCCGGTGTTGCCGGGGCCTGATTTGCTGCTGGAGCTGCGGGCCCACGTGCCGGGGGATGTGCCCCCCAGCTTTGGCGTGATGCTGGAGCAGTTGCACGGGGTGGGCATTACGGCAGTGACGATGCACAGCCAGGCAGGGGTGTTGCCGGTGCGCCAAGCGGATGGCAGCTGGGCCATGCGGTTGCGTTTTCCGGCGCTGCCGCTGTGCTCGGGTGACTATGTCATTAGTGCGTATTTGTTTGATGGCTCGGGGCTGATCGTGCTCGATGAATGGTTGCGCTTTTTGCCGCTGCGGTTTGTCTCGGCCCAGCCGTTGCCGGGGCTGGTGCATCTGCCGCATGTGTGGGAGGCGCTGCCGTGACCGCGAGGCTGCGTGCATGGGCGCAGCGCGTGCGCCGCGAAGGGCGCGATGCGCTGGAGCTGGTGTTGCTGCCCGGTTTGGCGGCGGTGTTGCCTTGGCCAGTGTGTTTTAAGTTGTTCAAGTTTTTGGCGCATTGGCAGTGGTTGTACCGCGAGGTGGTGGATGCCGATTGCGCCCAGGCCCAGGCGCAAGGCTGGGTGCAGGATGCGCGCGGCTGGCGCTGGCAGCGGCGCTTGGTGCAGTTGGTGGACCACGCCGATCACTACTTGCATCGCACGCGCTCGGATGCCTGGCTGCGCCGCTATGTGCAGGTGCAGGGCGATTGGCTGGCGCAGGGCCCGCCTGCAATGCTGTTTACTTTTCATTGGGGTGCGGGCATGTGGGGCTTGCGCCATGCCAGCCAGGCAGGGCTGCGGGTCCATGCGTTGGCCGCCCCCGCAGAAGGCCCGGCGTTTGTGGGGCGCTGGGTGCTGCGCCGCTACGCGCAGGCGCGTTTGCGTTCGGTCGAGCAGGCGTTGCAGACGCCCCTTGTTTTAGTGCCCAAGGGCTTGCGCAAGCTGCGTGATGTGCTAGAGAAAAAAGAGCAAATATTGGCTTTGCTGGATGTGCCTCAAGACCAGGGGCAAGGTCAGGTGTGTACGCTGCTGGGCCAGCAGGTGTTGCTGTCTGCGTCGATGGTGCAAATGGCCCAGCGCCAGCAGCGCCCCTGCGTGTGGTATGTGACGGGCCTGGATGTGCATACGGGCCAACGTTATGTGCACATCGTGCCGCTGCCCCAGGGGCTTTCAGCGCAGGAGTTGATGGACACTGTGGTGCAGGGGCTGGAGCACTGGATGCGCGACCAACCAGCGGCTTGGCATTTATGGGGGCAGTGGCCCCGTTTTACCGCTCCTGCGCAGAGCGCGCAATCGCAATAATTGGCCCGCTGCGGGTGCGGGGGATGTCCCATGAAGTTTCAGAATTTTTTTAAGAGTTTTTTCGGTCGCAGTCCTGCCGCAAGCTGGAGCGCTGAAAAAATTACCGATGCGTGGTTCCAATCGCATTTTGAATATGCAGCAGATGTGGTCCACGCGTGGTTGTCACCAGTGGTGGATATGCGTGGTGCGCGTATGCTGCAATTTGGCTGTGGGGATGGTATTACCGATCTGGCTTTGGCGTTGCGCTATGGTGCGGGGCATATTCATGGGGTGGATATTCGTCGTGAATATGAAAAGCTGCCAAAAATTGCCCAACAGCAAATCGGTTTGAGTAGGCTGCCTGAGGCGCTGAGCTTTGCCACGATTACACCGGGCACCCCCCTACAAGGAAGAGCGCAGCCTTACGATGTGTTGATGAGCTGGTCCACCTTTGAGCATGTACAGCGCGACCAGGTGTTGCCTATCTTGCAGGACTTGTATGCCTGCCTGCGCCCTGGTGGGTATTTTTTCTTGCAGATTGAGCCGCTGTATTACTCAGCCTTTGGTTCGCATCTTGGCCGTTATGACCCAGCGCCTTGGCACCATCTGCAGGTGGACGATGATGCTTTGTGGCAGGTAATTGAGCAATGCAATGGCCCGATGCACGCCGATGAGGTCGATTTCGGATTTGAGGATTTTGGTCCTGATGGCTACAAGCGCTTTGTGTTTGAAGAATATCGGGCGCTGAATCGCTTGACCGCCGATGAATTGGTGCAGTTGACGACGCAGGCAGGTTTTTCGGTGGTGCGTCAGGAGCGGCGCCATTATGAGCCAGCGCCTATTCCTGAGGTGTTGTTGGAAAAGTACGAGCGTGATATCTTATTGAATAATGAAATTATTCTTTTATTGCAAAAAAAGTAATGAATTTAGGTAAAGGATTTATGAATAAGGGGAGATTGATTTTTAATCAATTTCCTTTATTTTTTTTCGTTCTGACATTTTGGGCGTTGATCGTTTTTCGTTGGCGTTTAAATTTGGAAAAGATCACACGGATGACGGCATGTGCATCCGATTGTCTAGTGTGGGATGTTCCTGCTTATGACCTGGGGATTTTAGGAGGAATGCTGGCCTTGATTGGCTTGGCCAAGCTATTGCCTTGGGTATTGCGCTGGCTATTGGGAATGGTTATAGCGCTGTTGGTTGTTTTTTATGTTTTGGATGTTTTTATTTACGATCTATTCAATTTTAGGTTGCAGATCGTTGATGTTTTGAAATATGCGGGGGATATTTCTTCTAATAAAACTGTAGCTTGGCCGCGTGTGGCAAGTGTTTTTGGCGTTTTTCTATTTTCGCTTGGGCTGCTTGCCATATTTTTTGCTTTTCTGGCCATCTTTCGTGGATTCTCTAGGAATGAGATGCCAAAGCTGTTGGTATGCTTTTTGGCTTTTCCTTGCCTTGTGGGTTTGCGTTATTTGCCGCAGGAAAAAGATTATGTGCTGCAGGATCAGAATCAGGATTTTTTAAGCTCCAATCTGCCAGCAGGAGTGGATCGGGAGTTTTCGGCGGAGTTTGCAGCAAGAATGCGGGCGTTGCCTGAGCCATCGAGCATTTGCACCAAGTTTGAGGCAAATGAAAAGTCGGTGATATTGCTGGTGGTCGAGTCGTTGTCGGCCTACCAGAGTAAGAGAATGTCGGGCTTGAAAGATTGGCTGCCGGGACTGGATGCTATTGCCGATAAATATGCCTATTTGGGCGAATTTTATGCCAATGGATTTACCACGGACGGTGGTTTGGTGGCACTTCTGACGGGCTATGTTCCGTTTCCGCAGGTCAATCGGTATCGCTCTGTGCAGGTTTTTTCTGGTTATGAAGAGTCTAGACAGGATTTCTTCAAAAAGCTTGCAAACAACGGTGTATTTAGCACTTATTTTACGTCCGCAGATTTGAATTTCCTAGGTGCTAAGTCGTGGTTGAGTGGTCTGGGTTTTGATTATATGGAGGGCCCGGAGCATGCATATTATGCAGATTTGCCCAGAGGGGTGTTTAACGATCCGGGTGATAAAGCGCTGTACAGTCGTTATCTGGATTGGCTAGATCACGAACGGGGCGGGCGACGGATTTTTTCCGTACTCCAGACGGTTACCACGCATCCTCCTTTTGTGGTGCCGGGGGCAAAAAGCGGGGAGGAAGCGGCCTTTCGTTACGCAGATGAGGCATTGGTGGAGTTTGTGCGGGAGCTGGAGGCGCGGGATTTCTTCAGCTCCGGGGTGTTGGTTATCACGGGCGATCACCGCAGCATGACGCTGCTGTCGGCTCGGGAGAAGGCGCTTCTGGGGCCGGCTGCGCCGGCGCGTATTCCGGCGGTCATTGTGGGGAATGATTTCAAGGGGCTGGGCCGCATTGACGGGCAGTGGCAGCAGACGGATGTGATTCCTTCCGTGCTGGCGGCGCTGGGGCTGGAGTCCTGCACGTCCGATTTTCAGGGGAGATTTCTGGGAGAGAGGGTGGAGCCCAGGTTCATCCTACATGCCCTGGGGGTGGAGCGTGACAAGGTGCTGGTGAAGGTGAAGGGGCACGGCAGTCCGTTTTTCGTTGTCCTGGATGGGGATGACACGCGTTGGGACAGCCCCCCGGAGGCGGTGCGGGACGATCAGGTGGTGCTGCAGGAGATCAATCGCCAGCGGGCCAGGTTGCCTGTGGTCGAGTCCAATTTCGCGCATGAGCTGTTGAAGATTTATAGGTTGGTTCCCTGAGCATGCACAACCATTTTTTTGCACTGTTTTTTCCCCGCTGCAGGTTGGTGTGCCTGGCGCTCTTGCTGTATGTGACAACAAGCATGGGCAGTTGGGCGGCTTCGGCCGGGCAGGGGGTGTTGGAGTGGGCGCATCTGGAGGCTGACGCCGGGGTTTTGGTGCTGCGTGGCTGGGTGGCGCCTGAGCAGAGCAACACCTTTGTAGTGCAGGCACGGGTGTTGCTGGGTGAGCACCAGGTGTATCAGGGGCGGCTAGGGATTGGTGGTGGTTTGCGCCACGATGTGGTGGCCGTCACGGGGCGGCCACAGTGGCTGAATTCGGGCTTTGAACTGCAACTGCGTGTACCCGCGCATTTGCATGCTGGCAGCTACCCGGTGGCAGTGCAGGTGCGCACCAGTGATGGTCGTGAGATTGTGCTGGAGGTGCTGGAGTCGGCCCGGATGGTGCATTGGGCGGGCAAACCGCAGCCAGCGTTATGGGCACGCTGCGCGTTGTGGCTGGCAGTGTTGCTGCCGCTGCTGTGCGGGGCCTTGTCCCTGCGCGGGTGGCGGCAGCGTCATCTGGCCTGGTGCAGCAGTGCGCGTGCGCTTGCGGCAGCGGTGCTGGCTTCGTTTGCCTTGCTGGTGGCTGGTGGCTGGACGGGCTCTTCCCTGGCGCTGTTGTGGGAGGGGGACGCTCTGGTGCAGCACGATGAGGTGCCCTGGCTGGGGCAGGCGCAGCCTGTGCGCACCGATGAGTGGTTGGTGATCACGGCCATGGCGCTGGGTCAGTTCAATCAGGCGGGGCTGCAGGCAGGAGCATTTGCCGATGTCAGTACGCTTTTGACTGCCTCCGGGCACAACATGAATGTGGTGGGGATGACGGGGGTGCCTGTGGCGAATGTGGCCGCTGTGGCCAAGCCGGCAACCTGGGGGTTTTTTGTGCTGCCACTGCGTCAGGCGCTGGCGTGGTACTGGTGGCTTCCTTTTTTTAGCTGTTTTTTTGCCGCGTGGTGGGTCTTGGCGCGGTTGTTGGCGGTGCAGTGGCGCTGGGCGGCGGTCTTGGCGGGCTTGCTGAGTGCAGCACCGCTGACGGTGGGCTGGTCAGGCTGGCCTGCGTATGTGTTGGCGTTTGCCCTGCTGTGTTGGGGGGCATGGCTGCGCGGGTGGTGCACCACTAGGCCTTGGGCAGCGCTGGGCTGGGGTGCGGTTGCTGGTTGGTCTGCGGCTGGCGCGGTGCTGACGCTGTATCCGGCTTGGTTGCTGGTGCTGGCTTCGTTGTTGCTGCCTCTGGCGCTGGCTTGGCTGTATGAACACAGGCTCGGTTGGCGTTGGTCGCGGGGCGCCTGGGCTACGCTGGGGCTGTTGCTGGTGTCTGGTGTGTTGTTGGGCGGGTGGTGGTGGCACGCACAGGATGCGGTGGCGGCCATGCAGGCGACGGTGTATCCCGGCAGGCGTATGGAGGTGGGGGGGTATCTGGAAGACTGGTTTTTGGCCAAGGGGCTGTTGGCACCGGTGCTGTTCTTCCATGCCAGCGGGATGGTGTCACCCAGCGATGCCGCCTCTTTCGTCTGTGTACTGTTGCCTTTGGCGGGGTGGTTGGTGTGGCATCAGTACTACAGCCGGCGTTGGGATGTATTGGCCAATGTGTGTCTGTTGTTTGTTGCGTGGGTGCTCTGGTTCGCATTTTTTGGGGTGCCGGGCTGGCTGGCACGGTTGACGCTGTGGTCCATGGTGCCTGTGTATCGGGTGGATATTGGGTTGTTTTTGGCGCAGACGGTGCTTTGGGCTTTGGTGTTGCGTCAAACAAGAGTTGCTGGCATCGCCTGGGGTGGTGCCTCTGGCCCGGGCTTGCTGTGGGCGGGTACGTTGACGCTGGCATGTGCAGTCGGCGCTGCGCTGGCGCTATGGCGGTTGCCGGTGTCTGCGCTGTCGTGGGTGGAGCCACCTGTGCTGGCGCTCTCGCTGGCCGGTTATGTCGTTTTGTGCTGGTGGCTGCTGCGGGGGCAGCAAGTGCGCGCGCTGGCGTTGTACGGCATCTGGATGCTGGCTGCGGCCTGTACGTTCAATCCGTTGCTGCAGGCGCCTGCGCAGGTTCGCGTTTCGACCGAACTGCAGCATCTGCTGCAAGGGGATGCTGCTGCTATGCCACGGGTGGCGGTGGTGGCCGGTAAGGGGCAGGCGCTGGGTTTGGCTGGGCACAGGCAAAGTTTGGCGCTGCTGGCAGCGGGGGTGCCGGTGAGCAGCGGGGCGCTTTACCATCCTCCGCTGGCGTTCTGGCATGACTTGGACCCTGAGCGCGCCCATGAGGCGGTCTATAACCGCTACCAGCATTTGTTGCTGGAGCATGCAGATTTGCCAGAGGGGCAGGGGTTTGCCTTGCAGTTGCCGCGCCTAGATTTGGTGCTGTTACAGCTGGATACCCGGAGGTTCGATTTTTCCCGCATGGGGGCGCAGGTGGTGCTTGTGCCGCAGAGCCAGGCACAGCCCCTGCGAGCCAACCCTGGCCTACAGGAGTTGGATGCGCTTGAAGGGTGGACGGCTTTTCGGGTGCTGCGCTAAGTGCCTGGTTATAGCGTTGCTGGCTGCTGTGCTTGTGGCTCAGTAGTGCTTGGGGGGCGCAAAGGTGTTTTTAATACGTTGGTAGAGCGGGCGCTCCACGGTGTAATGCATGAGGCTAGCGAGCATGAGTGTGCCGATGATGAGTATTGGCAGGTGCCAAGGCGCATCTGCGGGCACCCAGCGCGTGAGCATCCAAAGGCAGGGCAGGTGAAGCAGGTAGACGAGGTAGGAGATGTCGCCTCCCCACAGGCTAAGGCGCTGGGGTAGGAGGCGATCTAGGCGTAGGAAGAGCAGCAGCAGGCAGGCTGCTAGGCAACCACCGAGCAGGGCGCGCTCTGGGTAGTGGAAGAATCCGGCTAGGCCTGAAGGTTTGTGGGCCAGGTGGGCAGCGTAGAAGTACACAGCTGCCGCGCACAGGAGGGTAGCGGCCAGCAGGGCAGCGGTAGGTAGCAGGCGCTGCAGCTGGGGTTGCAGGCGCTGCAGTTGGTAGCCCAGTAGGAACTCCAGGCACAGTGGCGAGAAGAACAGATGCATGCCGTAGTGCGTCTGGCCGATGTTTTCAACCTCAAAGCGGGCGTGTGCCACCCACCAAGCGTTGGTGGCCAGCAGGCTTAGAGCAATCAGCCAAAAGCTTGGGGTACGCAGGTGCTGTGGTAGCAGTAGGCTGCAGGCGATGACGGCGTAGAAGTACAGCTCGAAGGTGAGTGTCCAGGTAACGGGCAGTACTAGGATGTTGAAGTTGAGTTGGTACAGGAAGAAGGAGCCGGGCAGGTCCTTGCTTTGCAAGGCAGCGCTGCCCAGTAGGGCGCAGCACAACAGGAAGACGGGCCACCAGCCGCTGTAGATACGCGCTAATCGCATGCACAAAAATGAGAGCGCCTGGCGCAGCCCTGGCGGGCGTTGGTGGCTGTTCAGGGCCATGATGTAGCCGCTGATGACGAAGAAGATGTCCACCCCCAGGTAGCCCAGGCCGACGAAGTTGTGCCACAGGCTGCTGCCTGGTGCGACGGTGGGGCTGTGGGCGCCGTGGTACAGGACGACCCACAGCGCGCTGAGCAGGCGCAGCGCCTGAATGGGGTGGAGCATCATGGCGGGCGCTCAGGAGGTGCTGTGCCGCAGGAGCTGGCGCTCGGGGGGGGTGCGCTGCCAGAGCCGGCGCCTGATGGCGGTCTGGCAGGGTATGGGGTCCTGGATGAGCCAGGCAGTGTGGTTGAGCGCGTAGGCGGGGTGGAAGTAGGGGTCCCCGGCATCCAGCCAGTTGCGCCAGCGTTGCGAGAACAGGGCCGAGTCCTCGGGGTGGGGGTCGTAGCCTTCGGCCTTGCCTCGGGTGATGGATTCGTGGTGAATCAGTGTGGCCTGGGGGCAGTAGAGGATGCGCCAGCCCTGCTCCAGGGCGCGCAGGCACAGGTCCACGTCACCAAAACCGACGGCAAGCTGCTCGTCGTAGCCCTGGATGGCATCGAAGGCTTGCTTGCGCATGAGCAGGCAGGCGGCGGTGACGGCAGCCACCTCGCGGGTGCAGATCAGGCGGCCCATGAAGGCAATGTCCACGCGGTCAGGGGGCAGCTTGAGGAATTTGCCGTAGTGCTCGGCAATGCCGAAGGCGCCAACGCATACGCCAGCGTGCTGGATGGAGGTGTGGTCCGGGTAGAGCAGTTGGGCGCCGACGATGCCGACGTCGGCAGGCTGGCATTGGGCGAGCATGTGCTCCAGCCAGCCGTTTTCGATGGCCTGGATGTCGTTGTTGCAGAACAGGTAGTGGCTGTAGGTGCCGGTGAGTTGTCGCACGGCCCAGTTGTTGATACTGGAGAAGTTGAAGACGCCTTCGTAGCGCAGTACGGTGACATCATCGCTGGCCTTGAGGCTTTCAAAGTAGGCGATGCTTTCGGCGTCGGTGGAGGCGTGGTCGATCAGGATGATGTCGTAGGCGACTTCATGCACGGTGGCGCGGATGCTGTCGATGCACTGTTTGACCAGGGCGCCGTGGTTTTTGGTGGGAATGATGATGGCAACGCGCTGGTCACTGCCAATGCGGTACTGGGTGTGAAAGAAATTGAAGGAGGCGCCGTGTGTCGCACTGGCCGCCAGACCCAGGCGGTCCAGGTGGCGCTGCAGTACGGCGGTGGAGGTGTCCATGACCTGGGCCATTTTTTCATGGCCGGCCGAGCCGGTGTGGGTGCGCCATTGGTAGAGGATTTCCGGGATGTGGACGATGGTGTGTGCCTTTTCGCTGGCGCGCAGGATGAGGTCGTAGTCCTGCGAGATGCGCAGTTGTTCATCGAAGCCACCAAGCTCGCGCAGCAGCGCGGTGCGAAAACCCACCAGGTGCACGATGTAGGGGTGGCTGCGCAGGTATTCGGGCGAAAAGGTGGGGCGATGGAAGTATTGCAGCACGTTGGTGGCGCTGGCATCGATCAGCACCTCGTCGCTGTAGAGCAGGTCGGGGTCGTCGGCCAGCACGCTTTGGGCGACGCGGTAGAGGGCCTGGGGCTCCAGCAGGTCATCGTGGTCCAGCAGCACGACAAAGGGTGCATCGGTCAGTGCCAGGGCCTGGTTGCTGGCGTGGGAGACGCCCTGGTTGCTTTGTCCCAGGTGCAGGCGGATGCGTGGATCACGGGCAGCGTAGCGCTGCAGGATGTCGCGGACATGCGGCAGGGTGGAAGCGTCGTCGGCAATGCATAGTTGCCAGTGGGGGTAGATCTGCGCCAGTACCGAGTCGAGCATGGCCTGCAGCATGTCGGCATCGGTGTTGTAGGTGGGCACCAGGAGGGCGATGACGGGCGGCTGCGTCATGGCAGCGACTTCCGCGCGCAGCACGGGCAGCACTTCGGTATGGAGGTGCTGTTGGTAGCGCTGCCAGGCATCGGCTGGGGGCGCGGGGGGAAAGGTGAGGTCGAGCAGCGCGTGCTTGAGGCGACGGGTGCCGCCATCGCGCCAGGCACGCCAGAGCTTGCGGCTGTTGTGGCCCAGGTTGGGGTAGTCCTTGAACAGGTGGTAGAGGCTTTGGCTGAGCACGCGCAGTTGCCTGGGCAGGCGACGCACGGAAGAAACAAAGGATGGCATTTTGGTTTTTTTGATAGCTGGAAGCGCTTGCTTGGTCAGCGATGGAAGGGATTTTTACGCTTGTTCTCTGCTGGGCGGTGACGGCGCGCTTGGGTCGGGCAATGGTAGGTAGTCTCTGGCGTAGTCCCACGCTGGCAGGCAGGAGTTCGCTGCGTGCACGGGGGCGGCTGGCGCAGGAGGTGGTGTGTGACCATCGACGAAGTAACGCTGACGGATGTCCAGGAACAAGGTCAGCCAGTCGTCGGGCGTGGTGTGCCAGGGCCTTATCCAGGTCCAGGGGCGCAGGCTCAGGCGTTCGGTGAAGGCGCCCAGGTCGGTGGCGACGACGGGCAGCCCCGCCTGCAGGGCGGCGCTCAGGGTGTAGCTGTAGGTTTCCGGCCAGAGCGCGGGAAACCAGATCAGGTCGGGTTGCAGGCGTTGCAGCAGCAGGGGCAGGTCGGCATCCTCGTAGGGGCCGTGGACGGTGAGGCTGGCGTGCGGCTGCAGGGGCATGGGGCGGTGCGGGTAGCCGATCAGGTGCAGCTCAAGCGGTGCCTGGGTGCGTGCAGCTGCTTGCGCTACGGCTTGCATGACGTCCCCGCCCTTGCTGGCGCTGATGCCTCCTAGCAGGAAGATGCGCAGGTGTGTGTCGCTGGGTATGCGGCGGCCCTTCGGTTGGGGCAGTTGCAGGGGGTCGGCAATGTCCATGTGGGGTGCCACGCGGATCGGCGCTTGAGGAAAGTAGCGCTGCAGCCGTTGGGCGGCATCGTGGCTGGGGGTGAGGACGTGGCGCGCCTGGGCCAGGAAGTGGCGGTGGCGCAGGCGCCAGTCCTCGATGCTTTCCTGGGTGGGGGCGGGACGCCGGGCCAGGCAGCTGGCGCATTGTTGCGGGCCTTGCTCGCCACAGTAGCGTTGCTCCTCCAGCGTGAGGGTGATTTGTGGGCAGGCGCTGTAGTAGTCGTGGGCGGTGAAGTCGTAGGTGATGCCCAGTTCGGTGGGCAGGTGCATGAGGCCGGGGTTGAGGCCAAGCAGATGGTGGTAGTGGATGTGCCGCACGTCCAGCGTCCGCAGTCTGTCAAGCAGCGTTTGGGCGTCGTTGGGCCAGTGGAAGTCTTCGCTGTAGCCTGCGTGGGGATCCAGCCACTGCAGGCGCAGCATGTGGTCGGGCTGTGGGATCAGGAGGAGGGTGTTGGCGTGACCACGTAGCCATTGGGCCAGTTCCTGAATGTGGCGCAGGGTCCCGCCCCCTAGGCTGTGGGTGACCATGAGGATGCATGGCAGGGCGCTCAGGCGCATGCGGGCCAGGTCCAGTGCGTTGCGTGCGGCCTGCGCCGGGTTGGCCTGGAGGTGGGCTTGCACCAGTGCGTCGTATTCGGGGTGCAGGCGCAGCAGGGTGGCGTGGGCTGCTTTCTCTCGTGGGGTTTTGCTTTCGCCAAAGCTGACACCGCCAGTGTGCAGCACGAAGGTGTCCAGCGCCAGCTGGTGGTTCCAGCCGAGGTAGTGGGCACGCATGCAGAAGTCGTTTTCTTCGCCATAGCCCTTGCCAAAGTTGGCGGTGTCGAATAGACCCGTCTGGTTGAGGCAGTCACGCCGGATGTACATGCAGAAGCCCACGGCGGTGGGGATGGTGACGCTTGCACCGGGGAGTGTGCTGGCGCATAGCTGATCGAGCTGTGCGGTGTCGAACCCGGGGGGCAGGTCGTTGTTGGCGCAAAAGCGCGGGTAGCTGCAGATGGTGGCGTTGTTGGACAGGGGTGTGACGGTGCCGGTGGCAGCTTGCCGGTAGGCTGTGGCGTGCAGGCGGTCCAGCCAGTTGCCAGCCACCTGGGTGTCGCTGTTGAGCAGGAGCACGTCGTGCGTGGGGTGCAGCTCCATGCCGCGGTTGACGGTGGCGACGAAGCCGAGGTTGCTGTCGTTTTCCAGCAGGGTCAGGCGTGGCTCCTGTCGGGCCAGGTGGCGTAGCCAGTCGGTCAGTTCGGGCTCGGGGCTGGCGTCGTTGATGACGATGATGTGGTGGGCAACGGTGTAGGTGGCCTCAAGCACGGACTGCAGGCAGCGGCGTGTGTCCTCCAGCCCCCGATACACGGGGATGATGATGTCGATGGCCGTTGCTGCCGTGGCGGTGATGGCTGGGGTGGTAGTGGTGGCTGGGGCCTGCTCTGCAGCGCTGGCCTCTGCCACGGGTATGTCGGACGGCGGGGCACTTTCCTGCACGGTTGCCTGTTCGGGAGCGGGTGTAGGCGTTGTGGCAGATGGGGCTGTGGCCACCGTGGCGTTGTGCTCTGTGGCGGTCTGTGGGGGGATGGGCAGACCGTCGCGGGACAGCAGTCGCTGCTTGATTCGGCCAAGCTTTTGCATGGCACGGTAGCTGCGCGAGGCTTCCACGCTGCGGATGTAGTGCTGGTATTCCTCCAGCTGCGTGCGCAGGTGCTGCAGCCCGTTCAGTTGGTGGATGTGTTCATGCAGGGCCTGTGTCTGGACATCATGCTGGTGGCGCCAGTGGTGTATTTCCTGGTCGGCGCGCACCAGGTCGGCCTGCATGGCCTGGGTGCGTCCTGCCAGCGCAGCGTAGTCGGCGGACATGGGCCAGCCCAGTTCGATGTCGAGCACGCTGCCCGCGCTGGACAGGCATTGGCACAGCACGTCCGGGGCGATGGGCAGCTGCAGCCAGGGGTCGTCGCTGGTGAGCAGCAGCAGCGCGGAGTTGGGCGCTGTGGCGCCGACGGGCTGCAGGTGGACGTGGCTGCAGGGCAGCGCGTCCGCAAGCAAATGGCTGTGTTCCGATGGGCACCAGGACCAGCGCAGTTGCCCGTGGCTGTCGTACAGGCGCATCTGGTGCAGGTGCAGGAAGCCGGGGCGGTCAGCCGGGTCCCAGCGCAGGACCGGCAGGGGGGCTTCGCAGGCGGGCAGCTCAAAGCGCAGGTGCTGGTGGAGCTGGCCGATGTGGCCACGGCGTGTCAGCTTGCGCTCTTCGCTCAATTGCCCGGTGTTGCCCCAGTACAGGTCGCTGGTGAAGCTGGGCTGGGCCTGGGCGTTGTGTGCCAGTAGCGCTGTGGTCTGCTGGGCGGTGGTGTCCGTGCCGGGGCGGGCAGTGCAGATGAATTGGTAGGTGAGCGCGTCGGGCTGTGCCAGCAGGTAGCGCACCACGGCAGGAGGGAAGCTGTCGGGGTGGGTGTGTTTGAACTCGGAGTCGTCCAGGGGGCGCTCGATGGCTGAAAGCGTCTGTATGGCCCAGCCTTGTTCGGTGAGCAGGCGGATCAGCGACTGGCGGGTGAAGAAGCGCAGGTGGGTGCGGTCGAGCAGGCCTTCCGGGCGGTAACGGAATTCTCCCTGCATGAGTTCCAGCAGCAGGCCGCTGTAGCTGGCATTGGGGATGGAGATCAGGAGTTGTCCCTGGGGGGCCAGCAGATCCTGGCAGGCAGCCAGGATGCGCTCTGGCTGCTTGAGGTGCTCCAGCACATCGGCGCAGACGATGCAGTCGTACCGCTGGCCGGCAAAGGCTTCGGCCAGGTTGAGTTGTTCCAGGTCGGCCACCAGCAGGTCGCGGTAATGGGGGCGGGCAAGTGCGGCCTCTTCCTCGCTGAGCGTGACGCCATCGACGGTGCAGTGCTTCTGTTGCTGCAGCAGCTGTCCGAGAGCACCCGCTCCGCAGCCCAGGTCCAGCACCCTGGCGTGGGTGGGGACGTGACTTGCGATGGCAAGCAGGGAGTTGGCGCCGTTCTGCTGATCCAGGCTGCGGATATAGAGGTGATGCTGGCTCATGGCTGATTAGGAGGGGATTGTATGGGGTCGGTTATTGTAGCGAGATTTTATTGGGTGATATGGATTATATTATCCAGCGCAGGAATATGAACGCGGATAATAGTTTTCTTTGAATGGTTGGTCCTCTGGCGAATGCCATAAATCCCAAGGTGGGATAGATTGCCCAGGATAGATTTCTTTTTTGTGTTATTTTTATTAACCAATTGTCCAGTTTATTCGGATGGTTGATTTCTTTTTCCACCTTGGTGAGAAGAAAGGAAAACTCCTTGGCCTGGATGATGATTTTTTGCGCAAAGGAATGGGTGCGACGGATCTTGCTGAGCAGGCGCCTTTTTCTGGATGCGCCCAGAACGTTGTTGTCATGTTGCCGGTACAGGGAGAGTGCTGGTGTGTTGGCGTAGCAGATCCTGCTGGTGCGGCTGGCCAGCAGGCCGATGGCCCAGTCGTGCATCAGGTAATTGGGTCCGTGCAGATTTTCTGCTGCCAGTTGTAGCAATGCACCGGAAAGGGTCATGGTGTGGCCGATGATGGGGTTGCACAAAATCAGTCTGTCGCACGCCAAATCCCTGGGAACGCTGTAGGGGTTGCCGGTGTAGAAGCTTTCCTGGGTGATGCACAGTTTTTCATCGGTGATGGCCACGTCATGAAAGATCAGTAATCTGTCTTTTGGGGCGCTTTTTATTTCTTTCAGGAAGATGCTCTTGATGACAGAGGTCTTGTTTTTGAGCCAGACATCGTCCTGATCGGCAAGAAAAACGCAGTCCCTGGGTTGGACGAGTGGGGCGGTTTTCTGGATGGCGTGGAAGAATGAGGCAGCGGCGCCGGGGGCATGGTCCACCCTTGTGATGTTCCATCGACGCTGGGGGTGCTGTGCCTGGAGATCGGCCAGAATCTCCAGGGTCTGGTCGCTGGAGGCAAAGTCAAAAATGTGAAGAAATTTTATTTCTTCTTCCTGGTCCAGGATGGATGTTATTTGTTCCTTGATGAATCTTTCGCCGTTGTGGGAGCAGAGAATAAGATGGCTATCCATGTGGATGGTTTATTTTCAGTAATTTGAAGTATTTTTCTCTTATGATTTTCCAGGAATAGTTTTCTTGTGCAATTTTTTTCAGAATTTTGCCGGAGTGTTGTTCCGGGGTTTTTTCTGTCAGTATTTTTTTTAGATGATGAACGTCGCGGAAGTATATGCCTTTGTTCATCATGGTGGCGCGGTTGTAGCTGCAATCAAATGCAATAATTGGTTTGCCGAAGTGCATCATCTCGACCAGTGATGGGTTGGTGCCGCCGGCTGAGTGTCCGTGGATGTAGGCGGTGCAGTTGCTGCGCAGGTTGAATAGCTTTTCTTGTTCGTATATGGGATCAAGAAGTTGCATGTGGTCGAATTTGGAGAATTTTTTTTGCAAGTTTCTTCCATATTCGCTTGCCTGCCAGTTGCCGATGAAAATTATTCTTTCATTGGTTTCTGAGAATGCCTGCAGGATGGTGTGGATGTTGTTTTCCGGTTCTATCCGGCATATGCCGAGATGGTAGCTGGCTGGAGCTTCCTGGTTCCAGGGGGCTGGGTTTGCGGTGGAGATGGCATGATCCCCCCCGTAGGCAATGAAGGTGCCGACTCTGTCGTATCTTTTTTTGACGTAATCCAGAATGACCGGGTTGTCGCAGACGATGTGGGTTGAGTTGTTGACGGCAAGTCTTTCAAGATATTTGAGCAGGAATCTTGTAGGGGTATTCCATTTTTGCCGCTGCCATTCGAGGCCATCAATGTTGGTGATAATGGCTGCTTTGGGGAAAAGAAAACGTGCCAGTTTGATGGCGATGGCTCCAGAAACGCCCAGTACGAGGAGCTTTCTGTATCCGCTCAATAGCGCGTGAAATATGGAGATGACATCGTAGGCAATGCTCTGGATGCCATTGGCCTTCAGGGGCAGGTAAACCAGTTCCGCTTTTTTGTAATGTGCTGACTTTTCCTTGTACGCGGCGCTGGAGCAGTAAACGCGAAAAAGCTCGCCATTTTCAGTGACGAGGTTGTCGGCCAGGGTTTCGAAACCTCCATAATTCGCGGGCAAACCCACGATGCCTATGATGGCTACCTTTTCCGGCATGGCGCTATCTTTTGGGCAGCCAGCGGAAGAAGGCGAGCTTGCTGTACATCAGGGCATAGATGGTGGTGCAGACGAGCAGGGCTACGATGGTCAGGTCCTGGCTCTTGTGGAAGATGACGGCAGACACGCAGGAAATGGCTGCATAGGCCCAGAGCAGAACCGATGTCATGCTGTTTTGCATGTCGGCAGAGGCATTGGGGAAAAGCTTTTTTCCCCACCGCTTGTTGGCCAGGGAGTGCAGATGGGTGGCGTCGGGCTCTGTGGGGCTGTAGCCTTCACGCAGCATTCGGCGCAGAACGCTGAACAGTACTTCCAGAATGGGGTACGAACAGATGAGCAGACAGGTCCAGGGGGAGATGCTGGCGTTGCGCTCTGGCAGCAGAACGGCAATCCACGCCAGGGTGAACCCGAGAAAGTAGGCCCCTCCATCGCCAAGGAAGATCTTGCCTGCGGGCCAGTTGATGACAAAGAAACCTGCCACCGCAGAGGTGATGATGAGGCAGGCAAAGCCCAGGGGAATGTCGCCCACCAGGTAGGCAATGGAGCCAAAGGCACAAAGCATGAGGATGGCTGTGCCTGCAGTAAGGCCATTGAGACCGTCGATGATGTTGATGGCATTGGCCACGCCGCTGACGGCGATGGCGGTGAAGAGGACGGAAATGCTGGTGTGGCTCAGCAGCCAGTCCACGCCGTAAATGTTCAACGCGGTCAGGGAGGTGCCGGTGATGCCCCAGCCGAGCACGCCGGAGGCCATGGTTGCCAGCAGGCGAACCTTGACGGAGACTTTCTTGGTGAGGTCTTCCAGCAGCCCGAAAATGAACGCGGGCATGCCTGCCAGCAGAATGACGCCCAGGATGGCTCGCTTTTCGGCGCCGACCATGTCGTGGCTGGATGCGGCAAAGCCGGCCAGCACGCCCATGGCAATGCCGACGCCGCCGATGCGCAGCGTCGGGTGGGTGTGGATTTTTTGCACACCTTCGGTAGCATCCATGGAAAAGCTGCCATGCCAGCGCTTGGTCCAGATGAGCAGCAGACAGGTCAGCAAGGACGCCAGCCCCGCAATCAGTGCGTCGTGACGCAAGATGGTCTGGGGAAGATAGTGTAGGGAAGGGAGCATGCGCAGGGGTGCGGGACAACTTCAGCGGAGGGCTATTGCGGCACAATACAGGCGGAAAAATTCTCCTATTCTCCCACGTGTTCTGACTATCTGCCGCATGTCCATGACCTCTACGACCACTTCTCCCGCCCTGGCCAAGGCCGAAATCCTGGCCCAGGCGCTGCCCTATATCCGCAAGTTCCATGGCAAGACCATGGTCATCAAGTATGGCGGCAATGCCATGACCGATCCGGCGCTGCAGCAGGCGTTTGCCGAGGATGTGGTGCTGCTCAAGCTGGTGGGTATCAATCCGGTGGTGGTGCATGGCGGCGGCCCGCAGATTGAGGCTGCCCTCAAGCGCCTGGGCAAGGAAGGCCACTTCATTCAGGGCATGCGCGTGACCGATGCCGAGACCATGGAGGTGGTGGAGTGGGTGCTGGCCGGTGAGGTGCAGCAGGACATTGTGGGCCTGATCAACAAGGTCGGTGGCAAGGCAGTGGGCCTGACCGGGCGCGATGGGGCGATGATTCGTGCCAGGAAGCTCAAGATGCTGGACCACCACGACCCCAGCATCGAGCACGACGTGGGCCAGGTGGGCGATATCGTGGAGATCGACCCCAGCGTGGTGAAGGCGCTGCAGGACGATGCGTTCATCCCGGTGGTCAGCCCCATTGGCTTTGGCGCGGAAAACGAGAGTTACAACATCAATGCCGATGTGGTGGCCAGCAAGCTGGCCACTACGCTGCAGGCAGAAAAGCTGCTGTTGCTGACGAACATTCCTGGAGTGCTCGACAAGCAGGGGCAGCTGCTGCCGGAGCTGACTTCGCAGCAGATCGATGCCCTGATCCAGGACGGTACCATTTCCGGCGGCATGCTGCCCAAGCTGGCTGGTGCCATCGATGCGGCCAAGGCCGGGGTGAATGCCGTGCACATTGTGGATGGCCGCGTGCCCCACTCCATGTTGCTGGAGATTCTGACCGATCAGGCCTACGGCACCATGATTCGCAGCCAGTAAGGCCTGCTCGCACCGCCCGGAAGGCGTGCTGCAGCCCGGTCGCATTGCCAGTGCGCCGGTTGCGCGCCTCGTCCTGTGCGCAAATTCCTGGTTTGCCGGGTGGTGTGGACGGCTTCGATTTTGTAATTACCTTCCTGACGCACTATGAACGACACCGCTTCCGCACCCACTCCCGCCAAGTCACGTCCCAAGCCCGGTGAGCGGCGCACTCAGATCTTGCAGGTGCTGGCGGCCATGTTGCAGGAGCCAGGCACCGAGCGCATCACTACAGCCGCGCTGGCGGCCCGCCTGCAGGTGAGTGAGGCAGCGCTGTACCGCCACTTTGCCAGCAAGGCGCAGATGTTCGATGCGTTGATGGACTTCATCGAGCAGGCGGTGCTGGGCCTGGTGCAGCAGATTGCGGGCGACGATGCAGCGCTGGGTGCGCTCAGCGCCGAGGAGGGGCGCGTGCGCGCGGCTCGCATCGTGGCGGTGCTGTTGCAGTTTGCCGAGAAGAACCCCGGCATGGTGCGCCTGATGGTGGGGGATGTGCTGCTGGGCGAGCACGAGCGCCTGCAGGCACGCATGCAGCAGTTCTTCGAACGCATTGAATCGACCTTGCGCCAGTGCCTGCGCCCGGCGGCGGGGGCCCTGGGCTCCAGCACGCCGACGGTGGATGCGCAGGTGGCCGCAGGTGTGTTGCTGTCGTTTGCCCAGGGCAGGTTGCTGCGCTTTGTGCGCTCGGGCTTTCGGCGGGTGCCGACCGAGCATCTGGAAGCAAGTCTGGCCCTCATGGTCTGAGGGCTGGAAGGCCCGGGTTGCCCGGGCGGTTTTTCCCCACGAAATCCGGGTTAGTCCCTATATTTTCGCGCGGAGGTGGGCTTAAGATAAATAGAACGGTCGTTCGTTTTACTGATCTTGCCCATGTCCAACCCTTCATCTTCCTCCCCCGCTTTCTTTCCCAGCGTGCGTTCTGCTGCCAGCGATGGCGGCAAGGGTGGTGGTCGTACACGTTCCATGCCCAAGGGGCAGCAGACCAAGGCGCATATTGTGGATGTGGCCCTGCACATGGCCACCCACCATGGTCTGGAAAGTCTCTCGATTGGCGGTCTGGCCGAGGCCACCGGCATGAGCAAGTCGGGCGTGTTTGCCCACTTTGGCTCGCGTGAGGAGTTGCAGATTTCGGTGGTGCGGGAGTACCACCATCGCTTCGAGCAGGAAGTCTTTTACCCTGCCTTGCAGGCGGCGCGTGGTCTGCCGCGTCTGCGCGCCATGTTTGCCAACTGGATGCAGCGCACCACGGTGGAGCTGGATTCGGGCTGCATCTATATCAGCGGCGCTGTGGAGTTCAGCGAACGCCAGGGTGCGGTGCACGATGCCTTGGTGGCTTCCTTCAACACCTGGCATGCCGCCTTGCGCCGCGCCATTGTGCAGGCACAGGAAGAAGGTCATCTGAGCGCCGATGCCGATCCCGATCAGCTGCTCTTTGAAATCCACGGCCTGATTCTGGTGCTGCACTACGACGTGCGCTTCCTGCAACGCCAGGGCTCGGTGCCGCGTGCCTGGACCGGCTTTGAAAACATCCTGCGTCGCTATGGCGCAGACCCGGCGCCGCAGCATTGAGTTGCAGCGGCTGCTCACTTCCCTTTCCCCATCCCCCCATCCAGCCCTCTGTTTAGGAGTTGTCCATGCCCACCTATACCCCCCCGCTGCGCGACATGCAGTTTGTGTTGCACGAAGTGCTCAACGTTGAAGCCGAATTCAAGGCCATGCCCGCGCATGCCGAGACCGATGCCGACACCATCAATGCCGTGCTGGAAGAGGCCGGCAAGTTTGCGGCCGAAGTGGCCTTTCCGCTGAACGTCAGCGGCGATGCCGAGGGCTGCACCTACCACCAGGCAGACCACAGCGTGACCACGCCCAAGGGCTTCAAGGAGGCCTATGCGCAGTATGTGGAAGGTGGCTGGCCGGCGCTGTCGTGCGACCCTGAGTATGGTGGTCAGGGCCTGCCGCATACCGTCAACCAGTGCCTGTACGAAATGCTCAACAGCGCCAACCAGGCCTGGACCATGTACCCTGGCCTGTCGCACGGCGCGTATGAGGCGCTGCTGGCCCACGGCACCGATGAGCAGAAGAAAACCTACCTGCCCAAGCTGGTCAGCGGTGAGTGGACCGGCACCA
This sequence comes from uncultured Comamonas sp., assembly GCA_947306475.1. Taxonomy (GTDB): domain Bacteria; phylum Pseudomonadota; class Gammaproteobacteria; order Burkholderiales; family Burkholderiaceae_C; genus Comamonas. The sequence continues at coordinate 147,433 of CAMZGS010000001.1, forward strand.
TGTGCCTGACCGAGCCGCACTGCGGCACCGATCTGGGCCTGCTGCGCACCAAGGCCGAGCCCCAGGCTGACGGCACTTACAAGATCACCGGCAACAAGATCTTCATCTCCGCTGGTGAGCACGACGTGGCCGAAAACATCGTTCACCTGGTGCTGGCACGCCTGCCGGATGCGCCCAAGGGCAGCAAGGGCATCAGCCTGTTTGTCGTGCCCAAGTTCAAGGTGAATGCCGATGGTTCGCTGGGCGAGCGCAACCCCATCTACTGCACCGGCCTGGAGCACAAGATGGGCATCCATGGCAACGCCACCTGCCAGCTGAGCCTGGATGGTGCCGTTGGCACGCTGGTGGGCCTGCCCAACAAGGGCCTGCAGGCCATGTTCGTGATGATGAACGCCGCCCGTCTGGGCGTGGGCAACCAGTCGCTGGGCCTGACGGAAGTGGCCTTCCAGAATGCACTGGCCTATGCCAAGGACCGCATCCAGATGCGTTCCCTGAGTGGCACCAAGGCCAAGGACAAGGAAGCCGACCCGATCATCGTCCACCCCGATGTGCGCAAGATGCTGCTCACCGCCAAGGCCTATGCCGAAGGTGCGCGCGCCCTGCAGATCTATTGCACGCTGCTGCTGGACAAGGCGCACAGCCACCCCGATGAGAAGGTGCGTGCCGACAGCGAAGAGCTGGTGGCGCTGCTGACCCCCATCGTCAAGGCCTTTGTCACCGACAACGGCCACATCGCCACCAATGCCTGCATGCAGGTGTTTGGCGGCCACGGCTACATCAAGGAATGGGGCGTGGAGCAGTTTGTGCGCGACAACCGCATCAACATGATCTACGAAGGCACCAACACCGTGCAGTCGCTGGACCTGCTGGGCCGCAAGGTGCTGGGCAACCAGGGCGCCACGCTGAAGAAGTTCGGCAAGCTGATTGCACAGCTGGTGGCTGAAGAAGGCGTCAATGAAAAGATGGCCGAGTTCATCAACCCCATCGCCATGCTGGGCGAGCAGATGACCAAGTTCACCACCGAGATCGGCTTCAAGGGCATGCAAAACCCCGACGAGGTGGGCGCTGCGGCCGTGGACTATCTGCGCGTGGCCGGTCATCTGGTGTACGGCTACCTGTTTGCCCGCATGGCCCAGGTGGCGCTGCGCAAGATTGCCGAAGGCAGCACCGACCCGTTCTACACCGCCAAGCTGCAGACGGCGCGCTTCTACTTTGCCAAGCTGTTCCCCGAAACCGCCACTCTGATGCGCACGGCCCGCGCCGGCAGCAAGGTGTTGATGGATACGGATGCCGCTCTGGCATAAAAAATAAATAGCGCGTAGCGCTTGCTACGCCTTGCTTTTGAATTGAAAGAGATTTGAAATGAAGATGTATCAAGCGCTGGCAGCTATTGTTTTTTCTGCCATCGCCCTGCCGACCCTGGCGCAGATGACGCCGGTCGGTGTGTGGCGCAGCTTTGACGACAAGACCAACGAGCCCAAGTCCGAGGTGCGCATCACCGAAAACGCCGGCGTGCTGCAAGGCACGGTGCAGAAGGTGTTGCGCAAGGGCGCCGACCCCGATGCCAAGTGCACCAAGTGCCGGGATGCACTCAAGGACCAGCCCATCGTGGGCCTGCCCATCATCCAGGAGGCCCGCAAGGCCGAGGGCAAGGATGTGTGGGAGGGCGGCAAGATCCTCGACCCGGAAAACGGCAAGTTCTACACCCTGCGCCTGACGCCCATCGAGGGCGGCCAGAAGCTGGAGGTACGCGGCTCCGTAGGCCCCTTTGGTCGCACCCAAACCTGGCTGCGCGTGCAGTAAGCACGAAGTGCGTGCAGTGAAAAGGAAACTGAAGTTATGACCCGATTCAACGTGAAAAAAGTGGCCGTGCTCGGCGCGGGCGTGATGGGGGCGCAGATTGCCGCCCATCTGGTGAACGTGAAGGTGCCCGTCATCCTGTTTGACCTGCCTGCCAAGGAAGGCGACAAGAATGGCATCGTCACCCGCGCCATTGACAATCTGAAAAAGCTCAAGCCCTCGCCCATCGGTGTGGCCGAGGATGCCGATTTGATTCAGCCGGCCAATTACGAAGAGCACCTCAAGCTGCTCAAGCAGTGCGACCTGGTGATCGAGGCGATTGCCGAGCGCATGGACTGGAAGCTGGACCTCTATACCAAGATCGCCCCGCACGTGGCCAAGCACGCCATCGTGGCGTCCAACACCTCGGGCCTGTCGATCACCAAGCTCTCCGAAGTGCTGCCCGAGGCGCTCAAGCCGCGCTTTTGCGGCATCCACTTCTTCAACCCGCCGCGCTACATGCCGCTGGTGGAGCTGATCGCCACGCCGACCACCGAGCCTGAAGTGCTCGACCAGCTCGAAGCCTTTGTCACCAGCGGTCTGGGCAAGGGCGTGGTGCGCGCCAAGGACACGCCCAACTTCATTGCCAACCGCATCGGCATTGCCGGCATGCTGTCCACCATCAAGGAGGCCGAGAACTTTGGCCTGACCTATGACGTGGTCGATGACCTGACCGGCAAGAAGCTGGGCCGTGCTTCCTCGGGCACTTTCCGCACCGCCGACGTGGTGGGTCTGGACACCATGGCCCACGTGATCAAGACGCTGCAGGACAACCTGAGCCTGGAGACCGATCCCTTCTACGACAGCTTTGGCACGCCGCCCGTGCTGGAAAAGCTGCTGGCGCTGGGCCACCTGGGCCAGAAGACCAAAAAGGGCTTTTACAAGAAGGTGGGGCGCGACATCCTGCGCTTTGAGCTGGACAGCGAGGACTACGTGCCCGCTGGCCAGAAGGCCGACGAGGTGTACGCCCGCATGCTCAAGAAGCCCGCGGCCGAGCGCCTGAAGCTGCTGCGCAACGCCGAAGGCGCGCCGGGGCAGTTCCTGTGGGCCATCCTGCGCAACGGCTTCCACTACGCCGCCATCCACCTGGAGACCATTGCCGAGACCGCGCGCGATGTGGACCAGGCCATGCGCTGGGGCTTCGGCATGAAGCAGGGGCCGTTTGAGCTGTGGCAGGAAGCCGGCTGGCTGGAAGTGGCCAGGATGATTCAGGAGGACATCGACGCCGGCAAGGCGCTGTGCAAGGCACCGCTGCCGAAGTGGGTGTTTGAAGGTCCGGTGGCCGAAGCCGGTGGCGTGCACACGGCAGAAGGCTCGTGGAGCCCGTCGCAAGGCAGGTTTGTGCCGCGCCGCGTGCTGCCGGTGTATGAGCGTCAGCTGTTCCCCGAGGCACTGCTGGGCGAAACCAGCCTGCCCGACTGGAAGACGGCTGGCACGACGGTTTTTGAATCCAAGGTGCTGCGCACCTGGACGCTGGATGGTCAGGTGCTGATTGCCAGCATCAAGAACAAGATGCACGCCATCAGCCCCGAGGTCATGGAAGGTCTGCTGGAGGCGGTGGATACGGCCGAGCAGGACTTCCAGGGCATGGTGATCTGGTCGGGTGATGCACCGTTCAGCGTGGGCGCCGACCTGGAAGCAACCATGCCGGCCTACGCCGTGGGCGGCCCCGATGCCATCGAAAGCATCGAAAAAGAGCTGCAAAACCTGGTGATGCGTGTGCGTTACGCCCAGGTGCCGGTGGTGGCAGCCATCCACGGCATGGCCTTGGGTGGTGGCTGCGAGCTGGCCGTGCATGCGGCCCGCCGTGTGGCGCACATGGAAAGCTACATCGGCCTGGTGGAAGTGGGCGTGGGCCTGGTGCCCGGCGCTGGCGGTCTGACCTATATCGCGCGCCGCGCGGCAGAAAACGCCAGGTTCAGCACTGGCAAGGATCTGCTGCCGTTCCTGACCGATGGTTTCACCGCGGCGGCCATGGCCAAGGTGGGTACTTCGGCCATTGAGTCGCGCAAGCTGGGCTATCTGCTGGATTCGGACATCATCGTGCCGCACAAGGACGAGGTGCTGTTCGTTGCCATCAACGAGGTCAAGTCCATGGTCGCCAGCGGCTGGCGCGCACCGCTGCCGCGCCCCTTCCCGGTGGCCGGGCGCAGTGGCAAGGCCACCATCATGGGCTCGCTGGTGAACATGCTGGGCGGCGGCTTCATCAGCGAGTTCGATCAGCACATTGCCACCCTGATTGCGCATGTGGTCACCGGCGGCGATGTCGATGCGGGCACCCTGGTCGATGAGGCCTATCTGCTCAAGCTGGAGCGCGAGGCGTTCTGCCACCTCATCGCCCACCCCAAAACGCATGAGCGTATCCTGGGCCTGCTCAACACCGGCAAGCCCGTGCGCAACTGATCGGCCAGGAGAACATTGACCATGAAACAAGTACAAGACGCCTACATCGTTGCCGCCACGCGCACGCCGATCGGCAAGTCGCACAAAGGCTTTTTCCGCAACTATCGCCCCGACGATCTGCTGGCCACCACGCTGCGCGCCGTCATGGCGCAGGTGCCGAATCTGGACCCCGCAGCCGTGGAGGACGTGGTCGCGGGCTGCGCCATCCCCGAAGCGCAGCAGGGCTTGAACGTGGCGCGCGTTGGCGCCGTGCTGGCCGGCCTGCCCAACAGCGTGGGCGGCATCACCGTCAACCGCTTCTGTGCCTCGGGCCTGTCGGCCGTGGCCATGGCTGCGGACCGCATTCGCGTCGGTGAAGCCGAGGTGATGATCGCCGCCGGTGTGGAGAGCATGAGCATGGTGCCCATGATGGGCAATACCCCCAGCCTCTCGCCCAGCATCTTCGCGCCCGACAGCGACGTGGGCCTGGCCTACGGCATGGGCCTGACTGCCGAGAAAGTGGCCCAGCAGTGGAAGGTCTCGCGCGAGGCGCAGGATGCCTTTGCCGTCGAGTCGCACCGCCGCGCCATCGCCGCGCAGCAGGCCGGGGAGTTTGCCGACGAAATCACCCCCGTGGAGGTCACCGACCGGGGCTTTGACCTGGCCACCGGCCAGAACACCACGCACACGCGCATCGTCAGCCTGGACGAGGGTGCACGCCCCGACACCAGCATGGAGGGCCTGGCCAAGTTGCGCACGGTGTTTGCCGCACGCGGCACGGTCACGGCAGGCAACAGCTCGCAGACCAGCGATGGCGCTGGCGCCCTGATCCTGGCCAGCGAGGCGGCCGTCAAGCGCTTTGGCCTCACGCCCCTGGCGCGCTTTGTCAGCTACGCCAGCAAGGGCGTGCCGCCCAGCATCATGGGCATCGGCCCCATCGAAGCCATTCCGGCAGCGCTGCGCTACGCAGGGCTGAAGCAGGACGACATCGACTGGTTCGAGCTCAACGAAGCCTTTGCCGCCCAGTCGCTGGCCGTGATCAACACCCTGGGGCTGGATACCGCCAAGGTCAACCCCATGGGTGGCGCGATTGCGCTGGGCCACCCGCTGGGCGCCACGGGCGCCATCCGCTCGGCCACCGTGGTGCATGCGCTGCGCCGCAAGAGCCTCAGGTACGGCATGGTCACCATGTGCGTGGGCATGGGGCAGGGCGCAGCTGGTATCTTCGAGCGCGTTTGACCTTGTGTCGGGCTGTTTCGTCGGCCTGAGAGCCGACGCTCACCCGCCTGTGGCTTTCCCCGGGCGGGCTTTTTTATGCAGGGATGAGTAAAAAAACATGAGTGAGATGACCGCTGCTGCCACCGATGGGCACCCGTTTGACGCCATGCTGCATTTGCAGCCCCAGGCCGATGGCAGCTTTGTCGCACACACGCATGCGGGCTACGCCAACATGGTCGGCCCCTATGGTGGGGCCACGGCCGCGCTGCTGCTGCAAGGCGTGTTACAGCATCCGGATCGCTTGGGCGAGCCGCTGTCGCTGACGGTGAACTTTGCCGGGCCGGTGCAGGATGGCCCCATGCACCTGGTGGTGCGCGTGGTGCGTACCAACCGCACCACCCAGCATTGGCTGGTGGAGCTGCGCCAGAGCGATGCCACGACCGGCCAGGAGCACACTGTCACCACCGCCAGCGTGGTCACCGCCCTGCGCCGTTCGGTCTTCGAGCAGCAACTGGCCGCTGCACCGCAGGTGCCTCCGCCCCAGGACTGCCCGGAGTTCGACGTCAGCCGCGCCATGACGTGGCTGCAGCGCTACGAGTGGCGCGTCATCAGCGGTGGCCTGCCCACCACCTGGGACGACAGCTGTCACCTCGCACAAACACGCCTGTGGGTGCGCGACCGGCCCGCACGCGCGCTGGACTTTGCCAGTCTGGCCGCGCTGTGCGATGTATTCTTCCCCCGCATCTGGCTGGTGCGTGCCCGCCCGGTGCCGATTGGCACGGTGTCGCTGACGGTGTATTTCCACGCCGACGCGGCGCAACTGGCTGCCCACGGCAGCGCCCATGTATTGGGGCAGGCCGACGGTCAGGTGCTGCGCGGCGGCTTTTTTGACCAAAGCGCGCAGCTGTGGGATGCCCAGGGGCAGCTGCTGGCCACCAGCCACCAGATCGTTTACTACAAGGAATAAAGGCAAACCGCTATGAGCCAGGACCTTCTCATCCACACCGAAGCCGGTGTCACCACTATCACCTTCAACCGCGTGGAGAAGAAAAACTCCTTCACCGAAGCCATGTACACCCAGCTGGCCCAGACGCTGACCCAGGCCGATGCCGACCAAGGCACGCGCGTGCTGGTCTTTCAGGGGGATGTGACCGTGTTCAGTGCCGGCAACGACATTGCGGACTTCCTGAACCATCCGCCCGCCAGTGAGGACGCCCCCGTGTTCCACTTCCTGCGCGCACTGGCCTCCTTCAGCAAGCCCATGCTGGCCGCCGTCTGTGGCCCGGCGGTGGGCATTGGCACCACGCTGCTGCTGCACTGCGACCTGGTGTATGCGGGCGACAACGCTGCGTTCTCGTTGCCCTTTGTGAACCTTGGGCTGTGTCCGGAGGCGGCCTCCAGCCTGTTGCTGCCGCAGATGATCGGCCACCACCGCGCCAGCGAAGCACTGTTGCTGGGCGAGCCCTTCATGGCCGAAGCCGCCCTGGAGGTGGGCCTGGTCAATCGTGTGCTGCCGCCTACCGAATGCAATGCCTACGCCCAGGCGCAGGCCCGGAAGCTGGCGGGCAAGCCATTGGCATCCTTGATTGCCACCAAGCGTTTGATCAAGCAGGGCCAGCAGACCGCCGTGCTGGAGCATATTGCCCGCGAGGGCCAGGTCTTTGCCGAGTTGTTGCGTGGCCCGGCAGCCAGGGAGGCATTCTCGGCCTTCATGGACAAGCGCCGTCCCAACTTTGCCGATTGTTGATGTATTGAAAACCATAGCTGCTGAAGCTTGCTGGCAGTGGTCTCAAGTATGAAAACATCTTGAAACTACTGTTTGTAAGTGTAAGCAGTTCTTTTTTTGCCCTTTATCTCTTTGTTTGTTATTTTTAACAGGCCCCAACCCCACAGATAGAGGCAAGTTAGGCTCCAAGCGACACATCATCGTAGATGCTCAGGGCATCCCATTGGTCGTCCTTGTGAGTGCAGCCAACAGACATGACTCCAAGATGTTTGAGCCGTGTGTGGATGCCATACCTGCAGTCAAAGGGCTGCAAGGCCGCCCTCGCAGGCGGCCCCACAAGCTTCATGCAGATAAGGGATATGACTACCCGCGGTGCAGGTCTCATCTGAAAAAGCGTGGAATCCTCAGCCGTATCGCAAGACGCGGTGTTGAAAGCAGCGAGAAACTGGGCAGGCATCGCTGGGTCGTGGAGCGCACACATGGGTGGTTTGCTGGGTTTGGGAAGCTGCGCATACGCTTCGAGAGACGGCTGGACATACATCTGGCCTTGCTCAAATTAGCCGCAGCAATCATCTGCGCACGCTTCGTTGACCGGTTGTGTTAGCGGCTCAGACGTTGAACAGCGATTGTGACTGCAAGTCATTGAATAAACAGTTCACCATGCTGCTCCATTAAAAAACATACTCATGTTTGTACTCAAGAAACTCAGCGTTGAGTACGTTCAACCGTGATCTGTCGCCGTTGCGCCGGCTCGGATTCAGCTTTCCAGACGCCGGCGACAGTCATCAATGGCGGATTTTATCTGTTGCGCCAGCATCTGCCTGATCGGCGCACGCTCCAACCGCTCACCCAATGGGCTTGCCTGCAGCAACATCCGTTCGATGACCTCTTCCGCCCGTTTCCTTGGGACGCCACCTTCCTCCGCCAGACGCAATAAATGCCGGCGTTCGATGGCAGCACCTTCGCCGCAAACGTCCAGGTGATGCTGGCCCATCGGGCCTTCGCTGAAGGTCAGGTCGAATGCCGGAGCCAGACGCCAGCGCCGGTCAGGCCCGAGACGCCACGCGAAATTCTTGGGATGGTCGTCACGGTTGTGGAAAAGCACATTGAAGACGGCTCGTGCGTAGGCTTTCTCCACTTCGCGCTCGTCGCGCGTCAGGAAACGGGTAGCCCGCAGGAAGGCGGTATAGTCGGTGGCACCGGGCAGGCGAAAATCCACTTGCAACAATCCAGCCAGACTGTGCACCGGGACGCGTTGCCCTCCCTCCCGGTCGAAGCGCGCGACGCCGAAGGCGGCCAGCTCGGGGCCAAGGTCGAACCAACGACTTTCGGGCACATCCAGTCCGCAATCCCGAGCCAACTCGGCATAGAGCTGCTCGATGACGCAAACCTCCTTGTGTTCGTTCTGCGCCGGGAACTTGACCAGCCAGGGGCTGCCGGGCGCATCCGGACGGGTGCTGACCTGCCCGGTCATTGCGTCGTACTGCACCAAGGCCTTGGGCCTGGCCCCTTGCGGTGAGCCGCCGGTGAGCGCGAGCTCGCGCAGGGCTGCCCCCGCCTCGCCCGCGAGCGCGAGACGGCTTTGCTCGGCCAGCGCCAGCAAGGACCAGTCGGGCTCGTGGGCGCCGGCGTCGCTTGCCGGAACGAAGCGTAACGCGCCCATGGCGCGCTCACCAATGAAGGCCAGCCGGTCGAGCGGCCCGGGATGGCGCAAGCCGTGTTGACGGAACAACCGATCCATCAGCAGCAAACCCCAGCCGTCAGGCAGACTGTCGGCGATCAGGCCCGGAAGGCGATGCAAATGGGTCGGAAAACTTCCGTAGGCATCCGCACGCAGCTTGAGGTGCAAGGGCGACAGTTCCAAGCCCTGAGACAAGGCTTCGGGAGAATATTCGAAGAGCAGGGATTGACCGTCATCGGCCAGGCGTCCCAACGGCCAGTCTTCTCCCCAGCCACAATAATGCACGGTGAGCAGCTTCATGATGCCTTCTTGCGCGGCGCACGCTGGCGGCGGCGAGCAAGCTCAGCCTGCTCCATCTGGGCGATGGATTGCCGTTTGAGCACGAAGAGATCGTCCAGCGCCTCCAGCAAGCCAAGTGCCTGCGCGACACGGACCAGCGTTTCCAGCGAGCACTGACCGTCGCTTTCGAGTTTGCGCAACGCCCCCAGCGACAGCCCGGCCATTTGCGCCAGTTCACGCTGCGTGAGCGACTGGGCAAGCCGCTGCTCGCGCAGACGAACACCCAGCGCGTGCAGGATCTCGGCGGAAGTCGAGAGGCTAAAAGACATTTTTATGACCCTTAACGCCAAATAAATTATTTAAGTGCCATTATAGTGCACTTTATTTGCCATTAAAGCACATGGCCGCGATAGCTGCCGCGAGCGATCAGGCAGTGACCATCGTCACGCTACGATGTTAGGGTGTAGGCTCCTTTCCGGTAACCGGTGCTTCCAGCAGCACTGAAGGCTCCACCCCCAGCGCCTCGGCAAGCTTGAAGATGTTGAGCAATGCGATGTTGCGCTGCCCACGCTCAACACCCCCCAGATAGCTGCGCGCCAAGCCACTTTCCAGTGCCAGGCGTTCTTGCGACCACCCTCTGGTCTTTCTGATTTCTATCAGCTTCAGGCCGAAGCGTAGTCGGGGATCAAGGGCCATATTTCTCTCTTCTTAAAGAGAAATGACTCTATGAGTACCCCCTCTATAGGGCTACGCCTGATAAGTACCCGCACTATAAGTGACAATTGAATGCAAGCGCCATAGAATGACCTCTATGAGTAACAACATGGAGGTGATGACGTATGGCAAGCGTCTGGAAGACTGCTGGGATGGGGGCGGCTGCAGGGCTGGCAGTTCCGGTGGCTGGGCTTTCAGGTCTTGCTGCCGCTGGTTTTACGCTGATTCTTGTACTGGCAATGGTCGGCGTGGGGCCTGCGCGCCTGTCACAGACATCGCTTTGGGGGCTGCTGACCAGTGAGCTGATGCTCTATCTGCTGATTTCGCTGGCGATCTTCACGCTGTCCTTCCGCTTTCTGGCGCGTCTGCAGGCCCGCTGTCAGGCCCTTGTCGCCAAGATCAACGCCCAGCAGGGCCTGTCATTCGATGCTGGACATCTCTTGGGCTACCCCGCGCCGGCCTTTCTGGTGTTTGACCGGCAGCATCGCAAACTGGCTGTCTGTTCAATCGTGGATGAAACCTGGCGAATCCACGACTTCTCCTGGCTGCTTGGTTGGCGGATGACCTGGCGCGAGGTCGAGAGCATGGAGATGAACGGCGGCAGCCGTCAGGTCAACGCCAGCGGCATGAGCGTGCCGACCTTCGAGCGCTCGGTACGCGCCAAAGACTTCGCCATCGAGCTGCAAACCGCCGATCCGCAACAACCACTGCTCAGCTTTCCCATGAGCCGCCGGGCGGCGGAAACCTGGTGTGCCCGGCTCAACGCCCTCTTCAACGGATAAGCTTGCGAGGAACTGCGATGAAACACTACCGGAGCTTGCTGCTTCTGCCTAATCCCACCGACAGCAAGTTGCCCGGCGACCCCACGATGGCGCGTCGGCCGATGAATCAGTTCGGCCTTTACTATGTCGGTTCGTTGCTGACGCTGGTCGGCTATGACCCCAACTTCACGGTCGATGACCATCGCTTCTGGATCAGGAACATCAAGGGATGAACGCACTACTACTTGCCGCCATGCCGCTTGTGCTGATGGACGGCCAAGCACCAGATATCGATCACTGGTTGCGTATTGAGCCCACCATCGCCGCCGCCGTGGAGTGCCGCCAAACCTTGCCGCTGCACGCGCTGGACGGCATTACTCCCAATGCTCCCGGCAGTTGGTCGCTGGTGCCGGCGCGCAGCTTCACGGTATTCGGCTTGCCGGTGAAGCGGATCGAGCTGTTCATCGACCCGGATGGTGAATTGGGTGCGAGCTATACAGCAGTGATCGAAAAGCGCAGCCTGGAACAGGTGCGCAAGCAACTGAAGCTTGCCAGCCAGCGCGGGCGCATCGGCCAGCTCTCGGCAGATCAGCCCAGCGCAGAGGTTCAAGTGACTTGCACGGTCGCCGCAACGGAGCAAGGGTGAGCATTCAGCGCATCCTCTCCGGCGGCCAGACCGGCGTAGACCGGGCGGCGCTGGATTTCGCCATTGCCCGGCAGATTCCGCACGGCGGCTGGTGCCCGGCAGGCCGACGGGCTGCTGATGGCGTCCTGGATGCTCGCTACCAGTTGGTGGAGACCGAATCCAGCGGCTACCGCCAGCGTACCAAGCGCAATGTTCGGGACGCTGATGCAACGCTGATCATTTACCGAGGCAGGCTGGAAGGCGGCAGCCTGCTTACTCGCGACCTGGCGACGGGACACGGCAAGCCGCTGCTACTGTGCGATTTGCATGCCCCTACAGAAGAGCTGTTGGCGGCATGGCAAGACTGGTTGGTTAGCCATCCCATCGCTATTCTCAACATTGCTGGCCCGAGTGAAGCGCGCAACCCTGGTATTTACCTGCAGGCGAGCGCGCTACTGGAGCTTTTCTGGAGTACGGAACATGAACCGATCTGATGCCCGCTGCGCGACACCTTATATCTACTCGGGTGAGTTGCAAATCCGTCCCGAAGTGGACGCCGCGCTGGCTGCGCTGAAAGACAAACCCTATACCGCCATCCCTAGCTGGAAAAATGACGGAACCTGGGAGCTGTGGACGGTGGAAGGCGACGGCGAAAACGAGCCCTGCATCATCAGCGGCCCATCGACAACCTATGCCAGCGAGGCCGATGCGCTGGCCGCCGGTGCGGCCTGGATCGCCAACCTCAAATCCATCCCTCGCTGACAAAGCCAACGCCACGGCGGTTGATCTCGACCGGCGGCCTGATGTCTTGCACTTGGACAACACCCCGGCCATCACGAGCTGCCGAGCCCAAGGCCCGCTGCAGAATCAGGCGCACACTGCGCGGCGGCAAGGCTTGCAGACGGGACAGGACATCATCACCCAGTCGATCGGCAAAAGCTGTGCCCCAGCTGGACTCGTCGCGGAGCCGGTTGTAGATCGACTGCGCAATGCTTTTGACCTGCTCCGGCTTGGGCGCTTGAATGTGCAGCACTGTCAGCCGTGAGCGCAGCGGCCCCGGAATCGCCTCCAGCTCATTCGCGGTCGCCATCCAATTCACATGACTGGCGTCGATGGCAAAGTCGCGGATCGACAGGTCGATGAAATCCCGCGCACTGCGCGGTTCCAGCAAGGTATAGAGTGCTGCCAGCGGATCGTATTGCGGTCTGCCGTTACTGGCTTTGTCCAGTTCATCGAGTACCACCACCGGGTTGGCCAGTGGCTGGTAGGCCAACAGCTCAAAGAGCTGGCCTGGCTCGGAATTGCTCCAAAATGATTCGGAACCGGCGAGCGGCGAACTTGATTGCGTACTCGCCATGTCGAAGACCCGGAACGGTAGCACGAGCTGATCGGCAAGCCAGCGTGCCGCCTCGGTTTTACCAATGCCCGCCGGGCCGACCAGCAACACGGCAGGCCAGGACACGCGGCCATCGCCCAGACTGGACAAGGCGAAGTGATCACGCAGCAGCTCGGCCAGTTCATGGAAGTTTGGAAAAGCCAGCGCGAACTCATCCAGAAGGGCTTTCCAGTCCGGGGGCAGCAGGCCCAGTTGGCGGCTACCATGGCCCGCCCGCTTGATTCGTTCCGCCATCGCTTGCGCGCGCCTGAATTTGTCATCGCCTTTCGGCCGGTGGCGATCCACGAACGCCTCCAGTCCTGCTTCATCAAGAAAGACGATGCTCGGCAAGGGTACTGATTGAGCGGATTCTGTCGGCTGCTCCTGAACCTGCTCCGCTTCGGCTTCACTCGGGACGGGCTCATCTTCAACCGCCGTGGCAGCGCGCACGTCTTCGGTCGTCACCTTGCCCAGATCGCGCACCACCTGCTGTACCCCCTGTTCGACGATCAGCTGGCGGCTGCGGCGCACTTCTTCGGCAAACAGCCCCTGGATTCCTTCATGTTGCGGGCAACGCTGCGGGCGGATGCCGTCCCCGATAACCTGTACACCGCAAACGGGGCATTTTTGCAGCGAAAGGTGCTTGGTCTGGGCAATCAGATCGAACACGGCTGCTGCGCGTTCGCTGTGGCGTCGCGGCGGCTGGTAATGAATGGCCAGGCGATCCCGGTTGCAACTCACCGACAGTGAGCCCTTGCGTGCGAGCACAGCGGGCGGCAGCAGGCATTCCACCTGGGCAAACAGATGTGCCACCACGGCCAGATGCCCCGGCGCGGGTTCGACGATCTGCCGGACAAGCCAGGGATGCTGCTCCTTGAGCGCAGTAATGGCAGCTTCGTATTCCCGTAGGCGCAACGGACGGACTTGCTTTGGCTTACGCATGATGGTCTCTCAAAACATATAACTATAATTTACTATAACGACAATTTACGCGAATCGCCAAACTCCGCACGCTCGTCTTGTCGGCCAATAAGTCTTATAGTGATTTACAGTGAATTCACAGGGCCCGACATGCCAACCCTTGCCAACGAACAATTGCCAGCCCTTGCCGCCGCCTTGATACGACTGCGCGGGGAAACGCTGGGGCGGATCGCCGAAGCCACCGGTATCCGCGCCGCCAACCTCTCGGTCTGGCTACGTGGCAAGGAGCAGGTGATCTCCGCCAAACGACTCGTCGGCCTGTTGCACCACCTCGGTGTGGAAGGCGGGCGCCTGCGTACCGACGTGTTGCACCAGTGGCAGGATCGTGGGGCACTGGATGACAGCAAGCTCGTGCTAGGCAAGCTGCTGGCCGACAAGCAGTCGGTGTGGTTGTTTCAGGATGAGCAGCCGGGGCTTATCAAGACCCGCTTTCTGTTGGCTGGCGATGTGCTGATCCGCATGGAGATCGAGCCGGGCGTCGATCAAGCCCTTGATTTGGCGACAGTCGTCAGGGTGGATCGTGTCATCAGCACCCCTGCAGCATTGGCCGGGGTGCCAATCGACTCGTTGGCATCAGCACACAACGTCCTCTTGGCGCTGGCGGAGCAGGCCGCAGCGGATGTGGGTGACGAAGAACTGCTGGAAGGGCTGATTTTTCGCCTAGCTGAAACAGTGGGCAGTCATGTCTCTTCAGCGCAGGGCTGGCAACAACTGGAGCAGGCCCTGAGGCGGGCCCTGGGGGCTGGTCTGTCCCCAGATGACATTGCGAGCTTGCTTAAAGGACATCTACAGAACAGGTAGCCAGACCGCTTCCTGTTCGAGTGCCAGCCCGGATTGGCGCATTTGTGCGGTTAACGGGCTCAGATAGTCGGGCAACTGGGCAACGGCACTGGCGAAGTCCCGAAACGTATCCTGCCATAGCCGCTGGCTGCCATAGCGTGCCAGTTTGCTTTGCCAGTCGGGCATCAGCCAGCATTCGCAAGCATCACCAAGCTGTGCAAAGAGTCGCGCGAAATTGGCCAACCCCACCCCGTCATAGTCCGGGAACAGGATGACACGGCTGGCACGCGGGCGCTGCCCCAGCCAGGCGAGAAGCCGGCCATCGAGCTGGCCACCGTAGTACAGCAGGGTGGCCTGCGTTCCGGTCGGCAACCAATCCGTGCGGTCAAACAGCGCCTGGTTCTCCACCAGCCAGAGTGGCTGCTCGCTTTGCCAGGTATCGCCGGCTTCGATGCGCAGGCTGGCGGCTCCGAAGTCGTGGGTCAGCCGGCTGAGTGGCAGCTCGCTCCCGTGTTCGCCTTGCCGCCAGCAAACCTTTTCGCCAACAGTCTTGAGCAAGGGGTAGTAGCACTCATGCTGATGATTGCGCGCTTTGCTGTCGCGGGCATGGGCGATGTGTTGCGCCCGCAGCGGCAGGTCGTCCGTGGTAAGCAACCCGACCTGTGGGGAGAGTGCGCTCAGATGGATATCGAAGAGTCGCGGATCGCGGACACGGTAAACATCACCGCGCCCCTGACGCTGGCAGGTCACCGCTCCGGTCTGCCGAGCAAAGTGATCCAGCGCGCGGCGCTGAGCGGCGGTGAACTGGCTGGCCTGCAGGTATGGCTGACCATGCAGCTTGAGCAAGGCTGCGCGCAGGGTTCGATCCATGGTCAGGCCTCCAGCGGTTCGATGATCTGCCAGCTATGGCGGCTGATCTGGTTGCTGCCGTTGCGCGTGTGAATCGGCACGCAGTAGCGCACGGTGGTCAGCGGCGCGGGCGAGGCAAAAATCAGCGAGAAACCGAACTCCGCTGCCGTGTCGATCAGGCTGCGCTGATTGCGGGCGTCCAGCGCCAGGGCTTCGTCCAGGTAGCAGATGCCCTGGATGGGGCGACGCTGATCCTGCATCAGATGCAGCATCGCCAGCCCCGTCACCAGTTTGGCCATCAGCACGGTGCCATTGGAGGCGGCACTGTCGAGGTCGTCGAAGGCTTCCGGCTCGCGATCGGCCTTGCCGACCCAGAAGCGCAGGCGAAACAGGTCGGCCACGCGCAAGCCGTGGCGGGCATTGCCCTCTTCGATCAGCAGGGTCTTGGCGCGATTGAGCTGCTCGTCGTCAAGGACGCTCTGCTGGTTGAACAGCTCGAAGGTTTCGCCACTGTCCACCGTGGCGGCGGTATTGATCAGCAGCTCGATAGCTTCGACCAGGATGGTTTCGTCCTCGGGTTCGATCTTGAACACCGCCAGGTCGGAAAGTTGCCGACCGCTGATCTTGCGATTGAACTCGCGCATCCGGCGCTTGAAAGCAAACAGGCCATCGCGCAGCTCGCGCAGGCAGGCGGCCACATTCACCACCGCCGAGCGTACTTTCCTTTCCAGAGCTTCGGCTTCCTGCGGCAGGTGATGGGCGAATTCAACGAGACGAACAATCTCGCTTTCCGGTTCTCCGACAAACTGATACTTGGTCAATCCGCCGCTATGGATTTCACCCAGCAGATGGCGAATCTGCTCATCCAGCTCCAGCAACTGGCGGCAGTCTGCCTGATAGGTCTGCAGGCGCTCGGCCAGCTGTTCCAGCGCGAACTCGGGCTGGGCCAGCCAGGGGTGGTGTGGCAACTCGGCCAGCCAGGTGAAGGGGCCTTCGTGGTCGATGCGCTGATGACGCCGTTGCTCGATCTGCCGGTGTTGCTGCTGCAAGGCCGCCAAATCCTGCTGGCGTTGCTGACGCTGCTGATCCAATGCGCGGTGCCGCTCTGCCGACTGGGCCAAATGGGAGCCGAGTTCGGCGAGCCTTTCCGCCAGTGTCTGCAACCGTGTCTTGCGCTCGGCCTCGCCCTGCTGCAATTCCTCCATCTGCGCGTAGTCTCGCAGTTCGGCATCCAGCTGTGCCAGTTGCTGTTCCAATGCCTGGCGCTGTTGCTTGACCTGCTCCAGGGCTTGGGCGGTGGCCAGTTGTTCTTGCAGCTGAGCCTGCTGTTGCTGCAACTCCTGCTGCAATTCGCTCAGTTCCGCCAGGGTCCGTTGCTGATACTGTGCCGGCAGGGCTTCCAGCCGCAGTTGCAGGCCAGGCAAGTTGAGTTGCCGGGCATCAGCATCGGCCAAGGCCGCCAGCAGGGCCTTGCCATCAAGGCGGAAGTCCTCGCTGCCCAAAGTCAGTACCGGCTTGGCCAGCACCTTGTTCAGCGCGTTGAGTTGTTCCGTAGATACGACACCGGCCAGTTGCTGATAGAGGTTCTGCCCCTGGGTGCGCAACTCCTGCGCCAGCTGCGCGGATTCCCGTTCGATCCGGGCCAGCTCGCGCTCGATGGCCGCAGGCGTGCGGCTCTGGGCCTGGCCGATACGCACCACCAGCGCATCCCGTTGTTCCTGCAGCTCGCGGCGGCGCGCCTCCAGCAGGGCGCGGTCGGGGATCAAGGCAAAACGCTGCTGCAAGGCGCGCAATTGTTCGCTTTGCTGGCGGAGCTGCTTTTGTTCCTGCTCGCATTGATTCTGCTCGCGTGCGGACTGCATATCCTGTTCGCGCAGGCGCTGCAGCTCAACATCGCACTGCGCCAGTTCATCCTGCAAAGCTAGCTGGCGGGTTTCGTAATGCTGTTGCCACTGACCCAGTGCGGCGTCGATCAAGGGGCGCCAGCACAGCAATTTGCCGCGCAACACCAGGCGGTCCTCCTGCTTCTGCTCCAGTTCGCCCAGGGTGGCTTGCAGCCGCACAGCGGCCAGGTACTGGCTGCGTTCGGCATTGAGATCCGCGAATGCCTTGTCCCATTCCGCCTTGAAGTCGATGCTGGCATCCGGCAGATCGCGGCGGAAAATCTGCAGCAGATAGTCCTTGACTTCGCTGGAGCGCAGTTTGTCCAGGCGCAGCGTGCGGGTCAGCACCCGCTGAAAAACGCTGGCATCGCTGGCGTGCTCCAGCCGGAAAACGCAGAAATCCTGCTCGCTGGCAAACTTGCGGCTGCGCCCGCCATAGACCATGTCGGCAAATTCGCTGCTGCTGTAGCTGAACACCCGGCGCCCAAAGCTGGCCAGATGGCTGGCCAGTTGCGGTTGTGCCACCAAGGTGCCATCCGGCAGGCAGAACTCCTCGACCTTCAGCGGCCCGGCATAGGCGAAATACTCGTACTCGAAGCTTACCCCTTTGCCCACGCAGCCCAGCACGACGGTGCCGGACTCCGGCAGCGACACCTCCAGCAGCACATAGGCGCTGTTGTTGGGGAAATAGAAGCGCCGGCTCTTGTCCACATCGTGCGCCCCGAAATCCATACGGCGGCGGTCGATGATTAGCAGAAACTGCAGGGCATTGATCAGGCTGGTCTTGCCGGTGTTGTTGGGCGCCACCAGAGAGACCGCACCATCGAGCGGCAGCTCGGCGCGCGAGTAGCCGGCACTGCCCAGCAAGACGAGGCGTTGGAATCCGTACAGCATCAGGTGTTCTCCTCGTCGTCTGGTGCATCCGCAGTCCAGTCTTCCGCTGCGGGCGTGCTCTCTTCGTCGCCATCGGTCTTGGCCGTCAACACCAGGCTTTCGAAATGATCGAGGTAACGGCATACAGCGGGCAGCAGTCGCCAGCCCGCCGGCTCTGGCACGGCAAAGCCCAGGTTGCAGGCGCGGCCCATCAGCTCCACCAGGGCGTCGGGGTTGAGGCCCTCGGCATCCAGCAGGTCTTGCTGTTGCTTGTAAACCTCGGCCAGCCAGGCGCTGTCGATCAGCCAATCGGTAAAGCGCTGCAGGGTTTTGCCGGCGTTGGCCTGGGCATCGAAGATCACCATGAACAGCAAGGCCAGCTGGCGGCTCGTCTTGCCGATGTTGCTGTTGGCCTCGCTGTTGTGAAACCAGGCAAAGCCCCTGGCATCCAGGCGCAGCTCGAACCCCAGCGCGGCAAACAAGCCGACATAGCTGGCCTCGTGCTGTTCCAGCTCCGCCCACAGCGCGGGCTCGGCCATTCGATTCAGGTGTTTGCCGGAGAGAAACAGGCGGAACAGCTCGGCCAGTGCCGGCATTTGCGACAGCGCTGCCGCCAAAGCTGGAGAGGTCGTCATTGCGGGATACTCACGCGGTGAGGGTGATGCAGGACGCGAATCGTCTGCAGCGTGGTTTTTTCAGGCTGACTGGCGGCCTCGAACTGCCAGTCGGGCTCATGTTGCAGATCATGGAACAGGCGCAGCAGGGTGGCATCCTGCAGGTGGGCGTAATGGCTGTACAACCAATCGAGCAGATTTTCCACCGGCAGGCTGCGTGCCAGATGCGCGCGAATAGCGGCTTCGTCCACCTGCTCCAGCAACGGAGCGTCATCGCCGGGTTCATCCTGCGGAAAGGTCACCGCCTGCGGCTGGTATTGGCGCGCGGCGGCCATGATCGCCCGCACCTCATCGCCCAATTGCAGTTTGAAACCGCGCTCATTGCGCCAGACGGGGAGCGCCGTGTCATTCGCCGGGCGCGACAGTGCGCGACGCAGGCCGCGTTTGCGCACCTGACCCAACAGCAAGCTGATGGCACTGGTCAGTGCGTTGTGCTGACGCAGCTCTTCGCGCAGGGGCAGCAGTGTATCGGCGCACTGTTGCGCAACCAGCCGGCCAAAGCGCCGCAGCTCCTTGGCCTGGTGCGCCACCTGACGTAACTGCAGGCGATGCGAGTAGAGCGCACCCTGTACCGACAATTGCTCTAGGCTCAAGTCGAGCGCACGCTCCGCTTCTTCCAGATAGCGATAGAAGGTGCCCTGCGAGCCGCTGTCCATCATCTGGTTCATCGGCTCCACATAATGATCGTAGGCTTCCAGCACCTCGCGGTAGCGCTGGCTGATCGGCATGCTGCTGTCGGCGCTTTTGGCGTTTTCCGCCAGCTCAAAGAGCGCGTGCCGGTCCTGATCGAGCTGCAGGCTGATCTGGCGGAAGAGTTCTGCCAGCTTGTTGGCGGCCCCGCGCACGCGATCCATGTCGGCCCCGAGCATCCCTTCATTGAGTGCTTCGGTGGCTTCGCGGATCGCAGCAACACGAGCCTGCAGTACGGCAGCCAGGCCCAGCTCATGTTCACGGGTGAGGCCGCGCACGAACTCCAGCACATAGGCATTGAGCTGCAGATCGCTGCTGCGCGGCAAGGTTTGCAGGATATCCGCATTGACCAGGGCGCGCAGTACCGCGCCCTGCGTTTCGGCATCCCGTTGCCCGGATACCTTGGCAATACCGTTCAACACCTGATCGCTGGTCAGCACGGCAAACTCGCGCGACAGCCGCACCAAAAGCTCCACGGTGTCCCAATGGGTGTAAAGCGCGTAGACCAGCGAGCGAGGGTTGGCCATGTCAGTTCAGTCTCCCACCACCGAGCAGGCATGCCCTGTGCGGCATGCTCTCACCCGCCAGCCGCACAGGGCGGCAACCCGGCGCATGGCCGCAGCGGGGTTTCATAAGGTGCAGGCTGGACGCATCGACCATTCGTTGTCCCCACGCCACCGCGATGCGTTTACGGCGCTCTTGCAAGAACGCCTTGTAGTGATCCAGTGCCAGCAGTTCCTCCTCCACCGGGATGCACTGTGCTGCGAATGGTGCTGCACCGTGCTGCGCCACCAGCGGCAACAGGTAGGTCACAGGCGCCTTGTCGCTGATCGCACGATTGGTTTTGCCGCCGATGAAAGCCAGGTTGGCGATGTCGTCGGCCTCGCGAGGGGTGTAGCTGCCGCGCAGCAATGCCTTGGGGAAAATGTGATGAAACTGCAAGCGGTGCTGACTGCCCGAGTGGTCCAGCGCAATGGCCAGGTGGCTGCGCCAATCCTTGGCACCTGCCGCACGAAATGCCAGGAACATGGTCTTGAACAGCGCACTGCGCTGGTTGCGCCCCTCCAGCTCTTCCGGCGTGATGTCAAGACGGCCGAACTGCAGACGCAGCCGGTCGATCAGTTCATTGACGCCGCCGCCATTGCGGATGGTCGCCAAATCCTGATCCAGAATGGTCTCACTGGAACCCCGGGAGAAACGGCCTTTGGCATTGGCGGCCAAGGCCCAGTAGCGCAACTGCTGCGCCTCGTCATTGCCAAGCGCATAGTTGCGGCTGTGCCCGAAGTACGCCAGAACGACCAACAGGAAGGGCGACGACAGCAGCGCCGGGCTATCGATGCCCAGGTTGCTCCGGGCGAAGTTGAGCGCGAATTCCATTCCCTCGCAGGCTTCTTGCCATGCCTTCTGCAGCTTCTCCACACTAAGGCTGGCGACGATCTGGAACCGCGATTGACCGGTGGCAAACGCCATCAGGTTCTTCAAGTGCAAGCCGAGATCGAGGTCAAAGCCCGTCTTGGTACAGTCCTTCTGGAAATCCTGGAACGTCTGCAGCGAGTGCCGCCACTTGGCGGTGATCTGCGCCAGCGCCAGGTCGGAACTGCGCAGCTTGGCGCCCAATGAATTCACGCGAACGAAGATTTCCGTGACCTCATCGTAGGAAAGCGTGCGCTCCAGTACATCCATCCGGTAAACGTACTTGCGGATGCCTCGCAGCCGGGCCAGGCGCTGGCTGTACTTCTCGTAACGCGGATCGTCAAAACCACTGACGCCGGCACGCTTGAGGAACGGCGCATCGTTGTCGGTCTTGAACACGTCCGATACCTTCACCCACTGCGGCAGCTGCTCCAGCTTGCGGGTTGCCACCACGAAGGTCATCTTGTTGAAGCGCTTGAGCAGTTCGTCCTCGGTCGAGTCCGTCTCGTCACCGATCAGTTCGCCGTCCTCATCGAAATCCTCCTCATCGCCACCGTTTTCTTCCACTTCGGTCACAACCGCCAGTTGGTCGGGATGCTCGAGGTTGAACAACAGGTCGATGGGCCGACGACGGCCGCGCACCGACACCGGCTCGCCGCGAATGACGGCCGAGAGTGATGTCAGACGCTGCTGACCATCCAGCAGAAGCCGCGTGCTTTGGTAGGGGTTCGTGCTCTGGCTGACCGCGAAATCCTGCAGCGGCACGGCTTCATCCGTTTCCCAAAGCAGGATGGCGCCCGATGGGTAGCCGCGATACAGCGAATCCAGCAAATCGCGCACCCGTGTAGAACGCCACACATACTGGCGCTGCATTTCCGGCAAGCGCAGCTCGCCGCGCTCGATCATGGAAACCAGTTCTTCAACGCTTGCTTCGGCCTTGGCCATGCTATTTCCTCGATCAGGATGTGAGCAGGAAACACTCGCGGTGCCATTGCAGATAATGCTGGTGCTCGCTGGCCAGCCAGCGCAGCTTCATTCCCGGATGAATGCCAAGCCCCTGCAGATCGCCTGCGGACAGGCGAGGGCTGGTCATCAGGTGTCCGGTATCGTCGAAGCTGATCAGAAAGCGATCAAACAATGCATCCAGATTGGCCACCAGCAGAAAGCCATTGAAGGCATCCAGCCGCTCGGCATCACCGGCGCACTCGGCCCAGGGTTTGGCATGGCTGGCACGCAGCACCTCGGGCACATTGATGCCGGTTACCGCACAGGCGCCACCCCAATAGGTGAGCAAGGCATCGCGGTAACGCGCCTGTCCCACACGCTGACGCACCAGGCGTTCGACTTCCGTGCCCCGGGCTTCGGCAGGCATCGCTTCCACCGCTTGCGCCACGGCAGCGTGGTAGTCGCTTACCGCCTGGTTCGGCAAGGCCTGCGACAGACTGGCTGCACGGCGCAACAGGGCGGCCAGATCAGCCAGGGTGGGCACACAGAACACGCCAGCAGCACCGGCCCAGGGCTGAAAGCTGCGCAGCAACTCCGGCAACAGCGCGGGCGTGGCTGGCTGAAAGCGCACTTCAAAGCCTTCGGCCAATGCTGTCACCACTGCCTGACTGCGATGACGGGCCGAAGCCAGTGTCACCGCATCGCCTGCCGGAGATAGCACGTGCTCGAAGCCGTTGTCGTGGCCGGTTTTTTCGATGAGGGTGCGTCGTAGCGGGCTCATGAACTACTCAGTGACTACAGAGGAATAGTGCCAATATTTTTCTTCAGCAGTGCCTGGGTTCGCGGTTTGCCAGCCGCAGATGTCTCAAAGCCCAAGCCGTAGCGGTAAATTTCCGGCACATACAGCCGTTCATCACCATGCTTGCCATCAGTGTCTTCATAGATCACGCCCAAGTCTTTCAGCGACTGCAGCATTTTGGAGTCAAGGCCAGCCTGCTCGGCGCTGAAAGGAATTCTGATAGGTCGCAGGTTTTTGTTTTCCATGTCTGCGTTCCACCTGTGCAATACTTGAATTTCCAGCTTGGCTTCTTCGACCTTTTCCTTACTGCAGGAACTGATGGCCTTGCGCATGGTTTCTGGTGCCAGTAGTCGGTCGCTCCATTTGTCTCCACTGCGCTCCATTTCAAGCTTCGCGGCAAATTTGAGAAAGCGAACCAAATCACGAGCCTGAATATTGCCTTTCAAATCACACAGAGCGGTATACACCCAGCGGGCCGAAAGGGCTTCTTTTGATTTTGCGCTACCCAGCTTTGTACCCCAGAGCTCTACCAACTGCCTTTTCAGCTCTTCCATCCCCATGGATTCTGCTTTTTTCGTGTTTGGATATAAGCCTGATTGACAGCTCAACATATAAGCCAGGCGCAAAAAGCTTTCCGCATTCCAGTGCAGGCGAAAAGGCTCAAAGCGGTTTAGCAGTTGAGCCACGTTTTGACGGATTACGCTTTCCACATAGTCAACACGCACAAATACCAGCAGGCCAATGTGCGGCTCCCTTAATTCACTGATCCGGTTGGGCAGTCTGAACAAAGACTCCAGGGCAGCCCGGGCGGCCTCCTGCTCCAGATCAGGAAACGCATCTTCCAGGCCATCAAACACCAAAACCAGGCTTTGCCCCTTGCTGCGTATCAGCTCGTTCAAGTCAGCCAAACCTGTGCCGGACAGGCCAAACTGGCGAGCAATCAGCTCATCCCAAAAATCATCCCAGTGCTCTGGTGGTTCTTGTAACGCCTTATCCTTTTGGCGGGCAATCTGAGAGAACGTCAACAGCCCATCGTCCGCCAATTCAAGTTGTTGCAAGCAGGCACGCTGTGCATTTTTGATTTCGCCGTCTGGCTTGTCAGGGGTGTCTTTGGAGAAAAGCACCGGAAAAATGGCAGCGTCGGTTGCTGCTTGCCCAAAACCAATGCTTTCCCGGAATATTTGCCAGCTCTGGCATTGCACCATCTGACGGAACGTAAAGGTTTTGCCCGACCCCTTGGCACCGATAACCAGTGCGTTGGGCAGCTCTTTGGAAAAGTGCTTCCCCAGATTGATCAAGGGCTCAATAGCCAGCAGGCTGCCCAGATTGTTGCCCTCAGCAAAGGCTGCTTCCGTGCATATTTCATATAATTTTCGCGCCAGCTCTTGTCGCTCCTGTTCTGTGCGCTCATTTTTTTTCTGGCCACCAATATTCAATCCGGGCTGCACTGCATAAAGTGCTTTGGCCCAGCTTTCCGCCGCATTGAATAAAGGAAAAGCTTCGGAAAATCTTGCCAAGGCTTCATCAATATTACTGATAGACATCAGGCTGTTATTG
Source organism: uncultured Comamonas sp. (assembly GCA_947306475.1). Lineage (GTDB taxonomy): Bacteria > Pseudomonadota > Gammaproteobacteria > Burkholderiales > Burkholderiaceae_C > Comamonas. The sequence continues at coordinate 171,477 of CAMZGS010000001.1, forward strand.
AAGCTGGCCTCAAGCCATTCAATTTGTGAAGCCAACGGTTCGGACGAGGGATACGCCTGCTCAAGCCTTTTAATGGCGTCTGCATAGCTTGCAGACTCGCGCAACTCTTTGGTGAGCAGGCTCAACACAACGCTAGGCCTGGCCCTGGCTTGTAGGTCTTCCGGCAAGCGTCGGTTATAGGCGTGCAAGCTGCGTAGCACTTCCGTCATGCCCAGTATCGACTGAGGTGCAACCGTGGTAACAAAAAAGTGATCAATACGCGGATCAAATAACAAAGGGCTCGCCAGCTCGCTCAGGCCCGCGCGCAAATCAATAAACACGGCATCTGCCCCCAGCTTTTGGCCCAATGCATGCAGGTGATCCGTTAACTGCCAGGGATTCGCTGGATTACGCGCCAGATGTTCGGGTGTGACCGGCATATCCTGGATCTCGCTTAAATCCAGGGCTGCTGGCAGCACAAACAACTCTCGCTCCAGTCCATTTACGCTATAGGAGGTTTTCTTTAACTCGGCGGCAAAGTACTCCAGCGCCTCATCCGTACTGGTCGGCGGGTAGTGCAAAGCCTCAAGCAGCTGTACAAACGAAACGCCAGGCCTGTTTATATCACTGAGCCAAAAAGTTACGCCGGGCGCTTCCAGGTCGGCATCCACCACCAGGATTTTTTTGGGCCCGTCACTGCTCTCTTTAAAACAAGCCGTTACATAAGTCATCAAGGCACTGGTGCGCCCCACGCCACCCTTGAACGAGTGAAAAGAAACCAGCTCCGGGCCGCCAGCAAACTCAGCAGGCATTTTGACTGTTTGATAGGGCTGGGCGGGTGGTTCACGTAGCAGTTCTTCATCTGCATTATCGTCCTGTTCAGGATCAGGCAAATAGACCACATCCTTCCACAGCGGATACTCGGGCGGAGTGATTTTCTGCATGCCGGCATCCTGAATCAGGTTGACTGGATAACCCGTAGAGCCGATTTTCAGCTCGACGTGTCGCCCTGCCTCAGTCGTCAGGTAGAGCCGCCCAAACGCCTTGGTCAGCCACTGGTCTACCTGCGACTCATCACCGTTGTGGTAAATATCCATGCCAGAAGCAAAGCAATCCACGGCCAGGATGTTTTCTGGCAGGTCAGCCCAGCGGTGGGTTGTTTGCTTGAGCAAACGCTCCACATCCAGCCAGGTCAACAGACACAGGTGTGTCCCTGTCATTCTGTTCATTGCAGTTCTCCTTGAATCCAGTCAAGCACATCTTGCAGTTGCTGTTCGCAGTCTTTATCGGTGGGGGCTTCACATTGGCCGCCATAGCGCCATACTTGGTGTAGGTCGCTAAATTTCCCGTTGCGAGGCAGCTTTGTCTGGCCACGGGTAACCTCGGGCAAGCGAAAAGTTTCCGCCAGGGAAAGGCAGGAACCCACATTCAGCTCTTTTAAAACCTGGCGTAAATCATGGCCTGTGCGCTTGATGTCATCGCCTTCAAACAAGGTACGGCCTTGCCGCCTTAGCCAGACTGCTTTTAATCCGCATTCCACCGCATAAAACAGCAATAAGCGGTGTGGATTTTTACGGTTGTTTACAAATGCCGACGTGGCAGCGGCGGATAGCTCGCGCCATGCTTTCGTCAGTTCCCTGTCAGTAAAAGGTAGCGCGCTCACAGCAAGTTTCCTTTTTCCATCTGATCCCACGCCTCCAGCACCAGCCTTTGCGTGCGGTATTCGCCGTATTCTCGCATCTCCTTGTCTTTGAGCACGCGGAAGGTTTCGCTGGGGTAGTCGTCGCCCATGACGTCGGCGGGGTCGAGGATGTAGCGTAGTTCTTCCTCGGTGAGGCCGTAGAGTCTGGCGTAGTAGGCGTCGAGTTCGGCGCGCAGGGTGGCGCGGCGGTCGGGGTCATAAGGGAAAGGGGTGAGCGGCGAGCGGCGGATGGCCTCGGGGGTGCAGTGCTTCCAGTCGCCGGTTTCCGTTTTCCATGCGCTCACCAATTCCTCGGCCCAGGGCTGCAAATCCCAGGAGGTGTAGGTCAGCTCCAGTACACGCGGGACGATGAATGCAAGGTCGGCTTCGGTGTAGCGGTCTGGCGGGAGTATGGGAAGTTGTTTGAAGTAGTAAAAGCTGAAATTGACACCTCCTACTTTCTGTCTCGCCACAAAATCAAGAGGTAGGCATTCAAGATTGCCAAGTAATGCAGCCGACTGCACAGCCTGGATCGATTCGTCCACAAGCCAGAGAAAAACGCTGTCTCCTTGAGCACTCATGGGCATTACTGTTGCAATCGTTGTACGTTCATCAGTAGCTCGCGCATTACGACGCCACCCCATCAACCACTGTGGGCAGGCGGCCTGCAGCCAGCGTTCAGCCAAGGCGAGCACGTCGGGTTCGTCCGCCAGCGGGGCTTCCGACGCCGGCAGATGGCCATAGTCGGCGGCGAGCGCCAGTACGGCGCGCTCGGCGTCTGGGTCGGTGGCGTACCAGGCGGTGGCGTTGCGGGCGCCGGGCGTGTAGGGCTGCACCCTGGCTTCGCTTTCGGCGGGCAGGTAGTCCTCATTCAGCGGTTGCAGACATGGGGGGTTATCTCCGACGAAGCCCAGTGATGTGGGGGCGATGGTGCGCGCATAGGGATGCCGGGCGACAAAGGCTTTCCATTCAGGGTAGATGCCCATGCCCGGATGGGTGCGACGCTGTTCGGCCAGGTAGCGCCCGAACAGCAACTGGGTGACACACAGCACGGCGGCCTGGGTGTTGCCGTCCTTGAGGGCCTTCATCAAGCCTTCGGGCAGGCGGGCGACGCGCAGCCAGACTTCGCGGGCTTGCACCCAGTAGCGCGGGGTGACGGTGAAAGCCGGGTCGGCCTTTTCCGCCGGCGTGACATCACGGCTGTTGCCGTCCGGCGTGTAGGTGGCCCAGCGGTGGTCGAACTGGTGGATCAGTTTGGCCTCGTACAGCGGCAGGCGGTCAGGGGCTGGCTCGGTCTTGAACAGATGGCTGTCGTTCGACATGTGGAACATGGTCATGAACGAAATACCCCACGGGTTTTGCGCGGGTTCCACCACCTTGGCCTGCTTGCCCTCGCCTGCGATCACAGCATCGCGCATCAGCACCGGGGCGGCGCGGTAGAGCTTCTTGGTCAGCTCCGCGTCGCGCTCGCTGCGGAACACCGGGCAGGTGAGCGTGTTGGGGTTGATGAGGCGGAATTCCTCGGGCGTGAGGGTGAAACGGCGGCGCGGGTCGGCCAGTTGGCTGACCTGGGTGGCGAAACAGACGAATTCGGCCTGTTCCGCTGCGCCCAGGGTGAGCAAGCAGAACTTGTAGCTGCGGTGTACCGAGGGGAATACCGCCTCGCGGTTCTCGATGTCGTACAGGCTGACCAGCCGCCGGTTCTGGGTGATGTGGCCGAAGTACGCCTTGGTGCTGTCGTCGGTGGCGATGCCGGTGGGCACGATGAATCCGGCGCGGCCGCTATCGGCATGGATTTGCAGGATGGTTTCGGCAAACAGCGCGTAGGTGTTCACATCGCCCACGCCGGTCAGCGGGTAGCGGCCGCCGTCGGTGCCTTTCACATGGGCGAACACGCTGGCCGCCTCCGCCGTGCGGCGGGCGGTGACGAATTCGCGGTAGAGGCGTTTTTCGGCCTCGTCCTCGTTCGTTTCGTGGGCCAGGTCGGGGTACAGGTGGCGTGCCAGCATGCCTTCGCTGAGCCACTGGATGCGCTGGGCGCGTTCGGCCTTGTTGCGGGCCTCCGCCACGTCGCGATGGCGGGTGGCGAAGAATTCTTCCTCTTGCAGCTTGATGCGTTCCCACGGCGGATTGCCCAGCACGCAGTCGAAGCCGCCTTGCGCGAATACCTGCGGAAAGGCCAGCGGCCAGTGGAACACGCGGGCCTGTTCGCAGGCGGCGCGTGCGGCGGCGATGGGCGCGGCGTGCTCGGTCTGGGCGCGTTGCGGGTCGGTCAGCAGCGCATGCAGGGTGATGCTGGTGGGCACGGCATCGGCCGTGTCTTCCGTCTTGGGCAGCAGGTAGGCGCCCACCAGCGCATCGGCGGCGTGGGCCAGCGGGCTGTGGGCGGAGTCTTCCAGAAAGCGGCGCCAGGCCTGTTCCTTGGCGGCCACCTGCTCGGGGGTGTCAGCGGGCAGGGTTTCGATGGCGCGCAGGGCATCGAGGCCGCTGCGGTTGTCCACACCCAGCAGCATCTGTTTTCGGTTCAGATCCTTGTCTATTTGCTTGAGACCGGCGGCGTTGGCCTTGGCCAGTGCCTTGCAAACGTCCTTGTCGTCGCCGCTCAAGGGCTTGAAGGCATCCTTGGCGATGCCTTGTTCCAGCGCGTTCAGGTCGGTCAGGCCCAGCAAGGCATCGCCCACTTGCAGGTGGTGGTCGAGGAAGCCCAGCGGGCGGCCTTCCTCGTAGCCTTCGAGCCACAGGGCCATGCGCGCCAGTTCGATGGCCATGGGGTTGCGGTCCACCCCGAAGATGCAGCGGGCCACCACTTCGCGCAGAGCGTGGCGGTAGTCCTGCGGCTGGATGGCGCCTTCCTGCCCGCCTTCGAGGCTGCGCAACTGGGCCAGCTTTTCCGCCAGACGGCGGGCGGCGGCGAGCAGGAAGTGGCCGCTGCCGCAGGCCGGGTCGATGACGCGGATGGCCAGCAGTGCCTCGGTGGGGTTGGTCGGGTTGGCTGCCAGACGTTGTTCGATGACGGGGTCGAGCGCGCTTTTGATCAGCTCCTGCACCAGGCTGTCGGGGGTGTAGTAGCTGCCGGTGAGCTTGCGGGCGTTGCCTGCGGTGCTGCCCTCTTCGGTGCGGCCGACGAAGCCGAAGGTGCGGGCGGGCAGGTCGACGGCGGGCACCAGTTCCAGCAGGCTTTCGTAGACACTGCCCAGTTCTTCCGGGCCCATGTTGCGATAGTCCACCGGCACCAGGCTGTGCGCGCCGGTCGGCTTGGCCCAGCGCAGATGTTGCAGGGCGGCCAGCAGGTGGGCGTTGTCCAGGCTGGCGGCATCCAGATCTGGGCATTGCGCGGGAGCGAACAGGCCGCCCAGGGCGGGCAAGGCCAGACGCGGCTCGCCTTGTGCCAGGCCACGGAAGACGATGCGGATGGCCTGCCACTGGTCGTCGTGCCGAGTGCGGGCACGGCGTTTGAGGCACAGCTCGCGCAGGCGGGCCAGGGCGTAGCCTTCGGCATAGGCGCGGCGAGCGGTTTGTGCATCGGCGCTATCGTCCTGCGGATGCAGCAGGCCGCGCTCTTCCACGGTGAAGACGAAGATGAGCCGGTAGACCAGGCGCAGCAGTTGTTGGAAAAAGGCGTCCTTGCTGAGCGTGCCGTCATGCAGGGCGGTGCGCAGGGCGTGGTTGTCGGGGTGTTGCAGGAAGCCCTGACCGAAGGTCAGCAGCGCCTGCTCGACGCCATCGCGCAGGCCATCGCGTACGCGGGTGCCTTCTTGCTGGCCTTCGGTGCGCCATTGTTCCCATATGCAGGTTTCAGCTCCCTGTACACGGTGACCGGGCGCACGACTGGCATGCAGCAGGCGCCAGACGTTGGCGAATTCGGCGTAGCGCTGGCCGCCCAGCAGGTCGGCCAGATCGACTTCGAGAAAGCTGGGGCGGGTGAGGCTGGCGGCGTCGCGCAACAGGCGCAGTTGCCTGCCGTTGCTGACGATGCCCCAGAGGTGGTCGGTACTGGCGTTGAGCAGCTCCTGCATGGCCTGGAAAGGGGCTTTCCTGCGACTGCCGCCGCCCTGCACGGCAAAGCGCGCGTCGGCCTCGTCCAGCCCCAGGGTGTGTGGTGCCACCAGCACGGGCATGCGGCCAGCCATCAGGCTGACGGGGTAGCGCAGCTCCCCCACGGGCTGTGCCGAAGCGGCTTGCAGGGTGGCGTAGCCGAAGGCATCGCGCAGCAGTTCGTGCACGAAAGCGGTGGTGAGCTGGGCGGCATCGACGTCGGCGCGCTCCATCTGCGCGGCGAAGTGCTGCCACTGGGCGCAGGCGATCTGGAAGGCGCGGCTGTATTCGTCCTTGAGCTTGACGCCCTTGGGGGTGCCGTAATCGGCCTCGCTCTGGGCGCTGGCGCGGCCCTGGGCGGCTTTTTCCAGTTGGTCGGGCAGGAACAGGCCACCTTCAAGCTTGAGAGTGGGCAAATCCAGCGTGGCCTGGGTCTTGCGGATGCGTTTCATGTTATTCGTCGGCCTTTGTAACAACTTCCCAATAGCCGCCCTTGGTGGGGCCATGGCGGCGTAGCTTGCCGGTGCGTTTGAGCTGGTTGAGGTGGTACTTGACACCGTCGGGGCTGAGCCCCGTTACCCGCGCCAGCTCGACAGTCGTGATGCCTGGCTGGCTGCGCAGGTGTTGCAGCAGGATTTCTTGGGTAGTCCTTGGTAGTTCTTGGGTAGTTTCTTGGGTAGCCTGCGGTAGTTCCTGGGTAGTTTTCAGGCTGGTTTCCGGTCTGATCGCGGGTGCATCTTGCGAGGCATCCAGCGCGGATGGCCGGTTGAAACGGGTGATGAACAGACCGCCAATTTCGTCAAAGCTGGTGCTTGGGGCATTTTCCAGAGCGAGATAAGGCTGCTGCCAGCCCTCGGCCTTGATTTGCAGACAATGCTTGCCGTCGATGCACTGTTGGGTGATGTGTGGATAGATGGCCGGTTCCATATGCGCGGTAATGGCCTGGGATACATCACGCAGGGTCTTTTCGCTGATCTCCAGACCCACGGCTTTGTCGTTGGGTGCAATGCCGAACCACAGCTCGGCCTGGCCGTGTTTGTTGAGCATGGCGGCCAACGAGATCAGGCCCTGCTTCAGCTCAGCCAGGGATTTCTTCAACTCGACGGTTTCGGTTTCCGTCATGGTGAGTACATGATCCATCAGAGCGTATCCGGCAGCAGGACGTAAACACCCATGACGTCGACCGGCAGACAAGGGCTGACGCTGTGGTGGCCAACATCGCGTGCGGCTGCGCGCACGCGCTCATGGTCGGTCAACAGGGCTTGGGCGCGTTGCTCTGCCAGAGCTTGCAGTGGCTGGGGATGCGCGGCGAGAAAATCGAGCGCGGCGCACACCTCGCGTTGCACGGCTTCTGCGGGCAGGTTGCCGCTGGGCGTGCATTCGAGCAGGCGGTTCACGCTGTCATCGGCCAGCCATTGCGGATTGGTTCGGCCGCGCACGGCCAGTGCCACAGTTTCCTCGGCCATCATCTGGAACGGCTCGCGACGGCGCACGTAGCTGAGCTGATGGCGCAAGCGCAGCAGATAGATCGTAGTGGCGACATCGACGTCGTCGGTCAGCGTGGCGGCACAACGGGTGGCCAGCGGATGTTCGCTGCCGAGTGCATCTTCCAGCAGGTGCTGAGCCAGCAGGCCGACCAGCGGGTGGCTGCGGTGCAGTTCGGCGAAGTCGATGCTTTGTGGTTTGTCGATGCCTTCATCGGCCAGGCGCTGGCGCAGGGCTTCGGGCAGATGCTGGGGCAGGAAGCGGGCCTGCTTGCGGCTCATTTCCAAGGGCGATCCGAGGCGCACGCAGGCGCTTTGCAGGAAACGCTGCACATCGGCCTGGGTGCCCAGGGCTTGTTGCTGTTTATGCCACTCTGGCAACACCTCGTCGGGCTTGATGCGGCGTTGGGCAAAGACGGTGCGGTTGGCTTTGGCTTTCTCCAGGGCGTCCTGCCACTGGGCCTGCAATGGCGCCAGCAGTTGCTCGGATTCACCGAAATCGAAACTGGCTTGCGGCGATGCCATGCTGCTGTTGCTGCGCCGCATGAGCGCGGCCTTGACCAGGGCCTGGCTGATGCGGGCTTCGTCCTCAGGGAGGGGCACCAGCACGCCCAGTTCCTTTTGGATGGTTTCGCCCTTGCGCAGGATGACGTTGAGCACGAAACCATCGACCGGGTTGTCCTGCCCGTAGAGCATGGTGCAACGGACTTCCTCGGCCTGCTGGCCAAAACGGTCAACGCGGCCTTCGCGTTGTTCGTGGCGTGTGGGGTTCCAGGCCAAGTCGTAATGGACGACGGCGGTGAACAGATGTTGCAGGTTGATGCCTTCGGAAAGACAGTCGGTGGCGACAAGGATGCGTCGCCCGGCCTCTTCCATATCTTCCACGCGCTCACGGCGCTCTTCCGGGGTGAGCTCGCCGGTGACGGCATCGACGGTGGCCGTGGGAAAGGCGGCCTTGATGTGCTCGGCCACGTAATGGGCAGTGGCGACATAGCGGCAGAACACCACGGGGTGATAGCCATCTTCAAGCAAGGAACCGATGTGCCGGATGAGCGCGGCCAGCTTGGGATCGCCCTTCGTGCCGGACAGGCGCTGTGCTTCGGCAATGAGGTCGTGCAGGCGGCTGGCGTCCTGCAATTGGGCGGGGGGCTCCAGGTCACTGCCCATGAGGTCGTCGGCTTCGCCATCGTGCAGGCGCTCGTCACTGAGCAAGTCGTCATCCGCCATGGTGCCTTCCAGCCGCGTGGTCAGGGCCTTGACGGCCGCCGCAGGCGAAGAGGCCACACAGCGCAGCAAGGCCAAAGTGGCGTACCAGATGAGGCGGGCGCCACCTTGCTGCGTGTCTTGCTGTTCAATGGCTTCCGCCATTTCCCGGCAGTAGTCCTGCACGGCATCGAAGAACGCACCCCATTCGCCGCTGAGCTGGTAGGTGAGCTCGGTTTTCATGCGGCGGGGGAAACCCCGTCCATCCTGGGTTTCAGCCTGCCACTCGACGATGTCTTTGCGGCGGCGTTGCACAAAATGGCGGGCGAGTTCCTGACGCAGCGGATCGGAGGCCGTCATGCGCCCTTGCAGCGCTGCAAAGCGAGGATCGAGCAGCGACAGCAGGTTGTAGAAGGCGGTTTCGTCACCGGAGTGCGGGGTGGCGGTTAGCAAGATCAGGTGTCTCTGCTCGTCACGGGCAAGGCGCTGCAGCAACTCGAAGCGCAATTGCTTGCCGGCGCCACTGCTGGCGCACGTGTGGGCTTCGTCAACGATGATGCATTCAGGGGCAGCGGCAAGAAACTGTTCGCGGTGGCGTTCGCTCTTGATGTAGTCCAGGCTGACGACCACCACGGGATGATGGTCGAACAGGCGCACGCCATGTGGCAGATCACGCTCGATGCGGGAGGCCGAAGACGAAGTCAACGCCACGGCCTGAAGGTTGAAGCGGGTTTCCAACTCACTTTGCCACTGCTCGACCAGATGTGGCGGGCAGAGGATGGCCAGGCGGGCGATTTCGCCACGGTCCATGAGCTCTCGTGCGATCAGGCCGGCTTCGATGGTCTTGCCGATGCCGACGTCATCCGCAATCAGCAGGCGCACAGTGGACAGGCGCAGTGCCATCAGCAACGGCACAAGTTGGTAGCCGCGAGGCTCCACCGCGATATTGCCAAAGGAGCGGAACGGGCCGGCGCCTGCGCGCAGGGTCAGGCGCAAGGCATCGCGTAGCAACAGCGCGGCGGCATGGTTGCCGGCGCGTGCAGGATCGGGCCAGTCGAAGGTGGCAGGTTCGACGGGATGCAGTTCCAACTCGGGGATCAGGGCAATGCTTTCGTCATCGGCGCCGTTCAATGGACGCAGGCGCAACCAGTCGCGGCGAGAGTCGCTCTGCACCACCCATTCGCGGCCTCGGGCGCGCACCAGGTTGCCGGGTAAAAAGTCGTGTTCTAGGGTTGTCATGGGCCTTTTATTCCTTGGAGCCAAACACATCGACGTGCGCGGCAAACTTTTGTGGCCACTGTGAAACGTCCGCAAAATCGAGCACCTGCCAACCTTTGTCCTGCAATACGCTGGCGGTCTGCCCATCCACTACGGAAAGAAATACCAAAGCACGAGATGCCTTGTACTGGGCTGCGGCGATGGCCGCGCCATTGTTGACGGGTACATTGACCGCATCAGGTTGTCTAGCCCCGGCCTGGCGGAGTGCGGACAGCCAGGCGTCGAGGGGCTCGTTTGCTGTTGTTGAGGCAAGGGTAGTCGGGCTGCTCGTGACGGGCTGCACCTGGGCATTGGCCAGCGCGACCAGCAGCTTGAGCGCATCCGCGTTACGGCGGTTGATGTGCTCGTGATCCGGCTGATTGAAGTAGGAGAGCAGGCATTGGTAACAGCCGGCCTCGCATTGATGATTGCCCAGTTCATCGGTCTGCTCCAGTGACGGCAGATCGTCCAGCGTCCAAACGCCGCTCTGCGGTGCGCGGTAGTGAATCAGTTGCAGGGCATTGCTGGCGACGAGTGCAAGGTCGTCGCGATGATTTGCCAGGCGAGTGAGCACACCCGCACCGCCTTCGGCCGCTTCGTAGAACAGCAAGGCGCGACGTTCGTCGGACTTCGGCAGGGGTTCGACCACCAGTTCGGATTCCTCGATCTGGAAGGTCATTTCGATGCCACGCTTGAGAGCAGCCTGCAGAGTGGCCATGGCCTCCAGCGACAGGGCATGTAGAGGTGTGAATATCAGCAGGTTGCGATGATCTTCCACAAAAGGAACGATGCGCTGGGGCGGCACCTTTTCCAGCAAGGCATCGTCGTTGCCCTTGTCGTCTTCCGCATCCGGTGCGTCCTGCTTGCTCCAGGTGCCGGTAATGGGATTGATGTAGAAGCCCAGTTGCTCCTTGTTCTTACGCCTGCGCCAGCCGCGGTTGATGCGCCAGATTTGCGCCGCGGGCGCGTAGGTGAGCTCGCCCAGCACGTCCTCGCCTTGTTGGATCGTGGCCTTCTGCTGCTGGATACGGCCATCGGGGCCGGGCAGGAAGCGGTAGGTGGTCTGCAACTCGAAGCCCTGACGTTGGCGTTCCTCGTCGTTGATGGAGATGCGCTCGGTGGCTACCGTCTCCACGGTTTCGATGCGGTAGAGCTCGCGCACCCAATCTTGCTCGGTGAGCAGGGCGTCACAGTTCTCGCAGCGATTGACCAGCGGCTGTTCGCCGCCCGGCTCACCGAGATGACCGTAGCCGCACTGACTGCACACCAGAGAGGCAATGGTGGCCAACTGGCTGTTGCCGGAAATGTGGTCTGTATTGCCGACGTTGAGTTTGGCGCGCACCACGCGGTACATGCGGCCCTGGTGATAGATGAGGCTGCGAGGGCCGAATTCTGACAAGGCCAGGAAACGCGGACGGCTGACCATGCTGCCTTCGTCATCCTTGCCATTGATGGTCTGACCGCCACGGGCGGGAATCCAGGCCATCAGCGGCAGGCGCGGGAAGTTGTAGCCGGGCAGGAAGCCTTGGCTGGCCAGGTAGCGATAGGTGTAGAAGTCGTTGTTCTGGCCATTACCGGATTTGAGCAACACGGCATACTGGCGCGCGGCGTCGCCGTAGCGGCGCTGGGCATTTTGGCGTTCCGTGTGCGAGGCGGTATGGCTTTTGACGATACGGTCGGCCATGTCCATTTGCTCGCGTGTGGCCTCAAACAGTTTGCGCCAACGCTCCAGCGCTTCGGAGAACGCCTTGGGTGCATTGGCGATGACCTGGTGTACGTAGTCAGGCGTGAACCAGGCGCTGCTTGCCAGCTCTTCCTTGAGCTGATCGATGACCCGGCAGGCACTGGCCAGGGCACGCTGCTGGACGGTCTGCGCCTGTAGCGCTTCCTGCAAGGGCTGTTTCAGTGGTTTGCCGGGCCGCTCAAGATCCAGCATGGGCGCAATGCTGTCGTCCAGCGGCACCTGGGTGCTGGCCAGCCAGACCGCTTGCAGATGGCTGTCGATCAGGTCGCGGTTGGCCAGATCGAGTGTGGGTGCGCGTACCACGCCATGCACCATCTCGTTGGCATTGTGGAAGAACCACTGGTCGTGCGGGCTGAGCGCCGCGCAGTAGGTGATGACCAGCGCCTGCTGACCCGAACGACCCGCACGGCCGCTGCGCTGGGCGTAGTTGGCCGGGGTTGGCGGCACGTTGCGCAGGTACACGGTGTTGAGTGCGGAGATATCCACGCCCAGCTCCATGGTGGGGGAGCAGAACATCACCGGCAGGCGCTCCAGCGGCGCTTCGTGGGCCGGGTTCTGCGCCCAGTCCTGCCTGTCTTTTTCGGTGTAGCGGAAGCGCTGCTCCAGCAGTTGCCGGCGCGGTGCATCCACCTGGGCTGTATGTTCCTGGGCCTCGAAATCGAACAGCGGATGTGAGGGCTGACGCAGCAGGTCGGCAATGCTGAGATACAGCGCACGGAAGTACTGGTTGATGCGATTGCTTTCTGCCGGTGCGTCATCGGCAATCAGGCACCAGTCCATGGCGGCTGCGTTCAGACGCCAGCCAGCAAGCTGCGAATCAATGGCATGTTTTTGCACATAACCATAGTTGCTGGCTGCCTTGAGCATGTCTTCGATCAGAACGGCCCACTCGACATCTTTCCACTGTGCGACCTCGCTGGCGCAAGCGCTGTCGCGCCAGAAGGCCGCCGTCTTGATTTGCCGCAGTAGGCGAGAGCGTGGGCCGCCCGTCACCAGGTCGGTGCGCGGCTTGCCCTTGTATTCCGGGCGCTTGCCGAGGATGAGATAGCGGCCGGTATCGAGTCTCTCGTCGGGGGCAAAAGCCCAGCGTTCATTCAGGTAGGTGTGGGCGCTGGTACGTGCCTTGTCCTGCTCGACCGGGTCGAGGTAACGGCTTTCCAGGCACAGATGGCGACGCAGCGTGTCGAACAGTAATTCGTACAGAATTGCTCGCTGCACCGCCGTCAGTTTGTTCAAGGTGCTGTTTGCGGCAAAGATGCTGGTGTCAGCGCTAAAGGCGGCCAGGTCTCGGTACCGAATCTGCAACAGGCCAAGCTGATCCAGATTCGGATTATTGAAGCGCCAGCCACGCCGTAGATCGCGCAGCAGCCGGTAGGCAATAATGAATCGCAAGGTGCGTTGCGCTTCCTGCCGTGCCAGCCCCATGAGCTTGGGAGTGCGCAGATATTCCACCAAGGTGGCTTCATCGACCCCTTGAAAGCCGAGGGCCTTGAATACGCTTTCGGCCAGGTTTTCTTCATCGAGTTGGCCACCGCTGCCCTGTAGTGCGCCGATCAAGCCGGCACGCAGCGTCAGCAGGAAAATGAAGTCGTTGAAATGTCCCGCCTGCAGAGCGGCATCCTGGCGGTTGTCGGTAAACCCAAGCAACTTGCGTGGGTCGGGCTGCCCTGGCGCAGGTTCGGAAAGTGCGAACAATTGCTGCAAGGCCGCCAGGGCAATCATGGTAGTGGCCGAAGAGCGGCCTTCGCCGGACAGGCTGGAGAGGCGGTTGGCATCCTTGCCGTGGGCTTCGTGTGTTGTGCCGCAGTTCAGGCAGAAGCGGAACTTTCCGGGAATGAACCAGAACTCCGTCCCGGAGCCTGTTTGTCCTTTGGCATCGACCGTGACCATATAGGGAACGGCATTCTTGTAGGCTGACTTGACTTTGGGCTCGCTACGGCTGAGGTCGATCCAGGTTTCCGGCAGGTCTTCAAGCAGGCCACCGTATTGCTGCCCGGGCACCAGTGGGCACAGGAAGCCATAGCTGGCGGTGTCGTCTTCCGCTGCGATATCGTCGATTTCACGCGGGCTGAAGCTGACCGGTTGCTGTGCGTGCCAGACAGGCAGGTACTCCTGGCCGCAATCGCGGCAGAAATGCGTGGGGTAAAGCAGCACATTCTCTTGCTGCCGCCCCGGTGCGAAACGCTGGGCATCGAGCGTGACATGGCGCTTGCCTCGCTCTTCCAACGTGGTGAGCACCTTGCCCGGTCCACTGATGAACTGGTGCAGCTTGAACGCGAAAGGCGGCCTGCCCTGGGGCGTGCGCACATCATGGGCAGCCACCAGAAAGCGCTGCAGGGCGGCGCGAGCGGCTTCAGGCTGGCAGCCCGCATCTTCGGCAAGACGGTAGCTGGCCTCTTCCAGCGTCATGGGTTTCGCGCGCCTTGGAGGCTCGTCCGCAGGTAGCTCGATACCCAGGTTCAATTCCACCCAGATAGCCAACGGATCATCGCGAAAAGCGTCGAAATCAACCCAGATATCCTGCTTTCGCGCAACGGCTTCCGGCAGTTCTGTGCGGATGGCGTTGACATCCTTGAGTGGGTTGGTGACGCGCTCCAGGGTCTCGCCGATGACATCATGCTCGGTGATCCGGGTGCCAAACAGTTTGCTGGCCACAGCAGCCACCACGCGGTTGCGGTCAGCTTGGCTGCCTGCGCTGGACATGGTGGCAGACGTGCCGATACAGACCAGTTGCTCGGCTTTCAAGCGCTCCCGCAGGCGACGCACCAGCAAGGCAACGTCCGCCCCTTGACGGCCACGATAGGTATGCAACTCATCCAACACCAGGAACTCAAGTCCCTCGCAGTGTTCCACCACGCGCCGATCCACTTCGTCGAAGCGCGTGAGGATGTACTCCAGCATCATGAAGTTGGTGAGCAGGATATCGGGCGGTTCATCCGCGATGGCGCGGCGTTCCGTCTGGCTTTCCTGGCCGGTGTAGCGCTTGACGGTGAAGGGGCGGTGCTCTGGCGCATAGCCATGCAGAAACTTGTCGAGCTCTTCCAGCTGGCTGTTGGCCAGAGCGTTCATCGGATAAATCACAATGGCTCTGGTACGTGCTTTGCCATCGGAGTCCTTGGCCTTGAGAAGGCGGTCGATGACCGGGATGAAAAAGGACAGGGACTTGCCCGACCCCGTTCCGGTTGTGACCACATAGCTCTGGCGTTCCTGGCCTTTGGCCAGGGCTTCCATCTGGTGCTTGTAAAGATGCAGGGGACTTGGCTTGCCTTCCGTCTTCCCAACCTGAAAGATGTCTGCGCAGGCAGGATGCAGGACCCCCTCCGCCACCAAATCCTGCACTGTGCCTTGACGTTGATAATTCGGGTTGATCTGCACCAGCGGTTCAGGCCAATAGCGGCCTTGCGCATATTGATGCTCGACCTCGGCTTGGATATCAGGTGCGGCGATGCGAACGAAACTGCGGGAAAAGCTGCCGTATCGCTCGATGAGCTGGTCGCGGAATTGGAAAACGTTATCCATGAAGAGTCCTTACTGATCCATTCTGTGCCCGCTTGGCAGCTGTGCCGTACGGCCAGAGGCGCCCGTCGAGATGTGTTGCCATTTCGCCCCTCGCCCCTTGCCAGTCGATTCGATCAATCCCTCTGACTTCATCGCCCGCAGCACCAGCCGTACCATGTCCCGGCTCACGCCCAGGCAGGCCTCTTCAATCTCGGAAATCGAGAATGGCAGGGTGCGCCCCAGGACTTCCGTCCGCACCCGGTCGCCTTTGCTGCCACGGCCACGTTCGATGGTGCCGACACGCTCCTCGAACTCGCGGTATGCCCGTAGCAAGGCTCCCCAGAAGTAGTCGAGCCAGGGCTTTACGTCGTGCTGCCCCTGGTGCCAGCCCTGCGAGCTGGCTTCCAGCGTTTCGTAATAACCTTCCTTGGTATCTTCGAAGATGCGTTCCAGGCTGATGTAGCGACCCACGGCATAGTCGAAGTGATAGAGCAGCAGCAAGGTCAACAAGCGGGACATGCGACCGTTGCCGTCCGGGAAGGGGTGGATGCACAAAAAGTCGAGCATCGCCAGCGGCACCAGTACGAGGGGGTCGGCCAGGCGCTGATCCAATGCCGTGGCATAGCGTCCAGTCAGATCGGCCATGGCCACGGGTGTAAGGTGTGCAGCAACTGGCTGGAAGCGCCAACACGATGTTCCTTCTGGGTGACGTTCAACAATGTCGCTATTGGTCACCTTCCAGCGCCCGTCTTCCTGCGGCATATCGCGGTATAGCAAGGTGTGCAATTGCAACACTACGTTTTCGCTGAAAAGCAAGGGTGAGGCGGGCTCGTGGACCTGTGCCAGAGCATCACGATAGCCGACAACCTCCCGTTCAAAGCCGCTCCTTGGCGTTGCGTTGCGGGTGATCAGAGATTTCAGCCGCGAAGGAGCCACGACCACACCTGCCATGCGGGTGGACGACTCGGTAGATTCGACTAACGCCATCTGACGTAGGCTTTTTAGGGCTTCAGGCAGCTGCATGGCATAGAGCTGCTGCTTGCCCTGGAACCCACCCAGTGAGCGCAACGTGGCAACCTGGGAGCCATCAAAGCGAAGCGCGTCGAGGTACTCGGGTGAGAGCGAGTGCATGAAAGTGAAAGCCCAGGCTATGCAAACGGGGGCAATCATAGCCATTAAATGGGGCATCATCTCTATGAATACCCTGTTATCAGGCTGAATCGACCAGAGTTAGAGCATGCCCATCCGGGATTAGAGGATTAGAAAGCGGCGATGACACGCTTTACCATTGAGTGCGGAACCGCACCTCTATCTGCTGAAGTACGAACCGATTACAAAAAATGCGGACACTCCTCAGTTTGGCCAAGCCCTGCAGGCATCCACAGTCCACGAGGGGATGAAAATAAAAAAATCCCTGCAATTCATGGAATTGCAGGGATTTTTTGCAAACTCACAGAGCTTGTGAGGTAAGCGTCCAGACTCAGACGTTGAACAGGAAATTCATTACATCGCCATCGCGCACGACGTATTCCTTGCCTTCGGCGCGCATCTTGCCCGCGTCCTTGGCACCCTGTTCACCCTTGTAGGCGATGAAGTCCTCGAACGCGATGGTCTGCGCGCGGATAAAGCCGCGCTCGAAGTCGCCGTGGATGACACCGGCAGCCTGGGGTGCAGTGTCACCAACGCGGATGGTCCAGGCGCGCACTTCCTTCACACCGGCGGTGAAGTAGGTCTGCAGGCCCAGCAGTGCGTAACCAGCGCGGATCAGGCGGTTCAGGCCCGGCTCTTCCAGGCCCATTTCCTGCAGGAACATGTCGCGGTCTTCGTCGTCCATCTCGGCCATTTCGGCTTCGATCTTGGCGCAGATGGCGACCACGGGGGCGTTTTGCTCGGCAGCGTACTGCTGCAGGCGCTCCAGCAGGGGGTTGTTTTCAAAACCGTCTTCGGCCACGTTGCCGACGAACATGGCGGGTTTGGCGGTGATCAGGCACAGGGGCTTGAGCAGGGCGCGCTCTTCGGCGCTCAGATTCAGCGTGCGTACGGGCTTGCCTTCGTTGAGGGCGGTCTGCACGGGCTCCAGCACCTTGAGCATGGCGGCTGCTTCCTTGTCGTTGCCCGATTTGGCGGCCTTGCTGTAGCGTGCCACGGCCTTTTCCACGGTGCCCAGGTCGGCCAGGCACAGTTCGGTCTGGATGACTTCGATGTCGGCGATGGGATCGACCTTGCCCGCCACGTGCACCACGTTGGTGTCTTCAAAGCAGCGCACCACGTTGACGATGGCGTCTGTCTCGCGGATGTGCGCCAGGAACTGGTTGCCCAGGCCTTCGCCCTTGCTGGCGCCGGCCACCAGGCCCGCGATGTCCACAAATTCCACAATGGCGGGCACGATGCGCTCGGGCTGGATGATTTCGGCCAGCTGTTGCAGGCGCGGGTCGGGTACTTCGACGACGCCGGTGTTGGGTTCGATGGTGCAGAAGGGGTAGTTTTCCGCAGCGATGCCCGCTTTGGTCAGGGCGTTGAACAGGGTGGACTTGCCTACGTTGGGCAGGCCCACGATGCCGCATTTGAGGCTCATGGGGTTTTTTCCTTCAAACCGCGCAGCCAGCGGCGCGGTGGTTACAAGAGGGGGTGACAGAGAACGCAAAACGCTGCCAAGGCAGCGTTTTTTGCTTGAACGGGGGGATTGTAATGAGGTGCCCCGCCAGCGCCCCGCCCCGGGGCACCGGGGGCGCAGGCCTTACTGGCTTTTCTGGGGCTTGCCGGAGCCTTTCTTCCTGGCAGCCGGGGCGCGCTTGCCGGCACTGGCGGCCTTGCGTGCGCGTGCTTCTTCATACAGGTGCACCACCTTGGGGATGTTTTCCTGCATGGCGGCAATGCGCTCTTCATCGGCGGGGTGGGTGCTCATGAAGGCCAGGCCCTTGTTGCCGCCGCTGGCGGCACGCATTTTTTCCCACAGCTTGGGGGCGTTGCGCGGGTCGTAGCCGGCGCGCGCCATCAGCTCCAGGCCCATGACGTCGGACTCCAGCTCCATGCTGCGTGAGTTGGGCAGGTGCACGAACATCTGCGAGCCCATGTCGAGCAGGCTGCCATCGACCTTGGCCGCAGCAGAGACGGTGGTGACCAGCAGGTTGGAGACCATCTGCTGCGAGGCCTTCTCGCGCGAGTGCTCGCGCAGGGCGTGGGCAATTTCATGGCCCATGACGGCGGCCAGCTCGTCGTCGGTGAGCTTCAGGCGCTTGACGATGCCGGTATAGACGCCGATCTTGCCGCCGGGGGCGCAGAAGGCGTTGATCTCGTCGGAGTCAAACACGTTGATCTCCCAGTCCCAGTCCTTGGCGTCGGCGCGGAAGACGGAGACCTGGGCAATCAGGTCGTTGCCAATCCTGCGCACGCGCTGGGTCAGGCGTGCGTCGGTGTTGAGTTTTTTCTTGGACTGGGCATCGGCGCTCAGCTGCTGAAAGCCCTGGGCGGCCTTGGCATTGAGCTCTTCGCTGGAGATGAGCAGCAGCTGGCTGCGTTGCAGGCCGATGGCGCCCGAATCGGTGGTGTTGGCGCAGCCTTGCAGCAGGCCAACCAGCAGTGCAGCGCCGATCCAGCGCAGGGGTTTATGCAGGGATTTGGGCAGGGTGGGGCAAAGGTTCAGTACGGACATGGTGTGTGCGAGGCCGATACAGGTAGTGGATGGAAGTGCCTGGAGACTGGACGTCGGTGGGCTCAGGCGCGTGGCTTGCATTGCAGCTGCAGCAGGCGGTGGGTGGAGCTGTCCACGCTGGCGCCCGGCTCGCGCAGGGGGCGGATGCGCAGATCCAGGAAGCCACGTGCGCCGCACAGTTGCTTGATGACGGACTCGCACCTTTGCAGATCGTCGTGGCGCAGGTCGCAGACCATGGCGTGGTCGTAGTCGGGCCTTTCCACGTAGGGTCGCAAGGGGTTGGAGGTGGCCGGCTGTGAGGTGGCGCAGCCGGCCAGCAGGGTTGTCAGGGCAGCCAGCGCAGTCGTGGGGAGCAGGGCTTTCATGCGGAGTCTCTGTTTCTTGGTTTCCGTGGTTCGGGACGGGCGCATCTTATTCGCAGGTTAAGTAAAAAACGCTTGCTGTTGCGCTTCTACAATGCCCGGATGGCGCAGAAATTTGTTGACGTATGTATCCGTGGGGCCGGCATCGTGGGCCGGGCCTTGGCTTTGATGTTGGCGCGCGAGCGTTTGCGCGTGGCGCTGGTGGTGCCCCCGGCGGGTGCGGCTGTGGCCCGGACCGACGTGCGTGCGTACGCCTTGAATGCCGCCTCGGCCAGACTGTTGCAGGAGCTGCGCGTGTGGCCCGATGAGCAGCAGGCCACGGCCGTGCGTCATATGGAGGTATTTGGCGATGGCGACAGCAGCGTGCGCTTTGCCGCCGATGCGCACGACCTGGAGGCCCTGGCCTGGATTGTGGACGTGCCCGCGCTGGAGCAGCGCCTGGCCCAGGCGGTGAGCTACCAACCGATGATCGAAGTGGTCAGCGCCCCGGTGCCTGCGCCTCTGACGGCCATCTGCGAGGGTCGCGCCAGCAGCACGCGCCAGGAGCTGGGCGTGGAGTTCGATGTGCAGCCCTATGGACAGACGGCGCTGGCCACGCGCCTGCTGTGCGAGCGCCCGCACGAGCAGGTTGCGCGCCAGTGGTTCAGCGCGCTGGGCATCCTGGCATTTCTGCCGCTGGGCGGTGCGCAGGGGCAGGAGGTGGCTGTGGTCTGGTCTGCACCGCCCGCGCTGGCAGCGCAGTGGCAGCAGGCCGAGGCGGCAGATTTTGTCGAGATGCTGCAAAGCCTGAGCCACAACGCCCTGGGTGCCTTGCAGCTGCAGGGCGCGCGCATGATCTGGCCGTTGCAGCAGGCCATGGCGCAGCGCTGGTGCGGGGTGTGGCGCAGCGAGGCGGCAGAAGGCGCTCGTGGCGACAGCTGGGTGCTGCTGGGCGATGCCGCCCACAACGTGCATCCGCTGGCGGGGCAGGGCCTGAACCTGGGGCTGGCCGATGTGGCCACCTTGGCGCAGTTGCTGGCCGGACGCGACGACTGGCGCAGCACGGGCGACCTCAAGTTGCTGCGCCGCTACGAGCGCACGCGCAAGGCGGCCATGCTGCCGCTGGGCCTGGCCATGGACGGCATTCAGCAGCTGTTTGCCCGGCCCGAGGGGCGGGTGCAGATGTTGCGCAACTGGGGCATGAACCAGTTTGAGCGCAGCAGCCTGCTCAAGCGCCTGGCCATGCGCCACGCCATGGGTTTGTAAAGGTGGGCTGCGGGCTGGTTGCGGGCGCGGCAGGGAACCTTGCCAGCTGCTGGTGGCCTAAGCGCCTTGTTCTTGTGCCGTGGGCAGCGACCATTGTGGGGGCGGTTCTTCGGCCATCTGATGACGGAAACATTGCATGAAAATTCTTGCCACTGCCGCGCTGGCAGCGCTTGCCTGGGGCAGTGCCTGGGCCGATGAACCCCAGGACACCATCCGCAAGGCCCTGGCCGAGCGCATCCCCCAACTGGCGCAGGTCGATGAAATCCAGCCCACGGCCATGAATGGCCTGTACGAGGTGCGCATCGGCACCGATGTCTTCTACTCCGACGCTACGGGCAACTACCTGATCCAGGGTGAGCTGATCGACACGCGTGCGCGGCGCAATCTGACCGAGGATCGCATCAAGGAGCTGACGGCCATCAGCTTCGACAAGCTGCCGCTGCAGGATGCCATCCGCATCGTGCGGGGCAAGGGCGAGCGGCAGTTGGCCGTGTTCGAGGACCCCAACTGCGGCTACTGCAAGCGTTTCGAGCGCGACCTGCAGAAGGTGGACAACATCACCGTCCACCTGTTTCTCTACCCCATCCTGAGCCCCGATTCCGCCGAAAAGTCGCACAACATCTGGTGTGCGAAAAATCCGGCCGATGCCTGGAGCGATTACGTGCTCAAGGACAAGAGGCCAGCCAGCGCCAGCTGCGACAGCGATGCCATCGGGCGCAATCTGGCCTTTGGTCGCCGACACAAGATCACCGGCACGCCCACGCTGATCTTTGCCGACGGTACGCGCATCCATGGCGCCGTGGGCGCGGCGGATGTGGAGCAGCTCCTGCAGGAAGCCAGCATGGCGAAAAAGTGAGTGGCAGTCTGGTGGCCGAGTGCACTGCCGCTGGATGACTCCTGAAAAAATAGCTGTTGGCGCTTGTCATACAAAGGTTTCAGACAATAAAGGTTCTGAAATCAAGTAAAGAAAAGCGCCAGCAGCTCTTTTTTTTGAAGAGAACCCGCGCCGCAGGAACGTGCGCGGGTTTGGCGTGCCCAGCGATCGGCCTAGGCGTTAGAACTCATAGGTGCCCGAGACCCACAGGCGGCGGCCTTCTTGCGGGTTGCGGTAGCGGTTGCTGTAGGAGACGCTGGAGCCGTTCTGGTAGGCGCCATAGTCGATGAAGTTCTTGTTGAACAGGTTGTAGATGCTGGCGTTGATCACGAACTTGGGATTGACGCGGTAGCTGCCGCCAACGTGGAACTGGGCGTAGGCCTTGTAGTCGCCCAGCGCTTGCGTGGCGGCATCGGTGGCGGGGTTGCCACGGTAGCGCTTGCTGCGGTACTCGGCGCGGGCCCAGGCGCCCCATTGGGCGTTGGGTTTCCAGTCCAGGCGCAGGTTGAGTGCGTGCTTGGGCGTGTCGGTCAGCGGCTGACCGGCATTGGCGCCGCTCTTTTGCTCGCTCTTGGTGTAGGTGTAGTTGGCGCTGGTGCTCCAGGCGGCATTGATGGTGTAGCGGCCACTCAACTCCACGCCGCGCGTCACAGCGCTGTCGATGTTGATCGACTGACCGAAGGTGTCCACACCAGGCCAGTAGCCTACGTCCACACAGCCGGGGCGGTTGGGATCGGCCGCCCAGGTGCAGTTGGGCACGGGCTCGCCGGTGGCGATCTTGTCCTTGAACTTGTTGTTGAACAGTGTGACGCTGCCGCCAAAGCGCTGCTGCGCATCAGCAAAGTGGATGCCCAGCTCGGTGCTGCGGCTGGTCTCGGGCTTGAGGTTGGGGCTGCCGATCAGCGGCATGGTGCCCTGGCGGCCAAAGCCGTTGATGCCGGGGGTCAGCTGCTCGACGCGCGGGGTCTTGTAGCCGTTGCTCACGCCGCCCTTGATGGTCCACTGCGGGGCCACATCCCACACGCCGTAGATGCGCGGGCTGAGCTTGCTGCCAAAGACGCTGTGGCGGTCGTAGCGTGCACCCATGGTGAGCTTGAAGTTGTCCACCAGGCTCCACTCATCCTCGGCAAACAGTGCCTTTTGCGTGAACTCGAATTTGTTTGGGGCCACGCCATCGATCATCTCGGCCTTCCAGTACTGGCCGCCAATGGTGGTCAGGTGGTTGCCCCAGGGCATGGTCAGCTTGCTGTCGAGCACCTTGCTGGTGGTCTCCAGAGTGCGCGGGCCACCGGCGCCAGGCACGCCGGGGGGGATCAGGCGGCCCAGCGTCTCGGTCGTGTTGACCATGTAGCTGCTCTCCCAGATACCAAAGCTGTAGCGGCCGGTGTGCGCCAGGCTCCACTGATCGCGGTTGTATTTCTGGCTGCTGGCATAGCCGCCCGAGCCCAGCGTGCCCATCTGGCCGCGAGAGTTGTCGTAGAACTGGCGGCCAGTTTCCACATCCAAAACAATGTCGTTTTGGCGGTTGGGCGTCAGCGACAGGCGCGCACCAAAGGTGTTGACGCGCGACTTGACGGGGTTGGCACCCATGCCGGGGATGACGGTGTTGCCGTCGTTGTCGATGTAGTCGATTTCAGCGGCCTCGCGGTGGGCGGTGCTGCCGCGCAGGGCCAGGCCCAGCAGGTCCTGCTTGATGGGGCCGCTGACATAGAACTTGCCGCCGTAGGTGTCACCAAAGGCCGATTCCTGCTGCAGCGCGCCATCGACGGTGATGGAGCCCGCCCACTTTTTGCCCACTTTGCGGGTGATGATGTTGATCACGCCGCCCATGGCGTCCGAGCCGTACAGCGTGGACATGGGGCCGCGAATGACTTCAATGCGCTCGATGGCCGATACCGGCGGGATAAAGCTGGTGGCGGTGCCGCCAAAGTCGTTGGGGGTGACGTTGCCGGCAGCGTTCTGGCGGCGGCCGTCGATCAGGATCAGCGTGTAGTCGCTGGGCATGCCGCGAATGCTGATGTTGGGGCCGCCGGACTTGTCGGTGCCGGAGCCCACGTCCACGCCTTCCACATCTTCCAGCGCCTGGGCCAGGTTGCTCACGCGCTTTTCTTCGAGCTGCTCGCGGGTGATGACGGTGATGGAGGCCGGGGCTTCCTTGATGTCCTGCTCAAAACCTGCGGCCGAGACCACCACCTCCGACAGGGTGGTGCTGTCCGTTTCCTGAGCGCTGACCGCAGCGCAGGCGGCAGCGGCGGCCCAGGCCACAACAGAAGGGCGAAGGAAAGGCGAGCGCCTTGTTTGGCGCGAGGAAGCGATGGACATGAAGGCTCCTGAACAGTAGTCAAAAAGGTGGCGTCATTGCGGTGGTGCCGCGTTGCTCAAACGTCGGCCCCCGGGATGGAGCGAATTATAAGAACAGTTAATAAGAACAATTCTTGTTTACTGTTTAATTTTTCATTTGTTGTATCGCAGCAACAGAGTGTGCATGAAAAAAGCCGCAAACCCTTGCTGGGCTTGCGGCTCATGCTCTTGATTTTTTGCTCTCTGGAGCGGGAAGTCTAGAAACGCGGCAGATCGGGGTGGCTGAGCTGGCCGCCGCGCACCAGCATCTTGCCGTACTCGGCGCAGCGGTTGAGCGTGGGGATGAGCTTGCCGGGGTTGAGCAGGCCGTCCGGGTCAAAGGCGGCCTTGAGGGCGAACATCTGCTCGTTTTCTGCGGTGGTGAACTGTGCACACATGCTGTTGAGCTTTTCCACGCCCACGCCGTGCTCGCCGGTGATGGTGCCGCCCATGGCCACGCTGGTCTCCAGGATCTCGGCGCCAAACAGTTCGCAGCGGCGCAGCTCGTCGGCGTTGTTGGCATCAAACAGGATCAGCGGGTGCAGGTTGCCGTCGCCCGCGTGAAAGACGTTGACGCAGCGCAGCTGGTATTTTTTCTCCATCTCCTGGATGGCCAGCAGGATGTCGGCCAGGCGCTTGCGCGGGATGGTCGAATCCATGCACATGTAGTCGGGGCTGATGCGCCCGCTGGCCGGAAAGGCGTTCTTGCGCCCGCTCCAGAAGCGCGCGCGCTCGTCCTCGCTTTGGCTCACCGTGATGGCGGTGGCGCCGGCGCCGCGCAGCACTTCGCTCATGCGGGCAATTTCTTCCTCCACCTCGGCCGGGGTGCCGTCGCTTTCGCACAGCAGGATGGCCTCGGCGTTCAGGTCGTAGCCGGCGTGGACAAAGTCTTCCACGGCGGCGGTCATGGGCTTGTCCATCATCTCCAGGCCGGCGGGGATGATGCCGGCGGCAATCACGGCGGCCACGGCATCACCGGCTTTGCGCACATCGTCAAAGCTGGCCATGATGCAGCGTGCCAGCTGCGGCTGGGGGATGAGCTTGACGGTCACTTCCGTGGCTACGGCCAGCATGCCTTCACTGCCCATGAGAATGGCCAGCAGGTCGTAGCCGGGGGTGTCCAGCGCATCGCTGCCAAATTCGATGGGTTCGCCGGCAACGGTAAAGCCCTTCACCTTGAGGATGTTGTGTACCGTAAGACCATATTTCAGGCAGTGCACGCCGCCGGAGTTTTCCGCCACATTGCCGCCGATGGTGCAGGCAATCTGGCTGCTCGGGTCGGGCGCGTAGTACAGGCCGTAGGGCGCAGCCGCCTCGCTGATGGCCAGGTTGCGCACGCCGCATTGCACCACGGCGGTGCGGCTGTGCGGATCGAGCTTGAGGATCTGGTTGAACCTGGCCAGCGACAGCGTCACCCCCATGGCGTGCGGCATGGCGCCGCCCGACAGGCCCGTGCCCGCGCCGCGCGCCACCACAGGCACCTTGAGCGCATGGCAGGTCTTGAGCACGGCCTGCACCTGTTCGTAGGTCTCGGGCAAGGCCACCACCAGGGGGCGCTGGCGGTAGGCAGTCAGGCCGTCGCACTCGTAGGGGGTGGTGTCTTCGGGCTGCCACAGCAGGGTGTGGGCAGGCAGGTGCTGGCTCAGGGCCTGCACCACTTCGGCCTGCCGTGCGGCACGTTCAGAGGGTTGTGGGGTGGCGGAGGTCATGGGCGTGAATGTAGGCCATGCCTGCGCGCGTGCGCGTGAACTTTCTTGCAGCCGCCTGTGAAAACAGCGCGGGGCATCCCGCGCTCAATTGACGGCCTTGGCCAGCCATTCGGCGAAGGCGTTGCACTCCCAGCGATCCATGGTGCCGGTGCGCCAGCACAGGTGGTGGGCGTTGGCACTGGGCACATCCAGATCGAAGAGGCGCACCAGCGTGCCGTTTTCCAGCCAGGGCATGCCCAGCTTGAGCCGCACAGGGGCAATGCCCAGTCCGGCGGCAGCGGCATCGCACAGCAGACCCACGTCGTTGAACTGGGAGCCTTCGCTGGGCTCGGCCCAGTCCAGCCCGGCGGCCTTGAACCAGGGCAGCCAGGGCTCCAGCGGGGTGCGCAGCAGGGGCAGGGATTCCATGTCCTGCGGTCGGTCGATGGGGCCGTACTGGCGCAGGAAGGCGGGCGAAGCCACCGGCGTGTACACATCACGCGCCAGCTCCATGTGTTCCATATCGGCGTAGCGGCCCGGGCCGTAGCGCACGACCAGGTCGGCGTCTTCGGCCACCACGTCCAGCAGCGGGATGGTGACCTGCATGGCGATGTCGATCTCCGGGTAGGCGGCCGTGAATTGCGCCAGCTTGGGGATGAGCAGGCAGCGGGCAAAGGTGGGTGTGACCGCCACTTTCAGGCGCCTGCGGCCTGAAGCCACCGGCAGGTTGGGAAAGCGCTGTAGCGCGCCCAGCCCTTCGCGCACCTGTTGCAGGTAGGCCGAGCCTTCGGTGGTCAGGGAAAAGTCCGAGCGTCCGAACAGCTGCGTGCCCAGCACTTCCTCCAGCTGGCGCACGCGGTGGCTGACGGCGCTGGGCGTGACGCTGAGCTCCTCGGCCGTCAGGGTCACGCTGCGCAGACGTGCCAGTGCCTCGAAGGTGAGCAGGCACTGAATGGGGGGGATGCGTCGGGCGCTGCGGCTGTCGAAGGTGGGCGCGCTGCGCTGTCCGACGGGGCGCTGTGCATTCATGGGCATGGCCATCGCATCCAGAGGGATTAACGGAAGACCACCGTCTTGTGGCCGTTCAGGATCACACGGCGTTCGCTGTGCCATTTGACGGCACGGGCCAGCACCAGGCTTTCGGTGTCCTGACCACGGGCGGTGAGGTCTTCCACGGTGTCGGTGTGGTCCACGCGCGCCACGTCCTGTTCGATGATGGGGCCTTCGTCCAGATCGGCGGTGACGTAGTGGGCGGTGGCGCCGATGAGTTTGACGCCGCGCTCATGCGCCTGGTAGTAGGGCTTGGCGCCCTTGAAGCTGGGCAGGAAGCTGTGGTGGATGTTGATGGCGCGGCCTTGCAGCTTCTGGCACATGTCGTTGGAGAGCACCTGCATGTAGCGGGCCAGCACGACCAGCTCGGCACCTTCCTGTTCGATCACTTCCAGCTGGCGCGCCTCGGCCTGGGCCTTGGTGGCGGCGGTGACGGGAATGTGGTGGAAGGGGATGTTGTAGCTGGCGGCCAGCTGGTAGAAGTCGCGGTGGTTGCTGATGATGGCGCGTACATCCACCGGCAGCAGCCCCGACTTGTAGCGAAACAGCAGGTCGTTGAGGCAGTGGCCCTGACGGCTGACCATGATCACGGTCTTCATGCGCTCGTCCTTGGCGTGCAGGCTCCAGCGCATCTGGAAGGGCTCGGCCATGGTGGCCGTGGCGGCCTTGAGGCCAGCCAGATCGCCGTTGGGGCAGGCAAACTGCACACGCATGAAGAACAGGCCGGTTGCCTGGTCGTTGTACTGCGCGGCTTCTTCAATGTTGGCGCCCAGCTCCAGCAGGAAGCCGGAAACGGCATGCACCAGCCCCAGGCGGTCGGGGCAGGACAGGGTCAGGATGTAGGCTTGTTGGTTCATAGGGCGCCGATTGTCGCAGCATTGCAGGGCCGCCCCTGGCCCAGGTGCGCCCCCACCCTGCTGCGAGTGGGCCGATCAGTGCATCACCACCGGGTTCTGGGCCAGACTGGCATAGCCCTCCAGGGTGGCTTCCACTTCTTCCTCTGTCGGGGCCTCATGCTGCCAGGCGTGGATCTGGCGTTGGAACATTTCGGCCCATGCACCATCCAGATACACCTCCTTGCCTGAGCGCTTGTCCACGATCTCGAACCCGTGGCGCGGCAGCGCCGGGGTGGTGCTGCCGTCGGAGCGGGTGATTTGCGTGGGCAGGCCCAGGTCGGGCTGCAGATGGAGCACCACAAAGGAATCTGAGTCGTACAGCATTTGCATGTGATCCTCCTTGTGTCCAGGCTGCCATCCGGCAGCCATGTTGAAGCGAAGTGTCATCTCCGCAGAGTGTCGGGCATGCTGGCAGGCCACTGGCGGGAGCCTGCCGCAGCGGTTGCCGACGGCTCTGCTGCTTCGGGCACCACCTACTGTGGAGGCAGAGTCTGCAATTGCAAGTCCACCAGGTCCTGGGCGCTGTCCTGCATGCGGATGCGCACCGGCAGGTACCCCAGCCGGGGCGCCAGCCACAGGGCCGATTGCGCCTGCGTGCCGTCCTTGTCTGTGGTATCGGCATCCAGGTGCTGCAGCTTGAGCGCGGCGATGCTGCCCGCCGGCAGGGATAGCTGTTCCTGGGTCTGGACGACGAAGGTCCAGGGCTTGACGCTGCGGTTGCTGGCCGCCTGCACCACCACGCGCGTGCCCTGGGGATAGCGCTCAGGCTGGGCCGCGATCATGCCGGCCAGCTGGAAGAACACGCTCAGGCGGTCCTGCGTGCCGGCCTGCCAGGGGCTGCTGCCGCCCCGGCTGAAGACGATCTGCCCCGCCGTGCGGTCGAAGCTGACGCTGTACTCCTTGCGTGTGCGGTCCATGAATACCTCGGGCTGCAGGCCGTGCGGCCCCACGCTGCCGACGCTGGACTGGCGCCGCCCGCCCAGCAGGGGCATGCGCACCTCCTGCATGGCCTCGTAGCGCCCGTCCTGGTACTGCCAGTGCAGCTGGGCGTTGGCACTGTAGGAAAAGCCCTTGGCCTTGCCCTGCACGTTGAACGTCAGCTGCGCCGAGGGCGGCGCCTGCCAGCTCAGATGCTCCCACGCAAAGGGCGCCTGCTGTGGCGGGGTGACTTGCAGGGCAGACTGGGCCAGGGCGACCTGGCCGCTCAGGCACGCCACGCCCAGCAGGGCCAGGCGCACGAAGGGCGCAAGGAAGGTGGGGATGCGAGATGTAGGAGTCATGCTGGTATTACACCGGTAAACGCTCAGGGAAACCCTGATTTATTTTGTGAACGATCGTGCTTTTATTCCGAGGTTTCTCGCTACACTGCGGGCATTGCATCCCAACCATACGTTCAAGGAGATAAGCCCATGTCCGATCTGCAAGCTGCTTTCGAGGCTGCGGTACGCAATTCCACCTCCCTCAGCGAGCGGCCCGACAATGCCACGCTGCTGAAGATCTACGCCCTGTACAAGCAAGCCACCGAGGGCGACAACGAAGCGAAGAAGCCCAGTTTTACCGACGTGGTGGGTCGCGCCAAGTGGGATGCCTGGGAAAAGCTCAAGGGCATGGGGGCCGATGAGGCCAAACAAGCCTATGTGGAACTGATTGAGTCCCTGCTGTAGGCGCGTAGTTCCTGCGCCAGGCGGCAAGACAGAACAACAACGGCCCCTTGAGGGCCGTTGTGCGTTGGCGTCGTGGTGCAGCGCCTAGGCCCTGGTGGCCGCCTGGCTGGGGGTGACGAAGTCGTCCAGCGTCAGGCCTTTTTCTGCCAGCAGCGCTTCCAGCGCCGGGCGCAGTGGCCCCAGTGTGGCGGCGACGGTGTCGCGCACGGTATCGACGATGACCTGGGTGCTGCGTTCGATCTCGATGTTCACGCGGTCGCCGGGGTGCTTGTCTTCGAACACCGTCATGCGCCGTGTCTCGGGGATCAGCCAGACCTCGAACCAGCCTTCCTGGCGGTCGGCTTCGGCCACCGTCAGGCTGGCGCCATTGATGGCGATGTAGCCTTTGGCAAACACGTAGGGGCGCAGCGCCGGCGGCAGCTCAAAGCGGATCTTGTAGTTGGTTTCGGTGGGCACGACCTGCAGCAGCGTGCTGGTGCCATCGACGTGGCCCGAGAGGATGTGCCCGCCCACTTCAGCGCCTTCCCTGGCCGCACGTTCGACATTGACGCGCTGGCCCACGGCGTAGCTGCCCAGAGTGGTGATGGCCAGCGTCTGCTGCATGACGTCAAAGCGTGCCTGGGTGGGGCTGAGCAGCTCGGTGACCGTCAGGCACACACCATCGGTGGCCACGCTGGCCCCGATGGCCAGGTCCTGGCAAAAGCCGGGGGGAAAGTCCAGGGTGAAGGTGCGTAGCCCCGGCAGCTCGTCGATGGCGGCAATGCGGGCAACGGCTTGGATGATGCCGGTAAACATGGGAGAGGAGCGATTCTCGTTGACAAAAAAACGCCCCGGGTTGCCCCGGGGCGTCAAGCCTCGTGCAGGCCTGGAGTATGCACAGATTTGCTCTGCCACCTGGGGTGGGAAGCGGAATTCCTGAAAAAGTAGCTGCTTGCGCTGGTGTATCAAGGTTTTCAGATGGTTTTAATCTGAAAAATCAGTATGGAAAGGCGCTAGTAGCTATCAAATTAATGATGGTCGGCATCACACACGGCAGATTCTAGTACGAAATGCATATGAATGAGAATTGTTCTCAAATATTTTACCCAGCACACTGCCGACATCGCACCGCACGTCTTGCTGCCGTGGTCGCGGAACTCTGTCGGGATTGTCCGGGCATGTCCGCTGGTGGGCGGTAATGACCGATGACAGGTGGTGAGCGCCTGTAGGCTGCTCAATCCGGTGCCAGCAGTGCCCCCGAGCCAGCGGTGCAGGGGAGATTGCCGCCTCCCACGGGCATTGCGCGGGCCGCTCCCTAGAATGAACAGCTTCACATTTTGATGACACAACAGGAGATACCCCCTATGCCTCAGACCCCTCAGCTGCAGCCTGCTTACCCCTCTTCGATTCAACTGCTGGTGGACGGCGCCTGGCAGGATGCTGCCGACGGTGCCACGCTGGCGGTGTACAACCCGGCCACCGGGGAGACGCTGGGCCAGGTGGCACGCGCGGGCACGGCCGATCTGGAGCGCGCCGTGGCGGCCGCGCAGCGTGGCTTTGAGGTGTGGCGCTGGCTGAGCGCGCACGAGCGCCAGGCCATCATGCGTCGTGCGGCCCAGCTGCTGCGCGAGCGCGCCACGACCATCGCCACCTTCATGACCCAGGAGCAGGGCAAGCCCCTGCCCGAAGCGCTGGCCGAGGTGCGCGCCGGGGCCGACATCATCGAATGGTTTGCCGACGAGGGGCTGCGCCTGTACGGTCGCCTGGTGCCCAGCCGCCGCAGTCAGGTGCAGCAACTGGTGGTGCAGGACCCGGTGGGGCCGGTGGCAGCGTTTACGCCCTGGAACTTCCCGATCAACCAGATCGTGCGCAAGCTGGGTGCGGCACTGGCAGCGGGCTGCTCCTTCCTGTGCAAGGCGCCGGAAGACACGCCGGCTTCGCCCGCCGAGCTGCTGCGCTGCTTTGTCGATGCGGGCGTTCCTGCCGGGGTGGTGGGGCTGGTGTATGGCGATCCGGCAGAAATCTCGCGCTACCTGATTGCCCATCCGGCCATCCGCAAGATCACCTTCACCGGCTCCACCGCCGTGGGCAAGCAGCTGGCGGCCCTGGCTGGTCAGCACATGAAGCGCTGCACCATGGAGCTGGGCGGCCACGCGCCGGTGATCGTGGCCGAGGATGCCGACCTGGCACTGGTGGTCAAGAGCGTGGGCGCAGGCAAGTTGCGCAACGCCGGTCAGGTGTGCATCTCGCCCACGCGCTTTCTGGTACACCGCAGCGTGCAGGCCGAGCTGGTCGAGCGCCTGGCGCAGTACTTCGAAGGCGTGAAGATCGGCAACGGCCTGGAAGAGGGCGTGCAGATGGGCCCGCTGGCCCATGCGCGCCGCGTGGCCGCCATGCAGGAGCTGGTGGCCGATGCCCAGGCGCATGGTGCACAGCTGCGCACCGGCGGGCATGTGCTGGAGGGACCGGGCAACTTCTTCGCCCCGACCTTGCTGGTGGATGTGCCCCAGCAGGCGGCCGTGTGCAACACCGAGCCCTTTGGTCCGCTGGCCATCGTGCGCGGCTTTGAGCAGCTCGATGAAGCCATTGCCGAGGCCAACCGCCTGCCTTATGGCCTGGCCGCGTACGCCTTCACGCGCTCGCTGAAGACGGCACATGTGCTGGGGCAGCGGGTGGAAGCGGGCATGCTGTGGATCAACCAGGCAGCGCTCACATCGGCAGAGATGCCGTTTGGCGGCATCAAGGATTCGGGCTATGGCTCCGAGGGCGGGCCGGAGGCGCTGCAACCCTATGTGACGCCCAAGGTGATCTCCACCGCCATGATCTGAGCATCGAAACCGTCCTGAGCGAATGCGCAGACCGGGCTGCCAGCCGGGTCTGCGCATTTTGCATGGGGGCTTGGCCGCTGGGTAAAAGATCTATGTAGAATGAATTTTATTGTTTGCCGCCTGCGCTTGCGCAGCTTTTTGCCATGCCTTCCATGCCTCCCCCGCTCTCGTCCGCATCCCCTTCGGCAGCGCCGCAGCTGCAAGGCTGGCCGCTGCTGCGTCTGGGTTTTCGGCCCTTCTATCTGTTGACGGCGCTGTTTGCCTGCATCTCGGTGCCGGTGTGGATTGCCGCCTTCCTGGGTTACATGCCCTGGAGCCGACCGTTGCCGGCCTTGCTGTGGCATGGGCACGAAATGCTGTTTGGTTTTGGCGCTGGCGTGGTTGCCGGCTTCCTGCTGACGGCGGTGCGCGCCTGGACCGGGTTGTCCACGGCCCGCGGCCCGACGCTGGGCCTGCTGGCCCTGCTGTGGCTGGCTGCGCGTGTGGCTGCGGTGACGGCCCCCTACGCCGTGTTTGCCGTGCTGGACACCCTGCTGCTGCCGGTGGTGGCGCTGGTGCTGTTGCGCGTGCTGCTACAGGCGGGCAACAAGCGCAACATTCCCCTGATTGGTCTGCTGTTGTTGATGGGGGTGGCCAATCTGCTGTTCCACCTGAGTGTGTTGCAGGTGCTGGCGCTGGATGCCATCCGCGTGCTGCATGCGCAGCTGGCGCTGATTCTGCTGGTGGTGACGGTGATTACCGGGCGCGTGGTGCCCATGTTCACCAGGAACGCCACCCCCGGGCTGGTGATCCAGGTCTCGCGGGGTTTTGAGCTGACGCTGCTGGCGCTGACGGCACTGACCTTTGTGCTGTGGGTGTGTGCGGCTCCGCTGGCGCTGCTGCTGCCGGCGAGCGTGGTGGCAGCGCTGATGCATGCTGTGCGGCTGTACCGCTGGAGTCCCTGGGTGACGCGCACCCGTCCGATCCTGTGGGTGCTGCATCTGGCCTACGCCTGGATGCCGGTGGGCTTTGTCCTGCTGGCCCTGGCCCAACTGGGCTGGGTGGGCGAATCGCTGGCCGTGCATGCCTTTGCGGTTGGGGCGATGGGTGGCCTGATCATCGGCATGGTGACGCGCACCGCCCGTGGCCACACCGGGCGCCTTCTGGTGGCGTCCAAGCCTGAGGTCTGGGCCTACGCGCTGGTGTTGCTGGCCGCGTTGCTGCGCGTGACGGCACCCCTGCTGCAGCCAGCGCTGTATGCGCGCGCCCTGGAGATTTCCGCCACGCTGTGGGCGCTGGCCTTTGCCCTGTACCTGGTGGTGTACACGCCGTGGCTGCTGCGCTCGCGCGTGGACGGCAAGGACGGCTGAGACCGGCGCCATCCCGCAATTTCCTCGGTCAAAAAGACCATGGAGCCAATGCCAGAAAGCGCTGGCAGCTCCTGTTTTATTGACCTTGCGTGTGCCGGCGCAGGTGGGCCAGTGCTTCTTCCACCTGATCGACCAGCACCAGGCACAGATCGCCCGGCTGCAGTCGGGCCAGGGCGTGGTCGATGGCCAGGAATTCACCGTGGATTTCCGTGCTGTAGCTGGTGCGCGGTGCGCCTTCCAGGCCCTTGCGCAGCAGGGCCAGCACTTCGCCGTCGGCGCGGCCCCGCTGGCAGGCGTCCTGATAGAGGATCACATCGTCGAAGGCTGCGCCCAGGATGCGCGTCTGCTCGATGATGTCCTGGTCGCGCCGGTCGCCTGCGCCGCTGATGACCACGCTGCGCTTGCGTGCGGGCATGGATTCGACGGCTTGCACCAGGGCGCGGATGGCGTCCGGGTTGTGGCCATAGTCGGCAATGACGGTGGCACCTTGGTAATCGAATACGTTGAAGCGCCCGGGCGCGTTGGCGCTGTCGTTGTGGAAGCTGGCCAGGCCCCGGCGGATCGCCTCCCAGGGGGTGTCGATCGCCCAGGCCGCACCAATGGCGGCCATGGCGTTATCGACCTGAAAGCCGATGCTGCCGTTGCGCGTCAGCGGAATGTCGGCCAGGGCAATGCGCTCCTTGAACGCACCTTCGGCGGCGACGATGTGGCCGTCGTCCACGTAAATCACGCGCTGCCCCTGAGCACGGTGCGTGGCCATGACGGGGTGGTGGCGGTCGGCACCAAAGAAGATCACGCGCCCGGTGCACATGCGCGCCATGGGCACGACGTGCGGGTCCAGTGCGTTGAGCACGGCATAGCCACCAGGGGCGACGTTCTGCACGATGACGCGCTTCAAGACCATCACATCTTCCACCGTGGTGATGTAGTTCAGGCCCAGGTGGTCGCCTTCGCCCACGTTGGTGACCACGGCCACCTGGCAGCGGTCAAAGCCCAGGCCTTCGCGCAGGATGCCGCCGCGCGCGCATTCCAGCACGGCGGCATCCACCTCGGGGTGGGCCAGCACGTTGCGCGCGCTGCGCGGGCCGGAGCAGTCGCCGCTGTCGATCTGGCGGCCATGGACGTACACACCATCGGTGTTGGTCATGCCCACGCGCAGCCCGTGGCTGTGCAGCAGATGGGCTGCCAGGCGGGTGGTTGTGGTCTTGCCGTTGGTGCCGGTGACGGCAATCACGGGGATGCGGCCATCGTTGCCTGGGGCAAACAGCAGATCGACCATGTGCTGGCCGACATTGCGCGGCTTGCCAAACGAGGGGGAGAGGTGCATGCGCAGGCCCGGGGCGGCGTTGACTTCCACAATGCCGCCGCCTTGTTCTTCCAGCGGTCGCAGCATGGACTCGGCAATCACATCCACGCCGCAGATGTGCAGGCCCACGCAGGCAGCGGCCTCAATGGCACGCGCGGCAATGGCGGGGTGCACGTCGTCGGTCACATCGGTGGCGCTGCCGCCGGTCGAGAGGTTGGCGTTGTTGCGCAGCACCACGCGCTGGCCCTGGGCGGGGATGCTCTCGGGCGTCAGGCCCACGCTGGCCAGGCGCGCCAGGGCGATGTCGTCCAGGCGGATCTTGGTCAGCGCCGTGCCGTGGCCGCTGCCCCGGCGGGGGTCCTGGTTGACAATGTCCACCAGCTCGCGCACGGTGTGCTGGCCGTCGCCCAGCACCTGCGGCGGATCGCGCCGGGCGGCAGCCACCAGCTGGTTGCCCACCACCAGCAGGCGGTAGTCGTGGCCGGGCAAAAAGCGCTCCACCATCACCACCGTGCCGTGCTCCAGCGCGGTGGCGTACGCGGCCTCCAGCTGCGCGCGGGTGGTGATGTTCACCGTCACGCCCTTGCCCTGGTTGCCGTCCTGGGGCTTGACCACCACCGGCCAGCCATCCTTGAGGCCGACTTCCTGGGCCACGGCCCAGGCGTCCTCCAGATCGGTGACGGGGCGGCCCAGCGGCACGGGCACGCCGGCGGCGTGCAGCAGGCGCTTGGTCAGGTCCTTGTCCTGGGCAATGGCCTCGGCCACCGAGCTGGTCTGATCGACTTCTGCGGCCTGAAAGCGCCGTGCCTTGCTGCCCCAGCCCAGCTGCACCAGGCTGCCCTTGGTCAGGCGCCGGAAGGGGATGCCGCGCGCCAGCGCCGCATCCACGATGGACTGGGTGGAAGGGCCCATGCGCTCTTCTTCGTCCAGCTCGCGCAGCTCGGTGATGGCGGCCTGGATGTCGAACGGCGTGTCATCCAGGGCAGCCTGCACCAGCTGCTCGGCCAGTTCGATGGCGCGGCGGCCCACCGCTTCTTCGCTGTATTCCACCACCACCTGGAAGGTGCATGGCTCCACCGTGGCGTGGGTGCGGCTGAAGGTCACCGGACAGCCGGCCTGGGCCTGCAGCGCCAGCGCGGCCGACTCCAGCACGTGCGCCATCGACAGCAGGTTGTCCACGCCCTGGGCCTGCAGGCCACCAATGGCCGGAAAGCGCGCGCGCACGCGCTCTTCAAAGCCGGCGATGGTGGTGAAGTCGCACTCCTGCGCAGTGCAGACCACGATGCATTCCATGGCAGTGTTGCGGCTCCACAGATTGGGGCCGCGTAGGGCGCGGGTGCGGGTGATTTCCATAAGGCTGCTCGTAACGGTTTTGTATGAAATAGGGCTTAAACCATTGCTGGATAAGCACTGGTAGCTCTGGTTTTTGCTCAATCAGGCTTGGGTGTCAAAGGTCTTGATGCCGGCGGTGATCAGCTCGGGGCTGATGTCCAGCGCCCAGGCCGTGGCAATGGCAGCCAGCAGGCTGGGCAGATCGGGCACCGGTCCCTGCACCGGGCACAGGCTGACGCTGCTGCCCAGGCGCTGTTCCAGGTTGCCCTGGGCCAGCACCACCGCATCGCCCTGCAGCAGCACGGCACGGCCACCCTGGGCACGGTGCGCGGCCACCACGGGGTGGGCAGCGTCCTGGCTGTAGAAGATCACCTGACCATCGCACAGCTCGGCCAGTTCGGCGACGGCAGGTTCATCGGCATTGAGCACGCCCACGCCTTGGCTGAGCACCACGTCAATCTGGCAGCGCAGCACGCGGCGCATGTCGCTGGGCTCGCGCACATCGTGGTCGGCCAGGGCTTCCCAACCGTCCATGTCGGTGACCACGCCCACCTGGCAGCGGTCGTAGGCCAGACCTTCTTCCAGGATGGAGCGCGCTGTGGTCTGGATCACGGCAGCCTGCGCCAGGCGGTTGACCAGCAGACGGTGCGCCGCTTGCCAGCGCGTGTGGTCGCCCGCCTGCGTCAGGCGGCCATTCAAGAAACTGCCCTGGCTGCAGGCCACGCCGGTACGCCTGCCCGACAGTTGCAGCAGCCAGCCGACCAGGCGCGCAATCCAGTCGTTGTGGCGCGTGCCGGCAATGCCCACCAGCGGAATGCGCGCGGCCAGACCTTCCTTGTCCGGGTGCGCCGGGTCGGCATTCGGGAACAGGTGCTGCACGATGGCTTCACCCACCGGCTGGGGCACGCCCTGGGTGGGTTGCAGGTGCATGAGCAGGCCCGGGCCGGCGTTGACTTCCAGAATTGCGCCGCCCTGCGCCTGCAGCGGCTGGGAGATGTCGCTGCAGACCAGGTCCACGCCGGCAATGTCCAGGCCCACCACCTTGGTTGCCAGGGTGGCCATGTAGGCCACTTCGGGATGCACCTGGGCCGTGCAGTCGATGGTGACGACCTTGGCGCGCGGATCGTGCTGGCCGCCAGGGTACTGACCACGTGTGGCCGCCACCACCTGGCCGCCCACCACCAGCAGGCGATGCACGTGGCCGGGGATGTGGCGCTCGACCATCACGTGGCGCGTGATCTCGCGGGCCTGGGCATAGGCAGCGCGCACGGCCGCTTCGTCCTGCAGGTTGACGCTCACGCCTGCGCCCTTGTTGGAGTTGTAGGGCTTGATGGTCACCGGCAGGCCCATGTAGTCGGCCTCTTCCCAGGCCTGGTCGGCGCTATAGACCAGCTCCCACTCGGGCACGGGAACGCCGCAGGCCTTGAGCAGCTGCTTGGCCAGGTCCTTGTCCTCGCTGATGCCCATGCCGATGGCGCTGGTCATGTCGGTTTCGGTGCTCCAGATGCGCCGCTGCGCGGCACCGTAGCCCAGCTGCACCAGGTTGCCGTCGTTGAGGCGAATGAAGGGAATGCGCCGCTGCGTGGCTGCGTGCACGATGCAGGCAGTGCTGGGGCCGAGGTAGCGCTCTTCAATCGCCTGGGCGATGGCGGCCACGGCCTGCTGGACGTCAAAGGGGCGGTTGTTGATGGCGGCCATGATGAGCGCATGGCCCTGGGCCAGTGCCACCTGGGCCACGGATTCTTCGGGGCAGCGGAACACCATGCGATAGACACCGCGCTGGCTGGTGCTGCGCGTCTGGCCGAATTCAGCCGCCATGCCCGCCAGGTTGAGCAGCTCGATGATGGTGTGCTCCAGCACATGGCCGCACCAGGTGCCATCGCGCAGGCGCTCCAGAAAACCGCCCCGGTAGCCGACGCCGCAGTGGTGTTCGACCAGGCCGGGTAGCCAGTTGGTCAGGCGTTCGTTGAAGCCGGGCAGCAGGTTGGAGGGGTAGTCCTCCAGCACCCCCAGATCCAGCCAGACTTCCAGTACCGGGCGGTAGGTCCAGATGCTGGGGCCGCGCAGGTACGTGGTGCGAAGCAGTCGGATGTCCGGGAAGGTGGAAGGGGCTTGGGTGGGAGCCATGGAAGAGGGTCTTTCAAAAGGCGGTGTCAGCCAGAATGTGCGCTGCTGCGTTACGGGGACTGCTGTCCCGCCACAAGAGCGCCGACAGCGGTTTTTTTTATCACCATGCAACATCCTCAGATAGACGATCAGGACCGCCTGCAGGCGCTGCTGGCACCCCAGGAAAACGTGTTGGCACAGGCCGTGGTTGACTTGGACCGTCAATTGCGTTTCGGGCGCGGGGCGCTGGTGCTGACCAATCAGCGTCTGCTGGCCTGCGAAGGCCCGGGTGCGCCCTGGCAGAGCTGGCCGCTGGACGCCGGCCTGCAACTGCGCATGCACGACCACGCCGGCGTGGGCACGCTGCAACTGCACGATGCGCACCAGCGCCTGGCCTGGTGGCGCTTCACCCTGGCCCAGCAACCGCAGATGCTGCGCCTGATGCTGCGCGCCAACGCGCTGTGCACGGCACGCGCCCAGGGCGCCGGCAGCGACTGGGTGGCCGAAGAGGCGCCCGCCTGCGCCGAATGCGGCGAACCCCTGCCCCCGGACAGCAAGGAATGCCCTGCTTGCGCGCGTCAGCCTGGCGCCAAACCCTCCACCTGGGTGCTGCTGCGCCTGGGCCGCTTTGCCAAGCCCTACAGGGGCATGCTGCTGCTGGGTTTTGTGCTGACGCTGCTGGCCACCGCTGCCACGCTGGTGCCGCCGTACCTGACCATCCCCATCATGGACAACATCCTCATCCCCTACCAGAAGAGCGGCCAGCCCATAGACCCCGGGCTGGTGGCGCTGTACCTGGGGGGGCTGCTGCTGTCGGCCCTGCTGGCCTGGGGCCTGGGCTGGGCGCGGACCTGGACCATGGCCAAGGTCTCTGAGCGCATCGGCGCCGACATGCGCACCACCACCTACGCGCACATGCTCAACCAGTCGCTGGAGTACTTTGGCAGCAAGCGCACGGGCGATCTGATGAGCCGCATCAGCGCGGACACGGACCGCATCAACATGTTCCTGTCGCTGTACGCGCTGGACTTTGTGACCGACGTGATCATGATCCTGATGACGGCGGTCATCCTGGTCTCGATCAACCCCTGGCTGGCGCTGGTCACGCTGGTGCCGCTGCCCTTCATCGTCTGGCTGATCCAGAAGGTGCGCGGGCGCCTGAGCGTGGGCTTTGACCGCACCAGCCGCGTCTGGGCCGAAGTGACCAATGTGCTCTCCGACACCATCCCCGGCGTGCGCGTGGTCAAGGCCTTTGCCCAGGAGGCGCGCGAGATCGAGCGTTTCCGCCAGGCCAACCGCCGCAACCTGGAGGCCAACGACAAGGTCAACAAGACCTGGGCGCTGTTCTCGCCCACCGTGGGGTTGATGACCGAAGTCGGCATCCTGATCGTCTGGGCCTTTGGCATCTGGCTGGTGGCGCACGACCAGATCACCGTCGGTGTGCTGGCGGCCTTCATCGCCTACATCGGGCGCTTCTATACGCGGCTGGATGCGATGAGCCGCATCGTGAACATCACGCAAAAGGCCGCTGCTGGTGCCAAGCGCATCTTTGATGTGCTCGACCAGGTCAGCACCGTGCCCGAGCCCACCAACCCCGTCCAGCTGCCCCAGCCGGTGCAGGGCGCCATCACGTTGCAGGATGTGGGCTTTCGCTATGGCAGCCGCCAGGTGATCCGCCAGCTCAACCTGCACATTCGCCCCGGCGAGATGATCGGCCTGGTCGGCCACAGCGGCTCGGGCAAGAGCACGCTGGTCAACTTGATCAACCGTTTCTACGACGTCACCGAAGGCAGCATCCAGCTCGACGGCATCGACATCCGCCGTCTGGCCGTGGGCGACTACCGGCGCAACATCGGTCTGGTGTTGCAGGAGCCCTTCCTGTTCTTCGGCACCGTGGCCGAGAACATCGCCTACGGCAAACCCGATGCCACGCGCGCCGAAATCGTCGCCGCTGCGCGCGCGGCGCATGCGCATGAATTCATCCTGCGCCTGCCGCACGGCTACGACTCGGTGGTCGGCGAGCGCGGCCAGGGCCTGTCGGGCGGCGAGCGCCAGCGCATCAGCATTGCGCGCGCACTGCTGATCAACCCGCGCCTGCTGATCCTGGACGAGGCCACCTCGGCCGTCGATACCGAAACCGAAAAGGAAATCCAGAAAGCCCTGGACAACCTGGTGCAGGGCCGCACCACGATTGCCATTGCGCACCGTCTGTCCACGCTGCGCAAGGCCGACCGGCTGGTGGTGATGGACCGTGGCGAAATCGTCGAGGTCGGCCCGCACGACGAACTCATGGCCGCGCAAGGCGCTTACTGGCGCCTGTACCAGGCCCAGGCGCGCCGCGCCGAAGAAGATGCGCAGGCCGCCGGACTGGTGCTGGCTCAGGACAACAATTAATTTATGAGCTGCTTGCGCTTGTCAGTCAATGATTTCAGAATGTATTTGCTCTGAAATTATTGACTGACAAGCGCTGGCAGCTATCAATTTTTTATGGATGCAACAAGGAAGCCCATGGCCGATTCCATCGAAGCGCCTGCCGGCGTGCGTTTCAGCCGCAATCCCCACGGACAACTGTGCGTGACGCTGCCCGACGGCACGCTGCATGAGGGTGTGGTGCCGGTGCGCTCCTTCCCGATCCAGGCACCGCTGGAAGGCATCTCCCTGGTGGGCAGCGATGGCAAGGAAGTGCTCTGGCTGGAGCACCTGGACGACCTGGCGCCCGAGCAGCGCACGCTGCTGGAGGAGGAATTTGCCGTGCGCGAACTGGTGCCGGTGATCGAGCACATCCTGCACGTGGACTCCATCAGCGTGCCCAGCCACTGGGACGTGACCACCGATCGCGGTCAGGCCGTCCTGGTGCTCAAGGCCGAGGAAGACATCCGGCGCCTGAGTCCCACCCACCTGCTCATCACCAGCCGCGAAGGGGTGCAGTACCGCATCCCCGATCTGACGCAGCTGGACAGGCAATCCCTGAAGCGCCTGGAGCGGTTTCTGTAGAAAATGGTCTCACCTGACGGCGTGCGGTGTCGATACGAAGGGTAGGCAGCATCGGCTGGTTGTAAAAAAATGCAATCGCCCTAAACTTTGCCTCAGGGCTGCCGATGAAGGGGCGAAGACCGATTCTTGCAACCCAGGTAGATATAGTTTTTAGAGCGAGGGCCACGCCATGCCAGTTTCACCCGTAGATCGCACCCCTGTCGAATGGACCAACACGCAGGGCGCCAATCTCTATTCCACCGGCGCATCCGGTCCGGTGGCGGTGCGCCCTGTACACCCCGTCAATGCTGTGGAGTCCGTGGACAAGCTGGGCGAAGGCGTCACGGTTTCCATCAAGAGCCCGGAAAAGCCGACCGATCGTAGTACCCAGGATCTGGACTGGACGGCCAAGCCTGAAGAGCTGGAGACGAAAAAGTCCCTCAAGGAAATTCAGGAAGAGCAGAACAAGGAGCCGCTGTCCAAGCAGCTGATCGAGTTCATCCAGTCCATGTGGCGCGCCAGTGCCATGGCGGTCGATGCGCTGGAAGAGTCGCAAAAGGTCGATCAGCAGCAGCGCAACATGGTGCAGGTGCGCACCGAGCCCCTCACCTACGAAGAGCCCCGCGTCAAGCGTACCCGCGGCCTGTGATTGGCA
This sequence comes from uncultured Comamonas sp., assembly GCA_947306475.1. Classification (GTDB taxonomy): domain Bacteria; phylum Pseudomonadota; class Gammaproteobacteria; order Burkholderiales; family Burkholderiaceae_C; genus Comamonas. The sequence goes on from CAMZGS010000001.1 coordinate 212,657, forward strand.
GGTTGCGGGGCGGGTGTTGCGACAGCAGCCCCGCCGCGCTGCTTGTGCGGCCAACAAAAAACCGCCTGGGTTGCAGGCGGTTTTTTCATGCCTCAAGGGCGCTGGCAGGTGCTCAGTAGGTGTACACGCCCTGGCCGGTCTTGCGACCCAGGCGGCCGGCGTTCACGTACTCCTTGAGCAGCGGGCAGGGGCGGTACTTGCTGTCGCCCAGCTCTTCCAGATACACATTCATCACGGCCAGGCACACGTCCAGGCCCACCATGTCGGCCAGGGCCAGCGGGCCGATGGGGTGGTTGCAGCCCAGCTTCATGCCAGCGTCGATGTCTTCCGGCGTGGCCAGACCCTCGGCCAGCACGAAGAAGGCTTCGTTGATCATGGGAATCAGGATGCGGTTGACGACAAAGCCCGGAGCATTCTTCACGGTGATGGGGGACTTGCCCAGACGCTCGGCCAGGGCCTTCACGGTGTCGTGCGTGGCGTCCGAAGTTTGCAGGCCACGGATGATCTCCACCAGCGCCATCATCGGCACGGGGTTGAAGAAGTGCATGCCGATGAACTTGTCGGCGCGCTTGGTGGCAGCGGCCAGCTTGGTGATGGAGATCGACGAGGTGTTGGAGGCGATGATCACCTCGGGGCCCACCAGATCGTCCACCTGCTGCAGGATCTTGACCTTCAGGGCTTCGTTTTCGGTTGCCGCCTCGATCACCAGTTGCGCGCTCTTGAGTGCGGCGTAGTCGGTGGAGGTCTGGATGCGTGCCAGCGCCGCTTCCTTGTCGGCCTGGGTGATTTTTTCCTTCTTGATCAGGCGGTCCAGGCTGCCGGCCACGGTGGCCAGGCCCTTCTGCACGGCCGCTTCCGAGATGTCCACCATCACCACATTGATGCCTGAAGTGGCGCATGCCTGCGCAATGCCATTGCCCATGGTGCCGGCACCGATGATGCCTACTGTCTCAATTGTCATAAGTTTTCCTGAGAGTGGTTACGAACACGATCATGGTAGCCAATTTTTTCCCCTCTTTTGTCGCTCGTGCCGGGTGGCGCAGGCTATAAAGTTGAGTTCGCCAACAGGCTTGTCAAAAAGCTTGTAACTGTCAGGGTTTTTACCGAGAATGCATCGTTTTGCGTCATTTTGTTAATGAGGCATACGGTTTTCAGGGAGCGGCCCCTCATTGGGCCGCTGCCTTTTTGTATCGCAGATTTCGTTTGCAAGAGATGAGGAGTTTTTATGAGCGCTGCTGCTACTTTCAGTCTGGCAGGTAAAAAGGGTCTGGTACTGGGTGTTGCCAATGATCGTTCCATCGCCTGGGGCTGCACCCAACTGTTTCGCGCCCTGGGTGCGGAAGTGGTTGCCACCTGCCTGAACGACAAGGCGCGCAAATATGTGCAACCGCTGACCGATTCGGTCGGCGTGGATTTGCTCAACTGCGATGTGGAGCAGCCTGGTCAGCTGGAAGCCGTGGTGAATCACGCAGTGCAAAAGTTCGGTCAGATCGACTTTCTGATCCACTCCATCGCCTGGGCTCCTCTGGAAGACCTGCATGGCAACGTGGTGGACAGCTCGCGCGACGGCTTTGCCCGCGCCATGACCATCTCGTGCCACAGCTTTGCCGAAGTGGCCAAACTGTGCGTGCCGCACATGACGGCTGGCGGCAGCATGCTGTCCATGACCTATCTGGGCTCCGGTGAAGTGGTGCCGCACTACGGCGTGATGGGCCCTGTGAAGGCCGCGCTGGAGTCGCTGGTGCGCTACATGGCCATGGAGCTGGGCCCGAAGAACATTCGCGTGCATGCCGTCTCCCCCGGCCCCATCCTGACGCGTGCCGCTTCGGGCATTGCCGAGTTTGACCAGCTGATGGCCACGGCTCAGGCCAAGGCCCCGCTGCAGCGCCTGGTGACGCTGGAAGAAATTGCCCAGCTCAGCGCCTTCCTGTGCATGGATGCTGCCAGCGGCATGAGCGGTCAGACGATTTACGTGGACGCTGGCGTACACGCCATGGATTGATGCGCGGGGGGCGTTCTGCCTCCTGGAAACAATCACTTCCATTGCCCCAAAACAAGAAGGAGTCTTCCCCATGAATACCGAAGCCACCACCACCGAAAGTCTGTGGATGGAAAACGTCACCTATGACGAGCTGTCCGTTGGGCAAAGCGCACGCCTGGTGCGTACCGTTACCCTGGAGGACATTCAGGCGTTTGCGGCCGTCTCGGGTGACATCAACCCTGCGCACCTGAACCCGGAATACGCCGATGCCACCATGTTCCACGGCGTGATCGCCCACGGCATGCTGGGTGCGGCGCTGATTTCGGCACTGTTTGGCACGCAGTTCCCCGGCCCTGGCACGATTTATCTGGGCCAGGAGCTCAAGTTCACCAAGCCGGTGCGCATTGGCGACACCCTGACCGTGCTGGCAACGGTGAAGGAGAAGAACGACGAGAAAAAGCGCATCAAGCTGGACTGCCAGGTGAGCAACCAGCATGGCGAGGTGGTGCTCAAGGGCGAGGCCAACCTGATGCCGCCCACGCAGAAGGTGCGCGTGCAGCGCGTCGCGGCCCCCAACATCCAGCTCTACGATCCGGAAGCGCGCTTCAACGCCTTGCTCGACCAGGTGCAGTCGCTGGAAATCGTGCGCTGTGCGGTGGTGCATCCGTGCGATGCCGGTTCGCTGTCGGGCGCCATCGATGCGGCCAACCATGGCCTGATCGAACCTGTGCTGATCGGCCCCGAAGGGCGCATCCGCCGCGTGGCCGAGGAGGCAGGCATCAGCCTGCAGGGCGTGGAAATCATCTCCGTGGAGCACAGCCATGCCGCTGCTGAACTGGCCGCAGAAATGGCTGCGCGCAAGGAGGTGGAAATCCTGATGAAGGGCAGCCTGCACACCGACGAGCTGCTCAAGGCCGTGCTCAGCCAGAAGGCCCTGCGCACGGGCCGTCGCCTGTCGCACGTTTTCCGCTTCGACGTGCCGCTGTATCCCAAGCCGCTCATCATCACGGACGCTGCCATCAACATCAAGCCGACGCTGCAGGAGAAGGTGGACATCGTGCAGAACGCCATCGACTTTGCACGCGTGATGGGCATTGAGCAGCCCAAGGTGGCCATCCTGTCGGCGGTGGAAACTGTCACGGCCTCGATTCCCTCGACCCTGGATGCTGCTGCGCTGTGCAAGATGGCCGACCGTGGCCAGATCACGGGCGGCCTGCTCGATGGCCCGCTGGCTTTCGACAACGCCGTGTCCATGGATGCCGTGCGCATCAAGGGCATCGACTCGGTTGTGGCCGGTCAGGCCGATATCCTGGCCGTGCCCGATCTGGAAAGCGGCAACATGGTGGCCAAGCAGCTCGAATACCTGGCAGGCGCCAATGGCTCCGGTCTGGTGTTGGGTGCCCGCGTGCCGATTGCCCTGACCAGCCGTGCCGATGGCCCCATGGCCCGCGTCGCTTCCGCCATCCTGGCGGTGATGGCTGCACACGACCTGCGCAAGCAGGCCAGGGACAACGCCTGGAAACAGGGCTGATCAACGGTCACAACCACGGAAGGCACTATGGCTATTCTTGCTGTGAATGCGGGCTCGTCCTCGCTGAAGTTCTCGCTGCACCCGCTGGAAGGGGGGCAGGTACTACCCCATACCCTGGCGGGCAACTTCCAGGGGCTGGAGCCGGGCGGCACCCCGCACCTGGGTTGGAAACACCAAGGGCAAAAACACGAGGAAACCCTTGTGGTGCCTGCGGGGGAAGTTCCTTTTCTTGTAGCGCTGGAGCGCCTGCGCTCCCTGGTGCAGGAATTGGCGGCAGCCCAGGGCCTGCACGCTGTGGCGCACCGCGTTGTCCACGGCGGCGGCGTGTTCACCGAGAGCGTGCTGGTGACCGATGAGGTGCTGGCGCAGCTGGAGCGCTTCAACTCCCTGGCGCCGCTGCACCAGCCGCACAATCTGGAGGGCATCCGGCGCTTCCGTCAGGCCTTTCCGGATCTGGTGCAGGTGGCGTGTTTTGACACGGCCTTCCACGCCAGCATGCCCGAGGTGGACTACGCCTTCGCCTTGCCCAAGGCCTTGCAGGAGGAGGGCGTGCGTCGCTACGGCTTCCACGGCCTGTCCTACCAGTACATCATGTCGGTGCTGGAGCAGGAAACCATTCGTGGCCGTGGCCGCGTCGTCATGGCCCACCTGGGCAATGGCGCCAGCCTGTGCGCTGCCGTGGGTGGCGTGAGCGTGGCCACCACCATGGGCTTTTCCGCTCTGGATGGCCTGATGATGGGCACGCGCAGCGGCAGCCTGGATGCCGGGGTGTTGCTGTACCTGATGGACAAGGGCTGGGATGCCAAGCGCATCGAAAAGCTGCTCTACAAGCAGTCGGGCCTGCTTGGCGTCTCCGGCATCTCTGCCGACATGCGCACCCTGCGCGAGGCGGTCAATGCCGGCAATGCCGATGCGCGCCGCGCCATCGACCAGTTCACACACCGTGTCATCCGTGAGACCGGCGCCCTGACAGCATGCCTGGGGGGCCTGGATCTGATCGCCTTCAGTGGCGGCATTGGCGAGAACGATGCGATCCTGCGCCAGCACGTGTGCGAGCGCCTGGAGTGGACGGGGATGCGCATCGATCGTGAGCGCAACCAGCAGGCCGACGGCAAGCACGCCTGGGCGGTGCATGCACCGGACAGCCGCATCGAGATCTGGGTGGTGCCCACCGACGAGGGCCGTGTGGCAGCACGCGAAGCCGCCGCCATACTGCGCAAGATAAAGGAATCGGTGCCGGCCTGAGTTTCGGGTATACACATGCAGCATCAAAAACGCCAGCCTGCAAGGGCTGGCGTTTTTTTCATGTGCGCAGCCGCGGTGGTGCGGCTCAGGAAGATTGCAGACGTGCCTGCCGGGCCTGCCACCATGTGGCGACCTTGTGCGCATCCAGAGGACGCGACAGACCATAGCCCTGTGCCATGTCACACCCCAGTTGCAGCAGCATGGCCTGTTGCTCGATGCGTTCCACCCCCTCGGCCACCACCTTCAGCTGCAGGCTGCGCGCCATCTGGATGATGGCGGTGACGATGGCCACGTCGTCCTGGCTTTCGGGGGTGTCGGAGAGGAAGGAGCGGTCGATCTTCAGCTTGTCCACCGGATAGCGCTTGAGGTAGGCCAGCGAGGAATAACCGGTGCCGAAATCGTCGATCGCCACCCCGACGCCCAGGGAGCGCAGCTGCGTCAGGATGTTCTGCGTCGGGCTGATCTGCTGCATCAGCACCGACTCGGTGATCTCCACCTCCAGCAGCTGCGGTGGCAGGCCGGTGCGCAGCAAGGTCTGCTGGATGTCAGCGAACACATCGCGCTGGCGCAGCTCCAGAGCCGAGACGTTGACGGCCACGGGCACCGGTGGCAGTACCCCGGCGTCGTGCCACTCCTTGCGCTGGCGGCAGGCCTCGTGCAGCACCCAGCGGCCAATGGCGGAGATCAGGCCGCGCTTTTCCGCAAACGGGATGAACTCCCCGGGGCCGACCAGGCCACGCTCCGGATGCTGCCAGCGTACCAGTGCCTCAAAGCCCGCCAGCTGACCGTCGTCCAGGCAGATTTGCGGCTGGTAGTGCAGCACGAAGGCGTCCTGGGCGATGGCATCGCGCAGCTCGCGTTCCAGTGCCAGCTCCCGATAAGGCACGCGGTTGTCCATGCTGGCGGTGTAGAGCTGGCAGTTGGCGCGCCCGCTGTCCTTGGCATAGACCATGGCCTGGTTGGCGCGACGCAGCAACTCCTCGCCGTGGGCGCCATGTTCTGGGTACAGGCTGATGCCGATGGAGGGCGACAGCGAGATGGGCATGCCCGCCAGTTCCAGCGGTGCGCTGATGAGCTGGAGCAGCTTGTCGGCCACCATGATGGCCGTGTCCGCATCGTGCAGCTCCGGGATCAGCACGACAAACTCGTCGCTGCCCAGGCGGGCGACAAAGTCCTGCGGACGCACGCTGGCCTTGAGGCGCCGTGCCATGGCACGCAGCAATTCGTCCCCGGCGTAGTGGCCCAGCGTGTCGTTGATGGTTTTGAAGTGGTCCAGATTGATGAACAGCAACGCCGCACGCTGGCAGTTGCTATCGCACAGCTCCTGCAACACCCGCTCGGTGTGCTGTAGCAGGTGCTGGCGGTTGGGCAGGCCGGTGAGCTGGTCGTGCTGGCTGACAAACGTCGCCTGCGCCTGCGCCTGCTTGCGTGCGGAAATGTCGCGCAGTACCGCCACATGTTGCTCCTGCCCCAGGTAGGGCAGGGTTTTGCTGGAAAGCTCCACCTCCATCGTCTGTCCATCGGAGCGCACGATGGTCAGCTCGTGCGGTTCCTCCAGGGACTGTCGGGTGGAGGCCATGGTGGCGGCCCGGTCCTTGGGGTGGATGAACTCCAGGATGGAGCGTTCACGCAAGGCTGTCAGGCTGTAGCCGGTCAGGCGTTCGGTGGCAGGGTTGGCGTCCTGGATGATGCCGTCCTGATGAAAGATGATGGCCTCTTGCGAGGCCATGCTGAACTTGCGCAGGCGCTCCTCGTTCTCGCGCGCACTGCGCTGTGCCAGCCAGTGCGGCGTGATGTCGTACACCAGCACGAAGATGCCCAGTACCTGCTGGTTTTCGCTGTGCGGGGCCAGGTGGACCTCCAGCATGCGTTCCCGGCCCTTGGCGTTTTCGTAGGGCAGGTTGTAGTGCGCAGCGTGACCGCGCAGGGATTGCAGGATGTGGGCCTCGTTCAATTGCCACAGGGTGGGCGGCAGGATTTCCTGCACGGTCAGCCCCAGGATGGAGGTAGGGGTATGTCCGTAGGCACGTGCGTAGCGCTCATTGGCAAAGCGGCAGCGCAGTTCCGTGCTATCGAAATAGGCCAGCTGCGCGGGCACGGCATCGGCCACAGCGCGCATGAGCGAAGACTGAGCAGCCGCCTGGGCTTGCTCGGCTTTCAGACCAGCGAATTCCGGAATCAGCAGCGGGGGGGGCGTGGACATGGCGCTGTTTATAGCGGATTTGCATGCCTTGGCGCCGCTTTCTGCGGGCAATAATTCACGGACATCGAATTTGGAGGGGGTAGTGTGATTGCAGTGCTGCAACGCGTCCGCCAGGCGCGCGTCGAGATCACAGGCCGAGTGAGCGGTCAGATTGGCCCCGGCCTGCTGGCCCTGGTTTGCGCCGAGCGCGCCGATACCGAGCGCGAGGCGGACAAGCTGCTGGCCAAGATGCTGAAGCTGCGCATCTTTGCAGACGCCCAGGGCAAGATGAACCGCAGCGTGCAGGACATCGGCGGCGGCCTGCTCATCGTGAGCCAGTTCACTTTGGCGGCAGATACCAGCGGTGGCAACCGTCCCAGCTTTACCCAGGCTGCCAGCCCGCAGGATGGCCAGCGCCTGTACCACTACCTGGTGGCCCAGGCGCGCAAGGCGCACCCCGAGGTGGCCACAGGCGAGTTCGGCACCGACATGCAGGTGCATCTGATCAACGATGGCCCGGTGACCATTCCGCTGCGTGTGGCGCCGGCAGGTGCCGAGCACTGAGGCAGTTTTTTCCACCTCGCTTACAATCGGCGCTTCCTTCTTTCCGAGGAGCGTTGCAGCGCCGGCTCAGGCGTGAGGCTCGGAAAGGCAGCAGCGGCGCAATGCCCCTGCTTTCCGGCAACGACGCTCACCCACGCTTTCTGTGCGGTGAGGCCGCGTCCCCTGTGCTCCCATCCCCCAGAGCGTGGTTTTTTCCAGATACTTTTCTCGAGTGGAGAGACCATGACCAACGCTACGCAAGACCGCGCCATTGCGGACATCTCCCTGGCCGACTGGGGTCGCAAGGAAATCAAGATCGCTGAAACCGAAATGCCTGGCCTGATGGCGGTGCGTGAAGAGTTTGCTGCGCAGCAGCCCTTGAAGGGCGCACGCATTGCCGGCTCGCTGCACATGACCATCCAGACCGCCGTGCTGATCGAGACACTGAAGGCCCTGGGCGCTGACGTGCGCTGGGCCTCGTGCAACATCTTCTCGACCCAGGACCACGCCGCTGCTGCGATTGCCGCCACCGGCACCCCCGTGTTCGCCATCAAGGGCGAATCGCTGGAAGACTACTGGGACTACACCCACCGCATCTTCGAATTCGGCCCCGCCGGCACCGAAAACGAAGGCCCGAACATGATCCTGGACGACGGCGGCGACGCCACCATGCTCATGCACCTGGGCAAGCGCGCTGAAAAGGACATCTCCGTACTGGCCAACCCCACGTCGGAAGAAGAGCGCATCGTCTTTGCCGCCATCAAGGCCAAGCTGGCCCAGGATCCCACCTGGTACAGCCGCAAGTCCGCCCAGATCATCGGCGTGACCGAAGAGACCACCACCGGCGTACACCGCCTGAACGAAATGTCCGCCAAGGGCAGCCTGCTGTTCCGCGCGATCAACGTCAACGACTCGGTGACCAAGTCCAAGTTCGACAACCTGTACGGCTGCCGCGAGTCGCTGGTGGACGGCATCAAGCGCGCCACCGACGTGATGATCGCCGGCAAGGTCGCCGTGGTCTGCGGCTATGGTGACGTGGGCAAGGGCTCAGCCCAGGCGCTGCGCGCCCTGTCGGCACAGGTGTGGGTGACCGAGATCGACCCCATCAACGCCCTGCAGGCCGCCATGGAAGGCTACAAGGTTGTGACCATGGAATATGCCGCCGACAAGGCCGACATCTTCGTGACCACCACCGGCAACCGCGACGTGATCACCTTCGAGCACATGCAGGCCATGAAGGACGAGGCCATCGTCTGCAACATCGGTCACTTCGACAACGAGATTGAAGTGGCCAAGCTGGAAGCGCACTGCAAGTGGGAAGAGATCAAGCCCCAGGTCGATCACGTGATCTTCCCGGATGGCAAGAAGATCATCCTGCTGGCCAAGGGCCGTCTGGTGAACCTGGGCTGCGCCACCGGCCACCCCAGCTTCGTGATGTCCAACTCGTTTGCCAACCAGACCCTGGCGCAGATCGAGCTGTTCACCCGCCCCGACGCCTACGCAGTGGGCAAGGTCTATGTGCTGCCCAAGATCCTGGACGAAAAGGTCGCCCGCTTGCACCTGAAGAAGGTCGGTGCGATGCTGACCGAGCTGACCGACGCCCAGGCCGCCTACATCGGCGTCAAAAAGGAAGGTCCGTACAAGCCGGACACTTACCGTTATTAAAAGAGTAGCTTGCTCCGCTGGATAGGTAACAATTTAAGATACTTTTTAGTCTGAAATCGTTTATTCATAGGCGGAGCAAGCTATCAAAACAGAAACCATCCTCTTTCACAATCCCCTCATATGCGTGCAGATGTCTTTTTGGTCGATATGGGCCATGCCAGTACCCGTTCCCAGGCGCAACGCCTGATTGCCTCGGGCGTGCAGTGGCGCACCTCGCCCCTGCTGCCCTGGAAAAGGGTGCTGAAGAACGGCGACGACATTCCCGCCGGTGCCGAGCTGCAACTGCTGGATGCAGCCGAGGCCAAATACATCTCGCGCGGGGGGCTCAAGCTTGAAGGCGCATTGGCCACCACCGGCCTGTCCGTGACCGGGCTGCGCTGCCTGGATGTCGGGCAGAGCACCGGCGGCTTTACCGACTGCCTGCTGCAGGCAGGCGCGGCGCAGGTGATCGGTGTGGATGTGGGCCAGGGCCAGCTGCACGAGCGCCTGCGCGCCGACCGGCGTGTGGTGTGCGTGGAGGGGCTCAATGCCCGCAGCATGACCGCCGAGACCCTGCAACAAGCCTGCGAGGAGGTGCTCTCGGAGCGCTGGGAAGAGGAAGAAGACAACGACACCCTGCCCGAGGCGCCTTACGCCTGGATGCGCAACGGTGGCGTGATCGATGAAGACTACGACGACAGCCGCGATGCCAAGGACGCCGAAATCGAAGCCTTCAAGGCCGAGCGTGCCGCCAAGGCCAGGGCGCGTGAACTGGGCACCGTGCCCACCGTGCTGCGCCGCAAGGCCGAGTTTGCCGATGTGGACATCACGCCGCAGTTTGACTTCGTCACTGGCGATGTGTCCTTCATCTCGCTGACTTTGGTGCTGCCCGCCGTGGTGCGCTTGCTCAAGCCCCATGGCCATCTGCTGATGCTGGTCAAGCCCCAGTTTGAGCTGCAACCGGGGCAGGTAGGCAAAGGCGGCATCGTGCGCGATCCAGCGCTGTACGAGCAGGTGCGCCAGCGCGTGTGCGATTGCCTAGCGCAGCTGGGCCTTGAGGTGAAGGCTTGGCTGGATTCACCCATCACCGGCGGCGATGGCAACCACGAATTCTTCGTCCACGCCCAGCAGGGCGCGCAGGTGCTGCACCTGGATGCGCCCCTGCCCGAGCAGCCGGCGGCGACCAAGCCAGCGCGTGTCTCGCGCACCGTGCTGCGGGAGCAAAAGCGCGCCCACATCATCGATCTGGACGAGGACGACGACTACAACGTCCCCGGCCCCGCACGCCCCAAGCGCAAGCAGCGCCCGGCGTGACACCTGAGTCCAATTTCTTTAGGGAGGCACCACCATGAGCACCAGCGCTTTTCCCATCAGCTTTGAATTCTTCCCCACCAAGACCCCCGAGGGCGCCGCCAGGCACGTGCAGGTGCGCCAGGACCTGTATGCCCGTGCGCCGCAGTTCTGCTCCGTCACCTACGGGGCCGGTGGCTCCACCCAGGAAGGCACTTTTGCCATGGTGCAGGCCATCCAGCAGGAGGGGGTGCCCGCTGCTGCACACTTTTCCTGCATCGGCGCCACGCGCGAGAAGGTGCGTATGCAGTTGCAGCAGCTCAGGGACATGGGCGTGTGCCGCCTGGTGGCGCTGCGCGGCGACCTGCCCAGCGGCTACGGTCTGGGGGGCGAGTTCCATTACGCCAGCGATCTGGTGGCCTTCATCCGCCAGGAGTTTGGCGATCATTTCCACATCGAGGTGGCAGCCTACCCGGAGATGCATCCCCAGGCCCGCAGCCCCGAAGCCGACTTGCAGGCCTTCGTCACCAAGGTGCGCGCTGGCGCCAACGCCGCCATCACGCAGTACTTCTACAACGCCGATGCCTATGCCCGGTTTGTGGACGATGTGCAACGCCTTGGCGTGGGCATCCCGGTGGTCCCCGGTATCATGCCGATCACCAATTCTTCCCAGCTCATGCGTTTTTCTGATGCCACTGGCGCAGAAATTCCGCGCTGGATTCGCCTGCGGCTGCAAGCCTATGGCGACGATACGGCCTCCATCCGCGCCTTTGGTCTGGATGTCGTGGCCAGTCTGTGCGAGCGACTGCGCGCCCTGGGGGCGCCGGGCCTGCACTTCTACACCATGAACCAGAGCGCTGCCACCCTGGCACTGTGCGACCGTCTGGGGCTGTGAACGCTCTGCGGTTGCAGTGGCTTGCGACCACCGGCTGCGCCTGGGTTCGAACAAGACGCAACCGGATCAGCATGCAGATGCATATTGCTTGGAAAACCGTTGGCAGCTCCTGCCGTTGGGTGGGGGCTGCCGCCCTGGCCGCCGCCCTGGCCGCGTGCGCACCCCTGGAGACCAATGGACCGGAGTCTGGGCAGGCGCACCTGCGCTCGCCGCAGCACCTTACAGCCTCCCAGATGCTCGGCCGCATGGCCCCGGAGCCGGGCCTGCGCCTGCCGGATCCGCTGCGCGCCGCCCAGGAGGCGCTGGAAGCTGAGCGCAGCCACGATGAGGCCGGCATGGCCTCGTGGTATGGCCCGGGCTTTCATGGCCGTCGCACGGCCAGCGGCGAGCGCTTCGATCAGTATGCGCTCACTGCTGCGCACCCCAGTCTGCCTTTTGGCTCCCTGGTGTGTGTGCTCAGCCCCAAGAGCGGCAGGAGCGTGGTGGTGCGCATCAACGACCGTGGCCCGTTTGCCAAAAAGCGCATCATTGACCTGAGCAAAGGCGCTGCCCAGGCGCTGGGCATGACCGGTCTGCGTGCGGTGGAGCTGTGGCACCTGCAGGAGGGGGAGGACAGCTGCCCCGAGCACCTGCTGGCCCAGGCTGCAGCGGAACAGGACCGCTGACACGGGGCGCGCTGCGGCCCGGCCTCTGACACTCCACGGCATTTGACGCGCTGGAGGTGTTGCCGGTGGCGGCCTAGTTGCCTGCGCTCTCCAGCGTGAAGGCGGCGTGTTTGTCCTGACCCAGCAGCTGCACCATCTGCGGCAGTGCCGGCTCCAGCGCTGCGCGCAGGGAATACGGAGGGTTGATGATGAACATGCCACTGGCGGGCAGCCCCGGGCGCTGCACCTGGCCATCGGGCAGAGTCTGCGGCTTGCCCGACTTGACGGTGAGCGTGGCGTGCAGCCAGCCCCGACCTGCCTTGGAGGCCAGGGCCTTCAGGCGGCGCGGCAGGTCGTGCGCTTCCTGGCGCGCGATGATGGGGTACCACACGGCATAGCAGCCGGTGGCAAAGCGGCGCAGGCTGTCTTCCACCAGGGTCACCACCTTGCCGTAATCGCTCTTGATTTCATAGCTGGGATCGCATAGCAGCAAACCACGGCGCGTTGCTGGCGGCAGGAAGCGCTTCACCCCGGCAAAGCCGTCTTCCATCAGCACCTGCACCGGGCAGGGCGCCTCCAGTTGTGCCATGTTGCCTTGCAGGGCACGTGCGTCCTGGGGCAGCAGCTCGAACAGGCGCAGGCGGTCCTGCGGGCGCAGCACGCTGGCCAGCAGCGCGGGGGAGCCAGGGTAGTTGCGCAGCTGCGTGCCGGGGTTGAAGCTGCGCACCAGCGCAGCATAGGACTGCAAGGCAGGTGCCAGCGTCTCCTGTGGCGCGGCCATGATGGGGGTGATGCCATGCAGGGCCTCGCCGCTGGTGCTGGCAAAGTCGCCATCCAGGCGATAAAGACCTGCACCGGCATGGGTGTCGATCACCCCCAGCGCCGTGTCCTTTTGCACCAGGTACCGGGCAATGGCAAGCAGGGTGGTGTGTTTGAGCACGTCGGCATGGTTGCCGGCGTGGAAGGCATGGCGATAGCTGAACATAGTGGTTTTCTCCCCGGGGGCGCTAGCGCGCAAGGCAAGGTCTTTATATAATGGCGGGCTTCGCAGCGATTTTAAGGATCCCGCGGCGAAGTCATTGGCCCTGCTGCCAATGCCCCCTGCCTAAGAGGCTTCCATCGCAAGAAGAAGCGCCGACCGCAGAAAAGGATCGTTCTTTCCATCTTCTTTCAAAGAGAATCCCCCATGTCTACATTCAGCGCAAAGCCCGCTGAGGTGCAGCACGACTGGTATGTGATTGACGCCACCGACAAGGTGCTCGGCCGGGTCGCCAGCGAAGTGGCCCTGCGTCTGCGCGGCAAGCACAAAGCCATCTACACGCCTCACGTGGATACCGGCGATTACATCGTCGTCATCAACGCCTCCAAGCTCAAGGTCACCGGCACCAAGAGCACCGACAAGATTTACTACCGTCACTCGGGCTTCCCCGGCGGCATCACTGCCACCAACTTCCGCGACCTGCAGGCCAAGTTCCCCGGCCGCGCGCTGGAAAAGGCCGTCAAGGGCATGCTGCCCAAGGGTCCCCTGGGCTACGCCATGATCAAGAAGCTGAAGGTGTACGGTGGTGCCGAGCATCCCCACGGCGCCCAACAGCCCAAAGTGCTGGAAATCTAAGGAGTCTTGAGATGATTGGTGAATGGAACAACGGCACTGGCCGTCGCAAGTCCAGCGTCGCTCGCGTCTTCCTGAAGAAGGGCAGCGGCAAGATTACCGTCAACGGTAAGGACATCCAGGATTACTTTGGCCGTGAAACCTCGATCATGGTCGTCAAGCAGCCCCTGGTGCTGACGGACAACCTGGAAAGCTTCGACATCCAGGTCAACGTGCGCGGCGGTGGCGAATCGGGCCAGGCCGGCGCAACCCGCCACGGCATCACCCGTGCGCTGATCGACTACGACATTGGCCTCAAGCCCGCACTGAGCGCTGCCGGCTTCGTGACCCGCGATGCTCGTGAAGTCGAGCGCAAGAAGGTCGGCCTGCGTGGTGCACGCCGCGCCAAGCAGTTCTCCAAGCGTTAATGCATCCGTGGCCGGCATGCCGGCCACTGCAGTCAGCGCAGAGCGTTCTGCACAAAACCACCTGTGCCTGGTGCCCAGGTGGTTTTTTCATGGCCCAAAGCGCACATATGCCCCCTGCGCTACCATGCGCGTCCCCCTGTTTGCTTGCTGGAGAGAGTTCCCATGAGTACCGATACGCCCGAACCCATTGTGTTTACCGACAGCGCTGCCGCCAAGGTGGCCGAGCTGATCGCCGAGGAGGGTAACCCCGACCTGAAGCTGCGCGTTTTCGTGCAGGGTGGTGGCTGCTCGGGCTTTCAGTACGGCTTCACCTTCGATGAAGAAGTCAACGAGGACGACACCACGATGGTGAAGAACGGTGTCTCCCTGCTCATCGATGCCATGAGCTACCAGTACCTGGTCGGCGCGGAAATCGACTACAAGGAAGACCTGCAGGGCGCGCAGTTTGTCATCCGCAACCCCAATGCGCAGACCACCTGCGGCTGCGGCTCCAGCTTCTCGATTTAAAGCCGATTCTTTTAAAAAGATAGCTGCTGGCGCTTGCCATTCCTGGTTTTCAGGTATTTGAATCTGAAAAAACCAGGCGGACAAAGCGCAAGCAGCTATATTTTTTGATTGATCCGGTGCTCAAACCGGATAAATCGCCCCCAGAATGCGCGGCCCGGCGGCACCGGTGACGGCTGGCAGATTGCCCGCCTGCCCCAGCAGGCATTGGCGTGCCAGCCAGGCGAAGGCTGCTGCCTCCACTTGCAGCGGCGGCAGGCCCCGGCTATCGGTGGAAGTCACACGGATCTGCGGCAGGCGTTGCTGCAACTGCGCCATCAGATGGCCGTTGAGCGCGCCGCCGCCGCAGACCAGCAACTCTTGTGCACGGCTGATGTGGTGGCGCATGCTGTCTGCGCAGGCCTGGGCGGTGAAGGCGGTGAGCGTGGCCTGCACATCCACCGGGGCAGCATCGGCAAAGCCTTGCAACTGCTGCTCCAGCCAGTCCATGTGGAACAGATCGCGCCCGGTGCTCTTGGGTGGGGGTTGCCGCAAATAAGGCTCGCGCAGCAGTTGCGCCAAAAGGGCTGGCAGCACCTGACCGCTGGCGGCCCAGGCGCCATTGGCGTCGTAGGGCTGGCCGGTGTGGCGCTGGCACCAGGCATCCATCAGGGCATTGCCCGGGCCGCAATCCCAGCCTGTCACCTGCTCTGCGCTGCCGGGCGGGGGCAGCACGCTCACATTGGCAATGCCACCGATATTCAGCACCAGCCCCACCCCGCTTGGGGGGGCAAACACCTGCTGGTGAAAGGCGGGCACCAGGGGCGCGCCCTGCCCGCCAGCGGCCACATCACGGCTGCGCAGGTCGGCCACCACGGTGATGCCGGCGCGCTCGGCCAGCAGGGATGGGTTGAGCAGTTGCAGGGTGTAGCCGCAGCCATCGTGCAGGCCGGGCTGGTGGCGCACGGTCTGACCATGGGCACCGATGGCGGCGATCTGCCGGGGTGTCATGTCGCTGCTGGTCAGCAGTTGCTCCACCACCTGGGCGTAGAGCTGACTCAGCGCATTGCCCGCCAGGGCGGCGCGGTGCAGTTCATCGCTGCCGTGGCGGCTGTTGAGTGCCAGCAGCTCGGCGCGCAAGGCTGTGGGCATGGCGCAGCTGGCATGGGCCAGGATCTGGATGGCTGGCGGTTCGGATGGGGCACCGAAGCGGGCCAGCACGCCGTCCACGCCATCCAGGGAGGTGCCGGACATCAGGCCGATGAAGTAATGCGTGCTGTGGGACTGGAGCATGGACTCAAGACGACAAGAGCCTCTGGATGAGGCTCTTGGATTTGGGAGGAAGAGGGGGCGCCCTGCCTACTGCGCGTTGGCGGTGTAGATCAGGGCGGCAGAAGCCAGTTGCGCACGCATCTGGTCTGCCTGGGCCTGGAAGGCCTGCTTGACCTTTTCCGAGATC
This sequence comes from uncultured Comamonas sp., assembly GCA_947306475.1. Classification (GTDB taxonomy): domain Bacteria; phylum Pseudomonadota; class Gammaproteobacteria; order Burkholderiales; family Burkholderiaceae_C; genus Comamonas. The sequence goes on from CAMZGS010000001.1 coordinate 228,573, forward strand.
GGGTTGGCTTCGCTCTCCGCCACGATGGTGCTCGGGTCCTGGTGCTGACCATTGACGCGGAATTCGAAGTGCAGGTGCGGCCCTGTGGACCAGCCGGTCGAGCCCACGGCACCGATGCCGTCGCCTTGCTCCAGGCGCTGGCCCTTCCGCACATCGATGCGGCTCAGGTGGGCATAGACGGTGACGTGGCTGGGGTTGGTGTGTTTGACGTACACCACATTGCCAAAACCGTTTTGCCAGCCGGCGAACTCCACCACGCCATCGCCCACGGTACGCACCTTGGTGCCGGTGGGTGCTGCGTAGTCGGTGCCCAGGTGCCTGCGCCAGGTCTTGTGGATGGGGTGCATGCGACCGCCAAAGGTGCTGCTGATGCGCGAGAACTCCACCGGGGTGTTCAGGTAGGCACGGCGCAGGCTGGAGCCGTCCAGCGCGTAGTAGGAGCCGCGCTGATTGGGTTCCTGGAACCACATGGCTTCATAGGTCTTGCCACGGTTGACGAACTGCGCCGTCAGCACGCGGCCCGCCCGCAGGGGCTCGCCGTCGGCTTCCAGTGTTTCGTACACCAGGGTGAAGCGGTCACCCTTGAACAGGCGGTGGAAGTTGATTTCCGGGAAGATGTCGGCAATCTGCGCGGCGGTGCTGTCCGGGATGCCTGCTGCATCGGTGGCGGCAAACAGCGTGCTGTGGATGGTGCCGCCAGCCAGGCGGGTGTTGACGGTCAGCGGGGCGCTTTCGATCCTGCTCTCGAACTTGTCCTGTGCGTTGCGTTGCAGCGTCAGGCGCTGGAACATGCCGCTGGATTCATCCTTGACCCAGCGCACGGTCAGCTGGCGCAGGCGGTGGTTGCTGTCCACTTCAGCACTGACCAGGCGGCCGCTGCGCCCCAGCACATGTTGACGTACCTGGGCGGTGGTGCGCAGAAAGGCTTCTGCCTCAGGGTCGGCAACGCCCAGGCGCTGCAGCAGCGACTCGGCCGTATCGGTGTAGCGCGTGTATTCACTGCGGTACAGGGCGTAGTCAACATTGCTGGTCAGCTCGGCCAGGGTGCTGCCTTCGACCAGGGAGCTGACCGGGGAGATGACGGTGCGGACGGAAAGAGCGCTGGCTTCGGAGTCCAGAGAGGCCACGGCAAACGCGCCGCCACCTGCGGTCAGCAGGAGGCCGGCGATGGCGGCAGTGATGCGTTTGGGGTGGCGTTGGAAGGACTGAGCCAGGCGTGCGAGCAAGGGATTGCTGGCAGAGAAAAAACGGAAATTCAACACAGGCTTCCAGTCGGCGAGGAATGCAAGAAACAGGGGGAGTTTGGAAGACGGCGCCGCTGCGGGAGCGTCAGACTGTTCCATTGTGCGGGGCGGTGGATAACCGCCGTTTGCATTATGTCAAAAACCAGCCTGACTAAAATGCGACCGACAAGCAGCCGGGCCAAAGCCCCGAGATTGTAGCTGGGCAGCCACCCCATCGAATAGAAAAAACCCTTATGAATCAAACTTCTGTTACCAAGAATTACCCAATCACGGACACCGTGCGCCATGCCATGGAGGTGACTCTGCGCGGTGTGGATGAGCTGCTGCCCCAGGACGAATGGCTGCACAAGCTGGCCCGCTCCGAGGCCACGGGCCAGCCGCTGCGCATCAAGCTGGGGCTGGACCCGACGGCACCCGACATCCACCTGGGCCACACCGTGGTGCTGAACAAGATGCGCCAGTTGCAGGACCTGGGCCATACGGTGATCTTCCTGATTGGCGACTTCACCACCCTGATCGGTGACCCGTCCGGGCGCAACAGCACACGCCCGCCGCTGACAGCCGAGCAGATCAAGGTCAACGCCGAGACGTACTACACCCAGGCAGCCAAGGTGCTGGATCCGGCAAGGACCGAGGTGCGCTACAACAGCGAGTGGAGCGACGCCCTGGGCGCGCGCGGCATGATCGAACTGGCCGCCAAGTACACCGTGGCACGCATGATGGAGCGCAACGACTTCCACCAGCGCTTCACCGAGGGCAACTCCATCAGCCTGCACGAGTTCCTGTACCCGCTGCTGCAAGGCAACGACTCGGTGGCGCTGAAGGCCGATCTGGAGCTGGGTGGCACCGACCAGAAGTTCAACCTGATGATGGGCCGTCACCTGCAACAGGAATACGGTCAGGAGCCGCAGTGTGTGCTCACCATGCCGCTGCTGGTGGGGCTGGATGGCGTGCACAAGATGTCCAAGTCCAAGAACAACTACGTGGGCATCACCGAGGATGCGAACACCATGTTCGCCAAGATCCTGTCAATTTCCGACGACCTGATGTGGGACTGGTACACGCTGCTGTCCTTCAGGAGCCTGGATGAGATCGCCAGGCTCAAGGCGGAAGTGGAGGCTGGGCGCAACCCCAAGGAGGCCAAGGTGCTGCTGGCCAAGGAGATCACCGCGCGCTTTCACAGTGCGGCAGCGGCCGATGCGGCGGAGCAGGATTTCATCAACCGCAGCCGTGGTGGCATTCCCGATCAGATTCCCGAAATGCAGATCAGCGGCGCACCGGTGGGCATTGCGGCGCTGCTCAAGCAGACCCAGCTGGCGCCTTCGACCAGCGAGGCCAACCGCCTGATCGAAGGTGGCGGTGTGCGTGTGGATGGCAGCGTGGTGGGCGAGCGCAGCCTGAAGCTGAACGCTGGCACCTATGTGCTACAGGTGGGCAAGCGCAAGTTCGTGCGCGTGACCCTGGATTGAGGTGAAGGAAAGGGCGCGTGGGGAGATCACCCCCCCACGTGCCCGGTTGCCGGCCGCAGTGGCAGCAGTTCAGGCCACTTGCGCCTGCCGTTCATCGGCCAGGGCGGCGCGCATGAAGGGCAGATAGGATCGGTCTTCCTCGCAGATGTGGTGTGCGAGCCATTCCTTGAGAAAGTCCATCACTTCCTGGTTGACGTCTTCGCCGTCCTCGAAGCGCATCAGCCAGTCCATCATCTTGCCGGTGAAGTCGCTGTGCTCGGCCATGTGCTTGGCCGCTTCCGGATAGCCGTATTTCTGGAACATCACCTCTTCCACGATGAAGTGGTTGTGCGTGTATTCCAGCAGACCCTCCAGCACTTCGCCGATGGCACTGCGCGAGCTTGCTGCGTCGGTAATTGCCGCATGCAAGGCATTGATCAAATCCACGAGCACGCGGTGCTGCTCATCAATCGCGGGCACGCCCAGCTCCAGTGCTGGGGACCAAGGCATGAACGTCATGACCAGGGACTCCTATGTGAAAGCGCGAGCATAGATGCCTGCGCTTTCGCCATGTTGGGGACTAGTACCAAGGGAAGCAACATATGTTGACGTATATCAATATGCCGTTTGTACTGACCAATTCTCCGGGCATTTCGGGTAGGGACGGATAATGCCGCCTCGGTCAAACCCGGCAGGCCCGGCAGTCTGCCTGAGGGCTTGTGGTGAAACACTTTTTGGATGGATATGACAGCACATCTTCCCCTGGACATCGTCATCATGGCAGCCGGAAAAGGCACCCGTATGAAAAGCAGCACGCCCAAGGTGCTGCAAAGGCTGGCGGGGCGTGCGCTGCTGGGCCATGTGCTGACCACGGCTGCCCAGTTGCAGGCGCGCACGGCGGTGGTCATTACGGGGCATGGTGCTCCTGAAGTGGAAGCTTATAGCGCCCGTGCAGCAAGCGTTTGTGGCCAATTTGACTTGAAATTTGCACGCCAGGAGCCACAGTTGGGCACCGGCCATGCCGTGCAGCAGGCGCTGCCCGTGCTGGCCGACGATGGCGTGGTGGTGGTGCTCTCGGGCGATGTGCCGCTGACGCAGGCCGCCACCTTGCAGGCCCTGGTGGAGGCTGCGGGCAGCGACCGGCTGGCCCTGCTGACGGTGCGTTTGAACGACCCGACGGGCTATGGCCGCATCGTGCGTGATGTGCAGGGCGGCGTGCAGCGCATCGTCGAGCACAAGGACGCCAGCGCAGCCGAGCGCGCCATTGATGAGGTGTACAGCGGCATCATGGCCGTGCCCGCGCGCCTGCTGCGCCCGTGGCTGGGGCAGCTGACCAACAACAACGCCCAAGGCGAGTACTACCTGACCGATGTGGTAGCCATGGCCGTGGCCCAGGGCGTGCCGGTGGTGGCGCACTGTATTGCCGATGCGCTGCAGGTGGCGGGCGTCAACAGCCCGCAGCAACTGGCCGAGCTGGAGCGTGCCCACCAGCTGCGCCAGGCGCAGGCGCTGATGGAGCAGGGCGTGCGCCTGGCCGATCCGGCGCGCTTTGACCTGCGCGACCATGCCGATGGCACGCCTGCGCAGCTGGTCTGCGGGCAGGATGTGGAAATCGACCTGGGCTGCATCTTCACCGGCAGGGTGGAAGTTGGCGCGGGCGCGCGCATTGGCGCCTACTGCCACATCAGCAACGCCGTGATCGCAGCGGGTGCGGTGATCCACCCCTTCACCCACATCGATGGTGAAAAACTGGGTGCCAGCGTGGGCGAGGGCGCCTTGATCGGCCCGTTTGCCCGCCTGCGCCCGGGTGCGCAGTTGGGCGCGGAGGTGCACATCGGCAATTTTGTCGAGGTGAAGAACTCCACCCTGGCCGCTGGCGCCAAGGCCAACCACCTGGCCTATCTGGGCGATGCCACCGTGGGCGAGCGCGTCAATTACGGCGCGGGCAGCATCACCGCCAACTACGATGGTGCCAACAAGCACCGCACGGTGATCGAGGACGATGTGCATATCGGCAGCAACTGCGTGCTGGTGGCGCCGGTGACCATTGGTGCTGGCGGTACCGTGGGCGGTGGCTCCACCATCACCAAGAGCACCCCGGCAGGCGCCCTGAGTGTGGCGCGCGGCAAACAGCTGGTGAAGGAAAACTGGGCGCGTCCCACCAGGCAGCCCAAGCCCAACACCTGACCACCTTCCGCAAGTTACCGAAAGGGGCCCACCATGGCAGCGTCCACCGTCGAGCAAGAACTGGCCCTGCTGCGCCAGCAACATGAAGCCCTGTTGCGCGCCATCGCCCATGACCTGCGCGCGCCGCTGCGCCATGTGAATTCCTTTGCGCCGCTGCTCATGGAGTCGGTGCAGGAGCTGGCCCAGGCTGTGCAGCACGACCCGGGCGCACAGCAGGCGGCGGAAGATGCGCTGGAATTTGCCCAGCACATGCAGCAGGGTGCGCAGCGCATGGCCCAGATGGTGGAGGCGCTGACGCTGCTGTCGCGCGCCGTGCGCTCCAGCGTGCAGCTGCAGCCGGTCGATGCGCGTGCGTCGTGCCAGTTGGCCTGGCATGAGGTGCTGGCGCGCCACCCACAGTACGCCCAGGCACAGCTGCATCTGCCTGAGGTGCCCATCCTGGTGCAGGCCGACGCGCAGGCGCTGGCCCAGGTCTGGCAGGAGCTGCTGACCAACGCCTGCAAGTTTGCTGCGCCGCACGCGCAGGTGCACCTGAGTGCGCAGCGCCAGGACAACGGGCGCTGGCGGTTGCAGCTGCAGGACAACGGCGTGGGCTTTGATGCCGCACACGCGCAGATGCTGTTTCAGCCCTTTGCGCGCATGCACCGCGAAAGCGAATTTCCCGGTCTGGGCTGCGGTCTGGCCCTGGCCCAGGCCTGGGCACAACGCCAGGGCGCGCGTCTGTCCATCGATGCCCGGGTGGGCCAGGGTTGCACGGTGCAGCTGGATTGGCCTGCGGCTTAGTTCAAAGGTCTTGTTCCTGAAAATATAGCTGCTCGCGCTGAGAATACGCCATTTCAGACTGTTTTCAATCGGAAGTTATTGTCTGACAAGCGCTAGCAGCTCACTTATTTATGCATGTCGGCCAGCGGTGCGCTGTGCGTGCTGAACTTGGCGCGCTGTGTGACAAAGAAGGTCTTGGCGTTGCGCACATTGCTGTGTTCGGCAAACAGTGCCTGACTGACCTGCTGGTAATGCGGCATGTCGCGGCAGGCCAGCACCAGAATGAAATCCGGCCCCGGCGCCACGCGCCAGCACTGCTGCACGGCATCGTGTGCGCAGGCCAGCTGCTCGAAAGCGTCCAGGGTGTCGGCGTTCTGGCGCTCCAGCGTCACCTCCACCAGGGCTTGCAGACCGGGGCCTGCGAGCCGGGCCAGGGCCTGGGGGTTGAGGATGGCCACCTGGCGCTCGATCACGCCCAGGTCCCTGAGCCGACGCACCCGGCGCAGGCAGGTGGGCGGTGAAATGCCCAGCAGCGCGGCCAGCTCCTGGTTGCTGCGCCCGGCATCGCGTTGCAGGGCATCGAGCAGTTGCAGGTCCAGCGCATCCAGGGTTTCGGATGGGTTTCGAATTTCAGTTTTCATGTATTTCTGAAATTTTCATTCATGCAGTCAACGTCATGAAATTTGATTTCAAAAACTATTAAAAATCAAACAAAAATTTTTTGCGTTCGGTCTTAGCATCGGCCCGCTCAAGTTCACAAGATTCGAGGAGTTGGCTTATGTGTGGCATCGTCGCAGCGGTCTCCACCCGCAACATCGTTCCGCTTTTGGTGCAAGGTTTGCAGCGCCTGGAATACCGGGGCTACGACTCCTGCGGGGTGGCGGTGCACCGCATGGTGGCCGGCTCGCCCATCAGCCAGGGCATCCAGCGCGCGCGCAGCACGGCGCGCGTGGCCGAGCTGCTGGCGCAGGTGCAGCACGAAGATCTGCAGGGCCTGGCAGGTATCGCCCACACCCGCTGGGCCACGCACGGCGCGCCTGAGGTGTGCAATGCCCACCCGCATTTCAGCTATGGGCCGGGGGCCGACATCGACAGCGGCAAGCCCGCGCGCGTGGCGCTGGTACACAACGGCATCATCGAAAACTACGAAGAGCTGCGCACCCAGCTGCAGGCCAAGGGCTATGTGTTTGCCAGCCAGACAGATACCGAAGTCATCTGCCACCTGGTCGATAGCCACTACAACGGCGATCTGTTTGAAGCCGTCAAGGCCGCACGCGCCGAGCTGCGCGGTGCCTACGCCATTGCCGTGCTGCACAAGGACGAGCCGCACCGCGTGGTCGGCGCCCGTGCCGGTTCGCCCCTGGTGCTGGGCCTGGGTGTGGACAACAGCGAATTCTTCCTGGCCAGCGACCCTATGGCTGTGGCCGGTGTGACCGATCAGATCGTCTATCTGGAAGAGGGCGATCTGGTCGATCTGCAGCCCGGGCGCTACTGGCTGGCCGACAGGATCGGCCATGTCCTGCTGCCTGAGCAGCGCCCCGTCAGAACCGTGCAGGCCTTCAGCGGCGCCGTCGAGCTGGGCCCGTACCGGCACTACATGCAAAAGGAAATCTTCGAGCAGCCGCGCGCCATTGCCGACACGCTGGACGGCATCAACCACATCGTGCCCGAGCTGTTTGACGGTGCCGATGGCCAGGCCGCCTGGCGGGTGTTCAAGGAGATCGACCGCGTGCTCATCCTGGCTTGCGGCACCAGCTACTACAGCGGCTGCACGGCCAAGTACTGGCTGGAGGCCATTGCCGGCATTCCGTGCAGCGTGGAAGTGGCCAGCGAATACCGCTACCGCACCAGCGTGCCCGACCCGAAGACGCTGGTGGTGACCATCAGCCAGTCCGGCGAGACCGCCGACACCCTGGCCGCCCTGCGCCACGCACAAAGCCTGGGCATGACGCAGACGCTGACCATCTGCAACGTGGCCACCAGCGCCATGGTGCGCGAGTGCAAGCTGCGCTACATCACCCGCGCCGGGGTGGAAATTGGCGTGGCCAGCACCAAGGCCTTCACCACCCAGCTGGCGGGATTGTTCTTGCTGACTTTGGCGCTGGCGCAAAGCAAAGGGCGCTTGAGTGAGCAGCAAGAGCAAGACTACCTGGCCGCCATGCGCCACCTGCCCGTGGCGCTGCAAGCCGTGCTGGCGCTGGAGCCGCAAATCGTCAGCTGGGCCGAAGACTTTGCCAAGCGCCAGAACGCCCTGTTCTTGGGCCGTGGCAGTCACTACCCGATTGCGCTGGAGGGCGCGCTCAAGCTCAAGGAAATCAGCTACATCCACGCCGAGGCCTACCCGGCAGGTGAGCTCAAGCACGGCCCGCTGGCGCTGGTCGATGGCAGCATGCCCGTCGTTACCGTCGCGCCCAACGATGAGCTGCTGGAAAAGCTCAAAAGCAACATGCAGGAAGTGCGCGCGCGCGGCGGCGTGCTCTACGTGCTGGCCGATGCACGCACCCAGATCACCAGTGGCGAGGGCCTGCACGTCATCCGCATGCCCGAGCACTACGGCGCGCTGTCACCCATCCTGCACGTCGTGCCGCTGCAACTGCTGGCCTACCACACCGCCGTGGCACGCGGCACCGATGTGGACAAGCCCCGAAACCTGGCAAAAAGCGTGACGGTCGAATAGACCGACACGCTTTTTGGGCGCGCAGCGCCGTGCCGCAGGCACTCAGGTTTCGGGGCTTGCGGCGCAGGCTCACGTCGGCGTCAGCCGACGTGAAGCGGCAAAGCCGCGTGCCGTAGCCACAACCTCTTTGCAAAAGCGTGACGGTCGAATGACCGCCTAAAAATGCATGTCCACATGCCCGCCCACGGCCCAGGCGCGCTGGCGTGGCTGGTCGCGGTCCTTGGGCCAGAAGTGCCCCAGCGTCACCTTGCCAATCAGCCAGTCGCGGTACAGCGGCTGGCTCCAGCTGATGCGCACGCCGTACTCGGCCACGTCGGAGCGGTTGGAGCGGCCCTCGGTCAGCAGCTCCAGCCCGGCGCTGCGCAGCCCCGGCAGGCTTTTGTGCAGGCCCAAGCTGCTTTGCCACTCCAGCGTGCGGTTGCGTTGGGTGATGGTGCCCACCGTGCTCCAGCGCAGCAGCAGTGTGGGTTTGAGCTGGCGTTCATAGTCCAGCACGGTGGTGGAGCCCAGATGTTCATGGACCGACCAGAACACGCTCTCGCGGAAGAACACCGTATCGCGCGGGCTGAGTGACCATTGCTGGCGGTAGCGTGCCTGGGCGTAGAGCTTCCAGCCGCCATGCACCCCCAGGCGGAAGTCGATGTTGTCGCGCACTCCGTAGCCCACCCCGGCAAAGAAGGAATGGTCCTGGCGCCGGCTCTCGCGCTGCAGCAGTTCCTCGCGGGTGAAGGCCTCGGGCTGGTCCTTCACCTCTTCCTCCTCGTTGTCGCGGCCGATGAAGATGTAGGCCTTGTCACGCAAGTTGGGCAGATGCGCGCGCAGCCGAAAGCGCACATGGGCATTGGTGCCATCGTGCTGCTTCCACAAGCCACCCAGGCGCAGATAGCCCGAGACGCGCCCGCCGCCGGCCTCGAATGGCGTGTCGCCAAACCAGCCATCGACGGTGCGCGCCAGCGCCAGCGCGCCACTGCGGGTGTAGGCGCGCGATTTTTCCAGCCAGAGGATGTCGTCCGATACGTCCGATACGGACGGCGCTGCCTGAGCATCCGGGGCTTGCGTGGTGTTCTGGGCGCTGGCCGGCAGAGTTGCCAAGTTGCCAGCCAGCAGCACCAGGCCCGATAGGCCATGGCGCCAGCCCTTGAATTTCTGCAACCGTGCCTGGGTCATGGCTTGTCCTTTTCTCCGCCGGGATTGTGAAATGGCCTGACTTTGCCACAACGATAATGCCGGCCATGACTACCACTACCCTCACCCTGACCCGCCCCGATGACTGGCATCTGCACGTGCGCGATGGCGCAGCCATGCACGCCGTTGTGCCGCACACCGCTGCGCAATTTGCGCGCGCCATCATCATGCCCAACCTCAAACCGCCGGTGACCACCACCGCGCAGGCGCTGGACTACAAGGCGCGCATCCTGGCCGCCGTGCCCGCAGGCGTGCAGTTTGAGCCGCTGATGACGCTGTACCTGACCGACAACCTCGCGCCCGAGGAAATCACCCGCGCCAAGGCCGCTGGCATCGTCGCCTGCAAGCTCTACCCGGCAGGCGCCACCACCAACAGCGACTTTGGCGTCACCGACCTGCGCAAGATCTACCCCGTTTTGGCGGCCATGCAGCGCGAAGGCCTGCTGCTGCTGGTGCACGGCGAAGTCACCAGCAGCGACATCGACCTGTTCGACCGCGAAGCGGCCTTTATCGAGCAGCAACTGATCCCCCTGCGCCGCGATTTCCCCGAGCTGAAAATCGTCTTCGAGCACATCACCACCAAAGAAGCGGCCCAGTACGTGCGCGAGGCCGACCGCTTTGTCGGCGCCACCATCACGCCGCAGCACCTGCTGTTCAACCGCAACGCCATCTTCACCGGCGGCATTCGCCCGCACTACTACTGCCTGCCCGTGCTCAAGCGCGAAGAGCACCGCCAGGCGCTGGTGCAGGTGGCCACCAGCGGCAGCAACAAATTCTTCCTGGGCACCGACAGTGCCCCCCACCCCGCACACCTGAAGGAACACGCCACCGGCTGCGCCGGTTGCTACTCGGCGCACGCCGCGCTGGAGCTGTACGCCACCGCCTTCGAAGCCGCCGGCGCGCTGGACAAGCTGGAGGGGTTTGCCAGCTTCCACGGCCCCGACTTCTACGGCCTGCCGCGCAACACCGGCACCGTCACCCTGGTCAAGGAAAGCTGGACCCCGCCCGAGAGCTTTGCCTTTGGCGAAGGCGCCCAGCTCAAGCCCCTGGCCGCGGGCGAGGCGCTGGCCTGGAAGCTGAAGTGATCTTTTGAGGCAGGAGGTATTTGTGTCATCTACGCCTGCTTGGGCCCACTCTGGTGGGCACCTTCTGGAAGAGCATCTAAAAGCTGTTGCAACACTGGCCGCCGAGTTTTCAGCCGCTTTTGATAGTGCTGAGCCAACGCGGCGGTGGGCCTATTTGGCAGGCATGTGGCACGACTTGGGCAAATACCGACCTGGTTTTCAGCGCTATGTGCGTTTGCCCGAGGGAGAGGACGCACACATTGAAGGCCGCGTATCTAGCAGGGAGAAGACCCACTCTGCCGCCGGTGCGCTGTGGGCCATGCAGAAACTCAACCAGCCCAATCGCCCCTTGGGCAACATCCTTGCCTACTTGATTGCAGGCCACCATGCCGGTCTGGGTGACTGGGATCAAGGCTTGAAAGAAAGGTTGGCTGAGACGTATGCACAGCAGGAGCTGAAGGAGGCGCTGGCTGCGCAGCCGCCTAGCGAGGTGCTTAACCACGTGCCTGGACCACCCTGCATTCCCGGTGGTGCTGATGGCTTTGCGCTGTGGGTGCGTATGCTGTTTTCGTGCCTGGTGGACGCCGATTTTTTGGATACCGAAGCACACTTTGATGCAGGAAAGCCCGCTCATCGAGCGGGCTTTCCTGCGCTTGGGCAGATGCGCCAGGCATTCGATGCGTACATGGCTGCGTTGCCCGTGGTCAACAGCCCTGTCAATACCCTGCGTGCAGACGTCCTGCGGCAGTGCCGTGCCAAGGCCGCTTTGCCGCCAGGCTTCTTTTCCTTGACCGTGCCTACTGGCGGTGGAAAAACCCTGTCCAGTCTGGCATTTGCTCTGGAGCATGCACAGGCCCATGGTAAGCGTCGTGTGATCTACGCCATTCCCTACACCAGCATCATCGAGCAGACGGCGGATGTGTTTCGTCGCGTATTTGCTGCGTTGGGAGAGGATGTACTGATCGAGCACCACAGCCAAGCCGATGTAGCAGAAAAAGATGAAACGGCGCGCAGTCGCCTTGCCTGTGAGAACTGGGACGCTCCGCTGGTCGTCACCACCAATGTGCAGTTGCTTGAGTCGCTGTTTGCTGCCAAAACTTCGCGCTGTCGCAAGCTGCACAACATTGTGGGCAGCATCATCGTGCTCGATGAAGCACAGCAACTGCCACCGGAGTTCTTACAGCCCATTTTGGATGTGCTCAACCTGCTGGTGGCGCACTATGGCGTCACGGTGGTGCTTTGCACAGCGACCCAGCCAGCCTTGAGCAGTAGCGCGTATTTCGATAGCAGCAAGAATTTGCGTGGTCTTAAAAATGTGCGCGAAATCATGGACAACCCCGATGCCTTGTTTGCTGCGCTGGAGCGTGTGCGGGTGGAATTACCCAAGGATTGGCAGACCCCAACGCCTTGGGAAGAAATCGCTGCCCAGTTGTGCGCTGAGGATTGCGTGCTGGCCATCGTCAACACGCGCAAGGCTGCGCGTGAATTGCATCGCCTAATGCCTGAAGGAACCTTGCACCTGTCTGCACTGATGTGCGGCGCGCACCGCCAAGATGTGATTGCGCAGATCAAACAACGCTTGCAGGCTAAGCGAGATGGAAGCGATACCCGGCCCTTGCGTGTGGTGAGTACCCAGCTGGTGGAAGCGGGGGTGGATATTGACTTTCCGGTGGTCTATCGCGCGATAGCTGGGCTTGACTCTCTGGCGCAGGCGGCAGGCCGCTGCAATCGTGAAGGCCGTTTGCCTGAAAAAGGGCGGGTCGTGGTGTTTGTGCCGCCTGATAAGGTGCCGCTTGGGCATTTGCGCAAAGCGGCCGATGCATGTGTGTCCACACTGCGCGGACAAGAACATGCGCCGCTAGCGCGTGCACTGTTTGAGCGTTATTTCAAGCAGCTCTATTACTCGGTGGATTTGGACAAGCATTCAGTTGTTGCCAAACTCAAGATGCAAAGAAATTGGACTGTGCAGTTTGGCGAAGTTGCCAAGGTCTTCAAGCTCATTGATGACTCAGAACAGGCCACCGTAGTGGTGCGCTACGCCCCACACCATGAACTACTGCAAGAGCTGTTAGGCATTTTGACCACACAAGGCCCCCAGCGCTGGCTGATGCGCAAGCTGCAGCGCTACACCGTCAGTTTGCCGAAACGTAGGGCTGAGAAGATGTTGTTACAAGGTGCATTGATACTGCCCATTCCGGGGCTGTATGTGCAGGTCGATGCAGACAACTTGTACAGCGACGTTTTGGGTTTGTTGGGTGATGACGACCTCTACAACCCCAGTGGGTTTTTTGCATGAAGGAGTGGCATGACTTTGCGCTTTTGTCTTGAAGTGGCAGGCCCTTTTGCCTGCTTTACCCGCCCGGAGATGAAGGTGGAGCGCGTCTCGTACGACGTGATGACCCCTTCGGCAGCACGTGCGGTATTCGAGTCCATTTTGTGGAAGCCTGCCATCCGCTGGCGTGTGCAGCGCATTGAAGTGCTCAAGCCCATTCGCTTTATCAACCTGCGGCGCAATGAAGTCAGCGCCGTGGTCTCCACGCGCAATGTGCAGCAGGCGATGAAGGCTGGTCATGGCCAGCTGGCCTTGTACATAGAGGAAGAGCGCCAGCAGCGCGCGGGCTACTTTCTGCGCGATGTGGCCTACCGCATTCATGCCGACTTGGCACTGGCACCAGGGGTTGTCGAGCCACTGACCAAGTACAGCGAAATGTTTGCCCGCCGTGCCCGTAAAGGCCAGTGTGTGAACCAGCCCTACCTGGGCTGCCGCGAGTTTGCTGCTGACTTCCGTTTGGTTACTGCCGAGACGCCCCCGACTTCACCCATTGAGGACACGCGCGAACTGGGCTGGATGCTGCACGACCTGGATTTTTCGAACCCCGCTGACCCGCAGCCGCGCTTTTTCAACGCCAAGATGGAGCGTGGTGTGGTGCAAGTGCCACCGTTTGAGGAGGGACGCGGATGATTTTGAGATCGTTGGTTGATTACTACGAGCGGTGCCAAGAACTGCCGCGTGAGGGGTGGATACGCCGGGGAATTGACTATGAACTGGTACTTAGCACGCAAGGTGACTGTGTTGGTATCAATGCCCTCGGGGATAGTCGGAAAGGAAAGATTGTTCCCGCTGAACGCCTCGTAACTGCGATTGGCAAGCAGGCACTCAAGCATACCAACAGCGGTAAGGATGCCAACTTGCTATGGGACAACGCTGGGTTTGTGCTTGGGATAGGTAACAAAGGGCAAAACAAGTTAGCCAGTTTTATAAAAACACTACAGGATTGGCTGGGAGCGATCGATGACTCTGGGGTTCAAGCTATCCATCGGTTTTGTCTACAGCTACAAAAAGATGCCGCGTTGGCGAATCGCCTCATTGAACGCTTCGGCTACCGAGCCGATTTCGAAAAGCGTGACCCAGTACTGACATTCCGACTCCAAGGTGACATAGAAAGCGTTCATGAGCGCCCCATGGTGCGCAGGGCCTATGCAGAGGTGTTCGCTGAAATGCAAGGGGGCGGTGCGCGCGGAAACTGCCTCATTACCGGCGCGGTGAGTGTTCCTATCTCGCTCACCGAAACAGTCATCAAAGGTGTGTGGGACAAACCTGGCGCGATTCCGCTAAAAAACATCGTCTCGTTTAACGAGCGCGCTTTCGAGTCCTACGGCAAAACCAAGCGTCAAGGCGAAAACGCCCCGGTCAGCCGTGCTGCCGCCTTTGCCTACACCACCGCACTGAACCACCTGTTGCGCCAAGACTCGCCCCAACGTATGCAGGTGGGCGATGCCTCCACCGTGTTTTGGGCAGATAAGCAAGATCCGATTGAAGAGAGTTTTGGAGTCATCTTTGGTGATGATCCTGACGAAAGCACCCGCGCGGTGCAGGCACTGCTGCAAGCCGTACACAGTGGTAAATGGGGGCAGTCTGACGAGCACCTGCGCTTTTACGTGCTGGGCTTGGCACCGAACGCAGCGCGCATCAGCGTCCGCTTTTTTCACTGTGTCACTTTGCGCGAACTGGGCCAACGCATCGCCCAGCATTTCGAGGATTTGGCATTGGTGCGAGGCCCGCACGATGCGCAGTACCCATCTTTGTTTCGGCTATTGACGGCTGTGGCGCTGCAAAACAAGGCCGACAACATTCCCCCCAACCTGGGCGGAGCCATCGTGGATGCCATTTTTTCTGGTCCCAATGTGCCTTATCCCGCACTGTGGCTGAACGCCGCCATCACTCGCTGCCGTGCTGAGCAAAACGTCACCTACTTGCGTACAGCCGCTATCAAGGCATGCCTCAATCGTCAAATTCGTTTTCGCCAAAGCAAAGAAAAGGAGTTTTTGCCCATGCTGGACCCCGATAACCAAAACATTGCCTATCGGTTGGGGCGGCTCTTCGCGGTACTGGAAAAAATTCAGGAAGAAGCCAGCCCCGAGCTGAATGCCACCATTCGAGACCGTTACTACGGCGCAGCATCCAGCACGCCAGTAGCGGTGTTCACCACCTTGCTGCGCCTAAAAAATGCCCATCTCAAGAAACTGGCAGCAGGGCGTGTGGTTTGGTTTGAAAGGCTGTTGGGTGAAGTGCTGGGCCCGGTAAGCGATTTTCCCAAGCATTTGCCATTACCTGACCAGGGCCGCTTCGCATTAGGCTATTACCACCAGCGTCAGGACCTTTTCACCCGCAAAGCCAAAGACACACCAGATACCAATGAAGGAGAAAACGTATGAGCGCAGCTACCCAAGCACTGGCCAATCGCTACGACTTTGTGCTGATTTTTGACGTTAAAGACGGCAACCCCAACGGCGACCCCGATGCGGGCAATCTGCCACGCTTGGATGCCGAGTCTGGCCATGGTTTGGTGACAGACGTCTCACTCAAGCGCAAGGTACGCAACTTTGTTGGATTGGTGAAAGAACAGGACGCACGCCCCCCAGCGGATGGCGAAAAGCGCTTTGAAATCTACGTGCGCGAAAAAGCCGTTCTCAACTTGCAGCATGAGCGCGCATATTCAGCATTAAATCTGGCTGTGGCGCCCGCAGATCAAGCGCTGGAAGCTACAGAAGAAGTAGCAAAAGAAACAAAGAAGAAAAAAACTGCCAAGGAAAAGCGCAAAGGCAGCGCCGATGAAGTGGAGTTGGCCCGCCGCTGGATGTGCCAGAACTTTTTTGATGTGCGTACCTTTGGGGCGGTTATGACTCTTGGCGTGAACTGTGGCCAGGTACGAGGTCCGGTGCAGCTCACCTTTGCTCGCTCGGTTGAGCCCGTCGTGGCGCTGGAGCATTCCATCACGCGTATGGCCGTAGCTACTGAAGCTGAGGCAGAAAAGCAGCAGGGTGATAACCGCACCATGGGCCGCAAGCACACGGTGCCCTACGGTGTGTATGTGGCACATGGTTTTGTCTCCTCCTTCCTGGCCAAGCAAACCGGGTTTGGGCAAGATGACCTGGAATTGCTCTGGCAAGCATTGGGCCAAATGTTCGAGCACGACCGCTCGGCCGCTCGTGGCGAAATGTCCACACGTGGCCTGTATGTGTTCAAGCACGACAGTGAGCTGGGCAACGCCCCTGCTCATGCACTGTTTGAGCGCCTGCAGATCTCGCCCAAGGAGCCTGGCAGTGTGGCGCGTAGCTTTGACGCCTACGCTGTCACATTTGATGGCCAAAGTCTGGCGGTTGGGCAATCCGTGCAGCCTGAAACTGGTGTGACGTTGACGCGGCTGTACTAATTGGGGGCGCAAGAATTGTTTCCTGCGAGCATCCGGCAGGGAGCAATCTCTGGATTCCTGTTTGACCGGAGGGCGTGAAGCCATGGAGACGTCGGATCCAATTGCCCTTTCGGCGTTGCAGCACTGGCAGTACTGTCCACGTCAATGCGGCTTGATTCACCTGGAACAGGTTTTTGACGATAACGTGCACACCTTGCGGGGGCAGGCGGTACATGCGCGTACCGACTGCCCTGGTGCAGTCCTTGACAAAGGGGTGCGCGTGGAGCGTGCCCTGCCTTTGTGGCACGACGAGCTGGGGCTGGTGGGGAAATCGGACGTTGTGGAGTTTTTGCCAGATGGCACTCCCTATCCGGTGGAATACAAGCACGGCAGTCGCAACAAAGCGGCTGACATTGCCGCTTGCGACGATTTGCAGTTGGCTGCGCAGGCGATGTGCCTGGAGCACATGACGGGCAAGCTCGTGCCTGAAGGTGCGTTGTATTACGCACGCTCCAGACGCCGTAGAACCTTGGGCATTACGGCAGAGTTGCGTGCGCAGGTAGTTGAGACGATACGGTCCATTCGTCAGATGCTCGATAGTGGTCAATTGCCACAGCCTTTGCTGGGAGAGCAGGCACAGCGTCGCTGCCGAGCCTGCTCGCTCCAGGAGCGTTGTCAGCCCCAGGCGACGCATAAGGTATTGGCACAAGCTAGAAAAAATCTTTTCGAACCGGATGCGTAGGACATCTGCGTCACCTACCGCCTGACGCTATGCAGTTACTCAATACCCTTTATGTCACCTTGCCCGATGCATGGCTGCGCCTGGATAACGACACCTTGCGCGTAGAGGTTGAACGGGAAACGCGCTTGCGCGTGCCTCTGCATCATCTCAGCGCAGTGGTTTGTTTTGGTCACACCGGCTTGTCTGCGCCACTGATGCATCGGCTGGCTGACGAAGGCATCGCCTTGGTACTACTGGATGCCCAGGGGCGTTTCAAAGCGCGGCTGGAAGGCGCCGTCAGCGGCAATGTGTTGTTGAGACAAGCACAATTTCAGCGCGTGAACGATCCGACTTTCACCCTGGATACAGCCCGTG
Source organism: uncultured Comamonas sp. (assembly GCA_947306475.1). Lineage (GTDB taxonomy): Bacteria > Pseudomonadota > Gammaproteobacteria > Burkholderiales > Burkholderiaceae_C > Comamonas. The sequence goes on from CAMZGS010000001.1 coordinate 245,929, forward strand.
CATGTGTAGCCGGAAAGATCAAAAACTCTCGCCAAGTTCTCCAGCGCGGTGCGCGTGAAGCCAAGGTGGAAGATGAGGCCAAATATCTGTCCCGTTTGGCGGCAGACTTGGCAACCAGTTTACGGGATCTGCCCCAGGCGAACACATTGGATCAGATTCGGGGGATAGAAGGCGAGGCAGCGCGCCAATACTTCGGCGGACTGAATCTACTGTTGCGAGCTGATCAACGAGCTGCCTTCGCCATGAATGGGCGTACCCGTCGCCCACCACGCGATCGTTTCAACGCCTTGCTGTCATTTCTCTATGCCATGTGGATGAATGACTGTCGCAGCGCACTGGAGGCTGCAGGGCTTGATCCTCAGGCCGGCTTTTTGCATGCCTTACGCCCTGGCCGGGCGGCGTTGGCGCTGGATTTGATGGAAGAGTTTCGACCGTGGGCCGATCGTCTGGCGCTCACCTTGGTCAATCGCGGACAAATCAAGGCCAACGACTTTGAAATACGCGAAGGCGGCGGAGTATCGTTGCAAACCGATGCTCGCAAGGTGGTGGTTGTCGCCTTTCAGGAGCGCAAGAAAGAGGAAGTTACACATCCGCTTTTGGCGCAGACACTGCCGCTGGGGCTGGTGCCTTTGGTCCAGGCCCGTTTGTTGGCACGAGCCATACGCGAAGACGCAGCACCTTATTTGCCCTTTGTCATCAAATAGGGAGTGAGCGCATGCTGGTACTGGTTTGCTACGACGTCAACACCGAAACAGCAGCGGGTCGTCGTCGCCTGCGTCGTGTGGCCAAAGTGTGTGAAAGCTCTGGCCAGCGCGTGCAAAAGTCCGTCTTTGAATGCCAACTGGACATTGCGCAGTTTGAAACTCTGGAGCGGCGTTTGTTAGCCGAGATCGACCCGGGCGCGGATTGTCTCCGTCTGTACCGTATGCCAGAGGCGCGTGGCTTTCAGGTGGTAGAGCATGGCCATTTCAAAGCTGTAGATTTTTCGGGTCCTTTGGTGCTTTAAGCCTGTTAAAAATCATTCATGCCGCTCACTGTAGCAGTGCCTACATGCTACAGTGGTGCCGCGCGTACCTCCAGTGAGGTTACCTTCATAGGTGGGTTCGCGCGCCTTATAAGCCGTTGAAATAATTATGATTTTTCTGATGCCGGAACTTGAAAATTTCCAGCATTCACTATTTTTTGTGACGTTCGCGCAATGTCCGGAAAAAGTGCAGGGAGGACAATGGCTTACAAATGAGGCGAATCACCCGCCAGTAATGGCGGGTGTGGATTGAAACGAGCCGCGCAATGTCCTGATCCCGCGTGGCAAAGGAATCACCCGCCAGTAATGGCGGGTGTGGATTGAAACTCGTGACGTGGTGACCATTGCCGAAGGTGTGCATGGAATCACCCGCCAGTAATGGCGGGTGTGGATTGAAACGCTCAGGCTGCCGTAGGTGTACTCGCCGTGCTCATGAATCACCCGCCAGTAATGGCGGGTGTGGATTGAAACTTTCATGGCTCCAGTTATCGCCAGTCTCGCCGCGAATCACCCGCCAGTAATGGCGGGTGTGGATTGAAACCAGCAGCTCGACAACGCGGCGGTGCTCTGATGGCGAATCACCCGCCAGTAATGGCGGGTGTGGATTGAAACGCCCCGCAGGTGCAGGTGCTGCAAGACATCGAGGGAATCACCCGCCAGTAATGGCGGGTGTGGATTGAAACTGAAGCGGCCGCAGCTGCGTCGGCAGCTCCTGAGCGAATCACCCGCCAGTAATGGCGGGTGTGGATTGAAACCAGGCTGCAGGCGCTCAGAGCCAGTCTGCACCCGGAATCACCCGCCAGTAATGGCGGGTGTGGATTGAAACACCGGCCCCGGCTTTTTTGCAGGCGAAGCGCCGGAGAATCACCCGCCAGTAATGGCGGGTGTGGATTGAAACGATGGTCATATGCACCGGGTAATTGGCGCCGCGAGGGAATCACCCGCCAGTAATGGCGGGTGTGGATTGAAACTGTGCCCAGTGGCAACCAGCGCTCGGTGCAGCTGGAATCACCCGCCAGTAATGGCGGGTGTGGATTGAAACACCGTCGGTGCCGATCTCTGGCTTGCGCTCAATCGAATCACCCGCCAGTAATGGCGGGTGTGGATTGAAACATCACATGATCGTTATTTACGGCAAGCCTGCCGATGAATCACCCGCCAGTAATGGCGGGTGTGGATTGAAACCCGTGCGCTTCGAGCGTGACGGCGGCAAGGCCGCGAATCACCCGCCAGTAATGGCGGGTGTGGATTGAAACGTCCTCCAGCGCGAACAGGCTTCGGTCGGTCGCGGAATCACCCGCCAGTAATGGCGGGTGTGGATTGAAACTACGGGCTGCAAGTAAAGGCAGAGCGTGCCCGAGGAATCACCCGCCAGTAATGGCGGGTGTGGATTGAAACACCGTCGTGTGCTGCGTGACAGCCAGGTCAAACCAGGAATCACCCGCCAGTAATGGCGGGTGTGGATTGAAACCTTTTTCCCCAAGCATTGGCGACAGGGTTGCACAAGAATCACCCGCCAGTAATGGCGGGTGTGGATTGAAACATCACATGATCGTGATTTACGGAAAGCCCGACGAGAATCACCCGCCAGTAATGGCGGGTGTGGATTGAAACCGGCTGGGTGGAAGCTGGTGCCGGTTGAGCCGACGAATCACCCGCCAGTAATGGCGGGTGTGGATTGAAACCCTCTATGGCCATTACCCCAATGCGGTGCGTCGTGAATCACCCGCCAGTAATGGCGGGTGTGGATTGAAACACGTTGCACGAATCGTGGTCAACCCTCAAACGCTGAATCACCCGCCAGTAATGGCGGGTGTGGATTGAAACACCGACGATCAGGTGGTTATTTCGCGCGATGGCACTGAATCACCCGCCAGTAATGGCGGGTGTGGATTGAAACGTGGCTGGGCGACTGCTCGACGGCCACGTAAGTGGAATCACCCGCCAGTAATGGCGGGTGTGGATTGAAACAGGCCGGGGAGGAAAGGAGCGCAGCCGACAGGCTGAATCACCCGCCAGTAATGGCGGGTGTGGATTGAAACATGTGCTTGACCCGCACGCCGCCGTCCATCATTGAGGAATCACCCGCCAGTAATGGCGGGTGTGGATTGAAACCTGGGTTGCAAGCTGAAGGTTGCAAGTTGCATGCGAATCACCCGCCAGTAATGGCGGGTGTGGATTGAAACGATAGCAGGAAGATGTACTCATGCGCCTTGGTGCGAATCACCCGCCAGTAATGGCGGGTGTGGATTGAAACCTCCCAGACCTGCTCGGCTTGTGGCGCATTGCCCGGAATCACCCGCCAGTAATGGCGGGTGTGGATTGAAACATTTAGCTATCGGCTGGCCACAGGGATCGTTCGCAGGGAATCACCCGCCAGTAATGGCGGGTGTGGATTGAAACCAGTCGCGCGATGTCTTGCGCCCGCGTGGCAAAGGAATCACCCGCCAGTAATGGCGGGTGTGGATTGAAACGCCATCAGTGCCGATCTCTGGCTTGCGCTCAATCTGAATCACCCGCCAGTAATGGCGGGTGTGGATTGAAACCAAATCTGGGCACGCCGTGCCAGCAACTTGCAGGAGAATCACCCGCCAGTAATGGCGGGTGTGGATTGAAACTGTGCGGGCAGTAATGGTGCTGCCTTCGCCCTCGAATCACCCGCCAGTAATGGCGGGTGTGGATTGAAACACGATCAGTGACGCCAGCCGGGACGTGCTGTATCGAATCACCCGCCAGTAATGGCGGGTGTGGATTGAAACAATCGCCACCAGCATGGTTTAGCCGCCCGAAGCTGAATCACCCGCCAGTAATGGCGGGTGTGGATTGAAACACCACCGGCGAAAGCAAGGTGGAGACCCACTACAGAATCACCCGCCAGTAATGGCGGGTGTGGATTGAAACCAGCGCGGCCTCTGCTTCTTCCAGCGCAGCACGTAGAATCACCCGCCAGTAATGGCGGGTGTGGATTGAAACTCCTTGGCGTTGATAACAATCTGGAGAGGTTTGAAGAATCACCCGCCAGTAATGGCGGGTGTGGATTGAAACCTTTGTGCCCGTGCCTGCCGATCCCGGCGCAGGCAGAATCACCCGCCAGTAATGGCGGGTGTGGATTGAAACCAGCTGGGCATCCTGGACTTCATGTCTGACGACCGAATCACCCGCCAGTAATGGCGGGTGTGGATTGAAACTTCCAGCGCAGCACGTAGCGCGCTGGTGTCGGCGCGAATCACCCGCCAGTAATGGCGGGTGTGGATTGAAACATCGCATGATCGTTATTTACGGCAAGCCTGCCGATGAATCACCCGCCAGTAATGGCGGGTGTGGATTGAAACAAAAATCTGACCCTTTACCGCATCGACGCCGCTTGAATCACCCGCCAGTAATGGCGGGTGTGGATTGAAACGAGCAGGGCCAGGCTGTGATGTGGGATGCCAGCGGAATCACCCGCCAGTAATGGCGGGTGTGGATTGAAACATTTGTGCCCGTGCCGGCAGACCCCGGTGCAGGTGAATCACCCGCCAGTAATGGCGGGTGTGGATTGAAACCACTCTGCCCATGGCAACCTGGGCAGTGCCGCACGAATCACCCGCCAGTAATGGCGGGTGTGGATTGAAACACCGGCTGGGCTGTGCGTGAGGGCAGTCAAGACGTGAATCACCCGCCAGTAATGGCGGGTGTGGATTGAAACAAGTGGGAAAAAGGCAAGCCCGAAACCGTGCGCCGAATCACCCGCCAGTAATGGCGGGTGTGGATTGAAACATGATGCGCGCTCTGCTGTTGAGAGACGCGCGTCGAATCACCCGCCAGTAATGGCGGGTGTGGATTGAAACGCCGACAAGCGCATACCGCACAGCTACAAAACCGCAGAATCACCCGCCAGTAATGGCGGGTGTGGATTGAAACCTCTCAATCCATGCCACGGCTGTAGCGCTGCTGCGAATCACCCGCCAGTAATGGCGGGTGTGGATTGAAACTCGTATGCCCTGGTGCGCGATGCTGCGCGCGCAGGAATCACCCGCCAGTAATGGCGGGTGTGGATTGAAACTTGGGGATGCGCTCGATGAACGCACGCAGCGCAGGAATCACCCGCCAGTAATGGCGGGTGTGGATTGAAACGGTGTGAATCTCAGCACAACACAGCACAACGAAAAGAATCACCCGCCAGTAATGGCGGGTGTGGATTGAAACCTGGCTCTCTCCCGACAGCAGCACGTCAATGTCGAATCACCCGCCAGTAATGGCGGGTGTGGATTGAAACACCTCGGACAGGTCGCCCGTCATCAGCTCATAGGGGAATCACCCGCCAGTAATGGCGGGTGTGGATTGAAACATCCGCAAGCACATCCAGAAGATGGGCGGCGTGGGAATCACCCGCCAGTAATGGCGGGTGTGGATTGAAACAAAGCGGTGGCCGTCATCGAAGCGGCGCTGCGTGGAATCACCCGCCAGTAATGGCGGGTGTGGATTGAAACGTCGAGGGCGGTATAGCCTTCCAGGATCCGCAGGGAATCACCCGCCAGTAATGGCGGGTGTGGATTGAAACATCTGCCCCCGAACCTGTCAAAGCCTCGGTAGGCGAATCACCCGCCAGTAATGGCGGGTGTGGATTGAAACAGTGCTGCAATGTGCTGGTCCAGCTGGGCCTGGGGAATCACCCGCCAGTAATGGCGGGTGTGGATTGAAACCGCCGTGCTGAACCTGCCTGTGCCTTGCAACCGCGAATCACCCGCCAGTAATGGCGGGTGTGGATTGAAACCATCCTGGCGGTGAGGTATGCCATGCTGCGTCAGGAATCACCCGCCAGTAATGGCGGGTGTGGATTGAAACTACGACTTCGCGCGCCATGTCCAGCAGCGTCAGGCGAATCACCCGCCAGTAATGGCGGGTGTGGATTGAAACTTTTGCGCCAACGAATCAGCGCACTGGCTTCACGGGAATCACCCGCCAGTAATGGCGGGTGTGGATTGAAACGTCTAGCTTGGTGGGGATCAGCTCCACAAGAGCTAGAATCACCCGCCAGTAATGGCGGGTGTGGATTGAAACAATCCCGAAGCGCTCTGCATCATGAAAGCGCTTTGAATCACCCGCCAGTAATGGCGGGTGTGGATTGAAACACCATCAGATCGCCTGCACGCTTCGCAAGAGCCTGGAATCACCCGCCAGTAATGGCGGGTGTGGATTGAAACATTTGTGCTGCGGCTGGTGCTGATGCGATGCAGCGAATCACCCGCCAGTAATGGCGGGTGTGGATTGAAACGCCTTGCTGACCTGCGGGCTGGCTGCGCGTGCCTGGAATCACCCGCCAGTAATGGCGGGTGTGGATTGAAACGGGTTTGAGATTGAGATGCTGCTGCGGCGGTGCTGAATCACCCGCCAGTAATGGCGGGTGTGGATTGAAACGCACGCTCGGGCAGGCTGATGATGCGGCGGTACAAGGAATCACCCGCCAGTAATGGCGGGTGTGGATTGAAACAGCGCGTACTGGTTGGCCACCACCATTAGCGCTGGAATCACCCGCCAGTAATGGCGGGTGTGGATTGAAACGTGCTTGAAGACCTTGAAGGTCACTTCGTTGCTGTGAATCACCCGCCAGTAATGGCGGGTGTGGATTGAAACTCGTAGCGGTCACTCATCGCCCCGGCCCTCCTTGCGCGAATCACCCGCCAGTAATGGCGGGTGTGGATTGAAACTCGTGCTCGTCCACGATGCTGGCCCATGTGCGCTGGAATCACCCGCCAGTAATGGCGGGTGTGGATTGAAACCATGTAACCGATCCATACGAAAAAGGGATTGCGGCGAATCACCCGCCAGTAATGGCGGGTGTGGATTGAAACAAGTCCTGCGCCTCACGCTGCGAGCGTGCCAGCGCGAATCACCCGCCAGTAATGGTGGGTGTGGATTGAAACTCTCCAGATGGGGCGGTGGCTTATCGGGGGGCCTGAATCACCCGCCAGTAATGGCGGGTGTGGATTGAAACGTCCCACTTGGCGCGGCGCTGGGCAGTAGCAATCGAATCACCCGCCAGTAATGGCGGGTGTGGATTGAAACTCGTATGACGACAGCCACAAGCATGACGACCAAACGAATCACCCGCCAGTAATGGCGGGTGTGGATTGAAACTTGGCGAATCTCTGGCTCGTCCTGTGCATCCGCCATGAATCACCCGCCAGTAATGGCGGGTGTGGATTGAAACTAAAAAAGAGGAGCCGAAGTCTTCCGGCCTCGTGGAATCACCCGCCAGTAATGGCGGGTGTGGATTGAAACTGCCAGCTGCGCAGATTGGCGTGCACAAGTGCCGCGAATCACCCGCCAGTAATGGCGGGTGTGGATTGAAACTCGTAGCGGTCAGTCATTGCTCGCCCTCCCGCCCGGAATCACCCGCCAGTAATGGCGGGTGTGGATTGAAACACCGCAGAACAGGGCGCATTTGCGGCGTTTAACCGAATCACCCGCCAGTAATGGCGGGTGTGGATTGAAACAACAAAACCCACGCTGCCACCGCTTGAAACGCAAAGAATCACCCGCCAGTAATGGCGGGTGTGGATTGAAACAGGATGGCTGCATGCCAATCGGAAGCGCCGCCAAAGAATCACCCGCCAGTAATGGCGGGTGTGGATTGAAACGCAGCCATGCGTGCTGCAGCGGAACAAGCCAAAGCCGAATCACCCGCCAGTAATGGCGGGTGTGGATTGAAACGATCGCTGCGCGATGCCATCCCCAGCAAGCCCCGCGAATCACCCGCCAGTAATGGCGGGTGTGATTGAAACAACAGCAATGCGCAGATCATGCGTGTGGTGGGCGAGAATCACCTGCCAGTAACGGAGGGTGTGTGGAAATGAAGGGTGCAGCTGGCGCATGTGAAAGGTGCGAAGCATCGGTAAGAATAGGCAGAGTGAAAAGTTTGAAGTCAGACCGCATGCTGACAACGGTGATGCGGATTCAGGAAACGTAAGTCATGCCCATCAATCAACCGCGCATTGCCTTGCTCATCGACGCCGACAATGCGCCGGCGGACAAGGTGGATGCCATCCTCACCGAGCTGTCCACGCTGGGGGAGATCAGCATCCGCCGCATTTACGGCAACTGGACCAAGCCGCACCTGAGCAGTTGGCAGGGCAAGCTGCTCGATTACGCACTGCGGCCCATGCAGCAGTTCGATTACGCCAAGGGCAAGAACGCTACCGACATGGCCATGACGGTGGACGCTATGGAGCTGCTCTACACCGAGCGCCCGGATGCTTATGGCATCGTCTCCTCGGATGCGGATTTCACGCCGCTGGTCATGCATCTGCGTGGCAAAGGGGCGCAGGTCTATGGCTTTGGTGCGGCGCAGACGCCCAAGGCGTTTGTCAATGCGTGCTCGCGCTTTTTGTATCTGGAGTCGCTGGGGGAGACGGAGGAGTCGGCGCCCGTAGTAGATGAAGATACAAATTTTGAAGCATCTTCCGCGCGTCTGTACTCGGTTTCAGTTGGAAATCATGATGAAAAGACCGATAGCAAAGCGGAAGCAGCTATCAAATCTGTGAATTCCGTACGTGTGCCCACGCCCCAGCTGCGTCAGGACACGCGGCTGATGAATTTGCTGCGCTCTGCGGTGCAGGCCTTGCAGGATGACGATGGTTGGGTGCCGGTGAGCGTGTTGCGCACGCAGATTGGCAACAAGGCCTCGTTCGACCCGCGCAACTATGGCTACCCCACCTTGACCAAGCTGCTGGTGGCCGTGGAGGACTTTGATTTCAAGAACGAAGGCACGCCTCTGGTGGCCGTGCGTGCCAGAAAGCAGCTGGCGGCGGCCAAGGTGGCAGGCCCCGGTGCGGTGACTTCCTGGCCGATTGCCCAGCAGAGGCAGCAGGTGAAATGGCTGCCGCCGCAGATCTTTGCGTTGCGCTCGGTGCTGCTGCAGGTGGCGGTTTCGCGCGTGCCCCTTGAGGATGTGTTGCAGGCGGTGCCTGAGCTGGCCCAGGGGCAGGCTTGCGCCCTGGGCGCTGTGGCGGGGCGTCTGCGCGAGCGTGGTTTGCTGCTGCCTTCGCAATCGGCACTGCGGATTCTGGAGCGCTTTCCGCGTGCTTTTGTGGTGGACCTGAAGACGACGCCCCAGTCGGTGCGTTACGTGGCGTCATGAGCGCAGATATTGTGGCCATCCACTGGCAGGCTCCCTGGCTGGCGCGCTATGCCACGCTGGGCCAGCAGGCGGCGCAGCAGGTGCTGGCGGGCGCCACGGTGGCGCAGGCCTTCAATGGCCTGATCGCCCAGGGCGTGGCGCCTGATCCCGGGGTGCGCTTTGTGGCGCAGCAGGATTTGCCTGTGGGAATGGCGTATGAGTCCTTCATCCTGGAGCGCGCCCAGGTGCCCACGCGCGACAACCTGCACGATTTTCTTAACGCTCTGATGTGGCTGTACTGGCCGCAGGCCAAGCGGCGCATGAATCGGTTGCATGGTGCGGTGGTGCACGAGCAGGGCGTGGGCGCGCGTCGCGGGCCGCTGCGCGATGCGTTGACGGTGCTGGATGAAAACGGCGCCCTGCTGCTGGCGCCGCAGGCACTGCGTGCTGCCTTGCAGGCGCGCCAATGGCAGCAGGCATTCGTGCATTTGCGCCCCCTGTGGCAGCAGGCGCAGGTGCTGGTTGTGGGGCATGCGCTGCTGGAAAAGCTGGTGCAGCCGCGCAAGGCCATCACCGCCCACATCCTGGTGCTGCCGCCCGAGCAGGAGGAGGTGCTGCACACCGACGGCGAGCCGGTGGCCGATGCAGCCCTGGCGGCAGCATTGCAGCCAGCGCATCTGTGCAGCAAGCCGTTCTTTCCGCTGCCGGTGCTGGGGGTTCCCGGCTGGTGCGCGGAAAATGTGAACTTTTGCTTCTACGACGACTCCTCCGTCTTCCGCCCGCCTCGGGCCACGTCTTGAAGTTGCGCGGGGATCCCTTACGTAGCGTCGAAAACCATTCTCTTTTCCAGCACTATGAAACGTATCGCTTTATTCCTGTTGACCAACATCGCCGTGGTGGCGGTGCTCGGCATCACGGCCAGCCTGCTGGGCGTGAACCGCTTTCTGACGGCCAATGGCCTGAACCTGGGGGCATTGCTGGGCTTTGCCTTCATCATGGGTTTTGGCGGCGCGATCATTTCGCTCCTGATGAGCAAGCCCATGGCCAAGATGAGCATGGGCGTGCGCATCATCAATCAGCCCAGCAATGCGGATGAGGCCTGGATCGTTGGCGTGGTGCAGCGCTTTGCCCAGCAGGCCGGTATCGGCATGCCGGAAGTGGGCATCTACGAAGGCGAGCCCAACGCCTTTGCCACTGGCGCCTTCAAGAACTCCGCGCTGGTGGCGGTCTCGACCGGACTGTTGCAGGGCATGACGCGCGAAGAGGTGGAGGCCGTGATCGGCCACGAAGTGGCCCACGTCGCCAACGGTGACATGGTGACCATGACCCTGATCCAGGGTGTGATGAATACCTTTGTGGTGTTCCTCTCGCGCGTCATCGGCTACGCCGTGGACAGCTTCCTGCGCCGAGGAGATTCCGAAAGCTCCGGCCCGGGCATTGGCTACTACGTGACCACCATCGTGCTGGACATCCTGCTGGGCTTTGTGGCCGCCATCATCGTGGCCTGGTTCTCGCGCCAGCGCGAGTTTCGCGCCGATGCGGGCGCTGCGCAGCTGATGGGCTCCAGCGTGCCCATGCAGCATGCCCTGGCCCGTCTGGGCGGCATGCACCCCGGCGAGATGCCCAAGGAAATGGCCGCCATGGGCATTGCCGGCGGCATTGGCAAGCTGTTCTCCACCCACCCGCCCATTGAAGAGCGCATCGCCGCCTTGCAGGCGCGCGGCTGAGCCGGGTAACACGGCGCGGTCGTTTACCGGCAGTTCACAAAGCTTTACCCGCGCTTGGTGGCGCAGACAAACAGCCCAGTCAGCATTTGACTGGGCTGTTTCGTTATGGGACAAAGTCCAACCTTTCCACCCATCCACCGACAAACCGAAGGAGCTTTGCCATGTTGCGTTTTTCTGCCGTTTTTTCTGCCCGCCTGGGCATTGCGCTGGCAACAGGGGCAGTGCTTGCCGGTTGTGTGGTGGCGCCGGAGGATGGGGGCTACTACCGCGGTGGCCATGAAACGACGATCTACACCCGCTATGGCTATCCGCCGCCACCGCGCGCGGAGCACCGCCCGCGTGCGCCGGGGCCGGACCATGTCTGGGAGCAGGGCCGCTGGGTCTGGAATGGCCAGCGCTACCACTGGCAGCCGGGGCGCTGGCAGCATGTGCGTCCAGTGCCGCCACCGCACAGCCACAAGCCGCCGCCACCGCCTGCGCATAAACCGCCGCCGCCGGCCCACAAGCCCGGGCTGCCGCCCCACGTACGCCCACCGGGGCAGCAGCTGCGTCCGCCGCCGCCACCTTCAGCCCACAAGCCCCCACGGCCACCTGAGCACGCCAGACCGCATCCTCCGAAGGGTGAGCCCCCCAAGAAAGGGATGCACCGCTTCCCCGTGGAGCCGCCCCCGCCGCCCTACCGCGACCGTGGCCCGGGCGGTGCCTGAGGACTGAGCGGGGGGAGATCACATCAGAATGTGCTCGGCATCGTTGCCGCCGCCCAGGATCACGTAGTTGACCTTGCGGATGTCCATCAGCTGCGTGCCCCCGGCGTAGCTGATGGAGCTTTGCACGTCCTGTTCCATCTCGATCAGGGTGTCGCGCAGTGTGCCCTTGATGGGCTCCAGAATGCGCTTGCCCTCGACGTGCTTGTATTCGCCCTTGTTGAAGTCGCTGGCCGAGCCGTAGTACTCCTTGAAGCGCTGGCCGTCGATTTCCACCGTCTGGCCAGGTGACTCTTCATGGCCGGCAAAGAGGGCGCCGATCATCACCATCGTGGCGCCAAAGCGCACGCTCTTGGCAATGTCGCCGTGGCTGCGGATGCCGCCATCGGCAATGATCGGTCTGGTGGCCACACGCGCGCACCACTTGAGCGCCGACAGTTGCCAGCCGCCGGTGCCAAAGCCGGTCTTCAGGCGCGTGATGCACACCTTGCCCGGGCCGATGCCCACCTTGGTGGCGTCTGCGCCCCAGTTCTCCAGATCGATCACGGCCTCGGGCGTGCCCACGTTGCCGGCAATCACAAAGGCCTGCGGCAGTTTGTCCTTGAGGTAGGCCAGCATCAGGCGCACGCTCTCGGCGTGGCCGTGGGCAATGTCGATGGTGATGTATTCGGGGCACAGGCCTTGGGCCACAAAGGCATCCACCGTGGCGTAATCGGGCGCCTTCACTCCCAGGGAGATCGAGGCAAACAGCCCGCGCTGCTGCATCTCGCGCGTAAAGGCCAGCGCATCGACATCGAAGCGGTGCATGACGTAGAAGTAGCCGTTTTCTGCCAGAAAGCGGCAGATGTCTGCATCGACCACGGTCTTCATGTTGGCGGGCACCACCGGCAGCTTAAAGCGCCGCGCCCCCAGCTGCACGCTGGTGTCGCACTCCGAGCGGCTTTGCACACGGCACTTGCGCGGCAGCAGCAGGATGTTGTCGTAGTCGAAGATTTCCATAGGTTCCAAGCTCCAGAAGAGAAGTGGGCCACGGGGGCATGCCGGTGGACAAATGGGCGCTTGGCTTGGAAGGCTCGGGCAGCGGTGCAGCAGCAGGGGAGCGTGCAGGCATGAAAAACCGAGCCGCAAGAAACTTGGGCCCGGTGCCTGATTGTACCGACCGGGCTTGGCCAGGGCGTGGGGGGTGTCTTGCATGCGTTCTTACAATCCCCGCATGTATCCCACACACCCGCTGGACAGCAGCTCTTCCTCCCCTTCCTCCACCACCCCGAATGCCGATTTGCCCCTGCTGCGCGGGCTCAACCCCGAGCAGTACGCCGCCGTCACCCTGCCTCAGGGGCATGCGCTGATCCTGGCGGGGGCAGGTTCGGGCAAGACGCGCGTGCTCACCACGCGCATTGCCTGGCTGCTGCACACGGGGCAGGCATCGCCTGGCAGCATCCTGGCGGTGACCTTCACCAACAAGGCGGCCAAGGAGATGCAGACGCGCCTGTCCAGCATGCTGCCCATCAGCCTGCGTGGCATGTGGATGGGCACTTTCCATGGTCTGTGCAACCGGCTGCTGCGCGCTCACCATGTGGCAGCTGGCCTGCCGGCCACCTTCCAGATTCTGGATACGCAGGACCAGATTGCCGCCATCAAGCGCCTGCTCAAGCAGTACAACGTGGATGCCGAGCGCTTTCCGCCCAAGCAGCTGGCGTGGTTCTTCGCTGCGTGCAAGGAAGATGGTCTGCGCCCCAAGGACGTGCCGGTGCACGATGCCGAAAGCAGGCAAAAGCAGGAGCTGTACCAGCTCTACGAAGACCAGTGCCAGCGCGAAGGCGTGGTCGATTTTGCGGAGCTGCTGCTGCGTTCCTACGAGCTGCTGCGCGACCACCCGGCGCTGCGCCAGCATTACCAGCAGCGCTTTCGCTTCATCCTGGTCGATGAGTTTCAGGACACCAACCAGCTGCAGTACCAGTGGCTCAAGCTGCTGGCCGGGGAGATGGAGGGCGGCCGTGTGGTGGGCCACAGCAGCGTGCTGGCCGTGGGTGACGATGACCAGAGTATCTATGCCTTCCGTGGCGCGCGCGTGGGCAACATGCACGACTTTCTGCGCGAGTTTGCCGTGCCGCACCAGATCAAGCTGGAGCGCAACTACCGCAGCAGCGGCCACATTCTGGAGTGCGCCAACACGCTCATCGAGAACAACCGCCAGCGCCTGGGCAAGAACCTGGTGACCGACAGTGGCGCCGGCGAGCCGGTGCGTGTCCACGCCGCCCCCACCGACCTGGACGAGGCGCGCTGGGTGGGCGAGGAAATTGCCGCCCTGGCGCACAGCGACGGCTATCCGTACCGGGAAATTGCCGTGCTCTACCGCAGCAACGCGCAAAGCCGCGTGCTGGAAAGCCGCCTGCTCAGCCAGGGCATCCCTTACCGGGTGTACGGAGGGCTGCGCTTCTTCGAGCGCGCCGAGGTCAAGCATGCGCTGGCCTATCTGCGCCTGCTGGAGAACCCGCACGACGACACCAGCCTGGTGCGCGTCATCAACTTTCCCGCGCGCGGCATTGGTGCGCGCAGCGTGGAGGCGCTGCAACAGGCCGCGCAGCAGGCCGGTTGCAGTCTGCACGATGCTGCCACCCTGGTCGGTGGCGCAGCCGGCGCCAAATTGCAGTCCTTTGTGGCGCAGCTACAGGTGATGCGCGAGGCGGTGGCGGGCAAGTCGCTGCGCACCACCATCGAGCACGTGCTGCAGGCCAGCGGCCTGCGCACGCACTACGAAAACGACCGGGAAGGCCAGGAGCGCCTGGAAAACCTGGACGAACTGATCAACGCCGCCGAAAGCTTTGTCATGCAGGAAGGCTTTGGCAAGGACGCGGTGGCGCTGCCGCTGGATGAAACTGCCGTGGCAGCAACATTGACGCAAAGCCCAGTCAGCCAAGGGGTGGTTTTTAACGAGCAGCCCCAAACGCCCGATTTCGCGATTTGGGATCAAGAGTTTGCTAGCAAATTTGAGCGAGAGCTAGAGCCCTCACCTTTGCTGGCTGTTGTGTCGGTTGATAAACAGAACAAAGTACGTTGTGACTGTCCAACTTGCAAAGCCTCTGTTTACCAAGAAGTGCACCTGGTTGAGGTCGATGGAAAAGTTCTTCGCTATGGGTCATCTTGTTTCAAAGATGCGTTTGGCAAAGGTTTCTTGCCAAGGTTTAAGACTGATCGCCAACTCCAAGGTGAAGAAGTACAGCTGTTACACCATGATCCTTCGGCATTAGCCAATTTGATAAAGAGTGCCTTTTACGAAGAAAGTAAGAATGCTTACCGCCAGATGAAAGTAAAAGAGCTGGAGAAGCTAAGGTCATTTACTAGCCAACTGGTGTCTCAACAACCCACGGATATCGAGACGGGCGAGACGCTCTCCCCCCTGCAAGCCTTTCTGGTGCATGCCGCGCTGGAGGCGGGCGACAACCAGGCCCAGGCCGGGCAGGATGCGGTGCAGCTCATGACCGTGCATGCCAGCAAGGGGCTGGAGTTCGATGTGGTGTTCATCGTCGGCCTGGAAGAGGGGCTGTTTCCGCACGAGAACGCCCTGGGCGACAGCAGCGGACTGGAGGAAGAGCGCCGCCTGATGTATGTGGCCATGACGCGGGCACGCAAGCGTCTGTACCTGAGCCATGCCGACAGCCGCATGCTGCACGGGCGCACCAGCTTCAACCTGCCCAGCCGCTTTCTGGATGAGCTGCCGGATGGCGCGCTCAAGCGCCTGACGCCTGCTCGCAGCCTGTTTGCTCCCAAAAGAGAAGCTTTTGGCGCTGACAGGTACGGGTTTTCAGGTGGTTTTTCTACTAAAAGTGGCGCAGCATCAGCGCCAGTAGCTCCTGTTTCCAAGAACAATGCCGGCATTCAGGCCGGACAGAAGGTGTTCCATGCCAAGTTTGGCGAGGGCAAGGTGCTGGCCGTCGAGGGCGTGGGCGACGATGCGCGCGCCCATGTCAACTTCCCGCGCCACGGCAGCAAGTGGCTGGCGCTGGGCATTGCCAAGCTGACGGTGGTGGACTAGCCGCAGCAGCGCGTGCGGGCTTGACAGCTCGTGTATGTTTTTCCCAGGGGTTGCCCGGTGGCTTGCGCCGCTGGGCGACAATTGCCGACTTTTTTGGGCCGCGGCCCTTTTTTTGCGGGTGCAACATTGTCATGACTTTGGGAGCGATTCTTCTGGCCACCCTGGCCGCAGGTATTGGCAGCGTCTGGGTGGCCGATGTCTTGCTGCGCGTGGGGTTTGGCCACGGCAGTGCGGGGCGGGCGCAGCAGGGGCTGCTCAGTCTGGCCGCCGGGGCCCTGCTGTCCACCGCGTTCCTGCACCTGCTGCCCGAGGCCTTTGCCAGCAGCATCGCGCCGCAGCACCTGTTCACCACCTTGCTGGTGGGGATCGTGTTTTTCTTCCTGCTCACCAAGGCCGAGCTGTGGCACCACGGTCATGAGCACGCACAGCCGCCGCAGGTGCAGAGCCTGCACCCGGTGCACCATGCCGATGAGCATGAGGCGCACGACCATGCACACGCTCACGGGCATGCACATCACCACCACCATCCCGGCACGGGCTGGTCGCTGCTCACCGGCGACAGCGTGCACTGCTTTGGCGATGGGGTGCTGATTGCCTCGGCCTTTCTGGCGGATATCCGTCTGGGCCTGATTGCGGCAGTGTCGGTGCTGGCGCACGAGGTGCCGCATCACATGGGCGACCTGGTGGTGATGGGCCAGGGGCGCCATCGGCGGGTGGCCATGCTCAAGGTATCGCTGGCTGGTGCCGTTACTGCCCTGGGCGGCGTGGCGGGCTACTTTCTGGTGGGCCAGTTGCAGCAGTGGCTGCCGTTCTTCCTGGTGGTGGCCTGCAGCAGCTTCATCTACGTAGCGCTGTCGGACCTGATCCCGCAATTGCAAAAGCGCCTCTCGCCGTCGCAGACCCTGGTGCAGGTGCTGTGGCTGGTGCTGGGCATTGTGCTGGTGGCCGTGGTCAGCAGCCTGGCCCACAGCGGCCACGACCACGATCATGACCACGCTGGCCATACGCACGTGGAGCATGCACCTGCGCACGAGCACGAGCATGAGCATGAGCATGAGCATGAGCATGAGCATGATGAGCATGGCGATGACCACGAACACGCACATGGAGCCACAGATGCGCACTGAGGCTGCTGTGGGGCGCAGGAAAGGGATTGCCGGCGTG
Source organism: uncultured Comamonas sp. (assembly GCA_947306475.1). Classification (GTDB taxonomy): domain Bacteria; phylum Pseudomonadota; class Gammaproteobacteria; order Burkholderiales; family Burkholderiaceae_C; genus Comamonas. Next base: position 262,685 of record CAMZGS010000001.1, read on the forward strand.
GGGTTGGCCCTGCTGGTCTGGGCCGGGCTGGTGGCTGGCGCCTGGTACTGGGTGCAACGCAGCCAGGAGGAAGCGCCCGTGCCGCTGCACCATCTGCATGTGGAAGGCGCTGCGCAGAACGAGAACCAGGCTGGGCAGGAAGAGGCAGGCACCGCCACGACCAGCGTGGCTGCTGCACCTGAGGTGCCGGTCATCCCCCTGCCCGAGGATGCGGCCGTGCCGGCCAGCGTGTGCGCGCCGTGGCTGCAGCGCTGGGCCGCCCTGAGTCGCACGCTGTGCGAGCAGGCGCAGCTTGCCCCCAGCGGGGCCCATTCGGTGCGCGGCCAGCCCATAGCCTGGCGCGATGTGGCCCCGCCTGCCGGGCAGGCAGCCGATCTGCGGGTGCTGGTGGTGGGCGCCATCCATGGGGATGAGCTGACTTCGGCCGTTCTGGCCATGCACTGGGTGCCGATGGCCCAGGCCGCTGTGGCGCAGGACGGGCGTGCCGTGCACTGGCGCTTCATTCCGGTGCTCAACCCCGATGGCCTGCTGGCGCGCCCGGCCACGCGCACCAATGCTTCGGGCGTGGATCTGAACCGCAACTTCCCGACCACCGACTGGGAGCGCGATGCCCCGCTGTACTGGGAAAAGCGCACGCGCCGCGACCCCCGGCGCTGGCCCGGCCCGGCGCCACTGTCCGAGCCGGAATCGCAGTTCCTGCACGCACAGATGCAGGCCTTCGCCCCCGATCTGGTGGTCAGCATCCACGCTCCCTATGGCGTGCTGGACTTCGACGGCCCGCAAACGCCACCCCAGAAGCTGGGCCAGCTGCACCTGGATCGGCTGGGGGTGTTTCCCGGCTCCCTGGGCAACTATGGTGGCCTGCACCTGAACGTGCCGGTGGTGACGATCGAGCTGCACCACGCCTTGCGCATGCCGGCGCGCGCCGAGATCAACGCCATGTGGCGCGATCTGCTGGCGTGGATGGACAAGCATCTGCAGCCCGGTGGCGGCGTCTTGTGACTGCGTGGTGAGCCCCGGCGCGGGAGCGAATTCCGGTTTTCGACTGCCTTGAAAAACATGGTCTTGCATTGACCACTATCAAGATTGATGCGTGGAAATGGCGGGCAGGAATATTTGTTTACAAACTTGTCGGTTGTTTTCGGTAGGAAATAATTGCTCCCCCTCTGTTCGGCCTAGGGGAAGGCCTAGGTTGACAAGCTGCCCGGCATTCCAGGGTAGCTTGTGGCGTTGCCGCGTTGGTTGCTTTCATTCCTCTATGTCTTACCGAAAACTCACCCTACGCAGCCAGTTGTCGCTGGTTGTGTCCTGCATCGTGTTGGCCGGATTTGTGCTGACGCTCTCCGTGCTCACCCATCGTGCCGCAAACCTGCAGCAAAACACGGCGATCAAGCACGTGGAGGAGCTGGCAAACAAGCTCAGCAGCCAGGCATCGGCGCTGGTGCTGGATGCGCTGGAAACATCGAACACCATGGCCAATGCGATGTTGGCCATGCAGCACACGGGGCATGCCGACCGAGAACTGGTCACGCGGATGATGCGTGAGGTGCTGCAGCACAACCCCGGCTATATCTCGGTGTGGACCGTCTGGGAGCCCGACGCGTTCGATGGCCGCGACCAGGAATTTGCCGGCACAGAAGGGCACGACGCCACCGGCCGCTACGTGACGGCGGTGATGCGCGGAGCGGACGGCCAGTTCGCGCTGGGCCCCGTGGCAGGCTACGACACCGAGGCCTACTACCAGACACCCAGGACCAGTGGCAAGGCAGCGCTGATGGAGCCCTTCAAGTACAACCTGGCGGGCCGGGAGATTCTGCAGACTGCCGTGGCAGTGCCCATCCATGTCAATGGCCGGTTTGTCGGCGTTGCCGGCGTTGGCCTGGCCCTGGCGGCATTGCAGGAGATGGCACAGAGCATCACCGTGTACGAGACCGGCTATGCCAGCATCCTGTCCAACACCGGCATCATCCTGGGCGACAAGGATCCGAGCAATGTCGGCCAGAAGCTGGCTCCCGGGATGGGCTTCGAGCCGGGTATGGTCGAGGCGCTGCTGACCAGTATCCGCACTGGTCAGCGCCATGAGACGGTGTTCAACGATCCGCTGCTGGACAACGCGCAGGCCACGGTGGTGCAGGTGCCCATGGTCTTCAAGGGGCTGGATGTTCCCTGGTCCCTCCTGGCCATCGTGCCCACCAGCAAGATTCAGGAGGAAATCCGCACACTGCAATGGCTGGCCGCGGGCCTGGGCTTGCTCAGCATTGTGCTGACTTCGCTGGGCCTTTCCGTGGCGGTGGACCGCCTGGTGCTGCGTCCCATTGGCGGTGAGCCCAGCGATGCCGTTGCTCTGGCCAAGCATGTGGCGCAGGGTGACCTGACGCACCAGATTGCCCTGCGCCGCGGCGACAACTCCAGCCTGATGTACCAGCTGCAGCGCATGCAGGAGAGCCTGCGCCAGCTGGTGGCCAAGGTGCGCGAGGGCGCGCAGAACGTGGCATCGGCCAGCGCGCAGATTTCCTCGGGCAACCAGGATCTGTCCAGCCGCACGGAATCGCAGGCCAGCGCCCTGGAGGAAACCGCTGCCTCGATGGAGGAGCTGGGCGCCACCGTGCGCCAGAACGCTGACAACGCTGCGGATGCCAACCAGCTGGCGCAGGAAGCGGCCGAAGTTGCACAGCAGGGCGGCGATTCGGTGGGCAGGGTCATTCAGACCATGCAGGGCATCGACGAGAGCAGCCGCCGCATTGCCGACATCATTGGCGTGATCGATGGCATTGCCTTCCAGACCAACATCCTGGCGCTCAACGCGGCCGTGGAGGCCGCGCGTGCCGGCGAGCAGGGGCGTGGCTTTGCCGTGGTGGCTGGTGAAGTGCGCGGTCTGGCGCAGCGCAGCGCCGAGGCGGCCAAGGAAATCAAGCTGCTCATCAACGACAGCGTGCAGCGCGTCACAGTGGGTAGCGATCAGGTCAACGAGGCCGGCGCGATGATGGAGCGCGTGGTGGCTGCCATCCACCGCGTGAGCACCATCTTCCAGGAGATCAGCGCAGCCAGCCGCGAGCAGACCTCGGGCGTCATGCAGGTGGGCGAGGCCATCACCAACATGGACCAGGCCACGCAGCAGAACGCAGCACTGGTCGAGGAGATGGCCGCTGCAGCGCAAAGCCTGAATCAGCAGGCACAGGCGCTGGTGGATACGGTGGAGGTGTTCCGCATCAACAGGACGGACGCCTGAGCACGCAAAGCGTCGCAAGGGAAGGAGTGGCGCTGTGCGTCGCTCCTTTTTTTGTATCCGGGCAGCCAGCGTCGGCTGGCCAGCCGGCGGGGGTTGCTGGATCAGCCGATCACGCCCTCGAAAAAGATTTTCCAGCCTTGCGCGCCTTCATGGCGCCAGTACTGGCGCTTGATGGGGCCGCTGCGTGCGCCTTGCAGTACCTCACCAAAGGTGACCACCATGGTGTTGTCGCTGTCCTGCCAGTGCAGCAGCGACAGGTTCTTGAGCTGTAGCGTGCGCCCCTGCTGGCGCGGCAGCTCGGCCTGCAGCTGGCGGCGCCAGTCGGCCAGGGTGGTTTTCTTCAGGCCGCGAAAGTCGGATGTGTAAAAGCGTAGCAACTGCTCCAGTTGGCCGCTGGTCTTGGCTGCCTGCCAGGCCTGCAGTGTGGCGTTGAATTCCTGGCGCACAGGCTCCAGCGCCTGGGGCTGCACCCAGCGCAGCTGCGGGGCAATCACCACCGGGGTGGTGCGGGGCTCCACGGTGCGCAGCAGCCGTTCCAGGTCGGGGTTGGCCAGGGCCACGCAGCCGTCGGTGGCCTGGGGTGCGCGGGCAAACTGGTCGGGTGGGGTGCCGTGCAGCCAGATGCCGCTGCCCGTCTTACCGCGCAGCACATCCAGCGGATTGGGATAGTTCAGTGGCAGGGCACCAGCACCGTAGAACTTGTCCAGGGCCTTGCCATCGAGCCGGCTGGTGATGAAGTACACCCCCAGCGGCGTGCGCTGGTCGCCTTCGATGGTCTTGTCGATGCCCAGCTTGCCGACCGAGGCGTAGTAATCGGCCACCAGACGCACGCCCTGGGCACTGTTTTCCAGCAGGTACAGGCGTGAGAGCGAGGCATCCACCGCTATCGCGTGACGGAAATTCCCCGACAGCTGCAAAAGCTGCGCCGGGATGCTGCCCGGTGCGGGCTGGTGCCGCGCCTTTTGTGCTGCCACGCGGCGCTGGGATTCGGCGCGCAGCTCCTGCAGCACGGCACGGGCACTGCCTTCGGGGGGCTGGATGTTGCCCAGTGTGGCGATGGGGCTGGTGCGCGCCAGCAGCAGATCGCCCAGGGCCAGCTGGGCCAGCTGGAAGTTGGGGTGCTCGCGCACCAGCTGCTCGGCCAGCGTTAGCGCTTGCCTGGTCTGCCCCGCGCTGGCCAGGGTCAGCACCTGCAGCAGGCGTTCTTCGGCCTGACCATCGCGCAACGGCGCTGGGGCGGATGGTTGCGCGGCAGTCGTGCGGGCCTTGGGGGGTGCGCCATGCGCCTGGGGGAGCAGCAGGGCAGCAGCCAGGGCTGCCGCAGGAACGATCACATCAGACAACACGCGCACGGGGTGGGGTACTCACGCTCGGGGAAATGACAGGGGCCAAAAAAGCTGCAGCGCTGACGGGCAGCGCTGCAAGGTGGTGGGGGCAGAGATTACATCAACCGCCGACGGCTTCGCGCAAGATCAGCCATTTGCCCTGATGTTGTTCCAGCACCAGGGTCTTGCGGCTGTTGGACTGGAAGTCGTTGGCCTTGTAGGCCTGCTGGAAACGCACGGTGGCGCGGCCAGGCTCATCAACGTTGACGCTCAGGTCAGACAGCTGCACGTCGATGTGCTTCTTGCCCACGATGCGCGAGCGGCGCTCCTTCTCCCACGCAGCGCGGCTTTGCTTGCCGGGAGGGTGGAAGTTGGGGCTGTAGGCGCCCAGGTAGGCGGCCATGTCCCGTGCGGCCCAGGCCTTGGCCCATGCCTGCACGGCGGCCTGCACATCCTGATCCACCTGCGCGGTTTGTGTGGTGGTGGCGCTGTCGCTGGCGGCGGCAGCCGGGGCGCTGCCGGCCTGGCTGGCAGCAGCAGGAGCGGTGGCCACGGTGGGCGCAGCAGCGGGGGCAGCAGGTGTTGCGCTGGCGGGCGTTGCGGCGGGCTGGACCTGTGCCTTGGGCTGTGCGGCGCTGGGAGCTGCTGCAGTGGTGCTGGGTGCAGGGGTCTTGGGCAGGGCGGTCACGATCTGCGTGCCCGCCGGTTTGCCGGCTGCAGCCTGTGCCAGGGCGATGGTGCGGCTGGTGGTGAACAGGTCGTGGATCAGCGCCAGCTTGGGCTGCACCGACTCGGCGTGGCTGGCGTTGAGCTGCAGCGCGTTGTTGTAGGCCTGGGCAGCCAGCTTGGCGTAGATGTCGCCCAGGTTCTCATGCGCGGTGGAATAGCTGGGGTTGGTGCGGATGGCGCGTTCCAGCGCCTCGCGCGACTTGTCCAGCTGGTTCTGGTTGGCGTAGAGCACGGCCAGATTGTTGTAGGGCTCGGGCAGGTTCGGGTATTCCTCGGTCAGCTGGGTGAAGGTGGCGATGGCTTCCTTGTTCTTGTTGGCCATGGCCTGGGCCACGCCCTGCAGAAACCGCAGCTGTGGGTCCTTGGGATTCTTGGCCAGCTGCTGGTCCAGCAACGTCAGGGCCTGGACAGGCTCGTTGGCTTTGAGCAGCTCGGTGACTTCGGTGGTGTTGGCCTGTGCGTACCAGCTGCAGGTGCCCAGCAGCACGGTGGCGCACAGCGAACGCAGAAACGAGGGCAAAGGGCGTGACAAAGTGGTCATGGCAGGGCTGTGGCAGTGGGGAAGATCATCAGGCGTGGGGCGACCCCCCACGGTCGGGCGATTGTATCGAGCACATTGTTACGCCTTGGCACCACATTGCGGAACATTAGAGTGACGCAAAGTGACAACGTTTAATGCTGGCGCGCGGGGTGGGTTTGTGCTATGGCCGCCCGCACCACGGGCAGCTGGCGGCGCGAAACGGGCAATGCCTGGGGCAGGCTGTGCAGGCGCAGCACCCAGGCCTCGCCTTCCTCGGGGGTATGCACTTTTTCCAGGGTACGTACATGCTGGGGGTTGACCAGATAGCTGCGGTGACAGCGCAGCAGCTGCCCGCCAAAGCGCTGCTCCAGCTCCTGCAGACTGCCATCAATGAGCAGGCTGCGTGTGAGGGTGTGCACCGTCAGGGTCTTGAGCTCGGCATGGATGTAGGCCACCTGGGCCAGGGCAATGCGCTCGGTATGGCCGGCGCAGGGCGCGGTGAGCAGCGCATCGGGATCGCTGGTGCTGTGCCTTGCCAGCAGTTGCAGTTGCTGGCGTGCCTTGTGCAGAGCCTGTTGCAGGCGCTCCAAGCGCACCGGCTTGGTCAGGTAGTCGCAGGCCTGCACATCAAAGGCCTGGGCCGCGTACTGGCTGTGTGCCGTGACGAAGATGAGCAACGGCGGCTGCGCCTGCTGCTGCAGGGTGTGCGCCAGGCTCATGCCACTGGTGCCAGGCATCTGGATGTCCAGCAGCACCACGTCCACCGGACCGGCCTGCTGCAGCGCCTGCATGGCCTGGCTGGCGCTGGCCGCTTCGCTCAGGACGAACGGGTCGGTCGGGTCTTCGCAATCGCCCAGCAGCAGACGCAAACGACTGCGGGCCAGGGGTTCGTCGTCAACGATAAGCACATGCATGGCGGGGTACGGAATGCAAGAGTGGTCATGGGGGGCTGCTGCCGGGCATTGCACCGGCAGCGGGCGCTGGCGGCAGGGGCAATCTTAGGCGCACCTGGAAGGCATGCGTCTTGCGACGCAGGTGGAACTGGCAGTCCATGTCGTAGAGCAGGTGCAGGCGGTGGCGCACATTGGCCAGCGCGATGCCCAGACCGGCTGGCGCGCGCGGTGCGCCGTCGCTGGGTGGCGGCAGGGTGTTGGTGACGGTGATCAGGGCGTAGCTGCTGCCGTGGCGGCGCACGCTGATGCGGATGGCCCCGCCCGTCTCGGACGGCTCCACGCCGTGCTTGACGGCGTTTTCGGCCAGCGGCTGCAGCAGCAGCGGCGGCACCGGCAGGTGCAGGGCACTGGGGTCGATTTCCCAGCGCACCTGCATGCGTTCGCCAAAGCGGATCTGCTCAATGTCCAGATAGCGCCGTGCCAGCGCCACCTCTTCAGACAGAGGGATGGTGCTGCGCGGCTCGTGCAGGGCCGCGCGAAACAGATCGCTCAAATCCTGCAACAGTTGCTCGGCCAGTGCCGGATCGACACGCACTAGGGCGATGGCGCTGTTGAGTGCATTGAACAGGAAGTGGGGCCGGATGCGTGCCTGCAGCAGGGCCAGTTGCGCCGTGGTGGCCGCCGGCGTGCGCGCGCTGGCGCGCAGCAGCAGCCAGCCCATCAGGATGCTGGCCAGCACCCCGCCCAGCACGGCATTGGCCCACCAGTGCACGATGGGCAACTGCCCCGTGAAATGCAGCACCGCACTGGCGTAACAGCCGCACAGCACCCCCAGGGCCACACCCGCGGCGTATTGCAGCCAGGGGGCATGCCGCCGCAGCCAGCGCTTGCTGGCGCAGGTCAGCACCAGCCAGGCCAGCGTGCCGGACAGCCCACCGCTGGTCAGCCAGGCGGTGTGCAGCAGCCAGTCCATCACGCCGGTGCTGGTGTAGGCCGCCGCCAACCCCAGCACCAGCTGCACCGCCAGCACGGCGCGCAGTACCACCCCCAATTGACAGGCATCGAGCATCCACGCAGTCGGCGCAGCATGGGGCAGAGGTGGGCTGGGTAGAATTTCGCTCTTGTGCATAAGGCATCCGGGTGGCGGGTGTCGCGCCCCCACTAGCTGGGATTTGTCTGGAATTATTGCCCCATGTCTTCTGATACCTCTTCTCAACCGTCTGCCAACCAGCTCGCCACCAAGGCCCAGGCCTGGTCGGCCCTGTTTTCCGAGCCCATGAGCGACCTGGTCAAGCGCTACACCTCCAGCGTGTTCTTTGACAAGCGCCTGTGGCAGGCCGATATCGCAGGCAGCCTGGCCCATGCTGAAATGCTGGCCGCGCAAAACATCATCAGCCAGGCCGACTATGCCGCCATCCAGAAGGGCATGGCGCAAATCACCCAGGAGATCGAAGCCGGTCAGTTCGACTGGCAGCTGGACCTGGAAGACGTGCACCTGAACATCGAAGCGCGCCTTACCGCCCTGGTGGGCGATGCGGGCAAGCGTCTGCACACTGGCCGCAGCCGCAACGACCAGGTGGCCACCGACGTGCGCCTGTGGCTGCGTGGCGAAATCGACCTGATCGTCGAGCTGCTGCGCGCGCTGCAACTGTCATTGGTGGAAGTGGCAGAAAGGAACGTCGATGTCATCCTGCCCGGCTTCACCCATTTGCAGGTGGCCCAGCCCGTGAGCTTTGCCCACCACCTGCTGGCCTACGTGGAAATGTTCGAGCGTGATGCCCAGCGCATGCAGGACGTGCGCAAGCGCGTCAACGTGCTGCCCCTGGGCAGCGCCGCACTGGCCGGCACCACCTACCCGCTGGACCGCGAGCGCGTGGCCCGCACCCTGGGCATGGAAGGCGTGTGCCAGAACAGCCTGGATGGCGTGAGCGACCGCGACTTTGCCATTGAGTTCTCTGCTGCGGCCAGTCTGGTGATGGTGCACATCTCGCGCCTGTCGGAAGAGCTGATCGTCTGGATGAGCCAGAACTTTGGCTTCATCAGGATTGCCGACCGCTTCACCACCGGCTCGTCCATCATGCCCCAGAAGAAGAACCCCGACGTGCCCGAACTGGCACGCGGCAAGACGGGGCGTGTGGTCGGTCACCTGATGGGCCTGATCACCCTGATGAAGGGCCAGCCGCTGGCCTACAACAAGGACAACCAGGAAGACAAGGAGCCGCTGTTCGACACCGTCGATACGCTCAAGGACACCCTGCGCATCTTTGCCGAGATGGTCGGCGGTCAGGTCAACCCGCACACCGGTTGCAAGGAAGGTGGCATCACCGTCAACGCCGCCGCCATGCGCGCTGCCGCGCAAAAGGGCTACGCCACTGCCACCGACCTGGCCGATTACCTGGTCAAGAAGGGCCTGCCCTTCCGCGACGCGCACGAGACCGTGGCCCATGCCGTCAAGCTGGCCTCGCAAAAGGGCGTGGACCTGAGCGAACTGCCGTTGGAAGAGCTGCAATCGTTCAACTCCAACGTGCAGGCCGACGTGTTCGAGGTGCTGAGCCTGGAAGGCTCGCTCAACGCCCGCAACACCCTGGGCGGCACCGCACCGGCCCAGGTGCGGGCACAACTGCAACGCCACCGCGCCCGACTGGGCCAGTGATGGTGCGCTGAGGGCCCCGTGCGGGCCTGGCGAGGGCCGCACGCACCACACACCCTCAGGCACCCACCCGGCGTCCCGGCCGGGGGCGCGGCATACACAAACAGGACGCGCATGTGCCACGTGCGCATGCGATGGCAGGGGTAGCCTTCAGGAGCGCACCATGGCATTCAAGAAAGTAACGGCACTACTGACCGCAGCGGTATCGGTGGTATGTATGGCGCCCGCCTGGGCGTTGCAGGTTCAAAAGCTCACTCCCCAGGGCACGGTCGATGGCGTGCGCCAGGTGGTGCTGCAAACCGATCAGGACGCCGTGCGCTTTGGCGATCCGCAGGCGCCGGCACCAGCGCAAGTCACCTGCACCACTGCCCGCAATGCCGAAGGCACGGGCCGCTGGAACAGCGCGCGCGAATGGGTCTGGCAGTTTGCTCGCCCGGTGCCCGGTGGCGAGCGCTGCCAGGTGCAACTCAATAAGTCATTCAAATCGCCTTCAAACGAAGTACTGGCGGGCGCTTCCAGCTACAGTTTTGAAGTCCAAGGTCCACGCATTACCCGCATTTGGCCGCAGACTTACCTGCCCATCGACGAAGAACAGGTGTTTGTGTTGCGCCTGAACGCCCCCGTCACACGCGACAGCCTGTTGCAGCACAGCCACTGCCGCAGCCCCGAGGTGGGCGAGCGCATCCCCCTGCGCTGGGTGGATGGGACAGAGGCCAGCAGCATTTTGCAGGGTCTGAATCTGGCCAGGCAGGCGGACAAGGAGCCCGGCCAATGGGTGCTGGTGAGCTGCAACCGACGCCTGACGCCCGGCAGCGACGTGCAGCTGATCTATGGCGCCGGTGTGCAGACCCCCACGGGCGTGACCAACCGCAAGCGTGAGGTGCTGGACTTCTCCGTGCGCCAGGCCTTTACCGCCGAAATGAGCTGCGAACGTGAACGCGCCAATGCCGGTTGCCTGCCCGTGCGCCCGGTGCGCCTGAGCTTCAGCGCCCCGGTGGACAAGAAGCTGGCCGCGCAAGCGCGTCTGGTGGGGGCCGGTGGCAGCATCAGCCCCAGCTTGCAGGGCGATGAGAGCACCACCGACACGCTGGAGTTCGCCCCGCCCCTGCAGCCGTCCAGCAGCTACCGCCTGGAGCTGCCCGCCGATCTGGTGGATGAGCTGGGTCGCCCGCTGACCAATGCCGCCAGCTTCCCCCTCACCATCCAGACTGGCGATGCGCCTGCCTTGGCCAAATTTGCCAGCGACAGCTTTGGCGTGCTGGAGCGCTATGCCCAGGGCCGGGACAGTGAAGGCGCTGTGCTGCCGCTGACCGTGCGCCACATCGAAGGCATGGATCAGCGCGATGGCGCTGCCCAGCTGCGTGACCTGCACCTGACGCAGGATGCCGACATCATCGCCTGGTGGAACAAGCTGCAGCGCTACCGCTGGGGCAGCGTGTCGCGCAGCCGGGCCGCGCAGGATGTGCGTGGCCCGCTGCCCGCGGCCCTGCCTGCCCCCACCGATGAGGACGAGCCCGACCTGCGCGAAGTCGATGAGCACTCCATCTCCACGCGCAGCATCTCCCTGCTGAACGGCCAGCCGGGCGTGCAGCAGGTGCTGCTGCCCGCGCCCAAGGAGGGTGATCCGCGCCCCTTTGAAGTGATTGGCGTGCCCCTGCCGCAGCCCGGCTTTCACGTGCTGGAGCTGGACTCTCCCCGTCTGGGCGCCGCCCTGATGGATGAACGCCTGGGCGCGCAGCGGCGCATGTATGTGCGCACCTCGGCACTGGTGACCAATCTGGCCGTGCACGGCAAGCTGGGCAAGGAAGGCTCTGCCGTGTGGGTCACGCGCCTGGACAACGGCCAGCCTGTGGCCGGGGCACAGGTGCGCGTCTCCGATTGCTCCGCCACCGTCCATGCCCAGGGCGTGACCAACGAACAGGGCGTGCTGTTGCTGCCCGAGCTGGTGCGCGATGCCCCACGGTGTAGCAACCACAGCCAAAGCGGCAACTGGTTCATCAGCGCCCGTCAGGGCGACGACCTGGCCTTTGTCTGGAGCGACTGGCAGCGCGGCATCGAGCCGTGGCGTTTCAACCTGCCCACCGGCTGGGGCCAGGAGCCCGAGCTGGTGGCGCACAGCGTGCTGGATCGCAACCTGGTGCGCGCGGGCGAAACCGTCTCCATGAAGCACTTTGTGCGCAAGCAAAGCCTGCACGGTCTGGAGCAGCCGACGCAGTGGCCCAACGTGGCACGCATCACCCATGTGGGCAGCGGCCAGGAGTACCGCCTGCCGCTGCAATGGAGTGCCAACGCAGCCGGGGCCCGACATGCGCTGAGCACCTTCACCGTGCCGCCCGGCGCCAAGCTGGGCCAGTACCGTATCGAGCTGCTCTGGGAAGAACAGGGCGGCAAGGCCAGTGCCGCGCGGGACGAGGATGCCAACGGCTACACCAGCAGCCTGCCCTCGGGCCAGTTCCGCGTGGAAGCCTTCCGCCTGCCGGTGCTGGAAGGCAGCGTGCAGCCCATGGACAAGGCCCCACTGGTGCAGCCCCAGGCGCTGCCCGTGGCGGTGAGCCTGCAGTACCTCAACGGCGGCTCGGCCAAGGGCCAGCCGGTGCAGGTCAGTGCCCTGTTGCGCGACCACGATGTGCAGTTCGAGCGCTGGCGCAAATTCAGCTTTTCTGCCCCCAGCACCGACACCGGCGACGAGCGCGCCAGCGATCTGGAGGAAGAAGCCGCTACTGCCGAGAACAGCACCCTGCTGGCCGACAGACTGCCCGTCACCCTGGACGCCCAGGGCCAAGGTCAGGTGCAACTGCCGGCCGTGGGCCAACTGCAGCGCCCGCGCCAGTTGCTGCTGGAAGCCAGCTTTGCCGACCCCAATGGCGAGGTCCAGACCCTGCGCAGCACCCACACCCTGTGGCCCGCCGCCGTGCTGCCCGGCATCACGGTGGAGAACTGGGCCTCGGTGCAGCGCAAGCTCAAGCTCCAGGCCGTGGCCGTGGACACCCAGGGTCGCCCGCAGGCCGGGGTGGCCATGCAGGTGGATGCCGTCCTGACCACCACCACCAGCACGCGCAAGCGCCTGGTGGGGGGCTTCTACAGCTACGACAACCACACTCAGCGCACCCCGCTGGGCAAGCTGTGCAGCGGCAAGAGCGACAGCAGCGGCCTGCTGCACTGTGAAGTCAGCCTGACCCAGCCAGGGCAGGTGGAGCTGATCGTCAGCACCCAGGACAAGAACGGCCACCGGGCCCAGGCCAGCGATACCGTCTGGGTCACCGGCCAGGGTGAGCTGTGGTTTGGTGGCCAGGACCACGACCGCATGGACCTGCTGCCCGAGCAGCCCAGCTACGCCGTGGGCGACACCGCACGCCTGCAGGTGCGCATGCCCTTCCGCGAAGCCACCGCCCTGGTCAGCGTGGAGCGCGAAGGCGTGCTGCACACCGAAGTGGTGCAGCTCAAGGGCACCGACCCCGTGCTGCAACTGCCCGTGCAGGCCGGCTGGGGGCCGAATGTGTATGTCAGCGTGCTGGCGCTGCGTGGGCGTCTGTACGAAGTGCCGTGGTACAGCTTCTTCACCTGGGGGTACAAGGCGCCCCTGCAGTGGTGGAACGCCTACTGGCACGGCGGCAAGGAATACGTGGCGCCCACCGCCATGGTCGATTTGAGCAAGCCCAGCTTCCGTTTGGGCGTGGCCGAACTCAAGGTACAGGACCCCAGCCAGCGCCTGCAGGTGCAGGTGCAGGCCGACAAGCCGCGCTACCAGGTGCGTGAGCGCGCCCAGGTCAGCATCCAGGTGCTGCGTGGCGATGGCCAGCCCGCGGCCAACGCCCAGGTGGCCGTGGCTGCTGTGGACAAGGCCCTGCTGGAGCTGATGCCCAACACCAGCTGGAACCTGGCCGACGGCCTGTGGCGCCGCCGCGACTGGAACGTCGATACCGCCACCGCACAGATGGAAGTGGTGGGCCGCCGCCACTATGGCCGCAAGGCCGCAGCCCCCGGCGGCGGTGGCGGGCGCAGCAACACGCGCGAGCTGTTCGACACCCTGCTGCTGTGGCAGCCGGAAGTGCAGCTTGACGCCCAGGGCCGCGCCCAGGTGCAGGTGCCACTGAACGACTCGCTCACCAGCTTCGAGATCGTCGCCATTGCCGACGAAGATGCCGGCCACTTTGGCACCGGCAGCACCACCATCGCCACCACGCAGGATCTGCAACTCATCAGCGGCCTGCCGCCGGTGGTGCGTGAGGGCGACACCTTCACTGCCATGTTCACCGTGCGCAACACCACCGGGCAGGACATGCAGGTGCGCCTCAAGCCCCAGGCCATCAACCTGGAGCTGCCCGCGCAGAAAGTGCATGTGCCCGCTGGAGACGCTGCCACCGTGCAATGGCAGGTACAGGTGCCCATCGCCCTGGCGCAAGCCAGCGAAGGGCAGTTGCACTGGAGCGTGCAGGCCCAGGACAGCGTCAGCGGCACCAGCGACACCATGGAAGTGCGCCAGCGTCTGTTGCCGGCCGTGCCCCTGAGCGTGCAGCAGGCCACCTTGCAGCAGATCCAGGGTCGCCTGGAAGTGCCCGTGCAATGGCCCGCCCAGGCCGAGCCCGGCAAGGGCGGCCTGCGCCTGACCTTCAGCGATCGCCTGGCCGATCCCGAGGAGGGCGTCCCCGGCCTGCGCGACTGGTGGCAAAGCTACCCCTACAGCTGCCTGGAGCAAACCACCAGCCGCGCCGTGGGTCTGAACGACGCGCGCCTGTGGACCGAGCAGATGGAGCGCCTGCCCACCTATCTGGATGAGGACGGACTGGCGCTGTACTTCCCCGCCCAGGCCGGTCGCAGCCCCGAGGGCAGCGACACCCTGACCGCGCACCTGCTGACCCTGTCGCACCACATGCGCCAGATGGATGCACGCTTCACCCTGCCGGATGTGGAGCGCGAGCGCATGCAGCAGGCGCTGATCGCCTTTGTCACCGGCAAGCTGCAGCGCAAGTTCTGGAGCCCGCGCCCCGACCTGACGCAGCGCAAGCTCGCCGCCATTGCCGCCCTGGCACTGGATGGCAAGGCCACGCCCGCCATGCTCGACAGCCTGGACATCGACCCCACTGCCTGGCCCACGCACAGCGTGCTCGACTGGTTGCAGGTGCTCGAACGCGTGCAGGTGCCGGGCCGCGAGCAATTGCAACAACAGGCCTGGCAGCTGCTGCGCAATCGTCTCTCCTACCAGGGCACGCAGCTGGTGTTCTCCACCGAAGCGCAGGACCGCTGGTGGTGGTTGATGCAAGGCCCGGAAGTCAACGCCGCGCGCCTGCTGCTGGCCACCATCGGCCACAGCGACTGGGACAGCGAGCGCGCGCGCATCGTCACCGGCCTGCTGGCACGCCAGCGCAACGGCCACTGGGGCACCACCACTGCCAACCTGTGGGTCGGGCTGGCGCTGCGCCAGTTCAGCCAGCGCTATGAAAGCGAGCCGGTCAATGGCGACACCACCGCCCTGCTCAACGCCAGCACGCAAACCCTGCACTGGGCTGCGCTGCACGACAAGGCCAGAGCCTCCAAGGCCGCTGCCGCACAGGCGCAGACCCAGCCCAGCCGCCTGCTGCCCACCGGCAGCAGCGCTCTGGATGCCCCCTTGCCGCCCAACACCCTGTTCCTGCCCTGGGGCGAGCACGGTCGCAGCCAGCTGAGCGTCCAGCACCGAGGCACCGGCCAGCCCTGGGTGGCGCTGCAATCCATTGCTGCCGTGCCGCGCACCCAGGCCTTTGATGCGGGCTACCGCCTGCGCAAGACCGTCACCGCCCTGCAAGGCGCCAGGCTCGACGCCCTGCAACGTGGCGACATGGTGCGCGTGCGCCTGGAGGTTGAAGCCAGTGCCGACATGACCTGGGTGGCCCTGACCGATCCCATCCCCGCCGGCGCCACCATCCTGGGCAGCGGCCTGGGCCGTGATTCGACCGTCGCCACCGCCAGCGAAAACCAGGGCGATACCTGGAGCGGCCCCAGCTTCGTCGAACGCGGCCAGGACAGCTACCGCGCCTACTGGAGCTACCTGGGCCAGGGCAGCGCCAGCGTGGAATACACCCTGCGCCTGAACAACCCAGGCAACTTCGCCCTGCCGCCCTCGCGCGTGGAAGCGCTCTACGCGCCGGAAATGTTTGGCGAGCTGCCCAACACCCCATGGAACATCGGTGGCGGCGACCCAGTCAGCACGGCCACCGAATGATTTGCAACCCCCCTGTTTGAGGAAACCCCATGCACTACCTGCTCACCTACTACTACACAGCCGACTACCTGGAGCGCCGTGGCCCGTTCCGCGATGAACACCTCGCTGGCGCCTGGGCCGCGCAGGAACGCGGCGAAATGGTGCTCGGTGGCACCGCCGGAGACCCGCCCGACCGCGCCGTCTTCGTGTTCGACTGCGAGAGCGAAAAGCCCATCCAGGCCTTCGTCATGGCCGACCCCTATGTGCGCAACGGCCTGGTCGATAGCTTCACCATCCAGCAATGGAACACCGTGATTGGCGACCTGGCCAAAACGCCCGTGCGCCCGCAAAAGGCGTAGGTGCCGCTGGGGAGGTCTGCTCCCATAAAAAGAGCTTCTACCGCTTGCCAGGTAGAGATTTCAGAGGGTTTTCATCCTGAAATCTTTGTTTGGTGGGCGGTAGAAGCTTTTGTTTTCGTAGTACAGGATCAGGCAGTGGGCGCTTTCTCAAACTGCTGCGCCTCCAGCCGAATGCGGCGCTCGTCCAGCAGCTCACCTTCAAACATCCAATAGTCCGAGCCGCTGACCGACGTGGACCGGTAGCCCATCTCCTGCAGCGCTTTGAGGGCCGCTGCCGAGAGGCTCAAAATTTCGCCCTGGTAGCTGATTTTGTTGCCATCTAGCACAACGGCTTTGATGTTTTCGTCGCGAGACAGCACCAGTTCATCGCCCACCTGGATGCCCAGTGCCGCCAGATTGATGCGTGCGCGGCGCTGTTCCTTGACCTTTTCCATGGCTTTGACCTCGACGGGGTCAATGTCGGCTCTGCCGGGGGTGACTTCTTTAAAGCTGCCAATGCTTAAAGCCAGCACCACTTTTTCGGGTTCGACCTTGAAGAACTCGCGCCGGGGGTTGATGCGGTGTTCGGCAAAGAGTTGGTGCAAGGTTTTTTCAATTTTTTCTAGGTTCACACCTTCGGGTATCTCAGCGGCAAAGTGGCACTCAAAAGGCAGTGGTACGCCGGTGCTGGCACTGAGGTTGGCAATGCGCGATTCCACGCTGTCGGAGGTCAGACCAATCTTGACAAGGCCGGGCATGGCCTCATTGGTCAGGACATAAATAATTCTTGGCATGTAAAAGTGGCGCGCTCAAGGCGGCTTATACAGAAGAAGGCAGAAAAGGTGTGACTTTGCGCTGCAGCAACTGCACCAACGCAGGCTCCATAAATCGGTAGTTGTCGGGAATATTCAGGCAGACCACCTTCTTGCCCAAAAGCTGGGGCTGGTATTGGGCAGAGAGCCTGGTTTTATGCCGTTTTTCCATCACAAAAATCAAGTCCGCCCATTCCACCAGATCGGCCGAAAGCGGCACTTGCGCATCGCGGCTCAGGCCTGCGGACAGGCATTCGATACCGGGATGGCTGCAAAACATTTCCTCTGCTGTGGGACTGCGCCATTGGTTTTTGCCGCAGATAAAAAGCACTTTACGCGTGGCGCTATGGTTGGGGGGCATGGTCCGGTTTCGCATGGATGAGGTGTTGAAGCAGCAGACCGAGAAAACGCTGGAGCAGATGGGGCTGTCCATGGCCAGCGTGGTGACCATGCTGGTGCGGCGCATCGTGGCTGAGGGTAAGTTGCCGTTTGAGATGTGCGCCGTCAGCACGCCCCAGGAGCTGACCCGTGCAGCAATGGCCGAAAGTCGGGCCATTCTTAGAGCATGTTATGAACTTTGCCGAATGATGGTGTGTGTTTTCGGTAGAGATTCGAGCAAGCTCAAAAAGCTTAGGTTAGTGTCAATGGAACCGGCAGCAGCCCACCTGGTTCAGACGTTTGTCTCGTGATCACGAGCGACTGCCAGACGTGCTGGGGGGATTGCATTTCGTGGTCTTTGTCATTCTCATGCTGCCCAACGCTATGCCTTTGATTCAGTTGGCACAAAGTTCATAACACGCTCCAGGTCGCTTGAAAAGCTAATTGCTCAGGGTGAATTCAATAATGGCTCCAATTTTCTTGCCAAGTATTTTGCATAAATTCTTCTATTGTAGTGATGGTCAAATCGGTCATGATTTAACCATACTCGCTTGACAAGCCCGTCATGGCCGAGGCTTTCGTAGCGATCGTCTAAATAGGGGATTCCCTGTGATGAACAGAGCCGTGCCATCGCATCATTGAAGGCGAGTGTGAGTTCAGTACGATTGAGCTGGCTGACTGGAATTGATTTACGTCTCGTTAAAATTTCTTTGCCTGATGAGAAGGTGTCGGGAAGAGTAGGTAGCGGAGCACTTAAAACGATGAGTTTATGATGCGCTGCTAACTCTTGAATGAAACGACTGTAATTCTTAGTAGCGCGATCCAATAAATCTTCTGGAGGCTTATTTTCACGTTCAGCCCTGAACCAGACGTTGTAACCAGCATCAACTTCGCCAAGACAGAGTACTACTTGCTCAGCGCTTATTTCATTTAGGCCTTGTATGAAACGGGAGTATGTTTGTGTGATTGATTTTGGGTTATACAGTCCGGTTGCTGTGCCTCCGGGGACATAAATTATGTGCCAGCGAATTTGTGGTAGACGCCACATGAACCACCAGTGTTCGAATACGCGCACATGGGAATCACCCAAAACTAAAACCGTTTTTTTGGCATGGTCATCACAGTAAGTGCGCCAGCACTGAAGACCTTTTTTTAATAATCGAACCATCAGCTTTTTTTTGATATTATTTCCAGTATTTCGTTGAGATTATTGTATTAAAATAGTTCCTACAGCGAATTTATTTTCGTTGTAAAGGAAGTCAACAGGTTGCAGAAATGTGAAAATCAAACCACTTGAATAAATGAATCAAGCGGCGTATTTGATATTTTCTTTCTGGAAGAGCTGTCTGACCTTGGCAGGTGTCGCAGGTGGATGACCTGACGCCACCGTTCCTTTCGTGCCTCAGGAGCGAGTTTCCTCATATCAACCATTTCCGGACGATTATCTGGTGGCTTGGTAAATTATTTCAGGATGATTTATTTCCAATCAATAAACCCTCAGCACGGCCACGCGCCCAAACGATAGGCGCTGTCCCAGAACATCCACTCCAGGCGCGCGGCGTCGGTGTAGGCCTGGTGCATGGCAGCCAGGGTGCGCGCATCGGCCTCTTGGGCCACGGTGTCGATGGTGGCGCGTACCTCGCGCACCAGGGTGTGGAAGTCTTCCCCGGCGTAGGTGTCGATCCAGCTCTGGTAGGGGTTGTTCGGTGCGGCCTGGGCCAGGATGGCGCGGCCCACTTCGGCGTAGATCCAGAAGCACGGCAGCAGCGCGGCCAGGGCGATGGGGTAGGGCTGGCTCCAGGCCACCGATTGCAGAAAGTGGCAGTAGTGGTGGCAGACGGGCGACAGCGGCGTGCTGGCAAATTCTTCGGCGCTGATGGCGTATTCGCGCATGAAGCCGTCGTGCAGCTGGCGCTCGACCACCACGGCCTCGTGCGCGCAGTTGGCAAACTGCACCACACCTTCGGCGTCGTGTGCCTTGGCAGCGGCGGCGGCCAGGGCGCGGCCAAAGGCCACCAGGTAGTGCGCGTCCTGAATCATGTAGTGGCGAAAAGCCGCCTGCGACAGGGTTCCGGCGGCCAGTTCCTGGTTGAAGGGCAGGGCCAGCGTGGCGTTGAACAGGGGCAGGTTGCGCTGCCAGGCGTCGTCGGTGAAACGGGACATGGGTGGACTCTCTCCAGCAAAAGATCAGAACAAACCAAGCGTGGCATTGTCGGCCATTCGGGGTGTGGGGCTGGAGAAGGCGTTTTTCAGATAAAAATACCGCTCAAACCCTTTATGGGCAAGCGATGACAGCTATTAAAAGAGTTCTTTTCTGGCAGTGCTGAGGGCAGCTTTGGTCCTGCTGCGCCTCAGGGCTGCTCGAGGTGCAGGTGGACGGCCAGCCAGAGGGTGCCATCGGCAGTGTGCCGCACCACGTGGTGCGTACCGGCGGGCAGGAACAGGTGGTCGCCGCTGCGCAGGTGGACGGGCTGACCAGCCACTTCCAGCGTGGCTTCGCCCCGCAGCAGCAGCACCCATTCGTCCTGGGGCTGCACGTAGTCGGTGGGCTGAATGTCGGCAGAGCTGACGATGCGCTCAATCACCAGATTGCGGTGCGCCAGCAGGGTGTCGAAGCGCTCGCCCTGCGCCGGGGCGTGGGCGTCGTCAAACAGGTTGGGCATGGGTATCGCTTGAGGGACGGAGGACGTCATTTGCCAATGTCTTCGCTCCACAGCTCGGGGCTTTGGCGGATGAAGGTTTGCATGAGCTCGCGGCAGGTGGCGTCGTCAACGACCTCCACTTCCACGCCGCGCGACCGGACGTAGTCTTCCGGCCCACGGAAGGTACGGTTCTCGCCAATCACCAGTTTGGGAATGCCGTACAGCAGCAGGGCGCCGCTGCACATGTCGCAGGGGGAGAGGGTGGAATACAGCGTGGCCCGGCGGTAATCGGCGGCCTTGAGGCGTCCGGAGTTTTCCAGGCAATCCATTTCGGCGTGCAGTGTCGCGCTGCCCTTTTGCACCCGCTGGTTGTGGCCGCGCCCGACGATCTGGCCGTCGATCACCAGTATCGATCCGATGGGGATGCCCCCCTCGGCCATGCCTTGGCGTGCTTCTTCGATGGCAGCCTGCAAGAATGGGTCCATGGTTGTTTCTCCGTATTGAGGGTACTTCCGGGATGGATGAGGGGGGATTGGGGGTGGCGGGGCCGCCGGGTTGCGCACAATCCGTGTCCGTACGTGGGGCATTGTCGGCCAATCCGGGGCTGGATGGTGATGGATTTCGGGAAGATGAATTTTGAATAAAAAACCGCTTGAACCCTTGCTGGGAAAGCGCTGGCAGCTATGGAAAACCATGTTCCTGCCGTGTCTGCTGTCCCTGCCGCTGGTGGCGCAGGCCCTGCCCAGCTACCGCGAGGTGGTGCAGGCCTATCGCCCTTCAGAGACGCTGATCCTGGCGCGCGATGGGCAGGAGCTGCAGCGTGTGCGCACCAACCCCCTGGTGCGTCAGGGGCAGTGGGTGGCGCTGGCGGACGTGTCGGCAGCGCTGCGCCTGGCGCTGCTTGCCAGCGAGGATCAGCGCTTCTACGCGCACAGCGGCGTGGACTGGCAGGCGGTGTCGGCGGCGGCCTGGGGCAATCTGTGGCACCAGAAGACGCGCGGGGCCAGCACCATCACCATGCAGCTGGCCGGTCTGCTGGATGCGGACTGGCGCATGCCCACCGGCGGGCGCAGTCTGGGGCAGAAGCTGGGCCAGGCGGTTGCAGCCACGCGTCTGGAGCGCAGCTGGCGCAAGGACGAGATTCTGGAGGCGTACCTGAATCTGGTGCCGTTTCGCGGTGAGCTGGTCGGACTGGATGCCTTGAGCCGCACGCTGTTCGGCAAGGCGCCGCACGGGCTGGATGCGCAGGAGGCGGCGATTGCCACGGCGCTGATCCGGGGGCCCAATGCCTCGGCCAGCGTGGTGGGACAGCGCGCCTGTGGGGTGTTGCAGGCGGTGACCCGTCTGCAAAAGCACCCCCAGCCCGATTGCACGGCGGTGCGCTGGCGCACCGAACAGGTGCTCAGCGCCCGCCTGTGGCCCGCCAGCGCCGGCATCGCACCGCACTGGGCGCGGCGCGTGCTGGCGCAGTGGCAGCCAACGGGACAAGGGGCCGTACCTGAACGCATCACCACCACGCTGCGTGCCGACGTGCAGCGCGTGGCACTGGAGAGCTTGCAGCGCCACCTGCTGGAGTTGCAGGGCCGCAATGTGGAGGACGGCGCGGTGCTGGTGCTGGACAACGCCAGCGGGCAGGTGCTGGCGTGGGTCGGCTCCTCGGGGCGACTGAGTCAGGCGCAGGAGGTGGATGGCGTGCTGGCCCAGCGGCAGGCCGGTTCCACGCTGAAACCGTTCCTCTACGCCCAGGCATTGCAGCAACGGCGTTTGACGGCGGCGTCGCTGATTGAGGACTCGGCGGCGCACATCAGCACCAGCTCGGGCTTGTACATCCCGCAGAACTACGACCGGCGCTTCAAGGGCTGGGTGTCGGTGCGGGTGGCGCTGGCCTCATCGCTCAACGTACCGGCGGTGCGCACGCTGGTGATGGTGGGGCCGGAGGATTTCCATCAGCAACTGGCGCAGCTGGGGGTGCAACTGCCCCAGCCCGCAGGTTTTTACGGCTACAGCCTGGCGCTGGGCAGCAGCGAGGTGGATTTGCTGCGCCTGTCCAATGCCTTTCGGGCGCTGGCCAATGGCGGGCGGTGGCAACCGGTGGCCGCGCCGGTGCTGGCTGGGGCTGGCGGTCCAGTGGGTGAATCTGCGGTTCCCGCCGAGTCCCGGCAGGCGGTGAGCGCGCAGGCGGCGTTTATCGTGGGCGACATTCTGGCCGACCGTCTGGCGCGTGCCCCCACGTTCGGGCTGGACAGTGTGCTGGCCACACGCTTCTGGAGTGCGGTGAAGACCGGCACCAGCAAGGACATGCGCGACAACTGGGCCGTGGGCTGGTCGCAGCACTACACCGTGGGTGTGTGGGTGGGCAATGCTAGCGGCGCGGCGATGCACGCTGTCAGCGGCAGCAGTGGCGCAGCCCCGATCTGGGCCGAGGTGATGGCCTATCTGCACCGCGAGCAGCCCAGCCTGCCGCCACAGGCGCCGCCCGGGCTGGTGCGCCAGCCGGTGCGCTTTGCCGGTGTGGGGCTGGATGCCGATCGCCAGGAGTGGTTCATCGCAGGCACTGAGCAAGCCGAGTTTGCTCTGGAAAGTGAAGCTGCTGGCGCAGGTGGGATAAAGGGAAATGCCCAAAATCCTGCAAAGAATTTTGCAGCGCGTATCGTGAGCCCCGTCTCGGGCAGCATTGTGGCGCTGGACCCGGACATTCCCCCGGCGCAGCAGCGCCTGTGGCTGCGCGCCAGTGGGGTGGGCCAGCAGCCGGTACGCTGGCGCAGTGGTGAGCTGATCCTGGGGCAGGGCGCCGAGCTGCCCTGGCTGCCTGTGCCGGGGCAGCATCTGCTGGAGCTGATCGACGCGCAGGGCCGGGTGCTGGACAGCGTGCGCCTGCAGGTGCGCGGCGCCGGGTTGCAGAGCACGCAAGGTGCGCAGAAATCCCGTACCTCACTCGGGAAACCCTAGGCATACGAAAGAAACAATTACTTGCAATACTTGCAAGAAGAAAGGGGATCCTATGCGCGGCCGGTTCTTCTTGCATCGTTTGGTGTGGTTGTCGGTGCTGGTGTCGCTGGGCATCGGTGCCCTGGTGGCGCGCGGCCTGTGGGTGGCGCGTGAGGACGTGCTGCAGAGCAATCATGAGGTCAATGGCAGTCTGGCCCACACGCTGGCCGTGGGGCTGGAATGGGCTCTGGGCGATGTGGACCACAAGGTACAGACCATGGCCCTGATGCTGTCCTACTCCGAGCTGGGCCACGACGTGAATGTGCACGAGGTGCTGCAGCTCATCGACAGCCCGCTGCTGCTGGTCAACCCCCAGGGGCAGGAGGTGCACAGCCAGGTGCGCAACATTGCCACCCTGGACTACACACAGCGTGATTTCTATCTGGCCTTTGTGCGCGACGGCCACCAGGGCGTGTTTGTGGGCGAGCCCCAGAGCCTGCGTCCTCTGGGGCCGCCGGTGCTGCCGGTGGCGCGTGCCTGGCGGCGCATCGATGGGCGTCTTGCGGGGCTGGTGGTTGGCTCCATCCCCCTGGAACAAATGGAGCGCTGGCTGGCCGGGCTGGCGGTGGGGCCTGCCAGCGCCATTGCGCTGGTGCGCACCGATGGGCGCGTGCTGGTACGTCTGCCGGAGGTATCGCCCCAGTCCTCCGGGCAGGCGGCGCCGCACTTCAGCGAGGCCAGTTTGCGGCAGCTTTATGGAGGTGCCACGGGGACGTTCGAGGGCGTGGCCGGTGTCGATGGCGTGCAGCGCATGCACAACTTCCAGCAGGTGCGCCACATGCCGTTGGTGGTGGATGTGGCCCAGCCGCGTAACGAAATCCTGGCAACCTGGCGGCACTATGCGCTGGAGTTTGGTGTGTTTGCCGTGCTGCTGATCGGGGCCAACACGGGGCTGGTCTTTCTGTTCGTGCGCGAGCTCAAGCGCCGCCGCCAGGTGCAGGCGGCACTGCTGCATGAGAAGGAGCGCATGCAGGCCATGGCCCAGCAGGATGCGCTGACCGGTCTGTCCAACCGCCTGCACCTGCAGGAGTGCGCCGAACAGGTGCTGCGCCAGGCGCAGTCGCGGCATGTGGCGCTGTTGTATCTGGATCTGGATGGCTTCAAGCAGGTCAACGACACCCTGGGACATGAGGCGGGCGACTACGTGCTGTGCCACTTCGCCCGGCAACTGCGCCAGGTGGCACGCCTGCGCGATACCGTGTGCCGCCTGGGCGGCGACGAGTTCGTGCTGCTGCTGCCCGAGTTCGACCCGCAGGGCCTGACCGCGCTGGCCGAGCGCGTGCTGCACGCCTGTTCCGAGCCCTGCTGGTGGCAGGGGCAGAACCTGCAGGAGAGGCTGGGCGTCAGCGGCGGCGTGGCCATGAGCCCGCAGCACGGCAACCATTTTGCGCAGCTGCTGCGCCAGGCCGATGCGGCCATGTACCGCGCCAAGCAGGGCGGGCGCGGGCGCATCTGCATCTGCTGGTCCGAGGGTGAGTGCCAGGTGCTGGCGCAGCTCTAGGACCAACCCGGGGCTGCACAAATTTCAAGCCCGGGAAAAAAACCATCACACCGCTGCGCAGCCGCCGCACTACCATCGCCCGCACTGCAACTATTGCCCAGAACAAAGGAAGTGCCGTGGCCGATCTTGCCAAAATGACCTGTATTGAAGACCTGCGCCGCGTGGCCGAAAGCCGCGTGCCACGCATGTTTTACGACTATGCCGACTCGGGCTCGTGGACCGAAGGCACCTACCGCGCCAATGAAAGCGAGTTCCAGGCCATCAAGTTCCGCCAGCGCGTGGCGGTGAACATGGAAGGGCGTACCACTGCCACCACCATGGTCGGCCAGCCGGTCACCATGCCGGTGTGCATCGCGCCGGTGGGCCTGACCGGCATGCAGCACGCCGATGGCGAAATCCACGCCGCACGCGCTGCAGAAAAGTTCGGCATCCCCTTCACGCTTTCGACGATGAGCATCTGCTCCATCGAGGACATTGCCGAGAACACCGGCAGCAACCTGGTGTTCTGGTTCCAGCTGTACATGATGCGCGACCGCGAAGCCATGGCGCGCATGATCCAGCGCGCCAAGGATGCCAAGTGCAGCGCCCTGGTGCTGACGCTGGACCTGCAGGTGATCGGCCAGCGCCACAAGGACATCAAGAATGGCCTCACGGCCCCTCCGCGCCCGACGCTGAGGAACATCCTCAACCTGATGACCAAGCCGCGCTGGTGCCTGGGCATGGCGGGCACGCGTCGCCACACCTTCCGCAATCTGGTCGGGCATGTGAAGGGCGTCTCGGACATGAGCTCGCTGGCGGCGTGGACCAATGAGCAGTTCGACCCGCGCCTGTCCTGGGCGGATGTGCGCTGGGTCAAGCAGCAGTGGGGCGGCAAGCTGATCCTCAAGGGCATCATGGAGGTGGAAGACGCCATCCTGGCCGCCAACAACGGCGCCGATGCCATCGTGGTGAGCAACCACGGTGGGCGCCAGCTCGACGGCGCACCCTCATCGATTGCCGCACTGCCGGCGATCGTCGATGCCGTGGGTGACAAGCTCGAAGTGTGGATGGACGGCGGCATCCGCAGCGGCCAGGACGTGCTGCGGGCCTGGGCCCTGGGCGCGCGCGGCACCATGATTGGCCGGGCCATGGTCTATGGCCTGGGCGCCTTTGGCGAAGCAGGCGTGACCAAGGCGCTGCAGATCATCCACAAGGAGCTGGATGTGAGCATGGCCTTCTGCGGTCACACCAACATCCAGACGGTGGATCGCTCCATCCTGGTGCCGGGCACCTATCCGCTGGCCTGATGCCGGTCGGCGAACATCGGCAAGCCACCTTACCGATGGTTTTACCTTAGGCATTTGCCCCAGTAACGCGGATGGGAGGCGGGGCCTAGGATGCTCGCTCACATTGTCAATTTTTTTGGACATGAGCGACACGATTCTGCAAACCTCCCATCTCACCAAAGAGTTCAAGGGCTTCACTGCCGTCAGCGACGTGAATCTGACGGTGCGCCGGGGCTCGATCCACGCGCTCATTGGTCCCAACGGGGCGGGCAAGACCACGTGCTTCAACCTGCTGACCAAGTTTCTGGAGCCGACCTCGGGCAGCATCGTGTTCAAGGGGCAGGACATCACGCGTGAGCAGCCCGCCCAGATCGCCCGCCGGGGGGTGATTCGCTCGTTCCAGATCTCGGCGGTGTTCCCCAATTTCACGCTGCTGGAGAACGTGCGCCTGGCCTTGCAGCGCAAGCTGGGCACCAGCTACCACTTCTGGCGCAGCGCAAAAAGTCTGCGCCAGCTTGATGACCGGGCGCGCCAGCTGCTGGCGGAGGTGGGCCTGGAGGAACTGGCCGATGAGGTCACCGTCAACCTGCCCTATGGACGCAAGCGAGCGCTGGAGATCGCCACCACGCTGGCGATGGAACCGGAGCTGATGCTGCTGGACGAGCCCACCCAGGGCATGGGCCATGAGGACGTGGACCGCGTCACGCAGCTGATCAAGAAAGTCTCGGCGGGCCGCACCATCCTGATGGTGGAGCACAACATGAAGGTCATCTCCACCATCGCCGACCGCATCACGGTGTTGCAGCGCGGTGCCGTGCTGGCCGAGGGCAATTACGCTGAAGTCTCAAGCAACCCGCAGGTGATGGAGGCCTACATGGGCAGCACCGAAGGCGAACTGCAGGGAGCGCACTGACATGACGGCACCTGCACTGGAAATCAAGGATCTGCACGCCTGGTACGGCGAATCGCATGTGCTGCACGGCGTGGACATGGTGGTGCAGCCCGGCGAGGTGGTCACCCTGCTGGGGCGCAATGGTGCCGGACGCACTTCCACACTGCGCGCCATCATGGGACTGACGGGCGCGCGCAAGGGCTCCATCCGGGTGTATGGCACGGAAACCATCCAGCTGCCCACCCACCGCATCGCCCACCTTGGTGTGGGCTATTGCCCGGAAGAGCGCGGCATTTTTTCCAGCCTGTCGTGCGAGGAAAACCTGCTGCTGCCGCCCTTGCTCAAGACCGGGCATGCGGGCATGTCGATCGATGAGATTTACGCCATGTTCCCCAATCTGGCCGAGCGCAAGAACAGCCAGGGCACGCGCCTGTCGGGCGGTGAGCAGCAGATGCTGGCCGTGGCGCGCATCCTGCGCACGGGCGCCAGGCTGCTGCTGCTTGACGAGATTTCCGAGGGGCTGGCGCCGGTCATCGTGCAGGCGCTGGCGCGCATGATCACCACGCTGCGGCAAAAGGGCTTCACGGTGGTGATGGTGGAACAGAACTTCCGCTTTGCCGCCCCGCTGGCCGATCGCTTCTACGTGATGGAGCACGGCCGCATGGTGGAGCATTTTGCCGCCTCCGAGCTACAGGCCAAGATGCCGGTGCTGACCGAGCTGCTGGGCGTCTGAGCCGCTGCATCCTTCCTGTCAGGACTTTTCACACCAACCACAAAGGAGACAACCATGCAACGCAAACTCAAGACTCTGGTGACCGCCCTGGGGGCAGCGGGTCTGGCCCTGTGTGCCGTACAGGCCCAGGCGCAGGACAAGGTGAAGATCGGCTTCATCACCGACATGTCCAGCCTGTACGCCGATGTGGATGGCAAAAACGGCGCACTGGCCATCCAGATGGCCATCGACGACTTTGGCGGCAAGGTGCTGGGCAAGCCCGTGGAATTGCTCTCGGCCGACCACCAGAACAAGCCCGACATTGCCGCCAGCAAGGCGCGCGAGTGGATCGACACGCAAAACCTGACCATGCTGTTTGGCGGCACCAACTCGGGGGCGGCGCTGGCCATGGCCAAGGTGGCCGATGAGAAAAAGCGCGTGTTCTTCGTCAACGGTGCGGGCTCTTCGGCGCTGACCAACGAGCAGTGCACGCCCTACACCGTGCACTACGCCTACGACACGGTGGCGCTGGCACGCGGCACTGGCTCGGCGGTGGTGAATGAGGGCGGCAAGAGCTGGTTCTTTCTGACCGCCGACTACGCCTTCGGCCATGCGCTGGAGGCCGACACCGCTGCCGTGGTCAAGGCCAGCGGCGGTGAGGTGCGCGGCGCCGTGCGCCACCCGCTCAATGCCTCGGACTTCTCGTCCTTCCTGCTGCAGGCACAAAGCTCCAAGGCGCAGATTCTGGGCCTGGCCAACGCCGGTGGCGACACCATCAACGCCATCAAGGCTGCACGTGAATTCGGTATCAACAAGAGCATGAAGATGGCCGGCCTGCTGGTGTTCCTGACCGACATCCACAGCCTGGGGCTGCGCAACACCGAAGGCCTGTACCTGACCACCAGCTGGGACTGGAACCTGAACGACCAAAGCCGCGCCTTTGGCAAGAAATTCTTTGCCAAGACCAAGCGCATGCCCACCGACGTGCAGGCAGCCAACTACTCGGCCACGATGAACTACCTCAAGGCCGTGGAAGCAGCCGGTACCGTGGATGCCGACAAGGTGATGGAAAAGCTCAAGTCCACGCCCATCGACGACTTCTACGGCAAGGGCGTGATTCGTCCGGATGGCCGCTTTGCCCACGACATGTACCTGATGCAGGTGAAAAGCCCCAAGGACTCCAAGGAGCCCTGGGATTACTACCGCGTAGCGGCCACTCTGCCGGCCGACAAGGTCTGGACCACCAAGGAAGAGAGCAAGTGCGCCCTCTGGAAGTAAGCCTGTAAGTGCAGTCCGCTGCTGGCGGCACGGCGGGTAGCCGCTGCGGCCAGCAGCGGACTGTTGTCTCCCCCTCTGGTACCTATCCCATGGAAATTTTTGGCATTTCCCTGCCGGCGCTGCTCAGCCAACTGCTGCTGGGGCTGGTCAATGGCTCGTTCTACGCCATCCTCAGTCTGGGGCTGGCGGTGATTTTCGGGCTGCTCAACGTCATCAACTTTGCGCATGGCGCCTTGTTCATGCTGGGGGCCTTGCTCACCTGGATGGGCATGAGCTACCTGGAGATCAACTACTGGGTGATGCTGGCACTGGCGCCGGTGCTGGTGGGCATTCTGGGGGTGGTGATAGAGCGTCTGCTGCTGCGCTGGATCTACAAGCTCGACCACCTGTATGGCCTGCTGCTGACGCTGGGGCTGACCATGGTGATTGAGGGCGTGTTTCGCTCGCTGTACGGCGTCTCCGGCCTGGGCTACGACACGCCCGAGTTGCTGGAGGGCGCCACCGATCTGGGCTTCATGATCCTGCCCAATTACCGCGTGTGGGTGGTGGTGGCCTCGGTGCTGGTGTGTGTGGCCACGTGGTACGTGATTGAGCGCACCAAGCTGGGCGCCTACCTGCGTGCCGGCACGGAGAACCCGCGCCTGGTGGAAGCCTTTGGCATCAATGTGCCGGTGATGATCACGCTGACCTATGCCTTCGGCGCTGCCCTGGCAGCCTTTGCCGGAGTGCTGGCTGCGCCGGTGTATCAGGTCACGCCGTTGATGGGGCAAAACCTGATCATCGTGGTGTTTGCCGTGGTGGTGATTGGCGGCATGGGCTCCATCATGGGCTCCATCCTCACCGGCCTGGGGCTGGGCGTGGTCGAGGGGTTGACCAAGGTGTTCTATCCCGAGGCCTCGTCCACTGTGGTGTTCGTCATCATGGCCATCGTGCTGCTGCTCCGCCCGGCAGGGCTGTTCGGCAAGGAAAAATGAACAGGGGCCTGTGTTATGAAGATTCAGAAAATTGCCCCGATGGGTTACGCCCTGCTGCTGGCGGGCCTGGTGCTGGTGCCCTTTGTTGGGGCGTATCCGATTTTTGTCATGAAGCTGCTGTGCTTTGCCCTGTTTGCCGCAGCCTTCAATCTGCTGCTGGGCTATACCGGGCTGCTGTCCTTCGGGCACGCAGCGTTTCTGGGTGGGGCAGCCTATGTGTGCGGCCACGTCGTGAAGGTGTGGGGCGCCACGCCTGAGCTGGGGCTGCTGGCCGGTCTGGGCACAGGTGCCTTGCTGGGGCTGGTGATGGGCTGGTTCACCATCCGTCGCCAGGGCATCTACGCCACCATGATCACGCTGGCGCTGGCGCAGATGCTGTTCTTTGCCTGTCTGCAAGCGCCTTTTACTGGCGGTGAAGATGGCCTGCAGGGTGTGCCGCGCGGCAAGCTGTTTGGGCTGCTGGACTTGCAGAACGACCTGGTCATGTACTACGTGGTGCTGGTGATCGTGGTGGCCGCCTTTTTGCTGATCGTGCGCACCATCCACTCGCCCTTCGGGCAGGTGCTTCGGGGCATCAAGGAGAACGAGGCGCGCGCCACCTCGCTGGGCTACGACACCAACCGTTTCAAGCTGCTGGCGTTTGTGATCTCTGCGGCCATTGCCGGCCTGGCTGGGGCACTCAAGACCCTGGTGCTGGGCTTTGCCACCTTGTCGGATGTGCACTGGAGCATGTCCGGCCACGTGGTGTTGATGACGCTGGTCGGCGGCATGGGCACGCTCAGCGGTCCGCTGGTGGGCGCAGCCGTGGTGGTGGCGCTGGAAAACAAGATTGGTGACCTGGGCATGTGGCTGGCGCAGCTCACCGGTGTGGAGTGGTTCACCAGCCTGGGTGAGTCGGTGACCATCGTCACCGGGTTGATCTTCATGGTCTGCGTGCTGGCCTTCCGCCGGGGCATCATGGGCGAGCTGATCGCATGGTTGCAGCGGCGCGGCAAGGGCTGAAGGCGCCTGGACCCCCTGGGTATTAGCCCAGGCCTTGGCGTGGTGTCCCATCGTCAGTGGGCACATGGCTCTTGCCTGGGTATGGGATGGTTATAAAAACAAGAGCGCCTGGCGCTGATCGGTAGCGGGTTTGCATGGGTAAGCTATGCAAAACTCCCTTCCATCGAGCGCTAGGCGCTTTTATTTTTGATAAGCCATGTCGGATGTTTCAGCCAGCCTGCTCTGGCTGTGGGTGCCCATCACCCTGTTTGCTGCGGCCGCCCAGACGGTACGCAATACCGCTCAGCGTACCCTGACCGATGAGGTTGGCGCGCTGCCCGCCACCCTGGTGCGCTTTATGTTTGGCCTGCCGTTGACGCTGGTCTGGGTCGTGCTGCTGTACCTGTGGCCTTCTGGGACGGCAGGCAGCGCCATGGCACTGCCCGATTTCAACTGGCCCTATCTCGGCTGGATCGGCATGGGCGCGTTCTTCCAGATCTTTGCCACCGCTGCCCTGCTGCGCGCCATGCAGGAACGCAACTTTGCCGTGGCCGTCACCCTTGCCAAGACGGAAGTGTTGCAGGTGGCGCTGTTTGGCGTCGTGTTGTTGCAGGAGCTGCCCACACAGATTGCCATGCTGGCCATGGTGGTCGCCACGCTGGGCGTGCTGATGCTCAGTCTGCCGCGCCAGGGGCAGTTGCTGTCCTGGCGTGCCTGGTGCAGCAAATCGGCGCTCTACGGGCTGCTGGCGGGCGCCGGTTTTGCCATTTCCACCATCGGTTTTCGCGGCGGCGCGCTGGCGCTGGGGGAGATTGCCCCCTGGGTTTCGGGTGCCTGGGGCGTGCTGATTGCGCAGAGCCTGCAATCGGTGTTTCTGGGCGGCTGGGTGGCCTGGCGCTCGGGGCTGGCACCGATTTTTCGCGCCTGGCGCATCTCGCTGCTGGCCGGCAGCATGGGCGCAGCCGCCTCGCTGGCCTGGTTCACGGCCTACGCCATGCACAGCGTGGCCGATGTGCGCACCCTGGGCATGATCGAGGTGGTCTTCAGCTACTTCGTCTCGCGCCGCGTGCTGCACGAAAACCTCTCGCGTGCCGAGCAAATCGGCATGGCGCTGATGCTGCTGGGGCTGGTGTTGATTTGTTTGCCGCTTGGCACCTAAGCCCCAGGCTGGCGACAATCCAGCGGTGACGACAACCAGCCCTTCGCATCCACCTTTCCCCCAGCCACCCGCACGCCGTATCGCCCATCTGGATATGGATGCGTTCTTCGCGTCTGTGGAGCTGTTGCGCTATCCGCAGTTGCGCGATCTGCCGGTGGTGATTGGTGGCAGTCGCTTCACGCCGCAGCAGGAGCAGGCCTTGGTGCAGCGCTGGGGCCGCCTGGATCGGGTGCCGCTGCACGCCTTTGCGCGGCTGGGCGGCTATGTGGGGCGCGGGGTGATCACCACGGCCACCTATGCGGCACGCCAGTTTGGCGTGGGTTCGGCCATGGGGCTGATGAAGGCGGCGCGCCTGTGCCCGCAGGCGATTCTGTTGCCCATCGACTTTGCCCGCTACCGTGCCTATTCGCGGCGCTTCAAGGAGGTGATCCTGAGCATGGCGCCGGTGATGGAGGACCGGGGCGTGGATGAGGTGTACATCGATTTCACCCATGCCCCCGGTGGCCAGGAGGCGGGCGGGCGCGTGCTGGCGCAGCGCCTGCAGGAGGCCATTTTTGCCGCCACGGGGCTGACCTGCTCCATAGGCGTGGCACCCAACAAGCTGCTGGCCAAGATGGCCAGCGAGTTTCACAAACCGCGCGGCATTGCCATCGTCTGGCCGCAGGATGTGCAGGAAAAAATCTGGCCGCTGCCCTGCCGCAAGATCAACGGCATCGGCCCCAAGGCCAATGCCAAGCTGCAGCAGCTGGGCATCACCACGATTGGCCAGCTGGCGGCGTGTCCCGTGCATCTGCTGGTGCAGCACTTTGGCAAGGCCACCGGGTGGTGGTTGCATCAGGCTGCGCAGGGGCTGGACGATCGGCCGGTGCAGACGCACAGCGAGCCTGTCAGCATGAGCCGGGAAACCACCTTTGCGCGCGATCTGCATGCCGTGCACGACAAGGCCGAGCTGGGGGCCACCTTCACCTGGCTGTGCGAGCGTGTGGCCGATGACCTGCAGCGCCAGGGCTATGGTGGGCGCACGGTGGGCATCAAGCTGCGCTTCAGCGACTTTCGCAGCGTCACGCGCGAGATGACGGTGGACTACGCGCTGCAGGATGCCGTGACCATCCGCCGCCTGGCCGGACTGTGCCTGCGCCGCGCGCCGCTGCAGCAGCGCATCCGCCTGCTGGGGGTGCGGGTGGGCAGTCTGCAGCCCTGGGAGCAGGCCGAGACGCCTTGCGCGCAGGCTGCGCAATTGCAACAGATGGACAGCGAATCCACAAAAAAATCAGGGGTTACCCTAGATTTGTTTCAAAGTTTCTCTGAGACTTCGGGCCTCTGAAATAATGGCCGGCAGTTTGATCGGTAATGAACATCCAGCCAAGTAGACGCCGCGGCATGATCGCATTGGTATCTGCTTGGCGTTTTTTTTCTGTGAGGCATTATGCGTTTGAATTTGCCGGTGACCCAGCGCAACTACGACTACCCCGATGGCGAGCTGTTGGTTTCCAGCACCAATTTGAAGGGCGAGATCACGCACTGCAATGCGGCGTTTCAGCGTGCCAGTGGTTACGAAGAGCATGAGTTGCTGGGACAGCCGCACAACCTGATTCGCCATCCGGACATGCCGCCGCAGGCCTTTGCGGACATGTGGCGCACCATCGGCCGGGGGCAGCCCTGGACGGGGGTGGTGAAAAACCGGCGCAAGAATGGCGATCATTACTGGGTGCGCGCCAACGTGACGCCCATCATGAAGAATGGCAAGCCGGCGCAGTACCTGTCGGTGCGCACCAAGCCCACCCAGCAGGAGATCGAGCAGGCCGAAGCCCTGTACGCAGCCATGCGCAAGGCCTCGGAGCAGGGCCGTGTGCATGCGGAGATCGTGCGCGGCAAGGTGTACCGCCCCGGGCTGCCGGGGCGTGTGCAGCGCTGGCTGGAACTGGGGGTGGCGGTGCGCCTGAGCCTGTGGCTGCTGGTGCTGCTGGTGGCGGTGCTGCTGCCCGATGTGCTGGGCATGCAGGGCCAGGCCGCGCTGGCGGCGCGTGCCGGACTGTTCATTGCCACGGCGGCGGGGCTACTGGTGCACTTCCATCACTTTTGCGTGAAGGGGCTGGAGGAAGCCGAGCGCTACGCGCTGGACATTGCCGGCTGCAACCTCACCACCAAGGTGCACAACCGTTACACCGGCTCGCTGGGGCGGCTGATGCACCGCATGCAACAGATCCAGATCAACCTGCAGGCCGTGGTGGGGGACGTGCGCACGGAGATTCGTTCCTTCATCAGCGCCACCGACGACATTGCCAACGGCGCCAACGACCTGGTGGAGCGGGTGGAATCGCAGGCCCAGAGCCTGATGCACACCAGCGCGGCAATGGAGGACATTGCCACCACGGTGGAGCACACCGTCGATGTTGCCCGGCGCATGGCCCAGCACAGCCAGCACAGCGCCCAGGTCAGTCGCCAGGGCAGCGAGGAAATTGCCGCCGTGGCGCAGTCGATGGCGCAGATACGGGCCAGCTCGGCGCGCATGGGCGAGATCACGAACACCATTGAAAGCATCGCCTTCCAGACCAATCTGCTGGCGCTCAATGCCGCCGTCGAGGCCGCCCGCGCGGGCGAGCAGGGCCGCGGCTTTGCCGTGGTGGCTGGCGAGGTGCGTGCCCTGGCCGGGCGCAGTGCCGATGCGGCCAAGGAGATCAACGGCCTGATCCGGCAGACGCTCGATGGCATTCAGGAAGGTCACCGCCGCATGGATCTGGCCAGCCAGACCATCGGAGAGATGGTGCAGGCCAGCGCCCAGGTGTCGGCCCTGGTCGATGAGGTCAGCCAGAGTGCCGATGCCCAGCACCGTGGCATTGCCCGGGTCAACCAGGCCGTGCTGGAGCTGGACCATGCCACGCAGCAAAACGCTGCACTGGCCGAACAGTCGAGCGCGGCCACCAACATCCTGCGTCAGAGCGTGCAGGGGCTGGATCATTCGGTGCGCGTGTTCACGCTGTAGCTGCGTGGCGGTCGCCAGGGCCTGCTCCCGGGGCTGGGCCTTGTCGTGGCGTCAGCCCTGTGTCCGGTTTTAACAAACATAGAAATATTTAATTTAAAAATCACTATCGTTAACTTAAATTAAATAACTTGGTGTTTTTTGGCGGGGACGCGTAAGCTGTGCCTTACTTCAGCACATGTCGTGCTGGGGCTTCATCACAGGAGGTACCGCCATGAAAACCACCCCCTTGACCACTGCTGCCGGCTGCCCGGTGGTGGACAACCAGAACGTCATGACCGCCGGGCCGTGTGGGCCGCAACTGTTGCAGGACGTCTGGTTCCTGGAAAAGCTCGCACACTTTGACCGCGAGGTCATCCCCGAGCGGCGCATGCATGCCAAGGGGTCGGGTGCGTATGGCACTTTCACCGTCACGCACGACATCACGCGCTACACCCGCGCCAAGCTGTTCTCGCAGCTGGGCAAGAAGACCGACATGTTCGTGCGCTTTTCCACCGTGGCCGGTGAGCGCGGCGCAGCCGATGCCGAGCGCGACATCCGTGGCTTTGCCATGAAGTTCTATACCGAGGAAGGCAACTGGGACCTGGTGGGCAACAACACCCCGGTGTTCTTCATGCGCGACCCGCTCAAGTTCCCCGACCTGAATCACGCCGTCAAGCGCGATCCGCGCACCAATCTGCGCAGCGCGCGCAACAACTGGGACTTCTGGACGCTGCTGCCCGAGGCGCTGCACCAGGTCACCGTGGTGATGTCTGATCGGGGCATTCCGGCCAGCTACCGCCACATGCACGGCTTTGGCTCGCACACCTTCAGCTTCATCAACGCACAGAACGAGCGCTTCTGGGTCAAGTTCCACTTCAAGACCCAGCAGGGCATCAGGAACTGGACGGACGCCGAGGCCGAGGCCGCCATCGCCAAGGACCGCGAAACCCACCAACGCGACCTGTATGAGGCCATTGAGCGCGGAGACTTCCCCAAGTGGACGATGTACGTGCAAATCATGCCCGAGCTGGATGCCGAGAAGGTGCCTTACCACCCCTTCGACCTGACCAAGGTCTGGCCCAAGGCAGATTACCCGTTGATCGAAGTGGGTGAGTTCGAGCTCAACCGCAACCCGGACAACTACTTTGCCGAGGTGGAGCAGGCCGCCTTCAACCCCGCCAATGTGGTGCCGGGCATTGGCTTTTCGCCCGATCGCATGTTGCAGGGGCGCCTGTTCTCCTACGGCGATGCCCAGCGCTACCGCCTGGGGGTGAACCACAGTCTGATTCCTGTGAACGCCGCGCGCTGCCCGGTGCATAGCTACCACCGCGATGGCGCCATGCGCGTGGACAACAACTACGGCAGCACCCTGGGGTATGAGCCCAACAGCTACGGCCAGTGGAAGGAGCAGCCGCAGTTTCGCGAGCCGCCGCTCAAGATCAACGGCGCCGCCGACCACTGGAATTTCCGCGATGACGATGACGACTACTTCAGCCAGCCGCGCGCGCTGTTCCGTCTGATGACGCCCGAGCAGCAACAGGCACTGTTCGACAACACGGCCCGCGCCATGGGCGATGCGCCCGAGGAAATCAAGCGTCGCCACATCCGCAACTGCACGCAGTGCGATCCGGCCTACGGCGCTGGCGTGGCCAAGGCCCTGGGTCTGACGGTCGATTAAAGCCCGTTACACCACCGCACATGCAAAGACACCCCGGAGGTCGGGCAGTTGCGCCCGGCCTCCGGGGTGTGGTGTTTTTGAGGAGGAAGCGCTTACGGCTTGGGGCCGATCGGGAAGGGCCAGATGGCTTGCGAGGCCAAAGTGGTGCGCGCCACCGGCGGGGTGGGGGGGACTATGGATTTAGGAGCTTCTTCCGCAGGAGTAACCTTGGATTTGGTAACCTTTGTTTCCAATTTTGTTGTTTTTTCAGCGGAAGCAGCTACGGTTTTTGTAGATTTCCTGGCGGCAGCCTTGGCCGGGGCCTTGGGGGCTGCGGATGCGTCGGCGGTGGATTTTTGGGTGCGGGTCTTCTTGGCTGGTGCTGCAGGGGCGGCAGTTTTGGCGGTGGCCATGGTCGGGTCTTCCTTTATCGGACAGGCAGTGCGGGCTGCAGCATAGCGGTGTTGGGGGGCAGAATCAAATCGCGGGCGGCAGGCTCAGGCGCTGGCGCAGCGCTGCTGGCAGCAGCTGCAGCAACCGCTGCCAGTCGAACCCGGCGCCGGGATCGTGCTTGCGCCCCGGGGCAATGTGTTCGTGCCCGGCCAGATGCGCCAGTGGGTAGTGCGCTGCCAGTTGTTGCAGCAGCCAGGCCAGGGACAGGTATTGCGGGGGCTCGAAGGTCCGTCCCTCCAGCCCCTCCAGCTCGATGCCGATGGAGTCGTCGTTGCAGTTGCTGCGCCCGCGCCAGGACGAGGCCCCCGCGTGCCAGGCACGCTCATCGGCGCTGACGAATTGCCAGATCAGCCCCTGGCGGGTGATGAAGAAGTGCGCCGACACCTCCAGTCCGCGAATGCTCTGGAAATAGGGGTGCGCATCCCAGTCGAGCTGGTTGGCAAAGAGCTGCTGCACGCAGCCGGTGCCGTACTGGCCGGGCGGCAGGCTGATGGAGTGCAGCACGGCCAGATCGATGCAGGCCCCCGGCGGTCGAGGTCCGAAGTTGGGCGAGGGCTGGTGCTGCACCGGATAGGCCGCTGCCCGGCTGTGCAGCCAGCCCTGTTGCCAGTGTGCCTTGGCCGTGGGGCTGCCGGGTGGGGTGTCAGGCAAGGCTGGTTTCGTCTTCATCCGTCCCCCCCAGGTTGATGTTCAGGCGTTCGATGCGGTAGCGCATCTGGCGCAGGCTCAGGCCCAGGCGCGTGGCTGCGGCGGTGCGGTTGAAGCCGTGGGCCTGCAGGGCACACATCAGGATGTGGCGCTCCTGGGCATCCAGCCAGGCCTGCAGGTCGTGCGGCAGGTCGTCGCTGTTCAGAGGCAGCGGCAGCGCCCCCGTGAGGGCGGCGCCAGGCGTTTTGTCGCTGCTCGGGGCGCTGCCGGGGATGGGGGGCAGGCCTTCATCGCCCAGCGCGTGGTAGCGGTGCAGCAGGTTTTCCAGCTCGCGCACATTGCCTGCCAGGGGCAGCTGCTCCAGGTGTGCCAGCAGGCTGGGCGATGGCTTGGCCGCCGGCAGGTCACCCGCTTCGCGGGCGATGTTGCCCAGCAGGTGCTCGCACAGCAGGGGCAGGTCATCGCGGCGTTCGCGCAGCGGCGGCAGTTGCACGTCGATGACGTTGAGGCGATAGAACAAGTCCTGGCGAAAGCGCCCTGCCTGCACGTCGGCCGCCAGATCGCGGTGGGTGGCACTGATGATGCGCACGTCCACGCTCTCCTCCTGGGTGGCACCCAGGGCGCGCACGCTGCGCTCCTGGATGGCACGCAGCAGCTTGGCCTGCATGGACAGGGGCAGCTCGCCGATTTCGTCCAGAAACAGGCTGCCGCCGTTGGCGGCCTGAAAGAAGCCTTCCCGGTCGGTGGTGGCGCCGGTGTAGGCGCCCTTGCGGGCGCCGAAGAATTCGGCCTCCAGCAGATGCTCCGGAATGGCGCCGCAGTTCACCGCCACCCAGGGGCCGTTGCTGCGGTGGCTGCAGGCATGCAGGGCACGCGCGGCCAGCTCCTTGCCGGTGCCCGATTCGCCCGTGATCAGCACCGGGGCCATG
The DNA here is from genome assembly GCA_947306475.1 of uncultured Comamonas sp. Classification (GTDB taxonomy): domain Bacteria; phylum Pseudomonadota; class Gammaproteobacteria; order Burkholderiales; family Burkholderiaceae_C; genus Comamonas. The sequence goes on from CAMZGS010000001.1 coordinate 300,778, forward strand.
CTGGGCGCCACCTTGCGGATGCGCTCACGCACCTGCTGCATCGCCTCGGACTGGCCCACCAGCTGCGTCAGGGCTGCGCAGCAGGGACTGTTGGCCGTTGCTGCTTCCGCTTCCACCGCTGCCTGAGACTGGGGCTGGCTGCCACCGGGAAGAGGGGTGCCCGGCGGCGGCAGGCCCTGGGTGGCCGATGCCACCACGCGGCGAAACTGCTTGAGATCGACCGGTTTGGTCAGGTAGTCAAAGGCGCCATAGCGCAATGCCTCCACGGCGTTTTCTGCCGAGCCGTAGGCGGTAATGACGATGCTGCGCTCCTGGCGCTGCTGCTGGTGCAGCTCGTGCAGCAGCTCCATGCCAAGTCCATCGGGCAGGCGCATGTCGGTGATCAGCACATCAAAGCGCTGCACCTGCAGCAGGGCGCGTGCCTGTGCCAGGTTGGCGGCGGTGGTGACGTAATAGCCCTCGCGCAGCAGAGTCAGCTCGTACAGGGTGCACAGGTCGGGCTCGTCGTCAATGACCAGGATGTGTGCGGTGGAAGTTGCCATGGCCCAAATGTCTTTCTTCTTCTGTTGGTGTGCTCAGTCCTCGAACAGGCTGGCGGTGCCGCCCGGCGTGCTGCCCGAGGAGGTGTCCAGGTGGTGGGCAAAGTGCACGGTGAAGGCATTGCCCGGCTCCGGGAGTGTGCCATCCGGGCAGGCCTGGCGCCGGTAGCTGATCTGCGCACCATGGCGCTGGCACAGCTCGCGGCAGATGAACAGGCCCAGCCCGCTGGAGCGGCTGTGCGAGGAGAAAAACGGCTCAAACAGGTGCTGCTGCATGCTGGCCTCCACCTCGGGGCCGGCGCTCCAGACCTGCAGCCAGGCCCGGCCATCGGGGGCACGGCGCGTGACCAGTTGCAGGCGTGCGGCGCTGTCGCCCCGGGCGTAGCGCTGCGCGTTGTCCAGCAGGTTCACCACCACCCGGCGCAGGTGTTCACCATCAAAGGCCACCATGCCGGGGCACTGGGGCAGAAAGCGCCCCAGGCGCTGGGCGCTGTCCTGCTCCTGCCACTCCTGCCAGATGGTGGCCAGGGTGCTGTCCAGCTCCAGCGCGATGGAGGGGCTGTGCTGCATCTGCTGCTGCACGCGTGCGATGTCCAGCACATCGTCCACGGTGTGCGCCAGGCGCTGCGCATTCTGCTCGATCATGCTGCACAGGCGCTGCTGGGTGGGCTCGTGCAACTCTTCCTGCAGCAGGGCATTGGCCTGGGCAATGGCGGCCAGCGGGTTGCGGATTTCATGCGCCACGGCGGCCGAGATGCGTCCCATGGCCGCCATCTTCTCGGTGCGCAGGCGCGCTTCGAGCTCGCGCAGGTCTTCCAGAAAGACCAGGCACTTGGTGCTCAGGGGGGCGTACTGGGTGTCCTCGGCGCTGTAGGGGTGCTCGCTGCCGGGCAGGCCGTCATCGTGCAGGTGGTTGCTGGGCCAGACGCGCACGTACAGACCAATCGGAGCCTGCCCGGCGTGCAGCAGGTAGATGCGCGCATCCTGGGCGTGGTTGTTGGTCAGGCAGTGCATCACCAGCTCGCGCAGCGGTGCCCAGGCTTCCTGTTCATGCAGGCTGCGCGGTCCGGGGCGCACATAGCCCAGCAGGTGCAGGGCGGCGGGGTTGGCCTGCTGGATGGTCAGGCCGCTGTCCACAACCAGCACCCCCTCGCTGAGGCGGCTGATGATCAGGGCGTTGATCTCGGCCTGCATGCGTGCCATGCGGTGGTTCTGGCGCGCCAGGCGCTCCTGCAGGGCCAGACGCTGGGCCAGATGGTGTGTGAGGTACACCACCATGAAGTAACCGGCACAGACCATGGCCGTCTGCATGGTCAGCTCCCAGCCGCTGGGCAGACCCTCCAGCGCCGCCATGGTGTAGCCGCCCAGCAGCAGCAAGGTGGCGCTGGCCGTGGCGGCCAGCGCCATGCGCAGGCTGCCCAGGCACGCTGTGGCCAGCAGCGGCAGTGCCAGCAATGGCGAAAAATGCACCACCGAACCCGGCAGCCACAGCTGCAGCAACTGCATCAGGCTGATGGTGCCGATCTCCACGGCCAGCACCAGCTTCCACGGCAGGCCCCAGTGCTGTGCTGGAGGGCGGTTGCGCAGCAGCAGCCAGGCCAGGATGGCCAGCGCCAGATAGGCCAGGCCAAGCGCCCAGGAGAAAAACGTCAGCGCAAAGCGCAGGTGCGGCGTCTGCGGCACCAGCATGGCCAGCAGCACTAGAGCGGAAAAGACCCGTCCCGTGGAAAAGGCCCGCCACAAGCGCCGCGCCATGGCCAGTGGCAGGGCTGTGGCCTGTGCAGAAGGGGCAGACATCAGGGGCATGGGGCGTCAGCGCGGTCCCAGCGCGCAGTGCTGCGCACAGCAGTAGTAACGGCCGTGGTGCGCAACGGCATCGGTCTGCGGCAGATGCACCGCGCAGTGCGCGCAGCGCACCATGGCCACAGGGGTGGGCGGAGTGGCGGGTGTGCGTCTGGCCGGCGCTGCCGGGCGCTGGTGCTTGTGGCGCCAGATGGCCACGGCCACCAGCAGCACCACCGTCACAAGCAGGTACTTGCTCATAGGCCGCGCCCCAGGATCACTTCCAGCACAAAGCGCGAGCCGGCGTAGGCCATCAGCAGCAGGGCCGCGCCCGCATACACCATGCGCACCGCCCGCAGGCCGCGCCAGCCAAAGCGGGCCCGGCCCAGCAGCAGGACGGCAAAGAGCAACCATGCCAGGATGGAGAACACGCTCTTGTGGTCCCAGCGCCAGGCATGGCCGTACAGGGTTTCACCAAACAGCATGCCCACCAGCAAGGTGGCGCTGAGCAGGGCAAAGCCCACCTGCACGCAGCGGAACATGATGCGCTCCAGCGTCAGCAGCGGCACGCCTGGGGCGCTGTCGTCGCTGGCCGCTGCCAGGCGCATGCGCCGCTCGGCGCGCGTCATCAGGCCGGCATGCACCACGGCGGCAGCAAACATGCCGTAGGAAGCCACCCCGAGGGCCAGATGCAGCGGCATCCAGGCCGACTGCTGGCCAGACAGTGCCTGGCCCGGAAAGACCAGCGCCAGCAACACCGCCAGCGCACCCATGGCCGAGAGGGTGCCTGCTGCGCGCATGCGCGGGTACAGCTGCTGCTCGACCAGGTACATCGTCAACATCAACCATGCCGTGATGGAAAGCGCCAGCGCAAAGCCGAAGTGCGGGGGCGGCGCCAGCATGTCCGCCACCAGGGTCAGTGCGTGCAGGACCCAGGCTGCCACCAGGGCCGTGCGTGCCTGCTGTGGTGCCAGGCGCTGGCCCAGCAGGGTGGGGGCCACGTATGCCAGCACAGCCAGGGCGGCGGGCACCAGAGTCCACCAGGGGACGTGTGTGAGCAAACGGAAGGGCAATTCCATAGCCTGCCATCATATCGCCGGCGCCATGGCGCCGCGTCCGCCCGGGCGCGGGGCGTCGGGCGGCGAGCGGGTAGAATTTGCGGATTTTGCTGGCTTCTTTCGGGATTTTTTACTTATGGCTTCCGCACTTACCGACAAACTCTCGCGCCTGATCAAGGAAATGCGTGGCCAGGCGCGTATCACCGAGGCCAACGTGCAGGACATGCTGCGCGAAGTGCGCATGGCGCTGCTGGAGGCCGACGTGGCCCTGCCCGTGGTGCGCGACTTCATCGCCCGCGTCAAGGAAAAAGCCCTGGGCCAGGAGGTGCTGGGCAGCCTCAAGCCCGGCCAGGCACTGGTGGGCATCGTGCACGCCGAGCTGGCCGCCACCATGGGCGAGGGCGTGGCCGACATCAACCTGGCTGCGCAGCCACCGGCCGTCATCCTGATGGCGGGTCTGCAGGGCGCGGGCAAGACCACCACCACCGCCAAGCTGGCCAAGCACCTGATTGAAAAGCGCAAGAAGAAGGTGCTGACCGTCTCGGGCGACGTGTATCGCCCGGCGGCCATCGAGCAGCTCAAGACCGTCACTGCCCAGGCCGGGGCCGAGTGGTTCCCCAGCACCCCCGACCAGAAACCCCAGGACATTGCCCGTGCGGCACTCGATTACGCCAGGAAGCACTACTTTGACGTGCTGCTGGTGGACACAGCCGGCCGTCTGGCCATCGACGAGCTGCTGATGCAGGAGATCAAGGACCTGCACGCCCTGCTCAACCCGGTGGAGACCCTGTTCGTCGTCGATGCCATGCAGGGCCAGGACGCAGTCAACACCGCCAAGGCCTTCAAGGAAGCGCTGCCGCTGACCGGCATTGTGCTGACCAAGCTTGACGGCGACTCGCGCGGCGGTGCGGCGCTGTCGGTGCGCGCCATCACTGGCGCACCCATCAAGTTTGCCGGCGTCAGCGAAAAGATCGACGGTCTGGAAGTGTTCGATGCCGAGCGCCACGCGCAGCGCGTGCTGGGCATGGGCGACATCGTGGCCCTGGTCGAACAGGTGACGCAAAGCGTCGATCTGGAGGCCGCGCAGAAGCTGGCGGAAAAGGTCAAGAGTGGCGACGGCTTTGACCTGAACGACTTCCTGGCTCAGCTGCAACAGATGAAGCAGATGGGAGGACTCTCCAGCCTGATGGACAAGCTGCCGGCCGAACTGGCAGGCAAGGCCAGCGCCATGGACATGGACAAGGTCGAGCGCGAAGTGCGCCGCAAGGAAGGCATCATCTGCTCCATGACCCCGCAGGAGCGGCGCCAGCCGGCCATCATCAAGGCCACGCGCAAGAAACGCATTGCCCAGGGCGCTGGTGTGCAGGTGCAGGAGGTCAACCGCCTGCTCAAGGAATTCGAGCAGATGCAGGCCGTGATGAAGAAGATGAAGGGCGGCGGCCTGATGAAGATGATCCGGAAAATGGGCGGCACCAAGGCCATGAAGGGCATGATGGGTGGCGGCATGCCCAAGTTGCCGTTCTAGTTGGTGGTGCTATCAAAAAACAATCTGCAGGCGCTTGCCCTGTCTGAATTTCAGCCCCTCATGGGGCTGAAATTGTTTTCAGATCAGCGCAACGCGCTCTTCTTTTTTTACTGGCGACGCCAGGTTGCCGCAGGCCGCGTGGCTTGCCCATAATGCGCCCATGCAGAACCTGGAATGTCCATCGCTTGATCTGCCCCCTTGTTCGCGTCGCCGTGTGGGTGGCTGGGCCGGGGCATTGCTGCTGACCCTGGCGGGTTGCTCCAGCGCACCGCCCAAGTCCTCCAGGTCGCGCGGCAGCGGCGCGGCCTCTGCCTCTCAGCCCGCTGCGCCAGCGCAAGGGGTGCTGACCCTGCCCGCCGAGCAGCGCGAAGCCCTGCTGGCGCGAGCCCTGCTGGTCGTCAACACCCCCTACACCTACGGCGGCAACACGCCCGAGGGAGGCTTTGATTGCAGTGGTCTCATCCAGTACGCCGTGCGCGGCCTCACCCAGCGCGCCCTGCCGCGCACCACGGCACAGTGGGCCCAGGCCAGCACCCGGGTTGCCGACCGTCGCCTGGAGCGGGGCGACTTTGTGTTCTTCAACACCATGGGTAGTCGCTACTCGCACATGGGGATCTTTGTGGGCAACGGCCAGTTCGTGCATGCCCCTTCCAGCGGCGGCACCGTACAGCGTGTGCGCATGGACAACCCCTACTTTGCCAAGCGCTTTACCGAAGCGCGCAGCATCTTTGTGTGATGCAGGGAATCATTAATTGGGCACTTTTTTCTTTTTGGGTAAAAAAGTGCGTTAGAATCTCGGCTTCTGGAGTTCTCCAAGAGAAGTCAGAGAGCAGCAAAGACCTCGGTTTTTCTGCACCCAAGGGGGGTATAGCTCAGCTGGGAGAGCGCTTGCATGGCATGCAAGAGGTCAGCGGTTCGATCCCGCTTACCTCCACCAAGATGGATCGGAAACGAGAAATCGGTTCTTAGGTTTTGACCCTATCGTCTAGAGGCCTAGGACATCACCCTTTCACGGTGAGTACCGGGGTTCGAATCCCCGTAGGGTCGCCAAGTTTGAAGCACTTGATGCTCGCCAGAGCTGCAAAGCTTCCTGCCAGGAGTGGTAGTTCAGTTGGTTAGAATACCGGCCTGTCACGCCGGGGGTCGCGGGTTCGAGCCCCGTCCACTCCGCCAGATAACAAAAGGGGCTGCCCATCGCAGCCCCTTTTTCTTTTTGTGTCGCATCTGAAATGGCCAGATGCCAGGCCCGATGAAAAAAAGCGGCCCGCAGGCCGCATCGCATCTACGCCTGCTGGGCGTCGGGCGCCGCAAAGCAATCGCGAAAAGTAAAGACCGTCGAGGTGAAAAACATCGCCGCCAGGGCCATGGCCGTCACCACCAGCAGGATGCCGGCAATTGCCCCCACCACGGTGGAAAGCAGTGCCGTCAGCAGCGCCAGCAGGGCGCCAGCCAGTATGGATGCGACGGCCCAGCCCAGCCAATAGGCCAGAAATGCCCAGAAATTGCGCAGGCAGGCCACCAGGCTGAAGAACATGGCTTTGAGCGGCGGCGTGCCATGCCAGTGGATGAGCGCCGGGGCATGCCAGAACAGCAGGGACAGGGGCAGATAAAGCAGCATGCTCACCCACATGGCGCTCTGGAAGCTGGGGGTTTGGGCCAGCTCCTGCGTCAGGGGCTGCAGGCCCAGATAGACGCGGGCAAACTCGCCGCCGTCGATCCAGGTGGAAATCAGCATCAGCAGGCCGAAGCCGACGGCATAGCAGGCGCCCAGCACGGCCAGGCCGCGCAGGCGCTCACGTCCGGAGCGAAATGCCACCAGCAGCAGTGCCGGCGTGGGCGTGCGCTCGCGCAGCGCCTCGGCAGCGCCCACCATCATCACCAGCGATGCCGTCGGCAGCAGCGCCAGGGCCAGGGCCGTGCCCACCATGGGCACCATGCTGACCAGCGACATGGCCGCCATGCTCAGGAAGAACAGTGCAGACAGGGCCATGGGTTGCTTCCAGAAGGTCTGGATGCCCAGCTTGACCCATTCCAGGCCGGTTTTGGGGCGGACAAGTTGTAGCTTCATGCAGCGTTTGTACCCGAAGAAGGCGTCAGGGTGAGCGGATGGGCAATGCGCTGGCGCAGCACACGCTCAAAGTGCGCGGGATCGTGCGGGGTGAGCAGAGCGGCTTCGCGCGGCAGGTGGTAGTCCCACAGGCGCGAGGTCCAGAAGCGCAGCGCACCGGCGCGCAGCATGTCCGGCAGCAGGGCATGCTCGGCCGGGGTCAGGGGGCGCTCGGCCTGGTAGGCGGCCAGCATGGCATCGGCCAGATCGGCGCGGTGGCTGCCATCGGCGTGGTGGATGCACCAGTCGTTCAGGGCCACGCACAGATCGAACAGCCAGGTGTCCACGCCGGCAAAGTAAAAGTCGAAAAAGCCGGTCAGCTGGTGGTCGTCGAACATCACGTTGTCGCGGAACAGGTCGGCATGCACCGGCCCGCGTGGCAGCTGGGCGTACAGGGCGCTGGCAGCCACCTGATTCTGATGTGCCAGCTCGGCCTGCAGCAACTGCGCCGCATCGGCCGACATGAAGGGCAGCACCTGGGGCACGGTGCTGTTCCACCACTCCAGGCCGCGCAGATTGGGCTGGTGGCGTGGGTAGTCCTGCCCGGCCAGGTGCATGCGTGCCAGCATCTGGCCCACGGCGGCGCAGTGCCGGGCATCGGGATTGAGCTGGCTGGCGCCCTGGAGCTTCTGCACCACGGCAGCCGGCTTGCCGCAGACGGTGTGCAGGATGGCGCCGGTTTGCGTGTCGGCCTGCGGGTCCGGGACGGGGATGCCCTTGCTGGCCAGGTGGCGCATCAGGTGCAGGTAGAAGGGCAGTTGCTCGGCGCTCAGGCGTTCAAACAGCGTCAGAACCCAATGGCCTTGGGTGGTATCCAGAAAGTAGTTGGTGTTTTCGATACCGCCCTGGATGCCGCGTAAACCAGTGAGTTGGCCCAGGGCCAAATGGCGCAGCAGCGCGCGTGCGTCGTCTTCGCTAACTTGGGTAAAAACAGCCATGGTGGGTCTGCGATAGGCGTGGAACATGAAAAAGCCCCGCGCGTCGTGGGTGGCGGCGGGGCAGGGCTGGGGGCTGCCGGCTCAGAACTGCAGGGCTTTCCAGGTGCGGCGGCCATTGGTGCCGTCCTGGGCCGCGTCCCTGCCGGGCCTGGCGGGAGCTACCTCGTAGGCAGGCATGTTGCCCATCTTGGGCTGGACGGTGATGCTTTTGGTCTCACCGCCGACGCGCAGCTCGTTGATCTGGCTCCCACGGTCTTCGTGCTGGATGCGCTCGATGCGCTGGTTGTTGCGGTCATGCGCCGGGGCACCCGAGGCCGCAGGCGGCGCCTCTGCGTCGTCCGGCACGGGAGCTGGCGTCTGGGCCACGACCACAAAACTGGCCAGCAAGCTGGCACCAACAAGGGGAGTAAGAAAGGCTGCGCGCATCATTACATTGTAGAGGCAGGGACGAAGGCGGCGCAGGCACAATCGTGGCCTATGAGTACCCCACACACCTTGCTGCTGGTCGATGGCTCCAGCTACCTGTACCGCGCCTACCACGCCATGCCCGATCTGCGCGCCGTGCCGGGCGACCCCAGCAGCCCGGCCACCGGTGCCATCCGGGGCATGATCAACATGATGCAGTCGCTGCGCCGCGACGTGCCTGCCACCTACGCGGTGTGCGTGTTCGATGCCCCCGGCCCGACGTTTCGCGACGCCATGTACGCCGAGTACAAGGCCACACGCTCGCCCATGCCCGACGATTTGCGCAGCCAGATCGAACCCATCCACGAAGTGGTCGATCTGCTGGGCTGGAAGGTGCTGAGCGTGCCTGGCGTGGAGGCCGACGACGTGATTGCCACCCTGGCACATCTGGCCGCCGGGCAGGGCATGGAGGTCATCGTTTCCAGCGGCGACAAGGACTTGAGCCAGCTGGTCAACGAGCGCATCACCATCATCGACACCATGAGTGGCAAGCGCCGCGACGTGGCCGGGGTGCTGGCCGAGTTCGGTGTGCCGCCCGAGAAGATGATCGATTACCAGGCCCTGGTGGGCGACAGCATCGACAACGTGCCCGGTGTGACCAAGGTCGGCCCCAAGACCGCCGCCAAGTGGCTGGAGGAATACGGCACGCTGGACAACCTGATCGCCAACGCCCATGCGATCAAGGGCGTGGCGGGCAACAACCTGCGCGAGGCCATTGCCTCGGGTCAGCTGGCGCTGAGCCGCCAGCTGGTGACGATGAAGACCGATTGCGCGCTGACGGACTACATCCCCAGCCTGCCCGCATTGGACGACATCACGCTGGACGAGCCGGACAACGCCCGCTTGCTGCCGTTTTACGAGCAGTACGGTTTCAAAAGCCTGGCGCGGGCGCTGGGTGGCACGGCCGCACCGGAGGCATTGGCCAAGCCTGCCGCCGTGCAGGGCGATATGTTCGACAGCGACGATGCCGCCGCGACCACGGCTGCCGTGCAGGCCCAGCAGCGCGAAGTGGTGTACACCACCATCCTGACCGAAGACCAGTTCAACAGCTGGCTGGCCAGGATCAACGAGGCTACGCTCACCGCCATCGACACCGAAACCGATTCGCTCGACGAGATGCGTGCGCAGATCGTCGGCATCAGCTTCAGCGTCCAGGTGGGGGAGGCGGCCTACATCCCGCTGCGTCACGAAGGCATGGATGTGCCCGAGCAGCTTCCCATGGACTGGGTGCTGGCGCAGCTCAAGCCGTGGCTGGAAGATGCCACCAAGAAAAAGCTCGGCCAGCACGTCAAATACGACCAGCATGTGTTTGCCAACCACGGCATCACCGTGCGCGGTTATGCGCATGACACCATGCTGCAAAGCTATGTGCTGGAAGTGCACCGCCCGCACAACCTGACCAGTCTTGCGCTGCGCCACACGGGCCGCACCGGCATCAGCTACGAAGACCTGTGCGGCAAGGGCAAGAACCAGATTCCGTTTGCCCAGGTGCCCGTGGACAAGGCCGCGGCCTATTCCTGCGAGGACTCGGACCAGACGCTGAACGTGCATGAGGTGCTGTGGCCGCAGATCGAAGCCGACGCCAGGCTGCGCCATATCTATGAACTGGAAATCGCCACCAGCGAGGCGCTGTTTCGCATTGAGCGCAACGGCGTGGCCATCGACGCGCAGGAGCTGGCGCGACAAAGCAACGACCTGGGCACGCGCATCGTGGCGCTGGAGCAGGCCGCCTACGAACTGGCGGGCCAGCCCTTCAACCTGGCGTCTCCGAAGCAGCTGGGCGAAATCTTTTTCGACAAGCTCGGCCTGCCGGTGGTGAAAAAGACCGCGACCGGCGCGCGCAGCACTGACGAAGAAGTCCTGGAAAAGCTGGCCGAGGATTACCCGCTGCCCGCCAAGATTCTGGAGCACCGCAGTCTCTCCAAACTCAAGGGCACCTACACCGACAAGCTGGCGCAGATGGCGCTGCCGCGCACGGGCCGCGTGCACACGCACTACGCGCAGGCCGTGGCGGTGACGGGGCGCCTGTCGAGCAACGAGCCCAACCTGCAAAACATCCCCGTGCGCACGCCCGAAGGCCGGCGCATCCGCCAGGCCTTTGTGGCCCCGTCGGGGCGGGTGATTGCCAGCGCCGACTACTCGCAGATCGAGCTGCGCATCATGGCCCACCTGTCGGGCGACGAGGCCCTGCTCAAGGCCTTCCACGAAGGCCAGGACATCCACCGCGCCACCGCCGCCGAAGTGTTTGGCGTGGCGCTGGATCAGGTCAGCAGCGAGCAGCGCCGCTTTGCCAAGGTGATCAACTTCGGCCTGATCTACGGCATGAGCAGCTATGGTCTGGCCAAGAACCTGGGCATCGACAACCAGGCGGCAGCGGCCTATATCGACCGCTATTTCCAGCGCTATCCCGGCGTCAAGCGCTACATGGACGAGACCGTGGCCCTGGCCCACGCCCAGGGGTATGTGGAAACCGTGTTTGGCCGGCGTCTGTACCTGCCCGATATCAACGGCGGTAGCGGCCCGCGCAAGAAGGCCGCCGAGCGCGCAGCCATCAACGCCCCCATGCAGGGCACGGCGGCCGACCTGATCAAGAAGGCCATGGTGGCCGTGCAGGCCCGGCTGGACGCCGAGCAGCCCGACATCCTGCTCATCATGCAGGTGCACGATGAACTGGTGTTTGAGCTGCCCGCTGACAAGGCTGACTGGCTGCGTCAGCAGGTACCGGCCCTGATGGCTGGTGTCGCGCAGTTGCGAGTGCCCTTGCTGGCCGAGGTGGGCGTGGGCGCCAACTGGGAGCAGGCGCATTGATGCGTGCTTCGGAGTAAAGCAAAAACTATAGCTGTTTGCGCTTGATATCAAATAATTTCAAATGATTTTTATTGTGAAATCCTTGATTCATCAGCGCAAAAAGCTATAAAAAATATTGAGGACCATGTGATCCAACCATCCTCCTGGACGCCCGCTGTACGCATGGGCCTGTCCATTTCCGTGGCCACGGGGCTGTATGGCATTTCCTTTGGGGCGCTGGCCGTGGCGGCAGGACTGTCCATCTGGCAGGCGCAGGCGCTGAGTTTGCTGATGTTTACCGGCGGCTCGCAGTTTGCCTTTGTCGGCGTGCTCGCTGGCGGTGGCAGTGGCGCAGCAGCCGTGAGCGCTGCCAGCTTGCTGGGCGTGCGCAACGCCGTCTATGGCATGCAGATGCAGCGCCTGCTGGGCCTGCGTGGCTGGCGCAAATGGCTGGCCGCGCAGATCACCATCGATGAATCGGCCGCCACCGCGCTGGCGCAAACCCAAGCCGACGAGCAGCAGCGCGGCTTTTGGGTGGCAGGCCTGGGCGTGTTTGTGCTGTGGAACGCCTGCACCTTGCTGGGTGCGTGGCTGGGCGATGCGCTGGGCAACCCCGCGCAGTGGGGCCTCGATGGCGCGGCGGTGGCCGCATTTTTGGGCTTGCTCTGGCCTCGCCTGCAGCAGCGCGAGCCGCTGGCGCTGGCCGTGCTGGCTGGGCTGCTGACGGCCAGCTTGGTGCCCTGGCTGCCGCCGGGCCTGCCGATTGTGCTGGCCGCAGGGGTGGGCGTGCTGTGGGGCTGGTGGCAGGCGGCCATCAGGAGCCGGGCATGAACGGGTGGCTGGAATCCTGGTGGGGCTGGCTGCTGCTGGCCTGCGCCCTGGCGTTCGTGACCAAGCGGCTGGGCTATGCGGTGCCCGAGCGCTGGCTGCAGCACCCGCGCATGGGGCAGATCGCCGCCAGCATGACGGTGGCCCTGCTGGCGGCGCTGGTGGTGATGAACACGTTTTCTGCCGGACAGCAGCTGGTGCTGGATGCGCGCTTGGTCGCCCTGGCCGTTGCCGCCTTGGCGCTGTGGCGGCGCTTGCCTTTTTTGCTGGTGGTGGTGCTGGGGTCTGCGGCGGCTGCTTTGGTACGCGCCTGGGGCTAGAGCAGCGGGCAAGACCGTTGTATTGGTATTGGAAAACAGCCATCAACGGCAGCATTGCTTGGATGAAGCATGTAAAGCTTTCCTAAGTGAAGGTGCAAAACAAAAGCCCACACGGCGCGATGCCGGGTGGACTTTTGGGTGGGTGAAGAAGCAGGCTTTCTCGGATTGCTATAGGTAGGCTTTTCTTTGCAGCCGCAGCGCATCGCGGTCAATGCTGGCGGCCAGCAGCTCCATATCTGATGCGCTGACGCCCAGTGCAATGAAGTGCGCAGCCCAACGATCAACAACGCTGGCCACCTGCCGCACCAGCTCAACGGCACGGGGTTTTTTGATGCCGTATTCGTTGATCTGGGTGAGGGCGTTTTCAATGCTGGACTCTGCGCCCATGGTGCCGACGATCAGTTGCTGATAGCCCAGGTTTTGCAGGCTGGGCACGATGTCGTACGCGGGAGTGAGGTCGTAGTAGCCGTCAGCAAGGTTGAGGCTGATGCTGTGGTTGCGCTCGTGGTCGTCGGTGTTGTCCATAAGGATGTTGAAAACCATGCGTTTGAACAGTTCTTCGCGCATGGCGGTGTTGGCAGACAGGCAATGCACGCGGTAGGGGCCCAGGCGGTCAAACCGCTCAATGGTCAGGGCATGGCGCAACTTGCCGTGGCGTATGGGCAGCGGCAGCACGGCGGTGTTGGCAACATGCAGGCCCGCTTGGGCGGCCAGCGTCATGGTGGCGTGTTCGATGAGCGGGGTGTCCACGGGGTCGTCCAGCTCGCTGAACTTAATCACGCAGGGGCCGCTGTCCGTTTGCAGCAGCGCTTTGGGGCGTGCGCCGCCAAGGCTGACCCCGGGCTGGATGAGGCGCTGTATCTCTGCCGTGATGGGGGCTTGCGTTTGTACATCTTCCACCGCTGCCGTTAGCTGTGCCAGATCTGCCAGTTGTGGATAGGGGCGGAAGTAGCGCGGTGTGTATTGCTCTGCCGAGGTGGAGATGCCCAGCGCGCCAAAGCGGTCATCGCCGGCGAAGAGCAGCATTTCCAGTATCGACAGGCCCACCTCCCCCACCAATGTGGGGGCTACGGGGTTGACCATGGCCCAGACGTAGAGCCGGTCTTGGGGTACATAGGTGCGGGGCGATACGGTGTTGGGTTGGGTCATTGCTTTTTAGGCGCTGATTTGGCGAGGAGGGCGGCGAGGCCTTTGGCGGTGCTGGAGCTGAGCGGATCAGCGATGCTTTCCAAAGACTTCCGGGCATGCGCTGCAGGGTCTAGGCCCAATCGTGCTATGTCAGCTGCAGTAAGAACACCGCTCAGGTGCTTCTGTATTTCTGCTGTGCCAGGAGATAGTCCCATTCCAGCTATGTCAGCGGCCGTAAGAGCCCCGCTTAGGGGCTTTTGAGTCTTTGCTGCGCTAGGGTCTAGCGCTAGTCCAGCTATGTCCGAAACCTTTTTGGTGCTTACTGACGTTTCAACGCCAAATGGCAGAGCCGGGGAAGTCTCATTTTTTTTCTGCTTGCGCTTGCTCTTCACCCTGGCCACTTCCTTCTCCAACGCCGTATGGTCGTGCTGCGGCGCGATCAGGTCGGCCAGTCCTGCATTGGGGTTGATCAGCCACATGCACATCACGTATGAAGCCATAGCCACGGATGGGTCGCCACGCTCGATGCGCACCATGGTGGGTTGTGAGATGCCCAGCTTTTGGGCCCATTGCGCCTGCGACTCTCCACGCCGCTTGCGGGCGATGGCGATGTTTTGCGCCAGCTGCTCAATTTGCTGGAGCACGGCTTGCGGGTAGTCGGCAGGGGAAGTGGTTTGGCGTGGGCTACTGCAGCACCCACAAAATGGCGCTGGTCATGACCACATAGCGCAGGAACTTGCCAATGGCCATATAGCCCACGCAGGGCCAAAACGGCAAATGCAGCCAGCCGGCGACGGCGCATAGAGGGTCGCCCACCACGGGCAGCCAGCTGAGCAGACAGGTCTTGGCACCCCAGCGGCGCAGCCAGATGCGCGCGCGCCGCTCGCGGCGGCTGAGGGTGCGCGGGGGGCGGTGGTGCACCGGGCGCTGCCGGTGCGTGGCCTGCCAGGCGCGCTGCGCGCCCCGGCCCATCCACCAGCTGATGGTGCCACCCACCGTGTTGCCCGCCGTGGCCACCAGCACGGTGGGCCAGAACAGGTCGGGATGCAGTTGCAGCAGCCCGACCACTGCCGGCTCCGACCCCATGGGCAGCAGCGTGGCCGAGAGCAGCGCAATCACAAACACCGTGGTCAGGCCGAACTCCGGCAGCGCCAGCCAGTGCAGCAGGGTGGGTATCCAGGCATCCATGCGGCAAGTGTAGGTGGATTGCGGCAGTGGCCGGCTGCACAAAAAATGGGCAGCTACAATACGCGCCCTGCTTCGTTCTTGCCGCCACCGTTTCTCCCCATGTCCGCCCTTCATGTGCCCGATGCGCTGCGCATTGGGCCGTACGCTTTATCCAACGCACTGATGGTTGCCCCGATGGCCGGGGTGACCGACAGGCCGTTTCGCCAGCTGTGCAAGCGGCTGGGGGCGGGCTATGCGGTCAGCGAGATGGTCACCTCGCGCAAGGACCTGTGGGACAGCCTCAAGACCAGCCGCCGCGCCGACCATGCCGGCGAGCCCGGGCCGATTGCCGTGCAGATTGCTGGTACCGATGCGGCCATGATGGCCGAAGCGGCCGTGTACAACGTGCAGCGCGGCGCGCAGATCATCGACATCAACATGGGCTGCCCGGCCAAGAAGGTGTGCAACAAATGGGCCGGCTCGGCGCTGATGCAAAACGAGGCGCTGGCCGAGGCCATTGCCGCTGCGGTGGTGCAGGCCTGCGCGCCGCACGGCGTGCCGGTGACGCTGAAGATGCGCACCGGCTGGTGCAACACCCACAAAAACGCGGTGCAGCTGGCCCGGCGCTTTGAGGCCGTAGGCGTGCAGATGCTCACCGTGCATGGCCGCACGCGCGAGCAGGGCTACAAGGGAGAGGCCGAATACGACACGGTGGCCGCCGTCAAGCAGGCGGTGCGCATTCCGGTGGTGGCCAATGGCGACATCACCAGTCCGGAAAAGGCCCTGGCGGTCCTGCGGGCCACCGGGGCGGATGCCCTGATGGTGGGACGTGCAGCCCAGGGGCGGCCCTGGATCTTTCGGGAAATCGGGCACTACCTGGCCACGGGCACGCATCTGGCGCCGCCTCTGGTCGAAGAGGTGCGTCAGCTGTTGCTGGAGCACTTGCAGGACCACTACAGCCTGTACGGCCAGGCCAGCGGCGTGCGCAGCGCGCGCAAGCACATCGCCTGGTACGTGCGCGACCTGCCCGGTGGCGAGCAACTGCGCCGCCACATCAATACCCTGGAGGACTGCCAGGCTCAGTACCAGGCAGTCGCTGATTATTTCTTGCGGCTGGGCCAGAGCATGGAGCGCCTGCCCCAGCCGCCCAATGTCATGGAGTCCGAGTTGGATCGTCTTGCAGAGGTGGCAGCATGAGCCAGTCCTTTCCCCCCCCATTGCAGCAGCACGCCCGCACGCCGGCGGCCAGCGCCGGCGCGGTCAGTGCCGCCAGTACCGATTTGCAGGCCTGTGTGCGCGCCAGCCTGCAGGCCTATTTTGATGACCTGGACGGGGAGACCCCGGCCAACATGTACGACATGGTGCTGCGTCTGATGGAGCTGCCCCTGCTGGAGACCGTCATGGCCCATGCCGACTACAACCAGTCGCGCGCCGCGCAATGGCTGGGGCTGAACCGCAACACCCTGCGCAAGAAGCTGCTGGAGCACGATCTGCTCTGAAGGAAATAGCTGCCAGCGCTTGCCCAGCAAGCGCTGGGGCCACTTTTTATTCATAACTCTCTACGAGAAAAATCACCATGAACGCCCTGCTTTCCGTCTCCGACAAAACCGGCATCGTTGAATTTGCCCAGGCCCTGCATGCGCTGGGCATCAAGCTGCTGTCCACCGGTGGCACCGCCAAGCTGCTGGCCGATGCCGGCCTGCCCGTCACCGAGGTGGCAGAAGTCACGCAATTTCCGGAAATGCTGGATGGCCGTGTCAAAACCCTGCACCCCAAGGTCCACGGTGGCCTGCTGGCGCGCCGCGATGTGCCCGCGCACATGGCCGCTTTGGCCGAGCACGGCATCGACACCATCGACCTGCTGGTGGTGAACCTGTACCCGTTTGAAGCCACTGTGGCCAAGCCCGGCTGCACCCTGGCCGACGCGATTGAAAACATCGACATCGGCGGCCCGGCCATGGTGCGCTCGGCGGCCAAGAACTGGAAGGACGTGGGCGTGGTCACCGCTGCCGACCAGTACGACGCCGTGCTGGCCGAACTCAAGGCCAACGGCAAGCTGTCGGATGCGCTGCGCTTCAACCTGGCCGTGGCCGCCTTCAACCGCATCAGCCAGTACGACGGCGCGATCAGTGACTACCTCTCCAGCGTGCAGCTGGAAGCCGACAAGCTTTCGGAAAGCTACGTGCCCGCCCGCGCCCAGTTCCCCGACCAGTTCAACGCCCAGTACGTCAAGGTGCAGGAGCTGCGTTACGGCGAAAACAGCCACCAGCAGGCCGCCTGGTACCGCGACCTGGCCCCCGCTGCCGGCAGCCTGGCCACCGGCGTGCAGCTGCAGGGCAAGGAACTGTCCTACAACAACATTGCCGATGCCGATGCCGCCTGGGAATGCGTCAAGAGCTTTGAACAGCCGGCTTGTGTGATCGTCAAGCACGCCAACCCCTGCGGTGTGGCTGTGGGCAAGGACGCGCACGAAGCCTACGCCAAGGCCTTCCGGACCGACCCCACCAGCGCCTTTGGCGGCATCATCGCCTTCAACCGCGTGGTCGATAAGGCCGCCGCTGAAGCCGTGGTCAAGCAGTTTGTCGAAGTGCTGATGGCCCCGGGCTTCACCGCTGAAGCCCTGGAAATCTTCAAGCCCAAGGTCAATGTGCGCCTGATGCAAATCACCCTACCCGACAACTACGCCCAGGCACGCAACGTGCTGGAGACCAAGCGCGTGGGTTCGGGCCTGCTGGTGCAATCGGCCGACAACCACGAGCTGGCGCTCAGCGATCTGAAGGTGGTCACCGTCAAGCAGCCTACGCCTGAAGAACTGCAAGACCTGCTGTTTGCCTGGAAGGTGGCCAAGTACGTCAAGTCCAACGCCATCGTGTTCTGCAAGAACGGCATGACCATGGGCGTGGGCGCAGGCCAAATGTCGCGTCTGGACTCGGCACGTATTGCTTCCATCAAGGCCCAGGCTGCGAACCTGAGCCTGCAAAACACCGTGGTGGCATCGGATGCCTTCTTCCCCTTCCGCGATGGTCTGGATGTGGTGGTCGATGCGGGCGCGACCTGCGTGGCCCAGCCCGGCGGTTCCATGCGCGACCAGGAAGTGATCGATGCCGCCAACGAGCGCGGCGTGGCCATGGTCTTTACCGGCGTGCGTCACTTCCGCCATTGATGCATGGCGTGCGTTCGTGGCTTGAGGCGCCATAGCCCGCAAGCTGCGGCCACCAGCAAAAAATCCCCGCAACCTGGTGTTGCGGGGATTTTTTATTTTTGCTAGCTGCTTGCCCTTGCTGGGTAAGGGCTAGAGGCCAAAAAGACCGAAAATTTTTAGCGCTTTTTCAGTGCTTACACGCGCTCAAAAATCGCAGCAATGCCCTGGCCGCCGCCAATGCACATGGTCACCAGTGCGTAGCGTCCGCCTGTGCGGTGCAGCTCGGCAATGGCCTTGGTGGTGATGATGGCGCCGGTAGCGCCCACAGGGTGGCCCAGCGAGATGCCCGAGCCATTGGGGTTGACCTTGGCCGGATCAAAACCCAGCTCCTGCGCCACGGCGCAGGCCTGGGCGGCAAAGGCTTCATTGGCTTCGATGACGTCGATATCCTGCAGCTTCAGGCCGGTGCGCTGCAGCACCTTTTGCGTGGCAGGCACCGGGCCAATGCCCATGTAGGCCGGCTCCACGCCCGCGTGGGCATAGCCGACCAGACGCGCCACGGGTTTCAGGCCCAGGGCGTTGACGCGCTCGCCGCTGGCCAGCAGCACTGCGCCCGCGCCGTCGTTGATGCCCGAGGCATTGCCCGCCGTCACCGTGCCACCTTCCTTCTTGAAGGCCGGTTTCATGGCCGCCAGCGCTTCCAGCGTGGTGTTGGGGCGCACGTGCTCATCTTCCTGGAACAGCACCGTGCCTTTGCGCGTGGCAATTTCCACGGGCACGATCTGCTCCTTGAAGTAGCCGGCGGCAATGGCTGCAGCGGCGCGCTGCTGGCTCACCAGGGCCAGCTGGTCTTGCATCTCGCGCGAGATCTTGTAGCGCTCGGCCACGTTCTCTGCCGTCATGCCCATGTGCAGTTTTTGCCAGGGGTCGTGCAGGATGCCCAGCATGTAGTCGATGCTCTTGGCATCGCCCATACGCGCGCCCCAGCGGGCGGCCATGTCGAAATAGGGGCCACGACTCATGGATTCGGAGCCGCCGCCAATGGCCACATCGCAATCGCCCAGGGCAATTGCCTGGGCCGCGCTGACGATGGCCTGCAGGCCCGAGCCGCACAAGCGGTTGACGTTGAAGGCCGGGGTCTCGATCGGGCAACCGGCATCGACGGCGGCCACGCGCGAGAGGTAGGCGTCCCTGGTGTCGGTGGGAATCACATTGCCCATGACCACATGCCCCACGGCATCCGGGGCAATGCCCGCGCGCTCGATGGCGGCCTTGACCACGGTGGTGGCCAGCTGGGTGTTGGGCACGTCCTTCAGGCTGCCACCAAAGGTGCCGATGGCGGTGCGGGCGGTGCTGAGGACAAAAATTTCGCGGGTGCTCATGAGATCTCCTTCTTCCATTGCGAGTGATGCGAGTGACGAATGGTGGCTGGCTGGTCGTGGTGCCCAGGACGCAAGCCCCGTGAGCATATCGACCACGCAGGCGCGTGCGGCCAGGATGGCAGCCTCAGCGTGCAAATGTGCCGGTAAATCGTGCGCCGGGCTGTCGCACAGCAGACTTTGTGCGCAAAAAGCCGTTTGCAGGATGCCATCCTGCGGGAACAGGGGCAAAACACATGGTCTGTGCTTCTAAATCAATAGCTGGTTGCGCTTGTTTTTCATGGATTTCAAGTGTTTTTAGACTTGAAATGCTTGGTGCATAATCGGTTGCAGCTATGAAAAATATGAAATTGGTGGCCGCAAAAGGGTGGACAGGCACACAAAACAAAACCCGCTGATGGGGCGCATCAGCGGGTTGCCGGTGGGATTGGCGGCGCGCGGTGGCGCCGTCCTGTGCCGTGGCTTACAGCGTCCTGAACACGGCACGGGCCGCTTCAATGGTGCGGTCGATGTCTTCCTGGGTGTGCGCGGCGCTCATAAAACCAGCTTCGTACAGCGCTGGGGCAAAGTACTCGCCTTGCTGCAGCATGCCGTGGTAGAACTTGTTGAAGCGTGCCAAGTCGGTGGTCATCACCTGCGGGTAGTTGCAGGGCAACTCGGGCAGGAAGAAGAAGCCAAACAGGCCGCCTTGCCAGTCCACGCTGAAGGGAATGCCGGCGGCATCGGCCTCGGACTTGAGGCCCTGCATCAGCTGGCCGGTTTTCAGGTGCAGCTCGGCGTGGAAGCCGGGCTGGCTGATCAGCTCCAAGGTTTTCAGGCCGCAGGCCGTGGCAATCGGGTTGCCCGAGAGCGTGCCCGCCTGGTACACGCCGCCGGTGGGCGAGAGCTTTTCCATGATGTCGCGGCGGCCACCAAAAGCGGCCAGCGGCATGCCGCCGCCAATGACCTTGCCCATAACGGTGATGTCGGGCCTGAAGCCTTCAATCTTTTGCGCGTACAGGCTCTGGGCGCCGCCCAGGGCGACACGAAAGCCGGTCATCACCTCGTCGTAGATCATGAGGGCGCCGTGCTCTTGCGTCAGCTCACGAATGCGGCGTGTGAATTCGACGTTGGCGCGCACAAAGTTCATGTTGCCCGCAATCGGCTCCATGATCACGCAGGCAATTTCCTGGCCCATCCTGGCAAAGGCTTCTTCGAGCTGGGCCACGTCGTTGTACTCCAGCACGATGGTGTCCTTGACCACATCGGCCGGCACGCCCGCCGAGGACGAGCTGCCAAACGTGGCCAAGCCCGAGCCAGCTTTCACCAGCAGCGCATCGGCGTGGCCGTGGTAGCAGCCGTTGAACTTGATGATCTTGTTGCGGCCGGTAAAGCCACGCGCCAGGCGCAGGGCGGTCATGCCCGCTTCGGTGCCCGAGCTGACCAGGCGCACCATGTCCATGCCGGGCATGAGTGAAAGGATTTTTTCAGCCAGATCCACTTCGCGCTCGGTGGGCGCGCCGTAGCTGAAGCCCTGATCGACGGCGGCGTGTACGGCAGCCACCACCTCGGGGTGGCCGTGGCCCAGGATCATCGGGCCCCAGCTGCCGATGTAGTCGGTAAAGCGCTGGCCGTTCCTGTCCCAGAAGTACGCACCCTGCGCGCGTTCAACAAAACGCGGTACGCCGCCAACGGCGTTGAACGCACGCACGGGCGAATTCACGCCGCCAGGGATGACGCGCTGGGCACGGGTCAGCAAATCTTGATTCAGGTCAATGTTCTGTGTCATTGGAAGAAATGGCAAAACCCGCCGGTGGCGGGCGGTGGTTGGACAAGTCCGGATCATCGGCATCGGTCGAAGGGGCGGGCTCCGGGGCAGCGCTGTCCTGCGGTTCAGGTTCGGCGGGCGAGGTCTCCTCCTCGGGCTGCGCCCAGAACATGCGGTCCGGAATCCAGCGGCCCATGCCTGGCCGAAAGGCGTTGTTCAGGCTGTGGTCTGCGTATTCCAGGGCTTCCTGGGCCGACTTGGCCAGATCGTTGCCGGCGGCCAGCAGGGCTGTCAGGGCGGCAGAGATGGTATCGCCTGCACCAAGGAACTGTTCGCTGAACAGCTCAAACTTGCAGCTGGCCAGCACGGATTCGGTGCTGGCCAGCACGTTGTCCACAAAGTCGCCCGCCAGGGGCACGCCCGTGAGCAGCACAAAGGGCACGTTGCGCGCTTCGGCCGCCTGGGCGATGTCGCGCGGCCTGGGCGGGCGACTGCCCTGCCAGTCGGGCAGCAGCCAGCGCGCCAGCGTGCCATAGTTGCCCACCAGAACCGAGGTCTGCGGCAGCATCAGCTCTTCGAAGGCGTCCAGGTATTCCTCCAGCGCGTCGCCTTCCTGCCACCAGGACAGGTCGGGCATGTAGCTGATGACGGGAATGTGCGGGTAGTCGCTGCAGATCTCGGCAATGCTGCTCAGGTTGGCCGGAGAGCCGGCAAAGCCGAGTTTGATGGCGGTGATCGGCATGTCCTCCAGCAGCGTACGGGCCTGGTCGGTGACCAGCTCGTCGTCCAGGGCCGTGTGGCTGAACACGCGGCTGGTGTCGCTGACGTACACCCCGCAGGCCACGGCAACCGGGTGCGCACCCACGCTGGCGATGGTGATGACATCGGCCCCGAGCCCGCAACCGTTGCACGGGTCCAGCACGTTGATGCTCATGACGCACAGCGCGCGCAGCTCGGCGCTGTCCTGGGCAGCGTCTTCACCGTCCGAAAGTGAGGGGGAAATGGGGGAGGGAGAGGGGGCTGCTGCTTGTGCAGCCAGAGAGTGCTTCGCCATGTACGCAGCCATGACCGTTGGCACGCCAGAGTCAAGGTTTAGGGTAAAAGTCTAGATAGAATCCAATTGCATTCTATTGGAAGCCGTTTTAAGCTGCGCCGGGCGCTGCAATTGGTGTAGGGTACGCCGGTATTTGGGTGGGGTCGGGCACCCGGCTATTCGGTTGTGCTCGGCTTGCTGCGTGACAAGTTACAACAACACAACAGGGGAGCTCTTACGTTGAGTACAACCAGCCAATCGTTCAAGGTGTTGGTCATTGACGACAGCAACACCATTCGACGCAGCGCCGAAATTTTTCTCAAGCAAGGCGGCCACGAAGTTCTGCTGGCCGAGGATGGCTTCGATGCACTGGCCAAAGTCAACGATTTTCAGCCACAGTTGATTTTTTGCGACATTCTGATGCCGCGCCTGGACGGCTATCAGACCAGTGCCATCATCAAGCGCAACGCGCGTTTTGCAGATACGCCCATCGTCATGCTTTCCTCCAAGGATGGTGTGTTCGACAAGGCGCGCGGCCGCATGGTCGGCTGTCAGGAATATCTGACCAAGCCTTTCACCAAGGATCAGCTGCTGCAAACCGTGCAAAAGTTTGGCAAGCCCGCCTGATCGTTTTTCTTCGCTTTGCCTCCTCTCACGGGAAGTAACCATGCCTATACAAACCGTTCTCGTCGTTGACGATTCCAAAACCGAATTGATGTTTCTGACCGATGTGCTGCAAAAGCGTGGTCTTACCGTGCGCACCGCAGAAAATGCCGAGCAGGCCATGCAGTCGCTGTCGGAGGCCAGGCCCGACCTGATCCTGATGGACGTGGTCATGCCCGGTCAGAACGGCTTTCAACTCACGCGCACCATCTCGCGCATGCCCGAATACGCTGGCATCCCGATCATCATGTGCACCAGCAAGAACCAGGAGACCGACAAGGTCTGGGGGCTGCGCCAGGGGGCCCGCGACTACATCACCAAGCCAGTCAACCCCGCTGAGCTGTGGTCCAAAATTTCAGCGCTGGAATAAGTTATGGCTGTCGGGCGTTCCAAACAATCGTTACAAGAGTTACAAGCCCGTTTGGCGGAGCGCCTGCTGGCAGCACGAACCGACGGGGTAGATTCTGCACAATGGCTGGCTGTGCAGGCAGGCGGGAGGAATTACCTGGTGCCCTTGGCGCAGGCGGGTGAGATCTTCCCCTGGTCCGGTGTGCAGACCGTGCCTTATGCCCAGGCCTGGTTCTGGGGGGTGGCCAGCCTGCGCGGTAACTTGGTGGGGGTCATTGATCTGGCCGCTTTGCTCGGTCACCCGGTGGAGCGTTCCCAACAATCGCTGGCAGAAACCAGCCTGTTGGTGATCAATCCGGCCCTGCAAGTGAATGCGGCTTTGGTGGTTGACCGACTGTTGGGCTTGCGCAGTGGCGATGCCTTGCAGGCTGTGCCCGGTGAGGTGCCTGACGGCACACGCGGTCTGGGTCGCTTGTGGAGCGACGACCGAGGGCTGCAGTGGCAAGAGTTGAACTTGCAAGTCCTGGTGCAAACACCAGAGTTTTTGCGTGTTTCGCAGTGACTGAATTCCAAAAAGAGGTACCAATGTCTTTTCTCCAGCAGTTTGGCGCTTTGCTCGGTCGTCGCAGTCCAGCCAAGGAAGCTTCTTCAGGCGACACCACGACCATGGGTAGCGAGTCCTTGCTTCAGCAGACCCTGCAGAGCGTGCAAAACTCCGAGCTCCTGGATGGCAGCGCTTTGCTGGAGCAGGACAAGATTTCATTGCCTCTGTTGGGCACGGCGCCAGCGGCGTCGCACCAGCGCAAGCTGCTGGCCGTGCTGGCCATCGGCGGGGTGGCACTGGCACTGACCTCTGCCTGGGTGCTGCAGCAGTCGGACCGTGCGGCCAAGCAGGTGGCGGCAACGGGTCAGGCACTGATGCAGGCGCAGCGCATGGCCAAGTCGGGTACTCAGGCCTTGCTGGGTGTGCCGCACGCATTCCTGGAGCTCAAGAGCAGTACGACGGTGTTTGGCAACAACGTGCGCGCCCTGGCCCATGGTGATGAGGGCGCAGGTATCGTGGCCGTGAAAGAGGAATATCAGGAGGATGTGCAGGCCATGCTGAAGGTGGCCGAGCGCTCCGAAAAGAACGCCAAGGCCGTGTATGCGCAGGAAGATGTGCTGATCAAGGTGGCCGGCGCCCTGCGTGACGTCAATCAGCAGTCGGCATCGCTGCTGGATCTGTCCGAGACCGTGGCTTCCATGATCATGCAGAACAGCCAGCGCCGCTCGGAGCTGGAAGCCGTCAGTCAACTGGCCATGCTGACACAGCGCATCGGCAAGTCGGCCAATGAATTCCAGTCGCTCGAAGGTGTGAACCCCGAGGCGGTGTTCCTGCTGGGCAAGGACTTGAACACCTTCCAGGAGATTGCCCAGGGGCTGCTCACCGGCAATGAGGAACTGGGACTGGTGGGTACGGAAAACGCCCAGGTGCGTGAGCAATTGACCACCTTGCTGGCACAGTACGAGGCCACGCGCTCGGATGCCGAAGCCATTCTGAGCAACCTGCAGGGGCTGGTGTCGGCGCGTGAAGCCCAAAGCGTCGTGATTGGCGACAGCGAGACCTTGCGCACGCAGCTGGAGTCCCTGCAGACACGCCTGTCGGGCGATGCGGGTGTCAGCTGGGGGCAGCTGGCCTTGCTGCTGGGCCTGGGTATCTTTGTGCTGTTGTGCGGTATCGGCATTGCACGTGTGGCGCTGCTGGACAGCCGTCTGCGTCAGCAACAGGCCGAGCAGCAGCAGCGTGAAGCCCGCCTGCAGGAGCAGGAGGCCAAGCGTATCAACGACGCCAACCAGGCCGCCATTTTGCGTTTGATGAACGAACTGCAGAACCTGGCCGAAGGTGACCTGACGCAGGAAGCCACGGTGACCGAGGACATCACGGGCGCAATTGCCGACTCGGTGAACTACACGGTGGAAGAGCTGCGCCTGCTGGTGGGCAACGTGCAGAAGACGGCCACGCAGGTGGTGGACACCACCTCGCAGGTGGACGCTACGTCGGCCCAACTGCTGGCAACATCGACCGAGCAGCTGCGCGAGATTCGCGAAACTGGCCAGGCGATTCTGGACATGGCAGCGCGCATCACGGCGGTTTCCGCACAGGCCCAGGCATCTGCCGATGTGGCCAACAAGTCGCTGCGTGCTGCCGAGCAAGGTCAGCAGGCGGTGCAGGACACGATTGGCGGTATGAATGCCATCCGTGACCAGATGCAGGAAACCTCCAAGCGAATCAAACGCCTGGGTGAGTCTTCCCAGGAAATTGGTGAAATCACCGAGCTGATTTCCGACATTACCGAGCAAACCAACGTGCTGGCTCTGAATGCGGCCATCCAGGCCGCCTCGGCTGGTGAGGCAGGACGAGGCTTCTCTGTGGTGGCCGAGGAAGTGCAGCGTCTGGCGGAACGCTCGGCAGACGCAACGCGCCAGATTGCCACCCTGGTGAAGACCATTCAGACGGACACGCAAGACACGGTTGCTGCCATGGAGCGCGCCACCTTGGGTGTGGTGGAGGGGGCGCGTCTGTCCGACTCTGCGGGCGCTGCGCTGGCACAGATCCACGAGGTGTCGCGCCAGTTGGCAGAGCTGATTGAGGAAATCTCCCGCACCACGCAGGCCGAAGCCGGCCTGGCCAACGAGGTGGCTGACAGCATTCAGCACATCTTTGTGGTGACGGAGCAGACCGGCGAGAGCACGCGCACTACTGCACAGCAGGTGCGCGATCTGGCCCGCATGGCCCAAGAGTTACGCCAGTCGGTGGCACGTTTCAGAATTGCATAACAAAGATCTGGCCTTGGGCACGCAGGTGGCCGAGTAAGGTCAAGGATGAAGCATGTCGGTGAATCAAGACACTTCTACGCACACGGCCCGTATGGGTGCTCATGAGCAGGATCTGGGGCCTCTGGCCTGGGTACGCGAAGAGCTGCGCAAATCATTAGAGGGCGCTGTGCGCACCATGCGCCGCTTCGTACTGGAGGCACAAGAGGCTCGCGAATCGGACTTGGCCGCCCTGGACAGTAGTCCGCTGCGCATGGCCAAGCAGCAGCTGCACCAGTCGGCCGGTGCTCTGGACATGGTGGGGCAGCCGCAGGCGGCATTGCTGTTGCAAGCCATGGAAGCGGCGGTTCAGCACTACGTGCAGACCCCCAACGACTGCACCGATGCCGCCGTGCAAACGCTGGAGAAAACCAGTTTTGCGCTGCTGGAGTATCTGGACGTGGTGCTGGCGGGCAAGCAGGTGCTGCCTGTGGCGCTGTTTCCGCAATACCGCGATGTCCAGGCCTTGTACGGGCAGGAGAGCAAGGTGCACCCGGCCGACCTGTGGCCTGTGGAGCGCAGCCTGCGTGAGCCGGTCATTGCCGCCAATGTGCCGGCCTTGCCGTACGGGCCGGAGGCGCGCGCCGTGCTGGATGCCGCGGTGCTGCAAATCGTCAAGGGCGCTGACCCTGGGGCCTGCGCCCGCCTGCGCAACCTGAGCCTGGCTTTGGCACAGCAACATGCACCTGGAGTGTTGCGTATCTTCTGGAAGGTGTCCGCTGGCTTTTTCGATGCCATGGCATATGGTCTGGTGGCGCCGGACGTCTATGCCAAGCGGGTTGCCTCGCGGGTGCTGATGATCTACGCCAACCTGGCCAAGGGGCAGGAGGTGGCGACCGATCGCCTGATGCAGGACATGCTGTTCTTCTGCTCCCAGGCCACCGCTGCCCCGGCAGGCAAGGCCCAGGTGCTTCAGGCCGTGCGGGAGAGCTTTGACCTGCAGCGCTACCCGCGCATCGATTACGAAAAACCCTATTTCGGCCGTTTCGACCCCGCGCATCTGGCTCTGGCGCGCAAGCGCATGGCTGCGGCTGCGGAGTTGTGGTCGGCTTTGGCAGGTGGCGACAAGCAGAAGATCAAGCAGGTTGTGGACCAGTTCTCGCTGGTGTCCGAATCGCTGGTGCAGCTGCATCCTTCCAGCCAGCCCCTGGCCCTGGCCCTGACGCATGTCATGCGTCGCCTTGAGCAGACGGGCCAGCCGCCTTCCGCCGAGGTGGGCATGGAAGTGGCCACGGCGGTGTTGTACTTGCAGGCAGCCTTTGTGTCTCTGGACATCTCGGAAGCCGACATGGCCGCGCATACCCATACGTTGGCAGAGCGGCTGGTGCGTGTGCTCAGCGGCAAGGAACCTGCGCCGCTGGAGCCCTGGATGGAGCAGCTGTATCGCCGGGTGAGCGATCAGCAGACCATGGGCAGCGTGGTGGGCGAGTTGCGCCAGACCCTGAGCGAGGCAGAAAAGTACCTCGACCAGTATTTCCGCGCCCCCGACGATGTGCAGCCCCTGCAGCCCGTAGGTGGTTTGCTGGCGCAGATGCGCGGTGTGCTGTCGGTGCTGGGCCTGGATCCGGCATCGCAGGCCATGGGGCAGATGCGCCGTTACGTGGAGAGCCTGCAGGTGGGGGCCGTCCCCACCGAGGAGCGCCAGACGGTGTTCGACAAGCTGGGCAACAGTCTGGGGGTGCTGGGCTTTTTGATCGATATGCTCAGCTACCAGCCCAGCATGGCGCGCAAGCTCTACATCTACGACGATGTAGCCGGTGAGCTCAAGCTCATCATGGGCCGCAGCCGCCAGCGCCAGGAGGAAGCACCGGTGCCTGCAGCGGTGGAGGAGGCTCCTGCAACGGCAGCACCACCGGCAGCACAACCTGTCGCGCCGCAGGCCAAGGTGGAAGAGGCTGCGCCCAAGGCTGCAGAGCCCCAGCCTGCGCCGGGGTCGGACGCGGCGCTGCCGGTGCTCGACGCACCGCCCCAGACACCAGCCGCCGCCCCCAGCGCGCCAGTACAGGAGCACGTTGCCACAGCCGCTGTGCAGCCGGCAGCGCCTGCTGCACCGCCGTCCGCCCCTGCATCAACACCTGCTCCTGCATCAACACCTGCTCCTGCATCAACACCTGCTCCTGCCGCGGCGCTGCAGGCCGAAGAAGAGGATTCGGACGAAGAGCTGCTCGAAATCTTCCTGGAGGAGGCCACGGAGGTCATCGGCAATGGCGAGGCTGCCTTGCAGAACCTGGCGCACGATGCTGGCGACCTGGGCGAGCAGACCGTGCTGCGTCGTGCCTTCCACACCCTGAAGGGCAGCTCGCGCATGGTGGGGCTGGACGAATTTGGCGAAGCTGCGTGGGCAATGGAGCAAATGCTCAACGCCTGGCTGGCAGAGCAAAAGCCCATGCCCGATGCCATGCAGACCCTGGCCTCTCAGGCCATGCGGGGGTTTGCCCAATGGGTGCAGGCCATTCGCGACAAGGCCGCTGGTTCGTGGCAGGCCACACCCTTCCGGGCCAGCGCCGATGCCATGCGCCTGCAAAACAAGCTGGTCGATCTGGACCTGGCCGCTGCCAGCGGTCAGGCGGTGGCGCAGCCCGTGGCCGAGCTCCAGCCAGAGCAACTGCAGGCGATGGAGACGCTGGATCTGGCGGCTCCTGCACAGGAGCCTGCTGCGCCGTCGGCACCTGAGCCGCAGGTGGCGCCCGAAGTGCCCACAGAGGCGGCAGAGGCAGCAGCAGAGCCCGTGGCAGCAGCCGAGACGCTGTTCTCCGTTACACCAACACAGGCTGAAGCACTGGCCGAGACGCCAGCACCCGCGCAGCCCGAAACGCCAGTGCTGGACGCGGGCCTGGACCTGTCCTTTGCGCCTGTGACGGAAGAAGCGGCGGCGCCTGCCGCCGAGCCGGAGACACCAGCCAGCACCGAAACGGATCTTGGCCTGAACTTCGAGCTGGACTTCTCCGGCTTCGAGGCGCCGGCGGCCGAAGCGCCTGCAGAAGAAGCCGCCCCAGCCGTCCAGGACGAAGTTGCAGCACCGCAGCTGTCTGAGTTTGGTCTGGATCTGCCCGAGCTGAGCCTGGATCTGGGCCCAGTGGCAGAGCAGGCGCCCGCGCAGGAGCAACCCGAACCGCAACCTGTGGTCGAGCCAGAGCCGGTCCTGGCACTGGATGCCGCAGAGACCAAGGTGGTGGGCGATTTGAGCATCCCGCTGCCGCTGTTCAACGTGTACCTGGCCGAGGCCGAAGTCTGGTCGCAGAACCTGTGCGACAGCCTGCGCGCCTGGTGCGAGGATGTGTCGCAACCTCAGCCTGCGTCGGCCCACGCCTGGGCGCACTCGCTGGCCGGCAGTTCGGCCACGGTGGGCTTTACCGCACTGTCGTCGCTGGCCCGCTTGCTGGAAAACGCCTTGCTGCACCTGCAGCCGCTGCCGCAAGGGCAGCAGGAACATGCCCAGGTGCTCAGCGCTGCAGCCGACGAAATCCGCCGCATGCTGCACCAGTTTGCTGCTGGCTTTCTGGCACAGCCCCAGGCCGATCTGCTGCCGCGCCTGCAGGCGCTGCTGGACGTGCGTGTGCTTGAGGAAACCCCGGCGGCCGCGCAAGAGCCTGCACCCGCAGTGGAGCAGGACACCATCCTGAATCTGGACGACTTCCTGGATGTTGCCGAGCCCGCCCAGGAAAGCGAGGCCGCGCCAGCGCCGGCCGACACTCCGGAACCGACTGCGTCCCTGGAGCCTGCGGAGCCGCTGGAGCCGACCTTGCAGATCGAGCTGCCCGAACTGGAGGCGGAGCTTGCCCCCATTCAGGAGCAGGAGGCTGCTTCCGAGCCAGAGCCTGTGGCCGAACCGGCGCAGCAGCCGCAAGCGCAGTCCGCTTCGGCTGCCGATCCCGAAGCCGCAACAGCCCCGGCCACGCGCCCCGAGCCCAGCCAGCAGGTGCTGCAGGCCCTGCAGGCACAGCAGGAGCTGGATGCCGCCATGGCGCGTGCCATGGCCATCGAGGACGATGAGGACGACGACATCGATGCACTGGACATGGTCGATCCCGACCTGTTCCCGATCTTCGAAGAGGAAGCGCTGGATCTGCTGCCCACCCTGAGCGCCTCGCTGCGTGAGTGGAGTGCACATCCGCAGCGTACCCAGGCGCGCGCAGTCCTGCTGCGTGCCCTGCACACCCTGAAGGGCAGTGCTCGCCTGGCTGGCGCCATGCGTCTGGGCGAAATGGCACACCGCCTGGAGTCGTTCCTGGAGCAGTTCGACATCGAAACGGTCACCTCCGATGACCTGGAGCCGGTGTTCGTCAAGCTCGACGCCATGGAGGCCGCCTTCCACGTGCTGCGCGCCGTGCACACGCAGGAGCAGGTGGAGCAACTCGCATCCCCCGTGGTGCCGCTGGCCGATCCTGTTGCGTCTGCAGCGACACCGGAGGCTGCACCCGCCGCCGCGCCGGAGTCTGCTGCCACCACACCGGCTGCCGCCCCCGTTGCCGCACCCCTGACGCCGATGCCGCCCACCACGGTGGCGCCGCGCGCCGGCAGCCAGGCGCTGGTGCGCGTGCGTGCGCAGCTGCTGGACCGTCTGGTGAACGATGCGGGTGAGGTGATGATCACGCGCTCGCGCCTGGAAGCGCGCGTGGCGCAGCTGAAGAACTTCCTGAGCGAGCTGTCGAACAACCTGGAGCGTCTGCGCCACCAGCTGCGCGACATGGAAGTGCAGGCCGAATCGCAGATGCAGTCGCGCCAGCAGCAGGCCAAGGACAACAGCGCCGAGTTCGACCCGCTGGAGTTCGACCGCTTCACCCGGGTGCAGGAGCTCACCCGCATGCTGGCCGAATCGGTGGACGACGTGGCCACGGTGCAGCGCAACCTGCAGCGGCAGGTGACGGGCGCCGAAGACGAGCTGCATACCCAGGCCCGCCTGACGCGCGAGCTGCAGCGCGACCTGCTGCGCACGCGAATGGTGGAGTTCGATGCCGTCGCCGAGCGCCTGTACGCCGTGGTGCGTCAGACCGCCAAGGACGTGGGCAAGCAGGTCAAGCTGGAGGTGCTGGGCGGCACGATCGAAATGGACCGTGGCGTGCTGGAGCGCATGACCCCGGCGTTCGAGCACCTGCTGCGCAACTGCGTGGGCCACGGCATCGAGCTGCCCGAGCAGCGCCAGGCTGCCGGCAAGGCAGCCGCAGGCCGCATCCGCATCCAGGTGCAGCAGTCGGGCAATGAAGTGTCGGTGCGCGTCGAGGACGATGGCGCCGGCCTGAACATCGAACGCATCCGCGCCAAGGCGCTGGAGCGTGGCCTGATCGACGCCGACACGGTGGTTGATGCCGCGCGCGCCGCGCAGCTCATCTTCATGCCGGGCTTCAGCACGGCAGAGCAGCTTTCGGGCATTTCGGGCCGGGGCGTGGGCATGGATGTGGTGCGCTCCGAAGTGCTGGCACTGGGTGGTCGTATCGAGACCACGACCGAACCCGGCAAGGGCTCCACGTTCGAGCTGGTGCTGCCCCTGACCACGGCTGTGACCCAGGTGGTGCTGCTGCGTGCAGGCGACTTCATTGTGGGCATCCCCGCCAGCCTGGTGGAGATCGTGCGCCGCGTGCCCCTGGCCGATCTGGAGCTGGCCTACCGCAGCGGTCAGCTGTTGCAGGCCGATGGCAGCCAGCTGCCCTTCTTCTGGGCCGGTGCGGTGTGGAGCCATTCGCCGCGCAGCACCGAAACCTCGGGGGGCAAGACCCGTCCCGTGGTGGTGGTCAACAGTGCCTCGCAGCGCCTGGCGCTGCACGTCGATGAAGTGCTGGGCAACCAGGAAGTGGTGGTCAAGAACCTGGGCCCGCAGCTGGCACGTCTGCCGGGTCTGGCCGGCATGTCGCTGCTGGCCTCCGGTGCCGTGGTGCTGATTTACAACCCGGTGGCGCTGGTGGCTGTGCACGGCGACAAGATCCGCGCTCTGGGCCAGGGCCTGCCCGCCATCCTGGACGAGGCACAGGCCAGGCAGCTGCGCCAGAAGGAGGCCGAAGGCGCCAACGCCGCCGAAGCTGGCCGCCCGATCGTGCAGGCGCCGCTGGTCATGGTGGTGGACGATTCCATCACCGTGCGCCGTGTCACCCAGCGTCTGTTGCAGCGCGAAGGCTTCCGCGTCAGCACCGCAGCCGATGGTCTGCTGGCACTGGAAAAGCTGCAGGAAGAGCTGCCCGATGTGGTGCTCTCGGACATCGAGATGCCGCGCATGGACGGCTTCGACCTGCTGCGCAACATCCGCTCGTCCGACCGCCTGCGGGACCTGCCCATCATCATGATCACCTCGCGCATTGCCCAGAAGCACCGCGATCTGGCCATGCAGCTGGGCGCCAACCACTACCTGGGCAAGCCCTATGGCGACGAGGAGCTGCTGCGCCTGATCCGCAGCTACACCGAAGCCAAGGCACCTGCTGCGGTCTAGACAAGCTGCAAAAACAAGAGCTGCCTGCGCTGATTGCTCAAAGGTTTCATGCCGATAAATGGCTGAAATCCTTGACAATCCAGCGCAGGCAGCTCTTTTTTTAAGCAAAGCAGCGCATGGGGCTGCTTGCCCCGGCCATGGGATGGGTGGGCGGGGCGCATAAAATCCCCCTCCATGTCTGAAGCTGCCATCAACCTCTCGCACCATTTTCTGATTGCCATGCCGCAATTGGAGGATGAGTTCTTTGCCCGCAGCGTGGTGTACGTGTGTGAACACAACGCACGTGGCTCCCTGGGGCTGGTGATCAACAAGCCCGGCAGCCTCACCCTCAAGGGCTTGCTGGAGAAAATCGATTTACCTCTGGGGCGCACGGATCTGGCCGAGCAGCCCGTGTTTCGCGGCGGGCCGGTGCAGGTCGATCGCGGCTTTGTGCTGCACGACCCGGTGGTGCTGGATGCGCCCCATACCGAAGAATCCGCCTATGCCTCCACCCTCAGTGTGCCGGGCGGGCTGGAGATGACCACCTCCAAGGACGTGCTCGAAGCCGTGGCCCACGGCGCCGGCCCCAGGCGCCTGCTGGTCAGCCTGGGCTATGCCTCCTGGGGCGCTGGCCAGCTGGAGTCGGAGCTGCGCGAGAACGCCTGGCTCACCGTCGATGCCGACACCCGCATCGTCTTTGACGTTCCCCCCGAAGAGCGCTACGCCGCTGCGTTGCAGCTGCTGGGCCTGCAGCCCTGGATGCTGCATACCGAGGCTGGCAACGCATGAGCGGCTCAGGCACTGCCGCACCGCAGGTGCCGGCACACCAGCAGCAGTTTCTGGCGCTGGACTTTGGCGCCAAGCGCACCGGTGTGGCCAGTGGCAACCGCCTGCTGGGCACCGCCACCCCCCTGACCACCATTCGTGCCGAGGGCGCTGCTGCGCGCCTGGATGCCGTGCAGCGCCTGGTGGCCGAGTGGCAGCCCGATGCCCTGGTCATTGGCGTGCCCTACCACCCCGATGGCGCCCCCCACGAGAACACCGTGCGCGCGCTGAAGTTTGGTCGCCAGCTGCGCGCGCGTTTTGCATTGCCGGTGTACGAAGTCGATGAACGCTACACCACCACCGAAGCCCTGTCCCAGGGTGCCAAGGATGCCGACGCCGCCGCCGCCTGCATCATCCTGGAGCAATTTTTAAGGAGTCTTGCATGAGTGCCCCCCCCGAAGCCAATGCCGCCGCAGGCACCAGTCTGGTGCTGGATGCCGAAGCCCTGTACCGCGAACTGTTGCGCGGTGTGCGCAGCCTCATGGGGCCCGAGACCCGGCTGGCGGGCATCACCTCCGGTGGTGCCTGGCTGGTGGAGCGCCTGCACCAGGACCTGGGCCTGAGCGAGCCGGTCAGCGTGCTGTCCTCGGCCCTGCACCGCGACGACTTTGCCCAGCGCGGCATGGCCAGCAGCGCACAGACGCAGTTGCACTTCGATGTCAACGGCGCCGACGTGCTGGTGCTGGACGACGTGCTGTACACCGGCCGCACCGTGCGCGCCGTGATCAATGAGCTGTACGACTATGGCCGCCCTGGCCGCGTGCGTCTGGCCGTGCTGGTCGATCGCGGCGGGCGCCAGCTGCCCTACGCGGCCGATTTTGCTGCCGCCCGCGTGGCCCTGCCCGCCAGCCAGGTGCTGGCCCTGGCGCGAGCGGAAGATGGCGGTTTTCACTTTGCAATCAAAGAAGCGTAAGAAGAGGCCTTACCGTGCTGGATAAGCGCAACCCCCAACTGAACAAAAACGGCGAGCTGATTCACCTGCTCTCCACCGAAGGACTGTCGCGCGACATCCTGACCCACATCCTGGATACCGCCAGCAACTTCGTCAGTGTCAACGACCGCGAGGTCAAGAAGCTGCCCCTGCTGCGTGGCAAGAGCGTGTTCAACCTGTTCTTCGAGAACAGCACGCGCACGCGCACCACGTTCGACATTGCCGCCAAGCGCCTGTCGGCCGACGTGTTCACGCTCGATATTGGCCGCAGCTCCACCGCCAAGGGCGAGACGCTGCTGGACACCATCGACAACCTCTCGGCCATGGCCGCCGACATCTTCGTCGTGCGCCACAGCGAATCGGGCGCGCCTTACCTGATTGCCAAGCATGTCGCCCCGCATGTGCACGTGGTCAATGCCGGTGATGGCCGCCATGCCCACCCCACGCAGGGCCTGCTGGACGCCTACACCATCCGCCACTACAAGAAAGACTTCACGCAGCTGCGCGTAGCCATCGTGGGCGACGTGCTGCACTCGCGCGTGGCGCGCTCGGACATCCACGCGCTGCTGGCGCTGGGCTGCCCCGAAGTGCGCGTAGTCGGCCCGCGCACCCTGGTACCGTCGGACCTGGCGCACATGGGCGTGCGCGTCTTCCACAACCTGGAAGAGGGCATCAAGGACTGCGACGTGGTCATCATGCTGCGCCTGCAGAACGAGCGCATGAGCGGCGCGCTGCTGCCCTCCAGCCAGGAATATTTCAAGAAATTCGGCCTGACCGAAGCGCGCCTGCGGCTGGCCAAGCCCGATGCCATCGTCATGCACCCCGGCCCGATCAACCGGGGCGTGGAGATCGAATCGGCCGTGGCCGATGGGCCGCAGTCGGTCATTCTTTCGCAGGTCACTTTCGGCATTGCCGTGCGCATGGCGGTGATGTCCATCGTGGCGGGGAATGAGGCCTGAGGTCCAGAACCATAATTTTTGATAGCTACAGGCGCTTTCTGGATAAGGGTTTGCGCCCTGTTTGACCCATAAGTTGGTTACCATGAACATTCTTCTACGCAATGGCCGGGTGATGGACCCGGCATCGGGCCTTGACCAAGTGGGTGATATCGCCATCGCCGCTGGCAAGGTGCTCGCCATTGGCCAGGCACCCAGCGACTTCGTGCCCGACCAGACCATCGATGCCAGCGGCTGCTGGGTGCTGCCCGGTCTGGTGGATCTGGCCGTGCGCCTGCGCGAACCCGGCCACGAGCACGAAGGCATGCTGCAAACCGAAATGCAGGCAGCTGTGGCCGGTGGCGTCACCAGCCTGGTCTGCCCGCCCGACACCGATCCCGTGCTCGACGAGCAAGGCCTGGTGGAAATGCTCAAGTTCCGCGCCCAGAAGCTGCGCAAGGCACGCCTGTTCCCCATGGGCGCGCTCACCGTGGGCCTCAAAGGCGAAGTGCTCACCGAAATGGCCGAGCTGACCGAGTCCGGCTGCGTCGCCTTTGGTCAGGCCGAAGTGCCCATGCAAAGCACCCAGGCCCTGCTGCGTGCCCTGAATTACGCCAACACCTTCGGCTATGCCGTGTGGCTGCGCCCGCAGGACAAGGACCTGGGCAAGGGCGTGGCCGCCAGCGGTGCCCTGGCCACGCGCATGGGCCTGCCCGGCATCCCCGTGTCGGCAGAAACCATTGCCCTGCACACCATTTTCGAGCTGATCCGTGGCTCGCAGACGCGCGTGCACCTGTGCCGCCTCTCCAGCGCCGCCGGGGTGGAACTGCTGCGCCAGGCCAAGGCCCAGGGCCTGAACGTGACGGCGGATGTCTCCATCCACTCCCTGCTGCTCACCGAAGAGGACATTGGCTACTTCGACAGCAGCGCACGCCTGATCCCGCCGCTGCGCCAGCAGCGCGACCGCGATGCCCTGTCGGCCGCCCTGGCTGACGGCACCATCGATGCCCTGGTCTCCGACCACACCCCGGTGGAAGAGGACGCCAAGGTCAAGCCCTTCTCCGAAGCCGAAGCCGGCGCCAGCGCCGTGGAGCTGCTGCTCTCCGCCGCCATCCACTGGAGCCAGAGCGAGAACGTGTCCCTCACGCGCGCCTTGCAGACCGTGACCAGCGCCCCCGTGGGCGTGCTGGGCAGCGCCCTGGGCGGCTTGCAGGAGCAACTGGGCCGCCTGAGTGTGGGCGGTGTGGCCGACCTGTGCGTGGTCGATCCCCGGCAGTCCTGGCTGGTGGAACCCGCTGCCCTGTACAGCCAGGCCAAGAGCACCCCCTTTGCCGGTGGCCAGCTGCCGGCACGCGTGCGCCATACCCTGGTGGATGGCCAGATCGTGTTCAGCCGCGACTGAGCGGGCAGGCCGCATGCGCACCACCTGGATGCTGCTGGCCGCCGCCCTGCTGGGCTGCACGGGTGTGGGCATGGCCGCCTACGCCAGCCACGGCCTGGGCTTCATCACCGACCCCGCCGTGCGCGAGGCCACACGCGCCAGCCTGCAACAGGCCGTGCAGCAGCAACTGCTGCACGCCATCGTCCTGCTGGCACTGGGGGTGTGGGCACGCCTGGGCGCAGCAAGTGGCACGCGCTGGCTGCACATCGCCGGGGCGCTGATCGCCCTGGGTGTGCTGCTGTTCAGTGGCCTGATCCATCTGCGCACCTTCACCGGCATTGAAGCGCTGCGCCCCCTGGTGCCCTGGGGCGGCACCAGTCTGATGCTGGGGTGGCTGGCCATCGGCATCGCCGCACTGCGCAGCAAGAACTGACGCTGCTTACAGCTGCAGCCCCAGCAAATCGCTTTCCACGTACACGCCGTTGTCCAGCTGCACGCGCACGACAAAACCGTCGTCCAGCGCAACCAGCAGGGCGCTTTCCACGTTGTAGCCCTCGTTGACCTGCTCGCCCCTGAAGGCAAAGTAGCCGCGCAGGGGCAGCTCGGCGGCACATTCCATATCGATATCGGCATGCTGCTCGGTCAGCCACTGGCGGGCCGATTGCAGCGTGGCGGCCACGGGCAGGCACTCGGCGGGCACATCGATGTGCGTCGTGCGCGTGACGCTCTCGTCGCTCAGGCCCTCGAATTCGCCGACGGTGAAAAACTCAACTGCAAAGCTTTGCTGGCTCATGATGGTCTTCAGGTTTGCTATGAAAAAAGGTGCATTGTGCATGCTTGCGCGGCAGACCTGATCTCCCGGCCGT
This sequence comes from uncultured Comamonas sp., assembly GCA_947306475.1. Classification (GTDB taxonomy): domain Bacteria; phylum Pseudomonadota; class Gammaproteobacteria; order Burkholderiales; family Burkholderiaceae_C; genus Comamonas. The sequence continues at coordinate 337,922 of CAMZGS010000001.1, forward strand.
TTGCCCGTACGGCCGGGCCAATTTCTTACACTAGCGCCCTATGACCACCAGCAACATCACCATCTTCCACAACGCCCGCTGCAGCAACTCGCGCGGCGCCCTGCAACTGCTGCGCGAGCGCGGCATCGAGCCCAACATCATCGACTATCTGGCTACCCCGCTCACCGCCCCCGAGCTGGCCGAGCTGGTCGCCCACATCGGCCAGCCCGTGCGCAGCCTGCTGCGCAGCAAGGAGCCCGAGTACCAGCAGCTCGACATCGACAACCCGGCCCTGAGCGACGCCGACATCTTTGCCCTGGTGGCCGCGCATCCGCAGCTGCTCAACCGCCCCATCGTCGTCACCCCCAAGGGTGCCGCGCTGTGCCGCCCGCCGGAAAAAGTGCTGGAGCTGCTCTGAACTTCGCATCGTCTGCCTGCCATGACCCAATCCACCACATCCGGCTTTGCCGAACAACTGCGCCAGGCCAACTGGGCCGACTGGAGCGCCTGCATCCAGCACCGCTTTGTCGATGAGATCTTTGACGGCAGCCTGAGCGACGCCGTGCTGCGCCGCTATCTGGTGCAGGACTACCAGTTCATCAACCGCTTTGTTGCCCTGCTGGGCGCGGCCATTGCCAGCGCCGACGTGTTCGCCCCGCGCGTCACCCTGGCGCAGTTCGCCGCCATGATCACCAGCGACGAGAACACCTACTTTCTGCGCTGCTTCGACGCCCTGGGCGTGCCCGAGTCCGAGCGCCTGAACCCCGTGCTGACCGAACCCACCCGCGCCTTTCAGCAGCTGATGCACGACGCTGCCGACAGCCGCAGCTACGCCAACTGCATCGCCGTGCTGGCCGTGGCCGAAGGCCTGTACCTGGACTGGGCCGACCAGAGCGCCAAAAAGCACCTGCCTCTGCCCGCGCGTTTTGAGCATGCCGAGTGGATCACGCTGCACGCCAACGACTTCTTCCGGGGTTTTGTCGCCTGGCTGCGCAGCGAGCTGGATCGCATTGGGCCGACGCTCACCGACGCTCAGCGCGCCGAGGCGGCCAGCTACTTTGGCCGTGCCGTACAGCTGGAGCGGCAGTTTTTTGACCATGTGTATGCGGAGGAAGCAGCGTAACGGCTGCTGGTTGCCGCACGGTGCGGCTTTGCTTCATTAAAAAGAGCTGCTGGCGCTTGCTATTTCTTGGTTTTATGGTTGTTTGTCTGTGAAACCTTGTAGTGGTAGGTGCCAGCAGCTCTTTTTTTGTGAGTTCTGCTGAATTGTGGGCCCGGGTCCCGGCCCGATAGCCGAGGAACACTACCCCAGCGCCGCACGCGGGCGCCATGCTGATTACGGCGCTGGCTTACGGTTACGCCCGCAAGAACGTCCACAACCCGCGCTTTACCTTTGGCACTGGCAAGCTGGGGGATCTGGTGGGCTTTGCCAGTGCGGTGGTGCTGGCGCTGGTGGTCAACCTGCTGTCGGCGTGGCTGCTATCGCCCTGGCCGCCAGCGATCCGCAGGACGGCCAGGCCTACCGGGCCATGCTGGCCCATATCCATGAGCTGTCGCACATCACGGTGGAGACGCACAGGCTTCCGGGCTGAGCTAGAATGTCCGGCTTTCGTCCCTATAGTTCAATGGATAGAACGGATTCCTCCTAAGAATCAAATCCAGGTTCGATTCCTGGTGGGGACGCCAGACGCAAGGCCCGCATCGTCCCAAACGGTGCGGGCTTTTTCGTTTTTCAGGTGCCGGGTGTTCAGTCCTTGCTGCGCCGGGTGTAGATCAGGTCCATGGCCGTCTGCTCGCCGGTCTGGCCGCGCAGGGTCAGGCGTTTGGTCAGGTCGTAGAAGATGAACAGGGTGCCCATGGCGCCGTCCAGGCTTTGTTCGTAGGCCAGGTACAGGTCCTGCGAGATGCGCTTGCCCAGGGTCAGGGCCGAGCCTTCGGCGCCGTTGCCGCCCTTGAAACCGATTTCGTCCAGCCCCAGGTTGCCGGCAATGTTGCCGGCGCCGCTGCCGCCGCTGAGCAGCGCCAGCGCTGCCTGTTGCAGCAGGGCAGTTTCGGCACCGCCTTCGGCTGGATCGCGCCCCATGACGACCCAGGAAAGGCGCTCGGCATCGGGCATCACCGGGTCGGAGTAGAGCTGCACGCGCGGGGCGCTGGCGCTGCCGGCCACCTTGACGCCAGCACGCACGGGGATGTTGGGGCGCAGGGCGATGATGTCCAGGCTGGGGTTGTCGTAGGGGCCGCTGAAGCGGATGGTGCCTTGCTCGATGTCCAGCGACTGGCCCCAGGCGCGGTAGCGTCCTTCCTGGGTGTGGATTTCACCGGTGACGCGTGGGCCGCCCTGGATGGTGAGCTGGCCGTTCAGGCGCGTGGTCAGGCCGTAGCCTTGCAGGGCAAAGTCCGGGCCCAGGTCCAGGGTGAGGTGGATGTCGGGCTTGAGCGCGGCGCGCACCGAGCCTTCGGGCGCCGGGGTGCGCGCGGCCTTGCGTGCTTCCAGGGCCTTGCGCTGGGCTTCCTGCTTGCGCAGCGCAGCCGATTGCACATGCACATCGCCATCGAGGCGCGGCGCCGAAACATCGGCCAGCAGCAGGGCGGCGCGGTTGACGGTCAGCGCCCCGTCCAGGTGCAGCTGCTCGTCTTCCATGCGTGCGTGGAGGTTGCCGCTGATGCCCATTTGCCGGTCGGCACGCACCAGCACTTGCAGATTGTTCAGCTGAGCGCGCACGTCCATCTGGATGCCGCTGCCGCCCGATTCCGGGTCATAGACGATGAAGCCGCTGCCGTTGAGGTTGCCCCCTTCCCTGGGTGCGTCGGTGAGGTTGCCGCTGCGCCCCGGAACGCGCGCCTGGTTGGCGGTGCCGCCTTCCAGGTACAGGCGTTCGATGTCCAGGCGGTTGCCGGCAAAGTGCGCCAGCAGCTGGCCGTTCTTGAGGTTGACGCCTTCCAGCAGGGAGGACAGCGCCAGCTCCTCGGCGCGCACTTCACCCTTCCAGGTGGGGGCGCTGCGCGTGCCGCCCAGCAGCACATCGCCACGCAGGTTGCCTTCCACGCGCCAGCCCGGCGGCGCAAACGAGGCCCATACGCCAATGTTGGGCAGCAGCAGCTGCACCGAGCCGCTCAGCGGTGCATGCTCGGGCCATTGCCAGCCCTGGCGGGTGCGCTGGATGGGGCTTTGCACGCTGGCGTGGATGGTGCCCGCGCGTTCCGAGGCCCACAGCACCTGGGCGGTGAGGTCTTTTCCCTCCAGGCCCAGTTGCGCCTGAAAGTGTTGCAGCCGCACGCGTCGGCCCTGGTTGGGCTGGCGCAGCCGCTGTTGTGTGCTGTCGGCACTGCCGCTGCTGCGCACGACGGTGACGGGGGCGGCATTCTCGTCGGCCACGGCAATGCGCACGTCGCCGCTGGCGCGCTCCAGCAGGGCATGCACCTTGGGGGTGCGCACCAGGGTGTCGATGTCCCATTCGCCCTGCAACACCAGGTCGCCGCTGACGCCGGCGCGCCCCAGCACCGGGTCGTTGGGGGTGAGGGCATCGGCCCAGGCCAGGGGCAGGCCGCTCAGGTGTCCCTGGCTGCGCAGCCCCAGGGTGGCGAGGTTCAGCTCCAGTGGCTCCCACCGCACCTTGGCGCTGGCCGAGGCGGTGGCATTGCCGCCGGTGGCCGATGTGCTTGTCGGGGGGGTGACGCTCAGCTGTCCGGCGCTGGCGTGGATGCGCTCACCCTGCTGGCCGAAGGTGACCGGCTCGGCCAGGGCCAGCAGCCAGTCGGCCTTCTGCCCCTGGGGGCGGGCGTGCAGCGTCAGCGATTCCAGGCGTGCCTGCCAGGATTGGGGGGCCCAGTGTGCCTGCACGGCGGCATCAAGGCGCAGGTGTTGTACCCCGCGGAGGACTTCGGCGCTCAGGCGGGCGTCCAGCTGGTCGGGCGGCCCCTGTAGCTGGAGCGCCAGATTCTTGATTTCTGTAGCGTTTGCCGCAGGCGGGCTGTACAAAAGATGGGGAATCTCCACGAAACCCTTGATATTCAAAGCGGTAGGAGCTATGGATTTTGTAGTTTCTGCGTTCTGTGCGGTGGTTTCAGCGGCAGGTGCATCGGCGTCCGCTCCAGGCTTGGCCGCGGGGGCTGGTGGCAGCAGGCTGGCCCAGCCACCCTGCCAGTCCAGTTGCGCGCGGGCCTGGCCTTGCAGGGCCGGGGCGGCGCCGCCCACACCGGGCAGCTGGGCCAGCCAGCGCGACAGTTGCTCGGCCTGGGTGATGCTGGCTTGCAGCTGGCCCTGGCCGTTGTCGCGGCCCAGCGTGCCTTGCAGTTGGGCGCGTGCGCCGGGCAGCTCCAGGCGGGTGTCCTGTTCGCTGGTGAGCAGCTGGGTGTCCTGGTTCCACGACAGTTGCGGGCTGTGCAGCTGCGCGCCCCAGGCGTCGATGGCGATGTCGTGCAGTTGCAGCAGCGGTGCCTGCCACTGGCCCTGGGCGCGTGCCTGGCGCAGGCCGGGAGCGCTGGTGGGTTGGTCCGGTTGCAGGTTCAGGGTGAATTGCACCTGCTGATCGGCATCGGCCTGTGCCTCCAGACGGCCGCTGATGCTTTGTCTGGGCAGGCTGGCCAGGGCGCGTTGCGGGTTGATCTGCTCCAGCTGCAGTTGCGCTTCCAGCGTGTGCTGCTGCGTGTCAAAACGCCCTTGCGCCTGCAGCTGGCCGCCGTCGTTGCCGGGCAGTTGCAGCAGCAGCTCCTCCAGCAGCCAGTGCGCACCACTTTGCTGGGCGCGCGCTTGCAGGTGGCGCAGGGGCAGGGCGCCTTGATCCCAGGCCCCGGCCAGGGCGTTGTCCAGCTCGGCCTGTACGCTCCACAGGCCCTGGTCGTCGGTGTGTATGCGCACCTGGCCGTGGATGTCGCTGGGCGGCAGCGCTGCGGTCAGCAGCGCCAGGTTGAGCTGCTTGAAGCGGGCCTGCGCTTCGGGCAGGGGCTGGGTCTGCCAGGGGCGGATGGTGGCCTGGATGTGGGCGTTCAGACCAGCGGTTTCATCGGCCTCGGCAGCGGTACCGACATCAATCGTCTTTGGGGGAACAGCCTGGGCCCTGGCCGCCACCTCATCGGGGTGCAGGGCGCGAGCATGGGCGCGTAGTTGCAGCTGTGCGTTCTTGCCGGCCAGGGTGCCGGTGATGCTGGCCAGGGTATCGACGGTGATGGGCTGCTCAATCTGCGGCGGTGCCGGCAGGCTGGCCTGCACGCTGCCTTTGAGTTGCATGGGGGCGGCGCCCTGCAGTTGCACTTGCGCGTGCAGCTGGGCGGGGGCGCTGTCGGCGCCATTGAGCGGATAGTCCAGGCCCAGCAGTTGCAACTGGTGCTGGCTGCCGTTGTAGTCGTAGCGGGCCTTGAGGTGCTGCAGCTGGGCGTTGGGCGTATCGCCCCAGGTAAGCAGGTCAATCTGCACCGGCAGGGCGATGCGTACCGGCAGGTCCAGGCTTTGCAGGGGTTCGGTCGGCGTATCGTCCGGCTTGGGGTCAGGCTGGGTGCGGATATGCACAGCGGCCATGCGCAGCATCTCGACCTGCACTTGCTGGCGCAGCAGCTGGCCCAGGCTCCAGTTCAGGGAAAGCTCCTGAATATCTAGCTGCAAACGCTCGCTGGTAAAGCGCAAATGGCCGATTTGGCCACCATGGCGCAGGCTGCCTTTGGCGTTCTGGAACTCCAGTGCATACCCCGCCGGCAGCCAGCGCTGCACCAGTGCCAGGGTTTGCGGCAGCGATTGCGGGCGCCCGGTCCACCACCACAGGCCAGCCAGTGCCAGGTTCAGCAGGACGGCCAGCGCCACCAGACCCAGCAGCAGGCGCCGCAGCCAGCGCCGCTTGCCGCTGGGGGCGGGCGGCGGGCTGGGCGGGCGACCACCCGGTGCGTTGCTGGCGCCGTCGGGCGACAGGGCTGTGAGGGGATCCAGCGTGGGCTCTTGGCGCTCGTGCATAGGCTAAAGGTCAGAAGGTGAAGCCCAGGCGCAGGTGCAGGCGGATCTTCTGGGTCTTGAAGCCATAGGCCAGATCGGCCTGCAGGGGACCGACGGGGCTGTTCCAGCGGATGCCGGTGCCAGCGCCGACAAACAGTGCCATGGCGGTGAAATCGTCGGCCACGGTGCCGACATCGACGAACACGGTGTGCTCCCAGTCGCGGCGGTTGCCGGCCAGCAGCATGGGGCGTTGCCACTCCAGGCTGCCTGCGGCCATGTAACGCCCGCCGATCAGGGTGTCGTATTCGGTGTGGGTGCCGATGCTCTGATAGCTGTAGCCGCGCACGGTGGTGTCGCCGCCGGAGAGGAACAGCAGCGTCAGCGGCATGTCGGCGCTCTTGCGCGCCAGCAGGGCGCCGCCCTGTGCGCGCCAGACCAGGCGAGCACGGCGTTTGGTGGCAGCATCGCGCTCGCCCATGGGCTGAAAGTACTGCCAGCGCAGCAGGGTGCGCACAAAGGGCGAGCGCTCTGGCGTGAGGGTGGTGCCCAGGCCCACCTCCGCGGCCAGACCATGGCCGCGTGTGGGGTTGGTGGGGCTGTTGAAGTAGCGCCCGGTCCAGCCGTAGTTCACGCTCAGCGCCGAGCTCTTGGGGGGGGCATGGTCACCTTGCGGGTTGGCCAGATCGTAGCGCACGAAGTAGGAGCGGTCGATCTGATCACTGCTCTTGCTGCGCCCGCCGCTGATGGCGACGCTGTTGGACTGGTAGTCGGCCAGCTCGGCGCGCTGGGCTTCGGCGCTGGCAAACCAGTTCCAGCCGGTGTAGTCGGGCATGGACTGCAGGCGGGTGGAGACCAGGGGGTTCTCCCGGTCCAGCTGCAGCCGGCTTCGCGCCTGCCAGCCCAGGCCGGGCACGCGGTTGTGCGTGTGGTCCAGCGACAGGCGCGCGCCGGTGTCGGTGCTGATGCCTACGCCGTAAACCCACTTTTGCAGGGGCGCCTCGCGCACCTGGGCCAGCACCGGCACCTGCACTTCGGCCTGGCCCTCGGGGGCGGCATCGGTCATCAGGGTCAGGAACACTGAGTCGTACAGGCCCGTGGCGGCGATGCGCTGCTGCACGTCCAGCAGGGTCGATTGGCGGTATTCCTCGCCCACCGGCAGGCGGGCCAGGCGGATGATGCCTGCGGGGTTGTAGCGCTCGGCGCCTTCAATGACCAGGGGGCCAAAGCGGTACAGCGCCCCGGTATCGTAGGTCAGGCGCAGCTGCGCCTGGTGCGTGTCGGCATCGATGTCGGCACGGCTTTCGCTCAGCGTGGCGGTGGGGTAGCGGCGGGCCTGCAGACTGCGGATGCCTTCGGCCTTGGCATTGGCCCAGGCGTCCTGGGTGAAGGGCATGCCCACTTCCAGCGGCCAGTTGTTGGCAATGGCCTGGCGTTGCCAGCGGCCAGCCTCGTTGTTGCCTTGGGGGCTTTTGACCTGGATGTCCACCGACGCCACGGTGGTGGGCGTGCCGGGATCGACCTGAATGCGCACCGTGCGCAGCGCATCCGACCCTTGGGGCGGGTCGATGAGATGCAGCTCGATGGTTGGGGCAAAGTAGCCCAGGGTGGCCAGCAGGGCGCGGATGTCGGCATCGGCCACGCTGATCAGGCGCGTGAGCTCCTGGCGGCGCAGGCCTTCCAGATGCTGGTAGCGCTTGAGCTCCAGATGCTCTGAGAGCAGCTTGTGCACGGCATCGGGCTGGGCGACGATTTCCAGCTCGAAATTGGCCGGGGCATTGTCCACGGAGCCTGGTTTGGCCAGCAGGCCGCAGCCGCTCAGCAGCAGGCTGCAGAGCCAGCCCAGCAGCCACAGGCGCAGCACACGGAAGTGGGCGGCGTGCATGGAAGAGGAGGGGGGAGTTTGCAAGGGCCAGTCGTTCGTAAAGGGTTTGCCTACTTAGAGAGCTGGCGCATGCATTGTTCCAGTCCCTGTACCGTCAGCGGGTACATCCTGCCGCCCATCAGCTGGTGGATGATGTCGATGCTCTGGCGGTACTGCCACACGCCCTGGGGCTCGGGGTTGATCCAGGCGTAGTGGCTGAAGGCATCGGTCAGGCGCTGCAGCCAGACGGCACCGGGTTCTTCGTTCATGTATTCCACGCTGCCGCCAGGTTGCAGGATTTCGTAGGGGCTCATGGTGGCATCGCCCACAAAGATCAGTTTGTAGTCCTGGTTGTACTTGCGGATGATGTCCCAGGTGTCGAACTTCTCGGCAAAGCGGCGGCGGTTGTTCTTCCAGACAAAGTCGTACACGCAGTTGTGGAAGTAATAGAACTCCAGGTGCTTGAACTCGGCCTTGGCCGCTGAGAACAGCTCCTCCACGCGCTGGATGTGGTCGTCCATGGTGCCGCCCACGTCCATCAGCAGCAGCACTTTGACGTTGTTGTGCCGCTCGGGAATCATCTGAATGTCCAGCCAGCCGGCATTGGCGGCGGTGTTGCGGATGGTGCCGGGCAGATCCAGTTCCAGTTCACCGCCCTGGCGCGCAAACTTGCGCAGCCGCCGCAGTGCCACCTTGATGTTGCGCGTGCCCAGCTCCTGCGTGTCGTCGTAGTCGCGGTAGGCGCGCTGCTCCCAGACCTTGACGGCGCTGCGGTTGCGCCCGGCGCCGCCAATGCGGACGCCCGCCGGGTTGTAGCCACCATGCCCGAAGGGGCTGGTGCCGCCGGTGCCAATCCACTTGTTGCCGCCCTGGTGGCGCTCCTTTTGCTCCTCCAGGCGCTTGCGCAGGGTCTCCATCAGCTCGTCCCAGCCCATGGCCTTGAGGGCAGCCTTCTCTTCCGGGGAGAGCTCGCGCTCCAGCATCTTGCGCAGCCAGTCGGCGGGGATCTCCTGCGTCAGGTCGGTCAGCATCTCCACCCCCTTGAAGTAGGCAGCAAAGGCGCGGTCGAACTTGTCGAAGTGCTTCTCGTCCTTGACCAGGATGAGGCGGGCCAAGTAGTAAAAGTCGTCCAGGCTCCAGCCGTCCTCGGACTTGGGGCCGACCACGCCCTCTTGCAGGGCTTCGAGCAGGGCCAGAAACTCCTTGACCGAAACCGGCAGCTTGGCCGCACGCAGGGTGTAGAAAAAATCAATCAGCATGAAATCGGCCTCCAGCGCTTATGTGGCGGGCGGATGCAGCTCTAAAAGATGAAGTAAATGGGCGCGAACATCAGGCCATTCACCGTGGTGCAGGCTGTACATCACCGTGTCGCGGATGGTGCCGTCGCGGCGCAGGGCGTTACCGCGGATGACGCCGTCCTTTTTGGCACCCAGGCGCTCGATGGCGCGCTGGCTGGCATGGTTGTAGATGTCGGTGCGCCAGCCCACCACGTTGCAGTTCAGCGTCTCGAAGGCGTGGCTGAGCAACAGCAGCTTGCAGGTGGTGTTGACGTGGCTGCGCTGCACGCTCCTGGCGTACCAGGTGTAGCCAATCTCCACGCGGCGCACCGCTGGCAGGATGTCGTGGTAGCTGGTCGAGCCCAGTACACGGTCGTTGCCCTCGTCGATGACGGCAAAGGCAAGGCGGTTGCCGTCGCGGCGCTGCTGCAAGGCCGTCTCGATGTAGGCGCGGGTGTTGTGCGGTTCAGGCACGCTGGTGACGCGCAGCTTCCACAGCTGCCCGTCGGCTGCGGCGGCACGCAGGCCGTCCTCATGCTCCAGCCCCAAAGGTTCCAGGCGCAAGCCATGCAGGTGCAGGGTGACAGGTTGGACGAAAGACATGGGCCCGCCCCTGCGTTGTCTAGCGGTTGCGCTGGTTCATGAACACCAGCTTCTCGAACAGGGAGATGTCCTGCTCGTTCTTCAGGAGCGCACCCACCAGCGGCGGCACGCTGAGCTTCTGGTCGTCGCCTTGCAGGGCCTCGGGCGGGATTTCCTCGGCCAGCAGCAGGCGCAGCCAGTCCACCAGCTCGCTGGTGGAGGGCTTTTTCTTGAGGCCGGGCAGCTTGCGGATTTCATAGAACACGCGCATGGCAGCATCGAGCAGCTCGCCCTTGAGGTGGGGAAAGTGCACGTCCACGATCTGGCGCATGGTCTCCGGCTCGGGGAACTTGATGTAGTGGAAGAAGCAGCGGCGCAGGAAGGCGTCGGGCAGCTCCTTTTCGTTGTTGGAGGTGATGAACACCAGCGGGCGGTGCCTGGCGCGGATGAGCTGGCGCGTCTCGTAGCAGTAGAACTCCATGCGGTCCAGTTCGCGCAGCAGGTCGTTGGGGAACTCGATGTCGGCCTTGTCGATTTCATCGATCAGCAGCGCCACCGGCTGTTCCGAGGTGAAGGCCTGCCACAGCACGCCCTGGACGATGTAGTTGTCGATCACCTGCGCGCGCGCATCGCCCAGCTGGCTGTCGCGCAGGCGGTTCACTGCATCGTACTCATACAGGCCCTGCTGCGCCTTGGTGGTGGACTTGATGTGCCATTGCAGCAGCGGCATGCCCAGCGCGCGTGCGGCCTCTTCGGCCAGCAGGGTCTTGCCGGTGCCCGGCTCGCCCTTGACCAGCAAGGGGCGTTGCAGCTGGATGGCGGCATTGACGGCCAGCATCAGATCGGGGGTGGCGACGTAGTGGTCGGAACCTTGGAATTTCTTCATGACGGTGCAACAGAGAAAGGTGAGAAAACGTGAGCTGCCTGTGTGGGCGCGGTCAGGCGCTTGCCATCAGTCGCGCGTGGCGCGGCGCTGCACGGCGGCGACGTAGCTGGCGCCATCGGGTGGCAGGCCGCTGCGCTGACTGTCGGCCAGCATCTGGCCCAGGCATTCCATGGTGACGTGGTGGGCGGCGTGCAGGCCGCCATCAAGGCGCTTGGCCAGCAGTTCCACCGCCTGACGAATGCCGCGCGGCTGGTCGATGCTGCACTGCTCGCTGATCGACAGGTGCATCGACAGGTGCAGGAACGGGTTGGTGCGCCCTGGTTCCAGATCGTAGTTGCGCGCAATGGCGGCCTCGACGTCGTCCAGTTCGGCAAAGTATTCGGGGTGTTCGGCAATCCACAGGCTGGCCAGGGTCTCGATGGCTTCCATGGGGGCCTGCGTCTGCATCTTGGAGCGTACGCCGCAGAAGAAGCGACGCACATCGGCTTGACTGGGTTGAAACATAGCCCGCCAGCGTAGCATGAGCCGAAGGGCCGGCGCAGCTGCGGGCGTTTGCTTGTGGTGTGGCTGCAGGCGCTCAGGGGACGCTGGGGCTGGGGGGTGGTTCTGAAAACACCAGCATGGCCTGCAGGCCATCGCTGCGCCCGGGCACCGGGCTGGTGAGCACCAGCTGCGCCCCATGCTGCTGGGCGATGCTGCCCACGATGGACAGGCCCAGCCCGTAGCCCAGGCGCGAGGCGTCGGCGCGCACATGGCGCTGCTGCACATCGGTCAGCGCCGCGCTGGGGATACCGGGGCCGTGGTCGCGCACGATCAGCGCGGGCGGCTGGGTTTGCACGGCCAGCTCGACCGGGCCGCTGCTGTAGGTCAGGGCGTTGTCGATCAGGTTGCGCAGGGCAATCGCCAGGGTGTCGATGTCGCCCCGCACTGGCACGGGCTGGTCGGGGGGGTCCCAGTCCAGGCGCTTGTGGGCCTGGGGGTTGTGCCAGAACTCTTGCGCCAAGGTGGTGCCCAGTTGCACCAGATCGACGCTGTGGTGCAGCAGCGGGTGCGCGGCCTCAGCGCGCGAGAGCTGCAGCAGGCGCTCGGTGCGGTGGCTCAGGGTGTGTAGGGCCTGCAGGATGGGCTGGATTTGCTCCAGCGCAATCTGGTTGCTGCCCGCATCGCGCGCCTGATCGAGCGCGGTCTGCAGGCGCAGGCGCACCGAGGCCAAGGGCGTGCGCAGCTCGTGCGCGGCGTTGGCGGCCAGGGCGCGCTCCACATCCAGCGCATGGTGCAGGCGCTGCAGCAGTTGGTTGACGTCGTGCGCCACCTGCTGCAGTTCGCGCGGCAGGCCTTCTAGGGGCATGGGCTGTAGGTGCTCGCTGCTGCGTGCTTGGATTTGCGCCTGTAGCCAGTGCAGCGAGCGCAGCTCGTGCCGGGCGATGGCGTGGATCAGCCACAGCAGCAACGGCAGCATCAGCAGCAGCACGGCAATCAGGCCGCTGGCGGTGCGCCAGCGGGCCTGGGTGCGCTCGTCCAGCGGGTCGGCCAGTTGCAGCCAGACACCGCTTTCAGGCTCTTCCAGGGTGTAGATGCGGTGCTGCTCGGTGTCGTAAAAGCCCTCTTGCAGCGGGGCGGCAAATGCTTGCTCAGGCGCGGCGCGCGAGCGCAGCAGCAAGCGGCCCTGGGCATTGCGCAGTTGCAGCGAGAGCGGCTCGGTGTAGTCGGAGCCAGGTACTTCGCCCAGGATGCGCACAGCCTGCGCCTGCGCCGGTTCGGGGGTGGGGGTGGCGACATCGAGCAGCGCGGGGTAGAGCTGGCGGTGGGCGCTTTCGACCAGTTCGGTATCGAAGTTGTGCTGAATTTGCGTGTCCACATACCAAGCCACCAGGGCCGTGCTGATGCTCCAGACCAGCACCACGGCAGCCACCAGCGGGCGCGCCAGGCGTGAGGCCAGACTGCGCGCGCGCTGGATGGAGGCCGCCGGGGTGCTCATGCCGGCTCCAGCCGGTAGCCGGTGCCGCGCACGGTCTGGATCAGGTTGCTGCCCAGCTTGCGGCGCAGGCGGCTGATGAACACCTCCAGCGTGTTGCTGTCGCTGCTGGCATCCCACTGGTACAGCGCTTCTTGCAGGCGCTCGCGCGTAAAAATTTGCGCCGGGCGGCTGGCCAGCACGCGCAGCAAGGCCCATTCTTTGGGGGTCAGCACCACGGGCAGGCCTGCCACCTGCACCATCTCGCGCGCCAGGTCGATGTGCACCTGGCCACGCACCACGCGCGCGCCCGCCGCGTCCTGATGGCGGCGGCGCTCAATGGCACGCAGGCGTGCCAGCAGCTCTTCGGGGTCGTAGGGCTTGACCAGGTAATCGTCGGCCCCGGCATCCAGCCCCCGGATGCGGTCGCTGACCTGATCGCGCGCCGTCACGGCAATCACCGTCGGGCTGTCTTTGACGGCGCGCAGCTGGGGCAGCAGCGCCAGGCCATCGCCATCGGGCAGGTTCAAATCCAGCAGCACCGCCCAGTAGTGGTTGCACTGCACCAGGGTGCGCGCTTGCTCCAGGCTCTCGGCCCAGTCCACTTGGTAGTGCTTGGTGTGCAGGTAGCTCAGTACGGCCGCCGCCAGGGTGCGGTCGTCTTCGAGAAGCAGGATGTGCATGGTGGGTGCAGTGTAGGTGCTGCGATGCTGCAAGCGCCAGCTGAACGGCAGCTGAACGGCGACTTCAGCCAACGTTCAGCACGCAGGCGCACAGTGCGCTCCATGCCTCAAATCTCTGCTTCTTTATTGCCCCAGTGGGCGTGGCCCGTGCGCTTGCAGCGCGCTTCGCGTTGGTGGTCGGGCTGGTCGCTGGCCCCGCGCACGGTGGCCTTGCTGCTGGCGTTGTGGTGCATAGCGCTGCTCAACCAGCCGCTGTGGCACACCTTGTCCGAGCTGGCCGGTGCGACCGAGCTGACCGACCCCTGGGCGCTCAAGCGCCTGGCACTGGGGGCGCTGCTGGTGTGTGCCACCTTCTTGTGGTTCATGCTCTGGTCGTGGCCCGGCGTGCGCCGTCCGGTGTGGAGCGTGCATCTGGTGCTGGCCGCCAGCGTGCAGCATTTCATGCTCAGCTACGGCGTGGTGATGGACAGCTCCATGGTGCAAAACAGCCTGCAGACCAACTGGACAGAGGCCCTGGCCTTGCTGACCCCCGGACTGCTGCTGCATGTGCTGCTGTACGCCGGGCTGCCCATCGCCTGGCTGTACACCGGAGTGGACATGCCCGCGCAGCGCCGGGGCTGGCTGCGCTCGGCCTTGTGGCTGCTGGCCGCGCTGGGCGTGCTGGTGGTGGGCGGCATGCGCCTGTACCGCGATCTGGCACCGCTGCTGCGCAACCACACCGAAATCCGCTACCAGGTCAACCCGCTGGCCACCGTGGTGTCGTGGAGCAACGTCACCCTCAAACCCATCCTGAAGCCGAAAAAACCTTTTCAGCCAGTGACTGCAGGCGCGGCCCTGGGGGCCACCTACCGCGCCCAGGCCGCAGGCCAGGTCAAGCCGCCGCTGCTGGTGCTGGTGGTGGGTGAGACCGCCCGTGCCGACCACTTTGGCCGCATGTACGGCTATGCACGCGACACCACACCGCAACTGCAGGCGCGCCAGGTGCTCAGCTGGCAGCAGGTGCAGTCCTGCGGCACCAACACCATTGCCTCGGTGCCCTGCATGTTCTCGCCCGTGGGCAAAGAAGGCTACGAAGGGCGCAAAGTCGAATACGGCAACCTGCTGGACATCGTGCAGGCCGCCGGTCTTGCCGTGCGCTGGCTGGACAACCAGTCGGGCTGCAAAGGCGTGTGCGCGCGCATTCCCAGCGCCGAGGCACAGGCCATCGCCACCCCAGAGCAGCGCGCGCAATGGTGCCGCGATGGCGAATGCCTGGACCGCCTGATGGTGGCGCAGCTGGACGCGCAGCTGGCCGCCATCCCCGCCGCCCAGCGCCAGCAGGGCGTGGTGCTGGTGCTGCACCAGATGGGCAGCCACGGCCCGGCGTACTACCGCCGCTCAGCCCCCGACACCAAGCGCTTCACGCCCGAATGCGCCACGCACGTCACCTCGGACTGCAGCCAGCAAGACCTGATCAACGTGTACGACAACAGCATAGTGGAAACCGATGCCTTCCTGGCCCAGACCATCGACTGGCTGCAAACGCAGCAGCAGGGCTTTGCCACCTCCATGCTCTATGTCAGTGACCACGGCGAATCGCTGGGCGAAAACGGCCTGTACCTGCACGGCCTGCCGTACCGCATTGCCCCCCAGGCGCAAAAGCATGTGCCCTGGGTGCTGTGGCCCGGCACCCTGCAAGCGCGCACCGGCTGGCGCGAAGACTGCGCCCGCACCCAGCTGAACCAGCCGCTGACGCACGACGCCTACTTCCACACCGTGCTGGGCATGCTCGATGTCTCCAGCCCCTACTACCAGCCCCAGCAAGACGCCATGGCCAGCTGCCGCACGCAGCGCGTGGCGGGTGTGGGTTGAGGCAGCGCGCCCTGCCATGCCAGCCCGTCAAACCCCTCTAAGATGCCGCCCTTTGGGCTGTAAGGCAGCAAGAGGGTAGCGGTATGGAATTTCACACCTGGGTGGCATTTTTGGTGGCCAGCATTTTTATTGCGATCTCGCCCGGCTCGGGGGCGGTGCTGTCCATGAGCCACGGCCTGGCCTATGGCGTGCGCCAGACGTCGATGACGATTTTGGGCCTGCAGCTGGGGCTGGTGATGATTTTGCTCATCGCAGGCGGCGGCGCGTGCCGGTGAGCTGGGCCGTGGCTTTGCCGTGGTGGCAGCTGAAGTGCGGCAGCTGGCGCAGCGCAGCGCCGATGCGGCCAAGCAGATCAAGCAACTGATTGCACACAGCATCCAGCAGGTGGATGCTGGCTCTGCCCAGGCCCATCAGGTGGGTCGCACCATTGATGACGTGGTGCAGGTCATTGCCAAGGTGGCCAGCCTGATGAACGAAGTCAGCGAAGCCAGCGACGAGCAAAGCGCCGGGGTTGGACAGGTGAGTGAAGCCGTGGTGCACATGGACAACAGCACACAAAAGAATGCCGCCCTGGTGGAGGAGATGGCTGCTGCCGCGACCAGCCTGAGCCAGCAGGCGCAAGAGCTGGTCAGGCTGGTGGCCATCTTCCAGTTGCCGGATGCCGCCGAACAGCTGCCGGCACAGCCCCGCGCATTGCCGCCTGTGGCCTGACGGGGGCATGCAAAGGCCCGCAGGAGCAAATCCTGTGGGCCTTCGGGTTTGCCAGAGGGCGTGTGCCAGGGACTTTTTTTTGGCCGCTGCGACCGAACTGACCGCCCCCTGGGCGCTCAGGCGTCTGGCGTTGGGGGCGCTGCTGGTGTGCGCCACGTTTCTGTGGCCCATGTTCTGGTTCGGTACCCTGCATACCTTCACACCAGCGCTGCCCAGGGCCCCAGCGTCGCAGTGAGGCGCTGATTGGTCAGCGAGAAGCGCAGAGGTAGTTCGATGGCCTGTGCCAGCGCCAAGGCCAGGGCAATCCCCAGGCCGGCGTGGTGCACCGTACCTCCTTCCGAGTCCTTGCGCCAGAACCGCACCCCCAGATGCTCCAGATCGGCGGCCTGCAGATTGGGCGCGGTATTGGTGATGGAGAGCAGCCAGCCAGCGTCGCTACGCTCCAGGCAGCAGTCGATGGTATCCCCCGCCGGGGCATATTCCATGGCATTGCGCAGCAAGTTGGAGATGATGCGCTCCAGGATGCCCTGATCGCTTTGAATCCAGGCCGCCGCAGGCAACCGGGCCTGGATGGTGGTCAAGGCCTGTCCGGTCTGCGGTGGCAGCAGTTCTTGCACCAGGGCCGCTAGATCCAGCGGCTCCAGGGTCGGGACATGCTGCCCGGACTCCAGACGCGCCACCAGCAGCAACGTGTCTACACTGCGCTGCATGCGCAGGCAGGACTGAATGGCCACCTGCAGCGCCTGCTGTGCGTGCTCAGGGTCGGGGTCGTGCAATGCGCTTTCCGCGCTGGTGCGAATTTCTGTCAATGGCGTGCGCAGCTCATGTGCAACGTTGCTGGCAAAGCGGCGTTCGCGCTCGATGGCACTGTACAGGTGGTGCAGCCCCAGGTTGAACGCATCCACGAAAGGGCGCAGCTCGCGCGGATAGTCCCCGCCCAGCGGCTGCAGTGGGCGGTCGGCGCGCAGATTACCCACCACCGTGCCGGCCTGTTCCAGAAAAGCCACCGCGCGGCGTACCAGATACAGCGCCAGGCAAGTGGCCAGCAGGGTGGCCAGGGCGATGCCCCCCACCAGGGCAAAGTGCACGCGCCGCTCGGTACGGTCCCAGTCTTCGCGCTCGGTGGCCACCACCAGGATTTTGGACTCCCCACCGGCTACCGGGATGCGCGTGGCCAGCGCTCGCCCGGCATGGCCGTCGGGCAACGTAACGTCGTAGTAGCGAGGCGTGCCCTGCTCGATGGGCCCCAGCGGCAAAGTGGCCCCCGCACTGCTGGGCGAGCGCAGCACGGCCATGCCCCGTTCCTGGTCAAAGACCGTAAAAAACTCGGTGTGTCCGCCGGGCTCGTACTCCGGCATGAGGGTCTGCAGCGCTTTGATGTCCTGCGCCTGCAGCACCCGTGTCACGGCTGCCGAACGCTGCATCAGCGATGTGTCCATGCGCTGGTAGATGGCATGGTCGATCCAGTACTCAAGCGCCAGAAACAGCACGGCAAACGTGCCGCCAATGCACAGCACCAGCCCCAGTGCCAGACGGCGTTGCAGTGACCAGGGAGCAGGCTCTGGCGTGGGTGGCGACGGTGGGGTGGGGGATAATTGCATGGATCAGGGTACAACGTAGCCAAAGCCTCGGCGCGTCAGTATCACATCGTTCAGGCCCCGCTGGCCCAGCTTGGTGCGCAGGGTGCTGACGATCACTTCCACTACCTTGTCCGAGGCATCGCTGCTGCTGTCGTACAGGTGCTCAAAAATCTGCGCCCGCGAGAACGTGGTGCCCCGGCGGCGCAGCAGCAACTCCAGCAAGGCGTATTCCTTGGGTGTCAGCCCCAGATCGCCCGCCCCGCATTTGGCAGTGCGCGAGCGTGGATCGAGCTCCAGCTCCCCCAGGCGCAGCACTGGGACATCGCGCTGTGGCGGGCGGCGCACCAGCGCGCGCAGACGCGCCAGCAGTTCGGCCAGCTCAAAGGGTTTGGTCAGATAGTCATCGGCCCCGGCATCCAGGGCATGCACGCGGTCATCCAGCGCCTCGCGTGCCGATAGCAGCAGCACCGGGGCGGCATGTGGTTTCTGGTTCAGTTCGCGCAGCACTCCCATGCCATCCAGGCGGGGCAGCATCCAGTCCAGGATGATGGCGTCGTAGTGGTAGCTGTTCAGGAAGGTCAGCGCCATCTGCCCATCGGTCGCAACGTCGCAGGCATAGCCTTCCAGCTGCAGGCTGCGGCTCAAGGCATTCGCCAGGGTTTCTGAATCTTCAACAATCAGTACACGCATGGGATTTATATAAAAAATGGCCTCCAAGGCTTATATGGCAAGCGCTGGAAGCTACAAAAAATAATCCTGAAGCAATGCCAGTATAGCGGTCACCGGCAGTGGGGCGGTGGCACAGGAGCGCACCTGCTGCGGCCCATCCACTGCCCGGGCGGCCAAAGCTTTCTCAAAGCTTGGCTACCCAGAATTCGGGGAGATGCCAATTGAAACCTTCCCGTTGACTGTACTGCCATGACCGACCCCCATATCTCTCCCCACCCAGGATCGAACGGGCACACCAAGGCGCTGGTGCTGGCCGCAGCGGTGGTTATTGCCACTGCTGCCGGCTATGGCTGGTGGGCCACTTCCTCACGTCCAACGACCACCGATACATCCACTACGGCGACACAGGAGTATCAGACGGGCCAGGACGGCAGCGTGGTACTCAGTACCGTACAGCTGCGCGCCCAGGGTGTGGAGATGGCACCCGTTGGTGCCACCGATGTCCTGATGGTGGAGGGCCTGATGGCCCAGGCCATGGTGCCCCTGGCCGCCAGTGCGCAGGTGGTGGCCCCTTACGGGGGGGTGGTCACGCGCCTGCTGGTTGATGAAGGAACGCAGGTGCGCCAAGGACAGGCGCTGGCGCGCATTCAGAGCCAGGATGTGTTGAGCGCCGAGGCTGAACTGGCCCGAGCCCGCACCGAGGCGAACACCGCCAGGTTGCAGGCTCAGCGCGATGCGGCGCTGCTGGCAGAAGGCATCATCGCTGCGGCTCGCCATGAACAATCCCAGGCCCGTGCGGCTGCCGCCCAGAGTACGCTGCAGCAGGCCCAGGGCGCGCTGGCCCGCTTGCGCCCCGTAGCGGGTGGCAGCGCGGGCGAGTATGAGCTGCTTGCCCCCATCTCTGGCCAGGTGGTACGGCGCCAGGTCGGCCCCGGCCAGGCCGTGGCCGCGCTGGAAGCGGCCTTTGTGCTGGCCGCGCCCGGGCAGCTGGATATTTTCTTTTCGGTCCCCCTGCGTCTGCGCAGCGATTTGCATCCCGGCCTGAACGTGCGTTTGCCCGATGGCTCTTTGGCCTTGGTGCAGGCAGTGGGGGCCGATGCCGATGCTTCCAGCCAAAGCCTGCGCGTGCGCGCACGCCTGCAGGCGGCTGAAGGGGAGGCGTTGCCCTATGCGGCAGGGCAGCAGATGCGTGTCAGCCTGCTGCTGCCTGCGCCAGCCCATACGCTGGTCGTGCCCACGTCGGCGCTGTTGCCCGTCGGTGCTGGACATGTGCTGTTTGTGGCGCAGTCCCAGGCCGATACCCAGCCTGCCCAGGTGCGCATTCGCGCCGTAGCGGTGCAGTTGCTGGGCGAAAGTACGGCCGGCAGTGCCGTGCGTGCGCTCCCGGCTGCAGATGTTGGCGGTAGCGCGCCACCTTTGGCGGCGGGCATGCAGGTGGTCACGCGGGGAACGGCGTTGCTCAAGTCCATGATCCCCATGCCTCCGGTACTGTAAGGAGAGACTGCACATGTTGTCTCGCCTGATTGAATTTTCCCTGCGCCAGCGCGCGCTGGTGTTGCTGGCGGTGCTGGCCTTGGCCGGTGCAGGCATCGCCTCGTTCCTGAAGCTGCCCATCGACGCTTACCCGGACATCTCGCCTACCCAGGTCAAGTTGATCCTCAAAGCCCCCGGCATGACGCCGGAAGAGGTGGAGTCGCGCGTCATCGCGCCGCTGGAGATGGAGTTGCTGGGCGTGCCCCGGGGAGTGATGCTGCGCTCTACCGCCAAGTACGCCATTGCCGACATCACGCTGGACTTTGCCGAAGGCAGCGATATCTACTGGGCACGCCAGCAGGTGGCCGAGCGCTACGCCAGCGTTTCGGACAACCTGCCCGCAGGTGTGAGCGGTGGCCTGGCGCCGATTTCCACTCCGCTGTCGGACGTTTTCATGTTCACTCTGGAAGGCGGCGGCCTGAGCCTGGAAGAACGCCGTACCCTGTTGGACTGGACCTTGCGTCCCGCCCTGCGCACGCTGCCCGGCGTGGCCGATGTCAACGTGCTGGGCGGGCAGGCCAAGAGCTTCACCGTCGTGCCCGACCGCGCGCGGCTGTCCGCTGCAGGGCTGAGCTTTGCCGACATCGCCACCGCCATTGGCCAGAACAACCGCAACGATGGCGCAGGCCGCCTGGAGGCTGGCGAAAACACCCTGATCGTCCGCGCCGAAGGTGCCATTCGCAACCTGCAGGACCTGCAGCAGGTGGTGTTGCGCCCAGGCACGGCCACAACGCCTCCCATCTTGCTGAGTGATGTGGCCAGCGTGCGCACTGAGGGCCTGACGCGCTACGGTGCTGTCAGTCGCGATGGCACCGGAGAAACCGTGCAGGGTATTGTGGTGGCACTGCGCGGTGCCGATGCCTCTACCCTGGTGCAGGCCATCCGCACCCGCCTGGACGAACTGGCCCCCAGCCTGCCACCAGGCGTGCAGGTGGTGCCGTTTTACGACCGCAGCACGCTGATTGCTCGCGCCGTGGGCACAGTGGAAAGTGCGCTGATGGAAGCAACCGCGTTGGTTGTCGTGCTGCTGTTGTTGTTTCTGGGTGAGTTGCGAGCAGCCTTGGTGGTGGCTCTGATGCTGCCGTTGGCCGCCCTGGGCACCTTTCTGCTGATGCGCCTGACTGGCATGAGCGCCAATCTGATGAGTCTGGGCGGACTGGCCATTGCCATCGGCATGCTGGTGGACGCGGCGGTGGTGGTGGTGGAAAACGCCGTCAGCCGACTCGACCCCACAGCCCCAGGAGCACAGCTGCCGCGTCTGCACCGTATTTTTGCAGCGGCGCGTGAGGTGGCCGTGCCGGTGACTTCGGGCATTCTCATCATCTGTCTGACGTTCATGCCTTTGCTCACCCTGCAGGGGCTGGAGGGCAAGTTGTTTGTCCCGGTGGCGTTGACGATCGTGTTTGCGCTGGCGGTATCGTTGCTGCTGTCGCTCACCCTGGTGCCGGTCTTGGCATCGCTGCTGCTTAAGGAGCATGCGCACAGCGAGCCTTGGGTCATGCGCGGTGCCCTGCGCCTGTACACACCGCTGCTGGAATCGGCACTGCGCCACCCACAGCGCGCATCGGCTGTGGCCCTGGCCGCGTTGGCACTGGGCGTGGCCGCCTACTTGGGCACCGGCAAAGCCTTTATGCCCACGATGGATGAGGGCGACATCCTGCTGCAGTTGCAAAAGCCCCCTTCCATCGGCTTGCAGCGTTCGCTGGAGATCGATTTGGCGGTGCAACGCGCTGTGGGCGCTGCCGTACCCGAGGTGCAGCACAGCATTGCCCGCGTGGGCTCGGACGAGCTGGGCCTGGACCCCATGGGCCTGAACGAGACCGACATGTTCATGCAGCTGGCACCGCACCAAGAGTGGCGCGTGGCCGACAAAGAAGCCCTGAGCACCGAGATCCGCAAGGTGATGGAGGACTTCCCCGGCCTGGAGTTTGGCTTCACCCAACCCATCGAGATGCGCATTTCTGAAATGCTCACCGGCAGCCGTGGCGATGTGGCCGTCAAACTGTTTGGCCCCGATCTGCACACCCTGGGCGACCTGGCACAACGCATGGCCGCCAGCATCGAGAAAGTGCCCGGCGCGCGCGATGTACTCACCCAGGCCAGCGACACCGTGGAATACCTGCAGGTACAGGTCGATACCCAGGCTGCGGGCCGCGCCGGACTGGCTGTGACGCAGATTCAGGATGAGCTGCGCGCCCAACTGGAAGGCGTGCCTGCCGGTGTGGTGATTGAGCCCGACCGGCGCACCCCCATCGTGGTGCGTGGCGATGCCCCACTGCGCACCTCGGCCGAGCGCTTTCAGGATCTGCGCTTGGCGCGTGGCGACCAGGGCGACATCCCCCTTACGGCACTGGCCAGCATCGGCATCACCGACGGCCCCGTGCTGGTGCGCCGCGAAAACGGCTCGCGCTTTGCCCTGATTCAAGCCAGCGTCAGCGGTCGCGACCTGGTTGGCTTTGTGGCCGAAGCCCGCGCCGCCGTCGCCCGCGATGTGCCCCTGCCCCCCGGCTACCGCGTGGAATGGGGCGGCCAGTTCGAGAACCAGCAACGCGCCGCCGCCCGCCTGGGGCTGGTGGTGCCCGTGGCCTTGGCGCTGATCTTTTTTGTGCTGTTTATGACCTTTGGCTCGGTACGCCAAGCCACGCTCATTTTGGGCAATGTGCCCTTTGCCATGGTGGGCGGCATGGCCGCACTGTGGCTGTCCGGGCAGTACCTGTCGGTGCCCGCATCGGTCGGTTTCATCGCGCTGCTGGGGATTGCCGTGCTCAATGGCTTGGTGCTGGTGACGCACTTCAACCACCTGCACGCGCTGGGCTTGCCCATGGAGCAAGTGGTGCGCGAAGGCTCGCTGCGCCGCTTGCGCCCCGTGCTGATGACGGCCTCCATCACCGCCTTTGGTCTGGTGCCACTGCTGCTGGCCACCGGCCCAGGCTCGGAAATCCAGCGCCCCCTGGCGATTGTGGTGATCGGTGGTCTGGTCAGCTCCACCGCGCTGACGCTGGTGCTGCTGCCCGTGCTGTACCGCCGTTTTGGTCAAACCCACGCCACCCCCTCCACGCCACACCTGTCCCAAGGAGGTGCCGCATGAGCACATCCCAATACCCCACCGATACCGCAACCAATCCCTACCCCCCTACCGAATGGGTGCGTCTGAACCTGGTCTTCCCCCCCGCTTTGGAAGACGCCATCACCGATGCCCTGATTGCCGATCCTTCCCTGCCCGGCTTCACCTTGCTGCAGGCCGAAGGGCACAGCAGCGACTTTGCCAACGCCACCATCCGCGAGCAGGTGCGTGGCCGCGTTGATAAGCGCCTGCTCTGGATCGTCACCGAACGCCAGCGTGTGGACGATCTGCTTGCTACCTTGCGCCAGCGCATCAACTCACGCGATGTGCGCTGGTGGCTGGAGCCTGTGCTTGCCGGAGGACGATTGGTATGAAGTTTTTCCCCTCTCTGAGCACCCTGGTGCTGGTCTGCGTTGCCACCTGCACCTCCTGGTCGGCCCTGGCGCAAGATGCCACTGCGCCCTGGCTGCCTGCACCTGCGCAGGTCGAGGCAGCCCTGCAGGCACATCCCCTGGTGCGAGCCGCCGCCGAGCGTGTGCAGGCAGCCAGAGCTACTAGGCATGCCCTGGACGTGGGCAGCCACGAGTTCCAGGCCGATGCAGTCCTGCAACGGCGCAATGTGCGCGACGAGCAGCGGCGCTTCAACGAATGGGAGCTGGGGCTGAGCCGCACCATCCGCCTGCCGCGCAAGGCCGCACTGGATCGGCAGATCGGCGACGGCACCTACCACCTGGCTAGCTTGCGTCTGAAAGATGCCGAGCACCAGGTCGCACGGAGCCTGCTCGATGCCTGGACCAGCTGGCTGCGTGCCAGCGCCATGGCCGCCGAAGCCGCTGCGCAAAGTCAGCTGCTGGAGCGCGAGCGCGCAGCCCTGGCGCGTCGCCTGGCCCTGGGGGATGCCGCGCAGCGTGATATGGATGTGCTGGGGGCAGAATGTGCCGCTCAGGCAGCTCAGGTCCTGATGGCCCGCGATGCCCGGGAGGTCGCACGCCAGGCGCTGGTGTCGGGCTTTGCCCCGATTGCCGTGCCCGAGCAGCCCGCACCTTTGCCCGATCCGACCGATTGGCTGGACGACACCCAGGACTGGCGCGCGCGCATCGTTTCGGAAAGCGCCGCAGTGGCCATTGCCCAAGGCGTTAGCCATTTGCAGGCACGTACCGCCGAGCGGGCACGGGCCGAGCGCGCCCCGGATCCCACCGTTGGTGTGCGCGTCCTGTCCGACCGGGGCGGGCGCGAACGCACCGTGGGCGTGGTGCTGTCCGTCCCTCTGGGAACTTCATACCGCAGTGCCATTGCCAGCGCAGAAAGCGCCAACGCCCTTGCTGCCGAAGCCGAGGCTGCCAACATGCAACGCACCATCGAGCAGGAGGCATGGATGGCTGTGCAGGCAGCCCACAGCAAGCGCGCCCAGTGGCAGGCCCTGCAACAGGCACTGATGGCACAGAGCGCCGCCAGCCAGCGTACACGCACTGCCTGGGAATTGGGTGAAGCGCCGCTAAGCGAATACCTGCAGGCATTGCGCACCCTGCACCAGACCCGTCTGGCGGCTGCCCAGGCCCAGGTGGATGCGCTGCAGGCTGCGTTGCGTGTGCGCATTGATGCCCATGCGCTGTGGCACTCCGGAGCTGATATGTGAATCGACTTTCCTAGATAGTCGGCCCTGAAATATTCATTTCAAGCCTGAGAGAGCCTGCCAGCGCCAAAGGTCAGCCGGTTGGCCAGGGTTGATCGGCCATCAGCAGCCCAAGAGCGCATGCCCATCACAGCGGCCAGCCAAGAACGCCCCTGCGTGCTGGCCTGCTGCAGGCACAACAAAATGGTTGTGAGGAAGGTAACCCCCTTCCTGGCGATCATGCGCAGCAGCCACTTGATGTTGTAGCCGGCCGCGCACAGCACCGCGTGCAGGCGGTCGCCCTGTTCGCCCTTGAGGTGGCAGCGACCCATGCGGTGATCGGCCTTGAGGTGCCCGATGATGGGTTCAATAGCCTGGCGCCGCCTGAGCAGCTTTCTTTCCTGCTCACTGATCCGCTTGGCCTTGCCTTTGCTGATGCAGTCCACCTCCGGGGCATGCCAGGCATACAGCTTGGGCTGTCCATCCACCGCCTTGCGCTGGCCGCTCTGGGCCACGATGCGCGCGGCCTTGCGGCCCAGCTCCTTGCCTTCCTTGGCAAAGGTCTGCTTCAAGTCGATGCCGGCACCCTTGGCTGCTTCGACCAGCTTGACCCTGGCTGTCTCCAGCAGGCGGCTGTCGGTGGGGTGCGCAATCGCCTTGTGCTGCACCGTGCTGTCCACGATCACGCGGGTCAGCTCCTGCGGCTTGATCAGCTTGATCTCAAGCGCCACGTTGATCGTCTGTGCCAGAAGTTCTTCCACGCCTTCTTCGCCGAGCAACTGGCGGAACTTGACCAGGGTGGTGGCGTCGCAGGGACGCTGGTGTTCAAAGTACGCCTGGCCTGAGAAGAACTGCCAGGTCGGCGTCTCGCCCCAGCGGTCAACGACACCTTCATCGGACTCGTTGAACGCGTGCTTGAGGTACAGCAGCGAGACCATGATGCGCAGCGCCACGCGCGGGCGCCCGGCCTTGCTGGCCGCAGCCTGGCGCTGGGGCTTCTCGCCGAACAAATCCAGATCGGGCATGGCCTGCCCGGCGTGGGCCTTGCGCACCAGCAGGTGGGCCACCCGCGCCTCGATCTCCTGCCAGGGCATGCGCGAAGACAGCACCGCCAGCGGATGGCGCAGATCGATCATCTGGTCGATGCGCGAGCGGAAGAAATCGTCGGTGGCGGGGCAGGTGAACATCACGGCACGAAACTCCCAGAAATCAAGGCGGATGCGCTATCAGAACGGGAGAAATTATACGCCGGAATGAAGAAAATATTCAGCAAAATCAATGGCTTACGAATAAATCAGGGGCAGCTACGCATCCCCTTGCCTGGCCAGCCAGCCCGGCAGATCCTGTGGCGCCATGGGTTTGGCAAACCAGTAACCCTGCACCACGTGGTAGCCCTGGGCTTGCAGAATGTCCTTTTGTGCAGCGGTTTCCACCCCTTCAGCAACCACCTTCAACCCCAGGCTGGTGCCAATCCCCAGGATGGCCGCGCTGAGCGAGCGTGCTGCTGGCGCATGTTCCAGGTCGGCCACAAAACTACGGTCAAGCTTGAGCTCCGTAATGGGCAGGCGCCGCAGATAGCTCAGGCTGGAGTAGCCCGTACCAAAATCGTCCATGGACAGACGCACGCCCAGGGCATGCAGCCGCTCGATGGTTTGCAGGGTGAAGTTGTCGCTGTCGAGCAGAATGCTTTCGGTCAGCTCCACCATCAGGTCCGCTGCCTGCAGGCCATGGCGCTCCAGCGCCTGCGCCACGATGGCGGGCAACTCCGGATTGTGGAAGTTGGAAGCGGAGAGGTTGACCGCCACCACCGGCACTTGCACCCCTTCCCGACGCCATTGCGCCAGTTGCCGGCAAGCCTCGTCCAGTGCCCAGCGGCTCAAGGTACCCATCAGGCCGCATTCTTCGGCCAGGGGGATGAAGCGGGCCGGTGAAATGAATCCCAGAGCTGGATGCTGCCAGCGCGCAAGTGCTTCCAGGCCGTACAGCTTGCCTGTCGCCAGTTCGATCTGTGGCTGGTAGTACAGCTGCAAGCCTCCAGTCTGCAAGGCTTCTCGCAATGCCTTTTCCAGGGCGAGGCGTTCCTCGGCGGTGCGGCTCAGTTCCAGGCTGAAAAAGCCGATCCGGCCCGGGCCTTCCCCTTTGACCTGCTGCAAGGCTATTTCGGCACGATGCAGCAGGCTGGTCATGGTGGTGCCGTCTTGCGGGTACATGGCCACCCCCATGCTGACGCTCAGATCCACCTGGGCATGCGATAGCTGCAGCGGTCGCATCAAACGGGCCTGCCAGCGCTCGATCAGGGCATTGACTTCTTCTTCGGGGCCTAGTGGCAACGCCACGATGAACTCATCCCCAGGCAGACGCCCTGCCACACCACTTTGGCGCACCAGTTTCTGGATGCGCGCGGCCACTTCGCGCAGGAGCGCATCGCCTGTGGCATGCCCCAGGGAATCGTTGATGTGCTTGAAGTGGTCCAGATCCGCATGCAGGACCGCCACGCGCAGGCCTGTCTGTTGTGCCGAGTCCAGCAGCTGCGCCATCCTGGTCTCGAACAGGCTGCGATTGGGCAGGCCGGTGACGGTGTCATAAAACGCCAGTTGCTGGATGCGCTGGCGCGACTGCTCCCGCTCCATGGCCAGGGCGCACAGGTCCGTACACGCCTGCACCAGCTGTTGATGAAAGCTGGATGCCACAAACGGCCCATTTTCGCGGTAGTAGAAGGCAAAGGTTCCCAGCACCTTGCCGTCCGGCTGCAGGATGGGTGTGGACCAGCAGACGTTGAAGCCCAGCGGCAGGATCAGATGCTTGAAATCTGCCCACAACGGATCGGTCGAAATATCGGTGACCAGGACCGGGCTCTTGCGCCAGGCAGCAGTGCCGCAGGAGCCCACCTGCGGGCCAATGGCCACGCCATCGAGCTGCGAGGAGTAGCTGAACGGCAGACTGGGGCTGGACAGGGGGTGCAGCAGCCCTTGCTCGTCCACCGCCAGAATGGAGGCGGCCACTTCCGGGGCCAGGCGCTCGACTTCCTCACACACCACCTCCAGCACCTGCACCAACGGCAGGTCCCGCGACATGGCCTGCAGCGCACGGTGGTGCAGCACTTCGTGGATTTTGGTTTTGGTGATGTCCAGCAGCACCGACACCGTATAGGCCCATTGCCCCTGGGCATCCATCACGGGGTTGCACATGATCTTGCACCAGTAACGTCGGCCGCCCTTGCCTGTCACAACCTCTTCCATCTGGGCAGGTCGCCCCTGGCGCATATCGCTGCGTAAGCGCTCAAACAGCTCTACCGGGGTCTGCTGCACGAGCAGTTCCAACATCTTCTGGTTCCGGATTTCGTGCAACGCCCAGCCAAACATGCGTTGAAATCCGTCATTGCTGTAAACCACCCGCGACTGCGCGTTGGTGATCACAATCGCTGCATCGGTGGTATCCGCCACCAGGGACAGGCGCCACAGATGGTCCTGCCGGGCCAGCTCCGTACGCTTGCTCTGCGTGACATCGGTAGCCACCATCATGATGCGTGTGACAACGCCCTGCTGGTTGCTTACCGGGGCATACAGCACCTCCAGCCAGCAGCGATTGCCGTTGCCGCACACACGCTCCACCACCCCCGAAAACTCGTGGCCTGCACACAGCGACTGCCACATGGCGGCGTAGGCCGGACTTTGCACCAATCCTTCCGGGCACAACTGGGCATGCTGCAGGGTGCTCAGTTGCGCCGGTGCCAAATGCAGCAGCGTCTGGTATTTGGCATTGGCAAAGAGGAGCTGTCCATCCAGCGCAAATTCCGCCAGTGCCATGGCATTGTCAAAGGCGCTTCGCCGATCTTCCTGCTGTGCAGCAGTTTCGGAGTGGCTGACGAAGGATGAAGGCATGCAAGGACTCCTGTTTGACCGTGCCCCAGCAAGAATCCAGCGCAACGCTGGATCTGCATGGTTGATGGATTGTGCAGTCTTTGGAATTTCCCGGGCGTCGCCTCCCAAGAACGAGACACCGTGGTGCACTTTCAAGTGCCGCAGAGACCATCCCTCGCACCCGCTTGGTGCATCAGGATGCTTTCGCCCTTCAGGGCAAGCCCTTGGTTGTTGTGGATGTGTTGGCATGGTTTTTGCAAGACCGGTGGCATTCGTAACAAACCGGAGGGTGCATCAGCATGCGAGAGGCGCTACGCAACACAGGGTTGGTCGGAATATGGGGATGGGGGGCGCTGGCGCCGGCCTGGGCACAGGCGTCTGCCGATGCCGCGGCACAGGCGCTCAGCAAGCCATCGCTGGTGCCGCTGGATGCCATCGACTCGGCCCATACGGGCTGGATGCTGGTGGCCACCGTACTGGTGTTGCTGATGACGCTGCCCGGCATTGCACTGTTTTACGCCGGCATGGTGCGGCGCAAGAACGTGCTCAACACCATGGCCAGCGTGGTGGTGATTGCTGCGCTGGTGAGCGTGTGGTGGTTTGTTGCCGGTTACTCCTGGGCCTTCACGCCCGGCACGGCCTGGTTGGGCGGCATGGACCGCATGGGGCTGAGCGGCATGGACTACGACATGAAGGCAGGTCTGGTGGCCGTGAGCCACATCGCCCCGCACCTGCCGGAGTCGGTGTACGCCATGTTCCAGCTGTCGTTTGCCATCATCACCGCCGCGCTGATCGTCGGTGCCTTTGTCGAGCGCATGCGCTTTTCGGCGCTGGTGATCTTCATCAGCCTGTGGACGCTGTTTGTCTATGCACCGATTGCCCACTGGGTCTGGGAGCCCGGCGGCTGGCTGGCACGGCTGGGCGCGCTGGACTACGCCGGTGGTGCCGTGGTGCACGTCAACGCCGGCATGGCCGGGCTGGCCTGTGCCTGGCTGCTGGGGCCGCGCCGTGGCTATGGCCGGGAGCCGTTTGCGCCCTACAACCTGGGCTGGACCATGATGGGCTCGGCGCTGCTGTGGATTGGCTGGTTTGGCTTCAACGCCGGTTCGGCGCTGGTGGCCGATGGTCGCGCCGGCCTGGCCCTGCTGGTCACGCACGTGGCCGCTGCGGCAGGTGCCATCGGCTGGATGGTGGCGGAACTGGTGGTGCGAGGCCGCGCCTCGCTGCTGGGGTTGTGCTCGGGCCTGGTGGCCGGTCTGGTGGCCATCACCCCCAGCGCCGGGTATGTGACGCCGCGTGCCGCACTGGTCATTGGTCTGGTGGCTGGCTTGGTGTGCTACTGGGGCGCCACGGGCCTCAAGCGCCTGCTGCGTGCGGACGACTCGCTCGATGTGTTTGGCGTGCACGGCATCGGTGGCGTGGTGGGCTCGCTGCTCACCGGCGTGTTTGCCAGCCGCTCCATTGGCGGCGTGGATGCCAGCGTGCTGACCCAGGCCGTGGGCGTGGGCGTGGTGATGGTCTTCAGTCTGGTGGGTACCGCCGTGCTGCTGTGCATCACGGGGCTGGTGGTGAACCTGCGTGTGGACGAGGCCAGCGAATACGACGGTCTGGACATTGCGCAGCACCGGGAACATCTGAGCAGCTGACACTCAGCTGAGAAAGTGGTGGCATTCGATGGAAAAGAGATTGGCCATTGCCGCACATCTGCATGTGCTGCTGCGCCGCAAGGTCGGGCGCGTGACCGACACCGAATGGATGGCCAGCAACAGCGAATACGCCCAGGCCATCGTGCGCCTGGCGCGTGAACACGGTCGTGAAGAAGGCATGCACGATCTGGTGGAGTGGGCCGACAGGCTGGAGCAGGCAATGGGCCTGGGCCAGCCCGAGCTGCGGGGGCAGCCACCGCAGGCGGATACCCCCCGGGCTGGCGAACCCGAGGCATCACGCCCCGAGGTGCTGCGCTACGTGGGCGGCATTCGCTAGGCTGCA
This sequence comes from uncultured Comamonas sp., assembly GCA_947306475.1. Taxonomy (GTDB): domain Bacteria; phylum Pseudomonadota; class Gammaproteobacteria; order Burkholderiales; family Burkholderiaceae_C; genus Comamonas. The sequence goes on from CAMZGS010000001.1 coordinate 367,933, forward strand.
GGCATGGCGGTTGCACGGAGCCGTCGCTGATACGTCTGCACCGATTGCCCACGGCCACTAAGATGGCGTCCCTTACGTTGAGGGCGAAAGCAGCAGCATGGAATTTCACACGTGGGTAGCGTTTCTGGTGGCCAGCATCTTTATTGCCATCTCACCGGGCTCGGGGGCGGTGCTGTCCATGAGCCACGGGCTGGCCTACGGTGTGCGCCAGACGTCGATGACGATTTTTGGTCTGCAACTGGGGCTGGTCATGATTTTGCTGATCGCCGGTGGCGGCGTGGGTGCGGTGCTGGTGGCCTCGGAGCTGGCCTTCACCGTGGTCAAGGTGCTGGGTGCGTGCTATCTGATGTACCTGGGCTGGTGCCAGTGGCGCAGCGCGGGCAATGCGCTGGATGTGGCGCATCTGCAGGGCGCCGCCAGTCTGCCCTGGCACCGGCGCGTGCTGGTGGGCTTTCTGACCAATGCCACCAACCCCAAGGGCATCATCTTCATGGTGGCGGTACTGCCGCAGTTCATCGACCCGGCGCGCGCGCTGTGGCTGCAACTGGCGGTGATGTCGGCCACCATCGTCTTGGTGGACGTGCTGGTCATGCACAGCTATGCGCTGGGCGCCAGCGTCCTGCGCCGCTGGATGCGCAGCGCCACCGCCCAGCGCGCGCAAAACCGGGTGTTTGGCGGGCTGTTGATGGTCATGGGCATGGCGCTGTTCTTTGTGCGCCGACAGCCGGGGTGATGGCCCAAAACATCAAATAAAGGAGCTGTATCCGCTGGATATATAAGGGTTTTAGGCAGAAAAATCGCTGAAAACCAGACAGATACAGCGGATATAGCTCTTTTTATAGGAGTAATCAGTCCAGCTTGGCGCCACCAAAGCCGTTCTGGCGCCAGGCCTCGAACACCGTCACCGCCACGGCATTCGACAGGTTCAGGCTGCGCTGCCCGGGGCGCATGGGCAGGCGCAGGCGCTGCGCGGGGGGGAAGCTCTCGCGGATCTGCGGCGGCAGGCCCTTGGTCTCACAGCCAAAGACAAAGTAGTCGCCTGCCTGAAATTGCAGGCCGAAGGCATTGCTGCTGGCATGGGTGGTCATGGCAAACATGCGCGTGCGCTCGGGCTGCATGGTCTGCAGAAAATCTTCCCAACTGGCGTGGCGGCGCACGCTGGCGTACTCGTGGTAATCCAGTCCGGCGCGGCGCATGTGGCGGTCTTCCATGGAAAAGCCCAGCGGCTCGATCAGATGCAGGCTGCAGCCGGTGTTGGCCGCCAGGCGGATGACGTTGCCGGTGTTGGGCGGAATCTCAGGGTGAACAAGCACGATATGAAACATGGGGCGCGATTGTGCGCCTGTTCCCGGCATCAGGGCGTGCGCGCCAGCGCCAGCACGCTGATGTGCTGTGCGCCCGCGGCCCGTAGCGCCGCGCAGGCCGCGCGCAAGGTGGCGCCGGTGGTGATGACGTCGTCGATCACCAGCAGGTGCAGGTCGGCCAGTTGTGCCTCTGGCGCCACGGCAAAGGCGGCATGCAGATTGCGCAGGCGCGCGCTGCGGCCCAGGCTGCGTTGGGCGGCGGTGTGCTGGGGGCGCAGCAGGATGTCGCTGCGCCAGCGTGGCCCGGGGGAGCCGGGCTGTCGTGCGAAGTGCTGTGCCCAGTAGCGCGCCAGCTGGGCGGCCTGGTTGAAGCCACGCTCGCGCAGGCGCTGGGGCGAGAGGGGCAGGGGCAGCAGCACATCGGCCTGTTGCAGTGCGGCGGCCAGGGGCGGGCTGCTCAGCACCCAGCGGGCAATGTGCGCCGCCAGGGCCGGGTGTTGTTGCAGCTTCCAGCGCGTGATGATGTCGGCCCACGGGTAGCCGTAGTCCACCCACACGTGGCAGTGCTGCCAGGGCGGGGGCCGGCGCAGACAGGCGCCGCAGCGCGGGGGCTTTGCCGCATCGCCCGCTGTGGCCAGGGGCAGGCCGCAGCCGCTACAGCGCGTCTGCTGGGGCGCCGGAGCAAAGCGCTGCATGCAGGTCGGGCACAGCGGGCCGCCCGTCCTCCAGGCGTGGCAGGCCAGGCATTGGCTGGGCAGGTGGTGCGATAGCCATGCGGCAAGATGCGGCAGCATGGAGTCAATATACTGCGCGCGCCCTGTTGGGCTGTTTTTGTTTGAGATTGCATGACCGATTTTTTGCCCCCGACCATCGATCCCGTCGCCGCCCGGCGCTGGCAGCACACGGCCCCCGCCGCCACGCCCTGGCTGCACGATGAAGTGGGCCAGCGCATGCAGGCACGCCTGGACTGGATCGCGCAGAAGCCGCGCATCTGGTACCACTGGGAGGCGGTGCGCGGTGGCTTGCAGACCCATGCCCTGATTGCCCAGCGCTATCCCGATGCCGCCTGCGTGGTGGTGGAGCCCTTTGCCCACACCCGCGCCGTGGCGCAGCAGCACTGGCGCCAGCCCTGGTGGCAACGCTGGCGCGGTGCGACCACCCAGGTGCTGGAGAGCGCGCCGCCGGAAGGGGCCGATCTGCTGTGGGCCAACATGCTGCTGCACACCCAGGCCGACCCGCTGGCCCTGCTGCGTCAGTGGCACAGCGCGCTGGCGCTGGAGGGGTGTTTGATGTTTTCCTGCCTGGGGCCGGACACGGTGCGCGAGCTGCGTGCCCTGTACCGGCAACTGGGCTGGCCGGAAGCCGGCCACAGCCTGACCGACATGCACGATTGGGGCGACATGCTGCTGCAGGCCGGGTTTGCGGATCCGGTGATGGACATGGAAACCATCACCCTGAGCTTTGCCTCCCCCCAGCGCCTGTTGCAGGAGCTGCGCGAGCTGGGACGCAACCTGCACCCGGCGCGTTTTGCGGGTCTGCGCGGGCGTGGCTGGCTGGCGCAGCTGCATGCGGCATTGCAGGAGCATGTGCGCCTGCTGGATGGGCAGCTCGGCCTGCGCTTTGAAATTGTGTATGGTCATGCCTTCAAGGCCGCGCCACGCGGTGCGCGCCAGTGGAAGAAAAGCCGTGCCGATCTGACAGGGCACAGGGAGTAGCAAGACAATGACGATGCAACGCAGAACGGCCTTGCAGGGCTGCGCCGCCTTGGCCGTGGCCAGCCTGTTGGGCTGTGACATGGGTGGTGGCCAGAAATTTGCCGGCATGGACATGAGCGGCTCGGAGCAGGGCAGGGACTTTGCGCCCCTGCGCGATGTCAGCGGTCGTCCGCGCTCCATCGCCGACTTTGCCGGCAAGGTGGTGGTGGTGTTCTTTGGCTATGTGCAGTGCCCGGATGTGTGCCCGACCACGTTGCAGGAGCTGGTCGATGCCAAGGCCTTGCTGGGCGGGCAGGGCAGCCGCTTGCAAGGTGTGTTCATCACCGTCGATCCAGAGCGCGATACGCCCGAGGTGCTCAAGGCCTACACCGAGGCGTTCTCTCCCGACATTGTCGGCCTGACCGGCACGGAGGAAGAAATTGCCGCCGTGGCTCGTGCCTTCAAGGTGTTCTACAAGAAGGTGCCCGGGCGCGAGCCGGGTTCGTACACCATGGACCATTCGGCGGGCATGTACATGTACGACCCGCATGGCAAGCTGCGCGTGTACCACCGCTACGGGCAAGGCGCGCAGGCGCTGGCGCAGGACGCCAAGATTCTGCTCGGGGCGTAACTGCCACGCCGTCGGCACGCAACGCAACCCGCGTGCCCAAACAGAAACCCGGCGCAAGGCCGGGTTCCTTCTGGATGGAGGTCAGACGATTCGGGGCGCGGCTCAGGCAAATTCAGCCAGCGCTTTTTTCATCTTCTTCATGGCCGCCACCTCGATCTGGCGGATGCGCTCGGCGCTCACGCCGTATTCGGCAGCCAGCTCGTGCAGCGTCTTGCCGCCCGAGCCATCGTCGTTGACCTGCAGCCAGCGCTGCTCGACGATGCGGCGGCTGCGGGCATCCAGCCCTTCCAGTGCGTGGGCGATGCCGTCGCTGGCCAGCACATCGCGCTGGCGCGACTCCAGCATGGCGGTGGGTTCGTGGCTGCTGTCGCTCAGGTAGGCGATGGGGCCAAAGGCAGCCTCGCCATCGTCGCTGGGGCTGGGGTCCAGCAGCACGTCGCCACCGGCCAGGCGTGCTTCCATCTCCATGACTTCCTCGGGCTTGACGCCGAGCTTGCTGGCCATGGTGTCGATCTGCTCGGGGGTGAGGCTCTCGCGCAGGGTGGCGTCATCGTCCAGGGCAGCATCGGCCTGCATGCCCTGCTTCATGGAGCGCAGGTTGAAGAACAGCTTGCGCTGTGCCTTGGTGGTGGCCACCTTGACCATGCGCCAGTTCTTGATGATGTATTCGTGGATCTCGGCCTTGATCCAGTGGATGGCGTAGCTGACCAGGCGCACGCCCTGATCGGGGTCGAAGCGGCGCACGGCCTTCATCAGGCCGATGTTGCCTTCCTGAATCAGATCGCCGTGGGGCAGGCCGTAGCCCAGGTACTGACGCGACAGCGAAATCACCAAGCGCAGGTGCGACAGGATCAGGCGCCCGGCGGCGTCCAGATCGTTGTCCTGACGGAGCTTGCGGGCGTATTCCTGCTCTTCTTCCAGCGTGAGCATGGGCATACGGTTGGCTGCGCTGATGTAGGCGTCCAGATTGCCAAGGGAGGGCAGCATGGCCCAGGGGTTGTTTGGCGCCAAGGTCGTTGCAGTGCAAGCGGGGGTGTGATTCATTGCATTCGTCCTTTCATCCATCGCAGGATATTAGCACTCGGTAGATGAGAGTGCTAATGCAGAAGTTCCTTGGCTGGTTCACTTTTTGCTTAAAAAGTCAGGACCTTGTCGGCGGTCATGATCCACTCGGTCAGTTCCGTCAGATTGCCGATGCTGATGCCGTCAAGCAGGGGCAGATGCAGCAAGCCCCGGTTCTGGGCGCAGGTGCGGCACACGCGCACGGTGGCCCCGGCTTGCAGCAGCATTTCCACGTGGTTTTGCAGGCCCTTGCCGCCCTGGCCATCGTCCTGCCCGGGCAGTGCCAGCACGGTGGCATCGGACATCAGGAAGACCGTCACCTCGGGCTGCTCGTCGTGTGCGGCCAGCATGTTGGCAATACGCAGGGCCGAGAGGCAGCGCTCGCTGCCGTAGGGCGCAGCGTGGATGACGATGGCGATTTTTTGCGGCATGGGAAGGCTCCTTGGAATGGTGGTGCGGCAACAGCGGCACGGGTTGGTTGCTCCGAGGATACGGCAGCGCGCCCGCTGCCGCGCCAATCCTGTTTTTGATAGCTGCTGGCGCTTATCTGATATGGGTTTCAGGCTATTTTTGCGCTGAAATCCAATCTTTTAAAGCGCAAGCAGCTATGAAAAAACCGCGCCGTGGCGGTTCTTTCAGGGTCAGGCTGTGTGCTGCCTGTCAGGCGGTGGGCAGGAAGCCTTCGACGGACAGATAGCGCTCGCCCGTGTCGTAGGCAAAGCCCAGCACGCGGCTGCCGGCGGGCAGGTCGGGCAGCTTTTGTGCAATCGCGGCCAGTGTGGCGCCGGAGGAGATGCCGACCAGCAGGCCTTCCTCACGCGCTGCGCGGCGGGCGTATTCGCGGGCATCCTCGGCTTCCACCTGGATGACGCCATCGAGCAGGCTGGTGTCCAGGTTCTTGGGGATGAAGCCAGCGCCAATGCCCTGGATGGCATGCGGGCCAGGGGCGCCGCCGGAGATCACGGGCGAGTCCTTGGGCTCCACGGCAAACACCTTGAGCTGCGGGTACCTGGCCTTGAGCACCTTGGCCACGCCGGACAGGTGGCCGCCGGTGCCCACGCCGGTGATCAGCACATCCAGCCCATCGGGGAAGTCGGCCAGCACTTCCTGCGCGGTGGTGTTGACGTGGGCCTCGATGTTGGCGGGGTTCTCAAACTGCTGGGGAATCCAGGCGCCAGGGATTTGTGCGGCCAGCTCTTCAGCACGGGCGATGGCGCCCTTCATGCCCTTTTCCTTGGGGGTGAGGTCGAACTTGGCACCGTAGGCCAGCATCAGGCGGCGGCGTTCGATGGACATGCTCTCGGGCATCACCAGGATCAGCTGGTAGCCCTTGACGGCAGCCACCAGTGCCAGGCCCACGCCCGTGTTGCCGCTGGTCGGCTCAATAATGGTGCCACCGGGCTTGAGCTGGCCGGATTTTTCTGCCGCTTCCACCATGGCCAGGGCGATGCGGTCCTTGATCGAGCCGCCGGGGTTGCTGCGTTCGGACTTGACCCACACCTGGGCATTGGCGCCTAGCAAGCGGTTGATGCGCACAACGGGGGTGTTGCCGATGGTTTGCAGGATGCTGTCAACTTTCATGGTGGAAGACTCCAATGTGTGTAATGTGGGGAGTGAGGGGCGCGCCTTCGCATGTGTGCGGCGCTTTGCGACGATGCCAGCCATTGTGGCGCAGCCGTTCCCACAGGCAACCATATGAATATGCGCTGCATAGATAAAGCCGTCCGGGTTTGCCTGGATAATGGCGCCCGTGAAGCCCACCAGACCGCCGCCGGTGCAAGTGCTGAAAAGCCGCACTGGAGGAACGTCCGGACTGCACAGGGCAGCGTAGCAGCTAACGGCTGTCCACCGTGAGGTGAGGATCAGAGCAACAGAGACGAGTCCTGGGGGAGTGTCGCAAGGCAGACCACCAGGGGTGAAACGGGCAATCTCTACGCGCAGCAACACCAAGTAGGCACACGTTGACGGGGCCCCCGGAGTGTGCGGGTAGGTGGCATCGAGCCGGTGGGGCGACCCCCGGCCCAGAGTAATGGCGGTCACGCCCAGGCAACTGGGTGCACAGAATCCGGCTTATCGGTGGGCTTCACACTTTGCTTTTTCCCTCAAGCGCTCGCAGGCGGCGTGACCGTGCTGGCAGCTTTTGTGCCCTGCCTGGGCAAATAATGCGGCCATGCTTCGAACCGAATACCTGCTTCATCCCCAGCGCGCCAGCGCTCCCTTGCTCGACGCCGCCACTTTGCTCCTGCTGCGCGACCGGCCAGTCCGTTCCCCGGGCGACGTGGCCCATTGGGAGGTGCTGATGACGCGCCGCTCCAGCAAGGCAAGTTTTGTACCCGGTGCCTACGTCTTTCCGGGCGGCGGCATCGAGGCACAGGATGCCCAGGACGATCTGCCCGTCCTCGCACGCCCGGACATGGACGCTGCCGAGCGTCAGGCCGCAATTGCTGCCGTACGCGAAACCTTCGAGGAAATGGGCCTGCTGCTGGCCGTGCACGCCGATGGTCGCCCGGCCACCCAGGCCGATGTCGATGCGCTGCAGCGCAATGCCCCGCTGTGGCCGCAGCTCAAGGCCCGTGGGCTGCAGCTGGACCTGCGCGGCGTGTGGCAGCTGGCGCACTGGACGGCCGACCCCATCGTGCCCAAGCGCTTTGCCGTGCCCTTCTTCGTCGCTCTGGCGCCACAGGGGCAGACGCCGCAGGCCGATGAGAGCGAGCAGTTCGAGCCCGTCTGGGTGCAGCCCCGGCAGGCGCTGGAGCAGCACTACGCCGGGCAGATGCCCATGATCTACCCGACCATCCGCACGCTGGAGCGTCTGTCCGGTTACGCCGACGCCCAGGCACTGCTGCAGGCCATGCGCAACGGCCCGCTGTGGCGCAGCATGCCGCGCTCCGGCCGCATGGGCAGCCAGGAATACCGCTGCATGGAAGACGAGGCACCCTATGGCGAGCTGTGCCTGGTCTGCCCCGATGGGCAGGATGTGCACCAGTTGCAGTGGGACAGCACCCAGGTGCGGCCCCTGCGCAAGAATTTGCTGCGCCTGACGGCGCCCAACGCCAGCATCATGACCGGGCCGGGCACCAACAGTTATCTGGTGGGCGAGGCGGCCACGGGCTACATCGCCATCGACCCGGGGCCGGACGATGCCGCGCATGTGCAGCGCCTGTTCGATGCGGCTGGTGGTGACATCCGTCAGATCGTCTGCACCCACTCCCACCCCGACCATGCGCCCGGCGCGTGGCTGCTGCAGGCGCTGTGCGTGCAGCATGGGCGCGCCAGGCCGCCGGTGCTGGGTTTGCCCTCGGGGCCTGGTGCCTCCGCCCACAGCCAGTTCAGTCCCGACCGGGTGCTACAGGATGAGGAGCTGCTCACGCTGTCTGGACAAGGTGGAAACGGCAAAATAACCCACAGCTTGCAGGTGCTCTACACCCCTGGCCACGCCAGCAACCACGTCTGCCTGCTGCTGGTGGAGGATGCGCTGTTGTTCACGGGCGACCACATCCTCAACGGCAGCACCACCATCATCAACCCGCCCGATGGCAACATGGCCGCCTATCTGGACAGTCTGCAACGTCTGGACGAGGTATGCGTGGCGCATCAGGTGGAGTTCCTGCTGCCGGCGCACGGCTACGTGCTGGGCAATGCCCGTCAGGTGATTGCCCAGTTGCGCGCACACCGCCTGGCGCGCGAGGCCAAGGTGCTGGCCGCCATGCGGGTGCGGCCCGATGGCGATGAGCAGGACTGGGTGGCGCTGGCCTATGCCGATACGCCCCAGGCGCTGTGGCCGCTGGCCACCAGAAGCCTGCAGGCGCATGTGGAGCGCATACATGCTTTAGGCTTACTGGATGTCGCACACCCTCACGCTTAAGAAAAAACCCACCCCAACAGCCACAACGTCCGGCGCAGGCCGCACGCGCCCGGCGCGTCCGACACCGGCTGGCAGGGGGCCGGCACCTGTCGCCCGGCAGCGGGCGTCGGGTCGTGGCCCTGTGGCTGCCAGCGCTGCTGCACCTGCCAGGTCAGGGACAGCACAACCCAAACCCCAATCTTCCCGGCCGCCCGTGCGTGCGGCACGGCCCCCTGCGCGCGAGCCTGGAGGCGAGCGCCTGTCCAAGCGCGTGATGCAGCTGCTGGGTTGTTCGCGCCGGGAGGCGGAGTACTACATCGAGAACGCCGCCGTGCAGGTCGATGGGCAGACGGTGGAAGTCGTGGGCCAGCGCGTGCTGCCACAGCAGCAGGTGCAGGTGCTGCCCGGCATTCGCCCGCAGCCTGTGGCGCCGGTGACCCTGCTGTTGCACAAGCCTGCTGGCTGGAGCTTTGGTCAGACCGAGCGCCCGCGGCAGATGCAGGGCAACGCCTGGCAATTGCTCACGCCCGAGCGCTGGAGCCAGGGTAATGCCCCCGCGCCGCTCAAGCTGCTGCAAAAGCATTTTCAGGCGCAGCAGCCTCTGCTGATGCTGCCGGTGGCGGCCAGCGGGCTGTGCGTGCTTTCCCAGGATCGGGGTGTGGTGCGCAAGCTCACGCAGGATGCGCTGTACATCGAGCAGGAAGTCATCGCCCACGTGCGTGGCCGCGAGCACATGGACCCCGACGGCCTGCAGCGCCTGTGCGATGGCACGTCCATCGCCGGCAAACGCCTGCCGCGCATCAAGGTCAGCTGGCAGAACGAGGAGCACCTGCGCTTTGCCCTGCAAGGCATCTTCGCGCACGAGGTGCAGGCCATGTGCCAGGGCGTGGGGCTGGAGTTGATCGGCCTCAAACGCCTGCGCATCGGGCGCATTCCCCTGGGTGGTCTGCCCGAGGGGCATTGGCGCTACCTACAGCCCTGGGAGCGTTTCTAGGACCCGTGCTGGTGCTGGTCATAATCGCCCTGTTTAGCCCCTCATTGATCTGTAGACATGCACACCCCTAACTCTCCTGTTTTCAGCGATCAGCAAGTTGCCGACTACCTGTTGCAGCACCCTGAGTTTTTCGAACACCACGCCGAGCTGCTGGCCAAGGTGCAACTGCGCAGCGGCCACGACCAGCGTGTCATCAGCCTGCAAGAGCGTCAGGCGCAGCTGCTGCGCGAGAAAAACCGCGCGCTGGAGCTGCGCATTGCCGAGATGGTGCGCCACAGCAGCGAAAACGCCAGCATCGCGCACAAGGTCCACCGCTGGAGTTGCGCCCTGGCAGCAGTGCCCGATGCGCGTGCACTGCCCCACGTCATCAGCGAAGGCTTGCAGAGGGAATTCGACGTGCCCCAGGTGGCCGTGCGTGTGTGGCAGGTGGCCGGGCCGTTCATGGGCCTGCCCTTCACGCTGGGGGTGAGCGAGGATGCCAAGGCCTTTGCCACCTCGCTGACCATGCCGTTCTGCGGCCCCAACCTGGGCTTTGAGCCCACCACCTGGCTGCCGCGCCCCGATGAGGTGCAGTCCCTGGCGCTCTTGACGCTGCGCGAGGGGCCCAACGACAGCCAGACCCCGGCCTTTGGCCTGCTGGTGCTGGGCTCGCCCGATCCGCTGCGCTTCGATGCCACCATGGGCACGGAATTTCTGGCCCGCATTGCCGAGCAGGCCAGCGCCGCGCTGGCGCGGCTGCGCGTTGGTGGTGGCGGCAACTAATGAATCTGCCCGCGCTGCGGCAGATGTCGCTGTGGCGCTGCAGTCCCCCACCGCCAGTGGGCAGGATGAGGCCTGGGTGCAGGGCTATCTGCGCCACGTCACCCACGAAAAGCGCCTGGCTGCGCGCACTGTGGCGCTGTACGGGGATGGCCTGCAGCGTCTGCTGGGCATTGCCCGGCAGCAGGACTGTCCCTTGGCACAGTTGCAGCCGCAGCACCTGCGCCAGTACCTGACGCAACACTACGGCCAGGGCAGCAGCAGCGCCAGCCTGGCGCTGTGGCTGTCGTGCTGGCGCGGTTTTTTTGCCTGGCTGGCCGGGCAGATCGATCTGGCGCGCAACCCGGCACAGGGCCTGCGCCCGCCGCGTGCGCCCCAGCGCCTGCCCAAGGCCCTGGCGGTGGATGCCGCCGTGCGGCTGGCTTCCTACCGTGCGGATGACGCAGGCGATGCCTGGCAGGAAGTGCGCGATGCTGCGATCACCGAGCTGCTCTACAGCAGTGGCCTGCGCGTAGGGGAGCTGGTGCAGCTCGATGCCGGCCCCGGCGCCGACTCCCTGGGCTGGGTGGACGTGGCAGCGCGGCTGGTGCACGTCACCGGCAAGGGCAGCAAGCGCCGCAGCGTGCCGGTGGGTGCCCCGGCGCTGGCGGCGTTGCAGCACTGGCTGGCGCTGCGCGCCCGGCCGTTTGGGGCCGCCTGGGCCGAGCCAGCGCTGTTTGTCGGTGTGCGTGGCCGGCGCCTGAGCGCAGCCCAGGTGTGGCAGCTCCTGCGCCAGCGCAGCACGCAGGCGGGGCTGGACCAGCCGGTGCATCCGCACATGCTGCGCCACTCCTGCGCCAGCCATGTGCTGCAGTCCAGTGGCGATCTGCGTGGTGTGCAGGAGCTGCTGGGGCATGCCAGCATCACCAGCACGCAGATCTACACCCGGCTGGATTTTCAGCATCTGGCACGGGTGTACGATCAAGCCCATCCCCGCGCGCGCCGGCAGTCTGGGCAGTCTGCCTCGTCCCCCCAGGCTGCAGACCGTGCGCCGGACGAGGATCCGGGCGACACCCCGGACGCTGTGCCGTAGGCGCGCGCACGGCGCAGCATCAGGCAGCAGGGTGCTCTGTTTTCAGGAGTTGCAGCCGCTGTTGGTACAAGGTTTTCAAGGCATTTTCATATTAAAACTCTTGTACTTTGAGCGCCTGCAGCTATTGTTTTTTCGTTGTGCCGGCCGCAGGCGCAACGGTTTCGTTTTCGACAAGGTGAATATTTCATGGCTTTGATTCCAACCACCATCCTCACCGGCTTTCTGGGCGCAGGCAAGACCACGCTGCTCAAGCGTGTGCTCAGCGAAGCCCACGGCATGAAGATCGCGGTGATCGAGAATGAATTCGGCGAAGAGAACATCGACACCGACATTCTGAAAACCGAATCCAAGGAGCAGATCCTGCAGATGAGCAACGGCTGCATCTGCTGCACCATCCGCGAGGACCTGCGCCAGGCCCTGCAACTGCTGGCGGCCAAGCGCCGCAAGGGGCTGGTGGAGTTCGATCGCGTGGTGATCGAGACCACCGGCCTGGCCGACCCCGGCCCGGTGGTGCAGACCTTCTTCATGGACGATGAAATTGCCGAAACCTATCTGGTCGATTCCATCATCACCCTGGTCGATGCCAAGCACGCACAGCAGCAGCTGGACGACCGTCAGGAAGCACGTCGCCAGGTGGGCTTTGCCGACCAGATCTTCCTGAGCAAGACCGACCTGATCAGCGAGGAGGAAAAGGAAGCGCTGATCCACCGCCTCAAGCACATGAACCCGCGCGCGCCCATCGAAGCGGTGCACTTCGGTCAGGTCGATCTGAAGAAAGTGCTGGACCTGCGCGGCTTCAACCTCAACGCCAAGCTGGAAGTGGACCCCGACTTTCTGGAGGACGACGAACACGACCACAGCCACTGCGATCACGAGCATGGCCATTGCGAACATGAGCACGACCACAGCCACTGTGACCATGAGCACGGCCACTGCGCGCACGACCATGACCACAAGCACGGCGCGCACTGCAAGCACCCGCACCACCATCACCACGATGACGATGTGAAGAGCTTTGTGTACCGTGCCACACGCCCCTTCGACCCGGCAAAACTGGAAGATTTTCTGGGCGCAATTGTGAATATTTATGGACCGCGCATGCTGCGTTACAAGGGCGTGCTGCACATGCAGGGCACCAGCCGCAAGGTCATCTTCCAGGGTGTGCACCAGCTCATGGGCAGCGACTTGGGCCCCGAGTGGGGCGCAGACGAGCCCCGCGAGAGCCGTATGGTGTTCATCGGCATCGATCTGCCGCAGGACATCCTGCGCCAGGGGCTGGATCAGAGCCTGGTGGCCTCCGCCTGAGCCGGGCGGCAGACCGGTGTTCACCCCCAGTTCGGGTTTACACCAGTTTGCTTTGACCAGCCCTGGCCGTGCGATATAAAGGCGGCCTGTTGAACGGGGGGTCGATACAATCGCGCCCGCCTGCTCAAGCAGGTGGCCTGGCTGCTCACAAGCGGGCAGCCACCTCCCATCACCCCGGCAGCGCTGGCTGCCCCTGTTGTGACGCGAAAACTATGACTACGACCACTTCTGCGCCCCTCTCTTTGGTGACCAAACGCGACCCCAAGCTGGCCAACAACTGGAAGACGAAGCCTGTCGAGGAGCTGACCGATGCTGATATCGTGGCCATGCCCGACAGTGAGTACATGAACGACGTCCAGCTGGCCTACTTCCGCCTGAAGCTGCTCAAGCTCAAGCAGGACATGCACGCCAATGCCGGTGAGACCGCGGAGAACCTGCGCGAAGACACGGTGGTGGTTCCTGATCCGGCCGATCGCGCCACCATCGAGGAAGAGCATGCCCTGGAGCTGCGCACCCGCGACCGCGAGCGCAAGCTGCTCAAGAAGATCGAGCAGTCGATTGCCAGCATCGACAGTGGCGAGTACGGCTACTGCGATGAAACCGGCGAGCCCATCGGCGTGCTGCGTCTGCTGGCCCGCCCGACGGCCACCCTGTCGCTTGAAGCACAGCAGCGACGCGAATTGAAGCAAAAAATGTTCGGTGATTAAGCCTTGGCACTAGCGGCGATGCCGCTAGTATCAGCACCATGAGCAACGAGGCAAACACCAGCAAATCCGGCGGCGGTTTCTTCTCCAAGGTCATGCACATGGTGCGTGGCAAGGAGGATCCGGCGTTGGGCGGTCAGGGCGACACCCTGGGGCTGGATAGTCGCCAGGAGCTGCAGCACACCATGCAGCGCAAGCGCCGCAACGATGCCATTCGCATGCAGGAGTTTGCGCAGCTGCGCCAGTTGCGCCAGCAGAATGCGCAAGGCCAGATCCAGGTGCCCGCCCCCGCTCCTGTGCAGAGCTTCCTGCCGGCCGAGGAGCAGGAAAACACGCTGAAGAGCACCCAAACGCTGCGCAAGATTGATGTGATTGAGGCGCAAATGTCCAGCCAGTGGTGGGGGGACAACGAGGCTGTCAAGAGCGCAGCCCGCAGGCCTGCCGTCCAGGCAGTGGAGCCAGAGCCTGAAGAGCAAGCCGTTGCCGGCGCAGATACCGCAAACATGCCTACCCAGGAGCGCCGTGTCGTGGAGTTTCAGCCACACCCCGATTTGGAAGAGCCCGCCATTTTGTTCGCCCACGGCGACGTCTCGGCGGCGCGTACCCGGCTGCTGGAGCATCTGGCACAGGTTCTGGGCACCGAGCCCGTGGACAACCAGCAGGTGGCGGCCTTGTGGCACGCTGCGCTGGACCTGTGTCGCGCCAGCGGCGATGAAGAAACCTTTGAGCCTCTGGCCATCGACTATGCCGCGCACTTTGGCAAGTCGGCGCCGCTGTGGACGTCGCTGCCAGCCCAGCTGGGCATGGCGCCGCTGCAAGGCGGCAGCGCACCCCAGCCCACCGCGCGCAAGGGCCAGTGGCAAAGCCCTGCTACCCTGAGCACCAGCTCCATCACCGCATTGCAGGCGGCCATTGCACGCGCTTCGGCGCCCTGGGCCATGTCCTGGCAGCGCCTGCATGCCATCGATGAGGCGGCGCTGCCGGCGCTGACCCAGTTGCTGCATCGCTGGGCCGAGCAAAAAGGCGGGCAGTTCGTCTGGTCCCACGCGGGAGTGTTGCTGCAGTTGCTCAAGCAGCATACGGTGCCGGAGCAGCGGGACGTCTCGCCCCAGTGGTGGCTGCTGCGCATGGCGGTGCTGCGCTTTGTGCACCGCATGGAAGAGTATGAGCAGGTGGCGCTGGACTACTGCATCACCTACGAGGTCTCGCCACCGCAGTGGCAGGAGCCCCAGCACCAGTGCCTGGTGGAGGAAGAGGGTGAGGTGGACATGACCACCCTGCAGGACTCCAGCCTGCTCTCCGGCACGGAAGGCGGCAAGGCAGATGCCGCTGCTGCGGCGCCGCTGCAGCTGCCCATGCTGGGCGATGGCCTGTTCGGCATTCTGGAGGGCGACGTGCAGGAGCCGCTGGAGGCCATCGAGGCCAAGGCCGGCAGCACCCCCGGCCCGGTGGATGTGGATTGCAGCCTGCTGATCCGCCTGGATTTTGTGGCGGCAGGCGGCTTGCTCAACTGGGCCGCGGCCATGCAGGGGCGTGGCTACAGCCTGCGCTTTGTCAATCTGCACCAGCTCACGGCGGCCTTCATGCACGTCATCGGTGTGCATGAGCATGCCAGGCTGATGTTGCGCGCGGTCTGATTTTTCGCAGGGCCGCTCTTGCAATCGGCGGCGCAGCCGCCAACTGCGGCTGCTATGGAACAATTTCACGGCACCACCATCCTCAGCGTGCGGCGTCAGACGCCGCAGGGCATTGAAGTCGCCATCGGTGGCGACGGGCAAGTCACCCTTGGGAACATCGTCGTCAAGGGCAGCGCACGCAAGGTGCGCAAGCTCTACCAGGGCAAGGTCCTGGCCGGCTTTGCCGGCGCCACGGCCGATGCGTTCACCCTGTTCGAGCGTTTCGAGGGCAAGCTGGAAAAGCACCAGGGCCACCTGATGCGCGCGGCCATCGAGCTGACCAAGGAATGGCGCACCGACCGCGTGCTGCGCCGTCTGGAGGCCATGCTGGCCGTGGCAGACCACACCGCCTCGCTGATCATCACCGGCAACGGCGATGTGCTGGAGCCGGAGCACGGCATCGTCGCCATCGGCTCCGGTGGTGCCTACGCCCACTCCGCCGCCAAGGCATTGCTGCACAACACCGAGCTGTCGGCCCAGGACATCGTGAAAAAGTCGCTGGAAATTGCCGGCGAGCTGTGCATCTACACCAACATGCACCACACCATCGAAGTGCTGCCTGCCCAGGCGGATAGTCAAAAATAAGAGCTTTTAGCGCTTGCTGGACAAGCGCTGGAGGCCATTTTTCTTGGATAAATCATGTCGTCCATGACTCCTCAGGAAATCGTCAGTGAACTGGATCGCCACATCGTTGGCCAGCAGGGAGCCAAACGTGCCGTGGCCATTGCGCTGCGCAACCGCTGGCGCCGTCAGCAGGTCGATGAGGCACTGCGCGCCGAGATCACGCCCAAGAACATCCTCATGATCGGCCCCACCGGGGTGGGCAAGACCGAGATCGCCCGCCGTCTGGCCCGTCTGGCCGATGCGCCCTTCATCAAGGTGGAGGCCACCAAGTTCACGGAAGTGGGCTACGTGGGCAAGGACGTGGATTCCATCATCCGCGACCTGGCCGAGGTGGCCATCAAGCAGGCACGCGAAAGCGAGATGAAGAAGCAGCGCATGCGCGCCGAGGATGCAGCCGAGGAGCGCATTCTGGACGTGCTGCTGCCCCCGGCGCGCACCCACGACGTGCAGCCGGCCGACAACGGCACGCGTCAGGTGTTCCGCAAGAAGCTGCGCGAAGGCCAGCTGGACGACAAGGAAATCGAGATCGACCTGCTCGATGCCCGCCCGCACGTTGAAATCATGGGCCCGCAGGGCATGGAAGAGATGGCCGAGCAGCTGCGCGGCCTCTTCAGTCAGATGGGCCAGGAGCGCCGCAGGACGCGCAAGCTCAAGATCAAGGAAGCGCTCAAGATCCTGATCGACGAGGAAGCGGCCAAGCTGGTGAACGAGGAGGAGCTGAGGACGCGCGCCATTGCCAACATGGAGCAAAACGGCATCGTCTTTCTGGACGAGATCGACAAGGTGGCCTCGCGCCAGGAAAGCGGCGGCGCCGAAGTCTCGCGCCAGGGGGTGCAGCGCGACCTGCTGCCGCTGGTCGAAGGCACCACCGTCTCGACCAAGTACGGCATGGTCAAGACCGACCATATCCTGTTCATTGCCTCGGGGGCATTTCACCTGTCCAAGCCCAGCGACCTGATCCCCGAGCTGCAAGGGCGCTTTCCCATCCGCGTGGAGCTCGACAGCCTGTCGGTGCAGGACTTTGAGGCCATCCTCACACAGACCCATGCCAGCCTGGTCAAGCAGTACCAGGCCTTGCTGGCCACGGAGGGGGTGACGCTGGAGTTCACACCCGATGGCATCACGCGCCTGGCGCACACGGCCTTCACGGTCAACGAGCGCACCGAAAACATTGGCGCGCGGCGTCTGTCCACCGTGATGGAGCGGTTGCTTGACGAGGTCAGTTTTGATGCCGTCAAGCACCAGGGCAAGACCGTGGTGATCGATGCGGCCTACGTGGATGCGCGCCTGGAGCAGCTCAGCCAGGATGAGGATTTGTCGCGCTACATTCTTTGACACCCCTGCGTCCTCCTCTGAATGGGGCGCTCGCTTAAAATGCCCACCCCTGGCAGAAGTGCACTCTGTCAGGGGTTTCTCTTTTCACCGTTCGGGGCTGCGTTTTGAATCCACCGTTAGAACACATCACGGTTTTGTTGCATGAAGCCGTGGATGCCTTGCTCGGCCATGCCGATGCCCGCCCTGCCGGCACTTGGGTGGATGCCACTTTCGGGCGCGGGGGACACACCCGCCTGGCGCTCAGCCGCCTGGGCCCGCAGGCGCGCCTGATTGCCTTCGACAAGGATCCGCAGGCCATTGCCCAGGCCGCGCAGATCGACGATGCACGCTTTTCCATCCGGCATGAGGGCTTTCGGCACATTGCCGAGCTGCCGCCGGCCAGCGTCGATGGCATCCTGATGGACCTGGGGGTCAGCTCCCCGCAGATAGACACGCCGCAGCGCGGCTTCAGCTTTCGCTTCGATGGCCCTCTGGACATGCGCATGGACACCACGCGCGGCATGAGCGTGGCTGAGTGGTTGCAGGATGCCGAGGTGCAGCAGATCGCCGATGTGATTCGCGACTACGGCGAGGAGCGCTTTGCCTTTGCCATTGCCAAGGCCATCGTCGCCCAGCGCGAGGTCCAGGGGCCGCTGCGCACCACCTCCGAACTGGCCAATCTGGTGGCCCGTGTGGTCAAGACACGCGAGGCAGGGCAGCACCCGGCCACGCGCACCTTTCAGGCGCTGCGCATCTTCATCAACGCCGAACTGGAAGAATTGCAGGAAGCGCTGGCCGCCAGCCTGACGGTGCTTAAGCCCGGCGGACGCCTGGTGGTGATCAGCTTTCACTCGCTGGAAGACCGCATCGTCAAGCAGTTCATCGCCGAGCACGCCAAGGAAACCTACGACCGGCGCGCGCCGTTTGCGCCGCCACGGCCCATGCACCTGCGGGCGCTGGCGCGCATCAAGCCCAGCGCAGAGGAAGTGGCGGCCAACCCGCGCGCGCGCAGCGCCGTGATGCGCGTGGCAGAACGCACCGACGTACCCATCTAGGTCAGACAGGAGGCCAAGGCGGTGCTGCGCATTCCGTTGCTGTTGCTGCTGGCAGTCATTGCCAGTGCCCTGTATCTGGTGCATACCCAGTACGAGTCGCGGCGTTTGTTCACCGAGCTGGATCAGGCCGTTTCCCAGGGCCGGCAGCTGGCGACCGAACGCCAGCGCCTGCAAGTGGAAAAGCGGGCCCGCTCGGCGCCTTCGCGCATCGAGAGTCTGGCCCAGGCCCAGGGCTTGCAGCCCGTGACCCCGGCGCTGACCCACTATGTGCGTGACGACCACAGCGTCGGGGAGCCATGATGCGCCGCGGCCTTTCCTACAGCACCAGCCCTTTGCTGGCCCACAAGACCCAGCTGTGGCGCAGCCGCTTCGTCATGATTCTGGTGGCCCTGGGCTTTGCTGGCCTGGCCGGGCGCGCGGCCTATGTGCAGCTGATCGGTAACGACTTTTTCCTGCGTCAGGGGGAGGTGCGCTTTGCCCGCACGCTGGAGCTGCCCGCCAACCGGGGCAGGATTCTGGACCGCAATGGCCTGATCCTGGCTTCCAGCATTCCGGCCGCCAGCATCTGGGCCAACCCGGAAGAGGTGGACCAGAACGACGCGGAAATCCGGGCCAAGCTGCCCGAACTGGCCCGTCTGGTGGGCATGAGCCTGCCGCAGCTGCAGCAAAAGCTGGACTCCGACAAATCCTTTGTCTGGGTCAAGCGCCTGCTCGACTGGGAAGTGGGCCAGCAGATCAAGGCGCTGGGCATCAAGGGCATCTACCAGAACCGTGAGTACCGCCGTGAGTACCCGGAAGGTGAGGCTGCTGCGCATGTCGTCGGGTTCACCAACGTGGAGGACAAGGGGCAGGAAGGCATGGAGCTGGCCTTTGAGAGCGAGCTGGCCGGTCGGCCCGGGTCGCGCCGCGTGATCAAGAACCGCCTGGGGCAGGTGATCGAGGGCGTGGGCGAGGAAATTCCGCCCATGGACGGGCGCGACATCCAGTTGTCCATCGACAGCAAGATCCAGTTCTTCACCTACCAGAAGCTCAAGGAACAGGTGCTGGCGCACAAGGCCGCAGGTGGCACGGCCGTGGTCATGGATGCGCGTACTGGCGAGTTGCTGGCCCTGGCCAATTACCCCAGCTTCGACCCGTCCAACCGCAGGAATCTCACGGGTGAGCAGCTGCGCAACCGCGCCCTGACCGACGTGTTCGAGCCGGGCTCGACCATCAAGCCCATCACGGTGGCCATGGCGCTGGAGGCTGGCGTGGTCAAGCCCGGTACGGTGATCGACACCACGCCCGGGCGCCTGACGATCACCGGCTCGACCATCTCCGACACGAAGAACTACGGCGCGCTCACGGTGGAAGGCGTGATCCAGAAATCCAGCAATGTGGGCACGGCCAAGATCGCCCAGCAATTGTCGGCCCAGCAGATGTGGGAGACGTTTTCTGCCGTCGGCTTCGGACAGAAGCCGCAGCTGGCGTTTCCTGGCGTGGCCAGCGGGCGCCTGCGCCCCTACAAGAGCTGGCGGCCCATCGAGCAGGCCACCATGTCCTACGGCTACGGCCTGTCGGCCAGCCTGTTGCAGATGGCGCGCTCCTACACCGTGTTTTCCAACGACGGGCGGGTGATTCCGGCCTCCATCGTCAAGCTGGACAAGCCGCCGGTGGGGGTGCCGATCTTCTCGATCAAGACGGCCGATGCCGTGCGCAAGATGCTGGCCCTGGCCACGGGGCCGGGCGGCACCGGCCAGCGCGCACAGACGGAAGGGTATTCCGTGGGCGGCAAGTCCGGCACGGCGCGCAAGCAGGTGGGCAAGCACTATGCCGTGGGCAAGTACCGTGCCTGGTTCACCGGCATGGCACCGATCGAGGAGCCGCGCGTCATCGTGGCGGTGATGATCGATGAACCCAGCAATGGCGTGTATTACGGTGGTGCGGTTGCCGCACCGGTCTTCAGTGCCGTGGTGCAGCAGAGCCTGCGCCTGATGGGGGTGCCCCCCGATCTTGCCGTGCAGCCACAGATCGTGGCTAATCCGGTGGAGGAATCTTTGTGAGTTCTGCTGTGCATGTATTGCCCGATGTGGTCCAAGCCCTGCAATGGTTGCGTTCGCGTGGCGCAGGTCAGCTGCGCACCGACAGCCGCCAGGTGCAGCCGGGGGACGCCTTTATTGCCTGGCCCGGCGCCAGCACCGATGGGCGCGCCCATGTGCCCGATGCCCTGGCGCGTGGCGCCGTGGCGTGCCTGGTGGAGCAGCAGGGCCTGGAAGCATTTGATCTGGCCGGGGCGCAGATTGCGGTGCTGCCCGGTTTGAAAGCGGCCACCGGCATCTTGGCCGCGCAGTGGTACGGGCAGGCCTCGCAGCAGCTCAAGGTACTGGCGGTGACCGGCACCAATGGCAAGACCAGCACCGCCTGGTGGCTGGCCCATGCCCTGCCGCAGTGCGCCATGGTGGGCACCCTGGGGGTGGGCGTGGCGCCCGACTTTGTTTCCACCGGCATGACCACGCCCGACCCTGTGTTGCTGCAGGCGGCGCTGGCCGGTTTTGTGGCCCAGGGGGTGCAGCACTGCGCCATGGAAGCTTCCTCCATCGGCATCGTTGAACAGCGCCTGGCTGGTGTACATGTCGATACCGCCATCTTCACCAACCTGACGCAGGACCATCTGGACTACCACGGCACCATGCAGGCCTATGCCGAGGCCAAGGACCGTCTGTTCGACTGGCCCGGGCTGCGCGTGGCGGTGGTGAACGTGGACGATGCCCACGGTCAGCATCTGGCCCAGCAGTTGCAGCAGCGCAGCGATCTGGACCTGTGGACCGTGGCGGTGCAACGCCCGGCGCGCCTGCGCGCCGTGGACGTGCACCATGGTGCGCAGGGCCTGGCCTTTGTGCTGGAGGAAGGCGCGCAGCGCCTGCCCATGCAGACGGCTCTGGTCGGGCAGTACAACATCAGCAACCTGCTGGGCGTGCTGGCGACCTTGCGCGGCCTGGGGCTGGAGCTGGCTCAGGCCGCACAGATCTGTGCCCGCCTGCAGCCCGTGCCCGGACGCATGCAGCAAATCGCCCAGCCCGGTCAGCCCCTGGTGGTGGTGGACTATGCCCACACCCCCGACGCCCTGGCGCAGGCCCTGGCGGCGCTGCGCCCGCTGGCGCAGGCGCGGGGCGGGCGGCTGTGGTGCGTGTTTGGCTGCGGGGGCAACCGCGATGCCAGCAAGCGCCCGCTCATGGGTCAGGCGGCCGAGCAGGCCGCCGATGTGGTGCTGGTGACCAGCGACAACCCGCGCCTGGAAGATCCCGAAACCATCGCACGCGACATTCTGGCGGGCATGCGTGCTGGCACACCCTGTGTGCTCGATCGCGCCCAGGCCATTGCCCAGGCCATTGCCCGGGCCGATGCACGCGACGTGCTGCTGCTGGCTGGCAAGGGCCACGAGGACTACCAGGACATACAGGGCGTCAAACGCCCGTTTTCTGACAAAGAGCAGGCGCTGCAGGCATTGCAGCAGCGCCGGGAAAGCACAACACCGTGATGATGACTTTAGAGCAGGCCCATGCCTGGATCGCCCGCCGCCTGCCCGGCGCACAGCTGCTGGGCCGTGGCGATTGCGCCCTGGCGCGCGTGCATACCGACAGTCGCAGCCTGCAGGCGGACGACTTTTTTGTGGCCCTGCGCGGCGAGCGCATGGATGGCCACGACTTCCTGCCCCAGGCACAAGGCCAGGGTGCCGCTGCGGCGCTGGTGGAGCCCGGACGCGGCGTGCCGGGCCTGCCGTGCATTGAAGTGCCCGATACCACCCAGGGGCTGGGCGCCCTGGCCGCCGGCTGGCGCGCACAGTTTGCTCTGCCGTTGATTGCCGTGACAGGCAGCAATGGCAAGACCACGGTCACGCAGATGCTGGCCAGCATCCTCCAGGCACACGCCGGTGAGGCCAGCCTGGCCACGCGCGGCAATTTCAACAACGCCATTGGCGTGCCGCTGACGCTGCTGCGCCTGCGCGCCGAGCACCGCATTGCCGTGGTCGAACTGGGCATGAACCATCCCGGTGAGATCGCCACCCTGGCGCAAATGGCCCAGCCCACCGTGGCGCTGGTCAACAACGCCCAGCGCGAGCACCAGGAGTTCATGCACACCGTGGAGGCAGTGGCGCAGGAAAACGGCAGTGTGCTCACCTCCCTGCCGGCAGACGGCGTGGCCGTCTTTCCCGCTGGCGATGCATTCACCCCCTTGTGGCGCAAACTGGCCGGTGCGCGCCAGGTGCTCACTTTTGGCTTTGCCGATGCCGACGTCTGGGCGCGCACGGTGCAGTGGCAGCAGGGCGGCTGGCAAGTGACGCTGGCCACGCCCGCTGGTGAGGTGCAGACGCGCCTGCACATTGGCGGGCGTCACAACGTGCTCAACGCGCTGGCCGCCACAGCCTGCGCGCTGGCCGCCGGGGTGCCGCTGACAGCGATTGCCCAGGGTTTGCAGGCCTTTGCCCCGGTAAGCGGGCGCTCACGCGCGCTGGTGCTGTCCTGGAGCGGTGGGCGCACGGTGCAGGTGATCGACGACAGTTACAACGCCAACCCCGACTCGGTGCAGGCTGCCATTGCCATGCTGGCCGAGCTGCCTGGGCCACGCCTGCTGGTGCTGGGCGACATGGGGGAAGTTGGCAGCCAGGGGCCGGCCTTTCACGCCGAGGTGGGCGCCAGCGCCCGCGCGGCGGGGATTGAGCATCTGATTGCCTATGGCGCGCAGGGCGCACACACAGTGGCGGCTTTTGGCACCGGTGCGCAGCCCGCACCCGACAAGGCAGCGGCCAGCGCGAACGCGCGGGCGCTGGTGGACGCGGGGGTGGCCAGTGTGCTGGTCAAGGGCTCGCGCAGCATGGGCATGGAGGCCGTGGTGCAGGATCTGCAAGGCGCAGCAGCACAGAAGGAGGGCGCAGCATGTTGATCTGGCTGGCGCAATGGCTGCAAGGCATGCAGCCGGACTGGACGTTTCTGCGTGTGGTGCAGTACATCACCTTCCGTGCAGTGATGGCGGCATTGACGGCATTGGTGGTGGGGCTATGGATCGGGCCCAAGGCCATCCGCATGCTCACGGCGCTCAAGGTGGGGCAACCCATCCGGGGCTATGCCATGCAGACGCACCTGATCAAGAGCGGCACGCCCACCATGGGCGGGGTGCTGATCCTGTTTGCCGTGGCCATTTCCACCCTGCTGTGGTTCGAGCCGTCCAACCGCTTTGTCTGGATCACGCTCATCGTCACCCTGGGCTTTGGCGCCATTGGTTGGGTGGACGACTGGCGCAAGGTGGTCAACAAGGACCCCGAGGGCATGCGCTCGCGCGAGAAGTACTTCTGGCAGTCGGTGATCGGCCTGCTGGCAGCGCTGGCGCTGGTGTTCAGCATTTCCGAGGTCTCCACCGGCCGCGCGCTGGAGCTGTTCATCACCTGGGTGCAGTCCGGTTTTGCGCTGGATTTGCCGCCGCAGGCCGGGCTGATGCTGCCGTTTTTCAAACAGGTGAACTATCCGCTGGGCGTGTTCGGCTTTGTGTTGCTCACCTATCTGGTGATTGTGGGCGCCAGCAATGCGGTGAACCTTACCGACGGGCTGGATGGCCTGGCCATCATGCCGGTGATTCTTGTGGGCGCCTCGCTGGGCATTTTTGCCTATGTGACCGGCAGCAGCACCTACGCGCGCTACCTGCACCTGCCGCACATTCCCGGCACGGGCGAGCTGCTGGTGTTCTGCGGCGCCATGGCCGGTGCCGGTCTGGCCTTTCTGTGGTTCAACGCCCACCCGGCGCAGATCTTCATGGGCGACGTGGGCGCACTGGCCCTGGGCGGCGCGTTGGGCACGATTGCCGTGATCGTGCGCCAGGAAATGGTGCTGGCCATCATGGGGGGCATTTTTGTGGTGGAAGCGCTGTCGGTGATGCTGCAGGTCAGTTACTTCAAGTACACCAAAAGGCGCTATGGTGAGGGACGGCGGCTTTTGAAGATGGCACCGCTGCACCACCACTTCGAAAAGAGCGGCTGGAAGGAAACCCAGGTCGTCACGCGCTTCTGGATCATCACCATGCTGCTGTGCCTGATCGGGCTGTCCACCCTCAAACTGCGCTGAGTTGCTGCCATGTCCGATGATGTAAAAAACATAGCTTCTTGCGCTGATGAACAGCCAGTTTCACAGAGTAATGATGCTAAAAACCTTGCAGAGCAAGCGCTAAAAGCTCCTGAAAAAGAAGCTGAAGCCATCCCCAGCATCGACAGCCTGCACGCCGCGCGCGATGCGGCGGCCTTTGTCGCGCAGATTTTTGCGCACAGCGAAACGCCAGAAGCAGCCCCCGCTGCTGCCCCACCAGAACTGGCTCCGGATACGCCGCCAGAACCAGGCCTGCCCTCCGTGCCGCACGACTGGCCGCACGGCGCCGAGCAGCATCTGCACGGCCAGCGTGTGCTGGTGCTGGGGCTGGGTGCCTCGGGCATGGCCATGGCGCGCTGGTGCGCACGCGCGGGTGCGCAGGTGACGGTGGCCGACACGCGCAGCGCCCCGCCGCAGCTGGCCACGCTGCAGACCGAACTGCCCCAGGTGCGCTTTATCGGCGGGCCTTTTACGGCCGATCTGGTGCAGGGCCAGGACATCACCAGCGTGTACCGCTCACCCGGTCTGGCGCCGCAGGACATCGCCCCCGTGGTCGATGCCGCGCGCGCTGTGGGGCTGCCCGTGGGTGGCGAGCTGGACCTGTTTGCCCACGCCCTGCGCGCGCTGCAGCAACAACACGGCTACGCGCCCAAGGTGCTGGCCATCACCGGCACCAATGGCAAAACCACCGTCACCAGCCTGACCAGCCAGCTCTTGCAGCACGCCGGTTACAGCGTGGCCACGGCGGGCAATATCGGCCCGACCTTGCTCGATACCCTGAGCGCGCACATCAACGCCCAAGACCTGCCCCAGGCCTGGGTGCTGGAGCTGTCGAGCTTTCAGCTCGATGGCGTGCAGGGCTTTGAGCCGACGGCAGCCGTGGTGCTCAACGTCACGCAAGACCACCTTGATTGGCACGGCAGCATGCAGGCCTATGCCGCAGCCAAGGCGCGCATTTTTGGCGACCAGGCGCTGATGGTGCTCAACCGCGAGGATGAGCACGTCATGGCCATGCTGCCTGCGCCCGTCAGGCTCAAGGGCGGCAAGCTGCAGCAGCGTGCGCATGTCACCTTTGGTGCCGGTTTGCCACAGCAGCCGGGTGACTTCGGTCTGGAAGAAGTCAACGGCATGCGCTGGCTGGTGCGTGCGCACAACGAGGACGAGGGTGGCAACACCCGCCAGGCGGCGCAACAGCCGCTGCACCTGCAACGCCTGATGCCCGCCGATGCGCTGCGCATTCGCGGCCAGCACAACGCCTGCAACGCGCTGGCGGCGCTGGCGCTGGCGCAGGCCGCAGGTTGCGCGCTGGCACCGCTGCTCTATGGCCTGCGCGAGTACCGGGGCGAGCCGCACCGCGTCCAACCCATCGGCATGGTGCAGGGCGTGGAGTACTTTGACGACAGCAAGGGCACCAACGTCGGCGCCACGGTGGCGGCGTTGCAGGGTCTGGGGCCACAGCAGCGCATCGTGCTGATCCTGGGCGGCCTGGGCAAGGGCCAGGACTTTGCGCCGCTGGCCGATCCGGTGGCGCGCTATGGCCGCGCGGTGGTGCTGATTGGCCGCGATGCGCCGCAGATTCGCGCCGCGCTGGCCGATGTGGGCATTGCGCTGCTGGAGGCAAGCGACATGCCGCAGGCCGTGCAACTGGCCAGCAGCCAGGCCCGGGCGGGCGATGCGGTGCTGCTCTCGCCTGCCTGCGCCAGCATGGACATGTTCCGCGACTACGCGCACCGCGCGCAGGCCTTTGTGGATGCGGTGCAGGCGCTGGCCGATGAGGCCGGGCAGGTGCTGGAGGTGGGCTGGTAATGGCGCGCAGCTGGGGCTCTTCCTCCGACGGCAGCGGGCGCTGGCAGGCGCTGCGTGCGCGGCTGGGTGGCTGGCTGCGCGGGCCGCAGGAAAAGCCGGTGGATGTGCTGCCCGTGCGCGTGGGCGGCACCGACTACCGCAGCAAGGCCGTGCCGCCCACGGCGGTGGGGCTGGACCAGGCGTTGATCTGGGTGGTGGTCGGCCTGCTGTCCTGGGGGCTGGTGATGGTGTATTCGGCCTCGATTGCCATGGCCGACAACCCGCGCTTTGGCCAGATTGCGCCCTACCACTTCGTCATGCGCCATGCCATTGCCCTGGGGGTGGCCTTTGTTGCGGCCTTCATGGCCTTTCAGGTGTCCATGCTCACGTGGCAGAAGCTGGCGCCGCGCATCTTCCTGCTGGCGCTGTTGCTGCTGGTGCTGGTGCTGGTGCCGCACGTGGGGGTGGTGGTCAATGGCTCGCGGCGCTGGCTGCCGCTGGGGGTGATGAACTTTCAGCCGTCCGAGCTGGCCAAGTTCGCCGTGTTGCTCTACGCCGCCGACTACATGGTGCGGCGCATGGACGTCAAGGAGCGGTTCTTCCGTGCCGTCCTGCCCATGGGGGTGGCCGTCGGGCTGGTGGGCATTCTGTTGCTGGCCGAGCCGGACATGGGCGCCTTCCTGGTGATCGTCATCATCGCCATGGGGATTCTGTTCCTGGGCGGCGTCAACGCGGGCATGTTCTTCGGCATGGGCGCCCTGGTGGTGATGGCCTTTGTGGTCATGATTGCGGCCTCGCCCTGGCGGCGCGACCGCATCTTTGCCTATCTGGACCCCTGGGACATGGAGCACGCCCTGGGCAAGGGCTACCAGCTCACGCACGCCCTGATTGCCATCGGCCGGGGGGAGTTTTCCGGCGTCGGTCTGGGGCGCAGCGTGGAAAAGCTGCACTGGCTGCCCGAGGCACACACCGACTTTCTGCTGTCCGTGATTGGCGAGGAGTTCGGCTTTGTCGGCCTGATGGTGATCATCGTGGCCTTTTACTGGCTGATGCGCCGCATGACGCTGATCGGGCGTGAGGCGATCCTGCTCGATCGCGTCTTCTCCGGCCTGGTGGCGCAGGGCGTGGCGATCTGGATCGGTTTTCAGGCTTTCATCAACATGGGCGTGAATCTGGGAGCCCTGCCCACCAAGGGGCTGACCCTGCCGCTGATGAGCTTTGGCGGCTCGGCCGCACTCTTCAACCTGATCGCCATTGCTGTCGTGCTGCGCATCGATTACGAGAACAAGCAATTGCAAAACCCGAGGATGCGAGCGTGACGCAGAAAAAAACCGCATTAGTGATGGCCGGTGGCACCGGTGGCCACATCTTCCCAGGTCTGGCCGTGGCGCAGGCGCTGCGCGCGCAGGGCTGGCAGGTGCACTGGCTGGGCGCTCCGGCCAGCATGGAGGCGCGCCTGGTGCCCGAGCAGGGCTTTACCCTGCACACCATCGATTTTTCCGGTGTGCGCGGCAAGGGCGTGCTCACGCTGGCGCTGCTGCCGCTGCGCCTGCTCAAGGCCTTTGCCCAGGCCTGGGGCGTGGTGCGGCGCGTGCAGCCGCAGGTGGTGGTGGGGCTGGGCGGCTACATCAGTTTTCCCGGCGGCATGATGGCCGTGCTGGCCGGCAAGCGCCTGGTGCTGCACGAGCAGAACTCGGTGGCTGGCATGGCCAACAAGCTGCTGGCGCAGATTGCCGACCGCATCTTCACGGCCTTCCCCAACGTGCTGCCGCGCGGCCAGTGGGTGGGCAACCCGCTGCGCGCGGCGTTCCTGCAGCAGCCCGAGCCACGACAGCGTTTTGCCGGGCGCAGTGGGCCGCTGAAGGTGCTGGTGGTGGGCGGCAGCCTGGGTGCGCAGGCGCTCAATGAGGTGGTGCCCAAGGCGCTGGCCCTGCTGCCTGCCGAGCAGCGCCCGCAGGTGCTGCACCAAAGTGGCGCCAAGCAGATCGACGCCCTGCGCGCGAACTACGCTGCCGCCGGTGTCGAGGCAGAGCTGACGCCCTTTATCGACGACACCGCGCAGGCCTTTGCCCAGGCTGACCTGATCATCTGTCGCGCTGGCGCCAGCACGGTGACGGAAATTGCCGCCATTGGCGCAGCCGCCATCTACGTGCCGTTTCCGCATGCGGTGGACGATCACCAGACCACCAACGCGCGCTTCATGGTCGATGCCGGAGCCGGGTGGCTGGTGCCCCAAACGCAGTTGACTCCTGAAAAGCTAGCAGAAATGCTCCAAAATATGCAGCGCTCGGCGCTGGTAGATATTGCCGAAAAGGCCAAAAACATGCAAAAGATCCAAGCCACCGAACTGGTGGTCGCAGCCTGCGAGGAGCTGGCTGCATGAAACACGTCATCCAGAACATCCATTTCGTGGGCATTGGTGGCTCGGGCATGAGCGGCATTGCCGAGGTGCTGCACAACCTGGGCTACACCGTCTCGGGCTCGGACCTGGCCGACAGCGCCACCCTGCAACGTCTGCACGATCTGGGCATCACCACCTACGTTGGCCATGCGCCGGAGCATGTGCAGGGTGCGGACGTGATCGTCACTTCCACCGCAGTGCGCGCCGACAACCCCGAAGTGCTCCAGGCGCGGGCCACGAAGATCCCGGTCGTGCCGCGTGCCCTGATGCTGGCCGAGCTGATGCGCTTCAAGAACGGCATCGCCATTGCCGGTGCCCACGGCAAGACCACCACCACCAGTCTGGTGGCCAGCGTACTGGCCGAAGCGGGGCTGGATCCGACCTTTGTGATCGGTGGGCGCCTGAACAGCGCAGGTGCCAATGCCAAGCTGGGGCAGGGCGACTACATCGTGGTCGAGGCCGATGAATCGGATGCCTCGTTCCTGAACCTGTTGCCCATGATGGCGGTGGTCACCAACATCGATGCCGACCACATGGAGACCTATGGGCACGACTTTGGTCGTCTGCAACAGGCCTTCATCGATTTTCTGCACCGCATGCCCTTCTATGGCCGCGCCATTGTGTGCGCCGACGATCCGGCGGCGCGGGCCATCCTGCCGACCCTGGCGCGCCCCGTGACCACCTACGGTCTGGGCGAGGACGTGCAGGTGCGCGCCGTGGACGTGCGCGCCGAGCAGGGCCGGATGTGCTTCACCGTGCTGCGCCAGAATGGCCGCAACCATCCGCCGCTGCACGTGCGCCTGAGTCTGCCCGGTGTGCACAACGTGCTCAATGCCCTGGCAGCCGTGGCGGTGGCCATGGAGCTGGAAGTGGAAGATGCGGCACTGCTGCGTGCCCTGGAGAACTTCAAGGGCGTGGGGCGGCGCTTCCAGCGCTATGGCGAGCAGCCGTGTCGCACGGCACCGGGGCAGTTCACCCTGATCGACGACTACGGCCACCATCCGGTGGAAATGCGCGCCACCCTGGCGGCTGCGCGCGGCGCCTTTCCGGGGCGGCGGCTGGTGCTGGCCTTCCAGCCGCACCGCTTCACCCGCACCCGCGACTGCTTCGAGGACTTCGTGCAGGTGCTGGGGCAGGCCGATGCCGTGCTGCTCACCGAGGTCTATGCCGCAGGCGAGGAGCCGATTCAGGCGGCCGATGGCCGGGCGCTGGCCCGTGCGCTGCGCGTGGCGGGCAAGGTCGAGCCGGTATTCGTGGCCCAGGTGGGCGATCTGGCGCAGACCATCGTGGACAATGCGCGCCCGGACGATGTGGTGCTCTGCATGGGGGCTGGCTCCATTGGCAGTGTGCCGGCTCAGGTGGTGCAATTGCTCTCAAAATAGATGCTTGTAGCACTGTCAGGTAGTGGTTTATGACGCAAAAACTTCAAGAAAACAATGCAGCCGTTGATGTCCATGCTATGGGTAAGGTAGCGGTGCTGCTGGGTGGCGCTTCTTCGGAGCGCGAGGTCTCCCTGATGTCCGGCCAGGGCGTGCTGCAGGCCTTGCGGGCGCAAGGGGTCGATGCCCATCCCTTCGATCCTTCCGAGCAGCCCCTGTGTGCCCTGAAGGAGCAGGGCTTTGCGCGCTGCTTCATCGCCCTGCATGGCCGCCACGGCGAGGATGGCACGGTGCAGGGCGCGCTGGAGCTGCTGGGCATCCCCTACACCGGCTCGGGCGTGATGGCCTCCAGCATCGCCATGGACAAGATCATGACCAAGCGCATCTGGCGCTTTGAAGGTCTGCCCACGCCCGACTGGCGCCTGGTGGCCAGCGTGCAGGACACCGAGGCGGCCTTTGCCGCGCTGGGCAGCCCGATGATCGTCAAGCCCGCGCGCGAGGGTTCCACCATCGGCCTGACCAAGGTGACGGATGCGGCGCAGTGTGCCCAGGCCTACGCCCTGGCCTCGCGCTACGACCCCGAAGTGCTGTGCGAGCAGTTCATCGACGGCGATGAAACCACCTGCCCCGTGCTGGGCGAGGGCGCTGGCGCGCAGGCGCTGCCGGTGATCCGCATCGTGGCGCCGGACGGCAACTACGACTACCAGCACAAATACTTCACCGACGACACGCAGTACCACTGCCCCAGCGGCCTGCCCGCCAGCGAGGAGCAGGCCATTCAGGATCTGGTGGTGCGCGCTTACCGCACCCTGGGCTGTCGCGGCTGGGCACGCGCCGACGTGATGATCCGCCGCAGCGATCGCCAGCCGTTTTTGCTGGAGATCAACACCTCGCCCGGCATGACGGGACACTCCCTGGTGCCCATGGCCGCGCGTGCGCGCGGCATCAGCTACGAACAGTTGTGCCTGCAACTGCTGGCAGGTGCAACGCTGGACGGGGTTCCTTCGCAAGCCAAGGATTAGGACAGAGGCCATGCGCCCCCTGACGATCAATGCCCCCCTGGATGTGCGTCTGATGAATGTGACGGCTTCGTTCATGTTCGGCGGCGCGTGCATCCTGGTGCTGGTGATGCTGGTCGGCTGGGCGCTGCATCATCCGGTGTTTGCTATTTCGCGCATCGTGGTGGAAGGGGAGCTGGTGCACAACAACGCCGTCACGCTGCGCGCCAACGTGGCGCCGCAGCTGGCGGGCAATTTCTTCACCATTGATCTGGAAAAAGCGCAACAGGCCTTCGAGCAGGTGCCCTGGGTGCGTCGCGCCCAGGTGCGCCGTGCCTACCCCAATAGCCTGCGCGTGATCCTGCAGGAGCATGTGGCCCAGGCCTACTGGGGGGAGGAAAGCGGCGCCGCCATGATCAATACGCTGGGCGAGGTGTTCGAGGCCAATCTGGGTGAGCTCGATCGTGAGGGCATGCCGCGCCTGGCCGGACCGCCGGACACGGCTCCGGAGGTATTGCGTATGCTCTACGCCCTGGAGCCGCTGTTTGCGCCGCTGGGGCGCGAAATCGATGCGCTGACGCTGCGGGACCGTGGCAGCTGGCTTGTGGTGTTGGACAATGGTGCCCGTATCGAATTGGGCGCTGGCGGTGTGGAGGAAGTGTTGCAGCGCGCCCAGCGTCTGGTGCGTACCCTGCCCACGGTGCTTCAGGAGTACCAACGCAGCAGCGATGCGCTGGAATATGCCGATCTGCGCTACGCCGACGGCTATGCTCTGCGTCTGCACGGCGTGGCCACGATCTCGCGTGAGGCAGCTCAGGCGATGGCAGTGCGGGCAGCCGCATCCTCTAGGAAACAGGAAAAAAAGAACCACTAGCGTACGAAGTAGGCACGAGATATATGGCAAGAGAATACAAAGATGTGGTCGTCGGCCTGGACATAGGTACCTCCAAGGTCATGGCTGTGGTGGCGGAGGTGGTGCCCAGCGGGGAACTCAAGCTCGCTGGTCTGGGGGTTGCGCCCAGCAACGGGCTCAAACGTGGCGTGGTGGTGAACATCGAAGCCACGGTGCAAAGCATTCAGCAGGCGCTCAAGGAAGCGGAGCTGATGGCCGACTGCAAGATCCAGCGTGTGCACACCGGTATCACGGGCAACCACATCCGCGGGCTCAACCAGAGCGGCGTGGTGGCGATCAAGGACAAGGAAGTCTCGCCCACCGACGTGGCACGCGTGATCGAAACGGCCAAGGCCGTGAGCATTTCTTCCGACCAGCGTCTGCTGCTGGTGGAGCCGCAGGAGTTCGTCATCGACGGCCAGGACGTCAAGGAGCCCATCGGCATGAGCGGCATCCGCCTGGAAGCCAAGGTGCACATCGTCACTGGCGCGCAAAGTGCGGCGGAGAACATCATCAAGTGCGTGCGCCGCTGCGGCCTGGAAGTCGAGCAGCTGCTGCTCAACCCGCTGGCCGCCAGCCAGGCCGTGCTCACCGACGATGAGCGCGAGCTGGGCGTGGTGCTGGTCGATATCGGCGCCGGCACCACCGATGTAGCGATTTTCACGGGCGGCGCCATTCGCCACACGGCCGTGATTCCGATTGCGGGCGACCTGATCACCAGCGACATCGCCATGGCGCTGCGCACGCCCACCAAGGATGCCGAAGACATCAAGGTCGAAAGCGGCTATGCCAAGCAGATGCTGGCCGATCCGGATGCGCAGGTGGAAGTGCCAGGTCTGGGCGATCGCGGCCCGCGCATGATCAGCAAGCAGGCGCTGGCCGGCGTCATCGAGCCGCGCGTGGAAGAAATTTTTGCACTGGTGCACCAGGTGGTGCGCGAATCGGGCTACGAAGAAGTGCTGTCTTCGGGTATCGTGTTGACGGGCGGCAGCTCCGTCATGCCCGGCATGGTGGAGTTGGGTGAAGACATTTTCCTGAAACCCGTGCGCCGTGGCGTTCCCAAATACTCCAGCGCCCTGGCCGACATGGTGGCTCAGCCCCGTTCTGCGACGGTAATGGGTCTGCTGGAGGAAGCGCGCCTGGCGCGTTTGCGTGGTTTCAAGGTGGCACAAAAAAGTGGGTCCATGAAGACGGCTTTAGGCCGATTCAGGGACTTTATTGTGGGAAACTTCTAGCTCTTTGAATGCGATGCCCGAAACTGCGGATTCTTACCGCCATTGTCAGTGGTTGCCAAGTTGCAGAAAACCATCGTTTTCCAAAAAATACTAGCATCGAATGTTTGAAAAGGTTTCCAGAGGAGCTCCAGCATGACCATCGAAATGATTGACGCCGAAAGATTCAACCAGGGCACCCAGATCAAGGTGATCGGTGTTGGCGGTGGCGGTGGCAACGCAGTGGAGCACATGATTGCCAATGCCGTGCAGGGCGTGGAGTTCGTTTGCGCCAATACCGATGCGCAGGCGCTGATTCGCAGCAATGCCAACCGCACCATTCAACTGGGACAAAGCGGTCTTGGTGCTGGCAGCAAACCCGAAAAGGGGCGTGAAGCCGCAGAGGCTGCGGTGGATGACATCCGTGCGGCCATTGATGGCGCGCACATGCTCTTCATCACCGCCGGCATGGGCGGTGGTACCGGTACCGGTGCCGCTCCCGTGATTGCCCGTGTGGCCAAGGAAATGGGCATTCTGACCGTGGGTGTGGTCACCAAGCCCTTTGAATGGGAAGGCAGCCGCCGCATGAAGAATGCGGACGAGGGCCTGGCCGAGCTGGAGGCCAATGTGGACTCGCTCATCGTGGTGCTCAACGAAAGGCTGCTGGAAGTGCTGGGCGAGGACGTCTCTCAGGAAGAGGCTTTCGCCCAGGCCAATGACGTGCTGCGCAATGCCGTGGGCGGTATTGCCGAGGTGATCAACGAGTACGGACACGTGAACGTGGACTTTGAGGACGTGCGCACCGTCATGGGCGAGCCCGGCAAGGCCATGATGGGCACGGCCCGCGCCAGCGGCCCCGACCGCGCCCGTATCGCCGCCGAGCAGGCCGTGGCCTGCCCGCTGCTGGAAGGTATCGACCTGTCCGGTGCCAAGGGCGTGCTGGTGCTGGTGACCGCCGCACGCGGCAGCCTGAAGCTGGCCGAGTCGCGCCAGGCCATGAACACCATCAAGGCCTACGCCTCGGACGATGCCCACGTGATCTACGGCGCTGCCTACGACGACTCCCTGGGTGAGGACATCCGCGTGACCGTGGTGGCCACCGGCCTGTCGCGTCCTGCTGCCCGCCGTCAGGCCATGACCGTGGTGTCCGGCGGTCTGCGCACCGGTACCGACAACACCCCCGTTACCGCCTCCCTGGGTGGTCCCGGTACTGTGGTGGGTACTGCCGGCCCTGTGGGCACTGCCACTGGCACGGCTGGCTACGCTGGTGGTGATGTGGCTGTGCCCAGCGTGTGGCGCACCAACCGCACCCATGCAGGTGCCCGCGTGGATGCGCTGGCTTCCGGCGGCATGGATGAGCTGGAAATCCCCGCCTTCCTGCGCAAACAGGCCGACTGATTCATTCCCGTCCTTCAGGGCGCGGTGTTCAGGCACCGCGATGCATGCCACCCATGGCCGCGATAGAAACTTCCATCGCCGGGCATCGGGTGGTTTTTCTTGGCCGTCCTTAGAATCCGGGCATGCTAGAGCAAAGAACCATCAAGACCCTGACCCGTGCCGTCGGTATGGGCCTGCACAGTGGCCAGCGCGTGGAAATGACGCTGCGTCCTGCCCCTCCCGATACGGGCATCGTGTTTCGCCGTGTGGATTTGCCGGAACCGGTCGAGATTGCCATTTCTGCCGAAGCGGTGGTCGATACGCGCATGGCCTCCACCATTGGTGCGCAAGGCGCCAAGGTGCATACGGTGGAGCATTTGATGTCGGCCCTGTGCGGTTTGGGTATCGACAATATCGTGATCGATATCACCGCCGAAGAGGTGCCCATTCTGGATGGTTCTTCGTCCTCCTTCGTGTTTCTGCTGCAAAGCGCCGGGGTGCAGGTGCAAAAAGCGGCCAAGAAATTCATTCGCGTGCTGCAACCGGTGGAGGTGCGCGAGGGCGAAGGCAACCAGCTCAAATGGGCGCGCTTTGAGCCCTACCACGGCTTCAAGCTGCGCTTTGAAATTGATTTTGCCCATCCGGCAGTCGATTCCACAGGCCAGAGTTTCGAGTTCGATTGGGGCCAGGGCGATTACGTGCGCGACATTGCCCGCGCCCGCACCTTTGGCTTTACGCGCGATGTGGAAATGCTGCGCAACCACGGCCTGGCACTGGGCGGCGGGCTGGACAATGCCATCGTGATGGACGACTACAAGGTGCTCAACAGCGATGGTCTGCGCTACGGCGACGAGTTCGTGAAGCACAAGATCCTGGATGCCATTGGCGACCTGTACCTCATCGGCCACCCCATCCTGGGCGCGTACAGCGCCTTTCGCTCCGGCCATGCCATGAACAATCAGCTGCTGCGGGCCCTGCTGGCGCAGGATGGGGCCTGGGATATTGTCACCTTCGACAACGCACGCAAGGCCCCGGCCGGCTTTGACCAGCTGGCACCGTCCTGGTAGGCAGGGCGGCACAGCACAGGAGTAGGGGGCAGGCAATGCTGATTTTTCGCTGGCTGGTGATGCTCTTGCTGCTGATGGCAGCGCTGAGCTTTGCCTTTTACCTGGGCACCGGCAAGGTGCATTACCGGCGCTGGAGCTTTCTGACGCTCAAGTGGAGCGTGATTGCCGGCCTGACCTTCTTTGCCGTGCTCTTTCTGGGGCGCATGCTGTAGGGGCGGGCGGCACCGCCCGGCGCCTCCCTTTCCCTCAATAGGCCCGCCCGCCCTTGAGCATGGCGTGCTGGCGTCGCTGCAAGGGGCTGACCGACCCCAGGCGTTGCAGCATGGGTGCGGCGTGGGCATGGGTGATGGCCAGGCCCAGCGCGTCGGCAGCATCCGGGCCGGGCAGGCCGGGCAGTTGCAGCATGTGCTGTACCATGGCCTGAATCTGGGCCTTGGCCGCACGGCCATTGCCGGTGATGGCCTTTTTCATCTGCAAGGCGGTGTATTCGGCCACGGGCAGGTCGTGGCTGACCAGGGCGGTGAGCGCTGCGCCCCGGGCCTGGCCGAGCAACAGGGTCGATTGCGGGTTGACGTTGACAAAGACGATCTCCACCGCCGCCTGCGTGGGCTGGTACTGCTGCACGATTTCGCCAATACCCTGAAAAAGAATTTTCAGACGCGCCGGCAGGTCGCCCAGGGTCACGCCGGGGGTGCGGGTGGTGCGGATGGTGCCGCTGGCCACATAGCGCAGCTGTGCGCCCTGGCAGTCGATGATGCCAAAGCCCGTGGTTTGCAGACCGGGGTCGATGCCAAGGATGCGCATATGAAAAATGTAGCTGTTGGCGCTTTTCTGTAAGCAGTTTCAGGGTGAAAGATTCCGAAAAACAAGTAAGGACAAGCGGAAGCTGCTCTTGTTTTCAAGGAATCTGGGTGTTGCCCATGCGTGCCGCAATGGTGCGCGTGCGCGCTTGCAGGTAGGGCGAGTGCGGCTGCCGTTCATAGTGGCGCGGGTTGGGCAGCATCACCGCCAGGCGCGCGGCTTCCAGGCGCGTGAGCTGGCTGGCGGACTTGTTGAAGTAGTGGCGCGCTGCTGCCTCTGCTCCAAACACGCCACGGCCCCATTCGGCGTGGTTCAGGTACAGCTCCAGGATACGGCGTTTGTCCAGCAGCAGTTCCAGCGCGTGCGTCAGCAGCAGCTCCTGCCCCTTGCGCAGCAGGCTGCGCTCGCCCGAAAGCAGCAGGTTCTTGGCCAGTTGCTGGGTGATGGTGGAGCCGCCCCGCACCACGTTTTTGCCCTGCTGCTGCGCCTGCTGGTTGCGCTGCCAGGCCTTTTCGATGGCCTGCCACTGCACGCCGTTGTGCTGGACGAAGGTGTCGTCCTCGGCGGTGAGCACGGCCTGCTTGAGGGCGGGGGCGATGCGTTCGTAATCCACCCACTGCTGGCGCCAGACGTGGGGCGTGCTGGCTGGCTGCCAGGTGTGCCACAGCTGGCTGCGCTCAAAGGCCGTGGAGGCCGGGTTCCACCATGCCATCAGGGCAATGCGCAGCACGAAGAACAGCTGCAACACCAGTGCGGCGGCCAGCAGCCAGGCCAGCCATTGGCCGATGGCGCGCTGCCAGCGCTTCATGCGGCGGCGGCCAGCAGGGCTCGCAGTTCCTCCAGCACCTGGGCGGCCGGGGGCTCGATGCCACGCCACAGGGTGAATGCGGCAGCAGCCTGCTCCACCAGCATGCCCAGGCCGTCGCGTGGCTGCGCACCATGCTGGGCAGCCCAATCCAGAAAGCCTTGTGCAGCAGGGCCGTACATCATGTCGTAGGCCAGGCTGCCCGGGCGCAGCACGTGCGCCGGAATGGGGATGCCACCCCCTTGCAGGCTGGCGGCGGTGGCGTTGATGATGATGTCAAAATCGCCCTTCAGTCCTTGCTGGTCCTGCGCCTGCAGCTCTACTTTTTGCTGTGCGGCCAGGGTGCGGTGGCTGTCCACCAGGGCCTGGGCCCTGGCAGCGGTGCGGTTGCAGATGGTCAGGCTGCGCGGTTGCTGCTCCAGCAGTGGACCGAGCACGCCAGCGGCGGCGCCCCCTGCGCCCACCAGCAGCACGTCCTTGCCCGTCAGGCTGCGGCCAGCGTTGCGCGTGATGTCGGCCACCAGGCCCAGACCATCGGTGTTGTCGGCGTGGATGCGGCCCTGCGCGTCGATCAGCAACGTATTGGCCGCACCGGCCAGCTGTACGCGCTGGCTGACGCTGTGCGCGCAGGCGGCAGCTTCGTGCTTGAAGGGTACGGTGACGTTGCAGCCCCGGCCACCTTCGGCAATGAAGGCCTGCACGCTGGCGGCAAACCCGTCCAGCGGTGCCAGGCGCGCCTGGTAGTCGAGGTGCTGCCCGGTCAGCGCAGCAAAGCGTGCGTGGATCCAGGGCGAGCGGCTGTGCCCGATGGGGTGGCCAAAAACGCAGTACAGGTCAGGAGAGGTAGGCTGGGCAGCGTGCATGGTGGGCTCATTGCACATTGGTCTTGAGGGTTTGTTCGCGCGTGAAGGAGAAGCGGGCCACCACGGCGATCTGGTCGGCCTTGGAGCGCATGGCCGGGGTGAAGTGCCCGAAGGGTCCAGCCGCGTAGGCAATGGCCTGGGCGCGGCGGTCCAGATGGGTGTTGCCCGAGCTTTCCACAATTTCGGTGTTGAGCACGCGGCCATCGTGGTTCACTGTCAGGATCATGATCAGATCGCCATACAGCTTGCGGCCCTGATGTTCGGGGAAATTGCTCGTGCCCTTGTCCTCCACCTTGTGGCGCAGCGCGGTGTAGTACACGGCAAAGGCTTCTTCACGCGTGGCCGGGCTGATGTAGCGCTTCTTGGGGCGGGCGTTTTCCTCGTTGATGCGCCTCTCGATCTCGGCCAGCAGTTTGACGAGCTGCTTGCGCTTTTCTTCCTGCTGCTCGCGCGCCTGCTGCTGCGATACCTCGCGCGGATCGAATTCGGGCAGGCTGGCCAGTTGCTGGCGCAGCTGTGTCAGCAAGGTGGCCTGGCGCTCCTGCAAGGCATCGAGCTGGCGCTGGCGTTCCTCGAAATCGTCGCCCACGCTGGTCAGGGCCGAATAGGGCATGGGGCTGCTGGCGCGGCCCTGGGCTGCGTCGCCACCACCGGCCAGCGATGCCTGGGCAATCGCCTGGGGTGTCTCGGGCTGTTCCTGGCTGTGCGCGTTCACCAGGATCACTTCCAGCGGGGTGTCCTGAAAGATGCGGTTGAACTGGTGGGGTGCGACAAAGCGCACGCTCAGCAGCACCAGGTGCACGGCCAGGGAGAAGGTCAGGGCAATCGTCAGGGGAGAGGCGCTACGCAGCGCGGCAGGCATTTTCACGGTGCAGCAGGGGTGGGGTCGGTGCCGTCGGTATCGTTGAGATCGACGGCGATGGCAATCGGGCCGGCGACGGGGCTGTTGTCTTCGCCATCCTCGTCGTCCAGGGGAGCGTCGTCGCTGGAGTCATCCGGGTCATCCAGACGGGCCGTGATGGTGCCGTGAATGTCCAGGCTGATCAAGTCGGCCTGGCCCAGCCGCACGCGCACGCGCGCGCCTCGGCCCATGCCCTGGGCACCCAGCACGTTGATGACCAGCGGCAGGGTGTCGGCACGCACCAGCGCGCTGCCCGAGTCATCGTCACGGATGATGGCGCCGTCCAGCTCGGTGATGGCGTTCTGTTCCAGGTAGCGCAGCGTCCAGTAGCGCTCCATGCTGGCCTGGTAGCCGTTGTAGGCGCTGTAGGTGCTGTCAAAGCTGCTGATGATGGAGAACAGATCTGCATCCTTGGGCTTGAAGGGTGCCGCCAGCGCTGCCGTGGTGCCGTGGCGGGCGCAGGCGATGATCTGCCACTGGTTGACCAGGTCCACGTAGCGGCGCAGCGGCGAGGTGGCCCACACATAGCAGGGCACGCCCATGCCGGCGTGGGGCAGCGCCTTGGTGCTCATGCGTACCTTGACGCCCGGGGCCATGCTGGCCTGGCTGCGGTAGATGCCGGGCACGTTGCATTCGGCCAGCCACTGGCCCCAGCTGCTGTTGGCCACGATGGCTGCCTCGGCCACGATCAGGTCCAGCGGCGCGCCGCGCTTGCGCGTGCTGATGCGCACCACTTCCTGACCGGTGGGCACGCCCTTGCCATTGCCTTCCAGACGGAAGGTGTAGTCCGGGCGGGTGAAGGTTTCCGGCTTGCCGCGCACCTGCTCGCGCTGCGCCTTCAGGTGCTGGGCCAGCCGGTGCAGGAAGGCCAGCTCATGGCGCACGCCTTGCAGCTCGGCCGGGGTGTCGGGTACCACCAGATCGGGGTTGGCCAGCCATTCGGCGGTGATGATGTGGTCCAGCCTGTCGTGGCGGAAGTTGTGCACCACGGGCACGCGCTCCAGGCGGGTGGTCTTGTTCAGCACCTCCAACGAGGCTTCGTCGTAGGTGACGTAGAGCGACACGGCCGGGTTGTTGCGTCCGGCATCCAGTGTGTAGGTCTGCACCACGGCATCGGGCAGCATGGTGATCTTGTAGCCCGGCATGTACACCGTGGACAGGCGGTTGCGCCCGAGCTTGTCCAGGTCCGAGCCGGGGGCAATTGCCAGGCCCGGTGCGGCAATGTGGATGCCCACCGTCACCTGTCCCGTACCCAGGCCGGTCACGGACAGGGCGTCGTCGATCTCGGTGGTTTGCGAGTCGTCGATGGAGTAGGCCTGCACCTCGGCCAGCGGCAGATCGTCTGGCGGCGGCGGGGCGGGCAGATCGGCAAAGCCCGTGCCCTTGGGAAAATAGTCCAGCAGAAAACGCTGCCAGTGGAATTCGTAGGCCGAGGCAATTGCCCCCGCCTGTTGCAGCAACTGCAAGGGCGCCTGCTGCGCCTGGCGGCTGGCCTCGACCACGGCCTTGTATTCGGGCGCGTTCTTGTCGGGGCGAAACAGGATCTTGTACAGCTGCTCGCGAATCGGCGTCGGGCACTGGCCGCCGATCAGCTCCTGCGCCCAGGCGTCGATCTGTGCCTGGATCTGCTTCTTCTTCTCGATGGCGGCCAGCGCCTGTTGCAGGATTTCCGCCGGGGCCTTCTTGAAGCGCCCCTTGCCCGCGCGGCGGAAGTAGTGCGGTGCAGCAAACAGTGCCAGCAGCATGGCCGCCTGTTCGATCAGGCTGGCGTTTTCCGAGAAGTACTCGCGGGCGATGTCGGCAAAGCCAAAGTCGTTGTCCGGGGCAAATTCCCAGGCCAGATCCAGATCCACCTCGCCAGCCAGCGCCTGTGCCTGGGCGAGCAAATCGGCTGGTCCGGGCTTGTTGAACTTCAGCAGGATGTTGGCGGCCTTGACCTTGACCCGTTTGCCCGAGTCCAGCTCAATCTGCGAGGAGGCCTCGGCCTCCGAAAGGATGCGCCCAGCGAGAAACTTGCCAGCGTCTTCAAACAATGCGTGCATGGGGGCGGATTGTCCCACGGGCCTGCCCGTGTGGTTGAAAAATTAGGCCAGCTCCAGAAACGCCATCAGCACCGGCAGATGCTGGGCAAAGTCGCTGATGGCGTGGTCGCTGCCTTCGATGATGTACTGCTGCGCCTGGGGGTAACGCTGCACCATGTCGAGCCAGTTGAGCACCTCGTCGCCGGTGCAGAAGATGCCCAGCTCCGGCCCTGCCGGGGGCTGCCCGCGCACCGAAAGCGCGCGCAGCTCGTCGATGTACTCGGGGCGGAAGAAGATGACATCTTCCGGGTTGTGCCACTGGGGCTGGGTGCCGATGTACTGCGCCAGGGTCTGATCGGGAAACACGGCGGGATTGAGCAGAGCGCTTTTGCAGCGCTTGTGGTGGGCCACGTAGCTGGCGTAGTAGCCGCCCAGCGACGAGCCGACCACGGCCATGTGCTCGCCGGGCCAGTGCTTCACGGCCTGCATCACCTGCTGCATGGCCTCAGCGGGCGAGGCGGGCAGTTGCGGACACAGCCACGTCACCTGCGGGTGGTGGCGCTGGACGTAGTCGGCCACCAGGCGGGCCTTGGCCGATTGGGGTGAGGAGCGAAAACCGTGCAGATAGAGCAGGTGGGTGGTGGGCATGGTGTGGGCGGGAAAAGGAAAGCGAACCCGCAGCGCGGGCGGGGGCACAGGATAATCGCGGGCTATGTCTGCCGAATTTGACAAGCCCTCCCTGCTGCGCCGCATTGTGCCCATGTTCCAGGGGTTCGACTGGTGGTTGCTGCTGGTGATTGCGCTGCTGGCGGGCACGGGCCTGCTGGCCATGTATTCCGCAGGCTACGACCATGGCACGCGCTTTGCCGATCATGCGCGCAACATGCTGCTGGCGGCAGCCATCCTGTTTGTGATTGCGCAAATTCCCCCGCCCAGGCTCATGCTGGCGGCGGTGCCGCTGTATGCCCTGGGGGTGGTGCTGTTGCTGGCGGTGCTGCTGTTTGGCATCACCAAGAAGGGGGCCACGCGCTGGGTGAATGTCGGGGTGGTGATCCAGCCGTCCGAGCTGCTCAAGATTGCCATGCCGCTGATGCTGGCGTGGTGGTTTCAGCGCCGCGAGGGGCAGATCCGCGCCTGGGACTTCGTGATTGCCTTTGGCCTGCTGGCCCTGCCTGCGGCGCTGATTTTGAAGCAACCCGATCTGGGCACCGCGCTGCTGGTGCTGGCTTCGGGGCTGGCGGTGATCTTTTTTGCCGGGCTGCCCTGGAAGCTGGTGTTGCCCCCGGTGCTGCTGGGCGCGGTGGGGATTTTCCTGCTCATCATGAATGAGGAGCGCCTTTGCGCCGATGGAGTGAGCTGGTACTTCCTGCACGACTACCAGCGCACGCGCGTGTGCACCCTGCTGGATCCGATGCGCGACCCGCTGGGCAAGGGCTTTCACATCATCCAGGGCATGATCGCCATCGGCTCGGGCGGGGTATGGGGCAAGGGCTTCATGGCCGGCACGCAGACCCACCTGGAATTCATCCCCGAGCGCACTACCGACTTCATCTTTGCAGCCTATGCCGAGGAGTTCGGGCTGGTCGGGGTGCTGTTTCTGATCACCTGCTTTTTGCTGCTGGTCTGGCGCGCCCTGCTCATTGCCCTGCGGGCCAATTCCCTGTTTGGCCGCCTGATGGCTGCGGCCGTGGCGGTGATCTTCTTCAGTTACTCCTTCGTCAACATGGGCATGGTCAGCGGCATCCTGCCCGTGGTGGGCGTGCCACTGCCCTTCATCAGCTATGGCGGCACAGCCATGGTGACCCTGGGGCTGGCGCTGGGGATTCTGATGTCGGTTTCACGCGCGCAGCGGCTGGCTGCTCGTGCGGCACGGCGCAGCCTGTAGGTTGTGCTCTCTACAATCGCTTCCCATGATTTCACGCGAACCCACTATTGAGCGCTTGGCCACGGCCAGGCAGTTGTTGCTTGAGCCGTTTGGCTTGGACGAAAGCCACCTGGCGCGGGCGCTGGCCGCCATCCGCGCCCATCAGGTGGACGATGCCGATTTGTACTTTCAGTACACCCGCACCGAGGGCTGGAGTCTGGAAGAGGGCATTGTCAAAACCGGCTCGTTTTCCATTGACCAAGGCGTGGGCGTGCGCGCCGTCAGCGGCGAAAAAACCGCCTTTGCCTATTCGGACGATTTGTCGGTGGCTTCGCTGATGGATGCGGCGCACACCGTGCGCGCCATCGGCAGCGCAGGCAAGAGCGCCAGGGTGCGCATTCCCAAAACCAGGGTGGCGCCCAGCCGCAGCCTGTACCCGGCGCTGGACCCCATCGCCACCATGGATAGCACCGACAAGGTGCAGCTGCTGGGCCGCGTGGAAGCGCTGGCGCGCGCGCAGGACCCACGCATCGTGCAGGTGATGGCCGGCCTGGCCAGCGAGTACGACGTGGTGCTGGTCGCACGCGCCGATGGCACGCTGGCAGCCGATGTGCGCCCGCTGGTGCGCCTGTCGGTGACGGTGATTGCCGAGCAGGGCGGGCGCCGCGAGGTGGGTTCGTCCGGCGGCGGTGGCCGCTTCGGGCTGGCCTATTTTGACGATGCGCTGATTGCCGAATACGTGGGCGAGGCCGTGCGCCAGGCGCTGACCAATCTGGACGCGCGCCCGGCTCCGGCAGGCGAGATGACTGTGGTGCTCGGCCCCGGCTGGCCCGGCGTGCTGCTGCACGAAGCCGTCGGCCACGGTCTGGAAGGCGACTTCAACCGCAAGGGCTCCAGCGCCTTCAGTGGCCGCATCGGCCAGCGCGTGGCGGCCAGGGGCGTCACCATCGTGGACGACGGCACCTTGCCCGATCGCCGTGGTTCGCTCAACATCGACGACGAAGGCCATGCCACCCAGGCCAATGTGCTGATCGAGGACGGCATCCTGGTCGGCTACATGCAGGATGCCCTCAACGCTCGCCTGATGGGCGTGGCTCCCACCGGCAATGGCCGCCGCGAAAGCTATGCCA
This sequence comes from uncultured Comamonas sp., assembly GCA_947306475.1. Lineage (GTDB taxonomy): Bacteria > Pseudomonadota > Gammaproteobacteria > Burkholderiales > Burkholderiaceae_C > Comamonas. The sequence goes on from CAMZGS010000001.1 coordinate 411,576, forward strand.
GCCTGCCACTGCCGCGCATGACCAACACCTACATGCTCGGCGGCGACAAGGACCCGCGCGAAATCATTGCCAGCATCAAGAAGGGCCTGTACGCCACCAACTTCGGTGGCGGGCAGGTGGACATCACCAGCGGCAAGTTCGTCTTCTCGGCCAGCCAGGCCTTCTGGGTGGAAAACGGCAGGATCCAGTACCCCGTCAAGGGCGCCACCCTGGTGGGCCATGGCCCGGAGTGCATGAAGAAGGTCAGCCTGATCGGCAACGACATGCGTCTGGACAGCGGCGTGGGCACCTGCGGCAAGGAAGGCCAGAGTGTGCCCGTCGGTGTGGGCCAGCCCACCATGCGCCTTGACGGTCTGACGGTGGGTGGCACCGCCTGAGTGGCCACTACCGACAAAAACTATAAATAAAGTAGCTTCTTGCGTTTGGTATGCCTATGTTTGGATTGGTTTTATTCCTGAAATCCATATGGAGCAGGCGCAAGAAGCTCTTTTAAAAATAGCAATCATCGTCGTGTGGCTGCCGCAGGGCGACATTCAGACGCCTGATGGTGTTGCGTAATTTTTATGAAATCGCACTTTTATTGCGTGCAGGCTGGAAAAATCGAGGAATCCACCGAAGCTACTGCAGTTTTGCGGTTGTCTTACAGTTTTATTGAATCTTGCGCGTGCTCTCTTGTTGCGCTGCGGCAAAAGTAGTGCTACATTGATCCGCTATGCAAACGTTCAGCGCTTTCTATTTTTACTTTTGGTTCTCGGTCCAAGGCGGATGAGAGGAAAGCGCTCGCACTGAAACGAACACACCACCTCCCAAGCAACCGCCGCAGCTGCAAAGCCCGGCGGTTTTTTTACACCCAGGTTTTTTCTTCAAGCATCCCTACGACAAACGAGGCCGATACATGACCGCTCAATACTCCCCCCCCACCGGCGATTCCTGGTACCGCAGTGCTGCCTTCAAGACTGGACAGACCGACGACGAACGTATCAAGGACATTACCGTGTTGCCCCCTCCTGAGCATCTCATCCGCTTCTTCCCCATCCACGGCACGCCTGTGGAAGCGCTGGTCAGCCAGACCCGCAGCAGCATCCAGCGCATCATGCGCAACCAGGACGATCGCCTGCTGGTCATCGTCGGCCCCTGCTCCATCCACGACCCGCATGCCGCGATGGACTACGCCCGCCGCCTGGCCGATGTGCGTGAGCAGTACAAGGACACGCTTGAAGTGGTGATGCGCGTGTACTTCGAAAAACCGCGTACCACCGTCGGCTGGAAGGGCCTGATCAACGACCCCTACCTGGATGGCAGCTACCGCATCGATGAGGGCCTGCGCATTGCGCGCCAGCTGCTCATCGACATCAACCGCCTGGGCGTGCCGGCGGCCAGCGAATTCCTGGACGTGATCTCGCCCCAGTACATCGGCGACCTGATCAGCTGGGGCGCCATTGGCGCGCGCACCACCGAAAGCCAGGTGCACCGTGAGCTGGCCTCCGGCATCTCGGCGCCGATTGGCTTCAAGAACGGCACCGACGGCAACATCCGCATCGCCACCGACGCCATCCAGTCGGCCAGCCGGGGCCACCACTTCCTGTCGGTGCACAAAAACGGCCAAGTGGCCATCGTGCACACCGCAGGCAACCAGGACTGCCACGTCATCCTGCGCGGCGGCAAGGCGCCCAATTACGACGCTGCCAGCGTGGCTGCCGCCTGCGCCGATCTGGAAAAGGCCGGGCTGCCCGCCACCTTGATGATCGATTGCAGCCACGCCAACAGCAACAAGCAGCACGAGCGCCAGAAGGACGTGGCCGCCGACATCGCCGCGCAGATTGCCGGTGGCTCGCGCCAGGTGTTCGGCGTCATGCTGGAAAGCCACCTGGTCGCCGGCGCACAGAAATTCAGCGCCGGGCAGGACGATGTGTGCAAGCTGGTCTATGGCCAGAGCATCACCGACGCCTGCATCGGCTGGGCCGACACGGTGGATGTGATCGAGCAACTGTCCCAGGCCGTGCAGGCGCGTCGCGACCTGGCCAGGAACGCTGCCGGCGCCAGCGCCGAGCTGGTGGCCTGAGGCCCGTGCAGGGCACGCACCGCGTGCTTTGTCTCTAAGGTGACTTTTGGCAACAACGCCTTATGGGAGCTACGTTGTTAGCTCCCTTTTTATTGTTGTTTTTCTCCACTGTTGCTGACAATCCCCATGTTACGGAATGCACCGTCTGGGGTATGCTGGCCCGGTTGTGACGTACGACGGTGTTGTCGGAATTTTGTGAGGAACCTATGCATAAAGAAGTCATCGTGCGCCTGTCGGGCGAAAGGGAATACCACGTGGATCTGGAGCGCCTGGAGCCCATGGGGATGGAGGATGCCCGCCGCTGGCTGGACGAGCAGTTCACCGAGCTGGAGTGTGAGCCCCTGCGTGCCAGCGGCAAGGTGCTGCTGGCCGACAAGGTGCTGGTGGTGGCCCAGGCGGCCAGCGAGCGTCTGCTCAACGATGAGACCTGGCTGAAAATCTATGCCCGCGCCACGCACGCCGTACTCGCCAAGCCCATCATCACGGTGGATGTGAGCGCCATGGCGGTGACTTACTGATCCGTGCCGCTCCCGCAGCCGCTTGCGCTGCACAGACACAAAAAAACGCCGATCGCAAGGTCGGCGTTTTTTGATGGGCGTTTGGCTCAGGCGCTAGCTGCCCAACTTTTCGGTCAGCGCCTGCAGCAGCTTGGCGTGGATGCCGCCAAAGCCGCCATTGCTCATGCAGACGATATGGTCACCGGGCTGCGCCGCAGCCACCACCTGCTGCACCAGCGCATCGATGTCGTCCACCACATGCCCGGCATCGCCCAGCGGGGCCAGGGCTTCGCTGGCGTCCCAGTCCAGGCCGGCGCTGTGGCAGAAGGCCACATCCGCTTCCTTGAGCGACCAGGGCAACTGCGCCTTCATGGTGCCCAGCTTCATGGTGTTGCTGCGCGGCTCGAACACCGCCAGGATGCGCTGCTGCTGGCCCACTTGGGCGCGCAGGCCATCGAGCGTGGTGCGAATGGCGGTGGGGTGGTGGGCAAAGTCGTCGTACACCGTGATGTTCGCCACCGTGCCACGCAGCTCCATGCGGCGTTTGACGTTGCGAAAGCGGCTCAGCGCCTGCGCAGCCACGGCGGGGCTGACGCCCACATGCTCGGCAGCCGCAATCGCTGCCAGGGCGTTGAGCTGGTTGTGCTCGCCGCTCAAGGACCATTCCACGCGCCCCACCACCTGGCCCCGGTGCAGCACATCAAAGGCATGGTGCTCGCCGCGCGCGGTGAAGTCGCTCACCGCCGCGCCAAAGCCGCGCTGCTCGCTCCAGCAGCCCTGGTGCAGCACGCGCACCAGCGCTTCTTCCAGATCGTTGACCACCACGCGGCCCGAGGCGGGCACGGTGCGCACCAGATGGTGGAACTGGCGCTCGATGGCGGCCAGATCGGGGAAGATGTCCGCGTGGTCGAACTCCAGGTTGTTTAGCACGGCGGTGCGCGGGCGGTAGTGCACAAACTTGCTGCGCTTGTCGAAAAACGCCGTGTCGTACTCGTCGGCTTCAATCACAAACAGCGAGCGCTCTTGACCAGCAGCTTGCTGCCCCAGTCGCGCCGAGACGCCAAAGTCCAGCGGCACGCCGCCCACCAAAAAGCCCGGCGTCAGACCGGCGCACTCCAGGATCCAGGCCAGCATCGAGGTGGTGGTGGTCTTGCCGTGCGTGCCGGCCACCGCCAGCACATGGCGGCCTTGCAGCACATGTTCGCTAAGCCACTGCGGCCCGCTGGTATAGGGTAGGCCCTGGTCCAAAATGGCTTCCATCAGCGGGAACTTGGGCGAGCCATCGGCCAGGCGCGCGCGGCTGACCACATTGCCCACGACGAAGATGTCGGGTTTGAGCGCCAGTTGCTGCGTGCCATAACCTTCGATCAGCTCAATGCCCAGGGCGCGCAGCTGGTCGCTCATCGGCGGGTACACCCCCGCATCGCAACCCGTCACCGTATGCCCCGCCTCGCGCGCCAGCGCCGCCACGCCACCCATGAAGGTGCCGCAAATGCCCAGAATGTGTATATGCATGGGCGCAGATTGTAGGGGGCGCGCCAGCGTGCGGCCGGCGGTGGTCAAGGTGTTTGCGCTATGTTAAAGATAGCTGTTTGCGCTGGTTGGATAATGATCTTAAGCTTTTATTTGTGTGAAACTGTTTATCCATCGGCGCAACCAGCTCTTTTATTTAGAGCGTTCCCCGAGTTTTGTCCGCAGCGCCTGCGGGGCTGCCCGATATTCCCATAATGCCGGATGGGCACGCGCAGGGCGTGCCGCTGGTTTACAGAAAGCGTGCGTCATTCATGACATTGCCTTTGGCAACCTTGGAAATTGCCCAGACCGCTGCCCGCATGGTGGTGGAAGAGGGCCTGGATTGGGGCGCGGCCAAGCGCCGGGCGCTCAAGCAGCTGGGGCTGCCGCCGCGCACGGCCCTGCCCGACAACGATGTGCTGGAAGCGGCGGTGCGTGAATACATCGAGCTGTTTTGCGCCGACACCCAGCCGCAGGAGCTGCGCGCCCTGCGCGAGCTGGCGCTGGTGTGGATGCAGCGGCTGGCCGAGTTTCGCCCGCATCTGGCCGGCGCTGTGTGGCGCGGCACGGCCACGCGCCTGTCGGATATCTACATCCAGCTGTTTTGTGATGACCCCAAATCGGCAGAGATTGCGCTGATTGACCACAACGTGCGCTTTGAAGTGCGTCAGGTGCCGGGCCTGCACGGCAGTCTGGTCGATGCGCTGAGCATCCACAGCCTGTGCCAGCCGCTGGGCGAGACCGTGGGCGTGCATCTGCTGGTGCACGATTTTGACGATGTGCGTGGCGCGCTCAAAACCGATGCCCAGGGGCGCAGCCTGCGCGGCGACACAGCGGCGTTGCAGGCGCTGCTGGCGGCTGAGTGACACCACATGAGCGTGCAGGGATCTGGCATGAACGACAGAAAAACGACAGAAAAAAGCCCCCAACCGGCGCAGCCACAACCGGGCACACGCCGCCAGTGGCTGCTGGGTGCAGGGGGCGTACTGGCCGCCGCCGGTGCAGGCGTCTGGGCGTGGCAGCGCTGGAGCGGCCAGGCTGGTGCCGGGCAGACAGCGGCCGAGCAGGCCTTCTGGGCGTTGCAACTGCCCGGGCTGGATGGGCAATTGCAGGCATTGCAGCAGTACCAGGGACGGCCCTTGCTGGTGAACTTCTGGGCCACCTGGTGCCCGCCCTGCGTGCGCGAGCTGCCGCTGCTGAACCATGTTGCGCGCCAGCAGCCGCAGGTGCAGATGCTGGGCATTGCCGTGGACAAGGCGGCCAATGTGACCAAATGGCTGCAGCGCGAACCGCTGGCCTTTCCGGTGTTGCTGGCCGAAACCGGCGGCATGGGGCTGACGCGCGAGCTGGGCAACATCAACGGCGGTCTGCCGTTCTCCATCCTGTGGGATGCGACAGGGCGGATGCGACAGCGTAGAATCGGCGCATTTTCCGAAGACATCCTGCAGCGCTGGATGACGTCCGTTTGACACCAACTGACACCAAAAAGCCCGAAGATGCTGCCAGGCAGAGGGCAGCCAGGGAGTGAGAAAAATCAAATCCTCGTGGAAGATCGCTAAAAATAGCTTGTAAAGACCGAAGAAGACCGAAATTAAGGTACATTCGCGCCCTTAACCAGTTTTAGTTGTTGGAGCTTCCATGGATCTGCGTAAACTCAAAACCCTCATCGACCTGGTGTCCGAGTCCAATGTGTCGGAGCTGGAAATCACCGAGGCCGAGGGCAAAGTCCGCATCGTCAAGAGCGCTGGTGTGGTGCAGCAAATCGTCACCGCACCGGTGGCTGCAGCCGCGCCGGCACCGACACCTGCAGCAGCTGCGCCCGCAGCACCCGTGGCTGAGTTGCCAGCACCTGCCGCTGCGACAGGCCACCAGGTGAAGTCGCCCATGGTGGGCACGTTCTACCGCGCTTCCAGCCCTGGCGCCCGTCCGTTCGTGGACGTGGGGGCGCAGGTCAAGGAAGGCGACACCCTGTGCATCATCGAGGCCATGAAGATCCTCAACGAGATCGAGGCCGACAAGGCGGGTACCGTGACCCGCATCCTGGTCGAAAACGGCCAGGCTGTGGAGTACGGCCAACCGTTGTTCATCATCGAGTAATTTTTCTCTACGGTGCGCCCCCACTTGCGTGTCCCTGGGGCGAGGAACAACGAGGAGCCTGTTTTCCATGTTTAAAAAGATTTTGGTTGCCAATCGCGGCGAAATCGCCTTGCGCATCCAGCGTGCGTGCCGCGAGATGGGCATCAAGGCCGTGATGGTGTACTCCGAGGCCGATCGCGATGCCAAATACGTCAAGCTGGCCGACGAGGCCGTGTGCATCGGCCCGGCACCGTCGCCGCTGTCGTACCTGAACATGCCGGCGATCATCTCGGCGGCCGAGGTCACCGACGCCGAAGCCATCCACCCCGGCTACGGTTTCATGGCCGAGAACGCCGACTTTGCCGAGCGTGTGGAGCAAAGCGGCTTTCAGTTCATCGGCCCGACGGCGGAATCCATCCGCATCATGGGCGACAAGGTCTCTGCCAAGCAGGCCATGATCAAGGCGGGCGTGCCTTGCGTGCCCGGCTCGGAAGGTGAGCTGCCCGACGATCCGGCGCAGATCCGGCGCATTGCCAAGTCCATCGGTTATCCGGTGATCGTCAAGGCCGCTGGCGGCGGCGGCGGGCGTGGCATGCGTGTGGTGCACACCGAGGCCGCACTGGTCAATGCCGTGCAGATGACCAAGGCCGAGGCCCAGGTGGCCTTTGGCAATCCGGCGGTGTACATGGAGAAGTTCCTCCAGAACCCGCGCCACATCGAAATCCAGGTGCTGGCCGACAAGCACAAGAACGCCGTCTATCTGGGCGAGCGCGACTGCTCCATGCAGCGTCGCCACCAGAAGGTGATCGAGGAAGCCCCCGCACCGGGCATTCCGCGCCGCCTGATTGAAAAGATTGGTGAACGCTGCGTCGCTGCCTGCAAGAAGATTGGCTACCGCGGCGCCGGCACGTTCGAGTTCCTCTACGAAAACGGCGAGTTCTACTTCATCGAGATGAACACGCGCGTGCAGGTGGAGCACCCGGTCACCGAGATGATCACCGGTGTGGACATCGTCAAGACGCAGATCATGGTCGCCGCTGGCGAGAAGCTGCCCTTCACCCAGCGCCAGATCAACAACCAGATGCGTGGCCACGCCATCGAGTGCCGCATCAACGCCGAGGATCCGTACAAGTTCATCCCGTCGCCCGGACGCGTGACCATGTGGCACATGCCCGGTGGGCCCGGGGTGCGCGTGGATTCACACGTTTACAACAACTACTTCGTGCCACCGAACTACGACTCCATGATCGGCAAGCTGATCGTGCACGGCGACACGCGCGAGCAGGCGCTGGCGCGCATGCGCACGGCGCTGTCCGAAGTGGTGATCGAGGGGATCAAGACCAATGTGCCCCTGCACCAGGATCTGATGGTGGATGCCGGTTTTGCCGAAGGCGGCACCAACATCCACTACCTGGAGCAGTGGCTGGACAAGCGCAAGCGCTGATCTGGCGGTCTAGTTTATCTAAAACCATAGCGTTTGCCGCTTTTAACGCCTGGGTTTCAGGTGCAATCAAGCGTGAACCCCAGGCGTTAAAAGCGGTAATAGCTATTAAAAACGTAAAGAACCTTCCCCATGTTTGAGCTGTACCTGATGTGCCCCCAAGAGCAGGTGGAAAGCGTGAGCGACGCGCTGGATGCGCTGGAGGCGCTCAGTGTCTCGGTCGAGGACATGGATGCGCACACCGAGGCCGAACAGGCGCTGTTTGGCGAGCCCGGCATGCCCCCGCCCAAGGACGGCTGGAACCGCAGCCGCATCGTGGCGCTGTTCCAGGAACGCGCGGGCGCCGAGGAAGCGGCCAGACTGCTGCCCCTGCAGGATTTCTTTGAGGGCTGCCAGGTGCTGGGCGTGCAGGAGTTGCAGCAGCAGGACTGGGTGCGCCTGACGCAGTCGCAATTTCAGCCCGTGGACATCACGCCCGAGTTCTGGATCGTGCCCACCTGGCACGAGCTGCCCGAGGCGGCCAAGGTCAGCATCCGCCTGGACCCCGGTCTGGCCTTTGGCACCGGCACCCACCCGACCACCCGCATGTGCCTGCGCTGGATCGCGCGCCAGCCGGCGGGCAGCCTGGGGCGTGTGCTGGACTATGGCTGCGGCTCGGGCATTCTGGCCATTGGTGCGGCCAAGTTCGGCGCGCAGGACATCGATGCGGTGGACATCGACCCCGATGCCGTCACTTCCTGCCAGCTGAACGCCCAGGCCAACGGCGTGCAGCTGAACGTCGGCCTGCCCGACAAGGCCCAGGGCCTGTACCAGACCGTGCTGGCCAACATCCTGGCCACGCCGCTGAAAGTGCTGGCGCCGCTGTTGTGCAACCATGTGCAGGCCGGTGGTCACCTGGTGCTGGCAGGCATTCTGGAGCGCCAGGCCGAGGAATTGATCGAGGCCTACGCCCCCTATCTGCCGCTGACGGTGGCCGATAGCGAGGACGGCTGGGTCCTCATGACCGCGCAGCGCGCTGCCTGACGCGCCGCCAGGCGTGCCCGGCCCAAGTGCGCCCCGCGCCAGCTTCTACAATCGTGCGCGATGAGCTTGTTGACTTGCTGCCCCTCATGCGGCACCCAGTTTCGGGTGGTGTCCGACCAGTTGCGTATCTCCGATGGCTGGGTACGCTGTGGCCGCTGCCAGGAAGTGTTCGATGCCAGCCAGTCGCTGCAGGAGTACCACGAGCCTGAGCCTGAATCGCTGTTGAGCCGCCCGCCAGCGCCCTCGGTATCCACAGGTCAGGCCGCGCGGCAGGAGCCAGCGGCGGCCGCGCCCGCAGCGCCCTTGCCGTCTGCTCCGGTGGTTGCGTCCCCGTCGGTGCCGGCTGCTCCCACGCTGGTGGATGAGCCGGATTCGTTCGCTGCGGCTGCCACCAGTCCCAGACCTGTGCCCCGGCCCACCCCCGAACCTGAACCAGCGTCCAAGCCGCAACTGGAGCCGTTCGCCGAGCCGCAGCAGGGTTACGAACTGCCTGCGCCTGCGGACGATGGGCCGGCGCTGGAGGAGCCCGTCGCTTCGGCACCCGCACCTGCAAGCCAGGTGACACCTGAGCCCGAGCCGGTGCTACAACCGGAGCCCGTGCTGGATTTCGAGCTTGCGCCTGAGCCGCAGCCTGTGGCAGCAAAGTCCGAACCGGCGCCAGAAGCACCGTTGGAGCCGGTGCTCGTCCCGCAGCAGCCGGAACCTGCCGACGTCCCTGTCGGAACACCCCGGCGTGCCGATGAACCGACGCTGGACGATGTCGTGCCCCAGGCGCCTGCCGATGCAGGCCAGGCGGAGGAGGGCGCCGTCGAGCCGGGCGATGCCGGCGGTGACGAAGGTGGCGGCAAAGAGCCGCCCACCGGGTCCGAAGAGGCGCGTCGGACGACCGACACCGATCTGGATGAGACGCCCAGCTTTGTGCGCCAGGCCCGCCGTCAGGAGCGCTGGCGCCGTCCCTGGGTGCGCATGGTGCTGGGGGCTTTGCTGTTGCTGCTGCCCTTGCTGCTGCTGGGGCAGATTGCGGTGCACGAGCGCAATGCCCTGGCAGCGCGCGCGCCGGCGCTGCAACCGGTGTTGGCGGCACTGTGCCAGGCGCTGGGCTGCCAGCTGGCGCCGCCGCAGGACATTGCCATGGTGGTCATCTCCGGCTCCTCATTTTCGGAAGCGGGGCCCGATGCCGGGCGCTACCGCCTGGATGTCAGCCTGCGCAATCAGTCCACCTCCCTGGTGGCCACGCCAGCGCTGGAGCTGACCCTGACCGATGCCAGCGACCAACCCCTGGCACGCAAGGTCTTTCTGCCTGCCGACCTGCGTGCGCCCCAGGCCCTGGGGCCACGCGCCGAGTGGAATGGCAGCTTCCCCGTGCAGCTGAACGAACTGCCTCAGCCGGTCGTCGGCTACCGGGTGCAATTGTTTTATCCCTGACATTTTTTTGAGATTGGAGTGTGCAGCCATGTCTGCCTTGATTTGTGGCTCGCTGGCCTTTGACACCATCATGAGCTTTGAAGGTCGCTTTGCCGACCAGATCCTACCCCAGCAGCTGCACATCCTGAACGTGTGCTTCCTGGTGCCGGCACTGCGCCGCGATTTTGGTGGTTGCGCAGGCAACATTGCCTACAGCCTCAAGCTGTTGGGCGATGCCCCTTTGCCCATGGCCACGGTGGGGCAGGACGGCGCCGGCTATGTGCAGCGCCTGCAGGCGCTGGGTATCGACACCCGCTACGTGCGTGAGGTGGCCGACAGCTACACCGCCCAGGCCATGATCATGACCGACCGCGACAACAACCAGATCACCGCCTTCCACCCCGGTGCCATGGCGCAGGCGCACATCACCGCCATCGATGGCAGCGAGGGCGCCAGCATTGCCATCGTCGCCCCCGACGGGCGCGATGCCATGCTGCAGCATGCCGCACAGCTGCACGCTGCGGGCATCCCCTTTGTGTTCGACCCCGGCCAGGGCCTGCCCATGTTCAATGGTGAGGAGCTGCGCACCTTTATCGAGCAAGCCAGCTGGGTGGCCGTCAACGACTACGAGGCACAGATGCTGTGCGAGCGCACCGGGCTGGATCTGGCCGCGCTGTCGCATAAGGTGCGCGGCCTGTTCGTCACCCTGGGGGCCCAGGGCTGTGCGGTCTGGGAGCAAGGCAGCAGCACCGTGGTGCCGCCCTGTACCCCGCAGGCGGTGGTGGATCCCACGGGCTGTGGGGACGCCTGGCGCGGCGCCCTGCTGTACGGCCTGCAGCGTGGCTGGTCGCTGACGCGCTGTGCCGCCCTGGGCAACCGCATGGGGGCGCTGAAGATTGCCGCCCAGGGGCCACAGAACTACGTGCTGGATTTCGATCCGGCCAGCATGTGATCGCAGCACGCCGGCATGCCAGGCCCAGGGCCTGATGCAGCGCGCCCCCAGTGCCTGGCTGGTACTGGGGGCGCAGGCGTTTTGGCGGGCTGGAATGGAGCTGCCGACCGGCACTGCGTGCCCTGACCGATGACCGCCAAGCGTTTGTCAAGAAATGACAAAAGCCGCGCAAAAAGGAAATGCGGCTGCTCAGACAGTAAAAAAAACATTGTTACACAATAGAACTTTATTTCTTCCCGTGCCCACGGGGTTTGCGAACGCTATGTCCCCTCTTTCTGAATTCTCTGCAATGGCTCCGGCGTGGCAGGCCTTTGTGGTGTCCGCACTGCGTCGGCATCTGGGTGTGGATGAAGTGTCGCAAAGGACCCAGGTGCTGCAGGAGCTGGAACAGCTGGCAGGCAGTGCCTCGGAGCAGACCCGGGAATTCATTGCCAGGTTGGGTGCCTTGCTGGCCAGCGAAGTGCCCACAGCGGCGGCGCTGGACATGTGCTCGCCCGCGTACGTGCAGGCCCTGCAGGAGACGGTGAACCGCATGATTGCCCCGACGGGCATCGAGGTGAAGCACTGGCACGAGCCGGAGATGGTGCTCCCGCAGCTGGAAGCCCTGGCGCGCGGCCTGCATGCCGACCTGCAGGAGCGCATCCATCGCGAGGTGGCCATGAACCAGCATGCCATCGTCAGCGCCTCCGACCTGCAGGGCAACATCACCTACGCCAACGACCTGTTCTGCCGGATCAACGACATGCCGCGCGAGGCCTTGATCGGGCAGAACCACCGCATCCTGGCCTCGGGGGTGCACCCGCCCGAGTTCTTTGCCCAGATGTGGGACACCATCACCCAGGGCCGGACGTGGCACGGCGAGATCTGCAACCGCACGCCGGTCGGGCGCCTGTACTGGGTGGCGGCCACCATCACGCCGCTGATGGGGGAAGACGGCCTGCCGCAGCAGTACATCTCGGCACGCACCGAGATCACGGCGCAGAAAAAACTGGAGCAGGCGCTGGCGCGTGAGCGCCACTTCCTGGCCAACATCACCCGCCACATGGGCAAGGGGGTGATGGTGCTGGACAAGTACGAGCACTGCACCTTCCTCAATCCCGAGGCCGAGCGCCTGCTGGGCTGGAGCCTGGGGCAGCTGCAGGGCCACGTGCTGCACGAGAAAATGTACGTTTGCGACTCCGAGGGCTCGGCCGGTGTCGAATGCCCGGTGTGCCTGAGCTACCGTCGGGGCGAAGTGGTCAAGTTCGATGAGCAGGACGATCTGGTGCTGGTGCGCCGGGACGGGCGTGCCTTCCCGGCTGCCATGACGGTATCGCCCTTCTTCGAGGACGGGCAGCTGGCCGGCAGCGTGGCGGTCTTTCACGACATCACCGAAAGCAAGCGCCATGAGGCGGCGCTGCGCAAGGCCAAGGAGCAGGCCGAGCAGGCCAGCCAGGCGCGCAGCAACTTCCTGGCCAACATGAGCCATGAAATCCGCACGCCCATGAACGCCATTATCGGCTTTAGCGAGGCCTTGCTGGACACCCCCCTGGATCCCAGCCAGCGGCGTCAGCTGCAGACGGTGTACCAGTCCGGGCGCTCCCTGCTGACCCTGCTCAACGACATTCTGGACACCGCCAAGCTGGAGCGGGGTGCGGTGGTGCTGGAAGTGGCCGACTTCTCCCTGCGTCAGCTGTGCCAGCATGTGATGGACACCCTGCGCCTGAGCGCCCACAAGAAAGGCCTGCAGCTGGTGCTGGACTACCCGGACGATCTGCCGGAGTACTTCCGCGGCGATGCCCTGCGTGTGCAGCAGGTGCTGCTGAACCTGTTCTCCAACGCCGTCAAGTTCACCGAGCGCGGGCAGGTCAGCCTGATCGTGCGGCACACAGCAGAGACGGGGTTGCTGCTGCAGGTGCAGGACAGCGGCATTGGCATGTCGCCGGAGCAGATCGAGCGCATCTTCGACCCCTTTGCCCAGGCCGATGTTTCCACCACGCGCCGCTTTGGCGGCACGGGCTTGGGTACGACCATTGCGCGCCAGCTGGTGGAACTGATGCAGGGGCACATCAGCGTCAGCAGCCGGCTGGGGCAGGGCTCGGTGTTCAGCGTGCACTTGCCGCTGCCGCTGGGCAGCGCTGTGCAGATGAAGCAAAACCAGGCTGCGGCCGTTCCGGCCCTGCCAGCACTGCGCATTCTGGCCGTGGACGACATGAGCGAAAACCTGGAGCTGCTGCAGCTGGTGCTGGGGCGCGCCGGCCATCACGTGGTGCTGGCCCAGGGGGGCGTGCAGGCCGTGCAGATCTTCACCCAGCCGACCGGGCACTTCGACCTGGTGCTCATGGACCTGCAGATGCCCGAAGTCGATGGCTTTACCGCCGTGGCGCAGATGCGGGCCTGGGAACAGGAACAGCAGCGCCCGCATGTGCCGGTGATTGCGCTCTCAGCCAGTGTGCTGGAGGAGGACCGCCACCGCGCCCTGGGGGTGGGAATGAACGGCTTTGCCTTCAAGCCCCTGACACCATCGCACTTGTACGCCGAGATACAGCGCGTGCTGGGGCTGCAGGAGCCAGGCCAAGCTGCATCCGGCAGCGTCCAGGCCGAGTCCATGTCGGCACAGCCGCCGGCACTGGATTGGGCGCATGCCCTGCAGCAGTGGGGCGACGCCCAGGTGCTGCAGGTGGCGCTGCACCGCTTCCTGAGCGGGCCGACCACGCCCCTGCAGGGACTGCAGCAGGCCCACGCCCAGAGGGACTGGTCCACCCTGGCGAAAGAGGCCCACCGCCTGCGTGGCGTGGCGGGCAATCTGGCCTTGCAGGCGCTGCAGGCGCTGCTGGGGCAGCTCGAACAGGCAGCCAAGACCGAACAGGCCGGGCAGGCCCAGGCATGCCTGGAGGCCCTGCCTGCCGCATGGCAGGCGGCGCAGCAGGCGTTGCAGGCTTGTGGTGCTGTGCCCGCGCCGGCGGCGGCCACCGAGCAGGTGCCACCGCAGGCCATTCCTGTCGAACAGGTACAGACGCTGCTGAGCGAGCTGTGCGCGGCGCTGGACCGTGGAGAGCTGCCGGAGCAGGAACTGCTGGATCAGTTGCCGCTGGCGCTGCCCGCCACCTGCCAGGAGCCGGTGCTGGAGGCGATAGATCGTTTTGACTTTGCCCAGGCCAGTGCCCTGCTGCGACAGTGGCATGAGCAGGCCGGTGCGTAATCGGGAAAAGTGATGGCTGAGAAAGACAACCGCCCCACCGTTTTGGTGGTGGACGATGAACCTACCAATCTGCAGGTGCTGCGCCAGGTGCTGCAGGGCAGCTACCGGTTGCTGTTTGCCACCGACGGTGCGCGGGCCCTGGCCATTGCGCGCGAACAATTGCCGCAGCTGGTGCTGCTGGACGTGATGATGCCCGGCATGGACGGCTACGCTGTCTGCCAGGCGCTCAAGGCCGATTCGGTCACGGCCGGCATTCCGGTGATCTTCGTCACCGCCCTGAGCGATGCGGCCGACGAGAGCAAAGGCTTTGATGCTGGCTGCGTGGACTACATCACCAAGCCCATCAGCGCCGCCGTGGTGCGCGCTCGCGTGCGCACCCATCTGTCCCTGGTGCGCATGGACGAGCTGCGCGAAACCCGCCTGCAGATCGTGCAGCGCCTGGGGCGCGCTGCGGAGTACAAGGACAACGAAACCGGCATGCACGTCATCCGCATGAGCCACTTTGCCCAGCGTCTGGCGCTGGCCGCCGGGTGCAGCGCCGAGTGGGCCGAAGACCTGCTCAATGCCGCGCCGATGCACGATGTGGGCAAGATCGGCATTCCCGATGCCATCCTGCAAAAGCCGGGCAAGCTCACCGCCGAGGAATGGGCCGTGATGCAGACCCACCCCCGGATCGGGGCCGAAATCATCGGCGAGCCCCCCTCCGGCGTGCTGAAGCTGGCGCGCTCGGTGGCCCTGTACCACCACGAGAAATGGGATGGCAGCGGCTACCCGCATGGCCTGGCGGGCGAGGCCATCCCCCTGGAGGCACGCATCGTGGCCCTGGCGGATGTGTTCGACGCCCTGACCAGCCAGCGCCCGTACAAGCAAGCCTGGCCCCCCGAGGAAGCCATGGCGCTCATCCAGGCCCAGGCCGGGCAGCACTTCGACCCGCAGCTGGTGGCGCTGTTCGTGCCCCTGATGCCCGAGCTGCTTGCCATTCGCCAGCGCTGGGCCGATTGATGGTGACCGTCTCGCCCGGGTGCCGCAGGCCCAGGGCGAAGACAGTTTCCGATGGTTAGGTGCCGATGGATGGGGTCCGGGCGGGGCGCGCTGCATCGTCCATCAGCTCGTACCACATGGCATTCAGGACCGCCAAGGCAGCGGCCAGCAGCAGTCCGAGGATCCAGGCGAAGTACCACATACAAAAGTTCCTTTCTGTTGGTTGTGCGGTGAGTGTGCTCAGGGGGCGTTGCTCAGTAAGCGTGGTCGCCGTGGGTGATGTCCTTCGGGCGCACTTTGCCCCACATCACGCGGTACACCCAGGAGGTATAGGCCAGGATCAGCGGCACAAATACGACGGTGCAGACCAGCATGATGAACAGGGTCAGGTGGCTGGAGGAGGCATCCCACACCATCAGTGCCGAGCGCATATCGGTGGACGACGGCACGATGAAGGGGAACATGGATGCGCCCACGCTCAAAATAATCCCGGCAATGCACAGACCGCTGCACACCACCGTCGCACCTTCCCAGCGGGCCCGCAGACCCAGCAGCGTCAGTAGGCCGCCAGCAAAGCCCAGCGCAGGGGCCAGCATGGTCCAGGGGTGCTGCAGATAGTTGGCAAACCAAGCGCCAGCCACCCCCGCTTGCACCTGCTTGAGCAGGGGGTTGGAGGGGCCATTCACCAGCGGCGTGCTGATGAGCTGGTAACCCTGTACCCACCCCCACAGTAGTACCCCGGCCACGCCGTACAGCACCAGGGTGGCCACGCCCGCAACGCTGGCACAGCGGCGCGCACGTGCGGCAATTGCGCCCTCGGTCTTCAGAGTCAGCCAGGCACCGCCGTGCATCACCAGCATGGCCACCGACACCAGACCGCACAACAGGGCAAATGGGTTGAGCAAGCCCAAAAAGCTGCCTTCATAGACCATGCGCATGTCTGGAGTGAACCGAAACGGCACCCCCTGCAGGACGTTGCCCAGGGCAACGCCAAAAATCAATGCTGGCACCAGCCCCCCGAGGAACAAAGCCCAGTCCCAGCTGCTGCGCCAAGTGGCGCTTTCGCGCTTGCTGCGGTATTTGAAGCCCACAGGCCGCAGGATCAGCGCGCACAGCACGGCAAACATGGCCAGATAAAAGCCCGCGAACGACATGGCGTAGATGTGGGGCCAGGCGGCAAAAATGGCACCGCCCCCCAGTACCAGCCAGACCTGGTTGCCCTCCCACACCGGGCCCACGGTGTTGATGACAATACGTCGCTCCAGATCGGTGCGGGCCACGATGGGCAACAGGGTGCCCACTCCCAGGTCAAATCCGTCGGTCACGGCAAAGCCGATGAGCAACACGCCCAGCAGCAGCCACCAGATGACGCGCAGTACGTCGTAATCGATCAGCGTATGAAGAATCATGGATACACCTCCGTGATGTTGTGTGGTGAGTTGGTTGGAGCCAGTACGCAGATCAGTGCTGGCCTTGGTGGGCCACTGGCAGGTGTGCAGAAGGTGGCGTGTCTTCGGTGTTTGCTGTGCCGGTGTCGGCATTGGGGCCTTTGCGGATGGCCTGGAGCATGAGCTTCATCTCCACCACGATCAGCACGGTGTAAATCGCCACAAAGCCCAGCAGGGTGAACAGCACGGTGCTGGCACTCAACTCGGAGACGGCCACTGCCGTGGGCAATACGCCTTCGACGGCCCAGGGCTGCCGACCCAGCTCGGCCACGATCCAGCCACATTCGGCAGCGATCCAGGGCAGAGGAATGCTCCAGACAGCCAGCTTGAGCAGCCAGGGATGGGCATCCAGGCGGCGCTTGGCCGAAAGCCAGAAGAAAACGGCGGTGAGCACAATGAAGTAGAAACCCAGCCCCACCATCACGCGAAACGACCAGAACAGAGGGGCCACCTGCGGCACGGTGTCCCAGGCAGCCTGGGTGATGTGCTCAGGCGTGGCTTGGCGTGGGTCATCGACGTAGGGCTTGAGCAGCAAGGCATAGCCCAGAGAGCGGCTGTGGGCATCAAAGGCTTGTGCCAGCTCGGCCGGAATTGGTACGCCGGCTTCCAGTGCCCGGATTTTCTGCAGGGCGTCGTACGCCTGTTGACCTTCACGAATGCGTTCCTTGGCGCCTTCGACCAACTCCAGAATGCCGGGGATTTCCGTGGTCAGCGAGCGTGTGCCGATCAGCCCCATGACCCACGGAATGTGCACGGCATAGTGTGTGGTGCGGGCTTCCTGATCGGGGAAGCCAAATGCGGTGAAGGCTGCCGGAGCCGGCTCGGTGTCCCACATCGCTTCGATGGCCGAGAGTTTCATTTTCTGATGCTCGTTGGCGGCATAGCCGCTTTCATCGCCCAGCACCACCACCGACAAAGACGCGGCCAGGCCAAAGGATGCGGCCACCGCCATGGAGCGCCTGGCCAGCTCAGCATGACGCCCCTTGAGCAAGTACCAGGCTGACACACCCAGCACGAAGAGGGCCGCCACGGTGTACCCGGCCGAAACTGTGTGCACAAACTTGGCCTGGGCAACGGGATTGAGCAGTACGTCGTAGAAGCTATCGACTTCCATGCGCAGCGTCTGGGGATTGAGCTTGGCACCCACGGGGTTTTGCATCCAGGCGTTGGCAATCAGAATCCAGAGTGCCGAGAAATTGGTGCCCAGCGCCACCAGCCAGGTCACCACGCAGTGCGCGACTTTGGACATGCGTTCCCAGCCAAAGAAGAACATGCCCACAAAAGTGGCTTCCAGGAAAAAGGCCATCAGCCCTTCGATGGCCAGTGGTGCGCCAAAAACGTCGCCCACATAGTGGCTGTAGTAGCTCCAGTTCATGCCGAACTGGAACTCCATCACGATGCCGGTGGACACCCCCAGGGCGAAGTTGATGCCAAACAGCGTGCCCCAGAACTTGGTCATTTGCCGCCAGATTGTTCGTCCGGTCATGACGTACACCGTCTCCATGATGGCCAGCAAGATGGACAGTCCCAGCGTGAGCGGCACGAACAAAAAGTGGTAAAGCGCAGTCATCGCAAACTGCAGTCGGGATAACCCAACGATGTCGAGATCCATGATGGAAATCCTTTCCTAGGTTGAAAAAACGTTGAAGAGGCGTGGTGCAGAGGGCCCAGACCTAGTGCTGGCGCAGCGTGGCCAGTACGGCATCGAAGGGCGCGGTGCCACGCCGGTGTTCGGCCACGATGCGGCCATGTGCCAGCAGCAGCAGCCGGTCTGCCAGCTGCGCTTCACGGCGCACATGCGTAGCGATCAGGACGGTGTGGGTGCCAGCGTGCTGCTGCATGCGCTGGAGCACATCGCTGGCCGTAGCACCATCCAAACCTTCGGTGGGCTCGTCCAGCAGCCAACAGGTTGCCGGGTGCAGCAGCAGCCGTGCCAGCGCCAGGCGCCGGGCCTGCCCGCCAGAAAGTCCCAGGCCACCTTCACCCAGCAGGGTGTCCAGGCCTGCAGGCAGCTGGCGCACAGTGCGCTCCAGACCGCTGTGGCTCAGTGCCTGCCACAGCTGTGCATCGCTGGCCTGAGGCGCAGCAAGCAGCAGGTTGTGGCGCAGGCTGTCCTGAAACAGCTCAGTGCGCTGCGTCAGCCATGTGCAGGGGGTGGTTTGCACCTGCCCAGCCTCTGCCGACAGCTCAGCGGCCAGCAGTGCCAGCAGCGTGGATTTGCCTGCGCCACTGCTGCCTATCAGTGCCACTCGCTCGCCCGGGGCGATACGCAGGTGGACGTCATGCAGCACCGCCGCCGCACTGCCCGGGTGGCGCACCTGCACGCCGTCCAACGCAAAGGCCGTGGGGGCATCGTGGGATGCCGGGGCGCTGCCCGGTGCTTGGCGGGGGGCCGATGCGGGCATGGCTGGCGCTTGCAGCTGTGGGCCCAAGCGGCGCGCAGCCAAGCTGCTGCGCGCCATGTCCAGAGCGCCCCGGCGCAGGGCGGCAAAAGGCTCCAGGGCGGTCAATGTCAGCAGCAAGGCCAGCGCTGCTGCAGGCAGCCCGATCTGTTCCCCCTGCACCAGCGTGCCCACGGCCAGCAAAACGGCAGCCACGCTCGCATGCCCTGCCAGTGCATACAGCCAACCGGCACGGGTTTCTAAGCGGTGCAATGCGTCCTCGGCACGCATCAACCGCGTGTTGCTGCGCGCCACACGCTGGCACTGCTGCGGCAGTTGCCCTGCCATGAGCAGCTCGGTCTGCCCAGCCACCAGATCGATGGTGTGTGCACGCAGCTGTTCGAGGTGCCTTGCCCGGCGCAGTGCTGCGCGGCGGGCGCGCCGTGCGGTCCACAGGGTCAGGCCCAGCCCCATCAGAACCAGCCAGACGAACATCCCCAAGCCCAGCCACCCATCCAGCATGCCCAACATACCCGCTGCCAGTGTGGCGGCGGCCAGGGCAGTGGCCAGTGGCAGTAGGGCACGCAGATACAGCGATTCCAGCGCATCGATGTCTTGGGTGAGGCGAAACAGCAGCCGTGCAGGCCGCTGCAGCAGGTAGCGTGCCGCTTGGGGCTGCGCCCAGCTGCGAAACAGACGTTCGCGCAGCGCAGCCAATACCGCCAAGGTGGCATCGTGGGTGACGATCCGCTCGCCATAGCGGGCCGCTGTGCGCCCCAATGCCAGTAGTCGAATGGCGGCACTGGGCGTAAAGACGTTGAACGTCATCGCTGCCGTGGTCGACAGCCCAGCCAGGGCTGTGGCGGTGATGAACCAGCCCGACAGCCCCAGCAAGCCCATGCCAGTCAGTACGGTAAGGCTACCCAGCAAGCCGCCCAGCAGCAGGCGCCGTGCGGCCATCTGAACAAAAAAACGGAGCACGGTACGCAGATGGCGTGCAGCTTTTGAGGACTTGGCGTACTTCATACTGCGCTCCACGTGCGCACATCCACGATGCGATCCATGCGAGCAGCCAGAGCACCGTCGTGGGTGGCGACCACCAGGGTGCGCCCCTGTGCCAGCTGCAGCAAGGCATCCACCAGTGCCTGCGCGGTGTCTCTATCCAGGTGGGCGGTGGGTTCGTCCAGCAGCCAGATATCGGCCTGCGGCATCGCCACGGCGCGTGCCAGGGCCAGCCGCATGGCCTCGCCACCCGACAGACCCTGCCCCCCTTCGCCCAGGGGGGTAGAGGGAGCAATGCGCGCGCTTGGTGCCAGACCTGCTTGGTGCAGTGCCGACAGCACATGGCCATGCCCCACTTCAGGACGGTGCAGGGCAACGTTGTCCTGCACCGTGCCGCAAAAAATATGTGGCTTTTGCCCAATCCAGGCCATGCGGCGGCGCAGGAGGTGCGCATGCCGGCCTTCCAGGGGCGTACTGCCGATGCGCACCGTGCCCGCACACGCTGGCAGCAGTCCTGCGATGGTTGCCAACAACGTGCTTTTGCCGCAGCCACTGGCTCCCACCAGGGCGATGTGTTCACCTGCCGCCACGTGCAGATGAACCCGCTCCAGCACCGGCGCTTGCGTGCAATAGCCCACGCTGAGGTTGTCGAGGTCCAGCGTTGCCGGGGTGGTCGCAGGCGGCGCATCGGATGCGGCGGGGGCAGCAGCGTGTGCCAGCTCCTGGGCCACTCCAGGCAAGGGCAGGCGTTGGTTGGAGCATTGCAGCGCGTGCAGGGCCTGCTCGGCGGCCTGGCCCGCAGCCTTGTCGTGCCAAGCAGTGGCCAGCTCCCGCAAGGGCTCAAAGAAGGCAGGGGCCAAAAGCAGGATGAACAACCCCTCGCCTAGCGAGAGGCGCTGCCCCCAGCTGCCCCCTGGCAGCTCGCCCAGCAGGTGAAAGCCGATGTACACCGCCACCAAGGCCACCGCTAGCGCAGAAAACAGCTCCAGCGCTGCCGACGATAAAAAGGCAATGCGCAGCACCTGCATGGTGCGCTGGCGCACCTCTTGCGCCCAAGCGCGCAACCGCAGTGCGGTGGTTTCCACTGCCCCCAGGGCCCGCAGCGTGGCCAGCCCCCGCAGGCGGTCCAGCAAAAAACCCTGCATGCTGCCCAGCGACTGCAACTGCGCTTGGCTGGCTGCTTGGGCACGCCAGCCAATCCAGACCATGGCCATCGGAATCAAAGGTGCAGCCAGCAGCAAAATCAGTGCCGACAGCCACGAAAAATAGGCCACTGCCAGCGCTATGGCCAGAGGTACCAGCACCACCCGCGCCAAGGCGGGTCGGTAGCGCAACTGCCACGGCAGCAAAGCATCGGCTTGCTCGGCCATGGCACTGGCCGCGTGGCCGGAGCTGGCGCGTGCGCGGTCCAGCGGCGAGGAAGCAGCCAATGCCGCGCAGGCCCGTGACCGTTCGCGGGACACATGGGCCTGGGCCGCACGAAACAGCCGCCGCTGCGCCCAGGCTTCCGCCGTGGCGCGTACAGCCCCCAGGGCGCCATAGCCCAGGGCCAGCCCGATCAGCGGTACGTCATCCGGTGCGTGGGCCAGTTGTTCAACAGCGTACGCCAGCACGCCGGCTTGCGCGATCCAGAGCCACGACGCCGTGGCGTACACCAAGGCCCCTAGATGTGCGCCAGGCTGCGCGCGCGTGCCAGTTGCGGCAGCTTGTGCTGCCGCAGGAAAACGAGGCATAAGAAACTCTCCTGACAGTCATCGCCAACACGGCGGTATGCGCCAAGCGGGTCCCTGCGGTCTGCAGGGGCCGGAAAGGGCTCATACCACGCGATTACGCGCAGTCAGGAGAGGGAGGGGCGCGACTGTGGCAGGCTGCCCAGATCGCAGTGGCCGGCGGAGGATTGGAGGGCCGCGCGCGCGGGGTGTGGCGCACCGAGCCATCGGCCAGCACCAGCACGCCTGGCGCGTGAACAATGTCGGGCAGGTCTTGCTGGAGGCGGCAGTACGGGCAATGGTTCTGCGCTGAGTGGGAACTGTTGGAGCTGTTGGCGGCGCCATCGCGGCTCTCATCGGCGGGCATGGCCACCAGCAGTGTGCCATCGGAGGTGCAGACCTCCACCCAGGCGGAGCCGGGAGCCCAAGCATGCATCGAAGCCATCGTCGGCGCGGCCACCACACCCCACAGGACCGCCAGGATGGCGATCCAGATGGTCAGCGCAAAACGGAAGCGTGGACGGTGCATGTGGATGGGCAAGGCGCGCCGCGTCACGGTGTGGACGCACGGCAGCGTTCCAAGTCAGACTGACCGCAGTCTAAGGCTTCGCATCAGGGTTGTCACCAAGACCCACCCACACAACCCCTGGTACGTCGTTGTGCAGCCTTGTCGTACTGCTGTGGTACCGCCTGCGGCTGCGTGTCCTGTCTCAACCGTAAATCTTCGATGGGCTGGGTGGTGTTGGTGGCCCGAACCCCGGGCGCAAGGGGCTCCCAGGCTACTGACGCGCCGTGCGGTGGTTGGGCGGCAGTTGCAGCGGGTGGCTGGTGCGCAGCGGGTTGATGTCCAGGCCGCCACGGCGCGTATAGCGCGCATAGACGGTGAGTTTGATCGGGCGGCAGCGCTGCCAGATGTCCATGAACATGCGCTCGACGCAGTGCTCATGGAACTCGTTGTGGTTGCGCAGGCTGACGATGTAGCGCAGCAGCCCGGCCTGGTCGATCTGCGCGCCGCTGTAGCTGATCTGCACGCTGCCCCAGTCGGGCTGGCCGGTCACCGGGCAGTTGCTGCGCAGCAGGCGGCTGGTGAGCGTCTCGGTCACCGGCGCCTCGTCGTGGTTGGCACTGAGCAGCTCGGGCGCGGGCGTGTAGTGCGTGCATTCCAGGTCCAGGCGGTCCAGATTGAGGCCGCTGAGCTCGTGCAGCGGCTGGGCATCAAAGTCTTCCGGCTCAACCAGGCGCAGGCCGATGCTGCCGGGCTGGGGCGCACCGTGCCAGGCGCAGGCCGCCAGATCGGTGCGCAGGCGCTCGCGCACCTCGTCGATGCTGGCAAAGCGCGTGTTGTTGAAGCTGTTCAGGTAGAGCTTGAAGGACTTGCTCTCGATCAGGCAGGGCGTCTCGCACGGAATGGTGGCCTGCAGCAGCGCTACCTGGGGCTTGCCGCGCTGGTTGAGCCAGGACAGCTCGTAGCCGGTCCACAAGTCGGCACCAAAGAAGGGCAGGGCGCCGCTGTGCGCCTCATCGATGCCCAGCTGCGCACGCTGCCGGGCACGTGGCAGGGGAAAGAGCAGGCTGGGGTCGTACTGGTCGGTGTAGTGGGTGGTTTTGCCCAGCTGGGATTGGTCAGGGGTGTTCATTCTCGGAATTGATAGCTTTTGGCGCTCACTACACAAGGATTTCAGATGGTTTTTTGCCTGAAATCCTTGTATATCCAGCGCTTGCAGTTCACATATTGGGAGCAGATGGTGGGCATGCCCACGATTTCATCCCTCGGCCAGGGCGCGGCGGAATACCAGGCGCTGTTCGCTGGAGGCCTCGGGCGCGTAGGCGTAGCCTTCCACGGCGAAGTCCTGCAACTGTTCGGGCCGGGTCAGGCGCTGTTCGATGGCCCAGCGCGCCATCAGTCCACGGGCGCGCTTGGCGTAGAAGCTGATGATCTTGTACTTGCCGCCCTTGAGGTCCTCGAACACGCATTCGACCACCGGGGCGCGCAGCGTCTTCCGGTCCACGCTCTTGAAGTACTCCTGCGAGGCCAGATTGACCACCACCGGCGCTTCCTGCCCGGTCTGGCCCTGCAGGCGCTCGTTGAGGTACTGGGCAATGCGGCTGCCCCAGAAGCTGTACAGGTTCTGGCCCTGGCTGCCAGCATGCGCCCAGGCCAGCCTGGTGCCCATTTCCAGGCGGTAGGGCTGCATCCAGTCCAGCGGGCGCAGCACACCGTACAGGCCGCTGAGGATGACCAGATGCTCCTGCGCCCAGGCCACATCGGGCGCGCCCAGGGTGTAGGCATCCAGCCCCTCATAGACATCGCCATTGAAGGCAAACAGCGCCTGGCGTGCGTTGGCGGCGCTGTATTCGGGGCGCCAGTCGGCAAAGCGCCGGGCGTTGAGCGCGGCCAGCGCCGGGCTGATGTTCATCAGATCGCCCACTTCCTGCGCCGACAGCTGGCGCAGCTGCTCGACAAGCACGCTGGCCTGCGCGGTGAAGGTGGGCAGGGTGTGCGCCAGATCGGGCGGCAGGGCGCGTTCGTAATCCAGGGATTTGGCGGGGGAGAGCAAAAACAGCATGCAGCAGACTCCAGAAACGTAGGCCGGAACAAAAACGGGGGCCGAAGCCCCCGCGAGTGCGTGCGCCTTAGCGGGCGCTGGTGTCGGAGGCCTCGAAGGGCAGTTGCAGCTCGGCCAGGTTCTTGCGCGTCTCCACCAGGATCAGCGGACCTTCATCGAGCACGACGGGCGCGGGGCGCTCGCGCGGGACGTGCACGGGCGCCGGTTCGGCGGCAATCGCGGCCTGTGCTGCAGCGATCTTTTCCGGATCGGACAGTACCCACTGCATGCCGGCGGCCTGTGCCAGGGCCTGCAGCTCCTGCACCGGCAGCACGTAAGGCGCGGCGGCAGCCGGAGCGACCGGTGCCTGTTCGGCATCGCTGGCCGGGGTTTGGGCCGGTTCGAGCACTTCAGCGACCTCGGGGGCAGCCTGTTCGGCGGCCGTGGTTTCAGGCGCCGGGACAGCTGCGCTGCTTGCTATGGCTTCAGTAGCTTCTGGCGCTGGTTGGGCAACGGATTCAGCAGCATTTTTGGCTGCATCCTCGGTATTGACAGCGGCAGCAGCTACATCTTGCGTAGCGGTGCTGGGCGAGGGGCGCACATCGGTAAAGTAGCTGCGTCGTGGGGCCGGTGCGTCGTCGCTGGCCGGGGCCGGCAGCACGATCTCCAGCGGCGGCAGGTCGGCCGCCTGGCCTTCCGGCGTTTGGCCGTTGGTGGCGCTGTCTTCCCGTGCGCTGTTGCGCTCGCCACGGCTGCCCCGGCGGTCGCGGCCATAGCGGTCGCGCGAGCGGCGGCCATTGCGTGGCGTGCTTTCGCTGGTGGCTTCGTTGTTGCCGTCCTCCGGCCCTTCGTTGCCGGCAGCGGCGGTGCTTTCCAGCTCTGCGCTGGTGGCGGCACTCGGCACGGTGCCGGTTTCCGCGCCAGGCACGGCCTCGGTGGCCTGCTGCTGGGCGTTGATGTCCTCGCTGGCGTTGCTCAGCTCTTCCTGCGGACGACGCTCACGGCGCGATTCGCGGCGCTCGCGTTGCGGGCGCGGCTGCTGCTCCTGCTCGGGGGTGGCGACGTTCAGTTGCTGCTCGTCGGCGCTGGCTTCGGCATTGCGGCGCTGGCGCTGGTTTTCCCGGCCCTCGCGGTTGTCGCGCTGGGGACGGTTGTCGCTGCGTTCGCTGCGGCCTTCGCCACGGCTGTCGTTGCGCCCCTCACTGCGGCGGCTGCGGCCTTCGCCACGCTCACCGTTGCGCTTGCGGCCTTCGCCATTACCGTTGCCGTTGCGCCGGCCACCTTCACGGGCGCCGGCTGGCTTGCTCGGGGTGACGGGGGCGGGTGCCACAGGCACGGGCTTGGGGCCAAAGCCAAACAGGCTCTTGAGCCAGGCAAAGAAGCCTTGCTCCTGCACCACGGGCTGGTTGCTGGCCGGGGGGACGGTGCTGCTGCCGGCTGCGCCGCGCGGTGCGGCTTGAGGGCGCGGCTGGGGTGCGGGCGGCGCATCGGGCAGCACGCCCTTGATGACCGGGGTCTGCTTGTTGGTCGGCTCCTGCGAGCGGCGCGTGACGCGGGTGGTGTCCTCGATTTCCTCGGCCAGCTGGTAGCTGGCTTCCAGGTTGTCCAGGCGCGGGTCGTCGTGCTTGATGCGTTCGAGCTTGTAGTGCGGTGTCTCCAGCCCCTTGTTGGGCACCATGAGCACGTTGACGCGCTGCTTGAGCTCGATCTTGGAGATTTCGGCGCGCTTTTCGTTGAGCAGGAAGCTGGCCACCTCCACCGGCACCTGGCAGTGCACGGCGGCGGTGTTGTCCTTCATGGACTCTTCCTGAATGATGCGCAGGATCTGCAGTGCCGAGCTTTCGGTGTCGCGGATGTGGCCGGAGCCGCCGCAGCGTGGGCAGGGGGTGGAGGCGCCTTCGGACAGCGCGGGCTTGAGGCGCTGGCGGCTCATCTCCAGCAGGCCGAACTTGCTGATGGTGCCGAACTGCACGCGGGCGCGGTCCTGGCGCAGCGCTTCGCGCAGGCGGTTTTCCACTTCCTTGCGGTTGCGCGGGTCTTCCATGTCGATGAAGTCGATCACGATCAGACCGCCCAGGTCGCGCAGGCGCATCTGGCGGGCCACTTCGTCGGCGGCTTCCAGGTTGGTGCGGGTGGCGGTTTCCTCAATGTCGCCGCCCTTGATGGCGCGCGCCGAGTTCACGTCCACGGAGACCAGCGCTTCGGTGTGGTCGATGACGATGGCGCCGCCCGAGGGCAGCTGCACGGTGCGCGAGTAGGCCGATTCGATCTGGTGCTCGATCTGGAAGCGCGAGAACAGCGGCGCATCGTCGCGGTAGCGTTTGACGCGGTTGGCATGCTCAGGCATGACGTGCTGCATGAACTGCTGCGCCTGCTCGAAGATGTCGTCGGTGTCGATCAGGATGTCGCCGATGTCGTTGTTGAAGTAGTCGCGGATGGCGCGGATCACCAGGCTGGATTCCTGGTAGATCAGGAAGGCGCCCTTGCCCGCCTGGGCAGCGTTGTCGATGGCGTTCCACAGCTTGAGCAGGTAGTCCAGGTCCCATTGCAGCTCGGGGGCGCTGCGGCCGATGCCCGCGGTGCGCGCAATGATGCTCATGCCCTTGGGGTATTCGAGCTGGTCCATGGCTTCCTTGAGCTCGGCGCGCTCTTCACCCTCGATGCGGCGCGAGACACCGCCGCCGCGCGGGTTGTTGGGCATCAGCACCACGTAGCGGCCGGCCAGGCTGATGAAGGTGGTCAGGGCTGCGCCCTTGTTGCCGCGCTCTTCCTTCTCGACCTGCACGATGAGGGACTGGCCCTCCTTGAGCACGTCCTGGATCTTGGCCTGGCTGGGTGAGACGCCTTCGGCAAAGTACTGGCGCGCCACTTCCTTGAAGGGCAGGAAGCCGTGGCGGTCTTCACCGTAATCGACAAAGCAGGCCTCCAGCGAGGGCTCGATGCGGGTGACGATGGCCTTGTAGATATTGCCCTTGCGCTGCTCGCGACCTTCGATTTCGACTTCGTAGTCCAGCAATTTTTGACCATCGACGATGGCCAGGCGGCGCTCTTCTGTTTGGGTGGCGTTGATCAGCATCCGTTTCATGATGCGTTTCCTTTTCGTTACGTTGGGCAGCCTGGGCGGGGTGCAATGTGCAGCCCGTGCAACCTGCCTTTGAATCATTGCAAAGACGTCGTGCGGCCGTGCATGCCAGCGCGAGCATGGAAACAAACAACAACGGAAACGGGAACGATTGCGTACGCACCTACCGTGCGCTGCAGCAGCGCACCTTCTCTGGGCCAGTCAGCTCAGCAAGGGGGGTATAGGCGGTGGGCAAGGGTCCAGCAACGAGTGTGCGGGGGCGCGCACCGTGCGCGCAGGGCTGGGAGCCGCTCCACCGTGGCGTGTGGCTCTGGCTCCACGCAGCACCTGGGGCGGATGCCCCAGCACTGCGCCAATCAGCCAAGAAAGGAAAGTCCACATGCCGGTACTGGTTCTAGAAAAGCGCTGGATGGGTGGCGGCATCTGTCACCGCAAGCCATCCAGCGCGTAAAAATCCGTTTATCGTGTTTCCAAGCGTGCACTGGCTCCAGCTTCCACCTGTGCAGACCACAATCGCGGCTGTTTTTTCTTGGGGTGGAGCGCAGGTGACATCGACCTGCCTGCGCCCTGGGAAATGGCGTGTGGATTAAAATCCATAAAAATCAACCATTTACATATATCAACGCGCAGGTGAAGCACATTATAAAGGGCAAGTCCGCCCCCCACGATATTTCCACCCCCACGGCCGCGGCAGTGCGCTGGTTGCAGGTGAGTGATGAGGATGCTGGCCAGCGTCTGGACAATTTTTTGATGCGCCACCTCAAAGGCGTGCCCAAAACCCACGTGTATCGCATCATCCGCAGCGGTGAGGTGCGCATCAACAAGGGGCGCTGCTCTGCCGACACGCGCGTGCAGTCGGGCGACAGCGTGCGCGTGCCGCCGGTGCGCATGGCAGAAAAGCCGGCCAACGCGCCCGCCGCCCCCGGACGGGAGTTTCCCATCCTGTTTGAGGACGAGCACTTCCTGGCCATCGACAAGCCCGCCGGTGTGGCGGTGCATGGTGGCAGTGGCGTGAGTTTTGGCGTCATCGAGCAGTTGCGCCGCGCGCGCCCGCAGGCCAAGTTTTTGGAGCTGGTGCATCGGCTTGACCGCGAGACCTCGGGCATTCTGCTGGTGGCCAAGAAGCGCAGCGCCTTGAAAGCCTTGCAGGACCAGTTTCGCGAGCGCTCCACCGGCAAGACCTATCTGGCGCTGGTGCAGGGCAGGTGGCCGGAGCAGAAAAAAGTCATCGACGTGCCGCTGCACAAATACCTGCTGCCCGACGGCGAGCGGCGCGTGCGCACCACCACCGCAGACGATCCGGACGCCATGCGGGCCCTGACCCTGGTGCGCGTGCGCACGCAGTTGCCGCCGCGTCCCTTGCAGAGGCTGCCCGCCATGAGCCTGCTGGAGGTGACGATCAAGACCGGGCGCACGCACCAGATCCGGGTGCACCTGGCCAGTCAGGGGCATGGCATCGTGGGCGACGACAAGTATGGTGATTTCGAGTTGAATAAGCGCCTGCCCAGGCAGGGTTTGAAGCGCATGTTCCTGCACGCCTGGCGCTTGCAGTTGCAACATCCGGCCACAGGTGAAGCCTTGACCTTGCTGGCCGAGCTGCCCGCCGAGCTGGCCGATTTTGTAACCACAAGAGACAAAGAGAGTGCATCGTGACTGCCAGGAAACGTCGTTTTGATCTGATTGCCTTCGATTGGGATGGCACGCTGTTTGACTCCACCGCCGTGATCACGCGCAGCATCCAGCAGGCGGTGCAGGATGTGGGCGGCACGCGCCCGACGGATGCGCAGGCGGCCTACGTGATCGGCATGGCCCTGGGGCCGGCGCTGGCCCATGCCGCCCCCGATGTGCCGCGCGAGAAGCACACCGAGCTGGCCAACCGCTACCGCTACCACTACCTGCGGTTGCAGGAGCAGGTCACGCTGTTCGACGGGGTGCGCCCCTTGCTGGATCAGTTGCGCGAGCGCGGGCACCTGCTGGCTGTGGCCACGGGCAAGAGCCGCCGGGGGCTGGATCAGGTGCTGGAGCAGGCCGGGCTGCGCAGCACCTTCGATGCCACCCGCACCGCTGAGGAAACCGCCGGCAAGCCCAACCCGCTGATGCTGCACGAGCTGATGGCCGAGCTGGACGTGCCGCCCGAGCGTGTGCTGATGATTGGCGACACCACGCACGATCTGCTCATGGCGCGCAACGCCGACTGCTCCAGCGTGGGTGTGGCCTATGGCGCGCACGATGCGCTATCGTTTGCCAGCTGCCAGCCCCTGTTCACGGCGCACGATGTGCCGCAGCTGCAACAGTGGCTGTTGCAGCACGCCTGACCCCATCGGGTTCCGTCACGTTGGGGACAACGGCGCTGGCATACTCAGGCGCTTGTGTTTTCGTGGGAAATTTGCATCCATGACGTCATTTGATCCTTCGGGCGAACGCGGCGCCGGCTTGCCAGGCCAGGACTTGTGGGGCCAAAAGCCAAATGCCGCACAGGCGCCCAACTGGGAGCGCGAACTGCTGGAGCGTCTGGCCTTCGCCAGTCTGAACGAGCAGAAGGCCGCGCGCCGCTGGCGCATCTTCTGGCGTCTGGTGTGGCTCAGTCTGGTGCTGGCAGCGCTGTGGCTGGCGGGCCGCGAGGGTGCCACCCCGACAGCCTCCAGCGCGCACACGGCAGTGGTGGAGATCAAGGGCGAGATTGCCCCGGATGCCAGCGCCAGCGCCGAGGCCATCAACGCCGCCATGCGCAGCGCGCTGGAAGACCCCGGCTCGCGCGCCCTGGTGCTGCTGATCAACTCACCCGGCGGCAGCCCGGTGCAGGCGGGCATGATCAACGACGAAATCGTGCGCCTGAAGGAACTGCACCAGAAGCCGGTGTATGCCGTGGTGGAGGAGACCTGCGCTTCGGCGGCGTACTACATCGCCTCGGCCGCTGATGAGATTTACGTGGACAAGGCCAGCATCGTCGGCAGCATCGGTGTGCTCATGGACGGCTTTGGCTTTACCGGCACCATGGAAAAGCTGGGTGTGGAGCGGCGCCTGCTCACGGCCGGGGAGAACAAGGGCCTGCTGGACCCCTTCAGCCCCATGAGCGAGGCGCAGCGCGCGCATGCGCAGCGCATGCTGGACAACATCCACCAGCAGTTCATCGACGTGGTCAAGCGCGGGCGGGGCACGCGTCTGCACGAAACCCAGGACACCTTCAGCGGCCTGTTCTGGACCGGCGAGCAGGCCATCCAGCTTGGCCTGGCCGACAAGCTGGGGTCGCTGGATATGGTGGCGCGCGACATCGTGCAGGCCGAGGACATCATCGACTACACCCGCCGTGAGAACATGGCCGAGCGTCTGGCCAAGCGCTTTGGCGCTGCCTTTGCCGAGGGTGCGCTGCGTGCCGGCCTGTCGCCGAACTGGAACATCAAATAGACAAAACAGACAGGATGGAGATTTCCCAGGTGGGCATCGCCAGGGAAAGGCTGTAGCTATAAAAAACTAAGCTGCTGGCGCTTGCTGACAGGGAATTTCAGGCAGAAATAACCTTGAAATCCTTGTCCAGCAAGCGCTAGCAGCTTCTTTTTTTGGGGGTTTACAGGCCGAAGGCAAAGACGGTGGGGGTGTGCTTGTCGGGTGCCCATTCGGTGCGTCGCCAGGCCTGCACGCTGCGCGAGGCGACATGCGCCTGGGGCAGGGTCAGGCCGCTGGCCACCGCCAGGCGCGCCTGCGGGGGCAGGGCGTGCAGCAGCGCCTGCCACAGCGCGGGGTTGCGGTAAGGCGTCTCGATCAGCACCTGGGCCTGGCCGCTGCTCTGGCACAGGGCAAACAAGGCGCGGATGCGCTGCGTGCGTGCCGCTGCATCCTGGGGCACATAGCCCTGGAAGGCAAAGCTTTGCCCGTTGAGGCCACTGGCTGCCAGCGCCAGCAGCAGCGACACCGGCCCCACCAGAGGTACCACCTGCACGCCCAGATCGTGTGCGGCGCGCACCACCGAGCTGCCCGGATCGGCCACGGCGGGCATGCCCGCTTCGCTGACCAGTCCCATGTCGTGCCCGGCCAGCAGCGGCGCCAGCAGGCTGCGCGCGTCCCAGTTGGGGATGTTGCCCTGGGTGTGGTCGCCCTTTTTATGCACATGGCGCGGCAGTTCGCTGATGTGTTGCTCCTGCAACGGCGCAGCCAGGGGGAAACAGGCGTCGATGCGTTTGAGGTAGGCGCGGCAGGTCTTGGCGTTCTCGCTGATCCAGTGCGTCAGCCGCGCTGCTTGTTGCAGCGTGGCCTGAGGCAGCACGTCGGTCAGGGGAGCCTGCTGCTCGCAGCCAAAGTCCAGCGGCGCCGGCACCAGAAACAGGCGTCCCGGCGCGGCTGCCTGCCCGCCAGGGGCGGCGGTGCTCACGGCAGTTCCACCCCAGCGGCGCGCAGCAGGCGGGCGGTGGCAATCAGCGGCAGGCCGATCAGTGCGGTGGGGTCATCGCTGAGGATGGCGTCCAGCAAGGTGATGCCCAGGCTTTCGCTCTTGGCGCTGCCGGCGCAGTCGTAGGGCTGGTCGGCTTGCAGGTAGCGTTCGATTTCGGCGTCGCTCAGGCTGCGAAACTGCACCTGCACGCGGCTCAGGGCGTTCTGCTCAAAACCGCTTTGCTGGCAGACCACGGACACGGCAGTGTGAAACAGCACCGTCTGGCCGCGCATGGCCTGCAGTTGAGCCACGGCCTTCTCGTGCGTGCCGGGCTTGCCCAGGGCGCGGCCATGCAGGTCGCACACCTGGTCGGAGCCAATGACGATGGCATGCGGATACACCGCCGCCACGGCACGGGCCTTGGCCAGGGCCAGGCGCTGTGCCAGGGCAGCGGGCGTTTCGTCGGGCAGGGGGGTTTCGTCGATCAGCGGCGTGGCTGCGGTAAAGGGCAGACGCAGGCGCTGCAACAGTTCGCGGCGGTAGCGGGAGGTGGAGCCCAGAATGATGGGGCGCACGGGAGGGGGGGGAGTCAGGTCAAGCATGGTGGCGATTCTCTTACACTGCTGCCCCATGTCTAAGGAATACGACGTGAATCATTTGGATATTGCTGCCTTTACCAAGGCCGGGCAGCAATTGCAGGGCCAGACCGCGCTGAGTGCCTTTACCCGCCTGTTGCCGGAGCTGCCTGCCGGCAGCGATGCGGCTGCCATCACCGTGACGTGGCAGGCCACGGGCGAGTTCGTGCCCGAGACGGGAGGCGCCGGGCAGAACTGGCTGTACCTGCAACTGCACACGCAGCTGCCGCTGACCTGTCAGCGCTGCCTGCAACCTGTGGCCGTGGACATGGATGTGCAGCGCGACTTTCGTTTCGTCCGGGACGAAGCCACCGCCGAGGCGCAGGACGACGAGTGCGAAGAGGATCTGCTGGTGATGAGCCGCAGCTTCGATCTGCACACCCTGATGGAGGACGAGCTGCTCATGGCCCTGCCTCTGGTTCCACGCCACGAGCATTGCCCGCAGCCGCTGGACTTCGATGGGACCGAGGCTGCGCCGGCACAGAGCGGTGCAGAAGCTGTGCAAAAGCCCAATCCGTTTGCCGTCCTGGCCGAACTGCGCGCCAAGGCGGAACCTTCAGGGAAGGAGTAGGCGCAACGCCGAGGGGGTGCACACCGGGCCGTGGATGAATCTGTGGATTGCGCTATAATCGGCGGCTTCGCGCGAAATCCCTCGTGTCTTAATGGGCTGCTCGCGTATTTCACCAACCCCTTTCAAGACTCAGGAGCCACCATGGCTGTTCAGCAAAACAAAAAATCTCCCTCCAAGCGCGGCATGCATCGTTCGCACAACGCGTTGACCACCCCTGGCATGGCCGTGGAACCCACCACCGGTGAAGTGCATCTGCGTCACCACATCAGCCCCAACGGCGTGTACCGTGGCCGCCAGGTGCTGAAGAACAAGGCCGAAGCCTGATTCAGCGTTGGCTGCCCAAAAAAGGCCCGCAGCTACACGTAGCGCGGGCTTTTTGTTTTTTCCGGGTAGGGCGCCGCACAATCTGGATAGTTAGGTAAGAAGAAGGCTCAAGTCCACATGATTACGTTGGCAGTCGATTGCATGGGGGGGGATCACGGCCCCAGTGTCACCCTGGCGGCATGTCGCAAGTTTCTGGCTACCCACCCTGATGCGCGCCTGCTTCTGGTCGGCAGGCCCGAGGCGCTTGAGGCATGGCAGCCGCACGAGCGCGCCAGCATCGTCGCCGCCAGTGAAGTGGTTGGCATGGACGATCCGGTCGAGGTGGCGCTGCGCAAGAAAAAGAATTCCTCCATGCGGGTGGCCATTCAGCAGGTCAAGGACGGCCAGGCACAAGTGGCCGTATCTGCTGGCAACACCGGCGCTTTGATGGCGATTGCACGCTATCTGCTCAAAACGCTGGAGGGTATCGACCGCCCGGCCATTGCCACCCAGATTCCACACCAGAAGGGTGGTGCCACCACGGTGCTGGACCTGGGTGCCAATGTCGATTGCCAGCCCGAACACCTGCTGCAGTTTGCCGTGATGGGTGCGGCCCTGGTCAGCGCCTTGCAGCCTGAGGTGGGTGAGCCCAGCGTGGGGTTGCTCAACATCGGCGAAGAGGCCATCAAGGGCAACGAAATCATCAAGCGCACGGGCGAGCTGCTGCGCTCGGCCAGCCAGGCGGGTACCCTGAACTTTGCCGGCAATGTGGAAGGTAACGACATTTACAAGGGTGTTGTCGATATCGTGGTTTGCGACGGTTTTGTCGGTAACGTGGCGCTCAAGGCCAGTGAGGGCGTGGCCGCGATGATCGTTGGCGGCCTCAAGAGTGAATTCAAGCGCAATATCTTCACCAAATTTGCGGCTATCGTGGCTTATCCGGTGCTAAAAGCGCTGATGTTGCGCATGGATCACCGTCGCTACAACGGTGCAGCGCTGCTGGGTCTGCGCGGTCTGGTGTTCAAAAGTCACGGTTCGGCGGACGTTGTGGGCTATGAGCACGCCCTCAATCGTGCGTATGATGCGGCCCGCAATCAGCTGCTGGACAAGGTGCAGGGTCGCGTTGTTGCGGCCGCTCCTTTGTTGGCGGCCGCCACCACTTCGGCAGCGTCTGCGGGTGCTGCCGCCTAAAGTTAGTTATGACCTTGCATCCACGCTACGCACGCATTACGGGCACGGGCAGTTATTTGCCGCCGCGCCACGTTACCAACCACGCCTTGGCCGCAGAGCTGGCTGAGCGCGGCATTGAAACCTCGCACGAATGGATTGTGGAGCGCACGGGCATCCATGCGCGCCACTTTGCCGACCCTGGCGTCAATAGCAGCGATCTGGGTTTGCAGGCCTGCCAGCAGGCCCTGCAGGCGGCCGGGCTGCAGGCGCAGGACATTGATCTGATCATCGTCGCCACCTCCACGCCGGACATGGTGTTCCCTTCAACCGCAGCCATCCTGCAGCACAAGCTGGGCATCACCAACGGTTGCCCGGTGTTTGACGTGCAGGCGGTGTGCAGCGGCTTTGTGTATGCGCTCACTGTGGCCGATGCCATGATCCGCGCCGGCACGGCACGTCGTGCCCTGGTGGTGGGCGCCGAGGTGTTCAGCCGGATTCTGAATTTCGAGGACCGCACCACCTGCGTGCTGTTCGGTGATGGCGCAGGTGCCGTGGTGCTGGAGGCTTCGGACGAGCCGGGCATCCTGGCCAGTGACCTGCACGCCGACGGCAGCCACGTCGGCATCCTGTGCGTGCCCGGTCATGTCTCTGGCGGGAAGGTGCTGGGCTCTCCCCTGCTGACCATGGACGGTCAGGCCGTGTTCAAGCTCGCCGTGGGCGTGCTGGAAAAGGCAGCACGTGCCACCTTGGACAAAGCGGGCCTGCAGGAGCAGGATATCGACTGGCTGGTGCCGCACCAGGCCAACATCCGCATCATGCAAAGCACGGCGCGCAAGCTCCGGTTGCCCATGGAGAAGGTGATCGTCACGGTGCAGGACCATGGCAACACCTCGGCCGCCTCCATTCCCCTGGCGCTGGACCACGGCGTGCGCAGTGGTCAGGTGCAGAAGGGGCAAACCGTCCTGCTGGAAGGCG
This sequence comes from uncultured Comamonas sp., assembly GCA_947306475.1. Taxonomy (GTDB): domain Bacteria; phylum Pseudomonadota; class Gammaproteobacteria; order Burkholderiales; family Burkholderiaceae_C; genus Comamonas. The sequence continues at coordinate 446,893 of CAMZGS010000001.1, forward strand.
TGGGCGGGGGCTTCACCTGGGGTGCAGTGCTTTTGAAAATGTAGCTGCTGGCGCTTGATACATAAGGGCTTAAGCCGTTTTTATCCCTGAAAGAGCATCGAGATGAAGAAGTTTGCTTTTGTTTTTCCCGGTCAAGGTTCGCAGTCCGTGGGGATGCTGGACGCCTGGGGCGATCACCCCGCAGTGCGTCAGGCCGTGCAGGAGGCGTCCGATGCACTGGGCGAGGATTTGGGTGCTCTGATTGCGCAGGGGCCAAAGGAAGCCCTGGCCCTGACCACCAACACCCAGCCGGTGATGCTGCTGGCAGGCGTTGCCGCCTGGCGCGTCTGGCAGGCCGAAGGCGGGGCCATGCCCGATGTGGTGGCTGGTCACTCGCTGGGTGAATATGCCGCGCTGGTGGCTGCCGGTGTCTTGACCTTGGCGCAGGCCATTCCGCTGGTGCGCCTGCGCGCCGCTGCCATGCAGGAAGCCGTGCCGGTGGGCGCCGGTGCCATGTCCGCAGTGCTGGGGCTGGATGCCGATCGGGTCAAGGCCGTGTGTGCCGAGGTGACCGCGCAGCTGGGCGGCGGTGAGGTGGTGGAGGCCGTGAACTTCAACGATCCGGGGCAGACGGTGATTGCCGGCACCAAGGCTGCTGTGGAGGCCGCAGGCGCGGCCATGAAGGCCGCAGGCGCCAAGCGTGCCCTGCCTTTGCCGGTGTCTGCGCCCTTCCACTCCAGCCTGATGCAGCCGGCCGCTGAAAAGCTCAAGGCCGCACTGGCCGGGCTGACGCTGGCTGCCCCGCAGATTGCGGTGCTGAACAACATCGACGTGGCCACGCCCACCGATCCTGCCGCCATTGCCGATGCCCTGTACCGTCAGGCCTTTGGCCCGGTGCGCTGGGTGGAGTGCGTGCAGGCCATGAAGGCGCGTGGCATCACCCATGTGGTGGAGTGCGGCCCCGGCAAGGTACTGGCCGGTATGACCAAGCGCATCGACACCGATCTGGTGGGGGCAGCCCTGTTTGATCCGACAACCCTTGCAGAAGTGAAGGAATTGCTCCATGACGAATGAAAACGCACGCCAAGTGGCCCTGGTGACCGGGGCGACTCGTGGCATCGGTGCAGCCATTGCCCTGGAACTGGCCCAGCGTGGCTACCTGGTGGTGGGGACAGCCACCACGCAGGAGGGTGCCGAGCGCATCAGCGCTGCCCTGAGCGCACATGGTGGCCGTGGCGTCAAGTTGGACGTGAACGACGCAGCCAGCGTGGATGCGCTGATCGACAGCATCGTCAAAACCGATGGTGGCCTGCATGTGCTGGTGAACAACGCCGGTATCACCAGGGATCAGATCGCCATGCGCCTGAAGGATGAGGATTGGGATGCCGTGCTGGATACCAATCTGAAGGCGGTATTCCGACTCAGTCGTGCGGCTATTCGTCCCATGATGAAGCAGCGCTTTGGCCGCATCATCAGCGTCACCAGCGTGGTGGGCAGCATGGGCAACCCGGGGCAGGCCAACTATGCGGCAGCCAAGGCGGGTGTGGCCGGCATGAGCCGTGCGCTGGCGCGTGAGCTGGGCAGCCGAAACATCACGGTAAACTGTGTGGCACCAGGCTTTATTGCTACGGATATGACAGCTGCGCTGCCCGATGAGCAGAAAAAGGCCCTGACCTCCCAGATTCCTCTGGGCCGACTGGGCGACCCCAGCGACATTGCCCATGCCGTGGCCTATCTGGCCTCGCCGCAGGCCGGTTATGTCACAGGTCAGGAATTGGCCGTCAATGGCGGCATGTACATGTAATTGCCGCTTTTTGCATGAAGTTATGCCGTTTCCTCGCGACGGCAAGCCGCTTGCAGGAACTCCTGTCGATGCGGCTAGAATCGCGGGTTCATTTCACAACCCCTGAGGGAAACCATGAGCGATATTGAAGCACGTGTCAAAAAAATCATTGCCGAGCAACTTGGCGTTGAAGAGTCTCAAGTCACCAACGAAAAGGCCTTCGTGGCTGACCTGGGTGCCGACTCCCTGGACACGGTGGAACTGGTGATGGCCCTGGAAGATGAATTCGGCATCGAAATCCCCGATGAAGACGCCGAAAAGATCACGACGGTGCAAAACGCCATCGACTACGCCAACGCCCACCACAAGGCCTAAGCCTCTGGCTATTGCCTGCCACTACAGCGATAAGTAAAAAGGTTGAACGCATGAGCCGTCGTCGCGTGGTCGTGACCGGCCTGGGTTGCATCAGCCCCGTGGGCAACACGGTGGCCGATGCCTGGGCCAATCTTTTGGCCGGCCAGTCCGGTATTGACCGCATCACCAAGTTCGATACAGAGGCCTTTGCCTGCAAGATTGCGGGCGAGGTCAAGGGCTTCAACGTGGAGGAGTACATGAGCGCCAAGGATGCGCGCACCATGGACACCTTCATACATTACGGTATCGCTGCAGCCGAGCAAGCCGTCAAGGATGCAGGCCTGCCTACGGGTCAGGCCCTGTCCGAAGAGCTGTCCACACGCATTGGCTGTGTGATCGGTTCGGGTATCGGTGGGTTGCCACTGATTGAAAACACCCAGATCGAGCTCTCGCAACGCGGCCCGCGCCGCATTACCCCATTTTTTGTGCCCGCTTCCATCATCAACATGGTGGCTGGGCATGTCTCCATGCGTTTTGGCTTCAAGGGTCCGAACCTGTCGGTGGTCACCGCCTGCACTACAGGCCTGCACTGCATTGGTGAAGCCGGGCGCATGATCGAATACGGCGATGCCGACATCGTGGTGGCCGGTGGTGCTGAGTCCACCGTCTCGCCGCTGGGTGTGGGCGGTTTCGCCGCCATGCGCGCCCTGTCCACTCGCAACGACGATCCCAGGACCGCTTCGCGCCCCTGGGACAAGGATCGCGATGGCTTTGTCCTGGGCGAGGGTGCCGGTGTGCTGGTGCTGGAGGAGTACGAGCACGCCAAGGCCCGTGGCGCAAAGATCTATGCCGAGCTGGCCGGCTACGGCATGAGCGCCGATGCGGGGCACATGACCGCTCCCAACATGGATGGCCCGCGCCGCGCCATGGTCAATGCCCTGCGCAACGCCGGTGTGAACCCCGATCAGGTCAACTACCTGAACGCGCATGGCACCTCGACCCCGCTGGGCGACAAGAACGAGACCAATGCCATCAAGGCTGCCTTGGGCGACGCCGCATACAAGACGGTGGTCAGCTCGACCAAGTCCATGACCGGCCACCTGCTCGGAGGTGCCGGTGGCGTGGAAAGCGTGTTTACCGTCATGGCGCTGCACACCCAGAAGATTCCGCCCACGATCAACCTGTTCAACCAGGATTCTGAGTGTGATCTGGATTACTGCGCCAACACCGCCCGCGATGCACGCATCGATGTGGCCTTGAAGAACAACTTCGGCTTTGGCGGCACCAACGGTACGCTGGTATTCAAGCGCATCTGAGTCGGTTGTTGTCTCGAGGACTCGGTACCGCAGCCCGCTGTTTCTGGCAAGAGATGGCGGGTTTTGTCTTTCTGAACCCCTGGCAGGATGCGGGCCGGATGGAATGGGGCACAGGAGCCTGATGTATGCGCCACTACCACAGCAGTCCGGATGTGCGTTGGCCCGTCTCTGGCGCTCGGCCCCTGTGGTTTGTGGCCATGACCTGGCTGCTGGCGGGTGCTGTGGTGTTGCTGTACTGGGGCCTCGCCAGCGTGCAGCCCTGGTGGGTGCGTGCGGCGCTGGTTCTGGGGTGGCTGGGGGTGGCTGCAGCGCTGCTCCGCTGGTTGCGTCGTCCGGCGCAGGGCGTATTGCACTGGCGGCAAGGCGCGTGGCACTGGCAGCCGGAAGGGGCATCCGAGTCACTGCCGTTGCAGGCGCCCCGGGTGGTGCTGGATGTGCAGAGAGCGCTGGCTGTGGTCTGGTATTTACCGCAGCAGCAGCGGCCCTTTTTCCTGTGGCTGCAATGCCGTGGTGATGCGCAACACTGGGACGCCGTGCGTCGTGCGGTATATTCGTCCGTTTCTCTGACCCCGGAAGGGGCGTAACACTAGCCTTTAGGCGCACATGTCTGCTTCTCCTGCACCTTCTCCTCCCAATGACAGCGATCTGCAACTGGTGCAGCGTACGGTGGCCGGGGATCAAAGGGCATATGAGCTGCTGGTCATCAAGTACCAGCGTCGCATCGAACGTCTGATTGCCCGCATGGTGCGGGACAACGATCTCGTGCAGGACATTGCCCAGGAAACCTTTTTGCGCGCTTACCGAGCCCTGCCGCAGTTTCGTGGCGAGGCGCAGTTCTACACCTGGCTGTACCGCATCGCCGTCAACACTGCGAAAAAATTCCTCATGGACATGCGCCGCGACCCGGTCATGACCGAAAGCGCCTTGACCCCCGTCAGTGAGGAAGATGAAACTTTCCGCAACCGCCACGAACCAACTTCCGAGGAAACGCCGGAGACCGTGCTGGCTGCCCAGGAGATTGCCCAGGCTGTGAATGCGGCCATGGAGGCATTGCCCGAAGAGCTGCGTCAGGCGGTCACGCTGCGTGAAATCGAGGGTCTGAGCTATGACGAGATTGCTCAGGCCATGGGGTGTCCCATTGGTACGGTGCGCTCGCGCATCTTCCGGGCGCGCGAGGCCATCTCGGCACGGGTGAAGCCGTTGCTGGAGCGCCAGACGGGCAAGCGTTGGTAGATATGGAGCGTGCCGGCACCGTGGGGTGGGGTTGGTAAGGCGCTGTAGCTAGAGCAGGTAAGACGATGAAAGACGATGTGAACATGCAGCAGCAGTTGCTCTCGGCCTTGGTCGATGGGGAGCTGGAAGGCGACGAGCTGGAGCAGGCATTGGCACTGGCTGAGGACGCCGAGGGTCAGGCCAACTGGCAGCTGTACCACCTGGTGGGCGATGTGTTGCGCTCGCCCGATCTGGCGCACCACTGCCAGCACGACGTGCTCACCGGGCTGCGCGCGCAGCTGGCGCAGGAGCCTCCTCTGCAACCCATGACGGCACCCCCGGCCACGCAGCTCACTCCCGGCGTGCTCGAGCAGGTCAGCGCCCCCTTGCAGTCCCGGGGGCGGCAGGCCGGGCAGTCCCGCGTGGTGGCACTGCGTGATCCGGCTGCCAATGCAGCGGTATTCCGCTGGAAGCTGGCTGCCGGTTTTGCCACCGTGGCCGCCGTGGCGGCGGTGGGCTGGCACATGCTGGCCAGCCAGCCGCAGATGCAGGGTGCGCAGCTGGCGCAGCAGCAATCTGCGGCGCCTGTGGTGGCCGTGGCATCCGACGATGGCAAGGCGGTCATGCTGCGCGATCCGCGTCTGGATGCGTTGCTGGCCAGCCAGCAGCAGTACGCCAGCCGCCCAGGCTTGCAGGTGCCGGCCGAGTTCCTGCGCAATGCCAGCCTGGCACATCAGCAGCGCAAAACGCCCTAGGATACGGGGCCAGGAAAACACAACCGGGGTGCAGCCCCGGTTTTTTTTATTGGAGGGAAACAGCGTGGCACAACGCAGGAAAAAAACAGCCAGCCCAGCCGCGAGCAGCGAAGTCGATGCGCTGCCGCATGTCAGCGTCTCGGAGGATGAAACCAGCCGCTATCTGCACCTGGACACCCCCTGGGTGCAAGGCTCGATGCGCCTGAAAGATCCGTTTGCCCTGGACCTGGAATACGTGCAGCGCATGATGGCCTGGCTGCTGTTTGCCGATAGTCTGGAGCCGCAGGAGCTGGCCAGCCAGCAGGCCATGCAGCTGGGCCTGGGGGCAGCGGCGCTGACCAAGTTCCACCACCATACCCTGGGCATGCGCACCACCGCGCTGGAAATCAACCCTCGCGTGGTGCAGATTTGCCGCGACTGGTTCAAGTTGCCGCCCGACAGCGATACGCTGCAGGTGATCATTGGCGACGCGGCCCAGCTCATTACCCAGCCGCAATGGCAGGGCAGCGTGCATGCCCTGCAGGTCGATCTGTACGACCACGAGGCCGCAGCGCCCGTGCTGGACAGCCCCGACTTCTACGCCGATTGCCGCGCGGTGCTGGCCCCGGAAGGCTGCATGACGGTGAACCTGTTTGGCCGGCGCAGCAGCTACGCCCAGAGCCTGGAAAAAATCTGCACCGTCTTTGGTCAGGACAACGTCTGGGCCTTTCGCCCCACGCGCGAGGGCAACACCATCGTGCTGGCCCGCCGTCTGGCCGACACCCAACCCAGCGCCGGGCAGTTGCAGCAGCGCGCGCTACAGATTGAGCAGCGCTTTAAACTGCCGGCACGCAAGTGGTTGAAAATTTTTCGCCCCGTCGCGCCGCCATCTGCCTAGGATTGTCGCCACCCATGCCTGCACCGATCCAATCCCCCGCCCAGCACCCGCAGCGGATAGCACTGCACAACGAAATCCACGCCCGCCCGCCCGAGTCGGTGGTGGCGCCGGCCGTCATCACCCACGTGGTCATGCTGTGCGATGGGGCACAGCGTCGGGCCAGCCGTGAGCATCTGGGCCGTCTGCTGCGCGACCACCACCGCAGCAGCCTGGATGAGGCCACCACCCATGTCAGCGTGCACCTGGGGGGCTTTGCCCTGCGCTGGGAACTGCATACCGAATTTGTCACCTGGACTTTCATGGTGCCGCTGGAAGGCGGTCAGCGCCTGGATACGCGCACCCCGCCCACGGCGGTGGAGGCCGTGCCCCAGGCCTGGTTTGCCCAACTGCCGGGGCAGTGCCTGAGCAGCATCCACGTCTGGCTGGTGCAGGAGGAGCAGTGTGGCCCTGGCGGTTTTCGGGAGCTGGTCAGTCAGATGCTCAACGCCGAGACCCTGGCCGGTGCGCGTGTGCATTTTGGTTCCACCCTGGTGGGCACCGACTTTGCCATTCACGCCGATGGCTATTCGCGTATGCTGGTGCTGCCTGGCCCGGAGGTGGGGCCGGCCCGTCTGGGCCGCCTGGTGCAGCGGCTGCTGGAGATTGAAACCTACCGCATGACGGCCTTGCTGGGCCTGCCCGCTGCACGCCATGCCGTTGCCGTGCTGGGGCAGACCGAGCAGGAGCTGGCCGAGCTGGCGCGTGCCATCCGCCAGGCCGACCGCCAGGCCGAGCCGGCGCTGCTCGATCGGCTGACGCGTCTGGCCGGGCAGGTGGAGAGCGAATACGCGGCCAGCCACGCGCGCTTTTCGGCCAGCCGGGCGTACTTTGAACTGGTGGAGAGGCGCATCCTGGACTTGCAGGAGCAGCGCATGTCCGGCTTTCTGAGCTTTCGCGACTTCATGGAGCGGCGCCTGTCGCCGGCGCGCAGCACCTGCGAGTGGGCCGCGCGGCGGCAGAACGCCCTGTCCGAGCGCGTCTCGCGTGTGAGCAACCTGCTGCGCACGCGCGTGGAGATCGAACAGCAGCAAAGCAGCCAGCAATTGCTGGGCAGCATGAATGAGCGCCAGGCCATGCAGCTCAAGCTGCAATCGACGGTGGAAGGTCTGTCCGTGGCGGCCATCACCTACTACATCACCGGCCTGATCAGCTACTTGGTCAAGGGTGCGCACAGCCTGGGCTGGCCCCTGTCGGCCGAGGTGACGGCCGCACTGGCCATTCCGGTGGTGGCCGGTTCGGTGTGGTGGGGGCTGCGGCGTCTGCACCATCGCCTGTTTGGGACAAACCATTGAATTTATGAGCTGCAAGCGCGCAACAGCATTGAATTTCAAAGCTAAACTGCTTGGAAAGTCTTGTGCAATCAGCGCAAGCAGCTTGTAAAAAAAGAGCAAGGCCGACAATGGCCGTTTTCATCGATACCCATAAGTCAAGGAGAGACAACTATGGATTTAGGCATTGCAGGCAAGTGGGCGCTGGTGTGCGCCGCCAGCAAGGGCTTGGGCTTTGGCTGCGCCCAGGCGCTGGTGGCCGAGGGGGTGAACGTGGTCATCAACGCCCGCAGCGAAGGTCCCTTGCAACAGGCAGCTGAAAAATTGCGAGCTGTCGGCGCCGACTGGGCCAGGGCCAATGGCCAGAAAGCCCCTGAAGTGCTGGCCGTGGCCTGCGACATCACCACGGCAGAAGGGCGTGCAGCGGTGCTGGGCGTGGCCGGTGGCCCGGGCGTCAACTTCGACATCTTGGTGAACAACGCCGGTGGCCCGCCGCCCGGGGATTTCCGCGACTGGCAGCGCGAGGACTGGCTCAAGGCGGTGGAAGCCAACATGCTCACGCCGATCGAGCTGATCAAGGCCGTGGTCGATGGCATGGCCGCGCGTGGTTTTGGGCGCATCGTCAACATCACCTCCAGCGCGGTGAAGGCGCCGATCGACATCCTGGGTCTGTCCAATGGTGCGCGCAGCGGTCTTACCGGCTTTGTCGCCGGGCTGGCGCGCTCGGAAATCGCAGCCAGGGGCGTGACCATCAACAACCTGCTGCCGGGCCGCTTTGACACCGATCGCCTGCGTGCCACGTTTGCCGGGGTGGCGCAGAAGACCGGGCAGGCGATCGAGGAAGTACGCGCCGAGCAGGCTGCGGGCGTGCCTGCCAAGCGCTTTGGCCGGCCGGAAGAGTTCGGCGCCATCTGCGCCTTTCTGTGCAGCCAGCATGCCGGTTACGTCACCGGGCAGAACATCTTGCCCGACGGCGGCATGTATCCGGGCACCTACTGAGCGCTGCCAACGCATCCATGGCAAAACAGCCCCCTGCCATTGCCGCAGGGGGCTGTTTTTTGTCTGGAAAGGAATGGGTAACGGACCTGGAAGCGCTGCTGCCTAGCGGCGCGAAGCCACCCAGATGCCACCGACGATCAGCAGGAAGGCCCCGACGTGGTACAGCTGCGGGGGCTGACCCAGCACCAGCACCGACAGAATCGCCGTGAACAGCGGAATCAGGTTGGCAAAAAAGCCCGCGACTGCAGGGCTGGAGCGGCGCACCCCGGCGCCCCAGAAGCGGTAGGCCAGCATGGCCGGGCCAATGGCAATGAACAGCAAAGTGCCCGCCAGCGCCCAGCTGGGCTCCAGGTGGAAGGTGCCCAGGGCCCATTCCCCGCTGGTGAACAGAGCCGACCAGAGCACACCAAAGGCCACCTGGGCCAGCAGGAAGGCAGACCAGTCGCTTCTGAACTCCTGCGGGCCGGGGGCGCGCGTGAGCAGCCAGGTGTAGAACGACCAGATCAGCGTGGCCAGCAGCATGAACAGGTCGCCCGGCACCAGCTGCAGGTTGCGCAGCACCTCGATGTCGCCGCGCGTGAGCACCAGCGCCACCCCGACAATGGAGAGCAGCGCGCCCACGATCTGGCGCCCGCTGATGCTGGTGCCCCAGAACAGGCGCCCCAGGCCCAGCATGCAGATGGGCATGCTCGAACCCACCAGGGTGGCGTTGAGCGGGCTGGAGGTCTTCAGCGCCAGATACAGCAGGCTGTTGTAACAGCCAATGCCCAGCAGGCCGAGCAGGGCGTAGGCCTTCCAGTGCTGCCACAGCACACTGTCCTTGCGCAGCACGCGCCACGACAGCGGCAGCAGCAGGATGCACACCAGCACCCAGCGCAGGAAGTTCAGGGCAAACGGGGAAATCATGTCGTGGACCAGACGGCCCACGATGGCATTGCTGGCCCACAACAGGGGCGCGGCCGACAGCAGGGCTGCCGTACCAAGGTTCAAGGGGGGAGCACTCATTGTGGTGATGCTAATCGCAGCGACGGGGTGTTGGCGCCGAGTTGGTCGCCAAGATGACGGTCCTATCCGAAGAAAACGGGAGCACTTTGCGCTTCGGCCATGCTGGCGGCGCCATTTTTGGGGGTCAAACGGGGGGCGGCTTACTGGCCCGGATCGCGCTGGCGCGGCTCGATGGCACCGGCGGCTTCCAGCACCGGGTAGGCCAGGGAGCACAGCAGCGAGTTGATGCGCTTGAGCTCGCTGATCAGGTCGATGTGCAGCGAACTGGTCTCGATGCTCTTGAGCTTGCCATCGGAGAGGCGATCCAGATGTGTGGCCGCGTAGGCCAGCTCCAGATCGCGAAAGCGGGCCTTTTCCTCCAGCAGGCGATGCGCGTCGCGCACGTTGCCGCTCAGAAACACGCTCATGGCCAAGCGCAGGTTGCTCATCAGGCGGGCGTGCATGTCGTTGAGCTCCTGCAGCCCGGCGCTGGAGAAATGGCGCCCCTTCTTGATCTTCTTGTCCTCCACCTCCAGCAACACGCGCTCGATCAGGTCGCCCACCTGCTCCATGTTGATGGTGAAGCTGATGACCTCGGTCCAGCGCTGACCTTCGCGCTCGTCCAGCTCGGAGCGCGAAATCTTGGCCATGTAGTACTTGATGGCCGAGTACAGGTCATCGACCTGATCGTCCAGCGCGCGCAGCTCCCTGGCCAGCTCGGCATCGTTGTCTTCCCAGACGGCTTTCAGGCCGCCGAGCATGGTCTCCACCACATCGGCCAGGTGCAGCGCCTCGCGCGCGGCGCACGAGATTGCCAGCGAGGGCGTGGCCAGCGCCGTGTTGTCCAGATGGTGTGGCCGCTTTGATGTGGACGAGGCCACGTCGATGGGCATGAGCTTTTCCACCATGGCAGCCACGCGGTCGGTGATGCCCACCCCCGCCACTGCGACCAGCAGGTTGAACGTCAGGTGAAACAGCACCACCTGCGCGCCACTGCCCGGAATGAGCGGCGCCACAAACTGCAGCCACGGGCCGACGAGCGGGATGCACAACGCCACGCCCAGCACGCGAAACAGCAGATTGCCCAGCGGCACCTGGCGTACCTGCACCTGGGACTTGAGGGTGGTGAGCACGGCCAGCATGCCGCTGCCCAGATTGGCGCCGATCACCAGCCCCAGCGCCACATCGCCAGGAATGCCGCCCGAGCCGGCCAGGGCCGAGACCAGCAGCACCGTGGCCAGGCTGGAGTAGGAAATGATGGCCAGCAGCGCGCCGGTGATGATCTCCAGCGTCACGTCGCTGGTCAGCGCCAGCAGCAGGGTGCGCACCACCTCGGACTGGGTGAGCACCAGGGTGGCTTCGCTGATCAGGCGCAGCGCCAGCAGCATCAGCCCCAGGCCGATCAGCACCCTGCCGATGCGGCCCACCTTGGTGTCCTTGCGCGCCACATACAGCACCACGCCCGAGAAGATGCACAGCGGCGACAGCCACGACAGATCCAGCGAGAACACCACCGTCATGATGGCCGAGCCCAGCTCGGCGCCGCGCATGACGGTCAGCGCCGCAGGCAGCCCGATCATGCCCTGCCCGACGAAGGAGGAGACGATCAGCGACGTGGCCGTGCTCGACTGCACCACCGCCGTGACGCCCACGCCCGAGAGCACCGCCATCAGGCGGGTGCGTACTCCCAGGGCAATCAGCTGGCGCAGGTTGGCGCCAAAGACGTTGAGGATGCCCGTGCGCACTATCTGAATGCCCCACACCAGCAGGGCGATGGCTGCCAACAGGTTGAGAAGATGCTGCATAGTCTCCCGGGCGCGCGAAGTCGGTAAAGGAAAACCGGTGCGGAAAGACCGGCGATGAAGGGCGCTTTCAAGCGAAGCCGGCAAATATAGGCCCTGTGCGCGGCGTCTGCCAGCAGTGGGGCCGTTATGGACCGTTGTGGGGCGTCACGACGAGCCGCTGCTCTCGCGGCGGCTGCGCAGCAGCTCATCCAGGATCAGCAGGGCGGCGCCCACGCAGATGCTGATGTCGGCCACGTTGAAGGCCGGAAAGTGCCTGCCGCCCCAGTGAAAGTCCAGAAAGTCCACCACATAGCCGTGGATCAGCCGGTCCAGCACATTGCCGATGGCACCGCCCAGGATGCTGGCCAGTGCCAGACAGAAGAGTTTGTGCCCAGGGTGCCTGCGCAGCTGCCAGACGATCAGCACTGTGGCACCGACGCCAATGCCGACAAACAGCCAGCGCTGCCAGCCGTCGTGGCTGGCCAGAAAGGAAAACGCCGCCCCGGTGTTGTGCGCGCGCACGATGTTGAAGAAGCTGGTGACCGGGGTGCTGTCCCACAGCGCATAGTGCTGCAGGATCCACTGCTTGGTGAGCTGGTCGAGCAGCAACACCAGCAGCGCCCAGGCCAGCCAGGGCCAGATGTGGGGGCGGGAGGGGGTGGTGTTCATGGTTTTTCTAGCGGCTACCGTTGATTGGTAAACGATTTCAACATCTTAATATGTTGAAATCTTTATGGGGAAAGCGCTGCAAGCTTCATTTTTTGGAGCTTGTGTACCTTGCAAAAACGCCCCGGGGCGCACAGGTCAGGCCTGGCGCCCCGGGTGGTTGTCGCGAAGGGTTGCAAGCCGTGCTCAGGCGAAGTGGCGTGCTTCGCCGCTGCCGTGCAGGTTGCTGTCGCAGCGTCCGCACAGGGTGGGGTGCTCGGGGTTGGCGCCCACATCCTCGCGGTAGTGCCAGCAGCGCTCGCACTTGGCGTGGGTGCTGGTGTGCACCTCCACCTTCAGGGCATCGCCGGCCTGCACCTGCGCGGCGCTGGTGATGAAGACGAACTTCAGGTCCTCACCCAGCGATTGCAGCAGGGCCAGGTCTTCGGGCTCGGCGCTCAGGGTGATTTCGGCCTGCAGCGAGGGGCCCACCTTGCCGGCTTCGCGCTGGTTTTCGATTTCCTTGTTCACCACATCGCGGATGGTGCGGATGCGGCTCCACTTGTCCAGAAGGGCTGCATCGCCTGCCGGCAGGGTGGAGAAGGTCTCGGTGAAGATGGTGCTGGTGTGGCCCACCAGCTTCCAGGCTTCTTCGGCGGTGAACGAGAGGAACGGCGCCATCCAGCGCAAGAGCGCGTGCAGGATGTGGTGCAGCGCGGTCTGGGCGCTGCGGCGCGCATGGCTGCCCGCTGCGCTGGTGTACAGGCGGTCCTTGAGCACGTCCAGGTAGAAGCCGCCCAAGTCTTCCGAGCAGTACAGCTGCAGCTTGGCCACCACGGGGTGGAACTCGTACACCTTGTAGTGCGCCAGGATCTCCTGCTGCAACTGCGCGGCGCGCGCCAGGGCGTAGCGGTCGATTTCCAGCATTTGCTCGACGGGCACGCCGTCCTTGGCCAGGTCAAAGTCGCTCACATTGGCCAGCAGGAAGCGCAGCGTGTTGCGGATGCGGCGGTAAGCATCGACCACGCGCGCCAGGATCTTGTCGTCGATGGCCAAGTCGCCCGAGTAATCGGTCGAGGCGCACCACAGGCGGATGATTTCCGCGCCCAGCTTGCCGCTGACTTCCTGGGGCGAGACGGTGTTGCCCAGCGACTTGCTCATCTTCTTGCCCTGGCCGTCCACGGTGAAGCCGTGCGTGAGCAGGCTGCGGTAGGGCGCGCGGCCATAGATGGCGCAGGCCAGCAGCAGCGAGCTGTGGAACCAGCCTCGGTGCTGGTCGTGGCCTTCGAGGTACATGTCCGCCTCGGGGCCTTCGTCGTGGTGCATGCTCGGGTGCGTGCCGCGCAGCACGTGCCAGAAGGTGGAGCCAGAGTCGAACCACACTTCCAGGATGTCGGTGCTCTTGGTGTAGTGCTGGGCGTCCTCGGCGCCCAGGATGTCTTCGGTGGTGACGCGGCTCCAGGCCTCGATACCGCCTTTTTCAACGATTTCAGCGGCCTGATCCAGGATTTCCATGGTGCGCGGGTGCAGCTCGCCCGAATCCTTGTGCAGGAAGAACGGAATCGGCACGCCCCAGCTGCGCTGGCGCGAGATGCACCAGTCCGGGCGCCCGGCGATCATGTCGCGCAGGCGCGCCTTGCCGTTGCTGGGGTAGAAGGCGGTGTGTTCGATGGCTTCCAGCGCAATCTGGCGCAGGGTTTTCTCGGGCTTTTGTGCCGGGTCGGTGAACACGCCTTCGCCTTCGTCCATGCGCACAAACCACTGGGCGGCAGCGCGGTAGATGACGGGCGACTTGTGGCGCCAGCAGTGCGGGTAGCTGTGCGTGATGCCAGAGGTGCCCATCAGGCGGCCGGCCACTTTCAGTGCATCGATGATGACGGGCACGGCCTTCCAGATCGGCTGGCCGCCAAACAGCGGAAATTCCGGCGCGTACTGGCCATTGCCCTGCACGGGGTTGAGGATGTCCTCATACGCCAGACCATTGGCCACGCAGCTGTTGAAGTCGTCCACACCGTAGGCGGGCGCCGAGTGCACGATACCCGTGCCGTCTTCAGCGGTGGCGTAATCGGCCAGATACACGGGCGAGATGCGGTCGTAGCCCCTGTCCACGTGCGCCAGCGGGTGCCTGAAGGGCATGTGGTCCAGCTTTTCGCCCTTGGCGGTGGCAATCACCGTGCCTTCGATCTCCCAGCGTTGCAGGCACTTTTCCACCAGCGCGGAGGCGACGATCAGCAGGCCACGCTCGGTATCGACCAGGCTGTATTCCAGCTCGGGGTTGAGGTTGAGCGCCTGGTTGGCCGGGATGGTCCAGGCGGTGGTGGTCCAGATGACGACAAACGCGTCCTTGTCCAGCTTGGGCAGGCCAAAGGCGGCGGCCAGCCTGGCCGGGTCGGCCGCGGGGAACATCACGTCCAGCGTTTGCGACTTCTTGTCGGCGTATTCGATTTCGAACTCGGCCAGCGACGAGGCGCAGTCAAAGCACCAGTACACGGGCTTCAGACCACGGTAGACAAAGCCGCGCTCCATGACTTTTTTCAGCGCGCGGATTTCACCGGCCTCGCTGGCAAAGTTCATGGTCTTGTAGGGGTTGTCCCATTCACCCAGCACGCCCAGGCGCTTGAAGTCGGCCATCTGCTGGGCGATTTGCTCAGTGGCAAAGGCACGGCCCTTGGCCTGCATTTCGTCGCGCGGCAGGTTGCGGCCATGCAGCTTTTCGATGGCGTTTTCAATCGGCAGGCCGTGGCAGTCCCAGCCGGGGGTGTAGAGCGCGTCGTAGCCTTCGAGCTGGCGCGCCTTGATGATCATGTCCTTGAGGATCTTGTTGACCGCGTGGCCAATGTGCAGCTGGCCGTTGGCGTACGGGGGGCCGTCGTGCAGGATGAACTTGGGCGCGCCCTGGCGCGCGGCGCGCAGTTGCTTGTAGATGCCTTGTTCGTCCCAGTCCTTGACCCATTGCGGCTCGCGCTTGGGCAGATCGCCGCGCATGGGGAAGGGTGTGTCGGGCATGTTCAGCGTGGCGCGGTAGGCGCCTTCCTGGACACTCTTGGCTTTCTTGGGGGCTTGTGGTTCGGACATGAAAAATCTTTCTCGCTTCAAGGCAAGGCCCAGGGCAGTGCCTGGGCCGGGAATCTGGGGGAGGGGTGATCAGCGAAGGAGCAGAGCGTCAAATTCGATCGCGTGTGATCTGACGCTGGGTTTGCGTGTGGGTCACGCTGGCGGCGGGCTGTTGCCCGGCAAAAAAAGCACGGGCATCGGCGCAGTCTTGCGCGATGCCCCGAGTGAGTGCATCCAGGCTGTCGTACTTCAGCTCATCGTGCAGTTTGTGCAGCAGTTCCACCCGGATGATTTTACCGTAGCCCCCATCGCGGCCCAGGTGCTCGGGCCAGTCCAGGCAGTGCGTCTCCAGCAGCACGCGTCCGCCGTTGACGTCGTTGGGATCGAGCGAGGGGCGCACACCCAGGTTGGCCACGCCTTGCAGGGGTGTGTCGGTCAGGCCATGCACCAGCACGACGAAGATGCCGCTGGCCGCCGGCTTCCAGTGGTCAAAGCGCAGGTTGAGGGTGCGAAAGCCATTGCCCAGGCCGGGTGCGCTTTCGGCCAGGCTGCGGCCCAGCTTGCGCCCGTGCACCACATGGCCGCTGATGGCGTAGGGGCGGCCCAGCAGGCGTTCGGCAGCGAGCATGTCGCCTCTGGCCAGCGCCGCGCGCACTTCGGTGCTGGAGACGCGCACGCCATGCACTTCGTAGCTGTTCATGCGCGCCACTTCAAAGCCCTGTGCCTGTCCGGCCTGATCCAGGAAGGGGTAGTCGCCTGCGCGCTGCGCACCAAAGCGGAAATCGTCGCCCACCAGCACGTAGCGCGCCCCCAGGCCGCC
Source organism: uncultured Comamonas sp. (assembly GCA_947306475.1). Taxonomy (GTDB): domain Bacteria; phylum Pseudomonadota; class Gammaproteobacteria; order Burkholderiales; family Burkholderiaceae_C; genus Comamonas. The sequence goes on from CAMZGS010000001.1 coordinate 462,762, forward strand.
CAGCAGCACCTCGTCCACAAAGGCCTGGGGGCTGAGGCTGGCCAGCGCCTGGTTGAACGGCAGGATCACCACCTGGTCCAGGCCACACACGCGCAGCTGCGCCAGCTTGTCGCGCAGCGTGCCCACGCGCGCCGGCGCCAGCTGCGGCTTGCCCAGCACCTTGGCAAAGTAGTCGCGCGGGTGCGGCTCAAACGTCACCGCGCAACTGGGCAGGCCGCGTTGCGCCGCTTCGGCACGCAGCAGCCCCAGCATGGCCTGATGGCCACGGTGCACGCCGTCGAAATTGCCAATGGTCAGCGCACAGGCCGGCGCCAGGCCGGTCTGCCGGTAGCCGAGGAAGATCTTCATGCTGCGGGGTGGCTGTCCGCTGCGGCGGGTTTGTGTGCCGTGATCAGCAGGCCTTGCACCGGCTCGCCCGCTTCGCGACGCAGCACCAGCTCCTCCACCTCGATCTCAAAACCGGCTTGTGCGCACAGCGCCTCCACATGGCTGCGCTTGTGGGCGTAGCGGCCACTGGCCTGCAGCACCAGGTCGGGGCCATCTTCGGGGGCGATCTCGCAGGAGAAGTACAGCACGCCACCGGGCAGCAGGATGCGTTGGGCGTTGGGCAGTGCGTTGGTCAGGTCGCCGGCATAGATGAACACATCCAGCGCAGTGAGCACGTGGTACAGGCTGTCGGGCGTGGCTTGCAGCGCATCGTGCAGGTTGACGGTGTGGAAGCGGTCGTACACCTGATGGCGTGCAGCCTGCTCCACCATCTTGGTGGCCACATCCACACCGATCAGATAACCGTTCAGCCGGCCCAGGTACACGCCCAGCAGACCCGTGCCACAGCCCAGGTCGAGCACATTGATCTGCTTGTCGGGGTGGCGCTGGATGATCTTTTCGGCCACCAGCTTGGGCAGCCTGTAGCCCAGCTGGCCCACCATGTGCATGTCGTAGGTGTCGGCCATGCCGTCGAACAGTTCGCGGCTGAGTTCCACGGGCTGCTGTGCAGGTGTCTGGCCCTGGGTGAGCTGTTGCCAGTAGGCGTAGGTGGGATTGTCGGGTTGCAGCGCCACCAGGGCATCGGCGTCAGCCTGTGCCTGTGCGCTGGTGGTCAGGCCCGCTGTCATCAGGGCATCCAGGCGGCCTTCCAGGGCGTAGCGGTTGCTCGGGTTTTCGGCCACCAGGCCATTCCACAGGGCAAGGGCTTCCTCGTGCTGACCCAGGGCACTCAGGTCCCGCGCCAGCAGGCGGCGCAACTCCATGTCGTTGGGCACCAGCGCCAGGCCGCGGCGCAGGTGCGTGACGGCCATTTCCATGGCACCGGCGCGGTGGGCAATGTCGATCACGCCAGCCAGTACCTGCAGGTTGTTGGGCTCCAGGGCTGCCACTTTTTCTGCCGTCTGCACGGCGTCTGCAAACTGGTTGTGGCGTGCTTGCAGCAGGGCCATTTCCAGCAGGCCCGGCCCCCAGTTGGGCGCGACGTTCACGCAGCGGCGCATGGCGTCGAAGGCACCAGCCTTGTTGCCCGATTTTTCGGCCATCAGCGCCGCCAGCATGAACAGGCGCGCGTCACCGGGCAGGATGCGCTGTGCCTGGTTCAGGGTCAGTGCCGCCTGCTTCAGCTGCCCCTGGCTGATCTGACGGCGTGCGGTTTCAAGATGCTTGCGAATGGGGTCGGCGAAAGGGCCTTGGAGGTTGCGGCCAGTGGTCATGAACTCAAAAACTTTCAGTAAGCAAAGGGGCTGTCTGCCTGGGCAGCAGAACCGCGGATTATCACAGGGTTGGCCAAAGAGGAAATGGGCTCGTTGTCTTGTGGGTGCCAGCGGCCAACTGGATGCGCGGTTTTATTCCTGCGGTTGTGCGCTGGACGGTGGTGTGCGCACCAGGGCTTCCAGCTGCGCCACCCGCTCTTCCAGGGCTGCGATGCGGCTGGTGAGGTCGTCGTTGGTGGCAGGCTGTGCTGCAGCGCTGCTGACGGCAGGCTCGCCGCATAGCAGATGGGCCCAGCGGGCCTCGCGCGCGCCGGGGGCCTTGGGCAGCAGGCGCACCAGCGGACCACCTTTTTCGGCGCTGCGCTCCTGCAGTTCGTGCAAGAAGGCTTCGACCGATGATGTGTCGGCAAAGCGGTGCCAGCCTCGGGCTTGTATGCCGTCACCAGTAAACCCGATACAGGCTGTCCCGCCTCTTGGCGCAAGACCAACTCCTCTACCGTCGCCTCCAGACCCGCTTGTGCGCACAAGGCCTCGATATGGCTGCGTTTGTGGGCATAGCGTCCATTGGCCTGCAGAATCAGATCCGGCCCGTCTTCGGGGGCAATTTCGCATGAGAAGTACAGCACCCCACCAGGGAGCAGGATGCGCTGGGCATTGGGCAACGCAGCCGTCAAATCGCCTGCATAGATAAATGCATCCAGCGCCGTCAACACGTGGTACAGCCCATTCGGGGTGGCTTGCAAGGCATCGTGCAGATTGACCATGTGAAAGCGGTCGTACACCTGATGGCGGACCGCCTGCTCAATCATTTTCTGCGCTACGTCCACACCAATCAGGTGGCCTTTGAGGCGACCGAGGTACACCCCCAGCAGACCTGTGCCACAGCCCAGGTCGAGCACGTTGATGTCTTTTTGCGGATGGCGCTGGGTGATTTTTTCTGCCACCAGCTTGGGCAGGCGGTACCCCAGTTGGCCCACCATGTGCAGGTCGTACCCCTCCGCCATACCATCAAACAAATCACGGCTGATTTCAATGGGTTGCTGGCTTGGGGTCTGTCCTTGGGTTAATTGGTGGTGGTAGGCATAGACCGGATTGTCGGGTTGCAATGCCAGCAGGGCGGCAGCATCTTCCTGGGCCTGTGCGCTGCCGATTTGGTTGGCTGCGGTGAGTGCTTGCAGGCGGCCTTCAAGTGCATATTGGTTGCCTGGGTTCTCGGTGACCAAACCATCCCAAAGCGCCAGCGATTCTTCGTGCTGGCCCAGGGCGCTCAGATCCTGCGCCAGCATACGGCGCAGTTCCATATCACCCGGCACCAACTCCAGGCCACGGCGCAGATGGAGTACGGCCATCTCGGTGTGGCCAGCGCGGTGGGCAATATCGACTACTCCGGCCAGAACCTGCAGATTGCGCGGTTCCAGCTTCGCCACTTTTTCTGCCAGCTCGATTGCCTGGGGAAACTGGTTGTGGCGGGCATGGAGTAAGGCTGATTCGAGCAACCCCGGCCCCCAGTTGGGCGCTACGTTGATGCACCGGTGCATGGCATCAAAAGCGCCTGCTTGGTTGCCAGATTTCTCTGCCATCAGGGCCGCCAGCATAAAGAGACGAGCATCGCCGGGGAGAATGCGCTGGGCCTGGTTCAGGGTTTGCGCTGCTTGCTGGAGCTGTCCCTAGCTGATCTGGCGGCGGGCAGTTTCAAGATGTTTGCGAATGGGGTCGGCAAAAGGGCCTTGGAGAGGGCGGCCAGTGGTCATGAACTGAGACTTTCAAGTGTAAGCAAGCAAAAGGCGAGGCTGACTGCTGGTAGGCAGCAAAGCCCATGATTATCACAGGGAAGGTGACGGTGATTGCACAGCTTGCTGTCTGGTAAAGCGCAGGGCATGAATGCAAAAAATAGTGTCCTTGGTCAAGAAATGGATTTTCTTCGCCAGAATCGTGCAGTTGCAGGCCGCATGTTTGCGGCTTGATCGACTCTACCTACCTTCTTCCTATGCGACGTTTTTTTCTGATTTTTCTTGGACTGCAGTTGGGCTTATTTGGCCTCAATATGCTCAATTGGGTGCAGCAGCATGTGGTGCTGCCGTGGACCAGTGCCTTGGCCAGTTTCTGTGCAGGGCTGGTTACATGGTTTGATAGCGGTACAGCAGCAGTCGGCAAGGTGCTGTGGAATACCAGCAACGGCTTTGGCGTCTCGATTGAGGCTGGCTGCAATGGCCTGGAGGCGTACATCGTTCTGTTTTCTGGGGTTATGGCCTTCCCAGCTGCTTGGTATCAACGCGGGGTGGGTCTGTTCATCGGATTCTTGGCCGTGCAGAGTCTGAATGTCGTGCGCGTTATCAGTCTTTTTTATCTAGGGCAATGGAGCCGCCCTGTGTTTGACTTTGCCCATGAATACCTATGGCAAGCCCTGATCATGCTGGATGTGCTCGTTTTCTGGCTTCTGTGGGTGCGCTGGTGCCAAAAAGACCCGGCCCTACAAGGGGATGTTCAAGGAGGAGTTGTTCATGCCTGAAATCAGCACCAATCCTGATACCAGCCCGCCCCAGATTTCCACCAATCCCGATGCCAGCCTGCCTGCGTCGGTTTTGCCATCGTCGGTTTCTGCCTCAGTGCCGCCACCGCATCCGACAGTACCGGCCCCGGCCAAGGCGGCATGGTTGCTCCCGAACAAGCCCATTGCCCGCTTTGTCGTTTTGGCCGTGCTGGGGGTGGTCGTATTGACCCTGTTGTGGAGTGTGGTAGCCCCATGGCTGGCCGGGCCGGCGGCCCTTTTGTCTTCGTGGGTGCTGGACATTGGGGCCAGCGGCTGGGTGCAGCACACGCAGATGGAAGGAACGCTTTTGAGCGTGTATTCATCCCTGCAGGTCAGTACAGCGCAAACAGGCTGGCGGCCCAGCGAGGTCATCATTGACATCAATCCGGCCCGTTATGGTTACAGCTTGCCTATTTTGTGGGCCTTGTTTCTGGCCGCATCCGGCCCAGGACGGGTATGGCGCATGGCTGCCGGGGCAGTCTTATTGGTTCCGCTGCATGCCTTCAGCATCGTCACCCAGGTGCTGATGCAGTTGTGTCTTGCCGTGCAGCTCAACCCCCAGGTGTTGCATATCCAGACCTGGCAACTGGAGGCACTGGTCTATGCCTACCAGTTGGGTAGCTTGGTCATTCCATCTTTAAGTCCATTGTTGCTGTGGTTGTGGCTGGACCAGGCGTTTGTGCGACGCACATTTGCCGGCATGGTTCGGCATTGAAAAGGTTGCAGTGTGCCGAAGTGTCAACGATTGTGAAATGCCCTGTAAGCCACGCTGTCCAGCTGTTGTTTTATCGCTACCGAACATCACTTCTCCTTAGGGAACCTCTGCATAACTCGATTTCAAGCGTGATAGTGCTTAAACGAGTGTG
>CAMZGS010000002.1 GCA_947306475.1 uncultured Comamonas sp.
CGGGTGCCGGGTGCCGGGTGCCGGGTGCCGGGTGCCGGGTGCCGGGTGCCGGGTGGTGGTGCTTCTGGCGAGGGATAGGGCGCGGGTCCTTCCCAGGGGAGACCAAGGCGGGTAATTCGAGCCGCCCCGCCGCGCTGTTCTACGGGTTCCTATAGGGGGCTAAGTGAAGGCGCTGTGTGCGGCTGTTTTGGGCAATCTGCTGGGCGCGGTTTGTGCTGCCACCGTAGAACAGGGGGCAGGCTTTCTGGGGCATGTGTCATGCCTGCAAACATGGGGTAGCAAAAAATTTGTTTACCCCTTTGTTTACCCCTTGGCAAAAGCAAACACAAACGGGCTGCATGAAAAATCATGCAACCCGTTGTTTTTATTGGCCCGCCTGGCTGGGCTCGAACCAGCTACCTATTGCTTAGAAGGCAATTGCTCTATCCAGATGAGCTACAGGCGGAACAGGGGGGCGATGATACCGCGATCAGAGGGCACCATCGCCGTCTTGCGCCTGGTGTGGCGGCCTTACTCGTCGTCGGCAAACACCAGCGGTGCCGGGGTGATGACGCGCACCAGGTGCGACAGGTCACGCAGGATGCCCTGCTGGTAGCTGCTGTAGGCAGTGTCGGGCTCCAGCACGGCGCTGGCCAGGTAGGCGTGCGGTTGGTTCATGCTGACGTAGTAGCTGCCGGGTGTGGCATCCACCAGGGCACGCTGGGGGCTGAACTGCCCGTTGCCGGTCGTGTTGGTGGTCTGGTAGCTGTCGGCCACCAGCGGGGTGATTTCAGCGACGCGCTGCACGTTCAGGCCCAGTTGGCTCAGCTGTGCGGCGGTGTCGCGTGCTTCGGGCGAGAGCCAGTAGCCACAGGGGCGGGCACGCAGCTGTGGCTGGCTCAGCTCCACGGAGGATTGCCAGGCCACGGTTTTTTCGGTCAGCTGGGCGCTGGCTTCATCGATCAGCGTGACCTGGCGTTGCTGCGCGGAGGGCTGCACCTGTACCACCAGGCTGCCCTGGCAGGCCTGGGAGGCGGTGTCGCGCGCGACAAAGCTCTGGATCTTGTGCAGGTCGGCAGCGCGCAGGCTGGCGCTGTCCAGCACCGAGAGCATGCCCTGCACCAGGCTGTGCACGCGGCGCTGGGCGTGGGTGGTGCCCAGGTCGCTGCCACGGCTGTCGATCATCAGGCCCAGGGCGTTCTTCAGGGTGGCGATGTTGGTCAGCGTGGTGGGCTGTGGGGTGTCCATGGCAAAGCCGGCGCTGGCGTCGTCGCCCGTGGGGTTGGCCAGCAGATCGACGCGCAGGCCGGCCTGCGTCAGGCGGCTGACCATGGGCTGGAAGAACCATTCGCGTGTGGCCTTGGTGATGAATTCGTGCGTGTTGCTGGTCTGGGCGTACTGCACGCCCACGTCGTTGGCGCGCACGGCCGCAAAGCGCTGCAAGGTGGGCTCCAGGGCAGGAAATTCACCAGCATCGATCACGATGGCGGGGCTGTAGCGGTTCATCAGCTGCGCCAGGGCGCGTGCTTCCGGGGTGTTGAGTTGCAGGTGGTCGTGGCGCAGGTCGGTGCCGTTGGCGGTGCTGCTGCGGTTAGCGTCAAAGCCGTCGGGGTTGGCGCGGGGCACCAGCAGCAGGTTGATTCTGGCGAGCATGGGTTGCAGCAGGCCGCCATTGTCCAGCTCTTGCAGCAGGGCCAGCACGGCTTCGGTGCTGGCCGGGGCATTGCCCTGTTGCCCGGCCACGATCATCACTGTGGGGCGCCCGTTGTTGACCAGTGTTGCGGGCGTGAGGTCGCCGCCCTGTGCCGCCAGCACGGCGTAGATGGGCTGGCCGTTCTGCGAGCTACCCGCTTCCAGCACGGCCAGTTGCTGGCCGCCGTCCGTGTGCTGCGGCAGCTGGCGCAGCAGCCTGGTCAGCTCGGCGTTGGTGGTGAACTGGTTGCGCCCGCCACTCAGCCCCGGGGTGTTGTAGCGCTGGCCGGGCTCGGGAAAGAGGCTGGCGATGGCGTTGCTGTAGGGCAGGGGCTCCACCCGGGTCTGTACGACGGGGCTGGTGCTGGCCGTTGCGGGGGGGCTGGCCGTCGCGGGGGCTGGCGCAGGTGCGCGGCTGGTGGTGGTGGCGCCGCTGCCACGGTGTGGCCATTCAGGCAGGGGGACGGAGGTACATGCGGCCAGGGCCAGAGCACTGCCAGCCAGCAGCCAACGCAGCGGAAGCGCACGCCGGTGGCCGGATGCATTGGGGGGGACAACAAGGGCAATGGGTTTTGTCATATGTGGTCAACCTCAAGTGGAGTGGGGCAGCCGCCATGATAGGCAACAGCCCAGGCGAAGGGGCTCGACCTGGGCTGAAGAAGGGGCGGGGATCAGCGGTTGAAGTTGCCGCCGCTGCGTCTGCGGTTGCCCGCAAAGCCACCGCCGCCGCCGCGGCGTGGGCGCTCTACCAGCAGATCGATGCTGGTGCGTGTCGGGTCGGGCTGGCCGCTGGTGCCGGAGCGCGGGCTCTTGTGAATCGGGCGGCCCAGCTGGGTGCCCAGGTGGGCGTTGCTGGGGGGCTGGTATTCAAAGCGGCTGACATCGTCGTGCTGGCCAGCGGTGTTGCGCGGTGCGCGCGCCTCGCCGCCGCGCGGGTTGTTGCGCGAGGGGCGCTGGCGCGAGCGGTTGTAGCCCTGGCCACTGCGACGGGGCGGGTTGGCAGGCTGGGCTGCCGGGGTGGCTGCTGTGTCTGCGTTGGCGGCTTCCTCGCCCTGGCCGCTGACCTGGGCCGCTGCTGCGGCCACCGGGCGGCGGTTGCCACGTCCGCCCTGGGTGTTCTTGTTGGCGCGGATGCGTTCCATCATTTCCTGGCGGGCAGCGCGGGCTGCGGCCTGCATCACCTCGCGGCTGGGCGGCTTGCCGGCGCCGCCCCAGATGGTCTGGCGGCCCATGGCAATGGGTTCGGCCTTTTCGCCTTCCTCGGGGCCAAAGCCTTCGAGCACCTGCACCGGGATTTCCTGCTTGGTGAAGCGCTCGATTTCCATCATGAAGCCTTCCTCGTCCATGCACACCAGGCTGACGGCATGGCCTTCGCGCCCGGCGCGGCCCGTGCGGCCGATGCGGTGCACGTAGTCTTCGGGCACGTTGGGGATTTCGTAGTTGACGACGTGGGGCAGCTCATCGATGTCGATGCCGCGCGCGGCAATGTCGGTGGCCACCAGGGCGCGCAGCTCGCCGGTCTTGAAGCCCAGCAGCGCCTGGGTGCGGGCGCTCTGGCTCTTGTTGCCGTGCAGGGCCATGGCGGTCACGCCGTGCTTGGTCAGGTACTCGGCCACGTGGTTGGCGCCGAACTTGGTGCGGGTGAAGACCAGCACCTGGCTCCAGTTGTGTTCCTGGATGATGTGCAGCAGCGCTTCCTTCTTCTTGTTGCGGCCCACCGGGTGGATGACCTGGGTGATGCGCTGCACCGTGGTGTTGCGCGGCGTGACCTGGATGCTTTGCGGGTTCTTCAGCAGGCCGTTGGCCAGCTCGCGGATTTCGTCGCTGAAGGTGGCGGAGAACAGCAGGCTCTGCTTGTCCTTGGGCACCAGGGCCAGCACTTTCTTGACGTCGTGGATGAAGCCCATGTCCAGCATGCGGTCGGCTTCGTCAAGCACCAGCACTTCCACGTTGGACAGGTCCATGAAGCCTTGCTGCTCCAGGTCCAGCAGGCGCCCGGGCGTGGCCACCAGTACGTCAATGCCCTTGTTGATGCGGTCGATCTGAGGCTTCATGCCCACGCCGCCGAAGATGACGGTGGTCTTGATGGGCAGGTATTTGGCGTAGGCGCGCAGGTTTTCCTCGATCTGGGCGGCCAGTTCGCGCGTCGGGCTCAGGATCAGGGCGCGGATGCCGCCAGCGGGCTTTTGAGTGCCGCCTTGCGTGAGGCGGTGCAGGATGGGCAGCGAGAAGGCTGCCGTCTTACCGGTACCCGTCTGGGCGCCTGCCAGCAGATCGTGACCAGCAAGCACGGCGGGAATGGCCTGCGCCTGAATGGGAGTGGGGCTGGTGTAGCCCTGCTCATGCACGGCTTGGACGATGGCAGGGGCCAGGTTCAGTTCTTCAAATGTCATTGTTGTTGCAATACGCCCGACCGGGGCGCTGGGTAGTACTTGGGTATCAGCCTTGCAGGGCCACCCCTTGCGGGTGGCCGGGCCAGTCGGTAGGCAGATGAGGTTCACATAAAGGCGGGAGCGTCTGGCCGCGTGGGTGGGCGGTCGATCGTCCCCAGCAAAAGTGCTGATGCCAAGGGCAACTGGAGCCATTGGCGGCGCGTATTGTCGCATGCGTTGATAATCGCGGGCTGGCTGCTGTGCAAAGACAGCGACATGACTGCAAAAAAATCTGATCTGAAAGACACATGGCTCAATACGTTTTCTCGATGAACCATCTGACCAAGACGGTGCCGCCCAAGCGCCAGATCTTGAAAGATATCTCCCTGTCCTTCTTCCCCGGCGCCAAGATCGGCGTGCTGGGCCTCAACGGCTCGGGCAAGTCCTCGCTGCTGAAGATCATGGCCGGGGTGGACAAGGATTTTGAAGGGGAAGCCATCGCCATGCCGGGCCTGTCGATCGGCTACCTGCCCCAGGAGCCGCAGCTCAACCCGGAAAACACCGTGCGTCAGGAAGTGGAAGAGGCGCTGGCCGAGGTGAACCAGGCCCGTGCCCGCCTGGAAGAGGTGTATGCCGCCTACGCCGAGCCCGATGCCGACTTCGATGCCCTGGCTGCCGAGCAGGCCAAGCTGGAAGCCATCATTGCCGCCGCCGGCACCGATTCCGAGCACCAGCTGGAAATTGCCGCCGACGCGCTGCGCCTGCCGCCCTGGGAGGCCATTGTCGGCAAGCTCTCCGGTGGTGAAAAGCGCCGCGTGGCGCTGTGCAAGCTGCTGCTGTCCAAGCCCGACATGCTGCTGCTGGACGAGCCCACCAACCACCTGGACGCTGAATCGGTGGAATGGCTGGAGCACTATCTGCACCGCTTCCCCGGCACCGTGGTGGCCATCACCCACGACCGCTACTTCCTCGACAACGCGGCCGAGTGGATTCTGGAGCTGGACCGCGGCCACGGCATTCCCTACAAGGGCAACTACTCCGAGTGGCTGCTGCAAAAGCAGAACCGCCTGGAACAGGAGCAAAAGGGTGAGGAAGCCCGCGCCAAGGCCCTGAAAAAGGAACTGGAATGGGTGCGCCAGAATGCCAAGGGCCGCCAGGCCAAGTCCAAGGCGCGTATCGCGCGCTTTGAGGAGCTGAGCGATTACGAATACCAGAAGCGCAACGAAACCCAGGAAATCTTCATTCCCGTGGCCGAGCGTCTGGGGACCCAGGTCATTGAGTTCAAGAACGTCTCCAAGGCCTTTGGCGACCGTTTGCTGATCGACAACCTGTCGATGAACATCCCCGCTGGCGCCATCGTCGGCATCATTGGCCCGAACGGGGCCGGTAAATCGACGCTGTTCAAGCTGATTGCCGGCAAGGAGCAGCCCGATTCGGGCGAGGTGATCATCGGCCAGACCGTCAAGCTCGCCTATGTGGACCAGTCGCGCGACAGTCTGTCGGACGAAAAGACCGTGTGGGAAGACATCTCGGGCGGCCTGGACATCCTGAACATCGGCAAATTCCAGATGGCCAGCCGCGCTTACTGTGGGCGCTTCAACTTCGGCGGTCAGGATCAGCAAAAGAAGGTCGGCAACCTCTCCGGTGGTGAGCGTGGCCGTCTGCACCTGGCCAAGACGCTGATTCAGGGCGGCAACGTGCTGCTGCTGGACGAACCCTCGAACGACCTGGACGTGGAAACCCTGCGCGCGCTGGAAGACGCGCTGCTGGAATACGCCGGCACGGTGCTGGTGATCTCCCACGACCGCTGGTTCCTGGACCGTATCGCCACCCACATTCTGGCTGCCGAAGGCGACTCGCAGTGGGTGTTCTTCGACGGTAACTACCAGGAATACGAAGCTGACAAGAAGCGTCGCCTGGGCGAAGAGGGCGCACAGCCCAAGCGCTTCCGCTACAAGGCATTGAAATGATCACGGCGCTGCCTGGGTCGGTCGGTATATAGGTAAATTGCCCGATTGCCCAGGCCCAGCGCGCGAAAGTTGCTGCATAAAAAAGAGCATGTCCCAGTTGGCATGCTCTTTTTTTTCATGGGTCAGGGAGTGTTGCCGGCTATTGATCTGCGGCGCTGGTGAAGGCATCGGCAAAGAAGTCTTCAGCCGCCAGATGGCGTGTGCCGGTGAAGCTGGTACGTGCGGCCTCGACCATGGCCGGGGTGCCACAGGCATAGACCTGATGGGTGGACAGGTCGGCAAAATCGTCCAGCACGGCCTGGTGGACCAGGCCGGTGCGGCCCTGCCATTGGTCTTCCGGCTGGGCGTCCGAGACGACGGGCACAAACCGCAGGCCACCGGGCAGGGTGTGCTGGTTCAGCCAGTCGCCCATGTAGATGTCCTGCGGGCGGCGGCCACCCCAGTACAGCGTCACCGGGCGTGTGCTGCCGATGTGTTGCAGGTGCTCCAGCAGCGCCTTGGCCGGGGCAAAGCCGGTGCCGGAGACGATGAACAGCAGGGGCTTGTCGCTGTCCTCGCGCAGGGTGCAGGAGCCAAAGGGCCCCTCAATGCGCAGGATGTCCTTTTCCTTCATGCCGCTAAAGACGTGGTCCGTGAACAGGCCGCCGGGCATGTGGCGGATGTGCAGCTCCAGCCCCGGGGCGCTTTCCTGGGTATGGGGGGCATTGGCCAGGGAGTAGGAGCGGCGCGAGCCATCACGCAGCAGAAAGTCGATGTACTGCCCGGCGTCGTAGGCGAACTTTTCGGAGGCAGGCAGCTGCAACTCCACGCGCATCACGTCGGGGCGCAGGACCTCCAGACGGCGCACGCGCACGGGCAGCTTTTTGACGGGGTGGCTGCCTGCATCGGTCACCTGGCGCGATTCGAGCACCACGTCGGAGAGCGCCTGCGCGCGGCAGGTCAGGATCACGCCGCTTGCCTCTTCTTCCTGCGACAGGGCGTTGCGGGAGTAGTTGCCGTGCTCCACCTCGCCACTGATTTTCCGGCACTTGCATGAACCGCAGGCGCCATCCTTGCAGCCGTAGGGCAGGTTCACGCCCGCCGCAATGGCCGCTGCCAGGATGGTCTGCCCCTGGGGCACGGAAAAGCTGCGACCGCTGGGCTCCACGGTGATGTTGTGGCTCTGGTTGGTGCTCATATTCTGTGGTTATCCTCCTGGATTTTCCTGATGCAGGCACCCACAGCGCCTGCGGCGAAAGGTCGGATTGTGCCCAGAATGTCAAACCCGTATGCGCAAGGCGTGCGCCCCACCATGTTTGCCCAGGCGCGCAAGGGCGCCCGCTTTCGGCGGGCACGTCTGCTCATCATCGGCTGCGGCGATGTGGGGCAGCGTGTGCTGCAACTGCTGCCGGTGCGCACGCGTGCGGTGCAGGTGCTGGCGTTGACCTCGACGCCGCACAAGGCACCGATGTTGCGCGCCCTGGGGGCGCAGCCCCTGGTGGGGGATCTGGATGAGGCGGCCAGCCTGCGCCGCCTGGCCGGTGTGGCGCAGTACGTGCTGCATCTGGCGCCGCCTCCCGGGCAGGGAACGGTGGACACGCGCACCCAGGCCTTGCTGCGCGCCCTGGGGCGCGGGCGGGCGCCCAGGGCGCTGGTGTATGTCTCCACCACCGGGGTGTATGGCGATGCCGCTGGCGCGTGGGTGGATGAAAACCGCCCCCTGGCGCCACGCAGTGCGCGTGCGCTGCGGCGGGTGGATGCCGAGCGGCAGGTGCGGCGCTTTGGCTTGCGCCGGGGCACGCGCACGGCCCTGTTGCGCGCGCCGGGCATCTATGCGCCCGACCGTGTGGGCGGCACGCCGCGTGCGCGTCTGGAAAAAGGGCAGCCCGTGCTGCGCGCGCAGGACGATGTCTTTACCAACCACATCCATGCCGACGATCTGGCCCGTGCCTGCTGGCTGGCGCTGTGGCGCGCCAGGCCGCAGCGTGCCCTGAACGTGTGCGACGACAGCGCGCTGCGCATGGGGGATTACTTCGATCAGGCCGCCGACCTGTATGGCCTGCCACGACCTTTGCGTGTGTCGTGGGCGCAGGCCGAGGCGATGTTGACCCCAATGCAACTGAGCTTCATGCGCGAATCGCGCCGGCTGCGCAATGCGCGGCTGAAGCACGAGCTGCGCCTGCGCCTGCGCTGGCCCGATGTGCTGCAAGGTCTGGCCGCTGGCGTGGGCACGGCCTCGGCACCGCAGGGCTGAGCGGCAGCGCTCAAGGGCGGGGAATGACGTTGCCCTTGCCGTCCGAGCAGCGGAACACATTGCAGTGCCAGCCCGGGCCAGGCTGCTGCGGTGGCAGCGGCTTGCCGTGGGGCGGGCGTGGTGGATGCGGCGGGCGTGGCGGGGGCGCGGGGCGGCCCACGTACACCGGATAAGGCACGGCATAGGGCTGTGGGTCGGGCATGGGCACCACCACCGGCGCTGGTGGTTGCATGGCTGCCCGGGCAGCGGCTTGCGCAGCTTCCGCCTCGGCCTGGGCCTGGCGCGCTGCCTGGCTGCGTGCCAGCTCGGCCTGCAGGCGCTCCTGGGCCTGTTCGTATTGCCGCTGTTGGGCGGCTTGCTCTTCAGGGCTCAGGGCGGGCACGACCACGGTGCTGTGCTGCCCGGCAGCGCAGGGGCCATCGGTGTAGGTGACCTGACCTGTGCGCGCATCGGTGCAGCGCTGCACCTGGGCGTGGGCAGGGCTCAACATGGTCAGGGTCAGAAGCAGCAGGGCGGCAGGGTATGTCACGGCAGGGCGGAGAAGGTGGTGGCAATGGCTGGCACCGTACGCCAGCCTGGCCCCGCTTGGCAAGTACTGCACGGGGTGTGCTGCGTGCCGTGGTTGTGCGCGCTCTTGAAAAGAGAGTTTCTTCCACTTACTGCGTGTGGATTTCAGACAGTTTTTTGCCTGAAATCCAATCCAGGCAAGCGCAAGAAGCTATGAAATTCAGATCTGCGCTGGTTGCTGCACGGCCGCAGGCTGCCGGGCGATCCAGCGCAGCAGCGCCTGCAGCGTGGCGCCGTACAGGGGCAGGAACACGATGGTGCTCACCAGCAGCTTGATGACGTAGTCCACCCAGGCAATCTCCAGCCAGTGCTCGGCCATGAAGGGGTTGGAGCTGCGCCAGAACGCCACGCTGAAGAATACCAGCGTATCGGCTGCCTGCCCCACGATGCCCGAGGCCAGGGGCGCCACCCACCACTGGCGCATGCGGCGCATGCGGTCAAACACCTGCACGTCCAGCAGCTGCCCGAGCACATAGGCCAGAAAGCTACCTAGCGAGATGCGGAACACCAGCGTGTTGAACTCGGCCAGACTCTGCCAGCCAGTGAAAGCGCCATCGTGGAACAGCACCGAGACGATGTACGACGCCACCAGCGCCGGCACCATGACGCGTGCAATCACCGCCCGGGCGGCCTGCTTGCCGATCAGGCGCACGGTCAGATCCGTTGCCAGGAAGATGAAGGGGAAGCTGAACGCTCCCCAGGTGGTATGCCAGCCCCACAGCATGATGGGCAGTTGCACCAGGTAGTTGCTGGCGATGATGAGGGAGACGTGCAGGGCGACCAGAGCCATCAGCGCGTTGCGCTGGGCCGTCTGCGAGAGCAGAAGCATGAGAGACATCCTTTTTTTACAAGTGCATGGGGGCGAGGGAACCCATGGCGCCGGCCCACGGCGGGCCAGCACAGAAAGGGGCGCATTCTAGCGGCGCCCGACAGGCACTGCGCGCAGGTGGTGTTTCAGCCGTTCAGGTTCACACCCAGGCGCTGGGGCAGCACGTGTTGCAGCACGGTGGTGGAGATCTCCTCAATCGACTTGTGCGTGCTCGACAGCCACTTCACCCCGGCGCGGCGCATCATGGCCTCAGCCTCGGCCACTTCGTAGCGGCAGTTCTCCAGGCTGGCGTAGTGCGAGTTGGGGCGGCGCTCGTTGCGGATCTCGGACAGGCGCTGTGGGTCGATGGTCAGGCCAAACAGCTTCTTGCGGATGGGCTCCAGCGCCGGCGGCAGCTGCTTGCGCACAAAGTCTTCGGGGATGAGCGGGTAATTGGCCACCTTCAGGCCAAACTGCATCGCCAGGTACAGGCTGGTGGGGGTCTTGCCGGAGCGGCTGACGCCAATCAGCACCACATCGGCACCGGACAGGTCGCGGTTGGTCTGCCCGTCGTCGTGCGCCAGCGTGTAGTTGATGGCTTCCATGCGGTTCAGGTAGTCCTTGCTCTGGCTGATGTCGGAGAAGCGCCCCACGCGGTGCTGGCTCTTCATGCCCAGCTCGTCTTCCAGCGGCTGCACAAAGGTGCCGAACATGTCCATCAGCAAACCTTTGCAATGCGTGTTGACAACTTGCAACACTTCCTGATTGACGAGGGTGGTGAACACGATCGGCCGCTTGCCCTCCACTTCGCCCGTGTGGTTGACCTGGCGGACCGCCTGGTGCGCCTTGTCCGCGGTATCCACAAAGGGAATGCGCACGATGCGCGGCGTGATGTCGAACTGCGCCATCAAGGCAGTGCCAAAGGTTTCGGCGGTGATGCCGGTGCCGTCGGAGATTACGAAAACGGTGCGTGTATGCATGGGCGCGTCAAGAGGCTTGGTCAGAAACAGCCGGGTTTTGTCTGGGTTTTGGCATCCCGGCCCTACAATCGCCCATTATTTGCCAGATTTCTCCGCGCGCCAGTGCAAGTCCGATCACAAGTACACCAAGAGACAAGCGCACAGCGGGCGGTTTTTTTGCTCCCTGTAGGAGTGGCGGGTTGCCGTGGCGCAGGGGCAGGACAGATTTTTTAACTTTGGAGCTTTTTTATGTCCGAACGCTTTGCAGCGAACGCTTTGGTAGTGCCCTTCGAGCAGCTACGCATGGAAGACGTCGAGGTCGTGGGGGGCAAGAACGCCTCGCTCGGCGAGATGATCTCCCAATTGCCCCAGGGCGTGCGCGTGCCCACCGGCTTTGCCACTACCGCCTACGCCTTCCGCCAGTTCCTGGCATTCGAGGGCCTGGCCGACAAGATCTCGGCCAAGCTGGCCGCGCTGAACGTCGATGATGTGCGCGCCCTGGCCCAGGTGGGTGCCGAAATTCGCGCCATGGTGGAAGCCCAGCCCTTCCCCGCCGACCTGGAAAAGGCCATCCGCGAGGAGTTTGCCCGCCTGCAAGGCGGCAACGAGTCGGCCTCCTTTGCCGTGCGTTCTTCCGCCACCGCAGAAGACCTGCCCGACGCATCGTTTGCCGGTCAGCAGGAAACCTTCCTGAACGTGGTCGGCATCGACGACGTGCTGCACAAGATGAAGGAAGTGTTCGCTTCCCTGTACAACGACCGCGCCATCTCCTACCGCGTGCACAAGGGCTTTGCCCACGACGTGGTGGCCCTGTCCGCAGGCGTGCAGCGCATGGTGCGCTCCGACCTGGGCGCTGCTGGCGTGATGTTCACCATCGACACCGAGTCCGGCTTTGAAGACGTGGTTTTCATCACTTCGAGCTACGGTCTGGGCGAAACCGTGGTGCAGGGCGCTGTGAACCCTGACGAGTTCTACGTGCACAAGCCCATGCTCAAGGCGGGCAAGAGCGCGCTGATCCGCCGCAATCTGGGCTCCAAGCTGATCCAGATGGTGTTCTCGACCCCTGAAGAAAAGGCTGCTTCGGGCAAGCTGGTCAAGACCACGGATGTGGCACCTGAACTGCGCAACCGTTACTCCCTGACCGATGCCGAAGTGCAGGAACTGGCCCAGTACGCACTGGTGATCGAGCAGCACTATGGCCGCCCCATGGACATCGAGTGGGGCAAGGACGGCACCGACGGCAAGCTGTACATCCTGCAGGCACGTCCTGAAACCGTGAAGAGCCAGTCCAAGGGCCAGGCCGAGCTGCGCTACAAGCTCAAGGGCACGGGCAATGTGCTGGCCGAAGGCCGTGCGATTGGCCAGAAGATCGGCACCGGCCCTGTGCGTCTGGTGTCTGATATTTCGCAGATGGACCAGGTGCAGGCCGGCGACGTGCTGGTGACCGACATGACCGACCCCAACTGGGAACCCGTCATGAAGAAGGCCTCGGCCATCGTGACCAACCGTGGCGGCCGTACCTGCCACGCCGCGATCATCGCGCGTGAACTGGGCATCCCTGCCGTGGTGGGCTGCGGCGACGCCACTTCCCGTCTGAAGGACGGCACGCTGGTGACCGTGTCCTGCGCCGAAGGCGACACCGGCAAGATCTATGACGGCCTGATCGAGACCGAAGTGACCGAGGTCAAGCGCGGCGAAATGCCCGAGATCAAGACCAAGATCATGATGAACGTGGGCAACCCCCAGCTGGCCTTTGACTTTGCCCAGCTGCCCAATGCTGGCGTGGGTCTGGCCCGTCTGGAGTTCATCATCAACAACAACATCGGCGTGCACCCCAAAGCCATCCTGGACTACCCCGCCGTTGATCCCGACCTGAAGAAGGCCGTGGAATCCGTGGCCCGCGGTCACGCATCGCCCCGTGCGTTCTACGTGGACAAGGTCGCCGAAGGCGTGGCAACCATTGCTGCTGCGTTCTGGCCCAAGCCCGTGATCGTGCGCATGTCGGACTTCAAGTCCAATGAATACCGCAAGCTGATCGGCGGCAGCCGCTACGAGCCCGAGGAAGAGAACCCCATGCTGGGCTTCCGCGGCGCCGCACGCTACATCTCCGAAGACTTCGGCGAAGCCTTCAAGATGGAATGCGAAGCCCTGCGCCGCGTGCGTGAGGACATGGGTCTGACCAACGTCGAGATCATGATCCCCTTCGTGCGCACCCTGAAGCAGGCCGAGCGCGTGACCGAGCTGCTGGCGGAAAACGGCCTCAAGCGTGGTGAGAATGGCCTGCGTCTGATCATGATGTGCGAAGTGCCCTCGAACGCCATCCTGGCCGACGAGTTCCTCGAGTACTTCGACGGCTTCTCCATCGGCTCCAACGACCTGACCCAGCTGACCCTGGGCCTGGACCGCGACTCCGGTCTGGAGCTGCTGGCGGCCGACTTTGACGAGCGCGATCCTGCTGTGCAGAAGATGCTGGAGCGCGCCATCTCGGCCTGCCTGGCCAAGGGCAAGTACGTCGGCATCTGCGGTCAGGGCCCTTCGGACCACCCCGACTTTGCCAAGTGGCTGGCCGACAAGGGCATCGTGTCGATCTCGCTCAACCCCGACACCGTGATCGACACCTGGCAGAACCTGGCCGGTTAAGGCCTTTCAAGGCTCGCCATGCCCGCGCAAACTCCTGCCCAGCATGACGAGTCCGCTGCGGACGGGGGCATCTTCGCCCCTGATCTGCACGACACCCACCACCTTTGGCTGAAGGCAGTATTGCTGGCAGTCTGGGTGGTGGCTTCGTTTGGCGTGACGTTTTATGCCCGTGAGTTGCAGGCCCTGGTGGAGGGCCGGCAACTGGGCTACTGGATGGCCGCGCAGGGCGCCGTGTTGATCTTCATCGTGCTGGTGCTGGTGTACTGCGTTGCCATGGACTATTTCGAGCGCCAGGACCAGCGGCATCAGGCCGGCAGCGTCCCCTCTGAAGCATCTTCTCCCACATACCGTCACGGTGGCGCAGACCATGGCGCAGGACAGGGCCGGTAGCAGCGGCGGCAGGCGGCGCTTTGGCGTGCTGCGTGCGGCGCGTTATCGCTGGCGCTGGCACCGTTTCGTGGGCCTGTACACGCTGGGCTTTCTGGGGCTGCTGTGCCTGATGATCTGGGCCGAGGCCATGGGGCTGTCGCGCCACTGGATCGGGCCGGTGTTCCTGTTTGTCACCGTCATGGTGTATGCCCTGATCGGGGTGTTCGGGCGCACGGGATCGGCCGAAGAGTATTACGTTGCCGGGCGTCGCATTCCGCCCGTGTACAACGGCATGGCAGCAGCGGCCGACTGGATGAGTGCTGCTTCCTTCATCAGTCTGGCTGGCGCCCTGTATCTGCAAGGCTTCAGCGGCACCCCCGACCAGCCCGGCGGGCTGGCCTACCTGCTGGGGTGGACAGGCGGTTTTGTGCTGGTGGCCATGCTGGTGGCGCCCCACCTGCGCGCCATGCGGCTGTACACCCTGCCGGATTTTTTCCAGCAGCGCTTTGGCGGCACCTGGCCGCGTGTCATCGCGGCGCTGGCGACGGTGCTGTGCTCGTTCACCTACGTGGTGGCGCAGATCTATGGTGTGGGGCTGATTGCCTCGCGCCTGACCGGGGTGCAGTTCGAGATCGGCATCATGCTCGGCCTGGGCGGGGTGCTGGTGTGTTCCTTCCTGGGTGGCATGCGCGCCATCACCTGGACGCAGGTGTCGCAGTACATCGTGCTGCTACTGGCATTTCTGATCCCCGTCTCGTGGCTGGCGTACAAGCAGTTCGGCAACCCGGTGGCCGCGCTGGCCTACGGCAGCCATTTGCAGGCCATTGCCGAGCGCGAGGCGCAGCTGCTCGCTTCGCCCGAAGAGCAGCAGGTGAGCCAGGAGTTCGCGCGCCGCGCCGAAGAGCTTGAGCACAAGTTGCAGAACGTAGAGCTGGCGCTGGAGCAGGAGCGCCAGGCCTTGCAGGAGCGCGTGCGCCGTCTGCGTGCTATGGGCAGCGACATCGCCACCATCGTGCAGGCCAACCGGGAGCTGGCCAACATGCCGCGCAGCGAGAGCGAAGCGCGCCAGCTGTGGCAGGCGCAGCGTCAGGAATACCTCCACCGCGCCCAGCCTCTGGGCGGCGTGCCTCTGCATACCCAGCCGTTTGCCGGCGATCCCCAGGGCACGCCGCAAGAGCAGGCGCTGTTTGAGCGCTCACGGCGCAACTTTCTGGCCCTGATGTTTTGCCTGATGGTGGGCACAGCCGGCCTGCCGCACCTGCTCACGCGTTTTTACACCGCGCCATCGGTGGCGGGGGCGCGTACTTCGGTGGCATGGTCGCTGTTTTTCATTGCCCTGCTGTATCTGAGTGCGCCCGCGCTGGCGGCGATGGTGAAGTTTGAGGTCATGCACAAGCTGGTGGGCGTGCGCTTCGATGAGCTGCCGACGTGGATTGCACAGTGGATGCGCATGGATGCTTCGCTCTTGGCGGTGGAGGACGTCAACGGCGACGGGCGCCTGCAATGGGGCGAGATGCGCCTGGGGGCCGACCTGATCATGCTGGCCACGCCGGAGATTGCGGGCCTGCCCTACGTCATCTCGGGGCTGGTGGCCGCTGGCGGTCTGGCGGCGGCGCTTTCCACGGCCGATGGCCTGCTGCTGACCATCAGCAATGCGCTGGTGCGCGATTTGTATTTCGAGTCGCGCAAGATCAAGCCCAGTGCGGAGCAGCGCGTCATCGTCTCCAAGTTCATGCTTATGGCCGTGGCCCTGGCGGCGGCCTTTGTTGCCGGGCAGCGCCCCTCGGACATCCTGCCGATGGTGACGGCGGCGTTCTCGCTGGCGGCCTCGGCGTTCGTGCCGGCCATGGTGCTGGGCATTTTCTGGCGCGGCACCAACCGTCAGGGGGCAGTAGCGGGCATGTTGTGCGGACTGGGGATCACGCTGTACTACATGCTCTCGCACGCTGCCTCGGTGCGCGCCGTGGTGCCGACCGGCTGGCTGGCCGACGGACTGTGGTGGGAGATCCAGCCCATATCGGCAGCCGTCTTTGGCGTGCCGGTGGGGCTGGCCGTCACGGTCCTGGTCAGCTGGCTGGGAAAATCAAAAAAAGCATAGCTGGCTGCGCCTGTTTTTATTGGGTTTCAATATAAAAATGCCTTGAAATCCAGAATACAAAGGCGATGGAAGCTATTGTTTTTGATTTTTCCAGGTTAATCCCAATGGTTTTTCGTTGTCGTGCTCATGACACTCGGATGTAACAGGGTGACGAGCTATGAAACAGATATTGCGAAAGACCCCATTGGGGCAACAAGCCTTCAAGGAGCGCAGCGCCGTTCTGGCTGGCGGGCGGCGTTCGGCCTTTCTTCTGTGCGATGGCGTGCGCACCGCCGCTGAGGTGCTGGACAGCACGAAGGGGCTGGGCGTGCAGCAGGCGGATATCGATGCCCTGCTGGAGCTGGGGCTGCTGGAGCCCATCGCCGCATCGCCCATTGAACTGAGTCCCTCCCCGGCTGCGGCGCAGGCCGCACCCGGCGAGCGTCTGCCTCAGGAGCGCTATGCCGAGGGCTACACCATCGCCACGGAGCTCACGGGCAAGCTGGGGCTCAAGGGCTTTCACCTGAATCTGGCGGTCGAGGCCACCACCTGCTACGACGATCTGGTGGCGGTGGCACCCAGGATCCGCGATGCCGTGGGGCTGGAGCGTTACGCCCCGCTGGAGCATGCCCTGTTTGGCTAGCCTGCAGCCAACGGCGCGTGAATGGGTGGAACATCAGGCGCCCTGGCAGAAAGCACAACGGCCTGCAATTGCAGGCCGTCTTTCGTTTGTGATGCGTGGGCCGCTGGGGCCCTGGTGCATTACACGTTCAGCAGTTCCACGTCGAACTTGAGCGTGGCATTGGGAGGAATGACCCCGCCTGCACCGCGTGCACCGTAGCCCAGCTCGGGGGGAATGATCAGGGTGCGCTTGCCGCCCACCTGCATGCCTTGCACGCCTTCATCCCAGCCACGGATCACCATGCCGGCCCCCAGAGGGAAGACGAAGGGATCGTTGCGGTCCTTGCTGGAGTCGAACTTGGCGCCTTGCTGGCCGTCCTGGTACAGCCAGCCGGTGTAGTGCACGGTCACGTACTTGCCGGCCACAGCGGTGGCGCCACTGCCCACAACGGTATCTTCGTACTGCAGGCCAGAGGCGGTGGTGGTCATTGCCATGGAAATTCCTTGAGTGATGCGGGTGGGGGATCAGGCCTTGCTCTTGCCGGCCCAGCGGTTGGCGAAGGCCTGCAGGTCGCTCAGACGCTTGAGCAGGTCCTGGCCCTGAAGCGTGACGGTGTAGCCATCGCTGCCGTGCTCCATGAAGCCGGCTTCACGCAGCTCCTTGATGCGCGTGTTCAGGGTGTTGGGGGTGATGCCTCCCACGCTGTCCTGCAGCAGGCGGAAGGTTTGCGGATGACCATCGCGCAGTGCCCACAGGACGCGCAGGGCATAACGGCGTTCCAACTGTTCAAGCAGCAGATTGATGGCGACATTTTCTTTTGAGCTCATGGACGCTTCTCCTCTTGTGCTGCGCCTGACCGGCGCTTCAATTTGCTACAAGTTTAGTAGCTTCAAATAAGCACTGACAAGGCAGGTATCCCGGTTTTTACATAAAACAACGCAAAATGTTGCGCAACTGCTACGTTTTTCTTGGATGCTGCGCTTTTTTTAATCCAGAAAAACAGCGCCCGGCACTGATGCATTCAGTGCCGGGCGCTATAGGTTTATGGAGCAGGTTCAGGCGGTTTTGGCGTCCGTTCCAGCTTCCGGGGTGGTCTCAGGAGCGGTGGTTGCCGGGGCGCGCAGCGCTTCCAGCTTTCGGGCCAGGAAATCGTCATAACCCTGCTGCACCAGGGCATAGGTCTTCTGGATGCCCTCGGCCACCGGGCTGCCTTCACCCAGGACGCCCAGGCCGTTGAGGATGTCCTCGGCCTCGCGGTAGCCCTGCTCGAAACCGCCACGGATCAGCTCGACGAAGTTGCGCACCACGGTCTCGGGATCTTCATCGGCGTGCTGTGCGGCATAGGCTTCGAAGAAGGCGGTGGACATGCTCAGGATGCGCCCGGCCGTGGCTTCGGGGCTGTTGTCCTGGCCCATGGCCTGGCCGATGGCATCGGGCCCCAGCTCGGGCTCCAGGTAGGCGTTGATGCTGTCGATGGCGCTGCGGTACAGCAGCGCCAGGCCATTGTTGCCGGCCTGCACGGAAACCTGCAGGGAGGCTTCCAGAATCTGGGCGTTCAGGGTGTTGCGCTGCCCTTCGGGGCGGGCCTGAGCAGTCTTCTGGGCCTCGGTGATGGGGTCCTTGGCCGAAGCAGCCGCGTTCAGGCTGTGGGCGCTGTTCGGGGTTTGGGACAGGGCGGTGGTGGAAGCAACCATGATGTATTCCTCCAAAAGGGTAAGGGGGGCGTACGCCTTTATCGGCAGCGCCGGGCACAACTTGAGGGTGGGTTGCAAACCGTCGCTTCCGTCCTGTCCCGGCACGGGGCCGCCGCTGGTGCTGCGTGCTTCAACCCTGCTCGGCCAGCAGTTCCTGCAAGGTTTGTACCTGCAGGCGCAGGCGCTGGTTTTCCTCCTCCAGCTGGGCGATGCGTGCCTGCAGTGCCTGCACGTCGGGTGCGGCGCTGTCGGGGCCTTCGGCGTTGACGTCGGGGGAGGGCGCTGCGCAGCCTGCAGCGTGCTGGCCTTTTTCCGCACGGGCGGCCTTGTGTGCCTGGCGCACGCGTTTTGCTGCTTCCTTGAGGCCCTGGGCGCCCTGATGGGCGGCTTCCTGTTGCTCGGTCAGCGGCAGGCTGGCCAGCGTGGCGGCGGCGCTGAGCGACAGCTCGCCGGCCTTGACGGCTGCGACCACTTCAGGAGCAGCCTGCTGCTGGATGGTTTCAATCTGCTTGATCTGGCCGGGGGAGAGGCGCGCAGCGCGTGCCAGGGCTTCGCGCGTGTCCAGGGCCTGTTCGGGCACCTTGGGCAGCTGCGCCAGGGTCTGGGCCACGATGGGATCGGCCTCGCCCTCCCAGGGGGCGTTGCTGTCCGTGGGGGCATCGGTGGTTTCATCAGCGGCGGTGTTGCCCTGGGCCTGCGCAGCCTGCACGGCGGCAGCAGCCGCAGCGCGGCGCTGGGTGATGATTTCGCGCTTGCGCAGGGCCAGCACGCCGCGCTGAAAGTCGGAGACGCTGCGCCGCCCCAGGTGCTGATCGATCATCCACAGATGCACATCCTCCAGGTTCTGGAAGTGCGTGTTCTGCACGGTGCGAAATGGCAGCCCGTGCTCCTGACAGATGCGGTAGCGGTTGTGCCCATCGACCAGGATGTTGCCCCACAGCACCAGTGCATCGCGGCAGCCTTCGGCCAGGATGCTGCGCTCCAGCGCTTCGTATTCGTCGGGGGTCAGGGGGTCGATGTAGGCTTGCAGCTCGGGCAAAACGGTGATTTCGGCAGTCATGAGACAGGTCAACAAACAATACCCCGCGATTGTCGGCAAGAGTGGCCTGTTGGCGCGTGCGCAAGGTTGGCGATTTCCTGCTAGAGGTGCTGTCTGGTGGATGTACCCGTGGCTGGGGTATGTCTGGCGGATTTATTAAAAAAGTGAGCTGCTGGCGCTTGTTTTACTTGAAACTCACAATGTTTTTGCGTTAAAACACTGTTGTACCAAGCGCAAGCTACTACGTTTTTTGAAGAATGGGCACTGGCATGCAAGGCAGTCTCTTTGATGCAGCAGCGGATCCGTCAGCGGCGCAGATCGTGCGGCTGGCACCAGCGGCGTTGCAGTGGCAGGCACTGGCAGAACGCCTGCCGCCGGGCTTGCGCCTGGGGGTCTCCACGTGGTCGTACCCGGGGTGGGAGGGTCTGGTGTGGGATGGCTTGTACGACGCCAACGTGCTGTCCCGCCACGGCTTGCAGGCCTATGGACGGCACCCCTTGATGCGCACGGTGAGCGTGGATCGCACCTTCTGGCGGCCCTTGACGGCACAGCAGTACGCGCAGATGGCGGCGCAGGTGCCGGAGGATTTTCGCTTCCTGGTCAAGTGCCCCAATCTGGTGACCGATGCCCTGCTGCGCGGCGAGGATGGTCTGGGGCAGACGGACAACCCGGGGTTTCTTTCCACCACGCTGGCACTGCAGCACTTTGTGCAGCCGGTGCTCGACGGCATGGGCAGCAAGCTGGGCGTGCTGTTGTTTCAGCTCAGCCCCTTGCCGCAGCAGCTGTTGCTGCAATCGGGCGTGCTGCTGGCGCAATTGGCGCAGCTGTTGCAGGTGGTGCGCACAGCGGTGCAGGAGCGCCAGCTGCCCGAGTCACCCATCGTGGCGCTGGAGGTGCGCGATCCCCAGCTGCTCACGCCCGCGCTGGCCCGGGTGCTGCGCGCCGGGGGCGCCACCTACTGCCTGGGGCTGCACGGCAAGATGCCGCCGATTGAAGCGCAGCTGCCCCTGTTGCGTGCACTGTGGCCCGGCCCGTTGGTGTGCCGCTGGAGCCTGAACCGCCGCTTTGGCCCGTTCGGCTACCGTGCAGCGCAAGAGCAGCATGCGCCGTTCAACGAGATTCTCAGCCCCGATCCGCACACGCGCGCCGTGCTGGCGCGCACCATCGCTGGCATCACCGGTGCGGGGCAGCCAGTGTTTGTCACCATCAGCAACGATGCCGAGGGCTGCGCGCCACGCTCGATTGCCTTGCTGGCGCAGGCGGTGGTGGCGGCGCAAACCAAACAGCCCGGCTAGCGTGGGCCAGCCGGGCTGCTTGTCGAAGGCAGTGCTTGCGGGTATCGGGAATTACAGCAGGCGTGCGATCAAGGCCCCTTCCATCGGCCCTTCGACCGGAATGCGCACGCGGATCGGGTTGCCCTGGGCCACTTGCACGGGCTCGCCTTCCAGGTTGAACATCTGCTCCAGCTTCATGGTGCGGTTGCCCGTGGGGTGGATGATTTCGATGGTGTCGCCCACGGCAAAGCGGTTCATGGTCTCGATCTCGGCCAGGCCGTTTGCGTAACCGCGCACCTGGCCCACAAAGTGGCTGCGCTGCAGCACGGAGGTGCCGGTTTCGTAGTTCTGGTAATCATTGGCCGGGCGGCGCTCCAGCAGACCGCCGGTGTAGCCACGGTTGGCCAGGCCTTCGAGTTCGGTGATCAGGTGCGGGTTGAACGGGCGGCCGGCCGCGGCGTCGTCGATGGCGCGGCGATAGACCTGGGCGGTGCGGGCCACGTAGTACAGGCTCTTGGTGCGGCCTTCGATCTTGAGCGAATCGACGCCGATTTTCACCAGACGCTCCACATGCTCCACGGCGCGCAGGTCCTTGGAGTTGAGGATGTAGGTGCCGTGCTCGTCTTCCATGATGGGCATGTATTCGCCGGGGCGGCCCTTTTCTTCGAGCAGGTAGATGGCGTCGGCCCTGGGGTGGCGCTTCTGGTCGCCGCAGGTGCTGGTGAACTGGTTGTCCAGATCGTTCCTGGCGTCCTCGAAGCTGAAGCTCTTGTCCATGGGCAGGCCCAGCGCTTCACCTGTGTTGGGATCGACGGTGGCATCGTGCGTCTTGTATTCCCAGCGGCAGGCGTTGGTGCAGGTGCCCTGGTTGGGGTCGCGGCGGTTGAAGTAGCCCGACAGCAGGCAGCGGCCCGAGTAGGCGATGCACAGCGCGCCGTGCACGAAGACTTCGATCTCCATGTCGGGGCACTCGTTGCGGATTTTCTCGATCTCATCCAAGCTCAGCTCGCGCGAGAGGATGATGCGCGAGACCCCGGCCTTCTGCCAGAACTTCACTGTGGCGTAGTTGGTGGTGTTGGCCTGTACCGAGAGGTGAATTTCCGTCTCGGGCCACTTTTCCTTGACCATCATGATCAGGCCGGGGTCGGCCATGATCAGCGCATCGGGCTTGCATTCGATGACGGGTTCAATGTCGCGCAGGTAGGTGCGCACTTTGTCGTTGTGCGCAATCAGGTTGCTGGTGACGAAGAATTTCTTGCCACGGGCATGCGCTTCTTCAATGCCCTGGGCAATTTGTTCCAGGCGAAATTCATTGTTGCGTGCGCGCAGCGAATAGCGTGGCTGGCCGGCATAGATGGCATCGGCACCGAAATCGTAGGCGGCACGCATCTTTTCCAGCGAGCCAGCGGGCAGGAGCAGTTCAGGAGCTTTGAGGAGTGTCATGATGCGCGCGATTGTCAGATAAACGTAGAAACCACGCTGTACCATTGACCGCCTTGTTATAACTTTTATAAGAGTCGTCCCCGTGCAATGTGCCAATTGTCAAACGCCTCAGAAGGAGGGCGCCAAGTACTGCCATCAGTGCGGCCACAAGGTGGAGCAGGAGCCGCAAGCGTCAGCGGCTGTAAATCGTCCACCGCCCACGCCTTGTCCCAAGTGTGGACAGCTGCCCAGACCGGGGCTGAAGTTCTGTAACCACTGCGGCAGCTCCCTGATGGCCCCCCCGGTGGTGGAAGAGCCCAAGCGCAAGAAGCGCCGCAGGAGGTCGTCTTCGGGCCGCTCCGGTGTCGGCGGCGGTCGCAAGGGCTGGGCCATCGCTGTCGTGGTGGCCCTGTTTCTGCTGGCTGGTGCAGGCATTTATTACTTCCTGTCCATGGGCAAGAGCAAGCCCGTGGCAGCCAGGGGGCCGCTGACTACCGAGCAGGCCATGGCCGGGGTGGACAAAAAACCGGTGCAGCCACGGGAAGAAATCATTGAGGAAAGTACGCCGGCTCAGGTGCCGGTGTTGCCCCTGCCGCCGCAGCCAGCAGCTGCGCCGCCGGTGCCCCCTCTGCCGGAGCCGGTTGCTGAGCCGGAAGAACCAGCGTCCAAGCCGCAGCCCCAGCCCCAGCCCCGACGTGTACCCGCACCCAAAACCAAACCGGTGGAGCCCCCCCCGACCCCTGCGGTGGAAGCGCCAGCACCTGCTCCGGCACCTGCGCCCGTGGCCCGCGTCAGGCCTTGCAGCGAAGCCGGCCTGCTCATGCGTCCGGTGTGTGCGGTCGAGGGGCCACAGACCTTCTGGCGCTGTGCGCCCGATGGCAAGCGTTGGGACAACAACATCCCGGGGTGCCGGCGCAGCGACAGCAATTGATCGCTCTCGGGCCCTTGCAGTGATGGGGGCAATGCCTGCGATGGGGGTATCCGCCCCGCCACCCCGCCAAGTGCGGGGTGGTCTATACAATTTGGCGCCATCTGTTGCTGTGCCCCGCATCGGGGCACAGGTCTTTTTGAGAGACTGAGCGCATGAGCGAGACCCCCAACCCCATCACCATTCACCGTCAACGCACGGTATCGGGCAGCAAGATCATCACCCCGCAGGGCACCAGTGCCGTGCTCGATGGCATGAAGCACAACCCGCTGGCGGAAGTGCCCGACGTCTCCGGCAAGCCGGACTGGCTGCGTGTGCGTGTGCCCAATGGCGCCAGGTACCAGGAGGTGATGGACATCGTGCGTGGCCACAAGCTGCACACGGTGTGTTCCGAGTCCAAATGCCCCAACATCGCCGAGTGCTGGGGGCGTGGCACGGCCACGCTGATGCTGATGGGCTCGGTGTGCACGCGCGCCTGCAAGTTCTGTTCGGTCAACACTGGCAACCCGCGCGGCTGGCTGGATCCGCAGGAGCCTGCCAATGTGGCCGAAGCAGTGGCGCTGATGGGGCTGAAGTACGTGGTGCTCACCTCGGTGGACCGCGACGATCTGCCCGACTTTGGTGCAGGTCACTACGCAGCGTGCATCCGCGCCATTCACGAGCGCATGCCCGAGACGGCGGTGGAGGCGCTCACGCCCGACTTTCAGGGGCGGCACGATCTGGTGGCCCAGGTGCTGGATGCAGGCCTGGCAACCTATGCGCAGAATCTGGAGACGGTACGCCGTCTCACCCACCCGGTGCGTGACCCGCGTGCCGGTTACGAGCGCACGCTGGATGTGCTCAAGTTCGCCAAGCGCCACGCTCCCCAGGTGATCAGCAAGACCAGCCTGATGTTGGGGCTGGGCGAGACCGACGATGAAATCGAGCAGGCCATGGACGACATGCGCGCTGCCGATGTGGACGTGGTCACGCTGGGCCAGTACATGCGCCCCACCAGGAACCACCTGCCTGTGCAGCGCTTCATCTCTCCCGACGAGTTTGCCCGCTACCGCGAGATGGCCCTGGCCAAGGGCTTTGTGGAAGTGGTCTCCGGCCCGCTGGTGCGCTCCAGCTATCGCGCTGAACAGGTGCTGGAGGGCAACAACGTGGGGCTTGATCCCGCCAATCCGGCGGTGCTGCAAAGCCTGCGCGAGGCCGCGACCACAGCCATGCGTTGTTGAGCGTGGTTCGATCCGACACACAAAAAAGCCTGCTGGCGTGGTGCCAGCAGGCTTTTCTACTTTGTACGTCAGGTGACTAGCGCCATGGGGATGCTCAGGCAGTCTGGCCGGAAACGACGCGTTGCAGCGTATCCTGTGCCTGCCGCATGGCCTGCTCCTTGGCGGCTTCACCCATGGCCACCCCCTCGGCGCGGACGAATTGCACGTCGGTGATGCCGAAGAAGCCCATCACGGTCTGCAGATAGCTTTCCTGGTGCTCCATGGCCTGGCCCTGGGCGCTGGTGGAGTACACGCCGCCACGCGAGGAGGCCACGATCACCTTCTTGCCACCGGCCAGCCCTTCGGGACCGTTGGCGGTGTAGCGGAAGGTGCGGCCCGGCTGGGCAATGCGGTCGATCCAGGCCTTGAGCTGGCTGGGGATGCCGAAGTTGTAGAACGGGGCGCCGATCACGACTACATCGGCGGCCAGGAACTGGCTGACCAGCTGTTCGGAGACCGCGTTTTCGGCGATCTGGGTGGGGGTCAGCCCTTCGGTCTGGCCGGTGCGCGGGCACATGGCATCCATGGTGAAATGGCCGGGAGCGTTGACGGCCAGGTCCAGGTACTGGACTTCGGTGCCGGGGTGGGCATCCTGCCAGGCAGCAACAATCTTGGCGGTCAGGGCGCGCGACACAGAGTTTTGGCCGTTGATGGACGAGTCGATATGCAACAGTTTCAAGATCAATCTCCAGAAAGTGGATGGATGGGTACTACCCAGGGTTAACGCGATGGGGTAGATTGTCCGACCTTGAAGCTCGGTTGATAAGACGGCATTTCCGGGATGCATTGTTGCAAAAATGAAAACAGTTCATGGGGCTGGCAGTCCATCAGGAATGGCGCGTGCCTTACCACAGACTGCTCCGGTATGCGGGTTCTTCCCAGTCATTTTTTTTGTTTTTGGGTGGGTCCGCCCGAGCTTGCCCCTATGATGCTGCTGGTTGTTGGATTGTGAAGAATTGCCATGAATCTGGATCTTGCTGCGCATACCCTGAAGCAAAAACTGACCCTGGGCGCAATGCTCATGGTGCTGTGCCTGCCCGGTGTCGTGTCTGCACAGGCGACGACAGCGGTGGGGACGGGGCCGATACATGATCGTATGCGCGAGGCACAAACCAGGCCGGAGCTGGAAAAGCAGCTGCTGAGCAAGGGCCGGCGGGTGGCCGCCGTGTGCGCCAACTGCCACGGCGATCGGGGCAACAACAGCAGCGAGGACACGCCGGTACTGGCAGGACAAAACCCCAACTACC
Organism: uncultured Comamonas sp.; assembly: GCA_947306475.1. GTDB lineage: Bacteria > Pseudomonadota > Gammaproteobacteria > Burkholderiales > Burkholderiaceae_C > Comamonas. The sequence goes on from CAMZGS010000002.1 coordinate 25,152, forward strand.
TGGTGGAGCAGGCGCGCAAGTACGTCGATGGCCGGCGGCGCAACATGTTCATGGAGGGCATGCTCAAGGCTCTGAGCGTGGATGAGACGGCCGGCATGGCCATGTTCTACGCTGCACAAAAGGCCGAACCGCAACCCAATCAGCCGGCCCAGCTGGTGGAGAAGGGCCGCGCCTACTACGGTAAGGTGTGTGTGGCGTGCCACGGCCCTGATGCGCGCGGCGCGGCGCACATGCCACGTCTGGCCGGGCAGCACCCCGGGTATGTGCTGACCTCGCTCAAGCACTTTGCCAAGCGTGACGGCATCCGCTCCAGCCCGGAGATGGAAATGGTGGTGAGCCAGATGAGCGAGGCCGAGATGCGCGCCGTGGCCGCCTACGTCGCCTCCCTGCCTTGAGACCTGGGGCAGGGTGAGCAAGGGCAGGGCCAGCAGCGTGGTGGCGCCTGCCCTGGGGGTTTTTCGATACATCCATCATTTTTTTCGGTTCTATGCCCGACAGCTCGGCCCCGATCGGGGTGTTTGACAGTGGCGTTGGGGGCTTGAGCGTGTTGCAGGCACTGCGCCGGGCTTTGCCCCAGGCGCAGTTTGTCTATGTGGCCGACAGTGCCCATGCTCCCTATGGTGAAAAGACGGCTGCCTTCGTGCAGGAGCGCAGCCACGCCATTGCCCGCTTCCTGCATGAACGCCACGGCATTGCTGCCCTGGTGGTGGCGTGCAATACGGCCACCGCTGCAGCGGCAGAAAGTTTGCGCCAGGCATGGGCCGACATGCCCCTGGTGGGGGTGGAGCCGGCCATCAAGCCCGCTGCCCGGCTCAGCCGCACCGGCCATATCGGCGTGATGGCCACCCGTGGCACCGTTGGCAGCGCGCGTTTTGCACGCCTGCTGCACGACTTTGGTCAGGGTGCCCACTGGCATGTGCGCGCCTGCGATGGTCTGGCCAGCGCCATCGAGAACAGCACCGCTGCCAGTTTGCTTGAGGATGAAAAAATCAGAGCACTGTGCGCTCACCACACCAGCGCTTTGGGGCAATTTGGTACCGAAGCAGGGCAGATCGATACCCTGGTGCTGGGCTGCACCCACTACGTGTTTGTGCGCGATACCTTGCAGGCCCTGCTGGGCCCAAAGGTGCAACTGGTGGACACCGGTGCTGCTGTGGCCAGGCAAACCCAGCGCCTGCTGGGTTGGGCGCCGGCTGCTTCGGCGGCAGGGGGCGATGCCCTTGCTCCAGTGGCGCAGATTCAGCTGCTGACCACCGGCAGCCTGAATGCCTTGCAGATGGCTGCGCAGCGCTGGCTGGGGCTACCCTTGCAGTGCTGCGCCCAGGTGCAGGTGCCATGACGGTGTAAGAGGGCCAGCGGGCTGTGCTGACCCAGGGACGTCTAATAGTCGGCCAGGCTGCTGCTCCAGCGCTCGCCCCAGGGCTGGCGTACCTGATCCAGGGCGCGGCGCTGGCGCTTGGTGGGGCGCCCCTGGCGCTGCTGGGTAATGGCAGCGGCGGGCTCGGGGGCCAGGCGGCGCTGCTCCTGCTGTTGCTGGCGCTGGGCGATGCTTTCCGCCGTTTCGGCATACAGCAGCTGCGCCACGGGCGCCGGGCCACGCACGGCACTGAGTGCCAGCACCTGTACCGTCTTTTGCACATGGCCCTGGCGCAGCGCGATGGTGTCGCCCACGCGCACTTCGCGCGCCGGTTTGGCCGTGGTGGTGTTGACGCTGACGTGCCCCTTGTGGATGGCTTCGGCGGCAATGCTGCGCGTCTTGTAAAAGCGCGCAGCCCACAGCCATTTGTCCAGGCGCATGCCGTTGTTGTCTTGGATTGGCTTGGTATTGCTCATGATTGGAGTGGCTGCAAATCGGCCCAGCTGGGCAAGCGTTCCTGTCCGGGGACGTCCACGCTGCTGGCCAGCAGAACGGCGCGGGCGGTGGCGATGGCCACGGCTTCAGCGGCCAGGGTGAACAATGTCATCAGGCCCAGGGTCTTGTCCGCCTGGCCGGTGGCCAGGGCAAACAGGGTGTCACCATCGCTCATGGTATGTGCCGGATTAATGGCGCGGGCCAGACCATCGTGGCCGATGGTGGCCAGGCGCTGCGCCTGGGGCTTGGTCAGGGCGGCATCCGTGGCAATCACGCCAATGGTGGTATTGCTGCCCGAAAGCACGGGGCTGGCTGGGGTACCTGCCAGCAAGGCATCGCGCGCGCCCCGCAGCTCAGAGCCATCGGCGCTGCGGCATCCGGCCAGCAGGGCGCCGGTGCGCGGGTGGTACACATCGCCCAGCGCATTGCAGGCCACGATGGCGCCCACGGTAACGCCATCGACCGTGAAGCTGGCGGTGCCAATACCGCCCTTCATGGCGCGCTCCTGACCAAAGATCTTGCCCACCGAGGCACCAGCGCCAGCCCCCACACTGCCTTCTGCCGGACGAGTACGGCTGGCAGCAGCGCAGGCAGCGTAGCCCGCTGCGGCATCCGGGCGTACGCGCGCATCGCCCAGTCCCAGGTCAAACAGTACGGCAGCGGGCACCAGTGGGATGCGTGCCACGCCCACATCCAGGCCGATGCCTTGCTCCTCCAGCCAGCGCGCAGTGCCGCTGGCGGCATCCAGCCCCCAGGCGCTGCCGCCCGAAAGGGTGATGCCATGCACCTGCTGCACCAGGTGGCTGGGGTGCAGCAGATCGGTCTCGCGCGTGCCGGGCGCTGCGCCACGCACATCCACCCCGGCGGTGGCACCCTGCGGGCACAGTACCACGGTGCAGCCGGTGGGGCGTTGTGTCAGGGTGTGGTGGCCGACCAGCAGGCCCTGCACTTGGGCGATATGGCCGCTGTGGCTCAGAAGGTCGTGGGGCATTGGATTTTTTGAAAAGAATAGCTATCAGCGCTTTTTGGACAAGCGTTTTAGGCCGTTTTTATATAAATTTTCAAGGCGTACTCAGCCACGGTGGTAGCTGCTGAAGACGCGGGTGCTGACGCCACCACCCAGCAGGTCTTTGGTGACCAGCAGCACGTCGTAAGGGTCCTGGCGGCCTTCGTACACCGGGCCGTCCATACCGGGGCTGCCCACGGGCATGCCGGGGGCCGTCAGCCCCAGGGCGCGTGGCTTTTCGGCCAGCAGCCTGCGCACATCGCCGGCGGGTACATGGCCTTCAATCAGATAGCCGCCGACCAGTGCGGTGTGGCACGAGCCCAGCTGCGGCGGCAGGCCCAGCCTGGCGCGTACGGCTGCATTGCCGCTGTTGTGTGCCGTCACGCGAAAGCCGTTGGCCTGCATGTGGTCGATCCAGTCCTGGCAGCAGCCGCATTGCGGATCTTTCCAGACTTCCACCTCCACGGCGGCGGAGTCGGCTGCTGCAGCCCAGGCAAAGGGCATGGCGCAGGCACCAGCCAGCGCAGACAGGCGCAGCAGGGCGTGGCGGCGGGGAAGGTGGTGGTGGGTGGAGGGCATGGGCAATCCTTTTGCTGCAAAGTGGACGGGGACAGTGGCGATGGTGTGCCGCGCAAAGGGCAAAGTTCCTTGTGGACCGGCTCTGGCAGCGGATTGCTACACCACCACATACCGCCCCGGGCGGTGGTTCATGGACAGCACCTGATTGAGCACTACAGCCGCCAGCACCGACCACAGGGCGCGATCCGGCTCCAGCAGCACAAAGGCGCTGGCCAGAATCAGGCAGTCCAGGGCCATCAGCACATGTCCGGCGCGCCAGCCGTAGCGCTCCTGCACATACAGGGCTGCAATGCCAAAGCCGCCCAGACTGCAGCGGTGGCGAAACAGAATCAGCATGCCCACACCCACCAGCACCCCGGCGGTGATGGCGGCGTAGGCGGGGTGCAGATGGTCAAGGGTAAACCAGTGCGCCTGCAACTCCGTGAGCAGCGATAGCGCTCCCACGGCGCAGAACGTCTTGATGGTGAAGGCCCAGCCCAGCTTGCGCAGCGCCAGCCAGTAGAACGGCAGGTTGAGCACAAACAGCCACAGCCCCAGACTCAACCCCGTGGCGTAGTGCAGCACAAAGGCCAGGCCGGTGATGCCCCCTGTCAGCAGCCCGGCCTGCTGAAACAGCGCCACGCCCAGGCCTATCAGCAGCACGGCGGTGGCGATGGCAGCACTGTCTTCCTGCGGGGTGTGGGGTGGAGCTTCGGGTGCGGAGGTGATGATGGGGCGGGAGGCGCCAGAGGGGGAGGAGGTGGGCATGGCAAGGCACAAAATTTGTGTCGATTTTAAGTTTTGCCCCTTGCCCTTGCCGGCGTGCGTCAGACAGAGCCCTGGGCAGGCGTGCCGCGCCAGCGGCGCAGGCGCAGGCCATTGGCCACAACCAGCAGGCTCACGCCCATATCGGCCAGCACCGCCAGCCACATGCTGGCATGCCCGCTGAGCGCCAGTGCAAGGAACACCAGCTTGATGCCCAGCGCCAGGGCGATGTTCTGCCACAGCACCGCGTAGGTGGCACGCGCGAGCTGGATGGTGTCGCCAATGCGGCGCAGATCGTCGTGCACCAGCACCACGTCCGCCGTTTCCATGGCCATGCCGGTGCTGTGGGCGCCGCCCATGGCAAAGCCCAGGTCGGCCTGGGCCAGGGCCGGGGCGTCGTTGATGCCATCGCCCACCATGGCCGTGGGGCCGTTGCCCTGCAACTGTTGCAGGTGGCGCAGTTTGTCCTCGGGCAACAGCCCGCCCTGGGCCTGGGCGATGCCGGCCTGCCGGGCGATGGCCTGGGCGGCGCTGGGATGGTCACCGCTGAGCATGTGCACCTGCACGCCCAGGTCCTGCAGCCGCTGCACGGCCACGGTGGCCTGGGGGCGCAGGGTATCGGCCACGGCAAACCAGGCCAGCACCTGCCGCCCATCGGCCAGCAGACTGACGCTGCGTCCCTGGTCTGCCTGCGTCTGCACGGCAGCTTCCACTGCGGCAGTGACCAGCTGGTTTTCCTGCGCCCAGCGCAGATTGACCAGATACAGCGTTTGCTGCGCTGTGGTCTGTGCCTGCACGCCCCGGCCGGGCAGTGCGTGGACCTCAGCGATTTGTACGGCGTTGCCATTCGGGGGCGGGCTATCGGCCAGCCCCTGGGCAATGGCCTGGGAGACAGGGTGGTCCGAGCGCGCCGCCAGTTGGGCGGCCAGCTGGGCCAGGGCCAGTGGTTGTTCACCATCCAGGGCTTGCCAGTCCACCAGTGCCGGGCGCCCGGTGGTCAGCGTGCCGGTCTTGTCGAGCGCAACATGGCGCAGGTGGCGCGCCGCTTCCAGCACCGCGCCGCCTTTGAGCAGCACCCCCTGGCGGGCCGCTGCCGTCAGGGCGCTGACCACAGTCACCGGCGTGGAGAGCACCAGCGCGCAGGGGCAGGCAATCACCAGCAGCGCCAGCGCCTGGTAGATGGCATCCAGCACCGGCCAGCCCAGCAGCCAGGGTGCCAGCGCGGCCAGGGCCAGGGCCAGCAGCATGACGGTAGGGGTATATACGGCGGCAAACCGATCGACCAGACGTTGCACTGGCGCCTTGTTGCGCTGTGCCTGTTCCACGGCCCGTGCCATGCGTGCCAGCAGGCTTTCGCTGCTGGTGCGGGTGACCAGGATGTGCAGCTCGCCCTGCTGGTTCACGCTGCCGGCCCAGACGCTGTCGCCCGGTGCCTTGTCCACGGGCACGCTCTCGCCGGTGATGGGGGACTGATCCACACTGCTGTGGCCCTGGGTGATGTCACCATCCAGCGGAATGTGTGCACCCGGTGGCACGCGCACTGTGGCGTGCAGGGCCACGGCGCTGGTGGGCTGCGTGTGGTAGCTGCCATCGGCCTGCTGTACCAGGGCAGTATCCGGGGTCAGGGCCAGCAGCTGGCCGATGGCCTGGCGTGCCCGGTCTGCGGCCTGGTCCTCCAGGCGCTCGGCGGCGGTGTACAGGGCCATCACCATCGCGGCTTCGGGCCATTGGCCGATCAGGAAGGCGCCCGTCACCGCCACCGCCATCAAGGCATGGATGCCCAGGCGCAGCTGGCGCACGTCGGCCAGACCCTGCCGGTAGATGCCCAGGCCGGTCAGGCCAATGGCCAGCACCGCCAGGGCCATGCCGACATAGCTCAGCGCGGGGTGTTGCGCCTGCCACCAATGTGCGGCCTCGGCCAGCAAGGCCAGCAGCAGGGCCGTGCCGATGCGCCCCCAGGAGGGCAGGGCGCTGTGCGTATGGCCGTGGTGTTCGCCCGCATCGGGGTGTTCGTTGTCATGATCGTGCGGCTGTGGCGTGCAGCAGCTGCAGGCCAGGGCCGGGGTGGGATGTGGCTTTTTCTGTTCCATGGCAGAATTGAAAACCTGCAAGCAACTTCAAGGTCAAGCCCATGTCGGAAATTCCCCTGCTGCGTATCGGCGAAGCCGCCCGGCGCAGCGGCGTCAGTGCGGCCAACATCCGCTTTTATGAAAAACAGGGCCTGCTGCCGGCTGCGCGGCGTCAGGACAACGCCTATCGCTGCTACAGCGACGCCGATGTGCACCGGCTGCGCTTCATTCGCATGTGCCGGGCGATGGATATGTCGCTGGAGGAGGTGGCCACGCTGCTGTCCCTGAACTGGGACGACCCCGAGGACTGCCGCGCGGCCACGCAGACGGTGGCTGCCCACCTGGGCCATGTGCGCCAGCGTCTGGCCGAATTGCAGGCCCTGGAGCAGGAGTTGCAAGCCCTGCACCAGCGGTGCAACGGCGATTGGCATGCGGCGGGGCGCTGTGCCCTGCTGGAGACGCTGCATGAGCAGGCCGACCGCAGCCACTGGCAGGTTTTAGAGGCAGAAAGTGGCGCCAAGCGGCATGTATGAAGCGCAGGCAGCCGTGGGTTTTCAGTCCTTGAGCGTCAGCACCACCGGGGCGTGGTCGCTGGGCTGCTTGTTCTTGCGCGGTGCGCGGTCGATGTGGCAGGCGCTGGCCAGGGGCTTCAGGGCATCGCTGATCAGAATGTGGTCGATGCGCATGCCCCGGTTCTTCTGGAAGCCCAGCATGCGGTAGTCCCACCAGGAAAAACTTTTTTCCGGCTGCTCGAACAGCCGAAAGCTGTCGTGCAGGCCCAGGCCGAGCAGCTCCTGAAAATGCGCGCGCTCTTCGGGCGTGTGGTGGATGGTGCCGGCCAGCCCCACCGGGTCGAAGGTGTCGCGGTCGTCCGGCGTGACGTTGAAGTCGCCCATCAGCACCAGGCGTGGGTGCTGCTGCAGCTGCTCGCGCACCCATTGGCTCAGCGCTGCCAGCCAGCGCAGCTTGTAGGCGAACTTGTCGGTGCCTGGCGCCTGGCCGTTGACGAAGTAGGCATTGATCACGCGCAGCGGCCCCTGCGGGGTGTCCAGCGTGGCGCTGATGACGCGCGCCTGTTCATCGGCAAAGTGCGGCAGGTTGCGCACCACGTCGCGCATCGGGTGGCGCGAGAGCAGGGCCACGCCGTTGTAGGTTTTCTGGCCGAAGGCGGCGCTGTGGTAGCCGGCCGATTCAATCTCCAGCTGCGGGAATTTGTCGTCGGTGAGCTTGAGCTCTTGCAGGCCCAGCACATCGACGGGGTTGGCGGCCAGCCAGTCCAGCACCTGGGGCAGGCGCACGGACAGGGAGTTGACGTTCCAGGTGGCCAAAAGCATGGGGCATTTCTCCGTATTCACATGGGTGCCGACGGGCGGCAGGGCAAGGCGGCGATTGTGGCCGATGCAAAAAGCCCCTGGGCCGGGGCTGCTCCAGGGGCGACGGGTGTGCGCGGTGGCGCTGCTTAGGCCGCTGTTTGGGCCAGTTTGTCCCGCACCACAAAACCGTAGGCCAGACCCACGATGGCTGCCGTGGCCGAGGCGCCCAGGATGCCCAGCTTGGCCGCGCCCAGCAAGGCTGCGTCGCCAAAGGCCAGGCCGCCGACAAAGATGGCCATGGTAAAGCCGATGCCCGCCAGCAGACCCACCAGCACCACGCCGCGCCAGTTCACGCCCGCAGGCAAGGTGCAGGCGCCGCTTTTGACGGCCAGGAAGGTGGCGGCGAATACGCCAATGGGCTTGCCCAGCACCAGCGCCAGCAGCACGCCCAGCGCCACGGTCTGCGGCCCGCTGGCCGACAGGTCCATGCCGTCAAACTGCACGCCGGCGTTGGCCAGGGCAAAAATGGGCATCACGCCAAACGCCACCCAGGGGTGCAGCTGTATGGGCAGGCGAAAGACGGGCGGCAGCAGATCGCGCTGGGCGCTGTTGGCAATGCGCAGCTCGTGGTGCAGCACTTCGGCTTCGAACTGGCCCTGCTGGGCCTGCAGGCGGATGCGGGTGAGTGCCTGCTGCGCCACATCCAGATGGTGCTGCTGCGCCGGGCGCATGGCCACCGGCGTCATCAGGCCCAGCACCACGCCCGCCAGCGTGGGGTGGGCGCCGGTCTGCAGCAGCCCCAGCCACAGGATGGCGCCGGGCAGCACATAGGCCCAGGCCGAGGCCACGCCCATGCGGTTGAGCAGCAGCACCAGCAGCAAGCCCACCAGGGCCACACCAAAGCCGCTGTAGTCCAGTCCGCCCGAGTAGAAAAACGCAATGATCAGCACAGCCACGATGTCGTCGATGATGGCCAGCGCCAGCAGGAAGATGCGCAACGCGCCGGGAATGGATTTACCCAGCAGCGCCAGCACACCCACGGCAAAGGCAATGTCGGTGGCGGTGGGAATGGCCCAGCCGTTGAGCAAGATCTTGTCGCTACCGGCCATGGCCACATAGATCAGCGCGGGCACGACCACACCGCCCAGGGCGGCAATGATGGGCAGTAGCGCCTGGCGCACATCGGCCAGGGCGCCGTTGTGCATCTCGCGGCGAATTTCCATGCCCACGACCAGGAAGAAGATGGTCATCAGCACGTCGTTGACGAAGAAGTGCAGGTCCGTGCTCCAGTTCCACGGCCCCAGGGTGAGCGCCAGCGGCGCATGCCAGGTGGCAAAGTAGCTCTCGGCCCAGGGCGAGTTGGCCCAGGTCAGCGCAATGGCGGCGGCAATGAGCAGCACGATGCCGCTCATCGACTCAATGTGCAGCATGCGCGCAAAGGCGCCGGAGGCCCTGTCCGTGGCCTGCTGCAGCGGCGGAATGTGTGTGCTGGGGGCAGGAAACTGCGGATGTACCGAGGTGCCTGCCAGTGGCTCGGGAAGGTTGGAAGTGTTGTTGCCGTGCGTGGGCATAGTGCTCCTTGTTGTTCAAGACAGCACCGTGCGCTGCCAGCCCATGCCGTGCTGTGCGCAGATGCAAGCCACGCGCGCCAGCGCTGGCGCGTGGTATGCGAGGTGCACAAGGGGGGCGGGCAGGGCGCACGCGTGCCGTGCGGTGCAGGCGGCCCGACCTGCACCAAAAATCACCTGCCATCGCCACCGCATGTGGCGGGCACCCGGGGCGCAGTGTACCCAACTGTGCGCAACATGCAGCCATTTCCGTGCATGTGGCGTACATCGTGCTTTCATATACAAAACATAGCTGCTGGCGCTTGTCCTGCAATGGTTTTACTTTCAATAAATAGTGGAATCCTTATGTAGCAAGCGCCAGAAGCTATGTTTTTTATATCTGTACTGTGCAGACAGATACAAAAAAGCCCCTGGGCTGTGCCAGGGGCTTGGGGTGCGGCGATGTGCCCTGGAGTGCGATCAGTTGCTTTCCAGTGCGTCCTGCATGGCCTTGAGGGGATCGTCCTTGTCGGCAGCAGCTTCGCCGCCTTCGTCCATGAACGGATCGTTGAAGTCCACCACATCGGGCATGCTGGCTTCCATCTGCTCGCGGATGGCGTCCATGTCGTACTCGATCTTTTCATCCAGGCCGCTGGAGACGATGCCAGGGAAGCCGATGATCAGGCCCACCATCAACAGCTGGATGAACAGGAACGGGATGGCGCCCATGTAGATCTGCTCGGTGGTCACAGGCGCAACGCGTTGCCTGGTGACCTTGTCGGTGTACTCCTTGTCGGGGGCGACCGAGCGCAGGAAGAACAGCGCAAAGCCAAACGGCGGGTGCATGAACGAGGTCTGCATGTTCACCGCCAGCAGCACACCAAACCAGATCAGGTCAATGCCCAGCTTCTCGGCCACGGGCGCCAGCAGCGGCACCACGATGAAGGACAGCTCAAAGAAGTCCAGGAAGAACGCCAGGAAGAACACCATCACGTTCACCAGGATCAGGAAGCCCAGTTGACCGCCGGGCAGGTCGGCCAGCAGGTGTTCCACCCACAGCGGGCCGTCCACGCCCTGGAAGGTCAGGCCGAAGATGGTGGCGCCGATCAGGATGAACATCACAAAGCACGACAGCTTGGTGGTGCCCAGCAGCGCCTGGCGCAGCAGCTGGTAGCTCAGGCGACGGCGGCTGATGGCCAGAATCATGGCACCGATGGCACCCATGGCGCCGCCCTCGGTCGGGGTGGCAATGCCCAGGAAGATGGTGCCCAGCACCAGGAAGATCAGCAGCAGTGGCGGAATCAGCACAAAGGTGACTTTTTCAGCCACTTGCGACAGCAGGCCCATGCCGGTGATGCGGTTGATGGAAGCCGCCACAAAGGCCAGCGCCACGCCAAAGCACATGGCAAAGACGATGGTTTCGTCCTTGGCCACTTGTTCCACCACTTCACCGGTGAACCAGGCGTGGATGGTGGTCATGTTGTGGGCGGCGTACACCGAAATGCCCACGCACAGCGCGGTCAGCACCAGCAGCGAGGTCAGGCCGCTGGAGCCATCCTTTTCCTTGAGGCTGCGTGCCTCGGGCGGCAGGGCCGGCACCATGGAGGGCTTGAAGATCGCCAGCGTGAAGATCAGCAGCATGTAAAAGCTCACCAGCATGAAGCCGGGGACAAAGGCGCCCTTGTACAGGTCACCCACGCTGCGGCCCAGCTGGTCGGCCAGAATGATCAGCACCAGCGATGGCGGGATGATCTGTGCCAGCGTGCCCGAGGCGGCAATCACCCCGGAGGCAATGCGCCGGTCGTAGCCGTAGCGCAGCATGATGGGCAGCGAGATCAGGCCCATCGAGATCACCGAGGCTGCCACCACGCCGGTTGTGGCTGCCAGCATGGCGCCCACCAGAATCACGGCAATGGCCACGCCACCGCGGATGGGGCCGAACAGCTGGCCGATGGTGTCGAGCAAGTCCTCGGCCATGCCGCTGCGCTCCAGGATCAGGCCCATGAGCGTGAAGAACGGAATGGCCAGCATGGTCTCGTTCTGCATGATGCCGTAGATGCGCAGGGGCAGCGCCTGCATCAGCGCTTCGGGCAGCACCCCCAGCTCCATGCCGATGACGGCAAAGAACAGGCCGCAGGCGCCCAGACTGAAGGCCACCGGAAAGCCCAGCAGCAAAAAGCAGATCAGGCCCGCGAACATGATCGGGGCCATATTGTTGGCAATGAATTCCATAGCGATGTTCCCCTTGATGCTCAGGCGCCTTTGGCGGCGTTGCGGGCGGCTTCTTCTTCGGCCTTGCGGATGGCTTCGGCCAGCTCTTCTTCGGCGGACTTTTCCAGGTTCTTGACGGTGGGGTCATCGATCAGGCCGCGCAAAAAGGCGATGCGCTTGATGAACTCCGAGATGCCCTGCACCAGCAGCAGGCCAAAGCCCAGGGGCATCATCAGGTACACCGGCCAGCGAATCAGCCCGCCGGCGTTGCTGGACATCTCGCCCGATTCCAGCGCCTGCAGGAAGAAGGGCACGCCGTAGTACAGCACCAGCAGGCACACCGGCGTCAGGAAGAAGGCAAAGCCGAACACGTCGATCCACACACGCGTGCGCAGCGACAGCTTGGCGTTGATCACGTCCACCTTGACGTGCTCCTTTTCCAGCAGGGTGTAGCCTGCGGCCAGCAGGAAGGAGGCGGCAAAGAAGTACCACTGCACTTCCAGGAAAGCGTTGGAGCTGTAATTGAAGGCTTTGCGTATCACGGCATTGACGCCGCTGATGACCGTGGCCGCGAGAATGAGCCAGATGACGTACCGGCCCACAAAGGCGTTCAGGGCGTCGATAGCCCTTGAGAGTTTGAGCAGTGCCTGCATGGTGTCTCCAAAAAAGGCGTAAAGGCTGGTAAGAAGACCTAAAAAAGGGGTGAATTATGGTCCCGCATCCCCCTAGGGATAACCCGGAGGCAAGGAAAAATTCTACGGAGAGCCATCTTCTGGCCTAGGAGGCAAACACCCGGAAGGGCCAAAAATCAGTCAAAACGAAGGGTTTTACCTAATTTTTTTTCAATTTTTCCGCTGGATTTTTAAGCAGATTTCAACTAAAGCGTTAAAAATTTTCGTTACATCAGGGCCCTTGCAGCACGCTGACAGAGGTGCTCCAACGGCCTGCGGTAGGTGCCCGAGGGGCTGGCCGCAAGGCACCAGCCCCCACACCCCAGGAAGCAGGGTGTGGGGGCATGCACTACAGAAATGGCACCAGGCAACAGGCGGCGGGCGGCGCCTGGGGGGCTCGCACGGTATGGGTGCTCAGCTGCTCAATACGCGCTGCTGACCAGGCCGCCGGGCTGGCTCAGGCGCAGCTGCTCCAGTTGTTCGGGGTAGAACCTGGCGGCCACTTCCAGGTGCGAACGCACGCGGCCCTTGAGTGCATTGGTGCCAATGTGGGTGAACAGGGGGTTGAGCGGGTCGCTCTCCGGCCCGCGCGCCTGCGCTGCCAGGTGCGGCGGCAGTTGCAGCAGGGGGATTTCCTGCGCATGCAGGCTGGGGGAGTAGAAGTAGGCGATGGAGTAGCGGCTCACGCCTTGAAGCTGTGGCAGCAGTCGGGCTTTACGGTGCTGATGGTCACCCACGATGTGGAGGAGGCCCTGTTCCTGGCCGACCGCGTGGTGGTCTTCTTCCCGCGCCCGGCCCAGGTGGTGGCAGAGGTGGATGTGAAGCTGCCCTATCCGCGCCACCGTGGGCAGAGCGAGTTTGTCCAGCTGCGCCAGAAGTTGCTCAGTCACCTGGGCCTGCCCGACTCGCTGTAAGCGCTGCCCTCGCTGCCAGCCACTGCTTGCCCATGCCCGATCGCGTCGTCCAGGCCCCCTGGTTGCAACATCTGCTGGAGGCCATTTACCGGGGCCAGTGGCAGCTGCTGCAGTGGCTGCATCGCCTGGGCCTGGTCGGCACGCACGATGGGCAAGCGGCCTGGCCGTGGGGCAGGCGCCTCTCGGGCGAAAACCTGCTCATCGACCTGGGCCAGGCACGTGCGCTGCTGATCAGCCTGGGCGCTCTGTTGTTCGTGGTCCTGTTGTTGTTGGCTGCGTGGCGCTGGCGGCGGCTGCGCTGGCCGGCAGGTATCAGCGCGCTGCTGGCGCTGTGGGCCACGCCCTGGCCAGCAGCGCATGTGCTGCTGGTGCCTGCGCAGGCCAGCAGCTTTCACCAGCCCACTGTGCCCTGGAGCGATCAGGCCATCCAGGCTGGCGCCCAGTACTACGCCCAGCACTGCGTGCAGTGCCACGGCGTGCGCGGCGATGGCCACGGGCCGCTGGCCGCGCAGCAACGCGTGTGGCCGCCCAACTTTGCCGGGCCATTGCTCTGGCAGCGCGGCGATGGCGATCTGTTCGCCCATGTGCGCCACGGCATGCACGACCGCCAGGGCCAGCCCACCATGCCTGGTTTTGCCCAGCAGCTATCGGTGCCTGAGACGTGGCAGCTGCTGCACTACCTGCGCGCCCTGGCCGCCGGGCAAGTGCTGCGCGCCACCGGCGAATGGGCACAGGCCGTGGCCCTGCCCGATATGCAGCTGCGCTGCAGCGCCAGCAACAAGACATCGGTGCGCGACTGGCAAGGTCAGCATCTGCGCTGGGTGGTGGGTGCGGTGCAGGAGGTGCTGCCCGATCCGCGGGTGGTGACGATCTGGCTGCCTGCCGATGGCCACAACGCCCCGCAGCAGCTGCCGCCAGCGGTCGATTGCCTGGTCACCTCGCAACAGTCTGCGCGTCAGGTGCTGGGCATTTTGCTGGGGCAGGAACGCACGTCTGACGCTCCCGCCTTGGGCAATGTGCAGTTGCTGGCCGACCGCCACGGCTGGCTGCGCGCGCGCAATGGCGCCGGTAGCAGCGCCTGGAGTGAGGACGATCTGATCTGCCGCACCCAGCCCAGCGCAGCGCTTGAGGGCGCCAGCGCCGCGCTGGCAGAAGATGGGCTGGGTCGCCTGCTGCGCCTGATGGATGCCACGCCGGTGCGCTTTGTCAAAGGCGGGCGCCTGCACTAGTGCTGCCAGCACCAGCCTGGCGCTGAACGCTCAATAGTCGTCGTCTTGGCGCAGCTGCCAGTGCGCTTGCAGGGCGTCGCTGAAGCTGGTACTGGCGCTCAAGGTCAGCGCCAGGGTGATGGGCTGGCTGCTTTGCTGCAGCGCCTGGGGCAGTGGCTGCGCACCGTGCAGTTGGTCGTCTTGCCAGTACACAGCGATGGGGGTGTTGCCCGGCCCTTCGCTGTGCGCTTGCAGTTCCACATCCCATAGGCCGCCGTCTTCCAGCGGGGAGGGGGCGCCCTGGCGCTGGCACCAGCGCAGCAACTGCTCCACTTCAGCGATCAAGGCGGGCCAGCGCTGCGGCGGCACGCAGGCCAGCGCGTCCCAGCAGGCGTTGCCGTCTTCGTCTTCGCTGTAGTCAAAGTCCAGATAGTCCAAGGTGGGCATGGCACGGCTCCTGTGCTGAAAGGCGTGGATTTTGCAAAAAAAGGAGCTTCAACCGCTGGTGTACCGTGATTTTCAGGGGTAAAACGATCTGAAAACCTTGTCTGTTCAGCGGTGACAGCTTCTTTTTCAGGATTTTTTGGGGTGACCCCCGGCTGTCGGGCGTGCGGTGTGGCTGCTGCTGACCACTGCCTGCAGATTGAGCAGGCTGGCCTCGATTGCGGCGGCGGTGACCAGGGGCTGCTCCATGGGGAACAGGTGGCTGCCATCGAGCAGCATGATGCGCCCGCGCGTGACGCGCTCGGTCATGTCCATGCCAACCTGGCGCATTTCGCGCGAATGGCGCCCGCCGATGAAGGCCACCGGGCAGCGCAGCGGGTGCTGACGCAGCAGGCTGCTCAGGTTGTGCGGCAGGCTGTTGTAGATGGCGGTTTCTTCCTCGCGCGTGAACCACAGCGTCAGCTGCCCCTGGCCGTCGTCGTGCAGGCCGTGGCGCACGTAGTCCTGCAGCACCTGCGGGTGCCAGCGGGCAAAGCTGGGCTTGTGCTGAAAGTGCTCCAGTGCCTCCTGCGCGCTGGCCCAGCGTGTGCGCCGCTTGCGGCTGATCTTGCCGGGGGAGAAGGCATCGACCAGGCGCGCATGCTTGGCTGCCAGCACCGATTTGGCGCGCCAGCCGCCCAGCAGGGGCGAATCCAGCAGCAGCACGCCCCGGGCCAGTTCGGGATGTTGGGCCGCGGCCATCAGGCTGACAAAGCCGCCCAGCGAGTGCCCGACCAGGAACGCCGGCTCGCCCCAGCGCTGCACCAGGGGCTGGGCAAAGTCGCGCAGCTGCGTGACCAGATGCGGCCAGTTGTCCGTGACCGGGTAGGCCGGATCGTGACCAAAGCGCGGCAGGGCCTGCACATCAAAGCCGCGTGCGCGCAGTTGCTCGAACAACAGGGAGTAGGTGCCAGCCGGAAAGCTGTTGGCGTGGGCAAAGATCAGGGGAAGCATGTCAGCAGGGCAAAAGGCAGTGCCTGGCAGGAAGAGGGGAAGGCCAGCGGACCGTCAATGCGGCATGCACAGCTGGCCCAGGTCGCGCTCCAGCAGGGCGGCATCGCCCAGTTGCAGCTCCAGCAGGCGGCGCAGGTGGGTGATGCTGTCCAGATCAATGCTGCGGCAACGCAGGCCCAGCAGCACGTCCTGCGGTGCGGATTCATCGGCTTCGGTCGGGGCGCTGCTGCGGTGCGCCACTTCCACAGCCATGGCGATGTGGCAGCCGTCGCCCAGGGGAACAATCAGCTGGCAGTGCGCCTCGCGCGGCAGCTGCACGGCTGGGGCACAGCGCACCAGTGCGCCTTGCAAGGACAGATCCAGCACCTGGGACGACAGCGCCTGACCGGCGCACACCAGTTGGGCGGGGGCATCGAAGTGCAGGCGTTGAAAGTGGCGTCTTTCCTGGGACATGGTGGGTGGTTTGCGTGAGGGATGGGAAGGTGTCGAGTATCCCCGCAAGCGTGGGTCTTGCGCAGGCTGGGGACGCCTTCAACCGTCCTGCGCAGGGCTAGGGATTTCCTTGAGGGCGACGGTCTTGAGCTGGTACAGCGCCTCCAGCGCTTCACGCGGGCTGAGGGCGTCGGGGTTGATTTGTGCCAGCAGTGCCTCGACGGCGCTGGGCGCCGGGATGTCGGCTGCTGGTGGCGGGGCAAACAGATCCACCTGGGTGTTGCCGGCGCTGGCGCGCTCTTCCAGCGCTGCCAGGGCGTGGCGCGCATGGTGCAGCACGCTGGCTGGAATGCCCGCCAGCTTGGCCACCTGCACGCCGTAGCTGCGGCTGGCCGGGCCAGGCTGGATTTCGTGCAGGAAGACGATGTCCTGCCCGTTTTCGGCGGCAGCCACGTGCATGTTGATGGCCGCGCGCGCCTGGGCGGGCAGTTCGGTCAGTTCAAAGTAGTGCGTGGCAAACAGCGTGAAGGCCTGCACCTTGTCGTGCAGGTGGCGCGCAATGCCGCTGGCCAGCGCCAAGCCGTCAAAGGTGGAAGTGCCCCGACCAATTTCGTCCATCAGCACCAGGCTGTGTGCGGTGGCGCTGTGCAGGATGTTGGCGGCCTCCACCATCTCCAGCATGAAGGTCGATTGCGCGTTGGCCAGATCGTCGGCGGCGCCAATGCGTGTGTGGATGGCATCGATCGGCCCCAGGCGGCAGCGGCTGGCGGGCACATAGCTGCCCATGCTGGCCAGCAGCACAATCAGCGCCACCTGGCGCATGTAGGTGGATTTGCCGCCCATGTTGGGGCCGGTGATGATGTGCAGCCGCTGGCGCGGGTTCAGGTCGGTGCTGTTGGGGATAAAGGTAGCGTTGGCGGTTTGCGCCAGGCGCTCTTCCACCACCGGGTGGCGGCCTTGCTCAATCTCAATACACGGCTGGCTGGTGAAGCTGGGCGCGCACCAGTTGAGGGTGAGCGAGCGCTCAGCCAGGCAGCACAGCACATCCAGTGCCGCCATGGCCTGGGCCACGCGCGTCAGCTGCGGGATAAAGGCCTGCAGCTGGTCGAGCAGCTGCTCGTAGAGGAATTTCTCGCGCTGCAAGGCGCGCTCTTGGGCCGAGAGGGCTTTGTCCTCAAAGGCTTTCAGCTCCGGCGTGATGTAGCGCTCGGCGTTCTTCAGCGTCTGGCGGCGCTGGTAGCGCGTGGGCACCATGTCACGATAGCTGTTGGTGATCTCGATGTAGAAGCCATGCACCTTGTTGAACTGCACGCGCAGGTTGGGGATGTTGGTGCGCAGCTTTTCCTTGGCTTCCAGCTCCAGCAGGAAGTCGTCGCAGTTGTTCTGGATGGCGCGCAGCTCGTCGAGCTGTTCGTCGAACCCATCGGCAATCACCCCGCCATCGCGCACCAGCGCCGCAGGCTCGGGCAGCAGCGCGCGTTGCAGCAGCTCGGCACAGCCTTCGGGTGGTTGCAGGTCGCTGAAGATCTGCGTCAGATAGGCCGCCGGGGCAGGCTGGGTCTGCGCCAGTAGCTGTGCTTTTTGTAGCGTCTGCGCCAGCGCCACCAACTCGCGCGGGCGTACCTGGCGCAAGGCGGTGCGCGCGGTGATGCGCTCCACATCGCTGATGCCCTTGAGGTGCTGCTGCAAAGTCTGCCACGGCGCGCTGCTGGCAGCGGTGGGGTCGCCGCGCAGCACGGTGATGGCTTCCAGCCGCGCCTGCGCAGGTGCGCGGTCGCGCGGCGGCTCCAGCAGCCAGGTCTTGAGCAGGCGGCTGCCCATGCCGCTCATGCAGGTATCGAGCAGGGAAAACAGCGTCGGGCTGTCCTCGCCGCGCAGCGTCTGCACCAGCTCCAGGTTGCGCCGTGTGCTGCTGGGCAGGCGAATCAGCGCCTCGCTTTGCTGCACCTGCAGGCTGTGGATATGCGGCAGCTGGCTGCCCTGGGTGTGTTCGGCGTAGCTCAGCAGCGCCGCGCTGGCGGCATGCGCCAGGGGCAGGTTTTCGGCCTCCCAGGCGTGCAGGCTGCTGCTGCCCAAGAGTTCGAGCAGCTTGCTGCGCCCCAGGCCGCTGTCGAACTGCCAATCGGGCCGGGGGGTGAGGGGGCACGTGATCTGGCCGCTGTGGCGCACCTCTTGCAAGGTTTGCTCAAAGCGCTGCGTTACGCCAGCGCTGTAAAGCAGCTCGCTGGGGGCAATGCGTGCCAGGGTCTCGGCCAGCTCGGCCTGGTTGCATTCGGCCAGATGGATGCGCCCTTGCGTGACGCTCATCCACGCCAGGCCCACACGCTGGCGCCCGCCGCTGTGCAGCGCCAGCAGCATGGCCTCGCTCTTGTCGGAAAGCAGCGCCGTATCGGTGAGCGTGCCGGGCGTGACCACCCGCACCACCTTGCGCTCCACCGGCCCCTTGCTGGCGCCCACTTCGCCCACCTGCTCGCAAATGGCCACCGATTCGCCCAGCTTGATCAGGCGCGCCAGATAGCTTTCCAGTGCATGAAACGGCACCCCGGCCATGCTCACCGGAAAACCCGCCGACTGCCCGCGCGTGGTCAGCGTGATGTCCAGCAGGCGCACGGCTTTTTCGGCATCGTCCCAGAACAGCTCGTAGAAATCGCCCATGCGGTAGAGCACCAAAGTGTCGGAATACTCTTTTTTGATAGCAAGGTATTGCGCCATCATGGGCGTGTGCTGCTCCAGCGGCACGGTGTACGGCGTGGCGGTGGCTGGAGCTGTGGCGGAGGCGACAGGGGAAGCGGGAACGGTCAAGGCAGGCTCTTCCAGGCAGGATGCAAAGCCGTGTAGTGTAAGAAAGCCACAAGCGGTACGGATACTTGTGGCTTGGGGGGAGCGGGGTCAGTCTCGGACTACGCCGCCCGCATGGATGAGCAAAGGCGCAGGTTGAGCAGGAGTGAAATAAAAAACCAATCCGCTGGATGAAATTTTCACTCCGGTACAGCGCATTTGTTTTTGCTTGTATTCCCTCTGCAGGGAATTTCACTTTTCAGGAAAGATTCCTCAGACAAATACCAGGCGGTTTCTTCCCTGGTCTTTTGCCTGGTACAACGCCGAATCGACGCGCCGCATGGCGGTAGGGACAGTATCGTCAGGGCCAAGCAGGGTAACGCCGGCAGAGCTGGTGTAGAAAAAGTCGGGAAAATCCTCCAGCGGCCGATGCAGCGGCAGTATGTCGATCAAACGCTGTACGCAATTGCACAGGCTGGCTGCGGTGACGTTGGGCAGCAATAGCAGAAACTCTTCGCCACCCATGCGACCATGGCAGTCTTCACGGCGCAGTACTTGGGGGAGCAATTGGGCAAAGTGGCGCAACACCGTATCCCCGGCCTCGTGCCCATAGTTGTCGTTGACGCGCTTGAAATGGTCCAGATCCAGCAGCACCAGTCCGCAGGTATGGGGGCTTTGCTGAACCAGCTGGATGTGCTTTTCCAGCAGCGACGTGATGTGCCCTCGGTTACTCAGGCCTGTGAGGGGATCGGTCAGCGCTGCACGCATGGCCTGGTCGCGTTCCTGGCGCAGCAGGCGTTCGTCGTGGCGCAGGTGGGTGATGTCGCTGCCAATGCACAGCATGGAGCCGTCCGGGCAGACGGTTTCGGTCATGTAGATCCAGCGCCCATCGTGCAAATCCCCCTCGATGCCCCGGTAAGGGAGCTTGCCGCGGCGAGAGAGGGCGGAAGTGAGCCAGCGCTCGATCTCGTCGCTCTGGATGGCGGTGCCTATCCCCTGACGCTGGGACTGCACCATCATGTCGTACCAGGTGGGGTAGTCGTTTTCTCCCAGGCCAAAGGACTTCCTGAAGGAGGGGTTGGCCCAGAGCAGTTGGTCGTTGCTGTCGAATAGAGCGATCAGTACGGGGGTGAGATGCTGTGCCTGTAATAATTTCTTTGTGGCTTCATCCAGCTCGGGAAGCGGTACGGGAATGGTACTGTGCATGACAATAAATCCACAAAAGGACGAAAAAATTGTAATTAAACGCACATCGTACCAAGGAAGATGTTCAGAGCTCTCCAGGGAAATTGTTAAAAAATACGAATCATCTGTCACGGCCGTGACAGATGATTCGCGTTTTTATATTGGCATTTGATAATGCGTTGCATCAGCATTTGCGAACGGCTGCTGTTTGCAATGCAAAAAGCCGCAAGGCTTGTGGGCGCATGCGGCGGCTGGATGTCTGTTGGGTAGGGGGTGGCGGAAGGCAGCTGGAGTCGAACCAACCCGGGAGCGGCTGACGCCCCCCACCGGGTTTGAAGCCCGGCCACGCCACCGGGCGTGATTGCCTTCCTTTGTGTGTTGTGCAAGGAAGGGGCGATTGTAGTGGTTGCTACATGCCCGACCTGGAAGGCCTAGGAAAGGTCTGCAAACCCCGCTCAGCAGACTAGTGCAGTCCGGTGGCGTGCTCGGGCGTGCCTGATGCCTGAGTAGTCCGCCCAGAATAAACCATACTCCCTTGATCTGGCTTGCAATTCTTCGCCTTGATAGGCGCAGAACTTGCAGGGTATGGTTTTGCCACTGCCTGTTTTCTTGCAAATTTCTTCGAGGATTTCGATGGGGCCGAAGCCTTCGTGGCCACAATCGGACGATCTGTTTCGCCCCGGCTGGACGAACAAATCAACATGCAGTACCCGCTGGTGCGGCTGGCCGCCCTGATCGACCGGGCCGAGATTGAGCGCACGTTCATGGTGTCGTTTACCTGCGGGCGTGGCCGCCCCGCCTTGTCCCCACGTCTGGTGGCTGGGCTGCTGTACCTGCAGCACACCTGGAAAGAGAACGAGGGGGTAAATCTCTGCAATCAGCATAACATTTGCCATGCTTTTCGCAGGCTGCATCAAGCAAAATTACTGGTGATTGATAATATCCAATATCATTTAATTTTCGTAGAGATGCCAGTATCCATCAACCCATCCAGGCCCACACCAAGTGCCATGATATTTAAAATCAAATAATCCAACTGAATCAATTTCATTTAAAGGCTTGGTATCGGTATATCTGTATAGGTTTAATCCGCCAAGGACGCCAATCGGATCCTGGTTAATATACCTGCCCAGCTTTGGCTCGTAATATCGATGGCGGAGCCAGTATCCTGGTCTTGGTGCTGCCCCGGCAGGCGGATAGGCTGGTAGAGGCTGTGGGGGGTGTATTCCTTGACCACTTGCCCCCACGCATCCAGCTGCGTTGCCCATGCAATGTCTCCGCGTTGGTTGATGAGGGCATTGAGGGTGCCCAGGTGGTCGCACAGGTAAAACCGCACTTCGGTTTCCTGATTGCGCTCCTGGGGCCGTGCAGCGACTGCCCGGCGGGTAGGGCTTCGAAGGTGATGGTGCGCCGCCGGCTTGCCGTTCATTGCTTCGACCTCCTGAGAAAACCACACCACAGACCGGGAAAACCCAGCCCTGGATGCTAGGTGTGCTATTTCAGGCTGTGGGTTCTGCGGCTGTAGTACCAGGCTGTGGAGCGAGCCATTGGGCACCCGGGCGCATGATGTGGGTGTCGCCGATGCGGCGGGTCAGCCCCAGGCGGTCGAAGCATTCGAGGATCTGGATGGCGCGCTTGCGTCCCAGGCCGGTGGCATCGCGGAACTGGCGGGCCATGACCCGTCCCTGGACATCCTCTGCGGCCAGCTGGGCGATGAGGTTGGCCAGGGTGGTCATGTTTTCCTGGGTATAGAACAGGTCCTTGACCACTTGGAACAGCAGGCCCTGGCGCGCCAGTTTGCGCAGTAGCTGGCGCACGATTTCTTCACCCAGCCCCAGAGCGTTGGCCAGATCGCGCACCCAGGGCGGGTCAAAGCGTCCCTGGGCCAGGCGCGGCAGCAGCTGCTCGGCCCAGGCCCGTTCTTGCTCAGTGAGCTGCACGCGGTGGCTGGGCAGGTGCAGCCAGGCGCCTTGCGCCTGCAGCTGGCCAGTGGCGCACAGGTGGGCCACCAGGGCCTGCCACAGCGCCTGGTGGTGGCTGGTGGCCAGGCCCGGCCAGACGATGCGTTGCAGGCGCGCATTGTGGGCGCCGGGTTCGTCGGGCTGCTGCTGGTGAAAGCGCTCCAGCGCTTGCAGCAGCTGGGTTTGCAGCTGTTCCCAGGCCTGGGGATGCAGCAACAGGGTGTCGCCCTGGGGCAGGGGGATGCGCTGCAGGCCTTCGGGCAGGGGTGGCTGGCTGTGGCCGCACAGGCGTTGCAGCTGTGTCAAAGGCAGGCCGTGGCGCGCCTGCAGCAGCAGGGTGCTGGTGTCGTTCTGGGTCAGCCAGTGCTCCAGGGCCTGCCAGGCGGCCTGGCGCTGGGCGCTGCGGCGTTTGCGCGCGGGCGCATCGGGGTCGAGCACCAGGGCGCCGCCCAGGGTGCGGCTGGCCTGGGCGTTGCGCAGGATGACGCGGTCGCCCGGCAGGGCGTAGGCCGGGGCATCCAGCACCAGTTGCGCGTAGCCCTCGCGGCCCGGCTGCAGCGGGCCATCGCTCAAGGGCAGGACGTGGCCGGTGCAGTGCTGGGTGCCCAGGTGCAGGTGCACGGCGGTCCAGCCGGTCAGGGGAGCGCTTTCGGCCAGCCAGTGCAGGCGCACATCCAGACGGGTGCTGGGCTGCAGGGCCAGGGGGGCGGCCAGCCAGTCGCCCCGAGAAATTTCGCTGTGGGAAATACCCACCAAGTTCAGGGCCACGCGCTGGCCAGCGCTGCCGCTGTCGCTGGCGCGGTTTTGCGCGTGCAGGCTGCGCACGCGCACACTGCGCCCGCTGGCCGAGTGGGTGAGGCTGTCGCCCACGCGCACCTGCCCGCCAAAGACGGTACCGGTGACGATGGTGCCCTGGCCCGTCAGGCTGAAGCTGCGGTCCACCGCCAGGCGAAACAGCCCACCGGCGCTGCGCGCGGCGCGGTGCTGGGCCAGCTGCATCAGGTGCTGGCGCAAGGCCCAGGTGCCAGGGTCGTCGGGCCGGGCGGCGGCGGTGGCGAACATGGGGGCATTGGCCATGTTGGTGACGCCGAGGATGGCCAGTACCTCTTCCTGTACTTCGGCGATGCGTTCGGGCGGCACGCAGTCGGCTTTGGTGATGGCAACGCTGGCGCTGCGAATGCCCAGCAGCTGCAGGATCTGCACGTGCTCCAGCGTCTGCGGCATGACGCCATCGTCGGCGGCCACGACCAGCAAAGCATGGTCGATGCCCACGGCACCCGCGGTCATGGTGTGGATGAATTTCTCGTGGCCGGGCACGTCGATGATGCCCAGCACCTGCCCATCGGGCAGCGGCAGGTAGGCATAGCCCAGCTCGATGGTGATGCCGCGCTCTTGCTCTTGCTTGAGGCGGTCGGTGTTGGTGCCGGTCAGCGCCCGCACCAGGGTGGTTTTGCCGTGGTCGATGTGCCCGGCGGTGCCGATGATCATGGTCTGAGGTGGGGGAAGGTCTTGAGAAATGCAGTCGCTAAATACGATAGCTGCTTGCGCTTGAAAATAAAGGATTTCCGGTATAAAACTATCGGAAAACTATGTATATCAAGCGGATGCAGCTATGGTTTTAGTAGGCGTCCATTGTTCGGTGAAGGCCGCTTGCTCAGCCTCTTCGAGGCAGCGCAAATCCAGCCACAGCGCGCCATCTTGGGCGCGGCCAATGACTGGGCGCGGCAGCTGGCGCAGGCGCTCTTGCAACTGGGCCACGCTGGCGGTTTTGCTGTTGGGGCGCAGCACCAGGCCGTAGCTGGGCAGGCTGTCCACGGGCAGGGCGCCGCTGCCAATTTGGCTGCTCATGGGGCAGGGGGTGACGCTCCAGTCGGCGCCCAGCGCTGCCTGTAGGATGGGCGCCAGCGTTTGCGCCTGGGCCTGCATGGCGCTGGCTGGGCGGGTGAACAGGCGCAGCGTGGTCAGGCGCTGGGCCAGGGTTTCGGGGTGTTGGTACAGGCGCAGCGTCGCTTCCAGCGCCGCCAGGGTGAGCTTGCCCACGCGCAGCGCGCGCTTCAAAGGGTGGCGCTTGATGCGGGCGATCAAGTCCTTGCGGCCCACGATGATGCCCGCCTGCGGGCCGCCGAGCAGCTTGTCGCCGCTGAAGGTGACGACATCGGCGCCGCTGGCAATGGTTTGCGCTACGGTGACTTCGTGCGGCAGGCCCCAGGCCTGCATGTCGATGAGGGTGCCGCTGCCCAAATCCACCACCATGGGCAGCTGCGCTTGGTGCGCCAGATCGGCCACCTGGGCATCGGGCACGCTGCGCGTAAAGCCCTGGATGGCGTAGTTGCTGGTGTGCACCTTCATCAGGAGGGCGGTGTGCTCGCCGATGGCGCGCTCGTAGTCGTGCGGGTGGGTGCGGTTGGTGGTGCCCACCTCGACCAGGCGGCAGCCGGCCTGGCTCATGATGTCGGGGATACGGAAAGCGCCGCCAATTTCCACCAGCTCACCGCGCGAGACCACCACCTCGCGCCCCACGGCCAGGGTGCTCAAGGTGAGCAGCACGGCAGCGGCGTTGTTGTTGACGATGGTGGCCGCTTCGGCGCCCGTGAGCTGGCAGATCAGGTCGTTGACCAGATCGTCGCGGTCACCGCGGCCACCGTCTTCCAGGTCGTACTCCAGGTTCATCGGGCTGGTCATGGCCTGCGCGACGCGATCGACCACCTCCTGCGGCAGCAGTGCGCGCCCCAAATTGGTGTGCAGCACGGTGCCGGTGAGGTTGAACACGGGCTTGAGGCGCGAGGCATGGGTCTGCTGGAGTACCTGCCGCACCTGGGCGACCAGGGCGTCGGCCCGCACCTGTTCTGCCTGCAGCGTGCCGGCGCGCAGGTGCTGGCGCAGTGCGTCCAGCGTCTGGCGCACGGCGCTGGTGGTGCTGCTGCGGCCGTATTGCGCCAGCAGCGGCGCCAGGGCCGCATCGCGCAGCAGCGCATCAACAGAAGGAAGGCGTGGAGGTGGGGCAGCGGTCATGGTGGGCCGGGGTGGGGATTACGGGGGGGTAGGTGCGGGTTTCCGTTCTGTCAGTGGCTGGAAGAAGAGGGGGCAGCTGGGGCCAGCGGGTCGATGAGGGCATCGGCGCCTTCTGCAGCCTGCTCCGGCTGTTCCTCGGCCACGGCGACATACAGCAGCGGGTTGGCACTGGCGCGCTGAAAGCGGGTTTCGCTCATGAGCAGATCCAGCATCAGGCTGGCCAGATCGTCGGCCAGGGGCTCGGCCAGCGGGTCTTTTTCCTGGTTGACGATTTTGCGGTAACTGCCGCAGGCAGCGCAGGTTTCGGCCTGCACCACGCCCTGGTCGCCTTCGATGGCCTGGTAATTGATGCCCTTGGTGCTTGCGCAGTGCGAGCATTTGACGCGCACCATGTGCCACTCGGTGGCACAGCAGCCGCAGTGCAGGTAGCGGTGGCCGCTGGCTTTGCCGCCAATGCGGATGACGCTGGCCACGGGCTCGCTGGCGCACACGGGGCAGACGGTGGCCGGCTCGGCCTGCGGCATGTCGGCTTCCGTCAGGGTGGCGGCCAGTTGGGCAAAGCGCACTTGCAGTGCGGCCATGACAAAGGGTGCCATGCCGATGTAGCGCGCAGCCAGATCCTTGCCGAGCAGCTGGCGGGCAATGGTGTCGCGCTCCTGGCCGGGCAGCTGGCGCAACTCGGCAATCAGCGGCTGCAGCGCTTCGGGCAGGCGGCTTTCGGTCTGAGTGCTCAGGGTGTCCAGGATGTGTTCCAGCGCTTGCTGCCAGTCCTGCAGCTGGGTGTCGAGCAGCTCGGCGGCCGGAAACAGTGGCATGCCGTGGGTTTGGGCGCGCTCCATGGTGCTGCGGTCCACCGCCGGGGCGGCCAGGGCCTGCGCGGCCAGATGTTGGGCGTTGGCGATGTGGGCGGCAAATTCCAGGTAATCGGCAATCGGGTTGTCTGCCGCCAGTTGGCGCAGCCGTGCGGCGCGTTCGGTGAACAGGCTACCCACCTGGGGCGGCAGCACGCGCGGGAACGAGGTGTGGTGGTCCAGCGCTTCAATCTCGCCGGGTTGGAGGATGCGTCGTGACATAGAAACAGTATTCCAGAAAAAGGACCGCCGACTCGCTCCTGTATCAAGAGCTGTCGGCGGTTGTGGGATCAGCCTGAAAGGCTGATTTGATGCTTAGTCATTGTCGCCGGTCACCTTGCGGTACCAGCCACGATGGTGCTGCTTGGCCCAGGCACGGGTGACGGTGCCGTAGAGCATGGCACGGATGGTGCCACGCGTCCAAATGGCAGCATAGACGTGCATGATGATCAGGCCAATCATCCACACCGCAGCAATGGCGTGCACGACTGAGGCCAGGCGCACGGCGTCCACCGGGGGTGTCCACCAGGCGCGCCACATGAAGACGCCGCTGACGGTGATGGCCAGCATGCCCAGCACCAGACCCCAGAACAGCAGCTTCTGGCCGCCGTTGTACTTGCCTTGCTCAGGCATGTTGTGGTCGTCGCCGTCGATCATCTTGTTGACGTTCTTCAGCCACTCGTAGTCGCGCGCCTCCATGACGTTGAGCCTGGCAAAGCGCAGCGCCATGACCAGGAAGGACAGGGCCATCACCACACCGATATAGGGGTGCAGTATGCGCGTCCAGGTGCCACCGCCAAACAGCTGCGTCAGCGGAAAGAACGCCGGGTGGAAGAACGCCAGGCCCGACAGTGCCAGCAGGATGAAGCAAATGCCCACCACCCAGTGGTTGGCCCGTTCCGATGCGTTGTAGCGCACCAGGTCACGTGGATTGCGGATCATGACTTTGCCTCCTTCTTCGATGTGGCGGACGACTTGCGGCTGGCAGCTTCCTGGTCCTTGCGCTCCATTTCATCTTCCAGCTCCTTGGACACCTCGTTGGGGCCCTTGGTGATGTAGTGAAACAGGCTGCCGACAGCGGCTGCGCCCAAAGCTGCCATGGCCAGTGGCTTGGCCACGCCCTTCCACAGACCCACCATGGGGCTGATCTTGGGATCGTCGGGCAATCCCTTGTACAGCGATGGCTTGTCGGCATGGTGCAGCACGTACATGACGTGCGTGCCGCCCACGCCTTGCGGGTCATAGAGACCGGCGTTGGCGTAGCCACGGTTCTTCAGGTCGTCCACACGGCGCTCGGCCTGTTCGTGCATGGCCTGCTTGGTGCCAAACATGATGGCGCCGGTGGGGCAGGTCTTGACGCACGCAGGCTCGCGGCCCACGGCCACGCGGTCCGAACACAAGGTGCACTTGTAGGCCTTGTTGTCCTTCTTGGAAATGCGCGGCACGTTGAACGGGCAGCCGGTGACGCAGTAGCCGCAGCCCACGCACTGGTCCTGCTGGAAGTCCACGATGCCGTTGGCGTACTGCACGATGGCGCCGGGCGAGGGACAGGCCTTCAGGCACCCCGGGTCTTCGCAGTGCATGCAGCCATCCTTGCGGATGAGCCACTCCAGGTTGCCGGTGGCCTCGTTCTCGTACTCGGCAAAGCGCATCACCGTCCAGGACTGGGCGGTCAGGTCGGTGGGGTTGTCGTACACGCCAGCGGCCAGGGTGCCGATGTCGTCGCGCAGATCGTTCCACTCCATGCAGGCCGTCTGGCAGGCCTTGCAGCCGATGCACTTGGAGACGTCGATCAGCTTGGCAACTTCGCCACCGTGCGCCCCACGCGCGCTGGGCGCGGGGGTGGTGGTGGCCGAACGGCGCTTGATATCTAAAGACATGGTCGAAGACATTGCTTGTTACTCCTTTACACCTTCTCCACCTTCACGAGGAAGGTCTTGGATTCAGGGGTGAAGCTGTTGCCATCGCCCACAGACGCCGTCAGGTTGTTGGCCATGTAGCCCTTGCGACCTTGCGAGGTGAAGCCCCAGTGAATGGGTATGCCCACGTGGTGCACGGTCTTGCCGTCGATCTGCATCGGCTTGATGCGCTTGGTCACCACCGCCGCTGCCTTGACAAAGCCACGCTTGGAGCTGACCTTGACCCGCTGGCCGGTCTCGATGCCCAGTTCCCTGGCCAGGGCCTCGCCGATTTCCACGAACTGCTCGGGCTGAGTGATGTTGTTCAGCTGCACGTGCTTGGTCCAGTAGTGGAAGTGCTCGGTCAGGCGGTAGGTCGTGCCCACGTGCGGGAACTCCTTCGGATCGCCTGCCGAGTCCTTGGCCGATTCGAAGATGCGCGCTGCCGGGTTGATCACCGCCAGCGGGTTCTTCGGGTACATCGGGTTGTAGCCCAGCGGGTTGTCGAAGGCCTCGTAGTGGGTCGGGAACGGTCCTTCGTTCATGCCCTTGCGCGAGAAGAAGCGTGCCACGCCCTCGGGGTTCATGATGAAGGGGTTGATGACCTCGGGGTCCAGCGTCGGGCCCACGTCCGGCACGTCGGCGCCCACCCAGCGGCTGCCGTTCCACTGGATCAGCACGCGCTCGGGGTTGAACGGCTTGCCCTGGCGGTCGCAGGATGCGCGGTTGTAGAGCACGCGGCGGTTGGCCGGCCAGGCCCAGGCCCAGTTGAGCGTGTTGCCGATGCCCGTGGGGTCGCTGTTGTCGCGGCGGGCCATCTGGTTGCCTGAAGAGGTCCAGCAGCCCGACCAGATCCAGCAGCCGCACGAGGTGGTGCCGTCGGCGCGCAGCTCGCCGAAACCGGCCAGCTGCTCGCCCGCCTTGCGGATGACCTTGCCTTCGGCATCCTTCAGATCGACCAGCGCACGACCGTTGTACTCCTTGGCGATTTCCTCGGGCGTGGGGTGCGCCGCCTGTGCGTAGGGCCAGTGCAGGTTGACGATGGGGTCGGGGAATGCGCCGCCTTCCTGCTCGTACAGCTTTTTCAGACGCAGGTGCAGGCCCGACATGATGGCAATGTCGGTCCTGGCCTCACCCGGTGCATCCGCAGCCTGCCAGTGCCACTGCAGCACGCGCGAGGAGCTGACGACGGCGCCTTCCTCTTCGGCAAAGCAGGTGGTGGGCAGACGGAACACCTCGGTCTGGATGCTGGCCGAATCCACGTCGTTGAACTCGCCGTGGTTCTTCCAGAACTCGGACGTTTCGGTGATCAGCGGATCCATCACCACGAGGAACTTGAGCTTCTTCAGGCCCTCGCGCACGTTGTTGGAGTTGGCCAGTGCCGCAATCGGGTTGAAGCCCTGGGCGATGTAGCCGTTGACCTTGCCCTGGTTCATCAGATCGACGATCTTGAGCATGTCGTAGGTCTGATCCAGCTTGGGCAGATAGTCGTAGGCCCAGTTGTTTTCCTCGGTGGCAGCCGGTCCCCACCAGGCCTTCATCAGGCTGACGTGGAACTTGGGATAGTTGGACCAGTAGTTCATCTGGCCGGGACGCAGTGGCTTGGGCGTGCGTGTGGCGATGTACTGCTGGTAGTCCTGTTCCTTCTCGTTGGGCAGGCTCAGGTAGCCCGGCAGCGAGGCCGACAGGATGCCCAGGTCGGTCAGGCCCTGGATGTTGGAGTGACCGCGCAAGGCGTTCATGCCGCCACCGGCCACACCGATGTTGCCGCACAGCAGCTGCACCAGGGCACCTGTGCGCAGGATTTGCGCGCCGGTGGTGTGCTGGGTCCAGCCCAGGGCGTACATGATGGTGGCCACGCGCCCGGCCTGAGCGGTGGAAGCGAACTTCTCGCACACGTGCAGGAATTTTTCCTTGGGCGTGCCGCAGATGCTTTCCACCTTCTCCGGGGTGTAGCTGGCGTAGTGGCGCTTGAGCCACTGGTACACGCAGCGTGGGTGCTGCAGGGTGGGATCGACCTTGACAAAGCCGTCCTCGCCCAGCTCGTAGTCCCAGCTGGTCTTGTCGTAGGTGCGGGTCTCGGGGTTGTAGCCCGAGAAGATGCCCTCGTCGAAAGCGAAGTCCTCGCGCACGATGAAGGTGAAGTCCGTGTAGTTCTTCACGTACTCGTGGTGAATCTTGTCGTGCGTGAGCAGGTAATTGATGATGCCGCCCAGGAACACGATGTCCGAGCCCGAGCGAATCGGTGCATAGAAATCGGCTACTGCAGCAGAGCGGTTGAAGCGAGGATCGACCACCATGAAGTAGGCGCCGTTGTGCTCCTTGGCCTCGGTCACCCATTTGAAGCCGCACGGGTGCGCTTCAGCGGCATTGCCGCCCATGATGAGGATGACATCCGCGTTCTTGATGTCCACCCAATGGTTTGTCATGGCTCCACGGCCAAACGTCGGGGCAAGACCTGCCACCGTCGGGCCGTGTCAGACACGTGCTTGGTTATCGAGCGCCAGCAGACCCCAAGAGCGGGCCACCTTGTGCGTGACGTAACCGGCTTCGTTGCTGGAGGCCGAAGCGGCCAGCATGCCGGTGGTCAGCCAGCGGTTGACCGTCTGGCCTGCGGCGTTTTGCGCCTGGAAGTTGGCGTCACGGTCGTCCTTGAGCAGACGGGCGATGCGGTCCAGCGCCTCATCCCAGCTCATGCGCTTCCACTCGCTGGAGCCGGGAGCGCGGTACTCGGGGTACTTCAGGCGGTTGGGACTGTTGACAAAGTCCATCAGCGCCGCACCCTTGGGGCACAGCGTGCCACGGTTGACGGGATGGTCCGGGTCACCTTCGACGTGCATCACGCTCAATTTGGCGTTGCGCACCCCATCGCTGTGGGAGTACATCAGCAGGCCACAGCCCACCGAGCAGTACGTACAGGTCTGACGTGTGACCTTGGCCGCAGTAAGTTTGAACTGGCGAACCTCCGCGAGCGCAGCACTGGGCGAGAAGCCCAATACCGCCAGGCTGGATGCCGCCAGACTTGAGCCAGTCACTTGCATGAACTGGCGTCTGGAGAATTGCACCATGGTGTTACCTCTTGTTGAAATAGCAGGCTTGAACGCTGGATGCGAGAGAGCCTGACACGACTATCCACCTCTTGCAAAAGCACAGTGCTGGGTGGTGACAAATATTCACGTGGTGTGTGAAATATTTAAAAATCCCTTGCAGACAAAGCGCCAAGTGCTCCATTAATTATAGTTTTCAGGATGCATGCAGGGACTGGGGGTTACGCGAACCTGATAGCAACCACCGCGTGCCTGCAGGCACCATAAAAAAACCCGCAGCGCGCTGCGGGTGTGGATCAAGGGACGAGGGGGATTGTCACACTTGATCGCTGCTCAGTCCCGCAGTCTGGCTGAAGCCGCCATCCACATAGGTGATTTCGGCGGTCACGCCTGCTGCCAGGTCGGAGAGCAGGAAGGCAGCGACGTTGCCCACGTCCTCAATGGTGACGTTGCGGCGCAGCGGCGCAGCATCGGCAATGCGCGAGAGCAGCTTGCCAAAGTCCTTGATGCCGCTGGCAGCCAGCGTCTTGATGGGGCCGGCAGAGATGCCGTTGACGCGGATGCTGCGGCCATCTTCGGTGCGGCCCACGGCTTCTGCCAGGTAGCGCACGGAGGCTTCCAGCGATGCCTTGGCCAGGCCCATGGTGTTGTAGTTGGGGATGGCGCGCAGCGCACCCAGGTAGGACAGGGTCAGCAGTGCCGAGCGGTCGTTCAGGTAGGGCAGGGCCGCCTTGGCCATGGCCGGGAAGCTGTAGGCGCTGATGTCGTGCGCGATGCGGAAGTTCTCGCGCGTCATGCCGTCCAGGAAGTTGCCCGCAATGGCATCGCGCGGCGCAAAGCCGATGCTGTGCACAAAACCGTCGAACTTGCCCCAGGCAGCGCCCAGGTCGGTGAACAGTTTTTCGATCTGGGCATCGTCGGCCACGTCGCAGTCGAAGACCAGTTTGGAGTCGAACTCGGCAGCAAACTCGGTGATGCGGTCTTTGAAGCGCTCACCCACGTAGCTGAAGGCCAGTTCAGCGCCTTGCTGGCGGCAGGCCTTGGCAATGCCGTAGGCAATCGAGCGGTTGGACAGTACGCCGGTGATCAAGAGTTTTTTGCCGGTCAGAAAACCCATGGTGCATCTCCTCAAGGGGCTGGAAAACAGGAAAGCCGGGCGCTGGCAACAAGCGGCCACGCCCGGGTGCTGGGGCAGAATTGTCGCATGCGCACCCAACTGAAAATCTGGCCCCTGGTGGCCGCCTGTTGCCTGGCCGTGGCTCCTTCGGTCTGGGCCGATGCCGCCTATGCCCTGTGGGGCACGCCCAAATACCCTGCAGGTTTTGCCCATTTTGACTACGTCAATCCGCAGGCCCCCAAAGGCGGCACGCTGCGCCTGGTGAGCAGCTTTCGCACCTCGACGTTCGACAAATACAACCCCTTTACCGTCAAGGGCAGCGCACCGGCGTATCTGGCAACGCTGATGTTCGACAGTCTGCTGGCGGGCAGCATGGATGAGACGGCCACAGGCTACGGTCTGCTGGCCGAGGATGTGCAGGTGGCACCCGATCGTCTCTCGGTCACCTTCCGGCTGCGGCCCCAGGCGCGCTTTCACAACGGCGATCCGGTGCTGGCCGAGGATGTGAAGCACAGCTTTGACACGCTGGTCGGGCCGCACACCGCGCCGGGCTACAAGACCCTGCTCATTGATGTGGCCGGGGTGGACGTGCTGGATGCCCGCACGGTGCGCTTTCGCTTCAAGGTACCCAACCGGGAGTTACCTCTGACGGTGGGCAGCCTGCCCATCTTCAGCCGTGCCTGGGGGGCAGGCCTGCCATTCGATCAGGTGGTGATGCAGGAGCCCATTGGCAGCGGGCCGTATCGCATTGGCTCGGTGCGTTTTGGCAAGGACATCACCTATGTGCGCGATCCCAACTACTGGGCCAGGGACTTGCCGGTGCGCGTGGGGACGTACAACTTCGAGCGCATCGAAGTCAGGATTTACCAGGACAACACAGCCAGGTTGGAAGCACTCAAGGCAGGTGAATTTGATGTGATGCGTTTTTTCAGTGCCGGAGACTGGGCGCGGCGCCTGTTTGGCAAGAAATTCACCACGGGTGAGTTGGTCAAGGGGGAGTTTGAACACCAGTTGCCTACCGGCTTTCAAAGCTACGTGCTCAATACGCGCCGCCCGTTTCTGCAGGACGTGCGCGTGCGTCAGGCGCTGGGTCTGGCGCTGGACTATGAATGGATGAATCGCCAGATGTTCTATGGCGCCTACCGGCGCGTGAACGGCATCTTCGGGCACACCCCGTGTGAGACCACGGGCCTGCCCAGCGCCCAGGAGCGCGCCCTGCTGGCGCCGTACGCTCAGGATCTGCCGCCCGGCACGCTCGGGCCGATGACGGTGCCGCCCAGCACCCAGCCACCATCGAGCCTGCGTGACAACCTGCGCCAGGCACGTGCCCTGCTGGAGGAAGCCGGCTGGATGGTGCAGGACGGGGTGTTGCGCAATGCCCAGGGGCAGGCGCTGGAGCTGGAGTATCTGGATAGTGGCAGTGCGGGCCAGCGGGTGGTGGCGCCCTGGCAGCGCAATCTGCAAAAACTGGGCATCACCCTGCGCTTTCGTGCAGTGGACTTTGCCCTGTACCAGCAGCGTCTGCAGAAGTTCGACTTTGACATCACCAGCATCGCCTACCAGGGCAGCAACAACCCTGGGCAGGAGCTGGCCGATCTGTTTGGCAGCCAGGCCGCCGATCAGGAGGATTCCGGCAACTTCCCAGGCGTGAAAAATCCGGCGGTCGATGCCATGATTGAGCGCATCGTCTCGGCCAACACCCAGCAGGAGCTGCTGCCGGCCTGTCACGCGCTGGAGCGCGTCATTGCGCACGGGCACTACCTCATTCCCCAGTGGTACTCCAGCACACACCGCATGGCCTACAACGCCTGGAACCTGGCCGTGCCCAGCGTGCTGCCACCGTATGCCCCGGGGGAGGAATGGGTGATGCAGACTTGGTGGTCTAAAAAACCATAGCTGGAGGCGCTTTATCCATGCGGTCTAGAGCCTAAATACCTATAAAACATAGGTAAAAAAATACGGCTTCTTTGGACCAAGCGCCTAGCAGCAGGGGGTAGAGTGGAGCGAGGGATGAACTATCAAACTCCAATTTCCCATGCAAATTACTGCTGAATCCGTGCTTGCTTTGGCACCCGATGCTGCTTCGGCCAAGGCAGCCAATGGATTGACCAAACTGAGCAATTGGCCTGTGTTGGGCGCCAACGAGGCGGCAGTATGGGGCGAGTGCGAAGGCAGCAGCCGCTATCGCACGCAGGTGGATTTGTCGGGACCTTCGTTCAAGTGCTCTTGTCCCAGTCGCAAATTTCCCTGCAAGCATGGTCTTGCTTTGCTGATGCTGTGGGCCAAAGACCCCGGACAGTTTCAGCAAGGCGAGGCGCCCCGTTGGGTCAGTGAATGGCTGCAGTCGCGTATGCAGCGCAGCCAGGAAAAAGAAGCCAAGCAGCGCGAGAAGGCCGAGCAAAAGGCAGCACAAAAGGCCGCCAATCCCCAATCTGAAGAAAGTGCCCAAAAGAGTGAGCAAAAGCGCTGGGCACGCATTGAAAAAGGCGTCTTGGAGCTGCAGCAGTGGCTCACAGACCAGATCGCCCAGGGTTTGGGGCATCTGGG
The DNA here is from genome assembly GCA_947306475.1 of uncultured Comamonas sp. GTDB lineage: Bacteria > Pseudomonadota > Gammaproteobacteria > Burkholderiales > Burkholderiaceae_C > Comamonas. The sequence goes on from CAMZGS010000002.1 coordinate 59,531, forward strand.
CGAGGGCAGCCGCGCTGCTTGGGAGAGCATGGCGGCGCGTTTGGTGGATGCCCAGGCGCCGGGCTTGGCAGCGCGCCTGCGCTACGCCGCTGAGGCTGTGCTCGATGGCCCCAATTGGCCTGAAAACGTGCTGCGCCGCCTAGGTCTGCTGCAGCTGGTCTGCGATGCCGTGGCCCAGCGAGCTGCCTTGGATGCCCGCGCTCAGGCCGATTTGCGCGCACTGCTGGGCTGGCCCTTGGACAAAGACAGCGTTTTGGCCCAAGCGCCACCAATCAGCGATGAGTGGTTGGTGTTGGGCGTGATACAGGAAGAGCGCGAGAACCGCTTGCTCGAGCGACGTGTGTGGCTGCATGGCCGCCATACCGGACTGCGCGCCTTTTTACTCGACCACACTTTTGCCGGGCGCTTGTTTGAGAGCAATTGGGTGGCACTCAGTACGGTGCAAGCGAACTTGGTCTTTTACCCCAGCGCAGCACCACTGCGTGCGCTGGTGGTGCACAGCCAAATTGGTGCTTCGCCTTCGCAAGTCCAGCAGCACTGGCCAGACAGCACCACCGCAGAGCACGAATGGCAGCAGATTGCACAACGTGTTGCCGCCAATCCATGGAGCCACTTGCACCCTGTGCGCTGCTGCGATGCCACGCTGCTGTGCGACGCGCAGGCTGGGGGCGTGGCTTTTCGCCTGCAATGGGACGACATGGTTTTACCGCTGCAATTGCACCCCAGCGACGGCTGGGCGTTGCTGGCGTTAAGCGGCGGCCAGCCCTTGCATATTCAGGGTGAATGGGATGGCAATAGCTTGCGCCCACTGACTGCTATGGGTGCTGAAGGTATTTGGATTTGGACCCCCCGCGTATGAGTATTTTGCACGCCCATACTCTTTGGAAAAGCCTACTGCCTGCCGCCATGGTGGGTACCGACAAAAAACCGTTGGAGCTGCCTGCCTGCGCAGGTGCGGTAGGCGACTTGTTGGCACAGTTGCCAGCGCGCGCCAGCACTCCGGCGCAGGCACTGCTGCAGGCAGCGGGTGTGCTCACGGTGTGTGAGCGCGCAGGCCAACGCCCTGTTGGTCAAATAGGTAGCAGTGCGCACGGCACAGCCCCTGCCGAGAGCAGCCAAGTGGTGCTGCAGCACAGCGCGTTGATCGATACCTTGCGCTGGCTGCTCAGTGATGCGCCGCTGCGCTTGCAAATCGAAGGCTTGCAGCAGGTGGCGGCGCGTGGCTGGTGTTTGCCCAATAGTTTGCTGCCCTTGGCTTTGGACAGCGGCGCGCGCTCTAGCATGCTGCGCCCTGCTGTCGTGGCGGTGCTGGGCGAGCGCGGCCGCTGGCTGGCGCGCCACCACAGTGCTTGGCGCTATGCCGTCGCCTCGGCAGAGACGGTGTCTGTGGAGCAGCGCTGGCAGGAGGGCTCTTTGGCTCAACGTGTACAAATCCTGCGCGAGGAGCGCAGGATTGCCCCGGCAGCGGCACGAGAGCGTTTGCAGGCGGCCTTACCGGACTTGCCAGCCAAAGAGCGGCTTGAACTACTGGCCGAGCTGAAAGCAGGCCTGTCGGACGACGATGAGCCATTGCTCGCTGCTCTGGCGCAGAAGGACAGGGGGCAGGAAGTACGTGATTTGGCGCGTAGTCTGTTGGTGCAGTTGCCACAAAGTGCCGCGACCCAAGCGGCTGTGGCGCGCCTGCAAGCCTGTCTGCATGTATCAGGGACACCAAGTCGCTGGCAGATTGAACCGCCACAGGCCGTGGACCCAGGTTGGGAAGAGCGCGGCACCGAAAGCTCGCGTACCAAGCAGGAAGGCCTGGGTGAGCGCGCCATATGGCTGTACCGGGTGGTGCGCAGCGTGCCTTTGGCGTGGTGGCAGCAGTACACCGGCATGGACCCTAAGGCCTTGTTGGAGTGGGCACGCCAGGGCGATTGGCAGGAGGCGCTGGTGCGTGCCTGGTGGGCTGTGCTGCGCGTGGCCCCTGATGCTCAGTGGTGCCATGCGCTGCTGCAGCACTGGCCGGGCAGGGCTTTGCCCGACCAACCGGCAGCGGTGCTGGCGCTGCTGCCCACAGCACAGCGCGAGCCGTATTGGATGCAGACCCTGCAGCACATCGATGCAGCCAAAGCGCGCAGTTTCAATGATGTGGCCCAGCAGGTGCTGCACGCCTGTGCGCCGGGTGAGCATGTCTCACCCGCTTTGTCGCAACTGCTGCTGCAAAAGCTGCTGCTGGCGCATCGCCGCGGATACTTGCTTTTCTCTGTCGATGAGCTGTGCTGTGTGCTGCATCCGACGTTGCTGCCGCTGCTGCGTGATGCAGAGGCACTGGATCGCCTGGTGCCGCCGCTGTCGGTGCCGGAGGCGGTATCGGACAAGCCTTTGATCTACTCGCTGGACAAGGTGCTGGGCCGTAGCCAGCAAGTCATTGCTGCCCGCTGTGTCTTGGAGCAGTTGCCCGCGGCCAGATAGGTACGCATGCCGCATTTCCCCATTTTTTTTTCTTGCCCCTTGGAATTTGTCGCTTCCGAAAGATTGTCATGAGCACCACCGAAGCCTTGCGCCAACACGCCGAACACCAATTTGCCCAAGAGCTCGATGAGCTGCAAAAGGCCGACACCCATGCCCGCCCAGCCAATTGGCGGCTCTCGCCCTGGGCAGTGGTCACTTACCTGATGGGCGGCAAGCTCGACAACGGTTTTGAGGTCAGCGCCAAATACATTGGCAGTCGGCGTTTGATGGAAATTGCCGTGGCCACTTTGGCCACCGACCGCGCCCTGCTGCTGTACGGCGTGCCCGGCACGGCCAAGTCCTGGGTGTCGGAGCACCTGGCAGCGGCCATCAGCGGCGACTCCACCTTGCTGATCCAGGGCACGGCCGGCACCAGTGAGGAGCAGCTGCGCTACGGCTGGAACTACGCCCAGCTGCTGGCGCATGGCCCCTCAGAAAAAGCCCTGGTGCCCAGCCCGCTGATGCATGCCATGAAGAACGGCAGGATCGCCCGCGTCGAAGAGCTCACGCGCATCCCGGCCGACGTGCAGGACACCCTGATTACCGTGCTCTCGGAAAAATCGTTGCCCATTCCCGAACTGGGCACACAGGTGCAGGCCACGCGTGGCTTCAGCGTGATTGCCACGGCCAACAACCGCGACAAGGGCGTCAACGAACTCTCCGCTGCGCTCAAGCGCCGCTTCAACACCGTGGTGCTGCCCGTGCCTGCCACCGAGGAGGAGGAAGTGGCCATCGTCGTCAAGCGCGTCAGCGAGATGGGCCGGGCGTTGCAACTGCCCGCCGAGCCGCCTGCGCTCAAGGAAGTGCGCCGCATCGTGCAGATCTTCCGCGAGCTGCGCAGTGGCCGCACCGTGGATGGCAAGACCCAGCTCAAGACGCCCAGCTCCTCGCTGTCCACCGCCGAGGCGATTTCCGTCATCAACAACGGCATGGCACTGGCCGGGCACTTTGGCGATGGCGTGCTGCACCCGCACGACGTGGCCGCTGGCCTGATTGGCGCCGTGGTCAAGGACCCGGTGCAGGACGCCGTGGTCTGGAAGGAGTACCTGGACATCGTGGTCAAGGAGCGCGAGGACTGGAAGAGCCTGTACCGCGCCTGCAAGGAACTCGAATAACGGGCCGCTGCCGTGAGCAAAGTCCCCGAAGCCCCCAAAGTCCACTACTTCGGCATTCGCCACCACGGGCCGGGCTGTGCGCGCAGCCTGGTGCGTGCCTTTGAGCAGTTGCAGCCAGACTGCGTGTTGGTCGAAGGCCCGCCCGAGGCCGAAGGCGTGCTGCCGGCCCTGCTGTCCGAGCAGATGCAGCCGCCGGTGGCGCTGCTGAGCTACTGCCCCGATGAGCCCAAGTGGGCGGTGTACCACCCGTTTGCTGTGTTCTCGCCCGAGTGGCAGGCGTTGCGCTGGGCGCTGATGCAGCAGGTGCCGGTGTTCTTCATCGACCTGCCACTGATCCACCAGCTGGCGCAGGCCAAGGCGCGTGAGGAGGAACAGGCCCAGGCAGAAGCCCAGGATGGCGATGCGGATGCCGAGGCCAGTGCCTCCACCGAGCAGGCCGGGGACACCCCTGCCGAGCCCGGCTACCGCAGCGATCCCCTGAACTGGCTGGCCCAGGCTGCCGGCTACGCCGACGGCGAAAGCTGGTGGAACCACACCGTGGAAGAGCGTGGCGATGGCGAGGCGCTGTTTGCCGCCATTGCCGAAGCCATGACCACCCTGCGTGCCGATCTGGGCGAGCAGGCGCAGGAGCCCTGCCCCTACCGTGCCCGCCGCGAGCAGCTGCGCGAGGCCTACATGCGCCAGCGCATCCGCGAGGCCGTGAAAAAAGGCTACGAGCGCATTGCCGTGGTCTGTGGTGCCTGGCACCTGGGTGGTCTGCAAGCCAAGGTCAAGGCCAGCGCCGACAGCGCCTTGCTCAAGGGCCTGCCCAAGCTCAAGGTGCAATCGACGTGGGTGCCCTGGACCTACCGCCACCTCACGCGCGCCAGCGGTTATGGTGCGGGGATAGAGGCACCGGGCTGGTACGAGCACCTGTGGCTCAGCGGTGTGGCACAGGATGAGGCGCCCGACAGCGCCGCACCGCGCAGCATCGGCTGGCTGGCCCGGGTGGCCCGGCTGCTGCGCGCGCGTGACCTGGATTGCTCCAGCGCCCACCTGATCGAAGCCGCCCGCCTGGCCGACGCTCTGGCCGCGCTACGCCAGCGCCCGCAGGCCGGGCTGGAGGAGTTGCAGGAAGCCACCCGCACCGTGTTCACCATGGGCGACGATGCCGCGCTCAACTTCATCCGCGATGCCTTGCTGGTGGGCCAGCGCATGGGGCAGGTGCCGCCCGATGTGCCCACCGTGCCGTTGCAAAGGGACGTGGAACAGCGGCAGAAATCCCTGCGCCTCAGGCCCGAGGCACAGGAGCGCACGCTGGACCTGGACCTGCGCCAGCCCAACGACCTGGCACGCAGCCACCTGCTGCACCGTCTGAGCCTGATCGATGTGCCCTGGGGACACCTGAGCCGCTCCGGCCGTGCGGTGGGCGGCGGGCGTGGTGGCACCTTCCACGAAGTCTGGCGTCTGCAATGGCAGCCCGAGTTCGCCGTGCGCCTGATCGAAGCCAGCCAGTGGGGCCAGACGCTGGAGGCCGCGGCCACCGCCGCCAGCCTGGAGCGGGCCCAGCAGGCCGAGCGGCTGCGCACCCTCTCCGAGCTGCTCAACCAGGTGCTGCTGGCCGACCTGGCACCCGCCGTGCAGGCCGTGACGCGCATTCTGGAAAACCGCGCCGCCGTCAGTGGCGACACGCTGCAACTGCTCGAAGCCCTGCCGCCGCTGGCCAGCGTGTTTCGCTACGGCAATGTGCGCCAGACCGATACCGGCATGGTGGCGCACATGCTCGACAGCCTCATCGTGCGTGCCGCCATCGGTCTGCCGCTGGCGTGCTGCGGCATCGACGACGACAGTGCCAGCGCATTACGCACCACGCTGCTGGCCGCGCACAGCGCCGTGGCGCTGCGCGATGCGCCCGAGCAGACCCAGGCCTGGCAGCGTGCCCTGCAACTGATTGCCGACAGCAGCAGCGCCCATGCGTTGCTGCAAGGGCTGGCCGTGCGCCTGCTGCTGGATGAAGGCCTGTTGCAGGCTGATGCAGCCGCGCAGGCACTGTCGCTGCACCTGTCCAGCGGCGTGGCACCGCTGCAGGCCGCAGCCTGGCTGGAAGGCTTTCTGAACCGCAATGCCATGGTGCTGCTGCACGACCAGCAGCTGTGGCGGCTGGTGGACGACTGGCTGTGCAGCCTGGGTGAAGAGCACTTCATGCACATCCTGCCGCTGGTGCGCCGCACCTTTGCCGCCTTCAGCGCCAGCGAGCGGCGCGACCTGGGCCAGCGCGTGCGCCAGGGGCGTCAGCAGGACGCCGCCGCCCCGGCCAGCGCCACACCACAGTGGGATCCGGACCTGGCCGCCCTGCCGGTGCCGTTTTTGCAAACCATTCTGGGAGTCGCCCCATGAGCGCCGCAAATCGTGACCAGCCTGCCGACAGCACTGCCGCTGCCGAACCGCCATCCACCCTCAGCGCCGACGAACGCCTGCGCCGCTGGCGCCTGGTGTTGGGAGGCGAGGCCGAAGGCAGCTGCGGCCCACTGGTGGGCGAAGTGGTTGAAATCGACCGGGCCCTGGCAGCGCTCTACGACGCTGACGGCAAGAACGGCCTGGGCCAGAGCGAGCGCCGGGGCGGGCGTGGCAGCTCGGCGCCCAGAGTGGCGCGCTGGCTGGGCGACATCCGCAAATATTTCCCCACCCAGGTGGTGCAGGTGATGCAGCGCGATGCGCTGGAGCGCCTGGACCTGCGCGAGATGTTGCTGCAACCCGAAATGCTGGAAAGCGCCCACCCCGACGTGCATCTGGTGGCCAATCTGATCGCCCTGTCGGACGTGATTCCGGCTGGCACCAAGGAGACGGCGCGCCTGGTGGTGCGCAAGGTGGTCGATGAACTGCTGAAGAAGCTGGAGGAGCCCATGCGCTCGGCCGTCACCGGCGCGCTAGACCGCAGCCAGCGCAACCGCCGCCCGCGCCACAGCGAGATCGACTGGAACCGCACCATCCGCGCCAACCTGCGCCACTGGCAGGAAGAGTACCGCACCGTGGTGCCGCAGCAGCTCATCGGCTATGGCCGCAAGTCACGCACCCCGCAGCGCGAGGTGGTGCTGTGCATCGACCAGAGCGGCTCCATGGCGGAGTCGGTGGTGTACTCCAGCATCTTCGGCGCAGTGATGGCTTCGCTGCCCGCCGTGGCCACCAAGATGGTGGTGTTCGACACCAGCATCGTCGATCTGACCGACCAGCTGGACGACCCGGTGGAGCTGCTGTTTGGTGTGCAGCTGGGCGGCGGCACCGACATCAACGGCGCGGTGGGCTATTGCCAGTCCATCATCCGCGAGCCGCGCAACACCATCCTGGTGCTGATCTCGGACCTGTACGAAGGCGGCATCGAGAACGACCTGCTGCGCCGCGCCGCCGCGCTGGTGGAGTCGGGCGTGCAGTTCATCACCCTGCTGGCCCTGAGCGACGAAGGCGCGCCCGCCTACGACCGGGCGCTGGCCGCCAAGCTGGCCGCCCTGGGTGTGCCATCGTTTGCCTGCACGCCCGATGCCTTCCCGGACCTGATGGCCGCCGCTATCCGCCGGGAGGACGTCAATGCCTGGGCTGCAGGACAGGGCCTGGTGACCACGGCCAAGGGGGAGGCGTCCTTGTAAAAAGAATAGCTTGTTGCGCGCTTCAGATAAGGATTTCAATGGGAAATGAATCTCAAATTCTTTGTTTACAGGCGAAACAAGCTATCAAATTTGATAATCCGTGACTTTGTGCGTGGTGGGGACGTTATTTGTGTGATTGTTAAAAACAATTGCATGGTGTAAGCCGATGGTTGCAATTTGTTAATATGCTGGTTTTCCCCTAGACCCTTGTCTTTCCGGCTTTTTTCATCGGAGCTCCCCATGTTTTTCGCACGTATGACCGTAGCAGCGCGCCTGTATGCGGGGTTCGGGCTGATTCTGCTGTTGCTGGTGATCGTCACTGGCGTGGCCATGATCAAGGTCAGCCGCATCGATCAGGCACTGCGCGCCAACAACGATCTGCACGTACAGGTGCAGCGCTATGCCATCAACTTCCGTGGTTCGGCACACGACCGCGCCATCGCGATACGCGACGTGGTGCTCAGCCCCACCCCGGTAGAGCGTGAGAAGGAAATCGCCACCATTGCGGCGCTGGCCGATTTCTATGCCCAGTCGGCCACGCCCCTGGAAAAGCTGATCGGCCGCCCCGATGCCGCCCCTGAACTGGCCCAGCTGTATGCCGACATTCGCAGCGCTGAGGCCAAGGCTGTGGCCAGCACGCAGGCCATCGTGGCCCAGGTGCAGGCCGGCGACAGCGCCGCAGCGCAAACCCTGTGGGCGCAGGCCAAGCCCCAGTATGTGCAGTGGCTGGCAGCGATCAACAAGCTCATCGACTTCAAGGAAGTGCGCATCCAGGGCACCAACCAGCATGCCATGGATGAGGCCGCCAGCTTTCTGGGCGTGATGTTCACCGCCCTGGCGCTGGCCCTGGTGCTCAGCGCCGTGGTGGCCTGGGGCGTGGCGCGCAGCATCGTGCGTCAGCTGGGCGCCGAACCTGCAGCCCTGGCCAAGGTGGCTCGCCACGTGGCTCGGGGTGATCTGCAGCCGGTGGAGGGGGCAGCCCAGGCCGAGCCGGGCAGCGTGCTGGCCTCGCTGGGTGCCATGCAGGCCAGCCTGGCACACGTGGTGGGCCAGGTGCGCCAGGCATCGAATGCCGTCACCCTGGGCGCCGAGGAGATTGCCAATGGCAACACTGGGCTGTTGCAGCGCACGGAGGAGCAAGCCTCCAACCTGCAGCAGGCCGCTTCGTCCATGGAGCAGATGACCGCCTCGGTGCGCCACAACGCCGAGTCGGCCCAACAGGCCACACAGGTGGCCAGCTCGGCCAGTGAGGCCGCGCACAAGGGCGGCGCCGTGGTGGCGCAGGTGGTCAGCACCATGAATGAAATCACCGCCAGCAGTCAGAAGATGGCCGACATTATTGGCGTGATCGACTCGATCGCCTTCCAGACCAACATCCTGGCTCTGAACGCTGCTGTGGAGGCCGCGCGTGCCGGCGAGCAGGGCCGTGGCTTTGCCGTGGTGGCTGGTGAAGTGCGTGCCCTGGCGCAGCGCAGCGCCGATGCGGCCAAGGAGATCAAGGGCCTGATCGATGGCAGCGTGACCAAGGTGGAGCAGGGCGCGCGCCTGGTGAGCGACGCCGGCGCCACCATGACCGACATCGTGACGCAAGCGCAGCGTGTGGCCAGCCTGATTGCTGAAATCAGCACCGCCACCGCCGAGCAGACCGATGGCATTGCCCAGGTGGGGGATGCTGTGACCCATCTGGAGCACACCACGCAACAAAACGCCGCACTGGTGGAAGAAAGCGCCGCAGCGGCGCAGGCCCTGCGTCAGCAGGCCGCGCAGCTGGCAGAGGTGGTGAGTGTGTTCCGTCTGGATCAGGATGCCGCCGAGCCCGGTGGCACCTCCTACAGCCGTGCCGTTACGGGTCGCAGCGCATCGCTGTCACTGCCCGGTGCTCAATAAGGTCAGGTAAGGCCAGCCAAGTCAGGTACACAGCGGCCCGGAGTTCCCTGGAGGGGGCTTCGGGCCGCTGGCTTTTGGGGCCGACAGGGGCAGACGGTCAGCGCGCTTTTTCCTTGTGGGCGTACATGGCCGCATCGGCATGCGCCAGCAGGGCGGCGCTGCTGTTGCCATCGCGCGGAAACTGCGCCACGCCGATGCTGGTGCCGACGTGCAGCAGCTGCCCCTGCCAGTCGATGGGCTGCGCCAGCGTGCGGTGGATGCGCTCGACCAGCACCGAGATGTCTGTCTCGGCCGGCGTGTCGGCGGTGAGGATGACGAACTCATCGCCACCCAGGCGCGCCACGGTGTCGGTGCCGCGCACGCAAGCCTGCAGGCGCTGGGCCACGGTCTGCAGTACTGCATCGCCTGCAGCATGGCCGTAGGTGTCGTTGATCGGCTTGAAGTGGTTCAGATCCAGCAGCAGCACATACCCCCGGGTCTGCGCGCGTGCTGCGCGGTGCAGGGCCTGCTGCATTTGTTCTTCCAGCAGGATGCGGTTGCCCAGGCCCGTGAGCCCGTCGTGGCGGGCCTGGTGGCGCAGCTCCTGCACCTGGGTGTTGTAGGCCTGGGCGATTTCGCGCAGCTCCTCGGCCCAGTGCGTCGGGATGGGGTCCAGCTCGGCATGCACGCGCATGGCCTTGCGCAGTTGTTCCAGCGGCACGCCGATGATGCGCCCGAAGGCCCAGGCGGCCCCTGCCAGCATGCTGGCAAACACCACCAGCTGCCGGTCAAAGCCGTGCTCTGCGGTGCTGGTGATCGACAGGGGGTGAAAGGCAATGCCCAGGGTGCCCACATGGTGGCTGCCGCCTTGTTCGTCGTGGTGCAGCAGGGGCGTGTGCAGCAGGTCGGGGCCGCTGTCGGGCATTTCCTGGCCGGCCCGCCAGGTGGTGGCATTGCACAGGTCCCGCACCTGCACGGCCAGCACGCTGGGCTGCTCGGTCATGGCCTGCACCACGGCGTGGACGGTGGTGCCATCGCAGTCCCACAGCGGCTTGACCAGGGCTGCGCCGAACACCGTCAGGGTCTGCACACGCTGCATGTGCGCCTGCGCCAGCTGGCTGCGGTGCGTGACCCATGCGGTGAACAGGGCGGCCAGCACGAACGCCAGCACCAGCAGCGGCAGCAGTTGCAGCATGAAGCGGGCATGCAGTCTGGTGGTGGAGAGCAGGCGCAGCATGTCAGGACCATCGGGGGCGAAGTAATAGATGCTGGTACTTCGGCGGAATCAGATTCGCACCGAACCAGGGGTTTTTCAGGGACAGCACGGTGCGCTGTCGCCAGGCATCGGGCGCCGGAGGGGGGCGCAGGCGCTCCCAAAGGTCCAGAAAGGCGCGCTCGTGCACGATGCGGTCAAAGCCCGTGTTCAGTGCCTCGTACAGCGCGTCGGCCTGCGGGTGGGGCGAGACCCAGATCACCCGGTACCAGGGGTAGTGCAGCAGCAGGTGCCGATCCAGCACCAGCTGGGGGTAGCGTTTCTGAAAGTGCGCCAGAAAGTAGTGCTGCGCCTCATCCAGGCCCATGGGAAAGAGGTCGATCAGCCCCGATTCCATCTGCCGGCAGAAGTGCCCATCGCGCCAGTCGGGCACTTCGCGCGTGGTCAGGCCTGCGCTGCGGTACATCTGCACGTCCAGCCAGCCGCCACCCTGACCGATGGTGAAATGCCGCAAATCCTGCAACGTGCGCACGCCGGCCAGCAGGTCAGCCTGCTTGCGCAGGACGAAACAGGCCCGCCAGCCCAGCAGGCCGCGCTCCAGCGGGATGGGCACCATGCGTAGCTTGCCCCGGCGCAGCAGCTCCAGCCGGCTGGGGCTGGTGGGCAGTAGGCTCAGGTGGATGCGCCCCCGCTGCATTTCGTGCAGGTTGCGCGCTTCGGTGGCGTCGGGAGCAGTGCTGAACGTGGCGGCAAAGCCCGCAGCCTGCAGGGCGGCATCGATCAGGACACTGGTATGGCGCAGCGACATGCCGCTTTGCACGACAAAGTGCGGTGGCTTGCTTGCGGCCACAGGCAGACACGTGCCTGCAAGCAGGCCCAGAGCATGACGCCGTGTGTGCAAGAGTCGAGTGGGCATGGCAAACGATGATAGACAGCGCCACCCGCGCTGCGCAGGCGGCAACTGTGAAACATGTTCACCGGGCAAAAGGGCCGGGACGCAGCAGCGCCGCCATAATCGCCCCCCATGCTGGCCTACGTTCTCAAGCGCATCTTGCTCATGCTGCCCACCTTGCTGGGGGTGTTGCTGCTGACCTTCATCGTGATCCAGTTCGTGCCTGGTGGCCCGGTGGAGCAGTACCTGGCCGAGGCCAAGGCGGGCGCCGGTGTTGGTAGCGAAGGCGGCGGTCTGGCCTACCGGGGCGCGCAGGGCGTCGATGAGCAGCGCCTGCAGGAAATCAAGGCGCTGTACGGCTTCGACAAACCCGCACACGAGCGCTTTGTGCAGATGCTGGGGCAGTTTGCCCGCTTCGATCTGGGGCGCAGCTTTTTTCAGAACAAGGACGTGTGGCAGCTCATCGTGGAAAAGCTGCCCGTCTCCATCAGCCTGGGGCTGTGGACGTTTTTCATCAGCTACCTGGTGGCCGTGCCGCTGGGCATCGCCAAAGCGGTGCGCGCGGGCTCGAGCTTTGATCTGGTGACCACGCTGGTGATTTTGGTGGGCTATGCCATCCCCGGTTTTGTGCTCGGGCTGGCACTGCTGGTGGTGTTCGGTGGGCAGTTGCAGTGGTTTCCGCTGCGTGGTCTGGTCTCCAGCAACTGGCAGGAACTCAGCCTCATGGGCAAGGTGGTCGATTACCTGTGGCACATCACCTTGCCGGTACTGGCCATGGTGGCGGGCAGCTTTGCCGTCACCGCCATGCTCACCAAAAACGCTTTTCTGGAAGAAATCCGCAAGCAGTACGTGCTTACCGCCCGCGCCAAGGGGCTGAGCGACCGGCAGGTGCTCTACCGCCATGTGTTTCGCAATGCGCTGCTGCCCATCGTGACCGGTTTTCCGGCGGCCTTTATCGGGGCGTTTTTTACCGGCTCGCTGCTGATTGAAACGCTGTTTTCGCTCGATGGGCTGGGGCTGCTCAGCTACGAGAGCGTCATCCGCCGCGACTACCCCGTGGTGCTGGGCACGCTGTACCTGTTTACCTTGATTGGGTTGGTCACCAAGCTGATCTCTGACCTGTGTTACGTCTGGGTGGATCCTCGTGTCAAATTCGACTGAAAGCCTTGCTGTGACTGCGCTGACAGCTTCCGAAGAAATAGCAGTCTCGCCCGCACGTCGCGCTTGGCGGCGCTTTGCGCGCAACCGTCTGGGGCGCTGGAGTCTGTGGCTGTTTGTGGCGCTGGTATTGGCCAGCCTGTGCGCCGAGCTGCTGAGCAACGACCGCCCTCTGCTGGTGCGCTATCAGGGCCAGCTCTACACCCCGCTGTGGCAGGACTACCCCGAAACCACCTTTGGTGGCGACTTCGAAACGCCCACCGATTACCTGGACCCCTTTATCCAAGAGCAACTCAGTGGTAATGGCAACTGGGCGCTGTTTGCCCCCAACCGCTATGGCGCCAACACCATCAACTACTTTGCCGAGCAGCCCAACCCGGCGCCGCCTTCGCGTGCCAACTGGCTGGGCACCGACGAGCGCGGGCGCGACATGCTGGCCCAGCTGCTGTATGGCTTTCGCGTCAGCGCCCTGTTTGCGCTGGCACTGACCGGCATTGGCGTGGTGCTGGGTGTGCTGGCCGGCGCCATCCAGGGCTTTTTTGGCGGCAGGACCGATCTGGCCTTTCAGCGCTTTATCGAGATCTGGGGCTCCATGCCTGAGCTGTACCTGCTCATCATCTTCAGCGCCGTGCTTTCGCCCAGCGTCGGCTTGCTGCTGGTGCTGCTGTCGCTGTTTGGCTGGATGGGCCTGTCGGACTACGTGCGCGCCGAGTTTTTGCGCAACCGCCAGCTCGACTACGTCAAGGCCGCGCGCGCGCTGGGCGTCTCCAACCGGGCCATCATCTGGCGCCACATCCTGCCCAACAGCTTGACGCCCGTGGTCACCTTTTTGCCGTTTCGCATGAGCGCGGCGATTTTGGCGCTGACCTCGCTGGACTTTCTGGGCCTGGGCGTGCCCCCCGGCACCCCCAGTCTGGGCGAGCTGCTGGCCCAGGGCAAAAACAACATCGATGCCTGGTGGATTTCGCTGTCCACCTTTGGTGTGCTGGTGCTCACCTTGTTGCTGCTGACCTTTATGGGTGATGCCCTGCGCGATGCGCTTGATCCCAGAAAGGCGCAGTCATGAACCATTGCGTGAACGCAGCCACCCCCTTGCTTGAGGTGCAGGATTTACGTGTCGATCTAGGTGGCAAAACCGTGGTGCAGGGCATCAGCTTCGAGCTGCAAGCCGGGGAAAAACTGGCCTTGGTGGGCGAGTCCGGCTCGGGCAAGTCGGTCACGGCGCTGAGTTTGCTGCGGCTGATCGATGATGCACAAATCAGTGGTTCAGCCAAGCTGGGCGGACGCAACCTGCTCACTTTATCTGAGCGCGAATTGCTGGGCGTGCGCGGCAGCGATGTGGCCATGATCTTTCAGGAGCCGATGACCGCGCTCAACCCGCTGATGCGCATTGGCCAGCAGATTGCTGAGGTGCTGCAACTCAAGCAAGGTTTGGGCGCGCAGGCGGCCTGGGCGCAGGCGGTGGAGCTGCTGGCCGCTACCGGCATCCCGCAGCCGCAGCAGCGCGCCAAGGCCTGGCCGCACCAGCTCTCGGGCGGGCAGCGCCAGCGCGCCATGCTGGCCATGGCGCTGGCCAGCCGCCCCAAGCTGCTGCTGGCCGATGAGCCGACCACCGCGCTGGATGTGGCGCTGCGTGGCCAGATGCTGGCATTGCTCTCCGATTTGCAGCGCCAGACCGGCATGGCGGTGCTGCTCATCACCCACGATCTGCACCTGGTGCGCCGCTTTGCCGACCGCGTGGCGGTGATGCAGCATGGCCATATCGTTGAGCAAGCCCACACCGCGCATTTGTTTGCCAACCCGCAGCACCCCTATACGCGCCAGTTGCTGGACAGCACGCCGCAGCGCCACGTGCGCCCGGCGCAGGCCGATGCCCCGGTGCAGATAGCCGCCGAGCAGCTGCGTGTGACCTATCCCACAACGTTGCCGGGCTTGCGCGGCTGGTTCAGGAAGGGCGAGTTTGCCGCCGTGCAGGGCGCCAGCTTTGCATTGCGCCAGGGGCAGACGCTGGCGGTGGTGGGCGAGTCCGGCTCGGGCAAATCCACCTTGGCGCAAGCGGTGCTGGGCCTGCTGCCCAGCCAGGGGCAGTTGCGCATTGGCGGGCGCAGCTGGCAACAACCGGCCACGCGCAATACGGCAGACAACCGGGCGCTGCGCCGCGTAGTGCAGGTGGTGTTTCAAGACCCGTTCTCGGCGCTGTCGCCACGGCTGACGGTGGAAGAAATCGTCGGCGAGGGCTTGCTGGTGCACGAGCCCCAGCTCAGCGCCGAGGAGCGGCGCCAGCGCGTGCTGCAGGCGCTGGCCGAGGTGGATTTGCACCCGCACCAGTTCCCCGGCTTGCTGCAGCGCTACCCGCATGCTTTCTCGGGCGGGCAGCGCCAGCGCTTGGCGATTGCGCGGGCGCTGATCTTGCAGCCGCAGGTGCTGGTGCTCGATGAGCCCACCAGCGCCCTGGATGCGCGCATCCAAAAGCAGGTGCTGGCGCTATTGCAGCAGCTGCAGCGCGAGCGCGGGCTGGCCTATTTACTCATCACCCACGATATGGAAGTGGTGCGCGCCATGGCGCACCAGGTGCTGGTGATGAAGGATGGCGCGGTGGTGGAAGCCGGTGGCGTGGACGCTGTGCTGGATGCACCCCAGCACCCCTACACGCAGCAGCTGGTGCAGGCCACGCTCTGAAAATAAAAGCTGCCTGCGCACGATAAAAAAGGGTTTCAGATAGTTTTCTATCTGAAACCCTTGTGTTTTAAGCGCAAGCAGCTTCTGTTATGCGAGCGGCTGCGCTTATGGCGCTTATTTCTGGATATCGCCCAGGCACAGGTACTTCATCTCCAGGTACTCGTCCATGCCGTGGCTGGAGCCTTCGCGGCCCAGGCCGGACTGTTTGACGCCGCCAAAAGGCACGTGCTCGGTGGAGATCAAACCGGTGTTGATGCCCACCATGCCGTATTCCAGCGCCTCGCTGATGCGGAAGATGCGGCCCACATCGCGGCTGTAGAAGTAGCTGGCCAGGCCAAACTCGGTGGCGTTGGCTGCGGCAATGGCGTCTTCTTCGGTGTGGAAGCGGAAGATCGGCGCCAGCGGGCCAAAGGTTTCCTGGCGCGCCACCAGCATGTCGGCTGTGGCATCGGCAATGATGGTCGGGGCGTAGAACTGGCCGTGCAGCTTGTGCCCGCCGGTCACCAAGCGCCCGCCCTTGGCCAGGGCATCGTCCACGTGCTGCTGCACCTTGTCGAGCGCAGCGGGCTCGATCATCGGGCCGAGCACCACGCCATCGTCAAAGCCATTGCCAATCTTGAGGGCGCGCACCTTCTCAGCGTAGAGCTGCACAAACTGCTCGTACACGCCGTCTTGCACATACAGGCGGTTGGCGCAGACGCAGGTTTGGCCGGCGTTGCGATACTTGCTGGCGATGGCGCCATCGACGGCGGATTCCAGATCGGCATCGTCAAACACGATGAAGGGCGCGTTGCCGCCCAGCTCCAGCGCCAGTTTTTTCACGGTGGGGGCGCATTGCTGCATCAGGATGCGGCCCACTTCGGTGCTGCCGGTAAAGCTCAGGTGGCGCACGGTGTCGCTCTCGCACAGCAGCTTGCCCACGGCAATGCTGCCTTGCGCGTCGCTGGTCACCACGTTGAGCACGCCAGCGGGAATGCCCGCGCGGTGCGCCAGCTCGGCCGCCGCCAGCGCCGACAGGGGTGTGAGCTCTGCGGGTTTGATCACCACCGGGCAGCCAGCGGCCAGCGCCGGGGCGACCTTGCGCGTGATCATGGCCAGCGGGAAGTTCCACGGCGTGATCGCCGCGCACACGCCAATCGGCTGGCGCAGCACCAGCAGGCGCTTGTTGTTGTCGAACTGGGGCAGCGTCTGGCCGTTGGTGCGCTTGGCTTCTTCGGCAAACCACTCGACAAAGCTGGCGCCGTAGGCGATTTCGCCGCGCGCTTCGGCCAGGGGCTTGCCTTGCTCGGCGGTGAGGATGCGCGCCAGGTCTTCCTGGTGCTCCATGAGCAGCTGGTACCAGCGCAGCAGGATGGCGTGGCGCTGCTTGCCGGTGAGGTTGCGCCAAGCGGGCCAGGCGGCGTTGGCCGCGTCGATGGCCTGCTGGGTGGCGTTGGCGTCCAGGCAGGCGACGTCGGCCAGGTGCTCACCAGTGGCCGGGTTGTCCACGGCAAAGCGGCTGTTGCCAGCCACCCAGCTGCCGTTGATGTAGGCATCGGTGCGTAGCAGACCGGGATCGCGCAGAAGGGTGAGGGGAGAGGTCATAGGTATCCGTTTTCGAGAGCTGCAAGCGCTGGTGTACAAAGGATTTCAGGATAAAAATAGCCTGAAACCGTTGCACAGTCAGCGCCAGAAGCTTTTAAAACAAGAGCATGCGGGCAAAACGCCGAGGCGCCTGCCCCCCACATCATGCCGCCAGCGCAGCGGTCACGCTGGCGCTGAGGATGTCCAGACCCTCGGCCAGCACCTCGTCCTGCACCGTCAGCGGCACCAGGATGCGGATGACGTTGCTGTAGGTGCCGCAGGACAGCAGGATCAGGCCGCGTGCGGCAGCCTCGGTGACGACGCGCCTGGTGGCTTCGGCATCGGGCAGGTTGGGGTCGCCGTTCTTGCAGATTTCAAAGGCCACCATGGCGCCGGGGCCACGCACATCGACGATGGCCGGGTGCTGCTTGGCCAGTTCGCGCAGGTGGCTGCGCATGCGCTCGCCGATGATCTTGGCGCGCTCCAGCAGGTTTTCCTCGGCAAACACGCGCTGCACCGCCAGGGCAGCGACCACGGCCACGGGATTGCCGGCGTAGGTGCCGCCCAGGCCGCCGACCACGGGGGCGTCCATCACATCGGCACGGCCGGTCACGGCCGACAGCGGGTAGCCACCGGCCAGGGACTTGGCGCTGGTGATCAGGTCGGGTGCCACGGGCCACTGCTCGCAGGCGTACCAGGTGCCGGTGCGGCCTGCGCCGGTCTGCACCTCGTCGGCAATCAGCAAGATGCCGTGCTCATCGGCAATGGCTTTGAGGCCTGCGACAAACTCGTTGGGCGCGGGCACAAAGCCACCTTCGCCTTGCACCGGCTCCAGAATGAAGGCAGCGGTGCGCGCCGGGTCAATGTCGTGCTTGAGCAGCTGGCGCACCGATTCGAGCGCGTCCTCGACGCTCACGCCATGCAGCGCGTTGGGGTAGCGGGCGTGGAACAGCTCGCCGGTGAAGGGGCCAAAGCCGGTCTTGTAGGGCATGACCTTGCCGGTCAGGCCCATGGTCAGGTTGGTGCGGCCATGGAAGGCGCCGTGGAAGGCGATGATGCCGGGGCGGCCCGTGAAGGCGCGGGCGATCTTGACGGCGTTTTCCACCGCCTCGGCGCCGGTGCTCAGCAGCATGGTCTTCTTGGGCGCGTTGCCGGGGGCCAGGGCGTTGAGCTTTTCGGCCAGCTCCACGTAGGACTCATAGGCCACCACCTGGAAGCAGGTGTGGCTGTACCGTTCGACCTGCTCCTTCACGGCAGCGGTGATGGTGGGGTGGCTGTGACCGGTGTTGAGCACGGCAATGCCGCCGGCAAAGTCGATGTGGCGGCGGCCTTCAACGTCCCAAATCTCGGAGTTGTGCGCACGCTCGATGAAGATGTTGTGCGACTGGCCCACGCCACGCGGCATGGCGGCATGGCGGCGGGCCATCAGGGCGTCGTTGGTGCGTGCGGGGGTCTGGGGGGTGGTCATGGGTGTCTCCTGTGCATAAAGCGGTGGTCTGCGGAAGCAGGCGCCATTCGTTTGCCAGGTGCGCCAGTCCACAGGGCACAGGCACTGTAGAAAAAAGCTCAAGGACCAGCCATGTACAGTTTCACACTGTCACTTGCTGACTGTGCTGTATGCTTGGCCGGTACAGGAAAACCCTCACCAAACCCCCGCCATCCGGTGCGTGTGGGTTTCTTTTTTTCTTGGTTTGATTTTTGATGCTGCAGTTACAACACGATGCACCCACCCCTTTAGTCACCCAGATCACCGAAGGCATCCGCGCGCTGATTGAGGCGCAGACCCTCAAGCCCGGCGCCAAGCTGCCTTCGATTCGTGCATTTGCGGTCGCTCATGCGGTCAGTGTGTTCACTGTGGTGGAGGCCTACGATCGGCTGGTGGCCCAGGGGTGGCTGACCAGCCGCGCCAATGCGGGCTTTTTTGTCAACCGCTCCAGCGCCGAGGTGGGGGAGGGGGAGCTGCCCGAGCGCGTCAAGCCCGTGTTTGATGCCGCCTGGTATCTGCGCCAGATTTTTGAAAACCGCGATTGGCCCATGACGCCGGGCTGCGGTTGGCTGCCCGACGACTGGATGTTTGGCGAAGGCGTGCGCCGCGGCTTGCGCAAACTGGCCACGCAGAATCTGACGCTCAGCGGCTATGGCGATCCGATGGGCCTGCTGGGTCTGCGCCAGTTCATCGTGCACAGTCTGGTGCAGGAGCGGCGCATCCAGGCCAATGCCGCGCAGGTGCTGCTCACCCACGGCGCCAGCCAGGGGCTGGACTTGGCAGCGCGCACCCTGGTGCAGCCCGGTGATGTGGTGCTGGTCGATGACCCGGGCTACCCCAATTTGATGAGTCTGCTGCGCTCGCTGGGCGCGCGTCTGGTGGGGGTGCCGCGCACGCCCACGGGCTACGACCTGCCGGCGCTGGAGCAGCTGCTCAAGCAATGGCGCCCCAAGGCGTTTTTCACCCAACCGCGCTTGCAAAGCCCAACGTGCTCCAGCGTGAGCTTGTCGCAGATGCACCAGGTGCTGCAGTGGGCCAGCCAGCACGACTTTATGGTGGTGGAAAACGACATCTACGCCGAGATGGACAGCAGCCAGCAGCTGTGCCTGGCCAGCCTGGATCAGCTGCAGCGCGTGATCTATCTGGGCAACTATTCCAAGAGCATCTCGCCCAATCTGCGCGTGGGCTATGTGCTGGCGCATCCGCAGGTGGTGCAGCAGCTGGTGCAGCTGAAGATGCTCTCGGGCCTGACCAGCTCGGAAGTGTCCGAGCAGCTGATGCTCAACATCCTCACCGACGGGCGCTGGCGCAAACACTTGAAGAGTCTGCACGAGCGCCTGGCGCAGGCCCATGACCACGTGGCCGAACAGCTGCACGCCCTGGGCTTTGAGCTGTTCTGCGAGCCGCGCGAGGGCATGTACCTGTGGGCGCACCATCCTGCTGTGCCCGACAGCACGGTGATGGTCGATGCCGCCGCGCAAAGCAACATCCTGCTGGGCCTGGGGCGGCTGTTTTTTGTCGAGCAGCAGCCCACCGGCTGGCTGCGCTTCAACGTCGCCTGCAGTCTGGATCCGCAGCTGTGGCAGTGGCTGCGCCAGTGGCTGGCGCAGCACGCACCCGCTGCCGGCTAGGCCCATCCGCCATGGCAGCGCCGTGGCCGGCAGCTCCGGTAATTTTTGGTGTTTGCCTGCCAGCGGCGGCTGGATATGAAAGAATGCAGGGTTTTTCTTAGTCCCCCTTCCCTCAGGAGCAATCAACATGGGCAACAAAATCGTCACCGAAGCCGATCGCAAGCGCACCCCCCGTCCCGTTCCCCCCAATGGCTACAGCATCCCCACCGGCGGTCGTGGTCAGCGCGTGAGCCAGGAGCGTGGTGTGCACACCCGCTTCAAGAAGAACCCCGGCAAGCGCCACGGCTAAGCCCTGCCTTTTCTGGTAGCGCCCCTGGCGGTCCCAGCCCCGCGCGCAAGCCCGGGGCTTGTTTTTTGGTGCTGCTGCAAGCAGAGAAAGCGCTGAACATGGCCGATGCACAACATTTCCCCTCCCAGCCACCGGCAACGCCGGCATGGAGCGTGGTCTGCCTGTGCGCGCAGTGGTGTGCCACCTGCCGCGCCTACCAGGTCACCTTTGCCGCCCTCAAGGAGCAGCATCCGCAGGTGCGGTGGGCCTGGGTGGATATTGAAGATGAAGAAGAGGTGGTGGGGGAGCTGGACATCGACACCTTTCCCACCATCCTGATTGTCCAGGGCAGCACCGCCCGCTTTCTGGGCGCCCAGCCGCCGCAGGCAGCGGTGTTGCAGCGCCTGTTGCAGTCCCTGCAGGCATCGGCTGGGGCTGCGGCGCAGGTCGATGCCCAGGCGCAGGCCCTGTGGCAGCGGCTGCAACCCTGGCTGGCGCAGCGCGACAGCTAGCGCGCCTTGTGGATAGGTGGCAGAGGGCTTGGCTTTTCAAGTATTTGCCAGCTATAATCCGCCATTCACGACCAGACGGGCGGGTAACACCGCCCGTTTTTTTTGGTCGTTTGCAAGTGGTTGGCAGCCGCCTGCAAGCAAGATGCCCCTCAAAATCGGTGCTTGCTGTGGCCGGTTGCTGGTGTTTGTCCCTTTGGAAAGATAAAGAGCAGGCAAAAAGTGGCATTGCAGCAAATCGTTGAGCAGACCGTGACAGGCTTGGGTTACGAACTGGTGGAGATCGAGCGCTCCGCCGGCGGACTTTTGCGCATCACCATCGATTTGCCCTGGCAGCCCCCGCAAGCAGGGCAGGAGTCAGCAGCGCCCCAGCAGCCTGAGGCCTTCATCACCGTAGAAGATTGCGAAAAGGTCACGCGCCAGCTGCAGTTTGCGCTGGAGGTTGAAGGCGTGGACTATCAGCGCCTGGAGGTTTCCTCGCCCGGCATCGATCGGCTGCTGCGCAACGAAACGGACTTCGTGCGCTTTACCGGCGAGCTGGTGGACCTTACGCTCAAGCAGCCCATCGGTGCAGCTGCGCAGGGACAGGTCAACGCCAACCGCAAGAAGTTTCGCGGTACGCTGGAGCGTCTGGAAGACGGGCGCTGGCAGATCGTCTGGAGCGACGAGCCTGCACGCAAGCCGGGGCAGAAGGTCAGCAAGAAACGTGAGCCTGCGCCGCTGCAGGCCATGATCTTCACCCTGGACGAGCTCAAGGAAGCGCGCCTGGCGCCGGTGGTCAATTTCAAGGGGCGTGCAGCCAAGCCGCTGCAGGCCTGAAGTGGGTTAAGTCGTACGAGTAAAGAAAGACGCCAGAGGCGCTGTCCCAGGGTTTACGGTTTGGGGCCAGTGGCCCGGGCCGTCGATGGATGAAATGAGGAGTGTGGTCGCATGAATCGCGAGTTACTGATGTTGGTGGAAGCTATTTCGCGCGAAAAGAATGTCGAGCGCGATGTGGTGTTTGGTGCGGTGGAACTGGCTTTGGCACAAGCCACCAAGAAGCTGTTCGAGGGTGAGGCGGACATTCGCGTGGCCATCGACCGCGAGTCGGGCGATTACGAAACCTTCCGTCGCTGGCTGGTGGTGCCCGATGAGGCCGGACTGCAAAACCCTGCCGCTGAAGAGCTGCACATGGACGCCGTGGAGCGCCAGCCCGGTGTGCAGGTGGGCGACTACATCGAAGAGCAGATCGAGTCGCTGCCCATTGGCCGCATCGGCGCCATGACGGCCAAGCAGGTCATCCTGCAAAAGATCCGCGATGCCGAGCGCGAGATGCTGCTCAACGAGTACATGGCACGCGGCGAGAAGATCTTCACCGGCACCGTCAAGCGCCTGGACAAGGGCGACATCATTGTCGAATCCGGCCGCGTGGAAGGCCGCCTCAAGCGCAGCGAGATGATCCCCAAGGAAAACCTGCGCACCGGCGACCGCGTACGCGCCATGATCATGGAAGTGGATCTGACGCTGCGCGGCGCGCCCATCCTGCTGTCGCGCTCGGCGCCCGAGTTCATGATCGAGCTGTTCCGCAACGAAGTGCCCGAGATCGAGCAGGGCCTGCTGGAGATCAAGAGCTGCGCCCGCGACCCCGGCAGCCGCGCCAAGATTGCCGTGGTCAGCCACGACAAGCGCGTCGATCCCATCGGCACCTGCGTGGGCGTGCGCGGCTCGCGCGTCAACGCCGTGACCAACGAGCTGGCCGGCGAGCGTGTCGATATCGTGCTGTGGAGCGAGGATCCGGCGCAGTTCGTGATCGGCGCCCTGGCACCGGCCAACGTGCAGTCCATCGTGGTCGATGAAGAGCGCCACGCCATGGACGTGGTGGTCGATGAGGAAAACCTGGCCATTGCCATTGGCCGTGGCGGTCAGAACGTGCGCTTGGCGTCGGAGCTGACTGGCTGGAAAATCAACATCATGGATGCCGCCGAATCGGCCCAGAAGCAGGCTGAGGAAACCGACTCGGCCCGCAGGCTGTTCATGGAAAAGCTCGATGTGGATGCCGAGCTGGCCGACATCCTGGTGGCCGAAGGCTTCAGCAGCCTGGAAGA
Organism: uncultured Comamonas sp.; assembly: GCA_947306475.1. Classification (GTDB taxonomy): domain Bacteria; phylum Pseudomonadota; class Gammaproteobacteria; order Burkholderiales; family Burkholderiaceae_C; genus Comamonas. The sequence continues at coordinate 82,108 of CAMZGS010000002.1, forward strand.
AGTGGCCTATGTGCCGCTGGCAGAGATGCTGGAGATCGAAGCCTTCGACGAAGAGACCGTCACCGAACTGCGCACGCGCGCCAAGGATGCGCTGCTGACGCAGGAAATTGCCCAGCAGGAAACCCTGGGGCAGGTGGACGAGGATCTGCGCACGCTGGAAGGTGTGACCCCTGAGCTGCTGGCCAAGCTGGCCGAGGGGGGGGTGCTCACCCGTGACGATCTGGCCGATCTGGCCATCGATGAGCTGACCGAGCTGACCGGCCAAACGCCTGAGGCTGCCAAGGAGCTCATCCTCCGTGCACGTGCCCACTGGTTCGTGCAGGATCAGGATTAAGTGTAGGGAGGTAGAAGCGAGATATGTCATTGAATACCGTTGCCGACTTTGCGGCTGAACTCAAACGATCCCCCGACACATTGCTGGAACAACTGCAGGCCGCCGGTGTGCCCAAGCGCTCGCCCAGCGACGAACTGACCGAGGCCGACAAGCAGCAGCTGCTCAACCACCTGCAGGCCAGCACCGGCCTGGGTGGCGAGCGCAAGAAGATCACCCTCACCAAGCGTTCGACCAGCGAGATCAAGCAGGCCGACGCCACCGGCAAGGCACGCACCATTCAGGTGGAAGTGCGCAAGAAGCGCACCTTCATCCAGCGTGAGGACCCGGCAGAGGTGGCCGCCCGTGCAGCCCAGGTTGCCCAGGCGGTCGAGGAAAACAAGGAGCTGGTGCGCCGCGAGGAAGAGGCGCTGCAGCAAGCACAGCAAATAGCCAAGCAGGAAGCACAATTGGCCAAGGAACGCCAGGAGCGTGAAGAGCGAGAGCGCAAGGAGCGCGAAGCCGAAGAACGCGCACGCGCTTATGCCGCCGCTGAAGCGGCCAAGCAGCGTCAGGAAAAAGAGGCCAAGAAGGAGGCCGCCGCCGAGGCCGCTGCTGCCGCAGCAGAGCGCGCCCGCATCCAGGAAGAAGCTCGCCTGAAGGCCGAGCAGGAAGCCCAGGCCCGCGCCCGCGAAGAGGCCGAGCGCGCCAAGGACCTGGAAGAGCGCCGCCGCAAGGCACTGGCCGAGGCCGAGGCCATTCGCGCCATGATGGCCGCGCCCAAGAAGGTGCTGGTGGCCAAGAAGCCCGAAAAGACCGAGGAAGCCAAGAAGGCCGCGGCACCTGCCGCCGCCGCTGCCCAGTCCAAGAAGGACAACAAGGGCGCAGCCACTACTGCCAAGCCCGGTGACAAGGCCGGCGCAGGCGCTGGTGGCCGCAAGGACACCAAGGAGGTCAAGTCCTCCAAGCTGTCCTCGAGCTGGGCCGGTGACGATGCCAGCAAGAAAAAGGGCATCAAGACCCGGGGCGATACCACCGGTGGCGTGGGCCGAGGTGGCAATACCTGGCGCGCCGCTGGCGGCAAGAGCTCGCGCCGTGGCAACGACCGTGGCGACCAGCGCCAGCAGCAGCCGCAGCAGCAGGAATTCCGCGCACTGGAAATCTCGGTGCCCGAGACCATCACGGTGGCCGAACTGGCGCACAAGATGGCCGTGAAGGCTTCCGAGCTGATCAAGGTGCTGATGAAGATGGGCCAGATGGTCACCATCAACCAGCCGCTGGACCAGGACACCGCCATGATCGTGGTGGAGGAAATGGGCCATACCGCCAAGGTGGCGGCGCTGGACGACCCGGAAGCCTTCAGCGAAGAGGATGCAGCACGCTACACCGGCGAGCTGCTGCCGCGCGCTCCCGTGGTGACCGTGATGGGCCACGTGGACCACGGCAAGACCTCGTTGCTGGACTACATCCGCCGCACCAAGGTGGCCTCGGGCGAGGCAGGTGGCATCACGCAGCACATTGGCGCTTACCACGTCAGGACGCCGCGCGGCATCGTCACCTTCCTGGACACCCCCGGTCACGAGGCGTTCACCGCCATGCGTGCCCGTGGTGCCAAGTCCACCGACATCGTGATTCTGGTGTGTGCTGCCGACGACGGCGTGATGCCCCAGACCAAGGAAGCCATCAAGCACGCCAAGGCTGCCGGGGTGCCGATCGTGGTGGCCCTGACCAAGGCCGACAAGCCCGAGGCCAACCCCGAACGCGTCAAGCAGGAGCTGGTTGGCGAAGAGGTGGTGCCCGAGGAATACGGTGGCGACTCGCCCTTCATTGCCGTGTCGTCCAAGACCGGCATGGGCATCGACGAGCTGCTCGAACACGTGCTGCTGCAGGCCGAAGTGCTGGAACTCAAGGCCCCGGTGGAAGCCGCTGCCAAGGGCTTGGTCATCGAAGCCCAGCTGGACAAGGGCCGCGGTCCCGTGGCCACGGTGCTGGTGCAGTCCGGTACCCTGAAGGTGGGCGACATCGTGCTGGCTGGCCAGACCTATGGCCGCGTGCGCGCCATGATGGACGAGGATGGCAAGAGCGCCAAGGAAGCCGGCCCCTCCATTCCGGTGGAAATCCAGGGTCTGTCCGACGTGCCGCAGGCCGGCGACGAGTTCATGGTCATGGCCGACGAGCGCCGTGCCCGTGAAGTCGCCACCTACCGCGCTGGCAAGTTCCGCAACACCAAGCTGGCCAAGCAGCAGGCTGCCAAGCTGGAGAACATGTTTGCCGAGATGAACGCCGGCGACGTGCAGACCCTGCCGCTGATCATCAAGGCCGACATGCAGGGCTCGCAGGAAGCGCTGGCCGCATCGCTGCTCAAGCTCTCGACCGACGAGATCAAGGTGCAGATCGTGTACTCCGGCGTGGGTGGCATTTCGGAATCCGACGTCAACCTGGCGCTGGCTTCCAAGGCCATCATCATCGGCTTCAACGTGCGTGCCGATGCCCAGGCACGCAAGACCGCCGAAGCCAACGATGTCGATATCCGCTACTACAACATCATCTACGACGCGGTCGAAGAGGTGAAGGCGGCCATGTCCGGCATGCTGGCGCCCGAGCAGCGCGAGGAAATCATCGGCATGGCCGAGATCCGTACCGTGTTCGTGGCCTCCAAGATCGGCACCGTGGCGGGCTCCTACGTCCTGCAGGGCCACGTCACCCGCCATGCGCACTTCCGCCTGCTGCGCGACAACGTGGTCATCTACACCGGCGAGATCGAATCGCTGCGCCGCATGAAGGACGACGTCAAGGAAGTCAAGGAAGGCTTCGAGTGCGGTATCAAGCTCAAGAACTACAGCGACATTCGCGAAGGCGACCTGCTGGAAGTGTTCGAGATCCGCGAGATCGCCCGCACGCTGTAATCGCTGATTGCTTCATGAACGATAGCTTGTAGCGCTGATTCATCAAGGGTTTCAAGGGTTAAAAGACTTGAAACCCTTGTTTGATCAGCGGCAATAGCTCACTTTTTTTACATGCCTCGTAAACGTAAACCCACTGTGGCCCACCGCAGCTACCAAGTTGCCGACCAGATCCGCCGCGATCTGTCGGAGCTGATCGCGCGCGAGCTCAAAGACCCGCGCGTTGGCATGCTGACCCTGCAGTCCGTGGAAGTGACGCCCGACTACGCCCATGCCAAGGTGTATTTCAGCCTGCTGGTGGGCGATCCCGTCGCCACGCAGGAGGCGCTCAACCAGGGCGCAGGCTTTCTGCGCAATGCGCTGTTCAAGCGCCTGCACATCCATACCGTGCCCACGCTGCACTTCATCTACGACCGCACCCAGGAGCGCGCTGCCGACATGAACGCCTTGATCGCCAAGGCGGTGGCGTCGCGTGGCCCCGAAGAGGAATAAGCACCATGAACGCCCCTCGCACCCGGGTGCAGCGGCGCCCTGTGCATGGGGTGTTGCTGCTCGATAAACCCCTGGGCCTGTCCAGCAACGACGCCTTGCAAAAGGCCAAGTGGCTGCTGCGCGCTGAAAAGGCCGGTCACACCGGCACACTGGACCCCCTGGCCACGGGCGTGCTGCCGCTGTGCTTTGGCGCAGCGACCAAGTTCAGTGCCCTGCAACTGGAAGCGCCCAAGACCTATGTGGCCGTCGCCCGCCTGGGCCAGACCACAACGACGGCTGATGCCGAAGGCGACATCGTGCAGGAGCGTCCGGTCGATGCCGTGCAGCTCACGCCCGAGCGCCTGGCCGCCGTGGCCGCGCAATTTACCGGTGCCATCCAGCAGGTGCCGCCCATGCACAGTGCCTTGAAGAAGGACGGCAAGGCGCTCTACGAATACGCGCGTGCTGGAGAAACCGTAGCACGTGCCGCGCGTGACATCTTCATTCACGCGCTCAAGATCACTAAAACTGAAGACAGCGAAGCGCTACCAGCTATAGAAATAGAAGTTACCTGCAGCAAGGGCACCTACATCCGCACCCTGGCCGAGGACATTGGCCAGGCGCTGGGTTGTGGCGCGCATTTGCGCAGTCTGCGCCGCACGGAAACGGGCGGCATCGGTTTGCAGCGCTGCATCACGCTGGCTGCGCTGGAAGCCCTGCCCGAGCAGGAGCGGCTGCAACACCTGCAGCCGGTCGATCTCCTGCTGCAAGGGCACACCCCCATCACCCTGGGCGCGCAGGATGCTGCGCGTTTTCTGACCGGTCTGCGCCGTCGGGGCACCTGGCCCGACGCGCCGGCCGTGGCCGTGTACGGGCAGTCGCCCCGGGCGCTGCTGGGGGTGGGTCATGTTCATGCCGGGGAGCTGATACCTGATCGCCTGCTCAGCCCCCTGGAAATTCAACAAATTCTGGAAGGGATGTCGCGCCCCTCATAAACGCGGCGTTGGGAAATCTTATGAGCATTCAAATCCGAAACATCGCCATCATTGCCCACGTGGACCATGGCAAGACCACCATGGTGGACCAGTTGCTGCGCCAATCCGGCACCTTTGCCGAACACGAAAAAGTGGTTGACACCGTGATGGACAACCATGCCATCGAACGTGAACGCGGCATCACGATTCTGGCCAAGAACTGCGCTGTGTCCTGGAAGGACACCCACATCAACATCCTCGACACCCCCGGCCACGCGGACTTCGGCGGTGAAGTGGAACGCGCCCTGTCCATGGTGGACGGCGTGGTGCTGCTGATCGACGCGCAGGAAGGCCCCATGCCCCAGACGCGCTTTGTGACCAAGAAGGCCCTGGCCCTGGGGCTGAAGCCCATCGTGGTGGTGAACAAGGTGGACAAGCCCGGCGCCAACCCCGACAAGGTGATCAACGCCGCGTTCGACCTGTTCGACAAGCTGGGTGCCACCGATGAGCAGCTGGACTTCCCCGTGGTCTATGCCTCCGGCATCAACGGCTGGGCTTCGCTGGAAGAGGGCGTGCCCGGCGAGAAGTGGGGTGAAGACATGGCCCCGCTGTTTGACACCATCCTCAAGCACGTGCCTTCGGTGAAGGGCGATGCCGACGCACCGCTGCAAATGCAGATTTCGGCGCTGGACTATTCGACCTTTGTGGGCCGTATCGGCGTGGGCCGCATCAACCAGGGCACGCTCAAGGCAGGCCAGGAAGTGCTGGTCATGGCCGGCCCCGATGGCAAGAGCTACAAGGGCCGCATCAACCAGATCCACAAGTTCCAGGGGCTGGACCGCGTGCAGGTGACGGAAGCCGGCCCTTCGGAAATCGTGCTGATCAACGGCATTGAAAACATCGGCATTGGCGAGACCGTGACCGACCCGGCCAATCCCCAGCCGCTGCCGATGCTCAAGATCGACGAGCCCACGCTGACCATGAACTTCTGCGTCAACACCTCGCCGCTGGCCGGCCGTGAAGGCAAGTTCGTGACCAGCCGCCAGATCTGGGACCGCCTGCAAAAGGAACTGCGCTCCAACGTGGCCCTGCGCGTGAAGGAAACCGACGAAGACGGCGTGTTCGAAGTCTCCGGTCGCGGTGAACTGCACCTGACCATCCTGCTGGAAGAAATGCGCCGCGAAGGCTATGAGCTGGCCGTGTCCAAGCCGCGCGTGGTGTTCCGTGAGATCGACGGCGTCAAGTGCGAGCCCATCGAGCTGGTGACCGCCGACATCGAGGAAGCCCACCAGGGCGGCGTGATGCAGGCCCTGGGCGAGCGCAAGGGTGAACTGGTGAACATGGAACCCGATGGCAAGGGCCGTGTGCGTCTGGAATACCGCATTCCGGCACGTGGCCTGATCGGCTTCACCAACGAATTCCTGAACCTGACCCGTGGCTCCGGTCTGATCAGCAACATCTTCGACAGCTATGAGCCGTACAAGGGCGAAATCGGTGGCCGCAAGAACGGTGTGCTGATCTCCATGGACGACGGTGAAATCTTCACCTACGCCCTGGGCAAGCTGGACGACCGTGGCCGCATGTTCGTCAAGGCCGGCGACCCGGTGTACGAAGGCATGATCGTCGGCATCCACAGCCGCGAAAACGACCTGGTGGTGAACGCTACCCGCACCAAGCAGCTGACCAACTTCCGCGTGTCCGGCAAGGAAGATGCCATCAAGATCACGCCACCGATCGAGCTGACGCTGGAGTACGGCGTGGAATTCATCGACGACGACGAGCTGCTGGAAATCACCCCCACCAGCCTGCGCATCCGCAAGCGCTACCTCAAGGAGCACGAGCGCAAGCGCGCCAGCCGCGAAAACGCCTGATGATGTGTGCCACCGGACTGTTGCCTCATGGCAGCGGTCCGGCAGCGCAAGAAAGCCCGCTGCGCCTGAAGAGGCCAGCGGGCTTTCGTATGCCTGGGTGAGGGGGGAGGGTCGCGCCGGTCCGGCGCTCAGGGTTGCACCGGGTCGGTGATAAAGCCGATCTTGCGCACCCCGGCAGATTGTGCTGCCGCCATGGCCTGGGCCACGCGCTCATAGCGCACGTCCTTGTCGCCCCGGATGTGCAGGTCGGGCTGGTTTTCCTTGCCGCCTTCGGCACGCAGGCGTGCGTGCAGCTCTTCGTCCGAGATGGGCTCCTTGTTCCAGTGGTACTGGCCGTCGGCGGTGATGCTGAGGTTGACGGTTTCCGGCTTGATCAATTCGGGCTCGTTGCTGGCACGGGGCAGATCCACGTTGACCGAGTCCTTCATCACCGGCACGGTGATGATGAAGATGATCAGCAGCACCAGCATGACGTCCACCAGGGGCGTCATGTTGATTTCGTTCATCACCTCATCGGTGTCGTCCTGGGTACCAAAGGACATGGCTCAGGCTCCTTTTTTCAGCGGCAGAACGTTGTTGTTCTTGCCTTCTCCCTGCTCCTTCTCGGCACTGACGCGGGCGCCGGTGACGAAGTAGGCGTGCAGGTCGTGGGCAAAGCTGTTCAGGGCATTGATGACCTTTTTGTTGCCACGCACCAGGGCGTTGTAGCCCATCACGGCGGGAATAGCGACGGCCAGACCGAAGGCGGTCATGATCAGCGCCTCACCAATCGGGCCGGCGACCTTGTCGATGGAGGATTGCCCGGACATGCCGATGGCGATCAGGGCGTGGTAAATGCCCCACACCGTGCCGAACAGACCGACAAACGGCGCGGTCGAACCCACGGAGGCCAGGATGGCCAGGCCCGATTGCAGGCGCTGGGTGAAGCCGTCCACGCCATAGCGCAGCGAGCGGGTCACCCATTCGCTGATGTCCAGCGTGTCGTGCAGGTGCTCGCTGGTCTTGCGGTGGTGGGCCACGGCTTCACGGCCCTCCAGGGCCAGGAGGCGAAATGGGTTGTCGGGCTCGGTGCCCAGCTTGTTCAAGCCTTCGGCAAAGTCTCCGCTGTGCCAGAAATCCTGGGCCAGCCGGGTATGCCGCTTCAGGCGCATCAGGGCGATGGTCTTGATGATGATGACGGCCCAGGAGGCGACCGACATGAGCAGCAGCATCACGGCCACACTGCGGGAGACGAAGTCACCTTGCGCCCAGACGTGGGCGATACCGAATTGGGATTCCATGAAAACTCCAGATTGCGTTATTCAAGTACGAAATTGATGGGCACGATGTTCCACATGGCCTCGGCCACACCATTGCGCTTGCCGGGCACGAAGTTCCAGCGGCGCACGGCATCCATGGCGGCCTTGTCCAGGCGTTCGAAGCCGCTGGACTTGTGCAGTTCGATCTGCTCCGGCAGCCCCTGGGCGTTGACGTAAACGCGCAGCATGACCTTGCCTTGCTCGCCCATGCGGCGGCTGATCGAAGGGTAGGCCGGGCGCGGGTTGTTCAGATAGGCAGCGTTGCTGGAGGGCATGACGACCACAGGCCCCGTGTCGGCAGAAGGTGCAGCCGCCGCGGGGGCCGCAGCCACGGGTGCTGGCTCAGCGGGGGCAGATGGTGCAGGGTCAAGCGAGCCCACGGGGGCCGTGCTGGGTGCCGGTTCCGGGTCTGCCACTGCTTTGGGTAGCGGCTGTGGCTTTGGTTTGGGCTGAGGCTTGGGTTTCGGCTTTGGCTGCGGTTTGGGGTGCGGCACCGGGGCAGGCTCGGGGGGCGCCAGCGGCATGGAGGTCGGTATGGTGACTGGCTCGGGCTCGGGGGTGATGATGGTGGCCAGGACTTCTGCGGGGATCACCAGGGGGGGCAGGCTCGGGCCCGGCAGGTGCTGCAAACCCCACAGGCCCGCCAGGTGGGCCAGCAGAACACCTGTGGCAATTGCGGCCTTTTGGCCGAAGTGGTTGGTGGCCAAATCGTTGGAAGGAGACATGAATATCAAGGCACTGGCACAACTGCCAGCGGGGATCGGGCCGGAAATTACACCATGGAGGCGGGGCGGGCATCTTCCTGGTGCAAGGCTGCCACCGGCTGGCTGCGGCAGCACTGGGCCACGACGTCGCGGGCGGTGCTCTCGCAGCAGCCGCACTGGGTGGCCACTCCCAGTTCAAACTGGATGTCGTCGAAGCTCATGCCCGCATGGGCGTGGCGGGCAATTTCACGATCGGAGACGCGGCGGCAGACACAGACAATCATGGCTCTCGACAGGGTTGGATGATGGGGGATGATTCGGTGGAAGTATAAATGAGAATCCATCTTATTTGTGAGCCCTGTCTTGCTATAGACACAAAAAAACCGGCATGTGCCGGTTCTTTGTGGAAGGTTGGATGCCGTCTTACTTGACGTGCTTGCCGATCAGGCCAGCCATTTCGAACATGGAGACCTGGGGCTTGCCAAACACTTCCTTGAGCTTGGCGTCGGCGTTGATGTTGCGCTTGTTGGCGGGGTCCTGCAGGTTGTTGGCCTTGATGTAGGCCCACAGCTTGCTGACGATCTCGGTGCGCGGCAGAGGATCCTTGCCCACCACTGCGGCCAGGGCTGGGCTGGGGGTCAGGGGCTTCATAAAGGCAGCGTTTGGGGTGCGCTTCTTCTCGGGAGCTGCCGCAGCGGCTGCGGTGGTTGCCTTCTTTGCAGTGGCCATGTGTGTTTCCTTGTTGATGCTTGGGGGCATTGACGACCGGCCTGGCTGGCCGATCAACGTGGTGCTGATGCTAATGCGAAAAAAATCCCTTTCCAAGCTTGCCACCGGGTTTTTTGTCTAGAACTGTTGCGTGGTAGCCCGTTTGCGCTGGTTTCCCACGTTCGAGCGCTTGGCAGGGCCAGGGTGGGCGGTGTCCAATCGGCAGCTTTGCATGTTCTACGTTCAATAGGAGTCAAGAAGCAATGTCCACCCAGCCAGAGTTTGCAACCTGCGATTTGTGCGATACGTACAAGAACGATACCTCGGATGGTTTCCGCGTCCTGCCACCGGTGTTTCAGCACTACGGCAAGCGGCAGAAGTTTGCCGGGCCGGTCAGCACCGTCAAATGCCATGAGGACAACACCCTGGTGAAGCAGGCCGTGGACAGCCCCGGCGAGGGCCGGGTGCTGGTGGTCGATGGCGGTGGCTCACTGCGCAGGGCCCTGGTGGGTGGAAACCTGGCGGCGGCTGCTGCACGCAACGGTTGGGCGGGCATTGTGGTGTGGGGCTGCGTGCGCGACGTGGCAGAGCTGAACGCCGAGGAGGTCGGGATCCGTGCTTTGGGTCTGATGCCCCTGCCGACCGAAAAGCGTGGTCAGGGCCAGGCGCAGGTGGATGTGGAAATTGCCGGCGTGCGCGTGCGCCCAGGGGACTGGCTGTATGCGGATGCCGATGGCATCGTGGTCAGCCAGCAACCCATCCATGGCTGATGCCCCCGCTCCGGAGCGGTAGGCGCACGGAGTGATTTCATAATGCAAAAACGCAAGATCATCTTGCGAAATACAGAAATGCTGCACAGCAGCATTTCTGTGCGGTTCGGCGCAGTTTTCATGAAATTGCATGCTTGAATTTCTATAACTCATTGATTTTTAATGATAAAAAATTTTGTCTTATATAAGACATAAGATGTTGTTTGACTCTTCTATAAGACTTAAAGTTGAGCCCAGGACGTAGCAGTGAACGTCACGGATTTACCAACTTTCAAATGGAGAGAGCACATGACCCAATCCTCGAATCTGAGCCGCGAGCAACAAATTGCAGCCCTGGAAAAAGACTGGGCTGAGAACCCCCGCTGGAAGGGTGTCAAGCGTGGTTACAGCGCCGCTGACGTGGTGCGCCTGCGCGGCAGCCTGCAGCCCGAGTACACGCTGGCCAAGCGCGGCGCTGAAAAGCTGTGGGAAAAGATCAACGGCGGTGCCAAGAAGGGTTATGTGAACGCTTTTGGTGCCATCACCGCTGGTCAGGCCATGCAGCAGGCCAAGGCTGGCCTGGAAGCCGTGTACCTGTCGGGCTGGCAAGTGGCTGCCGACGGCAACACCTCCGAAACCATGTACCCCGACCAGTCGCTGTACGCCTATGACTCGGTGCCCACCATGGTGCGCCGCATCAACAACACCTTCAAGCGTGCCGACGAAATCCAGTGGAGCCGTGGCATCAATCCCGGCGACGAAAACTTCGTGGATTACTTCCTGCCCATCGTGGCTGACGCGGAAGCCGGCTTTGGCGGCGTGCTCAACGCCTTCGAGCTGATGAAGAACATGATCGCGGCTGGCGCTGCCGGTGTGCACTTCGAAGACCAGCTGGCTGCCGTGAAGAAGTGTGGCCACATGGGCGGCAAGGTGCTGGTGCCCACCCAGGAAGCCATCGAGAAGCTGATTGCAGCCCGCTTTGCTGCCGACGTAATGGGCGTGCCCACCATCGTGCTGGCCCGTACCGACGCTGAAGCTGCCAACCTGCTGACCAGCGACTACGACGCCAACGACAAGCCGTTCCTGACCGGCGAGCGTACCCAGGAAGGTTTTTACCGCGTGAAGAACGGTCTGGAGCAAGCCATCAGCCGTGGTGTGGCCTACGCTCCCTACGCCGATCTGGTGTGGTGCGAAACCGGTGTGCCCGATATCGGCTTTGCTCGTGAATTTGCTCAGGCCGTGCTCTCTGCCTGCCCCGGCAAGCTGCTGTCGTACAACTGCTCGCCCTCGTTCAACTGGAAGAAGAACCTGAGCGACAGCCAGATCGCATCCTTCCAGGAAGAGCTGTCCGCCCTGGGCTACAAGTTCCAGTTCATCACTCTGGCTGGTATCCACATCAACTGGTACAACACCTTCCAGTTTGCCCACGCCTACGCTCGCGGCGAAGGCATGAAGCACTACGTGAACATGGTGCAGGAGCCCGAGTTTGCTGCTCGCGAGAAGGGCTACACCTTCGTGTCGCACCAGCAGGAAGTGGGCGCTGGCTACTTCGATGAAGTCACGACCGTGATCCAGGGTGGCTCTTCCTCCGTGAAGGCTCTGGCTGGTTCGACCGAAGAAGAACAGTTCCACTAAGCACGGCGACTGGATCGTCCATGGCGATCCAGCTTCGTACAAATACGGGCTTGCAAAGTTTTGCAAGCCCGTTTGTGTTCCAAGCAGTTAGAATTGCAGGCTTTACAAACTCACAAGGGCGAGAAAGGCAGTACCGGTTATGACACCGCGAACTACAACGCAAACCACCACTGGCTGCTGAAGCCAGCTCGTTCGCGCTTGTACGACAGATCGTCTCTTCCTTCTCGCAGCGCGGACTGGTTCCGCGCTTTTTTATTGCTCGCGCGGCCCTCACATCTTTTGAACAGAAGTTAGCTATGTTGAAAATTACCCTTCCCGACGGTTCCGTGCGCGAGTTTGAAGGCCCGGTCACAGTGATGCAGGTGGCGCAATCGATTGGTGCTGGGTTGGCCAAGAACACGGTGGCCGGTCGCGTCAATGGTCGCCTGGTCGATGCCTGTGATGTGATCGAGCAGGACGCCCGGCTGCAGATCATTACGCCCAAGGACCCCGAGGGCGTGGAAATCATCCGCCACTCCTGCGCCCACCTGGTCGGTCACGCTGTCAAGCAGCTGTATCCCACGGCCAAGATGGTGATCGGCCCGGTGATCGAAGAGGGCTTTTACTACGACATCTCCTACGAGCGTCCCTTCACCCCTGAGGACGTGGCGGCCATTGAGGCGCGCATGAAGGAGCTGATCGCCCAGGACTACGACGTCATCAAGAAGATGACGCCGCGTGCCGAGGTGATCCAGGTATTCCAGTCCCGTGGCGAGGATTACAAGCTGCGCTTGGTGGAGGACATGCCCAACGAAACGCAGATGGGTCTGTACTACCACCAGGAGTACATCGACATGTGCCGTGGCCCCCACGTGCCCAACACCCGCTTCCTGAAGGTATTCAAGCTGACCAAGCTGGCCGGTGCCTACTGGCGCGGGGATGCCAGGAACGAGCAATTGCAGCGTATCTATGGCACGGCCTGGGCCGACAAGAAAGACCTGCAGGCTTATCTCACCCGCATCGAGGAGGCAGAAAAGCGCGACCACCGCAAGCTGGGGCGCGAGCTGGATCTGTTCCACATTGATGAATGCTCGCCCGGTACGGTGTTCTGGCACCCCAAGGGATGGCGTGTCTGGCAGGAAGTGGAGCAGTACATGCGCCGCGTGTACCGCAACAATGGTTACCAGGAAGTCAAGGGACCGCAGATCCTGGATCGCACCCTGTGGGAGAAGACCGGTCACTGGGACAAGTACCGTGACAACATGTTCACCACGGAGAGCGAAAAGCACGACTTTGCGCTCAAGCCCATGAACTGCCCCGGTCACATCCTGATCTTCAAGCAGGGCATCAAGAGCTACCGTGAGCTGCCGCTGCGCATGGGTGAGTTCGGTCAGTGCCACCGCAACGAACCCACCGGTGGTCTGCACGGCATCATGCGCGTGCGTGCCTTTACGCAGGACGATGGGCACATCTTCTGTACCGAGGATCAGATCCAGCAGGAGGTGCTCAACTTCACGCGCCTGCTGCAACAGGTGTACAAGGACTTCGGCTTCACCGACATCATCTACAAGGTGGCCACGCGTCCTGAAGCGCGCATTGGCTCCGACGAGAGCTGGGACAGGGCAGAAGCCGCGCTGTTCGACAGCCTGAAGACCTCTGGCTGCGAGTACTTGGTTGCCGAGGGAGATGGTGCGTTCTACGGCCCCAAGATTGAGTACACGCTCAAGGATGCGTTGGGACGTCAGTGGCAGTGTGGCACGATCCAGGTGGACTTTTCCATGCCCGAGCGCCTGGATGCGGAGTACGTAGGGGAAGATGGCAATCGTCACCGACCCGTGATGCTGCACCGTGCCATCGTGGGCTCGATGGAGCGCTTCATCGGCATTTTGATCGAGCAGTACGCAGGCGCACTGCCGGTGTGGCTGGCGCCTCAGCAGGTGGCCGTGCTCAACATCACCGACAGTCAGGCCGACTACGTGCAGGAAGTTGTGGCGAAACTGCAAAAGGCCTTGCCCGATCACGCGCTGAAGATGGCTGCCGATCTACGCAATGAAAAGATCACGTATAAAATACGCGAGCATGCATTGCAGAAATTGCCCTATATCCTGGTCGCGGGCGACAAGGAGAAGGCTGCCGGCACCGTCGCCGTGCGAGCCCGGGGCAATAAGGATCTGGGGGTGATGAGCGTGGAAGCATTCATTGAACTGCTCTCCAACGACATCGCTGCCAAAGTCTAGGTTCTGAGAATTGTCCGGCGCGGTATGGCTAGGTGTCTGCGCGCTGTGCGTGCAGGCAGCTACGCTTTTCGTAGCGTTTTGATTTTAGGGTGAGAGCCATAGCTACAGAATTTCGTGATCGTCGCCAGCGTGAAGAGCGCAAGCACCGTCTGAACCGTGAAATCACGGCACCGGAGGTGCGTCTTACCGGGCCGGACAATGAGCCCCTGGGCATCGTGCCCTTGCAGGAAGCCCTGCGCGCAGCTGGCGAGCTGGATGTGGATTTGGTCGAAATTGCCGCCAATGCCAATCCGCCGGTGTGCCGGCTGATGGATTACGGCAAGTTCAAGTACCAGGAGCAGAAGAAAGCTGCGGAAGCCAAGGCCAAGCAGGCCGTGGTCGAGATCAAGGAGGTGAAATTCCGCCCTGGTACCGACGATGGTGACTACAACATCAAGCTGCGCAATATCCGGCGCTTTCTGGGCGATGGCAACAAGTGTAAGATCACGCTGCGTTTTCGCGGGCGTGAGATTACGCACCAGCAGCTGGGTCTGGACCTGCTCAACCGCCTGCGCGACGATCTGGCCGACAGCATCCAGGTGGAGCAGTTCCCCAAGCTGGAAGGACGTCAGATGGTCATGATGGTGGCTCCGGCGCGCAAGAAGCCCGGCGCTGCCAGGACCGCAGAAGCTCCCGCCACCGAAAAGGCGGGTTGATTTCCCCCATGCAGGAGCTTGCCCGAACTTGATCGGGCAGGCTTTTGTGTTGCCCGTCTTGTGGCGGGCAATCAGAAGTGTCTCGGGGCCGACAAGTTTTGCTGTGGTGGCAAACGCCTTGCGAGCACAAGTAACAGGAGCATTTCAATGCCCAAAATGAAAACCAAGAGCAGCGCGAAGAAGCGTTTTCGCGTTCGTCCGGGTGGCACCGTCAAGCGCGGTCAAGCCTTCAAGCGTCACATCCTGACCAAGAAGACCACCAAGAACAAGCGCAACCTGCGTGGCATCGTGAACGTGCATGAGTCCGATCTGGGCTCCATCGCCCGGATGCTGCCTGCGGCTGGCCTGTAATTTCACAGACGAACAAGGAGTAAACACATGCCTCGCGTCAAACGTGGTGTAACGGCCCGCGCCCGTCACAAGAAAGTTCTCGCCCAAGCCAAGGGTTTCCGCGGTCGTCGCGGTAATGTCTTCCGCGTCGCCAAGCAGGCGGTGATGAAGGCCGGTCAATACGCTTATCGTGACCGCCGCAACAAGAAGCGCGTGTTCCGCCGTCTGTGGATCACCCGTATCAACGCCGCTGCGCGCGAACTGGGTCTGACCTACAGCCAGTTCACCAACGGCCTGAAGAAGGCCGCCATCGAAATCGACCGCAAGATGCTGGCCGATATCGCGGTGCACGACAAGGCTGCCTTTGGCAGCATCGTGGAGCAAGTCAAGGCCAAGCTGGCTGCTTGAGTTCACGATCGGCGGTTGCTATTTATTTGGTAGCTGCTGACGCACCATCAGCAAGGGCTAGGGCTTGAAAAGGCACTAGCCCTTGTTTCATTTAAAGCTCGAAAAAGAGTCGCTATGAACGAGTTGGATTCTCTGGTTGCCAGCGCGCAGCAGCTGTTTGCGCAGGCCGCCACCCCTGCTGATCTGGAAAATGCCAAGGCCCAGTTTTTGGGCAAGTCCGGCAAGATGACCGAGTTGATGAAGGGCATGGCCCAGCTCAGCGTAGAAGAAAAAAAGACGCGCGGCGCCGCCATCAACGTGGCCAAGCAGGCTATCGAGGCTGCCTTGAGCGCACGCCGCCAGGAGCTGGCCGATGCCGAGCTGCAAAAGCACCTGCAGGCCGAGCGCCTGGATGTCACTCTGCCTGGGCGCAGCCGTGGCCAGGGTGGGCTGCACCCGGTGTCGCTGACGCTGGAGCGCATTGAGGGCATTTTTTCCTCGATGGGCTTTGAAGTGGCAGAGGGCCCGGAAATCGAGTCCGATTGGTTCAACTTCACCGCGCTCAACACCCCTGAAGACCACCCTGCACGCTCGATGCACGACACGTTCTATGTCGAAGGTGGCACGCCCGAAGCGCCCAATTTGCTGCGCACGCACACCAGCCCAATGCAGGTGCGCCACGCCATGCAGCATGTGCAGCGCTATCGCAATCTGATCGATGCGGGGCAGAGCATGCCCGAGATCCGTGTGATCGCACCCGGTCGTACCTACCGCGTCGATTCGGATGCCACACACTCGCCCATGTTCCACCAATGCGAAGGCCTGTGGATCGGCGAGAACGTGAGCTTCAAGGATCTGAAGGTTGTCTTCACCGATTTCTGCAAGACGTTTTTCGAAAGCGATGACCTGGTGCTGCGCTTTCGCCCGAGCTTTTTCCCGTTCACCGAGCCTTCGGCCGAAGTGGACATCCAGTTCCAGAGTGGTCCGCTGGCCGGCAAGTGGCTGGAAGTGGCCGGCAGCGGCCAGGTGCACCCCAATGTGGTGCGCAACATGGGCCTGGACCCCGAGCGCTACATCGGCTTTGCCTTTGGCATGGGGCCGGACCGCCTGACCATGCTGCGCTACGGTGTGAACGACCTGCGCCTGTTCTTTGATGGCGACATCCGTTTCCTGTCGCAGTTCCGCTAGGTTGCCGAGAACGCTGGATGTCTAAAAAGTGAGCTTTAGGCGCTTGCTATAAGCTGGTTTCAGATAGTTTTAATGCTGAAATGAAGATAGAGAAAGCGCAAAAAGCTATTTTTTAAATAGCAATGCCGGGTGTTCAGGGCGTTTACCTTCCCGGTGCATTGCCAGAGATGGAATCACCATGCAATTTCCCGAATCTTGGTTGCGTCAGTACTGCAACCCTGCGCTCTCCACCCAGGAGCTGGCCGACACTTTGACCATGGCCGGCCTGGAGGTGGAGGAGCTGGAGCCCGTGGCTCCGCCCTTTACCGGCGTTGTGGTCGGTGAGATCAAAGAGGCAGTGCAGCACCCCGATGCCGATCGCCTGCGCGTGTGCCAGGTCGATGTGGGTGGTCCCGAGCTGCTGAATATCGTCTGTGGCGCACCCAATGCGCGCGTGGGCATCAGGATCCCGTGCGCCACCGTGGGCGCCGAGCTGCCTCCCGGCCCGGATGGCAAGCCCTTCAGGATCAAGGTGGGCAAGCTGCGCGGCGTGCAAAGCTTTGGCATGCTGTGTTCGGCCAAGGAGCTGGGCATTGCCGACGACCACGGCGGCCTGCTGGAGCTGCCGCTGGATGCGCCGCTGGGCCAGAACATCCGCGAATACCTGAATCTGGACGACACGCTGTTCACCCTCAAGCTCACGCCCAATCTGGCGCACTGCCTGAGCGTGTACGGCATTGCGCGCGAGTTGTCGGCCCTGACCGGCGCGCACCTGACGCCGCTGTCCTTCCCCCGGAACAGCGTGGGCAGTGACGCGGTCCTGCCGGTGCAGGTGTTGGCAGACGACCTGTGCGGGCGTTTTTCCGGGCGCATTGTGCGTGGCGTGAACATGCAGGCCAGGACGCCCCAGTGGATGGTGGATCGTCTGGCGCGCTGCGGCCAGCGTTCGGTCTCGCCCCTGGTGGACATTTCCAACTATGTGATGTTCGAACTGGGCCAGCCCTCGCACATCTTCGATCTGGACAAGATCAGCGGCGGCCTGCAAGTGCGCTGGGGCAAGCTGGGTGAGCAGCTGGAATTGCTCAACGGCAACACCGTGACGGTGGATGAGCACGTGGGTGTGATTGCCGACGACCGTGGACTGGAGTCTCTGGCGGGCATCATGGGTGGCGCCGCAACGGCCGTCTCCGACAGCACGCAGAACATCTACATCGAGGCGGCCTTCTGGTGGCCCAAGGCCGTGGCCGGGCGCTCGCGTCGCTTCAATTTCTCCACCGATGCCGGGCACCGCTTCGAGCGTGGCGTCGATCCGGCGCAGACCGTGCAGGTGCTGGAGCGCATCACCGAGCTGGTGTTGCAGATCTGCGGTACCGCTCAGACCACCTGCGGCCCGATCACCGACCAGCAGCCCAACGTGCCGGCGCCCAAGAAAGTGCAGCTGCGCGTGGCACGTGCGGCCAAGGTCATCGGCATGCCGGTGACGCAGCAGCAGTGCCTGGATGCCCTGAATGGCCTGGGATTGCCGGCACAGGTGGTGGCCGAGGGCGTGCTCGAGGTCACGGCGCCGACCTTCCGCTTCGACATCAATCTGGAAGAGGATTTGATCGAGGAAGTGGCGCGCATGGTGGGTTACGAGAAGCTGCCCGCCACCAAACCGTTGGCGCCCATTGCGCCCAAGTTGGGTGCCGAGAACCGTCGCAGCCCGTTTGCGGTGCGTCGCGCGCTGGCGGGGCTGGGCTATCAGGAAACCATCAACTTCAGCTTTGTGCAGGAGCAGTGGGAGCACACCCTGGCGGGCAACCCCGATCCGGTGCAGCTGCTCAACCCGATTGCCAGCCATTTGAGCGTGATGCGCTCGTCCCTGCTGGGTTCGCTGTTGCAGGTGCTCAAGTTCAACCTGGACCGCAAGGCCGCGCGTGTGCGCGTGTTCGAGCTGGGGCGGGTGTTCTTCAAGGATGCCTCGGTGCAGAACTCCAACACCACGGTGCAGGGCTTTCGCCAGCCGATGCGCGTGGCCGGCCTGGCCTACGGGCCGGCCGAGCAGTTGCAGTGGGGGCGTGCTGACAGCCGCGTCGATTTCTACGACGTCAAGGGCGATGTCGAGGCCTTGCTGGCACCGCTGCAGGCGACGTTTGAAGTGGCCGAGCATCCGGCCATGCACCCCGGTCGTTGCGCGCGCGTGCTGGTGGCTGGTCAGGTGATTGGCTACGTGGGCGAACTGCACCCCAAGTGGCGCCAGCAGTGGGATCTGCCCCAGGCGCCGGTGCTGTTCGAGCTGGAGCTCGATGCCGTGCTGCAGCGTGCCGTGCCGCAATTCCAGCCCGTGCCCAAGCACCAGCTGGTCGAGCGCGACATTGCCGTGGTGGTGAAGGAAAGCGTCACCCACGCGCAGGTGATGGACGTGCTGCACACCTCGGTGCCGCTGCTGCGTGCTGCCGTGCTGTTCGATGTGTTCCGCCCGAAGAAGCTCAAGCCGGGTGAAGAGGCTGCTCCTGGTGCGCTGGGGCAGGATGAAAAGAGTCTGGCGGTGCGCCTGACGCTGGGCAGCGGCGCCGAGGCGCTGACCGATGCCCAGATCGATGCCGCAATGCAGTCCGCCATCGCTGCCCTGGGTAGTGCGCTGGGCGCAAGGCTGCGCGGGTAGGAGTGAACACGATGAGCGAAACGTTTCTATCCCCCGAGACCGGCGCAGAAGAGGCTGCGCTGACCAAGGCCGAGCTGGTGGACATGCTGTTTGAGCAGATGGGCATGAACAAGCGCGACGCCAAACAGGTGGTCGATTGCTTTTTCGAGCTGATGGTGGAAAGCCTGGCGCGCGGGGAGGATGTCAAACTCTCCGGCCTGGGCAACTTCCAGGTGCGCCAGAAGGCACCGCGCCCCGGGCGCAATCCGCGCACCGGGGAGCTGGTGCCGATTGCGGCGCGCCGGGTGGTCACTTTCCACGCCAGCACCAAGTGCAAGGCACTCATGCACGAAAAAATATCGTGAAAAAAGGCCGAACTTCACTCAGCGTGCTTTTTTGTTGCCTATAATCAGCGGCTTCGGCGTGTAGCGCAGCCTGGTAGCGCACTTGCATGGGGTGCAAGGGGTCGCGAGTTCGAATCCCGCCACGCCGACCATATCCAAAAGGCCAGCACCTGATGCGTGCTGGCCTTTTTTTGTGCTTCCCTGTTTATTGGTTTCAAGACAATTTTTACATCCATGATCGAAGGACTCATTACCGGGCGCCTGACCACGGACCCAAGCGAGCGTACCGACCGCTTTGGCAAAACATTCATGGTGGCACGCATGCGAGCCACCGTAGGAGACGGCAACTTACGTGCCAACGCAGGGGACGGTACCCCGGCAAGCTTGTTTGTGAATGTGGTGGCATTCGACCCCGTGCCGTGCAAGCAGCTGCAGGAGCTGCAGGAGGGCGACGTCGTCTCTCTGGTGGGGCCGTTGACCCCCAAGGTCTGGACGGACAAGCAGGGCATCAGCTACCCGGCGCTGGATGTGGTGGCCTACCGCGTCCTGGCTTTGCCCACCCAGGTGCACGCAGCGGCATTTGCCTGAACGCGGCACATGGCAGCAGCATGGCTGCCATGTGGCGTGACAGAGCGCCCAGACAAAAAGGCCCTTGGCAATGCCAAGGGCCTTTTTTCATATTGGTCGGCGTGGCGGGATTCGAACTCGCGACCCCTTGCACCCCATGCAAGTGCGCTACCAGGCTGCGCTACACGCCGAAGCCCCAGATTATATACCGAATATTTGGGGTGAAAATGAACCGTACCCTTCAGGCGATCCAGCGGCAAATGCCCGGACAATAGCGGACTTTGCGCCCTGGCCCACGCGCCGGAGCTGTCTGCAACCTTTCTACGGTACCTATTGCATGTCGGAAACCACCAGCCGTCCACCCCTGCCTGACCACCTGTCCATCGATCCGCGCAGCCCGCACTTTGTGGCGGCGGTGTTTGAGCACGATGTCGGCATACGCTTCAATGGCAAGGAACGCAACGATGTCGAGGAGTACTGCATCAGCGAAGGGTGGATCAAGGTGCCGGCAGGCAAAACCCTGGACCGCAAAGGCCGCCCCCTGCTGATCAAACTCAGTGGCGTCGTTGAGGCCTACTACCGCTGATGTGACGGCACTACAGCCGCCGTATCGGCCAGCAAAAAAGGCTCTGCAGCGCATGCAGAGCCTTTTTGTTTTTCGGGCTGAGCGCACCCCGGACGGTGCGGCAGGACGTTCAGCGCGGTGTGTGTTCCTGCTGGGGCAGGCAGGCCGCAGCGGTGAAGATGATGTCGGTGGAGGAGTTGAGAGCCGTCTCTGCCGAGTCCTGCAGCACGCCGATGATGAAGCCCACGGCCACCACCTGCATGGCCACGTCGTTGGAGATGCCAAACAGCGAGCAGGCCAGCGGAATCAGCAGCAGCGAGCCGCCAGGCACGCCAGAGGCCCCGCAGGCGCACACGGCCGAGACCACGCACAGCAGGATGGCCGTGGGGATGTCCACGGGAATGCCCAGGGTGTGGGCCGCAGCCAGGGTCAGCACGCTGATGGTGATGGCCGCACCTGCCATGTTGATGGTGGCGCCCAGCGGGATGGCCACGCTGTAGGTGCCTTCATCCAGGTTCAGACGTTTGGCAATCGCCAGGTTGACGGGGATGTTGGCCGCA
The DNA here is from genome assembly GCA_947306475.1 of uncultured Comamonas sp. GTDB lineage: Bacteria > Pseudomonadota > Gammaproteobacteria > Burkholderiales > Burkholderiaceae_C > Comamonas. Next base: position 103,185 of record CAMZGS010000002.1, read on the forward strand.
GAGCTGCGGGTGAAAAATGCCGTCACGCCGCTTTCGCGCAGGCACATCCAGACCAGGGGGTAGGGGTTGCGGCGAAGCTTCCACCACACGATCAGCGGGTTGACCACCAGGGCGACGAACACCATGCAGCCCAGAAGCACCATGAGCAGGTGGGCGTAGCCGAGCAGCACCTTGGCACCGGTGTTGGCGATGGTCGATGCCACCAGGCCGAAAATGCCGATGGGTGCCAGGCGGATGATGGCCTGGATGATGAGGGTGATGCCATTGGAAAAATCGGCCATCACCTGGCGCGTGTGCTCAGCCCCGCGCCGCAAGGCAATGCCGATGGCAGTGGCCCAGACCAGGATGCCGATGTAGTTGGCATGCAGCAGGGCATTGATGGGGTTGTCCACCGCATTGGCCAGCACCTGGCGCAGCACCTCACCGATGCCGCTGGGCACGGCCATGCCGGTGGCGGTGTCCTGCAGGGCCAGGGTGGAGGGCACCAGCATGCTGGCAATGACCGCCACGACGGCGGCGCACAGTGTGCCGACGGCGTAGAGCCACAGAATGGGACGCAACCGCGTGCTACCGCCCGACGTCTGGTTGCTGATGGCCGAGATCACCAGAATGAACACCAGGATGGGCGCTGCAGCCTTGAGGGCGGAGATGAACAGTGTGCCCAGGATCTCGACGTGGCCGGCAGCCTGGGGCCAGAGCAGGGCAAATATGGTGCCCAGTATCAGGCTGAGGACGATCTGGGTGACGATGCTGGTGCGCAGTGCCCAGCGCAGGATGGGGCGGTGGATCATGTGGTGGTACCAATGAAAAAGAGCAGATGCCGGGCGGGTGGCCCTGCTTGCCAGGATGTGAAACACACCAGTGTAGGCGCCCTGGGGTATTCCCTGATGGGTGCAAGCGTTTTCAAATTCGACTGTCGCTGGCGGGGCAAGGTCGGATAATCGCGACCCTATGTCTTCTCCCAAAGTTCTGTTCGGCTTTCACGCTGTGGGCGTGCGCCTGAAAACTGCCCCTCAATCCATCATCGAGGTCTATTACGAAGCCACGCGCCGCGATGCGCGCATGCGCCAGTTCCTGGAACGTGCGCGCGAGGCCGGTGTGCGCCTGATCGAAGCCGATGCACCGCGCATTGCCAAGCTGGCCGGCAGCCACGGCCACCAGGGTGTGGCCGCGCGTGTGCAGCCTCTGGTACAGCAAAACTCCCTGGACGACCTGCTCGACGGGCTGGAAGCCGCAGGTGTGCGCAACCCCTTGCTGCTGGTGCTCGATGGCGTGACCGATCCGCACAACCTGGGTGCCTGTCTGCGTGTGGCCGATGGTGCCGGTGTGCATGCCGTGGTTGCTCCCAAGGACCACGCCGCAGGCATCAATGCCACGGTGGCCAAGGTGGCCAGCGGTGCCGCAGAAACCGTACCCTACTTCATGGTGACCAATCTGGCACGCACGCTCAACGAACTCAAGGAGCGGGGCATCTGGATCATTGGCACCAGCGGCGATGCCACGGCGCAGCTTTACGACATGGATCTGCAAGGCCCCGTGGCGCTGGTGCTGGGTGCCGAGGGCGACGGCATGCGCCAGCTCACGCGCAAGACCTGCGATGCGCTGATGCGCATCCCCATGCTGGGGGCGGTGGAGAGCCTGAACGTATCGGTGGCCAGCGCTGTGTGTCTGTACGAGGCCGTGCGCCAGCGAGGTCTGGCAGTTCCGTCATCGCCCTCACCAGCCAAGTAATACCCCTGTGGCAGCACCGCCCAGCAGCAGCCACATCAGGTGCAGCCGCGTCTTCCAGACCAGCAGGGCGGTGAGCGCGGCCAGTACCCAGGGGCCCATGCTCTGCGCGGCATAGCCTGCGCTGCGTGCCAGCACCCAGCCCGAAGCCAGCACCAGTCCCACCACCAGCGGCGCCATGCCCCAGCGGAAGGCGCGCACGGCGCGGCGCTCACCATTGCGCTGCAGCCAGCTGGTGGCAAACCAGGTCAGGAGGCAACTGGGCAGCAGCATGCCCAGCATGCACACCAGGGTGCAGGCCAGGGCCACGGTCCAGGCGGGCAGCCAGGGCCAGGAGGGCGCTGCGTTCAGTCCCATGGACCAGCCCAGCAGCGCAACGAACAGCACATTGGGGCCTGGAGCCGCCTGGGAAATGGCAATGGCGGTGCCAAACTGCCCGTCGTTGAGCCAGTGCTGCCCCAGGACGAAGTGGCGGTGCATGTCCGGCGCTGTGGCCACGGCGCCGCCGATGGAAATCAGCGACAGCCCGGCAAAGTAGGCCAGCAGGTGCAGCCAGTGCCAGGCACTGGAAAAGCCGATGGTGACCGTGTCCAGCAAGGTATTGCTCATCATGGTGCGGGCACGCTCTCAAGGCGCCAGGCGGCGCCACGTCAGCACGCAGCCCAGCGAGCCGATGGACAGCAACACCGCCAGCAGCGGCCAGTGCAGCCAGGCCATGAGCACAAAGCCCAGCACTGCCAGCACGGCGCACAGCCACAGTGGCAAAGGGTGGGCGGGCAGGCTGCTGGCCAGCTTCAGCCCGGAGCCCAGCACCAGCCCCGCCGCCACGGCGGCCACGCCATGCAGCGCGCCGGAGACCACGGCGTTGTCCGACCAGTACACATAGGCGCTGCCCGCCAGCAGCATCAGCAGCATCGGCAGGACAAACATGCCCGCCACTGCCGCTATGGCACCGCGCACCCCGAGGAAGCGCTGGCCGATCATCATCGACAGGTTGACGACGTTGGAGCCCGGCATCACCTGAGCCACGGCCCAGTCCTGCATGAATTCCTGCGGGCTGAGCCACTGGCGGCGCTGTACCACTTCGCGCTGGATGATGGCCATCACACCGCCAAAGCCTTGCAGCGCAATGCTGCTGAAGGCCCAGAACAGGTGCCAGGCGCTGCGTGGTGCCTGAACCGGAGCCGAGGGTGAAGGGGAAGAGGGGAGGAAAGACATACGCGGGCCGATGCTACGCCAGAGACAGCCATCTTTTTGCGTTGCAGCACGGCAAGATGCCCGTGGTGCTCAAATGTTCGGCCACTCCAGCGCGCTGCGGCACAATCGTTGCCCATGTTGATGTACCCGCAAATCGATCCCGTGGCCGTGCAAGTGGGGCCGCTGGCCATTCACTGGTATGGGCTGACTTATCTGGCAGCCTTTGCCCTTTTCATGTGGCTGGGGCAGTGCCGGCTCAAACACCCGCCTTTTGCACAGCTACAAGGCGCCCAGGCCTGGAGCCGCAAGGACGTGGAGGACATTCTGTTCCTTGGCGTGCTCGGTGTGATCGTCGGCGGTCGTCTGGGCTACTGCCTGTTCTACAAGCCGGATTACTACCTGGCGCACCCACTGGAGATCTTTGCCGTGTGGACAGGGGGCATGAGCTTTCATGGCGGCTTGCTGGGCGTGACCGCAGCACTGTCGTGGTTTGCCTGGACGCGTCAGCGCCCGTGGTTGCAGGTGGCCGACTTTGTGGCACCGTGCGTGCCCACCGGGCTGGCAGCGGGGCGGGTGGGCAACTTCATCAACGGCGAGCTGTGGGGGCGCTTTGCATCGCCGGAGCTGCCCTGGGCGATGGTCTTTCCGCACAGCGGCAGCATGCAGCCGCGCCATCCCTCGCAGATCTACCAGTTTCTGCTGGAAGGGGTGCTGCTGTTCATCCTGCTGTGGCTGTACGCACGCCGTGAGCGCCATCCCGGTCAGGTGGCGGCGGCCTTTCTGGTCGGCTATGGCTGTTTGCGCTTCGTAGCCGAATATTTCCGCGAGCCGGACGATTACCTGGGCCTGCTTTCCCTGGGCATGAGCATGGGGCAGTGGCTGTGCGTACCCATGGTGGTGGCGGGTGTGGCCTTGTGGCTGTGGGCGCAGCTGCGCGCCGGGCGTGCGGGCGGTTAGCTCGTGGATTTATAAAAAAGAGAGCTGCTGGCGCTTACCATGCAAAGGTTTCAATATGGATATTCTCTGAAATCCTTTTATGGCAAGCGCCAGTAGCTCTCTTTTTTGATAGTTCAAGCCAAGGAAAAGCGGCCAGAGGCCGCTTTCGTTTGGCCGCGTGGCCGTGTCTGGCTCAGCGCAGCACCAGCACGGGCTTGCCGGAGTGGGTGAGTACGTGCTGGGTTTCGCTACCCAGCAGCAGGCGTTTGATGCCCTTGCGGCCATGCGAAGCCATGACGATCAGGTCGGCATCCTGCTTCTCGGCGGCGGTGATGATGGACTCGGCCACCAGGTCGGATTTGGCCACGGAGGTCTTCACCGTCACACCCATGGCCTTGCCCTCGGCCTTGATGCTGGCCAACTGGGCCTGGGCCTGCTCGCTCCACTGGGTTTCGATGCGCTTGATCTCTGTGATGTCCACGGTGGCACCACCCTCCAGGTAGCTGCGTGGGTAGCGGGGAACCACGCGCAGGGCAATCAGCGTGGCGCCGCTGATCTTGGCCAGCGACAGAGCGTGTTGCACGGCTTTGTCGGACAGGGGGGAGCCATCGGTGGCTACCAGAATACGCTCATACATGCAGGGTTCTCCTTCTTCAAATACACAATTTTGTAGCAGGTCTTGCCACCACCACGGGTACCTTAGCAGCTTAAAAAACCCTTTGCATAGATCAAGGCCCACCAGACAAAGCGTTTATGATGCGGCTCCGCAACGTTTATGACCATGTATCCTCAGAGTCCTTTGCTGCAAGGCGCTTCGCAGCATGCTTCTGAAGAGCAGGGGTCGCAGCATCAGGAGGCGCTACAGCTTCTCGATGATCCACAAGAGTGGCCCAATTTCGGCAAGCCATTGGGTGGCGCACCCTCCTCGTCTTCCTATGATCCGGCCACGGTCCCTGTGTGGGACTCGCAAGTGGTGCTGGAGGGTATGTATTGCGCCACTTGCGCGCTGACCATTGAGGACGCCTTGCGCGCCGTGCCCGGCATCGAGCAGGTCGAGGTCTCAGCCGCCGCGCACCGCGCGCGCGTGGTCTGGGATGCGCGCCGGGTCACACCTTCACAGTGGTTTGAAGCCATCCGCCAGGCAGGCTATCAGGCCGTGCCGGCGCAGGATGCCAAGGCCAAGGAGCTGCGCCAGGCACAGCAGCGCAAGGCGCTGTGGCGCTGGTTGCTGGCAGCATTCTGCATGATGCAGGTCATGATGTACGCATGGCCCGCCTACGAGGCGCAGCCGGGCGATCTGTCGCTGGAGATGGAAACCCTGCTGCGCTGGGCATCCTGGGTCATCTGCATTCCGTTGCTGATTTTTTCCTGCGGCCCATTTTTTGTTGGTGCCTGGCGCGATCTGCGCCAGAGGCGCATCAGCATGGACCTGCCCGTGGCTCTGGGCATGGGGCTGACGTTTGTGATCAGCAGCCTGGGCACGTTCCAGCCCGAGGGGATTTTTGGCAAGGAGGTGTTCTTCGACTCCTTGTCCATGTTTGCCGCTTTTTTGCTGGCCGGGCGCTGGCTGGAGGTGCGTTTGCGCGACCGCACCGCCGGGGCGCTGGATGCGGTGCTCAACCGCCTGCCCGATAGCGTGCTGCAACAGCAATCCGACGGCAGCTTTGTCCGCGTGGCCCTGCGCCGTGTGGCAGTCGGTGATGTGCTGCAAGTACTGGCCGGTGAGGCATTTCCCACCGATGGCGTCATCGAACAGGGACACACCCAGGCCGACGAGGCTTTGCTGACCGGCGAGTCGCGCCCCATCTCCAAGCCTGAAGGCAGCACGGTGATTGCCGGCAGCTACAACCTGGGGGCGGCCGTGCAGGTTCGGGTCACCGCCTTGGGTGCAGATACCAGGTTTGCCCAGATCGTCGATCTGATGGAAAGCGCCAGCACCCAGAAGCCGCGCCTGGCGCAGCTGGCGGACAAGGTGGCCGGCCCCTTCCTGATCGCGGTGCTGCTGCTGGCAGCCGCCACGGCGGCCTACTGGTGGAGCACGGATCCCGGCCGCGGCCTGATGTATGCCGCCGTGGTACTGATCGTGACTTGTCCGTGCGCCTTGTCCCTGGCAACGCCCGTGGCCATGCTGACGGCTGCAGGCACTCTGGCGCGTCAGGGTGTGCTGGTGCGCAATCTGCAGGGGCTGGAGGCGCTGGCCGCGATGGATGTTCTGGTGTTCGACAAGACGGGCACCCTTACCCAGGAGGGTATGGGTATTCAGGCTGGTCTGACGCCCGATGGGAAGGAAGTGCCGCTGTGGTGCCGGACGCTGGCGGTCAGCGTGGCCCAGCGTTCCATGCATCCGGTATCGCGGGCGCTACAGCAACTGCAGCAGCAGGATGCAGTCACGGCCAGTGCTGCGCAGGATGGTGCTGTATGGCAGGTGCTGCAAGTGCAGGAGCTGGCGGGCAAGGGCCTGCGCGCCCAGGTGCAAGGCACCGGGCACTGGGCTGCGGCACCGCGCTGGGTGCGTCTGGGGTCGCATGCGTTTGCTGTGGGCACGCAAGGGCCCGCTGCCCTGCCGCAGGCGGTGTATCTGTCGCTGGAAGCAGATCCGGAGGGTGACGATCGGGACGATGCGAGCGTGCAGCCTCTGGCGGCGTGGTCCCTGGAAGAGCGCATTCGCCCGGAGGCTGCCAGCGTGGTGCAGCAGTTGCGGGCGATGCACATGGACGTGCAGCTGCTGTCTGGCGATGGCACAGCTGCGGTGCAGCGTGTTGCGCAGGCGGTTGGTATTGAGCAGTTTCAGGCCATGTGCAGTCCCGCTTCCAAACTGGCGCATACTCGGGCCCTGCAGGCCCAGGGGCACACAGTTGGCATGGTGGGCGATGGTCTGAACGATGGGCCCGTCCTGGCAGGGGCAGATGTCTCGTTTGCCTTTGGTCGTGCCGTACCGCTGGCGCGGGCGCGTTCGGACCTGGTGGTCCTGAGCGATGACCTGCGCCAGGTATGTGCGTCGGTGCGATTTGCGCGCAGGACCCTGCGCATCGTTCGGCAGAACCTGTGGTGGGCTGCTGCCTACAACCTTGTGTCGGTGCCTTTTGCTGCAGCAGGCCTGGTGCCGGCATGGCTGGCGGGGCTCGGCATGGCTCTGAGCTCTTTGTGGGTGGTGCTCAACGCAGCGCGCCTGACGCGCTGGGAGGCGTCCACCGGTATGGAAGTGGCGCATGGTGCTGTGGCGGTTGTTGATGCACAGCGTGCGTCGTGTTGAAGGGGGTGTGCATGGATATCCTGTACCTACTGATTCCCTTGTCGGTGGTGCTCGTACTTTTTATAGCAGTGGCCCTATGGTGGGCCATCTATCGAGGGCAGTTCGAGAGCGTAGAGCAGGAGGGGGAACGTATTCTTCGAGAGGATTGACACTGGTCAATAATTTAAAAAACTGGAACGGTGAAACTTTTATCTGCAATTTAAGAGGTGCACGATGGACGATGTAAAAACCAATACTGTCCACTACAACGATACGGTAGTGCGGCAGTTTTCATTCATGGCCGTGGTTTGGGGGGTGGTCGGCATGCTGGTGGGGGTGTTTGTCGCCGCCCAGCTGGCTTGGCCGGAACTCAACTTCGGCATTCCATGGCTCAGCTTCGGACGCCTGCGTCCGCTGCACACCAACGCGGTGATCTTTGCGTTTGGTGGTTCTGCCTTGTTTGCAACCAGCTATTACGTGGTTCAGCGCACCTGCCAGACCACGTTGTTCTTGCCCAAGCTGGCAGCCTTCACGTTCTGGGGCTGGCAGCTGGTGATCGTGGCAGCTGCCATCAGCCTGCCGCTGGGTTTCACGCAAGGCAAGGAATACGCCGAGCTGGAGTGGCCCATTGACCTGCTGATCACCGCAGTCTGGGTGTCCTACGCCATCGTGTTCTTCGGCACGATCGGTACGCGCAAGGTCAAGCACATCTATGTGGCCAACTGGTTCTACGGCGCCTTCATCATCGCCGTTGCCCTGCTGCACGTGGTGAACAACGTATCGATCCCTGCCGGGCTGATGAAGAGCTACTCCGCCTACGCCGGTGTGCAGGACGCCATGGTGCAGTGGTGGTATGGCCACAATGCCGTGGGCTTCTTCCTGACGGCTGGCTTCCTGGGCATGATGTACTACTTCATCCCGAAGCAGGCTGCCCGTCCGGTGTACTCCTACCGCCTGTCGATCGTGCACTTCTGGGCACTGATCTTCACCTACATGTGGGCTGGTCCTCACCACCTGCACTACACGGCCCTGCCCGACTGGACCCAGTCGCTGGGTATGGTGTTCTCGCTGATTCTGCTGGCACCCTCCTGGGGCGGCATGATCAACGGCATCATGACCCTGTCCGGCGCATGGCACAAGCTGCGTGATGACCCCATCCTGCGCTTCCTGATTGTGTCTCTGTCCTTCTACGGCATGTCCACCTTCGAAGGCCCCATGATGGCCATCAAGACGGTGAACGCACTGAGCCACTACACCGACTGGACCGTGGGTCACGTGCACTCGGGTGCCCTGGGCTGGGTGGGTCTGGTGACCATGGGTTCGCTGTACTACCTGGTGCCGCGTCTGTTTGGCCGCACCGAGATGTACTCCAAGTCGGCCGTTGAACTGCACTTCTGGCTGGCCACGATCGGCATCGTGCTGTACATCGCTGCCATGTGGATTGCCGGTGTGATGCAAGGTCTGATGTGGCGCGCTGTCAATGCCGATGGCACCCTGACCTATACCTTCGTGGAAAGCGTGAAGGCAACCTATCCCTTCTACGTGATTCGTGTGGTGGGTGGTCTGCTGTACCTGTCGGGTATGGTGATCATGACCTGGAACGTGGTGAAGACGATCGGAGCAGGCCGTGCCGTAAAGGTGCCGGTGCCAGCCCTGAACGCCGCCCATGCTTGATCTTCTAGGAGCCTGAAGAATGTCTGCAAACAACAACAAGGCCTCTAGCGGCTTTACCCATGAGAAGGTGGAAACCAACAACTTCCTGCTGATCGTGCTGATCTTCCTGGTCGTCGCGGTGGGTGGTCTGGTGGAAATTGTTCCTCTGTTTTTCCAGAAATCGACAACCGAGGCCGTCGAGGGTGTCAAGCCCTACGAGCCCCTGCGTCTGATGGGGCGCGACATCTATCTGCGCGAGGGTTGCTACAACTGCCACTCGCAGATGATTCGCCCCTTCCGTGCCGAGACGATGCGTTACGGCCACTACTCGGTGGCAGGCGAGTTCGTGTACGACCACCCCTTCCAGTGGGGCTCGAAGCGTACGGGCCCTGACCTGCATCGTGTGGGTGGCCGCTACAGCGACGAGTGGCACCGCATCCACTTGAACAATCCGCGCGATGTGGTGCCGGAGTCCAACATGCCCGAGTACCCCTGGCTTGAGAAGAACCTGGTGGATCACACCGTGGTGGTCAAGCGTATGGAAGCTCTGCGCAAGGTGGGCGTGCCTTACACCGACGAGCAAATCGCTGGTGCTGAAGAAGCCGTCAAAGGCAAGACCGAAATGGAGGCTCTGATTGCCTACCTGCAAGGTCTGGGTACAGCATTGCGTTAATGGGGAGAACAGCTATGGATATCACTACCATGCGAATTGTGGCCACCGTGGCATCCATGGCCTGTTTCATCGGTATCTGCTGGTGGGCTTACCTCTACCGCAGCAAAGACAGTTTCGATGAGGCAGCCAATCTGCCCTTTGAGCAAGACTGACTTCTCCTTTCGAATGAGAACATCACATGAGCGATTTCGTAAATAGTTTCTGGTCGGTATATATCGCCGTTATTGCAGCAGTGGGTATTCTGGGATGCTTGCTGCTGCTGGTTCTGACCGCACGCAAAAAAGTGGAGTCTGCCGAAGACAACACCACGGGCCACGTCTGGGATGGTGACCTGCGGGAGTTGAACAACCCCATGCCCCGCTGGTGGATGTGGTTGTTTGTGCTGACGGTGGTTTTCTCCATCTTCTATCTGATCGCCTATCCAGGTCTGGGTTCCTTCTCGGGACAGTTCAAGTGGTCCCAGGTCGGTGCTTATGAAGCTGAGGTACAGGCTGCAGAACAGGCTCTGGAGCCGATGTATGCACGCTTTACCAGCATGAGCACCGAAGAGATTGCCAAGGATGGTGCGGCGATGGCAATTGGCGCAAACTTGTTCCAGAACAATTGCGCACAGTGCCACAGCTCGGACGCCCGTGGTGGCAAGAGCTTCCCCAACCTGACGGACAACGACTGGCTGTGGGGTGGTACCCCCGACAAGATCCACGAGACCATCACCAATGGTCGTATGGGGATCATGCCTCCGCAGGCTGAAGCCATTGGCTCTCAGGAAGACGTTCGCAACCTGGCAAACTACGTGCTGAGCCTGTCCGGCAGCCCCCATGATGCAGCCAAGGCTGCTCTGGGTAAGGACAAGTTCGTGGTGTGCTCTGCCTGTCACGGTGCCGATGGCAAGGGTAACCAGGCCCTGGGTGCTCCCAATCTCACAGACGATATCTGGTTACACGGCTGGGGTGAGGCGGCGGTCATGGACATGATCAATAATGGCAAGACGAACGTGATGCCGCCGCAGGCCAAGGAAAACGGTGGCAAGCTGACGCCCGCTCAAGTCAATGTGCTGACTGCTTATGTCTGGAGCTTGTCGAACAAGCCTGACGCAGCCAACTGATTGCTTTGAAAAGCTATGAAAAAAGCGGCATGTCATGCCGCTTTTTTATTTCCTGTTGCTCTTCAAGAGGTGAATGTGGTGAGTGAAGTTTCTCAAGAAAAAAAATCAGGTCCCTGGTGGAAGTATGGCTATGTCTGGATGATTGTGGGCGGGCCACTGGCAGTCATTGTCGCGGGAATCGTAACTGCCTATATTGCTTTGAATGGCGCAGATCCGGTAATTGATGAGAATTATTATCAAAATGGTCTGGAGATTAATGAAAAACTGAGGGCCGACCGCAGGAATATGGCGCCCGCACAGGCAGTCAGAAACCATGCAGCCACTCCGGATGAAGATTTGCCGGATCTAAAACCCTGAGATGGAACAAAGTATTGAAATTCGGTCATGAGCAGTTCTGAAAACTGTGTGCAGTTTGGTGCCATCATCATTGGCGATGAAATCCTGTCAGGCAAACGAAAGGATCAGCACCTCTCCAAGCTGATAGAACTCCTTGGTGCACGTGGCTGCCGCCTTGCGTGGGCGGAGTATGTGGGTGACGAGCGTGCGCGTCTGACCGACGTGCTGCGCCGTGCCGTTCAGGGAAACGATGTGGTGTTCAGCTTTGGCGGCATTGGCGCCACACCCGATGACCACACTCGCCAGTGTGCCGCAGCCGCCTTGGGGGTGGACTTGCTGCCGCATCCTGAGGCCCAGGCGCTGATTGTTCAGCGCATGCAGGAGATGGCAGCCGAGAAAGGTGAGGAGTTCGCACCTGAGCGGGCAGACAACATCCAGCGCCTGCAAATGGGTGTGTTGCCGCAAGGGGCGCAGATCCTGCCCAACCCCTTCAATCGCATTCCCGGCTTCAGTTGCAGAGGCCGTAAAGGTGCCTGGCTGCATTGTGTGCCGGGCTTTCCCGTCATGGCATGGCCGATGGTGGAGTGGGCACTGGACCACCACCACCGGGCGCTGCACCAGTTGCAAAGTTACGCCGAACGTTCCGTCATTCTCTTCCAGGCCCAAGAGTCGGCATTGACACCGTTGATGGAGGAGACCGAGCAGCGTTACCCGGGCATCAAGGTTTTCAGTCTGCCCAGCGTGGACCATCCCGAGTACGGTCGGCATATCGAACTGGGCATCAAAGGGCCCAGTGATTTGGTTGTGGCGGTGTGGGATGAGTTTTGCGCGGCGCTGCGTTTGCATGGGGCAAAATTTGGTCCTGAGTTGCAACGCAGCATGTAAGTCCATGCCCAAGGCATCCCCTTATTTTTTTGAAGCAAGCAATTTTGCTGGAGTACCCCAATGGCCAAAACCGTAGCCGACGTGATGCAGATGTTGGAGGACTACGAAGTCAAATTCGTGGACCTGCGCTTTACAGATACCCGTGGCAAGGAGCATCACGTCACCGTTCCCGTGTCGCACTTCGACGAAGACAAGTTTACCGAAGGGCATGCGTTTGACGGCTCTTCCATGCCGGGCTGGAAAGGAATCGAGGCTTCGGACATGCAGCTCATGCCCGATCCCAATACCGCCAACATCGATCCTTTTTTTGAAGAAACCACTTTGTTTTTGCAGTGTGACGTGGTGGAGCCGGGCGACGGCAAGGCCTACGACCGCGATCCACGCTCCATTGCCAAGCGTGCCGAGGCCTATCTGAAGGCATCGGGCCTGGGCGATACGGCCTTTTTCGGTCCGGAGCCGGAGTTTTTCCTGTTCGACGGCATTCGCTGGGACAACCAGCCCGGCAATACCTTCTACGAAATCCAGGAATACGAAGCACCCTGGAACAGCGCAGCCCAGATCGAGGGCGGCAACAAAGGCCATCGTCCGCGTACCAAGGGTGGGTACTTTCCTGTGCCGCCCATCGACAGCACACAAAACATCCGCGCTGAAATGGCGCTGCTGCTCGAATCGTTGGGCATTCCCGTGGAAGTGCTGCACCGTGAAGTGGCCGCGGCTGGCCAGAACGAACTGGGCACACGCTTTTCCACCCTGGTGCAGCGTGCCGACTGGACCCAGGTGCAAAAGTACGTGATCTGGAACGTGGCCAACAACTATGGCAAGACGGCCACCTTCATGCCCAAGCCTTATCCAGGTGACAACGGATCGGGCATGCACGTCCACCAGTCGATCTGGAAGGATGGCAAGAATCTGTTCGCTGGTGATGGCTACGCAGGCCTGTCGGATTTTGCGCTGTACTACATCGGCGGCCTCATCAAGCATGCGCGCGCGCTGAATGCGATCACCAACCCGGGAACCAATTCGTACAAGCGGCTGGTACCTGGCTTTGAGGCGCCGGTCAAGCTTGCCTATTCGGCCAAGAACCGCTCGGCTTCGATTCGCATCCCCTATACCAGCAACCCCAAGGGCCGCCGCGTGGAAGCCCGCTTCCCCGATCCATTGATGAATCCTTACCTGGGGTTTGCAGCGCTGCTGATGGCCGGGCTGGATGGCGTAGAAAACAAGATCCACCCGGGCGAGGCTGCCACCAAGGACCTGTACCACTTGCCGCCCGAGGAAGACCGCCTGGTGCCCACCGTGTGCCACAGCCTGGATCAGGCCCTGGAGGCGCTGGATCAGGACCGAGTCTTCCTGACCAAGGGTGGCGTGTTCTCCAACGACATGCTGGATGCCTACATTGCCCTGAAGATGGAGGAAGTGACGCGCTATCGTCAGGCCGTCCATCCCATCGAGTATGACATGTACTACTCGCTGTAAGCAGACTGTTCGCCATGGGTGAATGAAAAAGGGAGCGTCAAGCTCCCTTTTTTGTCGCCAGCTGTCTTACCCGCAAGCCCCGATGTACCCGCAAGCGGTACAAAAGCTACAGCCGTCCTTCAGGATCACGGCGTGGGCACCGCACTCAGGGCATTTTTTTCCGCTCATGAGTCCCGGGGCCAGGCCAGCGGCAGAGGAAGCGGTCTGCTCGAGGCTGTTGCCGGTGCGGGGTGTGGCCGCGGGCGTGGCGCTGCGGCTGGAAATGATGCTTTGTATGGCATAGGCCATCACAGCCACTTCGCTGTCGTGCCAGAGCGCGACGCGCGTGCCGTCGGCCTTCTCCTTCCAGCCATAGCGAATGGGGCCACGGTCCCAGGCGACCTTGCGCAGGTCGTCCAGCGCCTTGTCCAGGAAGCCACCGCGTGCGGCCAGCGACAGTGAGCGCATCGTGGCGGTGATCCACTGCTGGCTTTCGCCGGTCTGGCCCACGGGCATGAAGAACTCGATGGGGCGCTCCACTCCATCGACTTCCATGAAGCTCACGACCAGGTACAGACGGCGCGCACCATCCTGTGTGTAGTACTCGATCTTGTCGACTACGGCATTGAGGGGGCCTTCCGGGCGGCGCTCCACGACGGTGGGTGTGGAGCCAGTGTTGGGTGCAGATGATGCTTCAGACGCTGGTGCAACGGACAGCACGGCGCCCAGCGTGTCGTTGGGGCGGTAGGTCGCGCAGCCCTTCAGGCCAGCCTTCCAGCTTTCCATGTAGAGGTTCTTGAAGTCCTCGAACGGATAGTCGGCCGGGATGTTGACGGTCTTGGAGATCGCGGTGTCGATATAGGGCTGCACGGCGCGCATCATGGCCACGTGCTCGGCGGCCGTCATTTCCAGCGCGCTCACGAAATACGCGGGCAGTTCGGCTTCAGGGCCGAAGATGGCCTTGTACAGACGGTAGGCGTGGTCTTCCACGGTGTAGTAGGCGTTGCCGCCATCGGCCGTGCGCTTCTTGCGCTGGTAGGTCCAGGAGAAGGGCGGCTCGATGCCGTTGGACGCGTTGTCGGCAAATGCCAGCGACACAGTGCCGGTGGGCGCGATGGACAGCAGGTGGCTGTTGCGGATGCCGTGCTGGCGGATGGCTGCGCGGATTTCTTCGGGCAGGCGCTGGGTGAAGCCGCTTTGCAGGTACTTGTCGGCATCAAACAGCGGGAAAGCCCCCTTTTCCTTGGCCAGCTCTACCGAGGCCAGGTAGGCAGCATCGCGCATGTTGCGGGCGATTTCTTCGCCCTGGGCCACGCCAGCTTCGCTGTTGTACTTCAGGCCCAGCATGATCAGGGCGTCGCCCAGGCCGGTGAAGCCCACGCCAATGCGGCGCTTTTGCTGCGATTCCTTGTGCTGCTCGGGCAGAGGCCAGACGGTGGCGTCCAGCACGTTGTCCAGCATGCGCACTTGCACAGCCACGGCGGCGCGGAAGGCGTCGAAGTCGAAGTGCGCGTTCTCGGTGAACGCTTCACGCACGAACTTGGTCAGGATGATAGGGCCCAGGTCGCAGCAGCCGTAGGGGGGCAGGGGCTGTTCGCCGCAGGGGTTGGTGGCGGCAATGGTCTCGACGTAGTAGAGGTTGTTGTCCGTGTTGATGTTGTCGAGGAACAGGATGCCGGGCTCGGCGAAGTCGTAGGCCGACTGCATGATGGTGTCCCACAGCTCGCGCGCCTGCACGGTCTTGTACACCCACTTGCCATCGGCGCGCTGGTAGGCACCGGCAGCGATCTGCTCGTCCGAGGGGATGGCCACGTGCACCAGTTCCCAGGTCTTGTCACCTTCCACGGCCTGCATAAAGGCGCTGGTCACGCCCACGGAGACGTTGAAGTTGTTCCAGCGGCCCTTCTGGCGCTTGGCGGTGATGAAGTCCAGCACATCGGGGTGGTCGATGCGCATCACGCCCATCTGGGCGCCACGGCGCGCACCGGCCGATTCCACGGTGGTGCAGGAGGCGTCGAACACGTCGATGAAGGAGCAGGGACCGGAGGCAAAGGAGTTCGTGCCCTTGACCTTGGCACCCTTGGGACGCAGGTTGGAGAAGTCATAGCCCACGCCACCGCCGCGGCGCATGGTCTCGGCAGCCTGCGACAGTGCGGTGTAGATGCCGGGGTTGCCGTGCTCGTCAAAGCCATTGGTGGCATCGGCCACGGGTTGCACAAAGCAGTTGATCAGCGTGGCCTTGGTGTCCAGGCCGGCGGCAGCCATGATGCGACCGGCACCGATGGCGCCTGCCTGCATGTTCTGGAAGAACTTCTCTGCCCACTCGTCGCGCAGTTCTGGTTTTTCTTGGTCGGCCAGGGCTTTGGAGACGCGGCGGAACAGATCTTCAGCGGTTTGTTCGCCCGCGGCCAGGTATTTCTCGGCCAGGACGTCCTGGCTGATGCTTTGCAGGGGAAGATGGTCGCTCATATATCACACACTCATGTCCATATGTATTGAAAAAGTTGGGCGGCGCACACCACACGCGCGCACGGCGGCGCGCAGCGATTAAGATGCAGGCCAATGTAGAGGCGCACTGCTGCAGGTTGTTTGGTTCCAACAAAGAAAGGTTGATCTATGTCGTTTTCTGTTTCCGAAACGGTTTCTTCTGCCCAGGCCGACTTGGAGCGGCTGGTTTCTGATCTGCGTGGTCTGCTGGCCAACAAGGAATTGGACGGCATTCCGGAAATCCGTGCCTTGCGTGAGCGCATTGACGATGGTCTGCACCGCGCGCGCGATTCCGCCGTCGAAGCTGCGCGCGAGGCCGCACGTCAGGCCAAGGAGGCAGCCGCCACGGCCGACCGCTATGCCCACGACGAGCCCTGGCGCGTTGCTGGTGCAGCCCTGGCTGTCGGGGCGCTGCTCGGCTTCTTGCTGGCCCGTCGCTGAGTCGCACCGTCAGGTGCTGGATGCCTGCCTGCGTGCAGGCATCTGTTTTTCGGACAAGTTGAGGAAGGCTCGACGATTGTGAACTGGATGTCCTTGCTCGGGCTGGATGCGTACAAGGAACGCGTCCAGGCCTGCATAGCCGAAGGTGGGCAGGCAGCCCGCGATCGATTGCAACTGGCCGCGCTGGAGCTGGTGCAGGAAAAAAAACGCCTGCAAACCCTGCTGGTGCTGGCGGCACTGGTGCTGGCACTGGGCACGGTGGCCATGTTGCTGCTTTCCCTGGCGGTGCTGGTGCACTTCTGGGATACGCCGCACCGAGGTGCGGTGGCCTGGGTGATTGCCGGGGTGTGGCTGTTTGCCTGGGCCCTGGTGGTGTACGCCCTGCTGGCGGCGCTGCGTCAGAAACGTCCGCTTCTGGCGCTGACACGTGCCGAGCTGGCGCGCGACTGGCAGGAAGTGCAAGACTGGCGAGCCCGCAGGAGTGAGTCATGACCCAGGAGACCAAACCACCCCCCCGCCGCCCCACCGCATCTGAAGTGCCTGCGGGCAAGGGATCCGCGCTGGCCCAGCTGGAACGCGATCCTGCCTGGCAGCAGGCGACCATGGCACAGCGTGCGGTGCTGCGCCGCATTGCTGCCCGGCGCGACAAGCGTACCCTGGAGCGCCTGCTGCGTGAACAGGAGCGCGCCCAGCGCTCGGCTGTGCAGGAAGTGGACCCGCAGGCCCCGTTGCACCACAAGCTGGCGACCTTTGCGCGCCTGCACCCCGCTGTGACGGCCACGGTGCTGACCAGCCTGGCCCTGATGGCTGGCCCTCGGCGGCTGATGCGCGTGGGCAGTAGCGTGTTGCCCACGCTGCTGCCGCTGTTGACCAAGCTCAGGCGCTAGCGGGGTAGTGCCTTCAGGGCCCGTGCCACCTGTGGCACCAGGGTGGGGCCGGTGTACACCAGACCGCTGTAGAGCTGCACCACATCGGCGCCCGCCTGGATCTTGCTGACCGCATCGGCGGCCGTGATGATGCCGCCCACGCCGATGATGGGAAAGCCCTTGCCCAGCGTCTGACGCAGCTGGGCGATCACACGGTTGCTGGCTTCCAGCACCGGGGCGCCGCTCAGTCCGCCGGTTTCTTCCGCATGGGGCAGGCCCTTGACGGCATCACGGCCAATGGTGGTGTTGGTGGCAATCACCCCGTCCATGCCGTGGCGCTGCAAGGTGGCGGCAATCACCTGCACCTGCTCCTCGGTCAGATCGGGGGCGATCTTCACAAAGATGGGCACGCGCTTGCCTTGTTGCTGGGCCAGCTCCTCGCGGCGCTGGGCGATGGCTGCCAGCAGGCCATCCAGCGCTTCGTCGCTTTGCAGGGCGCGCAGGTTCTTGGTGTTGGGCGAGCTGATGTTCACCGTCACATAGTCGGCGTGCGGATAGACGCCTTCCAGGCAGGTCAGATAGTCCTGCGTGGCGTTTTCGATGGCTGTGGCGGCGTTCTTGCCGATGTTCAGGCCCAGGAGCAGCGGCTTGCCACGGCGGCGCACTTCAGACTGCTGGACGTTGCGCACAAAGGCTTCCAGGCCGTCGTTGTTGAAGCCAAAGCGGTTGATCAGGGCATTGGCCTGCGGCAGGCGGAACAGGCGTGGCTTGGGGTTGCCAGGCTGGGGCTTGGGCGTGACAGTGCCCACCTCGACAAAGCCAAAGCCCATGGCGGCCAGACCATCGATGCAGCGCGCGTTCTTGTCCAGGCCGGCGGCCAGGCCCACGCGGTTGGGAAAGCGCAGACCTGCCAGGGTGATGGGGTCGCTGATCTGGGGCTGGCGCCAGGCAGCTTCCAGCAGCGTGTTCTGGCCTTGTGCCATGCGCTGCATGGTCAGATCGTGGGCTTGCTCAGCATCCATCGAGAACAGGATGGGGCGCATGAGCGCATAGGGAATAAGTGACATAGCGATAATCCGAGGTTTTGGACCGGATTTTCACCTATGACAGCCCCCTCTGCCCCCATGACCCAAGATGAACTCAAAACCCTGGTTGGCCAAGCCGCCCTGCAATATGTGCGCCCTGGTGAGGTGGTCGGCGTGGGCACGGGCTCGACGGTGAACAAATTCATTGATGCGCTGGCCAGCATCAAGGACCAGATTGCTGGTGCCGTCTCCAGCTCCGAGGCCAGCACCCAGCGCCTGCAGGCTCTGGGCATCCCGGTGCTGGATGCCAACAGCGTAGCCAGCCTGGGCGTGTACATCGATGGCGCCGACGAGATTGACGGCCAAGGCTACATGATCAAGGGTGGCGGCGCGGCACTGACGCGCGAAAAGATCGTCGCTGCCCTAGCCACGCAGTTTGTCTGCATTGCCGATGCCTCCAAGCTGGTGCAGACGCTGGGCGCCTTTCCTCTGCCGGTGGAAGTCATCCCCATGGCTGCTGCCCAGATCACGCGCCGCTTTGCCGGTCTGGGTGGCCATGCCCAGCTGCGCATGAAGGACGGCCAGCCCCTGGTCACCGACAACGGCCAGCACATTCTGGACGTGCATGGCCTCAAGATCACCGACCCGCTGGCCTTTGAGTCCGAGGTCAACCAGTGGCCCGGCGTGGTCACCGTGGGCGTGTTTGCCCATCAGAAAGCACAGGTCTGCCTGCTGGGTACCGCTGAAGGCGTGCGCACACTCACTTACTAAGCCGCCTGCGCGCGGCCTGGAGCGATTCCATGCTCAATGCCCTGTGGCTGGGCTTTTTCCTGGTGGCTGCGGTGGCCGGTCTGGCGCAGTGGCTGCTGGGTGGCAATGCCCAGGTGTTTGCCGCCATGGTGCAGGCGCTGTTTGCCATGGCCAGGCTGTCGGTGGAGGTCATGGTGCTGCTCTTTGGCACCCTGACCCTGTGGCTGGGCTTTTTGCGCATCGCGCAGGAGGCCGGCATTGTCAACGCCCTGGCACGCTGGCTGGCACCGTTGTTTGCCAGGCTGATGCCCGAGGTGCCGCGCGGCCACCCGGCGCTGGGGCTGATGACGCTCAACTTCGCCGCCAACGGTCTGGGGCTGGACAACGCCGCCACGCCCATCGGCCTCAAGGCCATGCGCGCGTTGCAGGAGCTCAACCCCAGCAGCACCAGCGCCAGCAATGCGCAGATTTTGTTTCTGGTGCTCAATGCCTCGTCGCTGACGCTGTTGCCCGTCTCCATCTTCATGTACCGCCTGCAGCAGGGCGCGCCCGACCCGACGCTGGTGTTCCTGCCGATCCTGCTGGCCACCTCGGCTTCGACGCTGGTGGGCTTGGTGTCGGTGGCCATCGTGCAGCGCCTGCCCTTGTTCAGCCCCGTGGTGCTGGCCTATTTGCTGCCGCTGGCGCTGGCACTGGCTGCGTTCATGGCGCTCTTGGCCAGCTTGAGCGGCGCGGCGCTGGCGGCGCTGTCTGGGGTGCTGGGCAACTTGAGCCTGTTTGGCGTGGTGCTGCTGTTTTTGCTGGTGGCCGCCTGCAGGAAGGTGCCGGTGTACGACCGCTTCATCGACGGCGCCAAGGAAGGCTTTGCCGTGGCGCGCGATTTGCTGCCCTACCTGGTGGCCATGCTGTGCGCCATTGGCGTGCTGCGCGCCAGTGGGGCGCTGGACTATGCGCTCGACGGCATCCGCTGGCTGGTGGCCGCTGCCGGGGTGGATGCGCGCTTTGTCGATGCGCTGCCCACCGCACTGGTCAAGCCGTTTTCCGGTAGTGCGGCGCGCGCCATGCTGATCGAGACCATGCAAAGCCAGGGCGTGGACAGCTTTGCCGCGCTGGTGGCCGCCACCATTCAGGGCAGCACCGAAACCACCTTCTACGTGCTGGCGGTGTACTTTGGCGCTGTCGGCATCCAGCGTGCGCGCCATGCGGTGCCGTGTGCGCTGCTGGCCGAGTTCGCCGGCGTGCTGGCCGCCATTGGGGTGTGCTACTGGTTCTTTGGCTGATTCATTAAAAAAAGGAGCTGCAATCGCTTTACTGTCCTAAGTTTCAGACGCTTTTTGTTCTGAAACCTAAGCGGGTTCAGCGCCTGAAACTCCTTTTTATATAGCTGCCAGCGGCGAGTCTGGATTTACTTGGTGCCAAAAATGCGGTCGCCCGCATCGCCCAGACCGGGCAGGATGTAGCCGTGGTCGTTGAGCTGGCGATCGATGGCGGCGGTGTAGATATCCACATCGGGGTGCGCGGCCTGCAAGGTGGCGACGCCCTCGGGGGCAGCGAGCAGGCACATGAACTTGATGCTCTTGGGCTGGCTGCGGCTCTTCAGGTGCGAGACGGGCGCCACGGCCGAGTTGCCGGTGGCCAGCATCGGATCGACCACGATGGCATCGCGCTCGCACATTTTCTCGGGCATCTTGTAGTAGTACTCCACGGGCTGCAGCGTTTGCGGATCGCGAAACAGGCCAATGTGACCGATGCGTGCGCCCGGCACGACGTTGAGCATGCCATCCAGAAAACCGTTGCCGGCGCGCAGGATGGAGACCAGCACCAGCTTCTTGCCGTCGATGACCTTGCCGGTGGTCTTTTCCAGCGGGGTTTCGATTTCAACCTCCTGCAGCGGCATGTCGCGCGTGATCTCGTAGGCCATCAGCGTGGACAGTTCGCCAAGCATGCGCCGAAAGCTGTTGGTGCTGGCGTCCTTGCGGCGCATCAGCGTCAGCTTGTGCTGGACGAGGGGGTGATCAATCAGGTGGACGGTGCTCATGGTGTGTGCGTGCAGCTGTGATGGGGAGGTAGGAAATAAAAGTGTAAATGCCGGGGCAAAGTTCCATTACGATGCGCGGGCTTTTTTTCCCTCAGCCCCTTAACGGCATGCCCATGCCACAGGAGAAAACATCATGACCCATCTCATCCACCAAGCGACAGCGCGCTTCATGCTGGCTGTGGCTGCCTGCATGCTCTTGCTGGGGTTTGCTTCGAGCGCATCGGCGCAGCAGACCATTTACGAAACCATCTCGGTGGCGCAGACCGAGCAGTTGCTCAAGAAAGAGGGCTACAGCATCAGCAAGAAGGAAGACAACTCGCTGATCTTCAAGATTGAGGGCAACACCGTGGTGATGATCGTGGCCGAGGACCGCAAGTCGCTGCAGTTCTACGCCTATGAGGCTGGCGTCGGCACCAAGCTGGAAGCCATCAACCGCTGGAACCGCGACAAGCGCTACTCGCGCAGCTACATCGACAAGGATGGCGATCCCGTGCTGGAACTGGATCTGGACCTGGAAGGCGGCGTGACCGAAAAGCGCATCGTTGACTTTCTGCTGACCAGCCGCGTCTCCTACCTGGCCTGGCGCAAGGAAGTGCTGTAACCCAGGCAGCTTGCAGCGCATACATAAAAAACGGCCCCATTTCGGGGCCGTTTTTTTGTGCCTCAGAGGCGCAGCTCGTGCAGCTGGTTACTGGTATTTTTTCTCCAGCGCATCCCAGATGGGCTTGTTGACCAGGCGCTGGCGCTCGGCAAACGGGGCCACCAGGTTGGGATCTTCCTTGATGTGGCCTTCGACCTTGAGCACGCCCAGGGCGCGCTGCATGCCCACCACTGCGCCTTGCAGGGCGGCGTTGGCGTACAGCACGATGCTGTAGCCCATGCGGGCCAGATCGTCGGTGCTGGTGATGGGGGTCTTGCCGCCGATGACCATGTTCATCAGCTGCGGGGTCTTGAGGCGCTGGGGCAGGGCGGCGATGTGTTCCGGGGTGGTCACCGCTTCGACAAACAGCAGGTCGGCACCGGCTTCGGCGTACTGCTGGGCGCGCTCGATGGCGGCATCAAAGCCGTGCACGGCGGCGGCGTCGGTGCGGGCCATGATGACGGTGTCGTGGTTGCGGCGCGCATCGCACGCGGCCTTGATCTTGCCGATCATTTCGCTGGCTTCAATTACTTCCTTGCCGTTGAAGTGGCCGCAGCGCTTGGGGCTGACTTGGTCTTCGAGCTGGATGCAGTCGGCACCGGCGCGCTCCAGCGTGCGGATGGCGTGGTAGGTGTTCAGGGCGTTGCCAAAGCCGGTGTCGGCATCGACGATCAGCGGCACGTCCACGGCCTCGCGGATGCGGGCAGTGTGGTCGGCAATGTCGGTCAGGCCCATGAAGCCCTGGTCGGGCAGGCCAAACCACATGTTGGTTACGCCAGCGCCGGTGACGTACAGGGCCTCAAAGCCCATGTCGGCGACCACGCGGGCGGACATGGCGTTGAACGCGCCGGGCACGATCACGCCACGGCGCTCGGCAATCAGGGCACGCAGTTTCTGTTGGGTGGAGCTCATGGCTGTCCTTCAAAGTCAAAAGAGCTGGCAGCGCAAAAAGGGGGCCGCCAGCTCGGTGTTTCTCTGTTTTGATAGCTTGTTGCGCTTGCTGGAAAAGGATTTCAGGTGTTTTTTGCCTGAAATCCTTTATCCATCAGCGCTGCCAGCTACGCTGGTGGTAGCTGTAGCGGGGTGCCAGGCTTACTTGCGCTCGTCGATGGGCACGAACTTCAGATCGTCCGGACCCACGTAGTTGGCGCTGGGGCGGATGATCTTGTTGTCGATGCGCTGCTCGATGATGTGCGCCGCCCAGCCGCTGGTGCGGGCGATCACGAACAGCGGCGTGAACATGGCGGTGGGCACCTGCATCATGTGGTAGCTGACGGCGCTGAACCAGTCCAGGTTGGGGAACATCTTCTTGACTTCCCACATGACCGATTCCAGACGCTCGGCGATGTCGTACATCTTGGTGGAGCCGGCTTCGTCCGAGAGGCGCTTGGCCACGCCCTTGATGACCACGTTGCGCGGGTCGCTGATGGTGTACACGGGGTGACCAAAGCCAATGACCACTTCCTTGCGCTCGACGCGGGCGCGGATGTCGGCCTCGGCCTCATCGGGGTTGTCGTAGCGCTTCTGGATTTCGAAGGCCACTTCGTTGGCGCCACCGTGCTTGGGACCACGCAGCGCGCCGATGGCGCCGGTGATGGCCGAGTACATGTCGCTGCCCGTGCCGGCAATCACGCGCGAGGTGAAGGTGGAGGCGTTGAATTCGTGCTCGGCGTACAGGTTCAGCGAGATGTTCATCGCTTTGACCCAGCTGTCCGAGGGCTTTTTGCCGTGCAGCAGGTGCAGGAAGTGGCCGCCGATGGTGTCGTCGTCGGTTTCCACGTCGATGCGGCGGCCGTTGTTGCTGAAGTGGTACCAGTACAGCAGCATGGAGCCGAGCGAGGCCATCAGGCGGTCAGCGATGTCGCGTGCGCCGGCCAGGTTGTGGTCGTCCTTTTCCGGCAGGGCGCAGCCCAGCACGGACACGCCGGTGCGCATCACGTCCATGGGGTGGCTGGCGGCGGGCAACTGCTCCAGCGCAGCCTTGACGCTGGCGGGCAGGCCGCGCAGGGCGCGCAGCTTTTCCTTGTAGGCCTTCAGCTCGGCACGGGTGGGCAGCTTGCCGTGCACCAGCAGGTGCGCAACTTCTTCAAATTCGCACTGCTCGGCCAGGTCCAGGATGTCGTAGCCACGGTAGTGCAGGTCGTTGCCGGTCTTGCCGACGGTGCACAGTGCGGTGTTGCCGGCGGCAACGCCGGACAGGGCCACGGATTTCTTGGGCTTGAAGGTGGGTGCTTGCTCAGTCGTCATGGTGTTGCTCCTTGGAATGAAACGTGTTGGAAGAAGGGGAAAACGGAAAAAAGGGGGAAGGCCGCTCAGGCCAGCGTCTCGGCGGGCACGCGCACCCAGCCTTCCATCAGGATGCGGGCGCTGCGGCTCATCACCGCCTTGGTGACCTGCCACTGGCCATCGACCTGCCGGGCCTGGGCGCCCACGCGCAGCGTGCCCGAGGGGTGGCCAAAGCGCACCGCTTCGCGCGCGCCGCCACCGGCGGCCAGATTGACCAGTGTGCCGGGGATGGCTGCCGCCGTGCCAATGGCCACGGCGCAGGTGCCCATCATGGCGTGGTGCAGCTTGCCCATGGACAGGGCGCGCACCAGCAGATCGACGTCACCGGCCTCAATCGCCTTGCCGCTGGAGGCGGTGTAGCTCTTGGGCGGGCTGACAAAGGCAATCTTGGGCGTGTGCTGGCGCTTGAGCGCTTCTTCGGGCGTCTTGATCAGGCCCATGCGCAGGGCGCCAGCGACGCGGATCTTTTCAAAGCGCTCCAGCTGCGCCGGGTCGTTGTTGATGTCCTCGCGCAGCTCCGTGCCCTGGTAGCCGATGTCGGCAGCGTTGACAAACACGGTGGGAATGCCGGCGTTGATCATGGTGGCGGGAAAGCTGCCCACACCGGGCACGTCCAGCGTATCGACCAGGTTGCCGGTGGGGAACATGGCGCCGCCTTCGTCACCGTCTTCGGACGGGTCCATGAATTCGAGCACGATCTCGGCCGCCGGGAAGGTCACGCCATCCAGCTCAAAGTCGCCGGTTTCCTGCACCTGACCGTCGGTGATGGGCACATGGGCAATGATGGTCTTGCCGATGTTGGCCTGCCAGATGCGCACCACGCAGGTGCCGTTTTGCGGGATGCGGCTGGCATCGACCAGACCGGCGTGGATGGCAAAGGCGCCAGCGGCGGTGGAGAGGTTGCCGCAGTTGCCGCTCCAATCGACAAAGTCGGTGTTGATCGACACCTGGCCGTAGAGGTAGTCCACATCGTGGTCGGGGCGCTCGCTGCGCGACAGGATCACGCACTTGCTGGTGCTGGAGGTGGCGCCGCCCATGCCGTCGATGTGCGCGCTGTACGGGTCGGGGCTGCCGATGACGCGCTGAAACAGCTTGTCGCGGGCGCGCCCGGGCACCTGGCAGCTTGCGGGCAGGTCCTGCAGCCGGAAGAACACGCCCTTGCTGGTGCCGCCGCGCATGTAGGTGGCGGGAATGCGGATTTGTTGGGTCATGGTTGTATTCCTTTCATAGCGTGTGGCGCTGATGCAGGTGGGGTTTCAAGGGGTTTTGGCCTTGAAACCCCCATGCATCAAGCGTTGCCAGCTAGGAAATCCTGAGCAAAGCGTTGCAGCACGCCGCCGGCTTCGTAGATGGACACTTCCTCGGCGGTATCCAGGCGGCAGGTCATGGGCACTTCGACACGCTCGCCGTTCTTGCGGTGGATGACCAGCGTCAGATCGGTGCGCGGGGCCAGCTCGCCGACCACGTCGTAGGTCTCGGTGCCGTCCAGTTGCAGGGTGTTGCGGTTGACGCCGGGCTTGAACTCCAGCGGCAGCACGCCCATGCCGATCAGGTTGGTGCGGTGGATGCGCTCAAAGCCTTCGGCCACCACGGTTTCGACACCGGCCAGACGCACGCCCTTGGCGGCCCAGTCGCGGCTGGAACCTTGCCCGTAGTCGGCGCCAGCGATGATGATCAGCGGCTGGCGGCGGTTCAGGTAGGTCTCGATGGCTTCCCACATGCGCATCACCTGACCTTCGGGCTCGACGCGGGCCAGCGAGCCCTGTTTGATGCTGCCGTCGGGGTTGCGCACCATTTCGTTGAACAGCTTGGGGTTGGCGAAAGTGGCGCGCATGGCGGTGAGGTGGTCACCGCGGTGCGTGGCGTAGGAGTTGAAGTCCTCCTCGGGCAGGCCCATCTTGGCCAGGTACTCACCGGCAGCCGAGTCGGGCAGGATGGCGTTGGAGGGCGAGAGGTGGTCGGTGGTGATGTTGTCCGGCAGGATGGCCAGCGGACGCATGCCCTTCAAGGTGCGCGGGTTGGCCGCCAGGGCGCCGACACCTTCGGTATCCCAGTAGGGCGGGCGGCGGATGTAGGTGGACATCGGGCGCCAGTCGTACTGCGGCGAGGTCTTGTCGTCCTTGCTGCGGTGGATGGTGAACATCGGCTCGTACACGGCCTTGAATTGCTCGGGCTTGACCGACTGGGCAACGATGGCGTCGATCTCCTCGTCGCTGGGCCACAGGTCCTTCAGCGTGATCGGGTTGCCCTGGGCGTCCTTGCCCAGCGGGTCTTTCTCGATGTCAAAGCGCACCGTACCGGCAATGGCGTAGGCCACGACCAGCGGGGGCGAAGCCAGGAAGGCCTGCTTGGCGTAGGGGTGGATGCGGCCATCGAAGTTGCGGTTGCCCGACAGCACGGCGGTGGCGTACAGGTCGCGGTCGATGATTTCCTGTTGAATCTTGGGGTCCAGCGCGCCGCTCATGCCGTTGCAGGTGGTGCAGGCGTAGGCCACGATGCCAAAGCCCAGCTTTTCCAGCTCAGGCAGCAGGCCGCTTTCTTCCAAGTACAGCTTGGCCACTTTAGAGCCGGGGGCAAACGAGGTCTTGACCCAGGGCTTGCGCACCAGGCCCAGCGCATTGGCCTTCTTGGCCAGCAGGCCAGCGGCCACCACGTTGCGCGGGTTGCTGGTGTTGGTGCAGCTGGTGATGGCGGCAATGATCACGGCGCCATCGGGCATCAGGCCCTGGGCTTCCTCGCCCTTGCCCGATTCCAGTTTGGCGGCATCGGCAATGCCGCGCTCGGCCAGATCGGAGGTGGGCAGGCGGCGGTGCGGGTTGCTGGGACCCGCCATGTTGCGCACCACAGTGGACAGATCGAATGTGAGCACACGCTCATATTCAGCGGTCTTCAGCGCATCACCCCACAGGCCGGTTTCCTTGGCGTATTGCTCGACCAGCGCCACTTGTGCCGGGTCGCGCCCGGTGAGCTTGAGGTAGTCGATGGTCTGCTGGTCGATGTAGAACATCGCCGCCGTGGCGCCGTACTCGGGGCACATGTTGGAGATGGTGGCGCGGTCGCCAATCGACAGGCTCTCGGCACCTTCGCCGAAGAATTCCACATAGGCGCCCACCACGCGCTCCTTGCGCAGGAATTCGGTCAGCGCCAGCACGATGTCGGTGGCGGTGATGCCGGGCTGGCGCTGGCCTTTGAGTTCGACGCCGACGATGTCGGGCAGGCGCATCATGCTGGCGCGGCCCAGCATCACGGTTTCGGCTTCCAGGCCGCCCACGCCCACGGCGATCACGCCCAGCGCATCGACGTGCGGGGTGTGGCTGTCGGTGCCCACGCAGGTGTCGGGGAAGGCCACGCCATCGCGCAGCTGGATGACGGGGCTCATTTTTTCCAGATTGATCTGGTGCATGATGCCGTTGCCGGCAGGGATCACGTCCACGTTCTTGAACGCGGTCTTGCACCAGTCGATGAAATGGAAGCGGTCGGCATTGCGGCGCTCTTCGACTTCGCGGTTCTTTTCGAACGCATCGGGGTCAAAGCCGGCGTATTCCACGGCCAGCGAGTGGTCCACGATCAGCTGCGTGGGCACCACGGGGTTGACCATGGCAGGGTCGCCGCCTTGGTCGGCAATCGCATCGCGCAGACCGGCCAGGTCAACCAGCGCGGTCTGGCCCAGGATGTCGTGGCAGACCACGCGGGCGGGGTACCAGGGAAAGTCCAGGTCGCGCTTGCGGTAGATGATCTGCTTGAGCGCATCGGTCAGCAGCGCCGGATCGCAGCGGCGCACCAGCTGCTCGGCCAGGATGCGGCTGGTATAGGGCAGCCCCGCGTAGGCGCCGGGTTCGATGGCATCGACGGCGGCACGGGTGTCGTAATACTGCACCTGGGTGCCAGGCAGAGTCTTGCGGTAGGCGTGGTTGTTCATGACTGGTCTCTCTTTAACTTTCTAAGCAAAGTCACGGGGTTGATCGCTTGATTTGCAATTTACGCAAAACACAGCTCTTCTAGAAGACTGAACGTGCAAAACAGAGTAAATTGCAAGTTGGCGATTTGCGAATTTTGTGAATTCATCGAGGGGACGATGTCGAAAATCTTCATGGGCGTGCGCCTGCGTGCCTTGCGTCAGGAGCGCGGAATGACCCAGGTGGCGCTGGCCCAGGCGCTGGGCATTTCGCCCAGTTACCTGAACCAGCTGGAGCAGGACCAGCGTCCATTCACGGTCTCGGTGCTGCTCAAGGTGCACCGCGTGCTGGGGGTGGACATCCAGCAGTTTTCCGAGGACGAGCAGGCGCGCCTGGTGGCGCAGCTGAGCGATGCGGTGGCCGCCGTGCCCGACCTGCCCGCCGTGCCCCAGGCCGAGCTGCGCGAGATGGCGGCCAAGCTGCCCAAGCTCTCGCAGGTGCTGCTGGCCATGCACAACCGCCACCAGCAGGACACACAGCGCCTGCACGCCCTGGCCGACCGTCTGAGCCGCGTGGGCATGGATGCCGATCCATCCCTGGCCGACCACACCCTGCCCCAGGGGCAAATGCCGTTCGAGGCGGTGCGCGACTTCTTCTTTGCGCACCGCAATTACTTTGATGTGCTGGACCGCGCCGCCGAAGCCCTGGCCCAGCAGGCCCAGGCGCAGGGTGGGGCGCTGCACGAGTGGCTCACCCAGCACCTGCGCCAGCAGCACGGCGTGTTTGTGCTGCGTGCCGAGCAGGGCGATGCGCCCCTGCGCCGCTTTGATGCCACCAGCCGCACGCTGCACCTGTCGGCCGATTTGCAGCCCAGCCAGCAGGCCTTCCAGCTGGCCACGCAACTGGCCCTGCTGGAGTTGCAGCCGCAGATGCAGCAGCTGCTGGCCACCCACCACTGGCAGGATGAAGCCACGCGCCAGCTGGCCACCATTGGCCTGGCCAACTACGTGGCCGGGGCGCTGATCCTGCCCTATGGGCGCTTCCTGCAGGCGGCAGAGACGCTAGGCTACGACATCGAATTGCTCGGCCAGCGCTTTGGCGTGGGCTATGAGATGGTGTGCCACCGCCTCTCGACCCTGCAGCGCTCGGACGCGCCGGGCGTGCCGTTCTTCTTCATTCGCGTCGATCGCGCAGGCAACATCAGCAAGCGCCAGTCGGCCACGCACTTTCACTTTTCCAAGACCGGTGGCTCCTGCCCATTGTGGAATGTGTACGAGGCCTTTGCCCAGCCCGGACGCATCCTGCCGCAGCTGGCCAGCATGCCCGACGGGCGCGTCTATCTGTGGATTGCCCGCAGCATCACCCACGAGGGGCGCGGCTGGGGCGCGCCGGGCAAGACCTTTGCCATCGGCCTGGGGTGCGACGCTCAGCACGCCGCGCGGCTGGTCTATTCCAAGGGGCTGGATCTGCGCAATCTGGAAGCGGCCACCCCCATCGGCATGGGCTGCAAGGTGTGCGAGCGCAGCGCCTGCCCGCAGCGCGCCTTCCCGTTCTCGGGCAAGCCACTGCGCGTGAACATCGACGAAAGCAGTTTTGTGCCCTACGGGCAATGACCACACCCGGGGCCCGCAACGGGCCCTTTTTTATTCCTCCTGGCGTGCAGGGCGTGGAGCGTGCTGTATGATTTAAAAAAAATATATATTGTTTTTGAATCAACCGTAGGTTGGTTCCTGACCCAGGAGGCAGCCATGGAACCCATGGATTTCAATCGCCGCGACTGGCTCAAGCTGCTGGCAGCAGGTGCTGCCGCCGCTTCGACCGCCAGTCGCGCCCAGGCGGCAGCGCCCGTCAATACAAAAGCGCGCATCGTGATCGCTGGTGCCGGAGCCGCCGGTCTGGCAACCGCAGCGCGGCTGGCGCAGCGGCTTGATGGCGCCAGCATCACCCTGGTGGACGCACGCCAGCAGCACTACTACCAGCCGGGCTTCACCCTGGTGGGGGCCGGCATCAAGCCGGCCGATTACGTGGTCTCGTCCACCGGTAGCTATGTGCCAGCCGGCGTGCAGTGGTTGCAGGAACGTGTGGCCGAGATCGATCCTGAGGGCAACAAGGTCGTCACCACATCCGGCAAGACGCTGGATTACGACTTTCTGGTGGTGGCCACGGGCTTGCAGCTGGAGTACGGCCTGATCGAGGGCATGGAGCCGGGGCTGATCGGCCAGCACGGCATTGGCAGCATCTACAACGGCCCGCAAGCGGCCGCTGCCACCTGGGGCCTGATGAGCCAGTTTGCCACCCAGGGCGGACGCGGGGTATTCACCCGCCCGGCCACCGAGATGAAGTGTGCAGGCGCGCCGCTGAAATACACCTTCCTGAGTGAGGACCGCGCCACACGCCAGGGCGGGCGCAGCAAGGCGGAGTTTGTCTATTTCTCCAACAACGCCACGTTGTTCAGCGTGCCCATCGTGTCGGAGAAGGTGCGCATGCTCTTCAGGGAGCGCAACATCCAGACCCAGTACAACCGCGTGCTGACGGCCATCGACCCAGGCCGGCGCATTGCCACCTTCAAGACCCCGGAAGGCACGGAAGAACAGAACTGGGACTTCATCCACGTGATTCCCCCCATGCTGGCGCCCGAGGCCGTGCGCAACAGCCCGCTGCCCTGGACCACGGGCAACTGGGCCAAGGAGGGCTGGATGGAAGTGGACAAGGGCACGCTGCGCCACGTGCGCTACCCCAACGTATTTGGCGTGGGCGACATTGCCGGGGTGCCCAAGGGCAAAACGGCTGCCAGCGTGAAGTGGCAGGTGCCCGTGGCCACGGACCACCTGGTGGCAGACATCCAGGGCAAAAAGTCGGACGCCATCTACAACGGCTACACCTCGTGCCCGTTGATCACCCGCCTGGGGCAGGCCATGCTGGTCGAATTCGATTACGAGAACAACCTGACGCCATCCTTCCCCGGTGTGATTGCCCCGCTGGAAGAGCTATGGATCAGCTGGGTGATGAAGACCATGGCGCTCAAGCCCACCTACATCAGCATGCTGCGCGGCCGCGCCTGAACATGAGGAGACAAGCATCATGAAAGAACTCGATCCACTGATTTTCTGGTACGTCTTCCAGGAGATGCTGGGCGCGCCGCTGCTGTGGGCGCTCGTTGTGCTCATCGTTGGGGGGACGGCTGCCTTTGTCGTGCTGCTGCTCAAGGAACGCACCATCGCCACCCGCCGCCTGGTGGGGGCCCAGGCCGTGGGGCTGCTCGGTGGGGTGCTGGCTCTGGTGCTGATGGCCAGGGTGTCCTCTTCCGGATTCACCGATGCGGGTGGGCCGGCCGACTGGTTTCTGATTGCCCTGGTCTTTGGCCTGGGCGCCGTGGGCACCACGGTACTGGGTTATACGCTGGCAGGCTGGAAAGCGTGCACCTGCTGCCGCAAGTCAGCGGCCAAGACGGCCTGACAGACAGCAACGTATGACCTGGACCCTCTTGGGGAGCGCGCCCTGGGCGCTGCTCCCCTTTTTTCATCTGCGCCCGCGCTGCATGACGGCTGTGCCCAGCACCGCCATGGCCCCGCCGATGAGCAGGCTGGCATCCAGCGACTCGCGCAGCAGCAGCGCAGAAATGGCCACCCCCACCACAGGCACCACGGTGATGTAGCCAGCGGCGGCACCCGCGCCCAGCATCTTGATGCCGTCAAAGTACCAGGCGTAGGCCAGCGCCGTGGCGCCAAAGGCCAGGAACAGCAGGGCGCCCCACGCCATCCAGCCGCTGTGCAGTGCGGCCTGCACGCCGGCACCACCTTCCACCACCAGGCAGGCCACCACCAGGAACAGCGTGCCAAAGAACGCCGTCACCGTGGTGGCCGAGAGCGCATCCACCCCACTCATCACCCAGCGCCCCAGCAGGGTGTAGCCCACCCAGCAGGCCACGCAGCCCAGAATCAGCCACTCACCCAGGCCCAGATGCCCTTGCAGGATGTGCAGCGGGTTGCCCTGGGAGATGACGATGATGGCGCCGCAAAACGCCATCAGCATGCCCAGGCCGATGATGGCGTTGAGCCGCTCCTTGAACAGCCACACTGCCAGCAGCAGCGTCACCACCGGGTTGAGCGTGATCAGCAGGGCCGCCTTGCCCGCCGGCAGGTACTGCAAGCCCGAAAGGAACAGGCTGGCATAGCCGAACACACCCAAAAAACCGCCTAGAGCCATACCCAGCCAGCGCTGCGTGCTCCAGTTTTTGAGTTGTTCAAAGCCGCCGCTGCGGTACATCCAGGGCAGCAGCACCAGCAGTGCAAGCACAAAGCGCAGGCTGGCAGCTGCCAGTGGTGGCATGGCCTGGGCCACGATGCGCCCGGCAGGCCAGGAGGCGCCCCAGAGCAGGGTCATGCCGATCAGGCGGGCATGGGGGCCGAAAGAGGAGGGGTGGGACATGGAAACTCAAAAAATGCCCAGTGCCAGCCCGGCAGCCAGCGCCTGCCCCAGATCGCGGCAGGCGGCCAGCTCGGCAGGCGCCAGGTGTTTGGGGGCAGCAATGGCCTCGGGGGTCTGGGCGTGGGTACAAACGATCAGCGGCTCGGCCACGGCCCGCAGGCGCCAGCCGGTGGCAATGCGCGCCATCTGGCGCGCTGCGCCGCTGCCATCGCTGCCCGCGCAGATCAGGCTGGCGTAGGGGCGGGCAGCCACCTGCCCCAGCACGGGGTAGTAGCAGCGGTCAAAAAATTCCTTCATCTGCCCGCTCATGCTGGCCAGGTTCTCCGGGCAGGCAAACAGATAGCCGTGGGCGGCAAGCACGTCCTCGGGCTGTGCCTGCTGCGCAGGCAGCAGGCGCACGCTCACGCCAGCCTCCTGCTGCGCGCCGGCCTGTGCGGCCTGGGCCATCTGCTGTGCCCCGCCGGTGCGGCTGTGGAACACGATGAGCAAGGTGGGGCTGGAAGGCGGCAGGGCGGTGGTCATGAACGCTTCACGCAAGGCAGCGGGGCAGGAAAGTACAGCGCAACTGGCTGCTCATTGCGCCGCAGCGCCGCCCTCGCGCACCCAGGCAGCAAAGGTGCGGGTGATCTTGTCCACCTTGGGCGCAATCACATAGGCGCAATAGCCCTGGTAGGGGTTGCGGGCAAAGTAGTTGTCGTGCTCCGGCTCGGCGGGCCAGAACGCCGTCAGGGGCGCCACCTCGGTCACGATGGGGGCGCCGTCGTAGGCATCGCTGCGGGCCAGTTGCTCGACCACGGCCTGCACGCGGGCCAGTTGCCCGGCGCTGGTGGTGTAGATGGCGCTGCGGTACTGCGGCCCCACGTCGTTGCCCTGGCGGTTGGGCGTGGTGGGATCGTGGCTGGCAAAGAAGATGGCCAGCAGCTCCGGCAGGGGGATGGTCTGCTCGTCAAACACCACTTCGACCACTTCGGCGTGACCGGTATCGCCACGGCACACCTGGGCATAGCTGGGGTGGTCCAGATGCCCATTGGCATAGCCGCTGCGCAGTTGCAGCACGCCGCGCACGCGGCTGAACACGGCTTCAACACACCAAAAGCACCCGCCACCCAGATAGATGGTGGACGTGGCGCTGGCGGGGGAGGTGGCGGAGGTATTGCTCATGCGCAGCATGATGCCTGAAGAAGCCCGACCGGATGCCGATCGGGCCTACTGCCGTAGTGCTTATTGACGGGCGCGGTCGATGGCTTCGACGATGGCAATGCCCGTGGTCTGCACACCGGGAGCCGCAAAGCCCGGGCCGGGGGTGACGGCCGGGTGATGCAGCAGGGTCTCGCGAATGCGGCGCTCTTCCTCCACCTTGGCAGAAACCTCTGGCGGCGGTACAGCGGTTCGCGTGTTTTCGCGGTAGGTGGCGAAAGCCTCGGCCTGGTCGCGGTACTCGCGCTGGGCCTGCCGCTCATGCTTGAGGATGAAGTTGCCGGTGGCCAGGGCGACCACGGCGCTGACGATGGCGATGATGGTGATCCACAGCCAAGTGTTTTCCGATGTGGATCGGTCTGAGGAACGAGAAGAAGCCACGTGAGAAAGCAGTTGAATGGAAGAACCGGGAGGAAACCCGCAATCATAAGGCGTTTCGTATCAGAATGTTGCACTGCAGCATTCATGGGATGCAACCTGGCGTGAGGAAAGTTGCGAAACTTTCTCCGGCACCCCAAAAACTGGTGCATAATAGCGGTCTGCCTAGGGGAGTCGCCAAGTTGGTTAAGGCACCGGATTTTGATTCCGGCATGCGAGGGTTCGAGTCCTTCCTCCCCTGCCAGGCACAAATTTCAAAGCCCTGTTTGTTCTGCAAACAGGGCTTTTTTGCGTCTGCCGTGTGCTGCGCGGTGCGCTGAAAGCCCCCCATCCAGACTTACCATAGCCGGTTACAGATTGCCAGACGGCCTGGAGACGCGCATTGGACAAGAAAAAACAGCTCAGCGAAGCTGATATCCGCAGCAAATTCATCGATCCTGCCCTGCACCACGCTGGCTGGAGCGAGATGCACCAGATCTACCGCGAATACACCATCGCCCCCGGGCGCATCGTGGTGCGCGGGCAAAAGGCGCAGCGCAACATGCAGACGCGGCTGCGCGCCGACTACCTGCTGTGCTGGCAGTACGGCCAGCCGCTGGCCGTGGTGGAGGCCAAGGACAACACACACAGCGTCGGTGCCGGCCTGCAGCAGGCCACCGAATATGCCGAACGCATGGGCGTGCCGTTTGCGTTTTCCAGCAATGGCGATGGCTTTGTGTTCCGCGATGCCACGCTGGTCGATGGCGAGCTGATTCGTGAAATCGGCCTGGATGAATTCCCCAGCCCGCAAGACCTGTGGGAGCGCTACTGCGCCTGGAAAGGCTGGACGCCCGAGCAGCAGCGCGTCAACGCCTTTGCCTACCACCAGGGCGACAGCAACCGCGTGCCGCGCTACTACCAACTGCATGCCATCAACCGCACGCTGGAAGCCATTGCCGCAGGCCAGAACCGCGTGCTGCTGGTCATGGCTACCGGCACGGGCAAGACCTATACCGCCTTTCAGGTCATCTGGCGCCTGCTCAAAAGCGGGGCCAAAAAGCGCATCCTGTTTCTGGCGGACCGCAACATCCTGGTCGATCAGACCATGGTGGGCGACTTCAAGCCCTTCAAAGGCGGCATGGCCAAGCTCAGCCCGCACGCCAAGGGCATTGAGCGCGTGCAAGTCGATGGCAGCAAGACCGTGGACGAGCTGGAACTGGCCATCACCCGTGGCAAAAAGGCTTCTGGCAAGCAGGTCAACAAAGCCTATGAGGTCTATCTGGGCCTGTACCAGGCCGTCACCGGCAAAAAAGGCGCGGACGATGTGTACAAGCAATTCAGCCCGGACTTCTTTGACCTCATCATCATCGACGAATGCCACCGTGGCAGTGCCAATGAAGACTCGGCCTGGCGCGACATCCTCGAATACTTTTCCAGCGCCACGCAGGTGGGGCTGACTGCCACGCCCAAGGAAACGGAAGACGCTTCCAACATCCACTACTTTGGCGAGCCGGTGTACACCTACACCCTCAAGCAAGGCATTGAAGACGGCTACCTGGCCCCTTACAAGGTGGTGCGCGTCGATCTGGACCGCGACACCTTTGGCTGGCGTCCGCCCAAGGGCATGCTCGACGACCACGGCCACCCCATTGAAGACCGCATCTACACCGCGGCAGACATGAACCGCAACCTCGTGCTGGGCCTGCGCGACCGGGTGGTGGCCGACAAAATCACCCAATACCTCAAGGGCACGGACCGCAACGCCAAGACCATTGTGTTCTGTGAAGACATTGACCATGCTGAGCGCATGACCGCCGCCCTGCAAAACGCCAATGCCGACATATGCGCCACACGGCCCAAGTACGTCGTGCAGATCACCGGTGACAACGCCGTGGGCAAGCGCGAGCTGGACAACTTCATTGACCCCGACTGCCAGGACCCCGTGATTGCCGTCACCAGCAAGCTCATGACCACGGGCGTCGATGCCCAGACCTGCAAGCTCGTGGTGCTGGACCAGACCATCAAGTCCATGACGCTGTTCAAGCAGATCATTGGCCGTGGCACCCGGCTCAATGAAGACCGGGGCAAGCGCTTTTTCACCATCCTCGACTTCAAGCGCGCCACCGAGCTTTTTGCCGATAAAGAGTTTGATGGTGAGCCGGTACAGGTCTATGAACCCAAAGGCAACCAAGACGGTGACATCGTGCCTCCAGAGCCAGACCCTGCCCAAGGCGAGGAGGAGGGTGCTGATGCTGGTGTTGGTGCGCAGCCAACTGCCGGGGGCAAAGACCCCGCAGGTGTCTATGGTGGCCCTACCGGCCAGCCGCCTTTGACGGCCGAAGAAGACAAGCCGCGCAAATACGTGATTGGCAACCGCGTCAGCGTCTCGATTTCGCGTGAGCGCGTGCAATACCTGGATGGGGACGGCAAGCTGGTGACCGAAAGCCTCAAGGACTTCACCCGCATCAACCTGCAGCGCCAGTACGAATCGCTGGACCAGTTCCTGCAAGCCTGGGGCAGTGCCCAGCGCAAGCAGGCACTGATTGACGAACTGCAACAGCACGGCGTGCTGCTCGATGTGCTGGCGGAAGAGCTGGCGCAGGAAAAAGGCGAGGGCAGCGCGCTGGCCCAGGCCGATCCGTTTGACGTGCTGCTGCACGTTGCCTACGACCAGCCCCTGCTCACGCGCAGCGAACGCGCCAAGCGCGCCAAGCAAAAGCTGGAGGGCGATGGCGTCTATGCCAAGTACGGCGACACCGCACGCAAAGTTTTGGAAGCCTTGATCGACAAATACGCCGACCAAGGCATACACAGCATAGAAAGCCAAGAAATACTGCGCGCGCAACCGCTGCGGCAGATGGGCGACCCCTTAGAGTTGCTCGACAGCTTTGGCGAAGAAGAAACCTACGGCACCGTTTTGAAACTGCTCAGCCAAGCCATTTACCAGCCGCCAGCGGCCTAACCCTTTAAAAAACAATAGCTGTATTCGCTTGCCAGATAAGCGCTAAAGGCTATTTTTATTCAAAAATTTTTGAGTTCACGCGAATGTCCAATCTCTCCAGCACCATTAAATCCATCCAAGACATCATGCGCCAGGACAGCGGCGTCGATGGCGATGCCCAGCGCCTCTCGCAGCTCACCTGGCTGCTGTTTTTGAAAGTGTTTGACGCACTGGAAAAACAGCTCGAACGCACCCAAGACCACTACCAAAGCCCCATCCCCGAGCCCCTGCGCTGGCGCAACTGGGCGGCAGACGAGGAGGGCATGACCGGCGACGAACTGCTGGACTTTGTTGACAACCAGCTCATCCCCACACTGGCCAGCCTGCCCGGCAGCATCGAGCACAACCCGCGCGCCTATGTGCTGCGCAGCGTGTTCGATGACACCTACAACTACATGAAAAGCGGCCACCTGCTGCGCCAGGTCATCAACAAGCTGGGCGTGATCAACTTCAACCGCCAGGCCGAGCGCCACCAGTTCAACGACCTGTACGAAAAGCTGCTCAAAGACCTGCAAGCCGCAGGCAACGCGGGCGAGTTCTACACGCCCCGCGCCGTCACCCAGTTCATGACGGACATCATCAACCCCCAGCTGGGCGAAGTGGTCATGGATCCGGCCACCGGCACCGGCGGCTTTCTGGTCTGCGCCATTGAGCACCTGCGCCAGCAAGTGCAAACGCCTGAGCAAGAACGCCTGCTGCAAACCGCCGTGCGCGGTGTCGAGAAAAAGCCGCTGCCCCACAGCCTGTGCGTCACCAACCTGATGCTGCACGGCATTGAAGTGCCCAGCCAAATCAAGAACGACAACACCTTGAGCCGCCCACTGCGCGACTACACCAAGGCCGATCAGGTGGACATCATCCTCACCAACCCGCCCTTTGGTGGCACGGAGGAGCCCGGCATTGAAGACGGCTTTCCGGCCGATCTGCGCAGCCGCGAGACGGCCGATTTGTTCATGATCCTCATCATGAAGCTGCTCAAGGATGGGGGCCGCGCCGCCGTGGTGCTGCCCGATGGCTTTTTGTTTGGCGAAGGCAGCAAAAGCCGCATCAAGGAAAAGCTGCTTACCGAGTGCAACCTGCACACCATCGTGCGCCTGCCCAATGGCGTGTTCAACCCCTACACCGGCATCAAGACCAATATCCTGTTCTTCACCAAAGGCCAGCCCACGCAGGACGTGTGGTACTACGAGCACCCATACCCCGCAGGCGTAAAGAACTACAACAAAACCAAGCCCATCCACATCAAAGAGTTTGACGCCGAGAAAGCCTGGTGGGGCAGTGCAGAGGACGGCTACGCCAGCCGTGTGCAGACTGAGCAGGCATGGAAAGTCAGCATCGACCAGCTCCGCGCTGCCAACTGGAACCTGGACCAGAAAAACCCCCATGTGGGCGAACAGGTCAGCCACGACCCGGATGAACTGCTGGCCCAGTACCAGCAACTGCAGGCCGATGCGCAAGCTTTGCGCGACCAGTTGCAGGCCATGCTGGCCCAGTCGCTGGCCGGTTAACGCTGCACCCTTGCACCCCAAAAACTACGATTAAAGGAGCTTCAACCGCACGCAGCTCAAGGATTTCAAGGCAAAAACATGCTGAAAACAAGTACAGATCAGCGGGGGCTGCTCGCAAATATGAATGTCATCGCCCAGGCCCCCGGCGGCGTGGCACGCCTGCGTGAGCTGATTTTGACGCTGGCGGTGCAGGGCAAGCTGGTGCCGCAGGACCCCGGCGATGAACCGGCCAGTGAACTGCTGAAAAAGATTCGGGCAGAAAAAGACCGCTTGATTGCAGAAGGGAAAATCAAAAAGGAAAAACCACTGCCGGAAATTACCGAAGAAGAGAAGCCATTTGAATTGCCGGTGGGGTGGGAGTGGGTACGTATTCCCGAAGTTACATATAGTTTGGGACAAGGAGAGCCATCGGAAGTTTTTACATACATTGATGTTGCGTCGATTGATAACTTAAAAGGCGTTTTAAATTCCGATCTAAAAATACTCGATGCTGCTGATGCTCCATCTCGTGCGCGTAAATGTGTAAAGCGCGGGACTGTTATTTACTCAACAGTAAGACCTTACTTGAAGAATATCGCGGTATTGGAAGACGATATTAGCCCGCCTCCGATCGCAAGTACTGCATTCGCAGTCATGCATCCATTTGATGGAGTCATTTCTAAATATTTGCTCCATTATTTTCGTAGTCAAATATTTACAGATTATGTGAATAGCAAGTCAATCGGGGTGGCATATCCGGCCATCAATGATGCTAATTTTTTTCAGGGTGTTATTCCACTTCCTCCTTCGTATGAACAATCCCGCATCGTTGCCCGCGTCGAAGCACTGATGCGCCTGTGCGATGCGCTGGAGGAAAAAGGCCGCTTGGAACACACCCAGCACCAGCAACTGCTGCAAGCCATGCTGGACAGCCTCACCCAAACCACCGACGCCCACGAACTGGCACGCCACTGGCAGCGGCTGGCGCAGCACTTTGACCTGCTGATCGACCGCCCCGAAGCCGTGGACGCGCTGGAGCAAACCATCCTGCAACTGGCCGTGCGCGGCCTGCTGGTGCCGCAAGACCCCAGCGATGAACCGGCGAGTGAATTGCTCAAAAAGATTCGGGTGGAAAAGGATAGGTTAATTGCAGAGGGGAAGATTAAGAAAGATAAGCCGCTGCCTGAAGTTTCTGATGATGAAAAGCTATTTGAGTTACCCAATTCTTGGGAATGGGTGCCTGTTGATCATTTAGCTATCGTTGGAACTGGAACAACACCATCACGTGATAATGCAAAATATTTTGTAAACGGGGATATTCCTTGGGTCACTAGTGGTGAGACAGGCAATCCGTTTATTTTAAAAACAGAGCAATTCGTTACTGAATATGCGCTTAAGCAAACAAGTCTAAATATCTACCCGGTCGGGACATTGATTGTTGCGATGTATGGGCAAGGTAAAACTCGTGGACAAGTTGCAGAGTTAAAGATAGCCGCCACTACTAACCAAGCCTGCGCAGCTATTTGTTTGATTAATAATTCTGATTATCACCGTGCTTTTATCAAACTGGTTTTTGAGAAAAGCTATGAAGAAATTCGCGAACAGTCGGCGGGTGGGGCGCAGCCCAATTTGAATGTAGGCAAAGTCAAAGCAACAGCTATTCCACTCCCCCCACTCGCCGAACAATCCCGCATCGTCGCCCGCGTCACCGAACTGCGCGCCCTGTGCCAGCAGTTGCGCGAAAAGCTCACCCAGGCACGCACCACCCAGACCCAGTTGGCGCAGGCGTGGGTGGAGCAGGTGGCGACCATTTAACTTGCTTACATTCAAAAGTGAGCAAGACCGGTGCCTTGGTGCTGATCGTGTCTTGTCATGCGTAAAAGGAGTGCAGCAATGAGTGGACAAGAACTGTGCCCTCTGTGCGGTGAGGGGCATGTCACCGCCTCGGTTCAGATGCTGGAGTACGAGTACAAGGGTCAAAAAACGCAGCTGCCATCGCACTATCGTCAGTGCGATGTGTGTACTTCGGACTTTGCCGGTATGGCTGAGTACAAGCCCTGGGCCTAGAGCCGCGAGGCCTGCCGCTGGGGGTGGAGCACCGCTAACGCCCAAAGAAAAACCCCAAACAGCTGGCGCAAGCGCATCGCTGAAGGGGGCCGTGTTGGGTGGGTTGCCGAGCTAGCCCATCACCCCAGCTTGCGCACCCTTACCGGCAGGCCCTGGCGCACCACGCCGCCGGAGACCCAGTCGATCCAGACGTTGTCCCGGGCGGGGCGCGTGGGGTCGGCAAAGCCCAGGCGGTTCAGGTTCACGCCATTGCCATGCTGCGGGTTGGCGTGGGTGGGCTGGCCATCAATCATGTGCGCCACGGTGCCCAGTTGCCTGTGGCCATAGCCGTGCTCGATGGCAAGCGCGCCTGGGGCAATGCCGCTGCGTACCAGCGCCACGCCCTGAATCTTCGCGCCGGGTGTGCTGACCTCGATGCGGTCGCCATTGGCAATGCCCAGTTTTTTGGCGTCCTCCACATTCAGGCTGATGGGGTTGTGCGGGTGCACCTGGCGCAGGCGCGGCGCAGCAATCGACATGGAGCTCATCAGGTTGGACTTGTACGAGCTCATGGTCAGCGGCCAGTCCTTCTCGGGGAAATGCTCGCGCATGCTGGAGCCATCGGCAAAGCGGGTGGGGTACCAGGTGGGGCAGCCGCTGTAGCGTTCGCCAGTCATGGAGTGGCGCATCCTGGCCAGTCCTTCGTTCCAGAGCTGCACCGGGAACTTGTGCGCCTGTTTGAGTTGATCGCCCTTCCACGCGTCTTCCACACGGTCAAAACGGCCGCCGCGCGTCATCACCATGGCCACCCGGCGCACTTCCTCGGGCTTGAGGCGTTTTTCCAGCTCGGGCATCCAGCGGGTCAGGCCGGTGAGGGCGATGTCGTCGTCGCTGGCTTCCGGCACGGGCCTGCCCGCCTGGTAGGCGATGTTGCACATGCCGCGCAGGTAGAAGTCTTCGGGCGTTTCCAGGTCCAGCGGCTCGCCATCCTTGGTGGACATGGCGTTCTTGCCAAAGCCGGGCAGCTGCAGCGCCTTGGCCAGCGCAAAGATGAAGGTTTCAAAGCTCACGGGGCGGCCATCGGCGGTCTTGGCTGTGGCAGCCTCCACTGTGGGCCAGCGCACCGTGCTGCTCTTGGCCACCACGTCGGCCCAGGGGGCACCAATGCCCCAGCTTTCGTAGGTGATGGTGTCGGGCACGATGTAGTCGGCCAGTGCCGAGGTCTCGTTGATGAACGGATCGACCGAGATGAACAGCGGCAGCTTCTTCGGGTCCTTGATGGCCTCTGCCAGCGTGTTTTCAAACCCGCAGATCGCATACACGGGGTTGCTCATGTGGTTGATCCACGCCTTCACGGGGTAGGGGTAGCCCAGCAGGCCGGCGGCCAGCATCTCGCTGCTCATGTTGCCGGGGGCGGGGTACCAGGGCGCCTTGGCGGGGTAGGGGTTCTCTCCGGCTTCCTTCTTGCGCTTGAACTCGCTGGTCTTTTCGTAGGGAAAGCGCGTGCGCGACAGGGCCACGCCGCTGGCCTTGACCGCGCCCGGGAACTGGGCAAAGTTGTAGCGCGGGCCGGGGCCAAAGGGGCCGAACGGGCCGGCATCCATCACCCAGCCGCCCTTGACGTTCAGATTGCCAATCAGGTTGTTGAGCATGGCAATCGCATAGGCGGTGTAAAAGCCCGAACCGTTCATGGTGCCGCCGTGCGAGTTGGCCACGGCCTGCTTGCCATGGCTGGTGAATTCGCGCGCCAGGGCTTCGATCTCTGCCACGGGCACGCCGCAGATATCGGAATACTCCTGCAGCGTCATCTGCTGGGCGGCTTCGCGCAGCTTGGCCATGGAAGTGCTCACAGGCAGCTCCACCTTGGTCGCTGGTGCATCGCCCTGTGCGGGCACCTGCACCTTCACGGGCAGGCCCTGCACCCACAGGTTGGCAGGCTGTGCGCTGGTGTGCGGGGCCAGTGTGCCATCGGGCAGTTGCACCACGTACACATCCTGGGCTGGGGTTTTGTCATCCACCGGCGCAGGCATGGGCCAGCCCAGGTCGGCGCCGCGCAGGAACTGGCCGTAGCGCGGGTGCCTGGGGTCATCGATCAGCAGGTGGGTGGCGTTGCTCCACGAGGCTTCGCCTGCGGCTGCCATGGCGGCCGGGCCGGGCTGGCTCAGGTAGCGGGCGTCATAGCGTTCGTTGTCGATGATCCAGCGGATCATGCCCATGACCAGGGCCAGGTCGGTGGCGGGCTTGATGGGCAGCCAGCGGTTGTTGTCGCCCGCAGCATGGCTGGACGACATGGGCAGCACGGGCGAGACCACCACGTACTGGTAGGTCTGCTCATCGCGCGAGCGTGCCGCTGCCAGCTCGCGGCCCTGGCGCTGGAAGGGGTTGCCCGACTGGGCGGGTGCCGTGCCGATGAACAGGCCAAAGCGCGAGTGCTTCCAGTCCGGCTTGCCGTGTGGCAAACCTGCCAGATCGCCCAGCGCTGCGCCGGTGCCCACGCGGTAGCTCTGGCCGCAGTAGGAGCCATGGTTGGCCACGTTCACCGTGCCAAAGGCCTGGCGGGCAAAGCGGTTGATCAGCGGGGTGCGGCCTTCGTTGGCGGAGTCGGTCATCAGCAGCTGGTTGGACCGGGGGCCGTACTCGGGGTTGTCTGGGTCGATCAGCGTGTGCACATCGCGGATGGCGCGCAGGCCATCGACATGGCCTTCGCCAAACAGGTCGCCACCTTCGGTGATTTCCCGGACCAGCTGCTCCAGCGAAATGCTCTGCCACTGGCCCGAACCGCGTGGACCCACGCGCTTGAGTGGCGTCAGTACACGGTGCGGGGCCTTCTGGTGGGCCAGCATGGCCGAGCCGCGCGCGCAGCTGGTGGCGCGGCCTTCCAGGCCGTTGTCGCCGCCCAGCATGGCATAGACCTCGCGCACCGGCGTTTCCATGGGGGCGGGGTTGGTGGTGGCCAGCGGGTGGTAGGGGTTGCCGGCGATGCGGATGATTTCGTTCTTCTCGGTGTCGATGCGCACGCGCACGCCGCACTGCGTCCAGCAGCCCAGGCAGCTGCTGGGGCTGACGACCTGGCCCGGCTGGGTCGTCAGTTGCCCGGTGACGGGGTCGATGCGAAATTCGGGCGTGAGCGAGTTGCCGCGCGTGGCGCTGGCAGTGCTCACCCCGGAGCTGCCGCTGAGCAGCCCTTTGGCGCCTTTGGCCACCACTTCGCCATAGCCAGCGGCAAAGGCGGTCAGGCCACCGGCAATGGCGCCACCGCGCAGCAGCGCGCGGCGGCGGCTGGGTTGTTCGGGGGGCTGTTGGGGGGAGGAGGGGGTCTTCTCGGACATAAGGACCTCTTTCTGGCGCAGGCAGTTTTGATAGCTGCCGGCGCCCGTCTGTATTGGGTTTTACGGTGTCTTTATCTGAAAAATCAGGCGGCCTGGGCAGGCTGGCTGCGGGTGGGGAACAGCTCCAGGGCCCAGCTGACCAGGGCCACCAGGGCCACCACCAGGCCGGCCACGCCCAACATGCCCAGCAGGCCATCGCTGCCCAGGGGCATGTGGTACAGGTACAGGCCCGCGCCAAACTTGGGCACACCCTGCACGCTCATGAACAAGGCCCAGCGGAAGGCCCAGGCGCTGCCCATCAGCAGCAGGCCCAGCACCAGGGTGAAGCCCTTGGCCTGCAGGCGCTGGCGCCCGCGCAGCAGCGCGGCTAGCACCACCACGCCGCCCAGGGCCGAGAGCACCATGCCCCAGCGCCACACGGGAAAGCGCTGCCACAGGCGCACAGCCGCTTCAAACGAGGGGGAGTGCCCAACCAGGCCCACCAGCACCCAGGACACGGCGGCAAACACCAGCATGCCCGCCAGCCCCAGGCCCAGCGCGCGCAGGGTTTGCAGGGCCAGGGCATCGGGGCGCAGGTGCGTGGGCAAAAAGCGCTGCAGCACGAACATGGCCCCCACGGTGGCCAGCCAGCCGGTCAGCGCCAGGTTGATCGGCACCCACAGCGTGTGCCACAGCGGGCGGGAGCGCACCGCCATCACTTCGGCGCCGGTGTAGGTGGTGATCGACAGGGCAGAGAGGATCAGCAGCGGCGCCAGCAGGCGCATCCAGCCGGTCTTGCCCAGCCACCAGGCGGCAATGAAGGCCACGCTCAGGCCGACAAACGCGGGCAGCAGCAGCGCGCCCAGCGACATCCACGACCAGGGCGTGAAGTGCGCGTAAAAGTGCCAGAAGCGCGCGGGCTGGTGCAGGTCGGCCAGCAGGGACACCGGCGCGGCAATCACTGCCACTGCCAGGGTGAACAGGGCGGTGGGCAGCAGTTGCCGGCGCTGGCTGCACGCCGGAGCAAAGGTGCACACAGCGGCCAGCAGGGCGGCGCCGGTGGCAATGCCGGCCAGAAAGAAATACTGCACGGCCCAGGGCAGCCAGGCCGCTTCGTAGGCGGGGGTGAGAAGTTCAATGATCTGCATGGTGCTGCCTCCTTCAATGCTCGGCCACCAGGCGCACGCTGGCCTGGCCATCGACGCCGTTGACAAACTCTTCGGGCAGGCCGATGTAGAACACGCGCGGCTCGGTCTGCATGCCGGGCTTGAGCACTTGCAGCTGCTCCTTGTGCGCTTGCATGCGGCGCTGGATTTCGCTGTCGGGGTCGTTCAGGTCGCCAATCACGCGCGCGCCGCCGACGCAGCTTTCCACG
Organism: uncultured Comamonas sp.; assembly: GCA_947306475.1. GTDB lineage: Bacteria > Pseudomonadota > Gammaproteobacteria > Burkholderiales > Burkholderiaceae_C > Comamonas. The sequence continues at coordinate 148,013 of CAMZGS010000002.1, forward strand.
CAGGCGGGCAGCAGGCCGGCTTCCAGGCGGTGTTCGCAGAAGGTGCACTTGTCGGCGGTCTGCGTCTCGTGGTTGATGAAGCGCGCGTCGTAGGGGCAGGCCTGCACGCAGTAGCCGCAGCCCACGCAGCGCTCGTTATCGACCAGAACGATGCCGTCCTCACGCTGGAAGGTGGCCTGCACCGGGCAGACGGGCACGCAGGGCGGTGCCTCGCAGTGGTTGCACAGCCGCGGCAGGCTGACCATGGCCGGGCTGCTGCCGGGGCGGTCGATTTCATATTGCAGTACCGTGGTGCGAAATTGCCCGATGGGCGGCTGGTTTTCCACCGAGCAACTCACCGTGCAGGCCTGGCAGCCAATGCATTTGCGAATATCGACCAGCATGCCAAAGCGCTTGCCCGCCATGCCGGGGCGGCGTGCCGGCTGGTGGGTGGGGTCGGGCAACATCGCGGCCTGGGCGCTGCCGGCCAGACCAAAACCGGTGGCCATGGCCAGTAAATCCTGCAAAAAACCGCGTTTGCTGGGAGAGGGGGCGGCTGCTTCAGAAGGCAGGCCGGGCCGGGATGGGGTTAATGGTTTTTCAGACATTGGAAAACTCCCTTGCTTAATGCTGGGTATTTTCCATTTTCCTGGATAACTTCCGATTAACCGAAGTCAATATTGTTGTGTATTATTAGGGTAATATTTTAATGTATAAAATTTTTGATTTTATTTTCGAATGATTAAGGGAATATTAAAAACAGGATACAGGCCTGAATCCTGAGAAATTCACTGGGGCAAGGTGCGGCAACCGGGGCGGCCCGGGTGGTGGAAATTGCAACTTTAATAGCTTGTAGCGCTTGTAATTCCGTTGTTTCAAGTAGAAAACTGCACGAAATCTTTGCCAATCAAGCGCTGGCAGCTTCTTTTTTGATAGGAAAGTGCAGTTGTGCCACCAGACCGCCTTCCGGTGCGCTGCTGAGCTGCAACTGGCCGCCTGCACTGTGCGCAATGCGCTGCACGACAGGCAGGCCCAGGCCGCTGCCGGGGCGGCTGTGGTCGTGGCGCCAGAAGCGCTGCAGCGCCTGGGTGCATTGCTCGGGTGTCAGGCCCGGGCCCTGGTCGTGCACGCTGATGTGCAGGGCATTGGCCTGCACCTGCAGGCGCAGTGCGATGGGCTGGCTGCCCTGGTGGTGCTGCATGGCGTTGTCCAGCAGGTTGCGCACGGCGCAGGTCAGCAGCTCGGGCGGCAGCGCCAGGCAGGTGCCGGGCGCCAGGGCGGGCAGTTCGGCGTGGATGGCGGGCGTGCCGGGGCTGGCGGCGTGCTGCACCTGGGCGATGGCCTGCTGCAGGGCCTGGGTGATGGCTGCGCCCTGACAGCGGCCGGTGCTGCCGCTTTCCACGCGCGCCAGCAGCAGCAGTTGTTCCAGCGTGGTGTGCAGCTGGTCGATGCCCTGGTGCGCGGCCTCCAGCGAATGCCGGGCGTCGTTGTGGGGGGCTCCTGAGGCTGTGCTGCTGCCCAGTTGCCCCAGTTGCAGCTGCGCCACCTGCACGTGGGTCTTGATGGCGGCCAGCGGGGTGCGCAGCTCGTGGGCGGCATCGGCGCTCCAGCGGCGTTCGTGCTCGATGGCGGCATTCATGCGCGCCAGCAGGTCGTTGAGGGTGTGTACCAGCGGCGCCAGCTCCTGAATGTCCTGCCCGGCGACGATGGGGCTGGGGTCGCGCGGTGGGCGCTGGGCCAGGGCCTGGCGCAGCCGTTGCAGGGGGCGCAGGCCCAGGTTCAGGCTCCACCAGGTCAGCGCCAGGCTGCCCAGCAGCATGAGCACGAAGGGCAGCAGCAGGGCAAAGGCCATGCTGCGCACCAGGTGCTCGCGCACGTCCAGGCGGTCGGCGGTGGTGATGCGCAGGCCCCCGGATTGCAGCACGTAGGTGCGCCAGGGTTTGCCGCCCTTGATGGCGTGGCCAAAACCCAGTTCGGCGGGGGGGCTGCTGAAGTCGGGGCTGCCGGCGGTGCGCGCCAGGGGCTGCAGCTCGATCTCGCCGCGCACCAGGCTGACTTCGCAGGCCACGCCATCGCGCGCGATGACGGAGAGCCAGTTCGGCGCCGGCACGGCAGCGGGGGCTGGCGGGTGTGCCGGGTGCGCCAGCTGGCTGGCAATGCCGGCCACCATCTGGGTGGAGGCAATCAGGCGGTTGTCCAGCATCAGCAGCAGCTCGTGGCGCAGGCTGGTGAACATCCAGGCGGCGGCGCTGCCCCACAGCAGGCAGGCGCCAGCGCTCAGCAGCAGCAACAGGCGCAGGCGCAGGCTTTTTTGCTTCATGGCGAGGCCTTATGGCTGGGCGCTGCGGCAGTAGCTGGCGCCCAGACGAAAGCCCAGGCCGCGCACGGTTTCGATCAGGTCGGCGCCCAGCTTCTTGCGCAGGTGGTGCACGTGGACGTTGATGGTGTTGCTGCCCACTTCCTGCGCAAAGCCGTAGAGCTGGTCGTGCAGCTGCTCGGTGGAGAGCACGCGCCCATTGGCCTGCACCAGGGCCGTGAGCAGCGCCCATTCGCGCCGTGCCAGTTCTACCGGCTGGCCCTGGTACCAGGCCTGACAGTGCGCCAGGTTCAGGCGCAGCGCGCCATCGTGCCATTGCAGCCAGTCGCTGGCGCGTCCGGCGCTGCGCCGGTGCAGGGCGTGCAGGCGCGCGGCCAGCTCTTGCAGGTCAAAGGGTTTGGTCAGGTAGTCGTCGGCACCGCAGTCAAAGCCACTGAGCTTGTCGTCCAGGGTGTCGCGCGCGGTCAGCACCAGGACGGGCAGGCACTGGCCCTGGGTGCGCCAGCGTTGCAACAGGGCCAGGCCGTCGCCGTCGGGCAGGCCAAGATCCAGCACGCAGGCGTCGTAGCTGCCGCTGGCCAGGTGGGCATTGGCGGCAGCGGCGCTGCCAGCCACATCGCAGGTCATGCCCTGCAGCTGCAGGCCGCAGCGCAGGCCATCGGCCAACAGGGCGTTGTCTTCAACGATCAGCAGACGCATGCGGCTGGGGCAGCCCGGTGTGGTGGTGCACGAATGTGACCAGCGCCTGGGGCGGCAGCGGGCGGCTGAAGAAGTAACCCTGCACTTCGTCGCAGCCCTGATCCTGCAGGAAGTGCAGCTGATCGGTGGTTTCCACGCCTTCGGCAATGGTGCGCATCTCTAGGCTGTGCGCCATCTGAATGATGGCGCGGGTGATGGCCTGGTCGTCGGTGTTGGTGCTCAGCTCACGCACAAAGGATTGGTCGATCTTGAGGGTGTGGATGTGGAAGCGCTTGAGGTAGCTCAGCGATGAGTAGCCGGTGCCGAAGTCGTCGATCGACAGGTGCACGCCCAGGCGTGCCAGCTCCTGCATGCACAGGGCGCCAGCTTCGGGGTCTTTCATGGCCACGGCTTCGGTCAGTTCCAGCTCCAGGTTGCGTGCTGGCACGTTGGTCTCCTCCAGCAGGCGCTGCACCAGCTGGGGCAGGTCCTTCTGGCCGAACTGCTGGGCCGAGAGGTTGATGGCCACGGTCAGGTCGTCCAGCCCCTGATCCAGCCACTGACGCAGCTGTTGCAGGGCGGTGCGCAGCACCCATTCGCCAATCTGCAGGATGTGGCCGTTGGCTTCGGCCAGGGCGATGAACTCGCCCGGCGAGACATAGCCCCACTGCGGGCTGTGCCAGCGTAGCAGGGCTTCCACCCCGAGCACCTTGCCAGTGCGCAGGCACACCTGGGGCTGATAGACCAGATGCAGCTCATCGCGCGTCAGGGCCTGTTTGAGCGCTGTGCTCAGCGCCAGGGTGCGGGCAGCGCGCTCCTGCATGGCCGGGGCGTAGAAGCCGTAGCTGTTGCGGCCTTCCTCCTTGATGCGGTACATGGCCGCCTCGGCGTTCTGCTGCAGGGCGTGGATGTCCTGGCCGTCGTCGGGGTACAGGGCAATGCCGATGGAGCCGGAGATCAGCACCTCCTGATCGGCCAGCTGCATGGGGCGGCTCAGCTCCTGCAGCAGGGCCTGGGCCTTCTGGGCGGCGTCGTGCTGGTTGGCGTTGGGCAGCAGGGCGACAAAATCGTCGCCGGAGATGCGCGAGAGCATGTTCTGCGGTTGCAGTATGCGGCGCAGGCGCTGCGCTACCTGTAGCAGCAGCAGGTCGCCCACGTTGTGGCCCAGGGCGTCGTTGATGTCCTTGAAGTGGTCTAGGTCGATCCACAGCAACGCCAGCTGCGGGTGCTGCTCGCGGGCGTAGTCGAACTGCTCGGTCAGCAAGGTGCGGTTGGGCAGCTGGGTGAGCTGGTCGTAGTGCGACAGTTGTTGCAGGCGCGCGGCGGTCTGCTTTTTCTCGGTGATGTTTTCCTTGTGCGCCAGGTAGTGCGTGATTTCTCCCTGATCGTTGCGCAGGGGGTAGATGAGCACGGACTCCGTGACCTCCTGGCCGCCTTTGGTGCGGTTGATCAACTCGCCCTGCCAGGGCTGCCCCTGGGTGAGCTGCTCCCACATTTCCTGGTAGGTGGCTCGGGTGGTCTTGCCCGACTGCAGGATTTTGGAGTTCTGCCCGATCACCTCATCAGCGCTGTAGCCGGTGGTGCGCGTGAAGGCGGCGTTGACATACTCGATACGTGCCTGCAGATCCGTGATGACGGTGGAGATCGGGCTTTGCGCCACGGCCTGCGAGAGCCGGTTGAGCGTTTCGGCCGTGCGCTGGCGTTCGGTGATGTCGCGTGAAATCACCAGGAAGTGCCGGGCCTGGTTGGGGCGCAGTGGCAGGCAGGAGACGGACAGCTCGAACCAGCGGGGCTCCTGCCTGACCGGCAGCGAGATGATGTGCCCATGCGCCGAGCCCGTGCGCTGCGCTTCCTCCAGGGCCTGCATGACGGTCTCGGCCGAGGTGGCAGGCATGATGTCGCGCACGTTGCGGCCGATCAGCTCTTCTGCCGGGACGTTGAGTTCTTCGGCGTCGGGAGTGTGTACTTTGCGGTAGTAGCCGTCCTCGTCGATTTCAAACAGCAGATCGGGCAGGGCATTGAGCGTGGCATCCAGCTGCATGCGCGAGTGTTGCAGCAGGGCGTAGGGCTGGCGCACGGTTTCGACAAACACCGCATAGAACAGGAAGGTGTAGGCCAGCAGCTTGTACACATGGCCCAGTGCGTTGTGCAGGCTGGTCGCACCAGCGCCCAGGATGAAGAGCAGTTCCCCCAGCGCCATGATGCATGCGGCAGCAAACAGGGCGCTGGCGTTGTACTGGCGCGGTTGGCGCAAACGCACCAGAAACAGCCCGGCTGCCAGCAGATACAGGGCCACCAGCAGGGATTGCAGGGCCTGCATCAGTGCGTGGGGCTGTTCCGGCGGGGGGGCGGACTCGGGCAGGCTCTGCAGGGCCAGGACGTGGACGACGACCACATAGGCCAGCAACCCCAGGCCCAGGCTCAGGGTGGCGGCAGAGCGGTTGGTGCGCAGCCAGGGCAGCCACGCAACGGTCAGCAGGATGGCAGCATCCAGCAGCCGAGCGGCAAACCAGAAGTACATTGCCTTGGCCGTGGAGTTGGCCGTGATGTAGGACGGCATGCCCGGTGGTGACAGCATGTGGGCAAAGTCCAGTATCCCTACGGCCAGAAAGCCCAGGCCCAGCACCCACATGGCACGCGGCAGCCGCTGGTGCCGCATCGTCCAGATCAGGGCGAAAAGCAGCATGCAGGAGCTGATGGACAGGGTCTCCAGGCCCAGGTGCAGGGGCATGTAGAAGCTGTGTGCTTCAAGCTGCGGCAGGGGCAATACCAGGGCCAGCAACAAGGCCACGCAGGCAAACCCCACGCCGATCACGGCAGCGCGCAGGTCAGGGCGTTGGCTGGGATGAAAAAGTGCGGACACAGGAAGTGATGACAAGAAATTCGCTGCTGTTGCACCAGGGGTATTGTGGTGAACAAGCGTAAAAAAGCCCGCGTAACCAACGGTTGCGCGGGTGTAAGCAGGGTCGCAAAAAGAAAGATTTCCTTTCCCCTCTTTCGGGGCAGCATTGTAGATTGCCAGCCCGGATGTCGGGGAAAACACCTGTGCCCCCGTGGGAGATACAGGCGCAGGACCTGCACGGCTCCCAGGTTGGAGTAGGCCCCCGGGGCTGCCTGAACCGCACCCCCCTCCCACTCAATGGCTCACCCCCTGGGGGGAGTGTAGATAGGGGTCAACCGCCTCAATTGCTTCAAGCAAACGTGCGTGGTCTTCCGGTCCGTCAGATCGTGCAATGCCTCGGCTCAGGTCAAGCTCGTACTTTGAGAGCTTGCCGGATAGGTCGAAGTCTGAGAGCTTGGGTTTGTACATCGCAATGGCACGCAGATAGTCCAGGGCTCGCAGTTTAGCGAGCAGTGGATCACGGGTGCCAAGGGAGCGTTTGAACTGTTTTTGCTTACCCGCGTGCGCAGGTAGTACATGCCGTTGCGGCTGTAAATAGGGAGTGTGAGCACTTTTTGCCACCAAAAGTGCTACCAGTCCTTTTGCCATTCCTGCCAGAAGTCGTTATGAATCAACAACTTAGGCCAAATGGCGGAGAGGGCGGGATTCGAACCCGCGGTAGGCTATTAACCTACACACGCTTTCCAGGCGTGCGACTTAAACCGCTCATCCACCTCTCCGTGAAGACTGCGATTCTAGCAGCTAAAAACGGACAAAAAACAAACATTCGATTTTTTTGTTGTTGCCCGCGTGCTGCCTGCCGGCCTGGTCATCCGTTGCTGCGTGTGCCGCCCTGTTGCACCACGCGCATGGCTGAGGCGATCAGGCCGGAGACTTCCGAGATGTTGCTGGGCACGATCAAGGTGGTGTTGGCATCCTGCGCCACCTTGCTGTAGGCCTGCACGGCGCTTTCGGCCACCTTGAGCTGTACGGCCTGAGCACCACCGGGTTTTTCGATGGCAGCGGCGATGCGCTCCAGCGCCTGCGCCGTGGCCGCTGCCACGGTGATGATGGCCTGTGCCTCACCTTGAGCCTTGTTGATGGCGGCCTGCTTTTCCCCCTCGGAGCGCGCGATGAAGGCTTCGCGCTCACCGGTGGCGATGTTGATTTGTTCCTGGCGGCGGCCTTCGGAGGCAGCAATCAGCGCACGCTTTTCGCGTTCGGCGGTGATCTGGGCCTGCATGGCGCGCAGGATTTCAGCGGGCGGTGTCAAGTCCTTGATCTCATAGCGCAGTACCTTGACGCCCCAGTTGAGGGCCGCTTCGTCGATGGCTGCCACCACCTGGGCGTTGATCATGTCGCGCTCCTCAAAGGTCTTGTCCAGCTCCAGCTTGCCGATCACGCTGCGCAGCGAGGTCTGTGCCAGCTGCGTCACGGCCATGATGTAGTTGGACGAGCCGTAGCTGGCGCGCATGGGGTCGGTGACCTGAAAGTACAGGATGCCATCGACCTGCAGCTGGGTGTTGTCGCGGGTGATGCAGACCTGGCTGGGTACATCGAGCGGGATTTCCTTGAGGCTGTGCTTGTAGGCGATGCGGTCCACAAAGGGCATGATGAAGTTCAGCCCTGGCGTCAGGGTGCCGGCGTACTTGCCCAGGCGTTCGCGTATCCAGGCGTGCTGCTGGGGGACGACTTTGACCGATTGGGTGATGAATATCACCGCAACGATGAACAGGACGATAGCGACTTCCATGGTTGGTGTCTTTCCGGGAGTGAGGAAACTGAAAGGGAACGCAGCGTGAGCGGCGTCGCAGGGGAGGGTGGTCAGGGCGGGCTAGGCCTTGTCCACCAGCAGTCGGTTGCCGTGTATCTCAACGATGCGAAAACTGCCTGCAGTCGGCAGGGTACCGGGGCGCAGGGCTGCCGTCCAGGTGCTGCCGCGGTAGGGGATGCGAGCGGTGCCGTCAGCGCCCCATTCGGCCACGTGCACGATCTCGCCAATGTCCAGGTTCAGATCCGGGTTGGCGGCAGCGGGCAGGCGCGGGCCGCGTGCGCTGCGGATGCGCCGCCCCAGCAGGATGCACAAGGTGCCGACGACGGCTGCCGTGCTGATCTGCCCGGGCCAGTCCAGCCCCCAGTGGGCAGCAATGGCGCCTGCGGCCAGGCCGACGCTGATCATGAGCAGGTAAATCGTGCCGGAGAGCAGCTCGGCGGCAATGGTCAAGCCCGCAAAAATCCACCAGATGGTGCTAGCCTGCATGGAGGGGATACCTTTCTTTTGTAAGAAGAAGCGCTGGGAGTGCCGGCAGGCCAGGAAAGCTACGTATCCGTGCTCAAGATGCCGCCAGGGTGGCTCAGATATTACTTACACTGCGCGGCTATTTCTGTTTAACGCCCAAATTTAGAGGGGGTGCGTATGAAGTTCCGCTTTCCCATCGTCATCATCGACGAGGACTATCGCTCAGACAATACGTCGGGTCTGGGCATTCGTGCCTTGGCCCAGGCCATTGAAAGCGAAGGGTTTGAGGTGCTGGGCGTGACCAGCTATGGCGACCTGAGTCAGTTTGCCCAACAGCAAAGCCGCGCCAGTGCGTTCATTCTGTCGATCGACGACGAGGAGTTCGCCCAGGAAGACGATACCGCTCCCGTCATCCACAGTCTGCGCAGCTTCATTGGCGAGGTGCGCCGCAAGAACGAGGATGTGCCGATCTACATCTACGGCGAGACCAAGACCAGCCGTCACCTGCCCAACGACATCCTGCGCGAGCTGCACGGCTTCATTCACATGTTCGAGGACACGCCCGAGTTCGTGGCCAAGCACATCATCCGTGAAGCCAAGGCTTACCTGGAAAGCGTGCAGCCGCCGTTCTTCAAGGCGTTGCTGGACTATGCGGAAGACGGCTCCTATTCCTGGCACTGCCCCGGTCACTCGGGCGGTGTGGCCTTTCTCAAGAGCCCCGTGGGCCAGATGTACCACCAGTTCTATGGCGAGAACATGCTGCGCGCCGACGTGTGCAATGCGGTGGAAGAGCTGGGCCAGTTGCTGGACCACAACGGCGCGATTGGCGAGTCCGAGCGCAACGCGGCGCGCATCTTCAATGCCGACCATTGCTACTTTGTGACCAACGGCACCTCGACCTCGAACAAGATCGTCTGGCACCACACGGTGGCGCCGGGTGACGTGGTGGTGGTGGACCGCAACTGCCACAAGTCCATCCTGCACTCGATCATCATGACGGGCGCGATTCCGGTGTTCCTCAAGCCCACGCGCAACCACTTCGGCATCATCGGCCCGATTGCCCAGAGCGAGTTCGAGCCCGCCACCATCCAGGCCAAGATTGCTGCCAACCCGCTGCTCAAGGGCGTGGATGCCAAGAAGATCAAGCCGCGCATCCTGACGCTGACGCAATCGACTTACGACGGCGTGCTCTACAACACCGAGACCATCAAGCGTCTGCTGGACGGCTATGTGGACAACCTGCACTTTGACGAGGCCTGGATTCCCCACGCGGCCTTCCACCCCTTCTATGGCACTTACCATGCCATGGGCAAGAAGCGTGCACGTCCCAAGGAGTCCGTGGTGTATGCCACCCAGTCGATCCACAAGCTGCTGGCCGGCATCTCGCAGGCCTCACACGTGCTGGTGCAGGATTCGCAGACCACCAAGCTGGACCACCATCTGTTCAACGAGGCGTATCTGATGCACACCTCGACCAGTCCGCAGTACAGCATCATCGCCAGCTGCGACGTGGCCGCTGCCATGATGGAGCCGCCCGGTGGCACTGCGCTGGTGGAGGAGTCCATTCTGGAAGCGCTGGACTTCCGCCGCGCCATGCGCAAGGTGGAGGAGGAGTTCGGTGAAGACGACTGGTGGTTCGAGGTCTGGGGTCCGCAGGAGCTGGCCGAGGAGGGCGTGGGCCGCGCTGATGGCTGGGTCATCCGTGGCAAGGATGCGGCGCCCAAGCGCGCTGCACGCAAGCATCGTCAGGACAGCAAGGACATCGACAACTGGCACGGCTTTGGCGATCTGGCCGATGGTTTCAACATGCTCGACCCGATCAAGACCACCATCGTCACCCCGGGGCTGGATCTGAACGGCGACTTTGCCGAGACCGGCATTCCGGCCTCCATCGTCTCCAAGTACCTGACCGAGCACGGCGTGGTGGTGGAAAAGACGGGCCTGTACTCGTTCTTCATCATGTTCACCATCGGTATCACCAAGGGCCGCTGGAACACGCTGCTGGCGGCCATGCAGCAGTTCAAGGACGACTACGACCGCAACCAGCCGCTGGCGCGCATCCTGCCCGAGTTCGTGCAGCAGCACCGCCGCTACGAGCGCATGGGCCTGAAGGACCTGTGCCAACACGTGCACGAGATGTATGCCAAGTACGACATTGCCCGCCTGACCACGGAGATGTATCTGGGTGATCTGACACCGGCGATGAAGCCTGCCGACGCCTACGCCCACATCGCTCAGCGCAAGACCGAGCGTGTGGAAATCGACAAGCTGGCCGGGCGCGTGTCCGTGGGGCTGATCACACCCTATCCGCCGGGCATTCCGCTGCTCATCCCCGGTGAGGTGTTCAGCCAGAAGATCGTGGACTACCTGGTGTTTGCGCGCGAGTTCTCCAAGCTGTGCCCCGGCTTTGAGACCGACATTCACGGCCTGGTGGAGGTGGAGGATGAAGACGGTGAGCTGCGCTTCTACGCCGACTGCGTGGCACTGGATGAGCCTGCTCCGGCATCCGGCAAGGCCAGGACGCGTGCCAGGGCGAAAAAGTAAACTGCTTGAAATCCAATAGCTAATGGCGCAAGCCCATCAAGGGTTTGCGCCATTTTTCATGCTTGTTTTCTTCATGCGAACAGATTCAGTCGGGTGCCCAGATTGCCGTAGGTGGCCAGTTGGGGTTGCAGCGCAGCGGCCTCGGCAGCGGAGGGGGCGGTGACTACTTTGGTCTCTGGTGCATCTTCCTGCGGGGCGCGGCGGCGCAGCTCCTGCAGGGTCAGGGCATCGGTGGTGCGGTTGCGGGCCCAGGCGGCAGTGGCATCGCGTAGGGCTCTGGCGTAGCGGACATCCATAGCGGTGGCTCCATAGAGGGGAAAATGGAGCGACTGTAGGTGTCCTGGGGTGCATGCAATCGCGGAAAAAACGGGGTATTGACCGCCCGAATGCCGGCACCGCAGGGATGCCTGGCAACACTACCAGTGTTCCAGCCAGGCGATGCGGCCCTGTCCCCCTTCGTTGATGCGCTCGGCCAGAGCAGCTGCGGCTGGCTCGGGCAGCTGCCATTGCATGCGCACCTGGGCCTGGTGTTCCACAGCCGTCAGGTGGGCACCAGCCAGCTCCAGCTCACGGCGCAGCCAGCCTTCCTGCGCGTAGGGCAGGCTGCACTGCTGGGTGAGCAGGCGTTGCAGGGGCACTTTTTCCGCATGCAGCAGCGCTTGCGCCACCGCGTCGGTATAGGCGCGAACCAAGCCGCCCGCGCCCAGCTTGACACCGCCAAAGTAGCGCACCACCGTGGCCAGCACGCCTTCCAGATCCTGGTGGCGCAGTACCTCCAGCATCGGGCGACCGGCAGTGCCGCTGGGCTCGCCATCATCGACGGCGGCGGACTGCCCTCCGGCCAGAAGGGCCCAGCAGATGTGCGTGGCGTTGGGGTGTTCTTGCCACAGCCTTTGCACCACGGCCTGGGCGCTGGCGCGGTCGGCCATGGGTTGCACGCAGGCGATGAAGCGGCTTTTCTTGATGATGAGTTCGTGGGTGACAGGCGCAGAAAGTGTGGTTGGCATGGGGCCGATAGCTTAAGCGCAATGCGCCGCCTCATGCACAATCACGCCCTATGGAACACCGTCTGGATGATATTGACCGCCAGTTGCTGCGGCTGCTGCACATGAACGCCCGCGCCTCGACCGCCCACCTGGCGCGGCAAATGGATCTGGCACGCACCACCGTGGTGGCACGCATTGCCCGTTTGGAGCAGGAGGGGGTGATCGCCGGCTACGGCGTGCGCCTGGGCACGCGCATGGAGCAATCCGCCGTGCGGGCCTATTGCGGCATTCGGGTGCAGCCCAAGATGGCACCTTCGGTGATGCAGGCGCTCAACCGTCTGGTGGAGGTGGAGGAGGTCTCGGCCGTCAGTGGCCAGTACGACTACATGGTCTTCCTGCGCTGCGAGAGCAACGAGAAGCTTGATGCCCTGCTTGACCGCATCGGCATGATCGATGGCATTCAGCAGACCTACACCTCGGTGGTGCTCAGCCGCAAGATCGACCGGCGCTCCACGGCACCGGTCGGCATAGATATGTAGCTCCTATTCCACCACCACGCGGGCCGGACCGGCCTGCATGCTGCCGATGACGCAGGCTGAGCCAAAGCCGTGGCGCGCAAAGACTTGCAGCACCTGCTCTACGGCATCGTGGCGGCACGATACCAGCAGGCCGCCCGAGGTCTGCGGGTCGGTCAGCACTGCGCGCTGCACATCGGTGATGTGGGGGGCGAGCTGGATGTGCTCGCCGTACGAGGCCCAGTTGCGTCCGGAAGCGCCGGTCACGATGCCTTGCTCGGCCAGGGGCAGCACCCCCGGCAGCAGGGGCAGGGCATCGGCCTGGATGTGTGCCGTCAGGCCCGCGCCCCGGGCCAGTTCCAGCGTATGGCCCAGCAGGCCAAAGCCGGTGACATCGGTCAGGGCATGCACGCCGGGCAGTTGGGCCAGGTCGGGGCCAGGGCGGTTGAGCTGGGTGGTGGTCGCGATCATGGCGGCGTAGCCGGCAGCGTCCAGCAGCTCTTTCTTCAGCGCAGCCGAGAAAATGCCCACGCCCAGAGGCTTGCCCAGAATCAGTACGTCGCCCTCCCGGGCATCGGCATTGCGCTTGAGCTGCCCGGGATCAACGAGGCCAATGGCCACCAACCCGTAGATGGGCTCCATCGAGTCGATGGAGTGGCCACCGGCCAGCGGAATACCGGCGTCGCGGCAGACGCTGGCGCCGCCTTCCAGGATGGCGGCAATGGTGCTGTGCGGCAGCACGTTGATGGGCATGCCGACAATGGCCAGCGCCATCAGCGGCGTGGCGCCCATGGCGTAGATGTCGGAGAGCGCATTGGTGGCAGCGATGCGGCCAAAGTCGTGCGGGTCATCGACGATGGGCATGAAAAAATCGGTTGTGGCCACCACGGCCTGGTGTTCGTTGATGCGATAGACGGCGGCATCGTCGGCGGTTTCGGTGCCTACCAGCAGGTCCGGAAACAGCGCCGTGGGCAGGGTGCTCTGGCCAATGAGCTGCGCCAGCACGCCGGGGGCAATCTTGCAGCCGCATCCGCCGCCATGGGACAAGGAAGTAAGACGGGGGGCTGGGGGACAGGCAGATGGCTGGGACATGGTGGTGAATCCAGAAAATCGGGGGCAAAAAAACAGAGCAAATTGTAGCGGTGGGCTGTCCAGGCCCCGGCGGTGAGTGGCCCGGGCAGCGACAATGACGCCTGTTTTCGTTCTTGATTGGATTGCCTCGTATGTCACACCGCCAGCCTGTTCGGGTGAGCGAAATTGCACAGTTTCACACCATCATCGATGCGCGCTCGCCCGCGGAATTTGCGCTTGACCACATTCCCGGGGCCATCAACTGCCCGGTGCTGGACGACGAGCAGCGCGCCCGGGTGGGTACGGTGTACAAGCAGGTCAGCGCCTTTGAGGCCAAGCGCATGGGCGCAGCCATGGTGGCAGCCAATCTGGCGCACCATTTGCGCACCGTGCTGGCCGACAAGCCGGCCAACTGGAAGCCCCTGGTCTATTGCTGGCGCGGCGGCATGCGCAGTGGCTCCATGGTGACGTGGCTGCGTCTGGTGGGCTGGGATGCCCAGCAGCTGGCCGGGGGCTACAAGAGCTTTCGCCGCCACGTGATCGAGCAGCTGCGCCAACTGATTCCGCAACTGAAGCTGTACGTGCTGTGTGGTGCCACGGGCAGTGCCAAGACGCGACTGTTGCACGCCTTGCGCGAACAGGGTGCGCAGGTGCTGGATCTGGAGGGGATGGCCTGTCACAAGGGCTCGCTGCTGGGCAGTCTGCCGGGCGTGGAGCAGCCCAGCCAGAAAGCCTTTGAAACCCAGCTGTGGCAAGCCATGCAGGGACTGGACATGGCACGTCCGGTGTTCATCGAGGGTGAAAGCGCCAAGATTGGCCGGGTGGCTGTGCCGCTGGAGCTGATCGAGCGCATGCGCCAGGCCCCGGTGGTGGAGGTGCAGGCCAGTGCGCAGGCGCGGCTGGAGTTTCTGCTGCGCGACTATGCCTATCTGGGCGACGACGTGCCATTGTTGTGTGAGCGGCTGGCCCAGCTCAAGGAGCTGCAGGGCAAGGAGGTCGTGACCCGCTGGCAGGGCTGGGCGCAGGCCGGCGATTTGCCCAGCCTGTTTACCGAGCTGATGGCGCTGCACTACGACCCGCACTACCAGCGTTCGCAGGAGCGCAACTTCCGACAATGGCACCAGCGCCGAGCCGTGCAGGCCCACAGCCTGAGCCCGGAAGCCGTGCAGGCCCTGGCCCGGCAGGTGCTGGCTGAGTGCACCGGGCAGGGGTGAGGGGGCGGCCAATGCCCCTCAGGGCTGGCGAGGGGTGTCGTCCCGATCTGCAGGCGCTTCCAGGTTGAGACCGTCCAGATCCAGTTCCAGCGGGGCTGGTGCCGGGGTGGGATCCAGGGGCGCATCGGCTGCCGGGGTGTCGGGCGCGTGCAGATCCAGGTTCAGATCCTCCAGCAGGTCAATGCTGGCGGAGGCCGGCGGTGCGAGCGATTCTGCATCTGCTGGCGTGGCGGGGCTGTCGGCTCCCCCGGTCACGGGCGCTGTGGGCAGGTCCAGCTGCAGGTCGAGTGCGTCCAGTGTGGCGCCATCGGGGGCATGGTCCAGCACCGGCATGGCAGTTTCCGCCAAGGCAGCGGTGGGGGCTGGATCGAGCGCTGCCTTCTCATTGCGCAGGGCCTCGGCGGCCGTGCTGCGGCGCTGCACCATGCTGCCCCGGGCGTTGGCAGGCGTGTCGCGGGCGATGTTGTACAGCAGCAGCAGTTCATGGAAGGCAGCCGGATCCAGACGCGGCACTGGTGCATCGAACCTGCCCTGCACGGGATAGTGCAGCAGGCCTTCCAGCAAGGCGAGAACTTCATCGCTGGGCCACAGTGCCTCGATGGGCTCCAGCAGCTGCGGGTAGCCGTGCAGCAGGTCTTGGCCCTGGTCGTGGTACTTGGCCAGCGTGGGGGCCTGGATGTTGAAGTGCTCCTGCAGAGCCTGGCGCGTCTGCTCGAAGGCCTCGGTGCGGCTGAGCTGGTAGAAGAACTCCAGCAGCTTCAGGTACGGTAGAGGCGACGTGGGGCCTGCCTGCGCAATATGGTTTTGCAGCAGGCCGATGGCTTCGTCGTATTCGCCGATGGAGGCAAAAAACTCGGCCTGCTCCTGCGTGCTCAGGAAATCCTGCGAGATGATGGTCGAGTAGGCCGACTGTGCGGGCGCCGGGCTGCTGGCGTCGGTGCTCTGTGTATTGGTGGCCTGGGGCAGCAGGAAGGCATTGGCCTGGCGCACATCTGCGGCCGAGGCCGGTACGTCGGGCGCAGCCACGGGCGGCACGCTGGACGCTTCGGCCTTGGTCCACGGATCGCTTGCGGACGCGGCCGGTGTGTCCTGGGCGGCAGTGTCCTCTTCAGAGGTTTTTGGGTCGATTTTCCGTGTGAATGCGGCGGATGTTGCTATGGATTTTCCAGGCTTGTGCGCTGTGGCCTCCTGCGCTTCGCGTACGGCGGCGGACCAGCGGTCCTGTGCCAGTGCCCGCTCTGCATGGAACCTTCTGAGCAGCAAGGCAATGGTGGTCAGTGCCAGCAGAAGCAGGCACAGCAGGACGTACAGCCACAGCGTCTGGTTCGGCGTCTGGGCATTGGCCAGTTGTTCGCTCAGGCGCAGGATGTGGGCGCGGTCCTGCTTTTGTTGCTGCAGCAGGGTGGTGAGCTGTTTTTCCAGTCGCAGTAGCTGTTCGGATTGGGCATTGGCGGCTTTCCTGTCCTGCGCTTGCGGTGTTGCAGACTGGCCGGGCAGGATGATGGTGTCGCCGCCTGGAGCGTGGTTGCGCGCGCTTGGGCTGCTTTCAGCGTTTGCCCCGTCAGGGAACAGGAACAGGGTGTCCATGCGCAGCACGGGGCGCAGCTCTTCCGGGGACAGCAGGGCGGCAGGTACGGCTGCGCTGGCGGCCGCAGCTGCCGCCTTGACCGACGCCGGTTTGGCTGCTTGCGTGCTGGCTTTTGCTGCCGCAGGGGCTTTCTTCTGTGCGGCAGGTGTGGTGCGTGGCCTGGGCTGCTGCGTTGCCGGCACTGCGGGCGCGGGGCGGGCTGCCGGGGCGATGTGTATTGGGCTTTGCGCTGCCGCGGCGGCTGTGGTGGACTGTTTGGGCGGATCGGCAAACAAGGTGTAGCTGCGCGCCATCCTGCCGCTGCAGCCTGCGGTGATGCGCAGGTCCACCAGCGGTTCGTTCACTGGCTGTTGGGAGCGGATGCGCAGGGTGCTGGGAGGCAGCAGATCGGTGGTGAGACGGGCCAGGGCTTCGCCAAAGTGGGCCTCGGCCTCGATGCAGCTGCTGGCCAGCGTCTGCCCGGCATCGGGTTCGATGCTGACGCGGATATCCAGAGGGGCACCCAGGACAACTTGGCCTTGGGTAGGGCCCAGCGTGAGGGCGCAGGTGTGTGCAGCCGCAGTCAGGCAACCTATCCAAAGTGCGTTGTTGCGAAATTTCACGAAAACCCCTTGCGTGCTTGGTTCAATCGTCTGTTGGTCTGAGTGGGTGAGGCTGGGTCTTGGGCACCATGGCTTGGCCGGGAGAGCGGTGCCAGCAGGTGCCAGGCGTGGTGTGTCGGGAAGGCTCCGAGTGTAAGCCGTAGTAACTCTGGGGGCTATGGCAAACTCGCCGCCTTTACAAATCTCAGAGCGCCCTGGGGCGCTGGTGTGCATGCAGAGAATCATTGGGCAAATTGCCGCAGAGTTGGGAGCAGCGCCGCAGCAGGTGGCCGCTGCCGTGGAGTTACTGGATGGTGGGGCCACCGTCCCTTTCATTGCGCGTTACCGCAAGGAGGCCACAGGTGGGCTGGACGATGCCCAGCTGCGCACCCTGCAGGAGCGCCTGACCTATCTGCGCGAGCTGGAGGATCGGCGTCAGAGCGTTCTGAAGGCCATTGACGAGCAGGGCAAGCTCACCGATGCCCTGCGTCTGTCGATCGCACAGGTGGCCACCAAGCAGGAGTTGGAAGACATTTATTTGCCTTTCAAGCAAAAGCGCCGCACCAAGGGCCAGATTGCCAGGGAGTTTGGTCTGGAGCCGCTGGCCGATCGCCTGCTGGCGCAGCCCGAGCTTGATCCCATGCAGGAGGCGCAGGCCTTCTGTCAGCCTGCCACAGTGCTGGACGATGGCAAGCCCGGGCCGGACTTTTCCACCCCCCTGGCGGTGCTTGATGGCGTGCGCGACATTCTGTCGGAGCGCTGGGCCGAGGACGCCAGCCTGGTGCAGTCGCTGCGCGAGTGGCTCTGGCAGGAGGGGCTGCTGCGCTCCCGCCTGGTGGCTGGCAAGCAGGAAAACGATCCGGAAGTCGCCAAATTCCGCGACTATTTCGATTACGAGGAACCCATCGGGCGCGTGCCTTCGCACCGCGCGCTGGCGGTGTTCCGTGGGCGCAGCCTGGAGATTCTGGATGCCAAGCTGATCCAGCCCGAGGAGTCCGAGCCGGGCAAGCCCAGCCTGGCCGAGGGGCGCATTGCCCTGCATCTGGGCTGGAGCCACCAGGGGCGCAAGAGCGACGATCTGCTGCGCCGCTGCGTGGCCTGGACCTGGCGCGTGAAGCTGAGCCTGTCGATCGAGCGCGATCTGTTCACCCGCCTGCGCGAAGCCGCCGAGGCTGTGGCCATCAAGGTCTTTGGCGACAACCTGCGCGATCTACTGCTGGCCGCCCCGGCGGGCCCGCGGGCCGTGATGGGGCTGGACCCCGGCATTCGCACTGGCGTGAAGGTGGCGGTGGTGGACCACACAGGCAAGCTGCTCGAGACCACCACGGTCTATCCCCATGAGCCGCGCCGCGATTGGGAGGGCAGTGTGCATACCCTGACGGCCCTGGCCATCAAGCACGGCGTGGAGTTGATTGCCATTGGCAATGGCACGGCCAGCCGGGAGACCGACAAGCTGGCTGCGGATGTCATCAAGCTATGGCAAAAAACGGCGCAAACGCAGGCTGGGCAAGCGCCTAAAGCTCTGCAAAAGATAGTGATCAGCGAGGCTGGCGCCTCGGTCTATTCGGCCAGTGAGTTTGCCAGCCAGGAGCTGCCCGAGCTGGACGTGAGCCTGCGCGGTGCAGTCAGCATTGCGCGGCGCCTGCAGGATCCGCTGGCCGAGCTGGTGAAGATCGACCCCAAGAGCATCGGTGTGGGTCAGTACCAGCACGACGTCAACCAGAGCGACCTGGCACGCCAGCTAGGCAGCGTGGTGGAGGATTGCGTGAACGCGGTGGGGGTGGACCTGAATACCGCCTCGGTGCCTCTGCTGGCACGGGTGTCCGGCTTGTCCAGCACAGTGGCCAAATCGGTGGTGCGCTGGCGCGATGCCCATGGCAGCTTCAGGAATCGCAGGCAGTTGCTGGAGGTCTCCGGCCTGGGGCCCAAGACTTTTGAGCAGGCGGCCGGCTTCCTGCGTATTCGCGACGGCGACAACCCGCTGGACATGACCGGGGTTCACCCGGAAACCTACCCGGTGGTCGAGCGCATTCTGCATGCCACCGGGCGCTCGATTACCGAGCTGATGGGCCGCAGTGAAGTGCTCAAGAAGCTGCAGCCCGAGCAGTTTGCCGATGAGCGCTTTGGTGCCATCACCGTGCGCGACATCCTGAGCGAGCTGGAAAAACCGGGCCGCGACCCGCGCCCCGACTTTGTGGTGGCGCGCTTCAACGAAGGGGTGGAGGATATTGCCGACCTGCGCGAGGGCATGATCCTGGAGGGCACGGTCAGCAACGTGGCCCAGTTTGGCGCGTTTGTCGATCTGGGGGTGCATCAGGATGGTCTGGTGCACGTGAGCCAGATGAGCCACCGCTTTGTCGAGGATGCACGCGAGGTGGTCAAGGCCGGCCAGATCGTCAAGGTCAAGGTGCTGGAGGTGGATGTGGCGCGCAAGCGCATCAGCCTGAGCATGAAGCTCGATGCCGCCGCGCCGCGCCGCGACAACCGCTTTGAGGCGCCGGGCCGCAATCAGCGCGTCGCTGGTCGTGCTCCGGCGGCAGCACCGCAGAGCGCCATGGCCTCGGCCTTTGCCAAGTTGCAGGGGCTCAAACGCTAAAGGCTCCTGGGCAGGCCCTCGGGCTAGCCTGGGGCGGCAGGTGCAGGCCTGTGCGCTCAGGCGCGGCGCAGGGCCTGAGCCTCGCGGGCAGCCAGTTGCTCCAGGGCCAGGCAAACTTCCGAGAGCTTGCCGCTCAGGCTCAGGCGGGCGCTGCCGTCCGTCTCATGGCGGTGCAGGCGCACGCAGGCAAAGCGGGCCTGGTTGGCGGCCTGGGCCTGGTGCGGCAGGATGCGGGTGAGGGCAAAGTGGGACATGCGTGGCACTTCCGGTCAGAGCAGCTGGTTGCGGATCAGGCCCACGGCCAGGCCTTCGATGGCGAAGCTTTCAGCATCGCGGACATGGATGGGCTGGTAGTCCGGATTGGCTGGGTGCAGGATGGCTCCGTCGGGGCGCAGCTCCAGGCGTTTGACGGTGACCTCATCGTCCAGCCGCGCCACCACGATCTGGCCGCTGCGTGCCTGGCAGCAGGACTGCACGGCCAGCAGGTCGCCATCCAGAATGCCCGCGTCGCGCATGGACATGCCACGCACGCGCAGCAGGTAGTCGGGGCGGCTGGTGAACAGGTGCGGCTCCAGTTGATAAGTGGTGTCGATGTGCTCCTGCGCCAGGATGGGGGAGCCGGCGGCCACGCGGCCAATGAGGGGCAGCGTCAGGCGCTGTTGCAGCTGCAGCACGCGATCCTGCACGGCCTGACGCAGGCGAATGCCGCGCGAGGTGCCGCTGACCAGTTCGATGACGCCCTTGCGCGCCAGGGCCTTGAGGTGCTCCTCAGCAGCGTTGGGGGATTTGAAGCCGAGCATGCGCGCGATCTCGGCCCGTGTCGGTGGGGCGCCGGTGTGGGCGATGGCGTTCTCGATCAACGCCAGAATCTCCTGCTGGCGCGCGGTGAGCTTGGGGGTGTCCTGAGGCGGGGGCATACGGCATGAAATCCTGTTCATTTATACAGTACCTGTATTCTTAACCAGTTCTACCTGGGCCGCAAGGGGGCGGATATGCAGAAAAACATCATGGTGTTGGGCATGGGCGGCACGATCGCCGGAACGGGTCACAGCGGCGGTGGTGGCGTGGGCTACCAGGCCGGGCAGATTGCCGCACAGACGCTGTTGCAGGGGCTGCCGCTGCCTGCAGGTTATGGCGTGCTGGCCGAACAGGTGGCGCAACTGGACAGCAAGGACATGGACGATGCAGCCTGGCGTGCCCTGGCCCAGGTCTGTGTGCAGCATCTGGCCTGCCCTGAGGTGGCGGCGCTGGTGATCACCCACGGCACCGATACGCTGGAGGAGACGGCCTGGTTCCTGCAATGCGTGCTGCCTGCTGGCAAGCCGGTGGTGCTGACCTGTGCCATGCGCCCGGCAACGGCCCTGTCGGCCGATGGGCCGGCCAATTTGCGCGATGCGCTGGTCTGCGCAGCCGATGCGGGAGCCCGCCAGCTGGCACAGGCCGGTCGGCATGTGCTGGTGGTGGCCGCAGCGCAGGTGCATGCGGCCGAGTATGTGCGCAAGGAGCATCCGTACTGCGTGCAGGCGTTCAGTTCCGGCGCGCACGGCCCGCTGGGCTGGGTGGAGGAGGGGCAGGTGCGCTGGGCGGCGCCGTTGCCGGCCACGCCGGACAGTCTGGTGCAGCCTGTTGGGCGTGCGCAACAGTTGCCACCCTTGCCCTGGCCGTGGGTCGAGGTGGTCACCAGCCACGCAGGCGTGCGCCCGCAGGTGATCGATGGCTTGCTGGCCGCAGGCGTGCAGGGCCTGGTGGTGGCCGGCACCGGTAACGGGACGGTACATGCCGCCTGGCTGCCTGCGCTGCAGCGGGCCCGTGACGCCGGGGTGCCCATCTGGCGTTGCACGCGCTGTGCGCAGGGGCAAGTGGTGCAGGTGCCGGGGCAGGAGGATGCCGAAGTCAGCCCCTTGGCGCCGTACAAGGCGCGCATCCGTCTGATGCTGCAACTGCTGGCCCGTCAGGGCATGGTGGAGCCTGCCGGGCACCCGCGGGCATGAAAAAAAGCCCCTGCGGAGCAGGGGCTGTCGGTAGTGTGTGCAGATCTGGAAATCAGGAGCTCAGCGCGGCCAGCGCCTGGGCGGTGATTTCCTCCACGCTGCCCAGACCGTTGATGGCGCGGTACTTGGGGGCGTTGGCCGGGTCGTTCTTGGCCCAGTTGGAGTAGTAGTCCACCAGGGGACGGGTCTGCTGGCTGTAAACCTCCAGGCGCTTCTTGACGGTTTCTTCCTTGTCGTCCTCGCGCTGCACCAGGTCTTCGCCGGTGATGTCGTCCTTGCCTTCCACCTTGGGCGGGTTGAACTTGATGTGGTAGGTGCGGCCCGAAGCGGGGTGGCTGCGGCGGCCGCTCATGCGCTCGATGATGGCTTCGAACGGCACATCGATTTCCAGCACGTAGTCCAGCTTGACACCGGCTTCCTTCATGGCTTCGGCCTGGGGAATGGTGCGGGGGAAACCATCGAACAGGAAGCCGTTGGCGCAGTCGGGCTGGGCGATGCGTTCCTTGACCAGGTTGATGATCAGATCATCGCTGACCAGGCCGCCGGATTCCATGACGCTCTTGGCCTGCAGGCCCAGCGGCGTGCCGGCCTTGACGGCAGCGCGCAGCATGTCGCCGGTGGAGATTTGCGGAATGCCAAACTTCTGGCAGATGAAGGTGGCTTGCGTGCCCTTTCCGGCGCCGGGTGCGCCCAACAGAATCAGTCTCATGATTTCCTCGTGCAGTGTTGAAATTATGTCGGGGCATGGCGCCGGGCCGGTGTGACCGGGCGCAGGCATGCCGATTCGGCGGCAGAGGATAGCACGCTGATACCGGAATCAGACACAGCCAATGGGCCTTTGTTGGATGGGCGGGCTGATGCCTGTGGCGTCGCAGTACGAGCCGAGGCGGCGCGGAAGAGAAAGCGTGCTATAAAAACAAGAGCTTCTTCCGCAGGTGAATCAAGAATTTTTCTGGGTTTCCTGCCTTTATTGTCCACAGGGCAAGCGGCAGCTGCTATGGTTTTAGTGAGTGATGCTGCCCTGCTGCAATCGCTGCTCCAGCAGCGACTGCACGGCCTGGAATTCGGCCAGGTCGGGAAAGGGGCGCAGGTGGCACTGTCGCTGCGTGCCTGTGGTGGTGATGGTGTGAAAGACCGGTAGGGCAAAGCCCTGGCCATGCAGCAGCACCATCAGCACCGGCTGCTGGCTGCCATCGGCCTGGGGCAGCATGGCCTCCTGGCAGCTGATGGTGTAGCGTGCGGTAAAGCCGTAGTCGTGGGCAATGTGCTGCTGCACGGCGCTGCCGGGTTGCAGGGCATCGGCCAGGTACTTGGCCAGCAGGCGCTGCCCGTCCTCCTGCTCGAGCAGATTGTCCAGGAAGGTGTGCGACAGCTCGGCCAGCTGGGCCTGACCGTGTTCGCCGGGGCTGATCAGGTAGGCCTGGGGACGGATTCGGGCACCCTGCTGGATGCGCTTGGCCTGCTCGGTGGCGATCTGCAGGTGCAGGTGCCGAAGCAGTTTCCAGTCGTCGTTGGCTAGAGGGGACATGGGCAGCGGGGGCAAAAAGATCCAGGGGGCGGGCGAAGGGGGAATGTGCCAAACATTCTAGCCCCGCTAACCTTTTCAAAAATAAATGGAAATTTGCCTTTTTCGGGCGGCAGATGTTGTATAGAAAGCCCGTCCGGGCCCGGATCTTTGGGCCCGCGCCGGACCCACGCTGCCGTCGGCTGCTTACAGCCCCAGGGCTGCAACGCCGGCGCTGGCCACCTGGGCATCCTGCGCCGACTGCACGCCGGAGACGCCCACGGCGCCCAGGCACTGGCCGTCACGCAGGATGGCCACGCCGCCTTCGAGCAGCCCCTCGATGGCCGGCGCACTCAGGAAGGCGGAGCGGCCCTTGTTGATCATGTCCTCGTAGCCCTTGGTGTCGCGGCGTCCCAGCGCGGCAGCGTGGGCCTTGGCGGGGGCGATGTGGGCCGAGACGGGGGCCGCGCCGTCCAGGCGTTGCAGCCAGAGCAGGTGACCTCCGTCGTCCACGATGGCGATGGTGACGGGCCACTGATTCTTCAGGGCCTCGGCCTCGGCGGCTGCGGCCATGCGCTTGATGTCGCTCAGTTCCAGGGTGGCTTTGGTTTGCATGTGGTGTCCTTTTCTTCAGTCACGATCGTCGGTGCGTGCGTGCACCGGGGGCGGAAGCTTAGGACACGGCATGGCAGGCGCTGCGGGGGCTGGAGATAAAACATCTGCAACCAAAACAGGGGCAAAACGGTCTGTGGCCTGTGTCAGCGTGGCGCACACGCGGGCCGAAGCCAGAAGCCGAAGGCGGCGGGGCAGCCCCTGGCTGCTCCAGCCGGGATGAGTGGCTCTGCCGGGGACGACAACCGCTTGATTCTTCTCGGATTTTTATTCCGTGCAATTGCAGTGTGTTGCTAAGTGTTTGTCGATAAACAAGTTTTTGGAAAAGTCACAACACCCTCTTAGAATGCCCCCTTCTTTTCCGCTTCATTTCATTCATTTCCGGTTGGACCCCTACAAGGAGTTTTTGCATGCAACATCAATTTCCCACTTTGGACACTGCTGCCTACGATCTTGCGCAGCAACAGCGCCACAAAGTGCTGCGCAACACCTACTGGTTGTTGGCGCTGAGCATGCTGCCCACGGTGCTGGGGGCATGGATCGGGGTGCAGACCGGCATCACCGCGGGCCTGCGAGGTGGTGTCGGGCTGGTCGTGTTCCTGGTCGGCGCGTTCGGCTTCATCTACGCCATCGAGAAGTTCAAGCACTCTGCCGTTGGCGTGGTGGTGCTGCTGGCCTTCACCTTCTTCATGGGGCTGATGCTGTCGCGCCTGATCGGGATGGTGCTGGGCTTCAAAAACGGCTCCGAACTGGTCATGACCGCTTTTGCCGGCACGGCGGGGGTGTTTGTGGTGATGGCCAGCCTGGCCACCGTCATCAAGCGCGATCTCTCCGGTCTGGGCAAGTGGCTGTTCGTCGGCGTGCTGGTGCTGCTGGTCGGTTCGGTGATCAATCTGTTTGTCGGCTCCACCGCCGGCATGCTGGCCATCTCCACTGCAGCCATCGGCCTGTTCTCGGTGTACATGCTCTACGACATCAAGCAGGTGCTCGATGGTGGTGAGACCAACTACATCAGCGCAACGCTGGCGCTGTACCTGGATGTGTACAACGTCTTCCAGAACCTGCTGGCCCTGCTGGGCATCTTTGGCGGCGAACGCGACTAAGGTTCTGCATCGGCCGCCGCGGCGCTGGCAAAAGCTAAAAAGGAAGCTGCCAGCGCTTGCTACACAAGGATTTCAAGGTGTTCAGGCCTTGATTCCTTTGTCTGGCAAGCGCTGGCAGCTCTTTTTTTGCAAGCAGGCAGTGCTCAGAACAATTCCACGTCGTCGTGTGTGACCTGCTGGTGCTTGTCGAAGACGCCAAGCTGCTTCAGGGTTTCGTAGTGGCAGACGCGGTTGCGTCCGTTTTCCTTGGCGTAGTACAGCGCTTCATCGGCCTGGCCGATGAGCTGTGTGGGCGAAGGCAGGCGCGTGCTGGCGCCGGAAAAGCCCACGCTGACGGTGACCCGGCCCACCTGGGGAAAGTCGTAGTTCTCTACCGTGACGCGAAACTGCTCCAGCGCGCGGTTGGCGTCCTCCTGCGTCATCGGGTGCAGCAGCACCACGAACTCCTCGCCACCGAAGCGGAACACGCGGTGCTGCGAGCCAAAGCAGGAGCGCAGCAGGTTGGCCATCAGGATCAGCACCTCGTCGCCAAAGAGGTGGCCGTAGCGGTCGTTGACCTGCTTGAAGTGGTCGATGTCGATCACTGCCAGCCAGGGCTGGGTGGGGCGGTCGGGGTGCTTGCTGCAGCTGGAGGAGAGGCGCAGCAGGTGCTCATCGAAGGTCTTGCGGTTGAGCAGGCCGGTGAGGGCATCGCGCTCGCTGTAGTCCAGCAGGCTCTGGTAGTTGCGATAGACCTGAAAGATGGCCAGCAGGATGTCCATGCTGTGCTCGGTCACCGGGGCGGACTGGGTCAGCTCGATGCACACGCGCGCCTGCTCGTTCATCCACACGGGCAGCCACAGGGTGTGGGTGCCGGCGTCGGTCTGGTGCTTGATCTGCGTGAGCTTGCGCTCCAGCCCGTCCTTGAGATGGGGCAGCGTGGACAGGGGCTCGCGCTGCGGGTCGTGCAGGAAGTCGTATTCACTGCTGACCAACTGGCCGTTTTCCAGCCAGGTGCGCGGACGTACCCAGAACAGGCCCTCGAAGGGGTGGATCTCCAGGGCGCGCACCTGGGTCACATCGGGCAGTTGCAGCAGGGTGGAGAGGACGGAGAACTCCAGCCGCAGGTGGTCGCGCTGCCCGGTCATATGGACCAAGTTTTGCAGGATGTCCATGGCGCAGTGCTTATGTGGTGGGGCGTTTCAGGAAGATCAGGTCCCACACACCGTGGCCCAGGCGCAGGCCGCGTTTTTCGAACTTTGTGGTGGGACGGTAGCTGGGGCGCGGTGCAAAGCCGTCGGTGCTGTTGCGCAGCTGCGGCTCGGCGCCGAGCACTTCCAGCATCTGCTGGGCGTAGGGCTCCCAGTCGGTGGCGCAGTGGATGTAGCCGCCGGGCTTGAGGCGCGTGACCAGCTTGGCCAGGAATGGCGTCTGGATCAGGCGGCGCTTGTTGTGCTTTTTCTTGTGCCAGGGGTCGGGGAAGAAGACGTGGATGCCGTCCAGGCTTTCCGGCGGCAGCATGTGCTCGATCACCTGCACGGCATCGTGGTGCAGGATGCGGATGTTGCCCAGGTTCTGCTCACCGATGCGCTTGAGCAGGGCGCCAACGCCGGGCTCGTGCACCTCGCAACACAGGAAGTTGTCGTCGGGGCGCACTGTGGCAATGTGGGCGGTGGCTTCGCCCATGCCGAAGCCGATCTCCAGGATCAGTGGTGCATCGCGGCCAAAGGCGGCAGTGGCATCAAGGGGCTGCTCCTGGAAGGGCAGGATGAACTGCTCGCCCAGCGTCTCCAGGGCTTTGGCCTGACCGCTGGTGACGCGTCCGGTGCGGCGCACGAAGCTGCGGATGGTTTGCGGGTGCTGCACATGCGCAGGCGCTGCGCCAGAAGTGGGAGGGGTGTCGTCGGACATGGCGGGATTCTTGTTTTCAGGGACGCGGGCCATTGTACGTGGCGCGCCAGGCGTTTACCCAGTGATTGAGGGCATCGCTGAGGCAACTTTCGCCCTGCGGCGCGGGCAGGCCCAGAAAGCAGGCAGCCTGGGTCAGCGTCTCGACCGGATCATCGGTAGGGACGGCCGCTGCACCATGCTGCTTGGAGAGTTTGGCGCCATCGGCCTGGCGCACCAGCGGCGTGTGCAGGTAGCGCGGATGGGGCAGGTCAAGGGCGCTTTGCAGCAGCAGCTGGCGCGGGGTGTTGTCGTTCAGGTCCTCGCCGCGCACGATGTGGGTGATGCCTTGCTCGGCATCATCGACCACCACGGCCAGCTGGTAGGCCCACAGGCCATCGGCGCGGCGCAGTACGAAGTCGCCCGCCACCTGGGTGGGATCCTGCTGCTGCCAGCCCAGGCGCCGATCATGCCAGTGCACCAGCCCGGCAGAATCTACAAAAAAATGAGCTGCTGGCGCTTGTCCTGTAAGGCTGAAATCGGTATTTTTTATAAATTTTTCCAGGGCAAAACGCCAGCTGCGCGCCGGGCGGCCCTGCAGGCCGTGGCGACAGGTGCCGGGGTAGGGGCGCTCCTGCAGCCCATTGGACTGCAGCCCCATGGCACGCCAGGCCTGTTCCAGCTCCTTGCGGGTGCAGGCGCAGGGATAGGCCAGCTCGCGTGCCTGCAATTGCTCCAGGGCGTGCGCGTAGAGTGCGCCGCGTGCACTTTGCCAGACCGGCTCGGCATCGGGCTGCAGGCCCAGTGCTGTCAGCTGTTGCAGGATGATCTGCCCGGCGCCCGGTGGGCAGCGTGGGGTGTCCACATCCTCGATGCGTACCAGCCAGCGGCCCTGGTGGGCGCGGGCGTCAAGCCAGCTGGCCAGTGCGGCCACGACCGAACCCGCATGCAGCGGTCCGGTGGGCGAGGGAGCAAAACGGCCACAGTACGCGACGGCAGACACAGGTGGTGGTGAGAAAACAGCGTCAATGCGGGACGGGGCAGGACAATGAAGGGCGCGCCGGGCTCAGGCCGGCTCGCGCTTGGGCAGGGTGGATTTCACGCGCGTGGCCAGCTGGGCGATGGCCAGGGCAGCCGGGCAGGCGGGGGTGGACTGCATCAGCAGCTGGCGGCGCATGACGGCATCGCGCACGGCCTGGTCGGCAGGGATGTCGCCCATGTGGATCAGGCGCATGGGCATGCCCGATTCGGTGCTCACAAAGCGGTTGAGCACCTGCTGCAGCTGCCCGGTGATGGCGCGACCATCGCCTGCGCGCGCAGCCTGATTGATGACCAGGCGCATGCTGTGGCGCTTTTGCTGGGTGACCAGCACCTTCATGGCGGCATAGGCGTCGGTGAGCGAGGTGGGCTCCGGGGTGGCCACCACCAGGATTTCCGAGGCCAGGGACAAGGAGAACAGCACCACGTCGGAAATGCCTGCGCCGGTGTCCAGCAGCACCACGTCGTAGCGCGGCGCCAGCGTGTCGATGGTGTGGATGAGCTGGTTGCGCACTTCGGGCGTCAGGCGCGAATATTCCACCATGCCCGATCCTGCCAGCAGTACGTGAAAGCCCCCAGGGGCGGCGACGATGGCATCCTCCAGCGCGGCGCGTCCCGTGAAGACATCGTGCAGGGTGACCTTGGGGTAGAGGTTGAGCACCACATCCAGATTCGCCAGGCCCAGATCGGCATCCAGCACCAGCACGCGCAGTCCCTGTCGGGTGAGGGCTGCAGCCAGGTTGGCTGAGATAAAGGTTTTGCCGACACCGCCCTTGCCACTGGTGACGGCGATGATGTTGGCGTGGGAGCTGGGGCGCCTGGCGATGCTTGTTGGCTGCCCGGTGAGGGTGGAGGTGGAAGGCACGTCGCTCATCTCTGTATTCGCTTTCTCACTAGACGTTACCTGTCGGTTTGCAGGAGGCTGGTGCAGTGCTCGGGTCTGCTGGTTCGGCGGCGTCGATGGAGTCGATCAGCCCGGAAAACAGCAGATTCTTTTCTTCGGCACTGACGGTGCTGTCGGGTTGGGGTTCTATGCATACGCAATTGCGCCCCTGGTTTTTGGCAAAGTAGAGCTGCTGATCGGCGCGTTCGATCCACAGCTCGCTGGTGCTGCGAATCCACTGCAGTGCGTAGGCGCCGCCGATGCTCACCGTCAACGGCAGCAGCTGACCTGGGGCCCAGGGCAGGGGGTTGCGCTCAATGGTCTGGCGGATGCGGTCGGCCACGGTTTTGCCATAGGCTGGCTGGCATGCAGGCAGCACGATGGCGAACTCTTCACCACCGTAGCGGGCCATGGTGTCCATGGGGCGCACGCATTGGCGCAGCAGTCGGGTGATGTGCTGCAGGGCCAGGTCGCCTACGTTGTGGCCGTACTGGTCGTTCACGTTCTTGAAGTGATCCACGTCCACCATGAGCAGCAGGGCTGCATCGCCGGAGCGGGCCACCCGATCCAGCTCCCCCTCCAGGGCGGCCATGAGCTGGCGCCGGTTGGCGGCACCGGTCAGCGGGTCACGCAGCGACATTTCGCACAGCCCGTCGATCACCGCCTGAAGGTAGGCCTGTGGCTGTGTATGGATGTCCGGCAGCGCGGCGCAGGCATCAGCCCCCAGCAAAGCCAAGGCTTCGCCGAGCTGCAATCCCTCCAGGGACACATGGGGCAGACGGGGAAAGTGGGTCACTGACTGAGCCGGGCAAGGCAGACGAGAAACATGCACGAAGTGTAGCAGTCTGCCAAGCGTGGGCCGGGGCCAGGGCGTGCAGTTCGCACGCGGGTTGACCCCGAAAGGCGCGACGTGTGACCGTCCGGGGCAGGGTCAGCGGTGGCGGCTCTTCATGGCGCGCTCGACCTCGCGCTTGCCCTCGCGCTCCTTGATGGTGTGGCGCTTGTCGTGCTCGGCCTTGCCCTTGGCCAGGGCAATCTCGCATTTGACCAGGCCGTTCTTCCAGTGCAGGTTCAGCGGCACCAGGGTGTAGCCCTTTTGCTCCACCTTGCCGATCAGGCGCCGGATTTCATCCTTGTGCATGAGCAGCTTCTTGGTGCGTGCCGCATCCGGGCTGACGTGGGTGGAAGCCGTCTTCAGAGGCTGGATCAGGCAGCCGATCAGGAAGATCTCACCATCCTTGATGAGCACGTAACCGTCGGTGAGCTGCACCTTGCCGCTGCGCACGGCCTTGACTTCCCAGCCGTGCAATACGATGCCGGCCTCATGGCGCTCTTCGAAGAAGTAGTTGAAGGCGGCCTTTTTGTTTTCTGCGATTCGGGCGGGGGAATTGGGTTTCTTTGCCATGGTCTTTCCTGCGGAAGCACCGCAAGCACCGGGCTCTTCCTACAATTGCTGATTCTTTGTTGCTTTGCTGCGATTCTAGTTTCTCCCGCTGTGCTGCGCTGGGATGGCGCGCCAGCATTGGCCCGTTTCCTTCTTGTCCGCAAGTTTCCCGATCCTCAACCTGTGCCCGGGAAGGGAAATTTGCCCGCTCCTGACGTCCTCCCCGGCAGAAATGCCGGGGCCTGCCGCGCAACCTGATGAAATCTGTCAATAAAACCGTTCTGATCTGGTACAGCCCTGAAGAAATGTTTGCCCTGGTGCGGGACGTTGGGCATTACCCGGAGTTTCTGCCCTGGTGCTCCCATGCCAAGGTGCTGGAGGAAGATGCCGACGGCATGCTGGCCGAGGTGGGCATGTCCATTGCCGGCATACGCAAGGCGTTTGTGACGCGCAACCAGCACGAAGGGCAGCACAGAATCAGCATGCGCCTGGTCAAGGGGCCGTTTTCGCGACTGGAGGGAAACTGGCTGTTTCACCCTGTGGGGGATGGCACGCAACGTGCCTGCAAGGTGGAGTTGCAGCTGGTGTACGGCTTTGACAGCGCCGCTCTGGCAGCATTGATTGGACCGATCTTCGACCGCATCGCCAACAGCATGGTGGATGCCTTCATTCAGCGTGCCGAGAAGGTCTATGGCTGAGCGCGCACCGTCCGCCTCGTGGCTGAACGTTGCGGTGTGGCGCTCGCCTGCGCCCGGACAGGTGCAGGAAGTGCTGGTGCGTCTGCCCGCGCCTGCTACCGTGGCCGATGCGCTGGCCGCTGCCGGCTGGCCGCTGGTTGGCGTCTGCGGCATCTGGGGACGGGTGACAGAGCCTGACCAGCTCCTGCGGGACGGTGATCGGGTGGAGCTGTACCGCCCACTGTCCGTCGATCCCAAGCTGGCGCGACGCGAGCGTTTTCAGCGGCAGGGCGCGCGGGGAACGGGTCTGTTTGCCAGGCGTCGCCCAAACAGCAAGGCGGGCTATTAGCCCGCCCTGGTTCGTTGCTCCAAAGTCCCGGCCCGGTGGCCGAAAGAGCCGCTGCAGATTACAGATCGTCCGGCACCGGACCGCAATCGCGCGCGATTACGCTCTGGGCACGCTGGATGTCCTGCTGGCGCTGCGCATCGCTCATGGTCGTGCGCTGGCCGTCCGCGCCGATCTGTGCCAGGGGAACGTCCGACTGCAAGGTGCGTAGTGCAGCCTGGGCACGGTTGCAGTTTTCCTGACGCTGCTGAATCAGGCGCGCGCGCTCCTGTGCCTGTTGGGCCTCCTCGGCGGCCTTTTTGGCAGCCTCTTCCTTCTGGCGCTTCAGTTCCTCGGCAGAGGGGGGTGCAGGCTGCTGGGCATTGGCTTCTGCGGCCTGAGCCTGCTGTGCCTCTTCTTCCGGCAACTCGGCCTTGGGCAGGGCGACGGGCCGCGCGCTGGCGGTGGCCGGGCGCTTGAGCACGTTCTTGTCGGGGATGTGTGCCGGTGGTGGCCGGTCGCTGTAGGTCTTGCGTCCGGTTTCATCCAGCCACTGCCACTGTGCCAGGGCGCTGAAGCTGCTCAGGCCACAGACAACGGCACTCAGGGTTGCGATGAGGGTTGCGCGTGTGTTCATAACCGGCGAGTGTATGCGGTGCCCGAGATCAAGTCTCGGCTTTTTGTGTGATTCGTGCAACGCAACAACCGGGCAGATACAATCTCTCTTTTGGAGCCTTCTCATGCGCCTTCTTGGAAAAGCACTGACTTTTGACGACGTCCTGCTCGTTCCCGCCTATTCCGAAGTCCTGCCCAAGGACGTTTCCCTCGCAACCCAGTTCACCCGCGACATCACGCTCAATCTCCCCCTGGTCTCTGCGGCCATGGATACGGTGACCGAGGCCCGTCTGGCCATCGCCATCGCTCAGGAGGGTGGCATCGGTGTCATCCACAAGAACATGACCGCCCAGGAGCAGGCGGCCGAAGTTTCCAAGGTCAAGCGCCATGAGTCGGGCGTGGTGCACGATCCGGTGGTCATCACTCCGGAACACACTGTGTTGCAGGTGTTACAACTGTCCGAAGAGCTGGGCATCTCCGGCTTCCCGGTCTGCGATGGTGGCAAGGTCGTCGGTATCGTTACCAGTCGCGACGTGCGCTTTGAGACGCGTTACGACGTCAAGGTGCGTCAGATCATGACGCCGCGCGAAAAGCTCATCACCGTCAATGAAAAAGACGGCACCAGCCCTGCTGAAGCCAAGCAGCTGCTCAACCGCCACAAGCTCGAGCGCCTGCTGGTGGTGAATGACGCCTTTGAGCTCAAGGGCCTGATCACCGTCAAGGACATCAACAAGCAAACCATCTTCCCCAACGCTGCGCGCGATGCCTCTGGCAGCCTGCGCGTGGCCGCTGCCGTGGGCGTGGGCGCAGGTACCGAAGAGCGCGTGGAGCTGCTGGTCAAGGCCGGTGTGGACGCCCTGGTGGTGGACACCGCACACGGCCACAGCAAGGGCGTGATCGACCGCGTGCGCTGGGTCAAACAGAATTACCCGCAAGTACAGGTGATCGGTGGCAACATCGCCACCGGTGCGGCTGCCAAGGCGCTGGTGGAGGCCGGTGCCGATGCTGTGAAGGTGGGTATCGGCCCTGGCTCCATCTGCACCACCCGTATCGTGGCTGGCGTGGGCGTGCCCCAGATCATGGCCATCGCCAATGTGGCCGAAGCCCTGAAGGGCACCGGTGTTCCCCTGATCGCCGACGGCGGCATCCGCTTCTCGGGCGACATCGCCAAGGCACTGGCTGCCGGCGCCTCCAGCATCATGATGGGGGGCATGTTTGCCGGAACCGAGGAAGCTCCCGGCGAAGTGATCCTGTACCAAGGCCGCTCCTACAAGAGCTACCGCGGCATGGGCTCCATTGGCGCCATGCAGCAAGGCTCGGCCGACCGCTACTTCCAGGAATCCAGCACCGGCAACCCCAGCGCCGACAAGCTGGTGCCCGAAGGCATCGAAGGCCGCGTGCCTTACAAGGGCTCGATGGTTTCCATCGTGTACCAGATGGCCGGTGGCGTGCGTGCCGCCATGGGCTACTGCGGTTGCAAGACCATCAAGGAAATGAACGAAAAAGCCGAGTTTGTGGAAATCACCGCGGCCGGCGTCCGTGAATCGCACGTGCATGACGTGCAAATCACCAAGGAAGCGCCCAACTACCGTGCAGATTGATCTGCGCCAAAGTTGATCAAAACAATGGCCCGTTGACCCAATCAGGACAACGGGCCATTGCTATTCTTTTATTGCTCTAGCTATGCAACACGACAAGATCCTCATCCTGGACTTTGGCTCCCAAGTCACCCAGCTCATCGCCCGCCGCGTGCGCGAAGCCCATGTGTACTGCGAAGTGCATCCCTGCGATGTGAGCAGCGACTGGGTGCGCGAATTTGCCGCCGACGGCAGGCTCAAGGGCATCATCCTGTCGGGCAGCCATGCCTCGGTCTATGAAGTGGACGACCGCGCGCCTGACGCCGTGTTCGAGCTGGGCATTCCCGTGCTGGGTATCTGCTACGGCATGCAGACCATGGCCACCCAGCTGGGCGGCAAGGTCGAAGGCTCCAACACCCGCGAATTCGGTTACGCCGAAGTTCGCGCGCATGGCCACACCAGGCTGCTGGAAGGCATTCAGGACTTCGTGACCGAAGAGGGCCACGGCATGCTCAAGGTCTGGATGAGCCACGGTGACAAGGTCACCCAGCTGCCAGAGGGCTTCAAGGTGATGTGTTCCACACCTTCCTGCTCCGTTGCCGGCATGGCCGATGAAACCCGCCACTTCTATGCCGTGCAGTTCCACCCCGAAGTCACGCACACCGTGCAGGGCCAGGCCATGCTGAACCGTTTTGTGCTGGACATCTGCGGTGCCAAGGCAGACTGGATCATGGGCGACTACATCGAGGAAGCCGTGGCCAAGATCCGCGAGCAGGTGGGCGATGAGGAAGTCATCCTCGGCCTGTCCGGCGGCGTGGACTCCTCCGTGGCCGCTGCGCTGATCCACCGCGCCATCGGCGACCAGCTGACCTGCGTGTTCGTGGACCACGGCCTGCTGCGCCTGAACGAGGGCGACATGGTCATGGACATGTTCGAAGGCAAGCTGCACGCCAAGGTCGTGCGCGTCGATGCCTCCGACCTGTTCATGCGCGAACTCAAGGGCGTGGCCGACCCCGAGAAGAAGCGCAAGATCATCGGCCGCCTGTTTGTGGACGTGTTCAAGAGCGAAGCGGCCAAGCTTAAGGCTGCCACCGCAGGCTCCAAGGGCGCGACTTTCCTGGCCCAAGGCACGATCTACCCTGACGTGATCGAGTCGGGCGGCGCCAAGTCCAAGAAGGCTGTCACCATCAAGAGCCACCACAACGTGGGCGGCTTGCCTGAGCAACTGGGTCTGAAGCTGCTGGAACCCCTGCGCGACCTGTTCAAGGACGAAGTGCGCGAACTGGGCGTGGCTCTGGGCCTGCCCCGCGAAATGGTGTATCGCCACCCCTTCCCTGGCCCCGGACTGGGTGTGCGTATCCTCGGTGAAGTCAAGAAGGAATACGCCGACCTGCTGCGCCGTGCAGACGCGATCTTTATCGAGGAACTGCGCAACTGGATCGACGAAAAGACCGGCAAGAGCTGGTACGACCTGACCAGCCAGGCCTTCACCGTGTTCCTGCCCGTCAAGAGCGTGGGCGTGATGGGCGACGGCCGCACCTACGACTACGTCGTGGCCCTGCGTGCCGTGATCACCAGCGACTTCATGACCGCCGACTGGGCCGAGCTGCCCTACGGTCTGCTCAAGAAGGTGTCTGGCCGCATCATCAATGAAGTCCGTGGCATCAACCGCGTGACCTATGACGTGTCCACCAAGCCGCCAGCAACGATTGAGTGGGAGTGATCCCCGTTATTTGATGGTGTAAAAAACCCCCAGGCCCGCTTGATTGCGGGCTTTTTTTATTCCGGGCATGGTGCTATCCCCCGTAGATACTGATCTTGAAGAATGTACATGCGCAGCGCGGTGCGGTATGAGCCATTGGCAAAGAACTCATCCACCAATTCACCTTCAAGAGTGAAACCCAGTTTGGTGTAGATGTGTATGGCCTTGTCGTTGCTCTTGTCCACATACAAATACACCTTGTGCAGGTTCAGTACCTTGAAGCCATACTCCAGCGCCATGTGCATTGCCTGGGAGGCCAGGCCGCGCCCTTGAAACCTGGGGTCGATGATGATTTGAATTTCTGCGCGGCGGTGGATCAGGTTGATTTCCACCAGCTCCACCAACCCCAGTCGGGTTTCTCCTTCCGCAACCACAAAGCGCCGCTCGCTTTGGTCGTGAACGTGTTGTTCATACAGGCTGCTGAGTTCATCAAAGGTTTCAAACGGCTCCTCAAACCAATAACGCATCACGCTGGCGTTGTTGTCCAGTGAGTGAACAAATCGCAAATCGTCGCGCTCCAGTGGGCGTAATTGCACATTTGCGTTCATAAATTCTCCAAAAAGCTGGTTGCCGAATTGTGTTTCCGGCTGTTGTCGAGGAAGCGCACTTGCCCCGGGCACCCACCACATTTCATACAGCAGTCACAGAGTGGGCAGAGACTG
The DNA here is from genome assembly GCA_947306475.1 of uncultured Comamonas sp. Classification (GTDB taxonomy): domain Bacteria; phylum Pseudomonadota; class Gammaproteobacteria; order Burkholderiales; family Burkholderiaceae_C; genus Comamonas. The sequence goes on from CAMZGS010000002.1 coordinate 183,201, forward strand.
CAGGAACGACTTCTGAACCCGGAGGCATCATCATGCAGCGGAACCACAACCTTATCGACAGTGAAGACATCCCCACCAACCTCAGCGCCAACCCTGAATTCCAGAACGTGGTTCGGCAGGCAGTGTCGCGTCGCGGTTTTTTGCGTAGCGGCACGGGCCTGACGGCAGCCATGTTTCTGGGCCTCGGTGGTGGCCTGGCGGCAGGCTGTGCCACAGCGGGCCGTGCGGGTGGGGGCTCGTCCCTGATGGGCTTTCAGGCCATTCCCGCTTCGACGGCTGACGCATTGCAGGTCGCGCCGGGGTATAGCGCCCATGTGCTGGCGCCCTGGGGTACGCCGTTGATCGATGGTGCCCCCGCCTTTGGCGGGGATGGCAGCGAAGATGCCGCTGCGCAGGCCTTGCAGGTGGGCGACAACCACGATGGCATGCACTACTTTCCCATCAATGGCCAAAGCAACGAGGGCCTGCTGGTGGTCAACCACGAATACAGCACCGTGGATGAAAAAACCGGCACCTACGTCTGGCTGTTCGGCACCAAAGGGGCTGACGTCAAGGCCCGGTGGGGCAAGGACCATGTTCACAAGTCGATGAATGCCCATGGGGTATCGGTGATCCATATTCGCAAGAACGCCCAGGGGCAGTGGGACATTGTTCCGGACAGTGCCTACAACCGTCGCATCACCGCGCTTTCCGAGATGGAGATGGCAGGGCCTGCGGCAGGTGATGTGCTGCTGCAGACCCGCGGTGACCCCTCAGGGCGCCGTGTGCAGGGCACGTTCAACAACTGTGGCAGCGGCTTTACGCCCTGGGGCACGTACCTGACTTGCGAAGAAAACTTCAACAACTACTTTGGCACGACCGGCGGCGCCGACCGGCGCAGCGCCGCGCTCAGGCGCTATGGCATCTCGCCCAAGGAAAGTCTCTACCAGTGGGAAAAGCACGAAGCGCGCTTTGACTATGTGCAGGAGCCCAATGAATCCAACCGCTTTGGCTGGATCGTGGAAATTGACCCCTTCGACCCCAGCAGCGTACCCAAAAAACGCACGGCACTGGGGCGTTTCAAGCATGAGAACGCCGCCTTCACCCTGACCAGTGATGGCCGGGCTGTGGTGTACATGGGGGACGACCAGGCCAACGACTACATCTACAAATTTGTCTCGGATGGTCGCTATGTCCAGGGCGGGGACAACAGCGGGCTGCTGGATCAGGGCAGGCTGTATGTGGCCCGCTTCGATGCAGGCAAAACCACGGGCGACTTTGCCGGTACGGGCGAATGGCTGCTGCTGGACAAGCAGGTCAATCCCAGGCTGCAGGCCGACCGCAGCTTCGCCAATCAGGCCGCTGTGCTGGTGCATGCGCGCATGGCCGCTGATGTGCTGGGAGCCACCAAGATGGACCGGCCCGAGTGGGTGGCTGTACACCCAAAGACGGGCGAGGTGTACGTGACTCTGACCAACAACCCTGGTCGCACGGTGGCCGACGAAGCCAATCCCCGCGCCAGGAACATCTACGGCCAGATTGTGCGCTGGCGCGAAACTGGTCATGACGCTGCGGCCACCACCTTCGAGTGGGACATCTTTGTGCTGGCAGGCAACCCCAATGTTTACAGCGATCGCAGCAACCCAAGGTCCGGCACCGCCAATGTGACCGCAGACAACGCTTTCAACAGCCCCGATGGTCTGGCCTTTGATGCCGATGGCCGCTTGTGGATCGAGACCGATGGCGGATACAGCAACCAGGGCGAGTACGCGGGGCAGGGCAACAACATGATGCTGTGCGCTGACCCGGCCACCAGGGAGATTCGCCGCTTTCTGGTGGGGCCCAGGGAATGCGAGGTCACTGGGATCACCTTTACCCCCGATTACCGGACCATGTTCATCAACATCCAGCACCCTGGCGAGGCGGGGGATAGCCACTGGCCCAGCGGCGGCCAGGGGCTGCCACGCTCGGCCACGGTGGTCATCACCAAGGACGATGGTGGGGTGATAGGCACCTAGCGTCGCAGCTGCGTTTGCGCTGCTGACGCAGCGAGAGAGCGAACCGCATGTTGAGGCGTGGTACGTTGCCAGAAATCGTTCTGGATCGGTGAACCGACTGGCCGACGTGTGCCTGGGTGTCGTTTCTTTGTCGCCTGCGGGAGCGTGCAGATGGAACATCCTGCACGACAATAATCCGATGAAATTCACCCGCAGCCCGGCCACTCCGCCCTCGTCGGACTGGCACACCATGAGCTTTGAGGACGCCGAGCAGGCGCTGGAGACCGGCCCCCAGGGCCTGACGCAGGAGGGGGCGCGCAAGCGCCTGCTGCAATATGGCCCCAATCGCCTTGTGGGCGCGAAGCGGCGCGGGCCGGTGCTGCGCTTTTTGCTGCAATTTCACAACATCCTGCTGTACGTGATGCTGGCAGCGGCGCTAGTTACGGCGCTGCTGGGGCATTGGGTGGATACAGGGGTGCTGCTGATGGCGGTGCTGGTCAACGCCATCATCGGCTTTGTGCAGGAGGGCAAGGCCGAGTCGGCGCTGGATGCCATCCGCGCCATGCTGTCGCCGCGTGCCATCGTGGTGCGGGAAGGGCAGCGCTGCGAGATCGATGCCGCGCAGCTGGTACCGGGCGACCGGGTGCTGCTGGCCTCGGGCGACCGGGTGCCGGCCGATCTGCGCCTGTGCGCCGTCAAGGAGCTGCGCGTGGATGAGTCGGCGTTGACCGGGGAGTCGCTGGCCTGCGAGAAAGACACGCAGGCCGTGGCCGAGGGGGCGCCGCTGGGCGACCGGGTCGGCATGGCCTATTCGGGCACCCTGGTGGTGTACGGGCAGGCGCAGGGCATTGTGGTGGCCACGGGCAGCGCTACGGAGCTGGGCAAGATCAACCAGATGCTCTCGGACGTGCAGAGCCTGACCACGCCGCTGCTGCGCCAGATCGACCACTTTGGCCGCATGCTGGCGCTGGTGATTCTGGGGGTGTCGGCGCTGACCTTCATCATGGGCACCTGGTGGCGTGGCCATGCGGCGGCCGACATGTTCATGATGGTGGTGGCGCTGACTGCCTCGGCGATCCCGGAGGGGCTGCCAGCCATCATGACCGTGACCCTGGCGCTGGGGGTGCAGCGCATGGCACGGCGCCATGCCATCGTGCGGCGTCTGCCGGCGGTGGAGGCGCTGGGCTCGGTGACCGTGATCTGTTCCGACAAGACTGGCACCCTCACGCGCAATGAGATGACGGTGCAGCGTGTGGTCTGCGCGGGCCAGATATTCGAAGTCACCGGGGTGGGCTACGAGCCAGTGGGGGAATGCTGCGTTCACGGCCAGCCTGTGGAGGTGGGGTGCTACCCGACGCTGGTCATGGCCGTGCGCGCCGGGGTGTTGTGCAACGACGCCCGTCTGCACCAGGAAGCAGGCCAGTGGAGCGTGGTGGGCGATCCGACCGAAGGCGCCCTGCTGGTGCTGGGACACAAGGCCGGCTGCACGCAGGCCTGGGGCGAAGCGACCTGGCCGCGCCTGGATTCCATTCCGTTTGAGTCGCAGCACCGCTTCATGGCCACCTTGCACCACGGCGTGGATGGCCAGAGCTGGATTTTTGCCAAGGGCGCGCCCGAGCGCATTCTGGACATGTGCAGCCGCCAGCTGGCCTGCCTGGAAGACCACCACAACCCGGGCGGTGGGGGAGAAGAGCCGCTGGATGTGGATTACTGGCGCCGCATGGTCACCGACCTGGCCGCGCAGGGCATGCGGTTGCTGGCGCTGGCCTACAAGCCCATGCCGGCGCAGCAGCAGCACCTGACGATGGCGGACATGGATGGCGGCGGCTTCACGCTGCTGGCGCTGCTGGGCATCATCGACCCACCGCGCGAGGAGGCGCGCCAGGCCGTGCAGGAGTGCCATCAGGCCGGGATTCGCGTGAAGATGATCACGGGCGACCATGTGGAGACGGCGCGCGCCATTGGCGCACAGCTGGGCATTGGCCTGGGCAAGCCCGCCATGACCGGGGCAGAGCTGGCGCTGACCGATGATGCGACGCTGCAGCGCCTGGTCATGGACGTGGACGTGTTTGCACGCGCCAGCCCGGAGCACAAGCTGCGCCTGGTGCAGGCCTTGCAGCATCAGGGCCAGGTGGTGGCGATGACGGGCGATGGCGTCAACGATGCACCAGCCCTCAAGCGTGCCGATGTCGGGGTGGCCATGGGGCGCAAGGGCACCGATGCCGCCAAGGAGGCTTCCAGCATGGTGCTGGCTGACGACAACTTCGCCACCATTGCCGCTGCGGTGCACGAGGGGCGGGCGGTGTACGACAACCTCAAGAAGTTTCTGCTCTTCATGCTGCCCTCCAATGGCGGCGAGGCGCTGGTGATCATTGCCGCCATCCTGTTTGAGCTGCTGCTGCCGCTGACGCCGGCACAGGTGTTGTGGATCAACATGGTCACTTCCAGCACGCTGGGGTTGGCCCTGGCCTTTGAGCCGGCTGAGCACGGCCTGATGGCGCGCCCGCCCAGACCGCCGCAGGAGGCCTTGCTGTCCGGCTTTTTTGTCTGGCGCGTGGTGATGGTGTCGGTGCTGATGATGGTCGGGGCGCTGGGCCTGTTCCTATGGGAGCTGCAGGCCGGCAACCGCGTGGAGGTGGCGCGCACCATGGTGGTCAACGCCATCGTGGTGGCGGAGATGTTCTACCTGCTCAACAGCCGCTTCGTTCTGGCGTCCGTGCTCAGCTGGCAGGGGCTGACCGGCAACCGCTTTGTGCTGCTGTCGCTGGCAGTGTGCATTCCGCTGCAATGGGCGTTCACGCACCATCCGGTCATGCAGGGCGTGTTTGGCTCCGCCGATCTGACGTGGCAGGAGTGGTGCAAGGTGCTGGGCGCGGGGCTGCTGGTGTTCCTTGGCGCGGAGCTGGAAAAGGCCATCATCCGGCGCAGCGCCACCCTCCAGCGCTGGACGCAGCCACGGCGCTAGGTTTGCTGCAATAAAAAGAGCTTGTCCCGCTTGTGCATCCTTGTTTTCAGGTGGAAATCATCCTGAAACACTGGAATAACAAGCGGGACAAGCTCTTTTTTTAGATGCGCAGGGCTTTGGTCTGGGTTTAGTCCTGCGGGCGGAAGCCAATGATCAGGTCGGTGGGCGTGCGTCCCCCCACATCCGGCGGCAGGGTGTGGGTCTTGTGCAGGGCCCGCACCACGGCCTCGTCCCAGGCCGGGTTGCCGCTGGACTTGACCAGTTGCACGCTGGTGATGGTGCCGTTGGCGCTGGCACGCACGCGCACCTCGGCACGCGGGTTGCCGCTGATCAGGTCGGGGTACACGATGTTGGGCTTGACCTTGGCTGCCACCTTGGCGCCATAGCCGGCCGAGGGGCCAGCGGTGCCCCCGCCCGTGCCCTTGCCGCCATTGGGGCCACTGCTTTGTGCGGCACTGCCGCTGCCACCGGAGCCGGCCAGTGCGGCCATGCGGGCCAGGGCCTCCTGGCGGCGTGCCTCGGCTTCCCTGGCCTCTTTGGCGGCCTGTTCCTTTTTGCGCTTTTCTTCGGCTGCCTTGCGGGCGGCTTCTTCCTGGGCTTTTTTCTCTTTCTCGGCCTTTTCCTTTTCCAGGCGTTCCTTTTCGGCTTTCTCCCTGGCCTGACGTTCTTTCTCCAGACGCTCCTTTTCCGCCTTGGCCTTGGCATGGCGTTCCTGTTCGGCCTTTTCCTTTTCGCGCTTTTCCTGCTCGCGTTTTTCCTTTTCACGCTGCTCGCGTTCGCGCTTTTCCTGCTCCTGTTTTTCCTTCTTCAGCTGTTCCTGGCGCTCGCGCTCCTGCTGCTTGCGTTTTTCTTCCTGTTTTTGCTGTTGCAGGGCCAGCTCGGCATCGCGCTGCGCTTGCAATTCGGCGGCGCTGGGGCGTGGCGGCTCAGGCGCGGGTTGCGGTTTGGGCGGTTCAGGCTGGGGCTGCGGTTTGGGTTCCGGCTTGGGCCTGGGCTGGGGCGGGGCAATGGGTGCCGGCGCGGCCTGCTCGTAGTGGTCGGCCCACAGCTCGGCTTCGACGGCTTCCTCACTGGCCTGCGGTGGCGGGTTGATTTTCCAGACGAAGGCGCCCACCAGCACGGCGTGGGCCATCAGTGCCAGGATCCAGCTCAGCAGGCGTGGCTGCGAGCGCGGTGGGGCAAAGGGGTCACGATCCAGATGGGAAGACATGCGGTGTAGCCAAGGGCTGGTAGATCAACAACTCAAGGGATGTGGGGATGGTGCGCTATTTGGCGGCGGACTTGACGCCCAGGGCCACGCGCTTGACGCCGGCGCCCTGCAGCTCCCCCATGGCAGCGACCACATGCTCGTAGGCCAGGGTTTTGTCGGCCTGGATCATGACGGCGCTTTCTTCCGGTTGGGAGGCTTGCCAGCTGGCAGCTGCCGTGCCCAGCTCCTTGAGGGTGAGGGTCTCTTCGGTCCTGGGTGTCTTGAAGCGGATGTTGCCATCGGCATCCAGCAGCACATGCGCCACATGCCTGGTGGGCGGCTTGGTGGACTTGCCCGCGCTGGGCACGTTGATGGCGCCAGGCGTCAGCATGGGGGCCGACACCATGAAGATGATGAGCAGCACCAGCATGACGTCGATGAAGGGCACCATGTTGATGTCGTTGAAGGTGCGCCGGCGGCGGGTGCTGCGAAAGCTGTCTGTGCTCATGGGGGGCTGCCTTTCTGCCTTGGCTGGGGGCCGTCAGTGGCCCGAGGGGCTGCTGGCAATGCCGCTGATGTTGCGTTGCAGGATGTTGGTGAACTCTTCCACAAAGGTTTCCTGCGCAACGGCCACGCGCTCGATCTGGTGTGCGTAGCGGTTGTAGGCGGTCACGGCGGGGATGGCGGCAAACAGGCCCATGGCGGTGGCCACCAGGGCCTCGGCAATGCCCGGTGCCACGGTGGCCAGGGTGATCTGCTCCATGTTGGCAAAGCCGGTGAAGGCGTGCATCACGCCCCAGACGGTGCCAAACAGGCCGACGTAGGGCGACACCGAGCCAACGGTGCCCAGAAAGGACAGGCCGGATTCGACCACGTCCATCTCGCGCTGGAAGCTGGCGCGCATGGCGCGGCGCGTGCCGTCCATGAGGGTGGCGGGGTCGGTGATGTGGCGCTCGCGCAGCTTGCGGTATTCGCGCATGCCGCTGGCAAAGATGCGCTCCATGGGGCCGCCGTGCTTGGCGTTCTGTGTGGCGCTGGTGTACAGGTCGTTCAGGCTGTTGCCCGACCAGAAGTCTTCCTCGAACTCCTCATTCAAGCGGCGCACGCGCTTGAGGGCCTGGGCCTTGCGGAAAATCGTGGCCCAGCTTGCCACCGATGCGGCCACCAGAATCAGCATGACGAGTTGCACCACCCAGCTGGCCTGCAGCACAAGGTGGAGGATGGACATGTCTTGGGTCGGGTTCATGACAGTGTTTCAAGAATGAAAGAGGGAATACGGGCCGGGCGCATGCTGGCGGCGTCCACCCAGCCCACGCGAATCTGGCCTTCGCATAACAGTTCGGGTGCTGCACCGGCTGACACAGGCTGCAAAAAAGCCTGCTGCGCGATGGTCAGCGAGGCGCGGCCAGCCGACCGCAGCTGGGCGGTGACCAACAGCACATCGTCCAGACGCGCCGGGCGCAGGTAGTTCAGCTGCGCCTGGGTGACGACGAACATGCCGCCCAGGCGCTCGCGCGCTTCCTGCTGGCCAATGCCCAGGCTGCGCAGCCACTCGGTGCGCGCGCGTTCAAAGAACTTGAGGTAGTTGGCGTAAAAGACGATGCCGCCGGCGTCGGTGTCTTCCCAGTAGATGCGCACGGGGAAGTGAAACGCCGATGACAGCGGCGTGGCTGGAGGAACTACAGCAGGTGCAGACATGGGGCAGGGCGGGCAGAGCGGAGCAAGCGATCAGGCAAACAGGCGGCGCATGCGCGCCACGGCTTCCTGCAACTGGGGCAGGGCGTTGGCCGTGGAAAAGCGCACGTAGCGCGCGGTGTCGGCGCTGCCGAAGTCGCGCCCCGGGGTGACGGCCAGGTGGGCCTTGTCCATCAGGGCGTAGGCAAAGTCCCAGCTGTTGTCCACGCCCAGCTTGCTGCACAACCGGGAGCAGTCGGCCCAGGCATAGAACGCGCCATCGGGCACCACGGGCACGTGAAAGCCCTGCTCCTGCAGCGCAGGGATGAAGAAGTCGCGCCGGGCCTTGAACTCGGCGCGCCGCTGTTCGTAGATGGCCAGGCTCTCGGCGCTGAAGCAGGCCAGCGCGGCATGCTGGGCGATGGTGGAGGGGCAGATGAACAGGTTCTGCGCCAGTCGCTCCACGACGGGCACCATGGCTTGCGGCACCACCATCCAGCCCAGGCGCCAGCCGGTCATGTTGAAGTACTTGCTGAAGCTGTTGATGCTGATGATGTCCTCGCCCAGCGCCAGGGCGCTGCGGCCAAAGGCCTCGTCGTAGGACAGGCCCAGGTAAATCTCATCGACGATGGTGAAGCCCCCGCGCGCCTGCACCACCTGGTGGATGCGCGCCAGCTCCTCGGGGGCGATGGAGGTGCCGGTGGGGTTGGAGGGCGAAGCCAGCAGCACGCCGCGCGTTTTCTCGCCCCAGTGCTTGGCCACCTGGGCGCTGCTGAGCTGGTAGCGCTGCGTGGCATCGGTGGGGATGAGGCGCGCCACGCCGTCGGCGCTGCTGACAAAGTGGCGGTTGCACGGGTAGCTGGGGTCGGGCATGAGCACTTCGTCGCCCGCATTGATCAGCGCCAGGCAGGCCAGTTGCAGGGCACTGCTGGCGCCGGCGGTGATGACGATGCGCTCGGGTGCAATGCTCAGGGCAAAGCGGCTGGCGTACCACTGGCTGATGGCCTGGCGCAGCTGCATCAGACCCAGGGCGTCGGTGTATTGCGTGGCGCCAGCCTGCACGGTGGCCTGTGCTGCGTGCACGACGGCGGGCGGGGCAGTGAAGTCCGGCTCGCCGATGTTGAGGAAGATCATGGGCTCGGGGCCGTTGGCCACCTGGGCTGCCAGGGCCTGGGCGGCCTTGGCAATTTCCATTACATAAAAGGGCTCAATCTTGTCGGTGCGCGCAGCAAATTGCATGGGAACTCAGATATTGGACGAGGAAGGTTCGCCAGACTGTGGTGGCTGGTGGTGGGCCTTGGCGGCATCGGCCTGCACCTCCGCGGGGCGCAGGGTGGGGGCCAGCGCATCCAGGATGCCGTTGACGTATTTGTGACCGTCGGTGCCGCCAAACTCCTTGGCCAGCTCGATGGCTTCGTTCATCACCACGCGCCAGGGCACGTCGTGGGCGTGCAGCAGCTCATAGGTGCCAATCCACAGGCAGATGTGCTCGATGGGCGAAAGTTCACCCAGGTTGCGGTCCAGCCGGGGGGCGATCAGGGCATCCAGGTCGGTTTCCTGCTCGATGCAGCCGTGCACCAGCGCGTCGTAGTGAGCACTGTCGCACTTGTGGAAACCAGCCAGCTCGCGCGTGAACTGGTCAAGGGTGGCAACGTCGCTGCCCCCCACCAGATGCTGGTAGAGCGCCTGCAGGGCAAATTCACGCGAGCGGCTGCGCGCCGACTTGGAAGCGGCCTTGCGCACGCCGGTGCTGGTCAGGCCCTTGCGCGGCTGGCGGGGAGGGCGTTGGGAGGAAGGGGTGGCTTCTTGCATGATCACTCGTCGTCGCTGGGTGTCAGATCGGCCAGCAGCTGGGCCATTTCCACCGCCACGTAGGCAGCATCACGCCCCTTTTCGGTCTGGCGGGCGATGGCCTGGTCCAGGTCTTCGGTGGTGAGGATGGCGTTGGCAATCGGGATGCCGTAGTCCAGGCTCACGCGGGTGACACCGGCGCCCGATTCGTTGGCCACCAGCTCGAAGTGGTAGGTCTCGCCACGGATGATGCAGCCCAGGGCGATCAGGGCATCGAATTCGGTGCGCTCGGCCAGTGCAGCCAGCGCCAGAGGCACCTCCAGCGCGCCGGGCACCTGCACCAGGGTGATGTTGTCCTCATCGACACCCAGATCCAGCAGGGCGGTGCGGCAGGCATCGGCCAGCGCGTCGGTGATGTCCTGGTTGAAACGTGCCTGCACGATGCCGATGTGCAGTCCCACGCCGCTGATTTCTCGGTTTTGGCCTTTGTTGGCGTATTGCATGGTTTTTCCTTGCTTTCCTTATTCCTTGTCTTCTTTGGTGATGTAGCCTGTGATCTCCAGGCCATAGCCGGCCATGCTGGGCATGCGGCGCGGGCGCCCCATGAGCTGCATGCGCGTCACGCCCACCTCGCGCAGGATCTGCGCGCCAATGCCGTAGGTGCGCAGATCCATGCGGCCGCGCTCGGGCGCGTGGGCCGAGCGGGCCTTGCCTTCGAACTGGTCGAGCAGCTGCTGCGCCGACTCGCCGCAGTTGAGCAGCACGGCCACGCCAGTACCTGCTTCCTGCAGATAGCGCAGGCTCTCGTCCAGGCTCCAGGAGTGCATGGCGCGCTGCACTTCCAGGGCGTCGAGCACCGACAGCGGCTCGTGCACGCGCACGGCCACTTCGGCATCGGGCGCCCACTGGCCCTTGACCAGGGCCAGGTGCACGGAGTGGCTGGGCTGATCGACAAACGCATGGGCGATGAACTCGCCGTGGTGGGTCTGCAGCGGGCGCGTGCCCACTTTCCTGAGCAGCGATTCGGTGCGGCTGCGGTACTGGATCAGGTCGGCAATGGTGCCGATCTTCAGGCCATGCTCGGCGGCAAACAGCTGCAGATCGGGCAGGCGCGCCATGGTGCCGTCGTCCTTCATGATCTCGCAGATCACGGCGGCCGGGGTGCAGCCGGCCAGGGCGGCCAGGTCGCAGCCGGCTTCGGTGTGGCCGGCGCGCATGAGCACGCCGCCGTCCACAGCCTGCAGCGGGAAGATATGGCCGGGCTGCACCAGGTCGCTGGCCTGGGCGTTGGGGGCCACGGCTGCCTGCACGGTGCGGGCGCGGTCGGCGGCAGAAATGCCGGTGGTCACGCCCGTGGCCGCCTCGATCGAGACTGTGAAGGCCGTGCTGTACACCGTGCCGTTGCGCGCGGCCATGGGGGGGAGCTTGAGGTGCTCGCAGCGCTCGCGCGTCAGGGTCAGGCAGATCAGGCCACGGCCAAACCTGGCCATGAAGTTGATGGCTTCGGCGCTGACGTGGTCGGCCGCCAGAATCAGATCGCCCTCGTTTTCGCGGTCTTCTTCGTCCACCAGGATGACCATGCGACCAGCGCGCATGTCGGCAATGATGTCTTCAATCGGAGAGATGGCAACGGGAGCTAGGGGGCTGGACATGATGGGGTGTCGTTCCTTGGAACCAGAGAGAGTGTGCGTATCGCAAAAGGGGGCGGCAAACGGATGCAGGATGCGGCAGGAGCTGCGCATGCCGCAAAAAATGGGGCCGCAGACAATCTGTCGGGGCCCGCTGGTGCAGAGCGGGCATTTTAGGCGCAGGGGGCAGCGCCTGCACCGTGGCGGCGGGCGGTCACCTAGGCAGCGGGGTCTTCCAGCACCACGTCGCTTTGCGGGTAGGCGCAGCAGGGCAGCACGTAGCCTTCTTCCATTTCCTCCGTGGTCAGCCCGGGCCATTCGATCTTGTAGTGCACGCTGCCGCTCCTGAGCTTGCCCATGCAGGTGCGGCAGGTGCCGTTGCGGCAGGAGCTCGGCCAGTTGAGGCTGCCGGCCTCCAGCGAATGCAGCAGGGTCTGGTCGGCCCAGGCATCGCATTGCTGGCCGCTGGGTTCGAGCTTGGCGATAAAGAAGTCCGGGGTAGGGGCACTACGGCTCATGAAGTAGGGATCCTTACTGAAGGTGAACCCACTATTGTGCGCCCTGCCGTTGCGGTCCAGTCCGTATCGGGCCCCCGGATGGTGTGCGAATGCTCAAAAAAAAGGCACCCTAGGTTCGGGAGCGGCAAACCCAATGCTGATGCGGCCTTAGCCAGTTGTTGTTCGGGTTTTCCACAGCTTTGTCCAGAAATGACGGGGATAACTACCAGCGCAGCGCGCTGCGGGCGGGAGCTGTATGCCGGGGCGGCGGGGCGGCATTTGTGGCTGTGGATGCTGCTCAAAAAATAAGCAATTTTCAAAATGTGCATGCAGATCAAGCGCTTGATCTGGTTGTCCTGAGGCTTGCCAAAACTTGTACACAGGCTTGTGCAGCCGCTCTGGGCATAACGTGCGGGCCGTGGACAGTGAGGTGCTTAAAAAATGAGCAAAAATTGCTTTACCAATAAAAACAATGGTTTGTTGCAGTTTTCTAACACTTTTCCAGTCTTTTCCACAAGCTTGTGCGATGTTGCCGGGGATAAGCGCCACAGTTGTCCCACGGCAGGGGGCTTGGGCCGGGAAAGGGCTGTGCAAATGGCCGCGCACTAGTCCATGCGGGAGCAAAGCCCGGGCCGAGCGTGGTAACTTCGCCCCCCTGTCTGAACTCTTACCCCTTCTAGCGCATGACTTTCATGGCCCCTAGTTTCGATATCCCACCGGCCCAACGCCTGGCTGGCATTCGCCGCGGCATTGAGAAGGAAGGCCTGCGGGTACTGCCCAGTGGGGCGCTGGCGCTGACCCCGCATCCCAAGGGGCTGGGCTCGGCGCTGACCCACCCGTTGATCACCACCGACTACAGCGAATCGCAGCTGGAGCTGATCACCGGTGCCCACCTGGGCGTGCAGGAGTGCCTGGACGAGCTGCAGGCCGTGCACCAGTACGTGTTCCGCTGCCTGCGGGCCGAAGGGGGGGAAATGATGTGGGCGGCCAGCATGCCCTGCACCCTGCCGACCGACGAGACCATTCCCCTGGGGCGCTATGGCCGTTCGCACATCGGGCGCTCCAAGAGCATCTACCGCATGGGCCTGGGGCACCGCTACGGGCGGCGCATGCAGACCATCTCGGGCATTCACTACAACTGGTCGCTGCCCGAGGTCAGCAGTGCCGAGTATTTCGGCCTGATCCGCAACTTCCGCCGCCACGCCTTTGTGCTGCTGTACCTGTTTGGCGCCTCGCCCGCGCTGTGCCCCTGCTTTGTGCAAGGGCGCAAGCACCAGCTGCTGCCGCTGGGCACGGAGGGGCAGGCGCTGTACCTGCCGCATGCCACCTCGCTGCGCATGGGGCGCCTGGGCTACCAAAGCGATGCCCAGGCCAGCATCAACGCCAGCTACAACGATCTGGACGGCTACGCCAGCTCGCTGCACGCCGCGCTGACCCAGCCCTATCCGCCGTACGAGCAGCTGGGCGTGCGCAACCCTGGTGGCGACTACAACCAGCTGGGCACCAGCCTGCTGCAGATCGAAAACGAGTTCTACAGCACCATCCGCCCCAAGCGCACCACCGCGCGCGGTGAGCGTCCGTTGCACGCCCTGCGCGAGCGCGGTGTGGAATACGTCGAAGTGCGCCTGATGGACATCCACCCCTTCGAGCCGCTGGGCATCAGCGCCGACACCATGCGCATGCTGGACGTGTTCCTGCTGCACTGCCTGCTCAGCGACAGCCCGCCCGACACGCCCGAAGAGATCGAAGCGCTCAAGCACAACCAGCAACTGGCCGCCGAGCGCGGGCGCGAGCCGGGCCTGCGCCTGCAGCGCGGCGACGAAGAGGTGCTGCTGACCGAATGGGCGCACGACATCCTGCAGCAGTGCCAGGGCATTGCCCAGGCGCTGGATGCCACGCACAACACCGATGCCTACACCCTGGCCCTGCAGGCCGCGCAGGACCTGCTGGAGCACCCGGAGCTGACCCCCTCGGCACGTGTGCTGCAGGCCACCCAGGCGCACGGCAACAGCTTCAAGGAATTTGGCCTGTGCCAGTCGCGCGTGGCCTACAAGCATGTGCTCAGCCAGCCGTTCAGCAAGGCCCTGCAGGCCAAGTTCGAGCAGCTGAGCAGCGCCTCCGTGCTGGCGCAGCAGGAGATGGAAGCCAGCGACAGCGACAGCAGCTTTGAGGAATGGCGCCAGCGTTACATGGATCCAGCCAATCTGCTGTAAAAAAAGAAGCTGCTTGCGCTTGAAAATAAAGGGTTTCAGCGTGATTTCATGCTGAAACCCTTGCTATATCAGCGCCAGTAGCTCTAAAAAATATAACTTTCTGGTTTTCTTGGATTTTTTGGGAGCAGCCATGTCCACCATCCAGTGGTTTCCCGGCCACATGCATCTGACGCGCAAGCTGATTGAAGAGCGCGTCAAGGACATCGACGTCGTCATCGAAGTGCTGGACGCCCGCATCCCCGGCTCCAGCTTCAATCCGCTGCTGCAGGAGCTGACCGGCCACAAGCCGCGCGTCAAGCTGCTCAACAAGCAGGACGTGGCCGATCCGGTGCGCACCCAGGCCTGGCTGGACTGGTACAACGCCCAGCCGCAAACCCTGGCGATTGCCATGGACGCTTCGGAGGCCGCACCGGCGCGGCGCCTCATCCCCCTGTGCCGCCAGCTGGCGCCGCAGCGCGGCGGCATGTCCAAGCCCATGCGGGTGCTGATCTGTGGCGTGCCCAATGTGGGCAAGTCCACCCTGATCAACACCATGACCGGCAAGAAGCAGGCCAAGGCCGCCGACGAAGCCGGCGTGACCAAGGACGAGCAGCGCATCGTTCTGGACGATGACTTTTACCTGTGGGACACCCCCGGCATGCTCTGGCCGCGCATCAGCATCCCGCAAAGCGGCTTCAACCTGGCTGCCAGCGGCTCTGTCGGGCGCAACGCCTACGACGAGGAACTGGTGGCGCTGGAGCTGCTGCTATACCTGCAAAAGCACTACGGCGCGGAGCTCAAGACACGCTACAAGCTGGACCAAAGCCTGGAAGAAATCGCCGCCCTGCACGACGATGAACTGCTGGAGCTGATTGGCCGCAAGCGCGGTGCGGTGATGAGCGGCGGGCGCGTCAACCTGCAAAAGGCCGCCGAGCTGGTGATTACCGACTACCGCACCCACGCCCTGGGCCGCATCACTCTGGAGACCCCCGAGGAATTTGCCGCCTGGGCCGAGCAAGCCGCCAAGGAAGATGCCGAGCGTCTGGCGCGCAAAGAAGCGCAAGCCAAAGAACGCAAGAAAAAGAAACTGCAACGCCAACGCATGCGCTGACCGCTGGCGCGATACTGCACGGCGCAGCAGCCCACTTGGGTTGATAATTCCCGGCTGCATTCGGGCACGCAGCTTCAGGCTTGCGTTTTCTTTTTTTCTGTTGTTGAGCAAGTAAAGACGATGAGCACCTCTATCCGCCAGCAAGACCTGATCGACTCCATTGCAGCCGCGCTGCAATACATCAGCTACTACCACCCCGCCGACTACATCCAGCACCTGGCCCGTGCCTACGAGCGCGAACAAAGCCCCGCCGCCAAGGATGCAATGGCGCAGATCCTGACCAACTCCAAGATGGCGGCCCTGGGCCACCGCCCCATCTGCCAGGACACCGGCATCGTCAACGTCTTCCTGAAAGTGGGCATGGACGTGAAGTGGGAAGGCTTCACCATGAGCCTGGAAGACGCCGTCAACGAAGGCGTGCGCCGTGGCTACAACCACCCCGACAACACCCTGCGCGCCTCGGTCGTGGCCGATCCGCACTTTGCGCGCAAGAACACCAAGGACAACACCCCCGCCGTCATCAATGTGCAGATCGTGCCCGGTGACAAGCTGGATGTGACCGTCGCAGCCAAGGGCGGCGGCTCGGAAAACAAATCCAAGATGGTCATGATGAACCCCAGCGACTCGCTGGTGGACTGGGTGCTCAAGACCGTGCCCGAGATGGGCGCTGGCTGGTGCCCGCCCGGCATGCTGGGCATCGGCATTGGCGGCACCGCTGAAAAAGCCGTGCTGCTGGCCAAGGAAAGCCTGATGGAAGACCTGAACATGTACGAGCTGCAGGCCAAAGCCGCCCGTGGCGAAAAACTCGATCAGGTCGAGGAACTGCGCCTGGAGCTGTACGAAAAGGTCAACGCCCTGGGCATCGGCGCGCAAGGCCTGGGTGGCCTCTCGACCGTGCTGGACATCAAGATCAAGATGTACCCCACGCACGCCGCCTCCAAGCCCGTGGCCATGATCCCCAACTGCGCCGCCACGCGCCACGCCCACTTTGTGATGGATGGCAGCGGCCCCGTCTTCCTGGAAGCTCCTAGCCTGGACCTGTGGCCCAAGGTCGATTGGACGCCCAACACCGAAACCAGCAAGCGCGTGGACCTCAACACCCTGACCAAGGAAGAAGTCGCCAGCTGGAAGCCCGGCCAAACCCTGCTTTTGAACGGCAAGATGCTCACCGGTCGCGATGCCGCGCACAAGCGCATCCAGGACATGCTGGCCAAGGGCGAACAGCTGCCCGTGGACTTCACCAACCGCGTCATCTACTACGTCGGCCCCGTGGACCCCGTGCGCGACGAAGTGGTCGGCCCCGCCGGCCCCACCACCGCCACCCGCATGGACAAGTTCACCGACATGATGTTGGAAAAGACCGGCCTCATTGCCATGATCGGCAAGGCCGAGCGCGGCCCCGTTGCCATCGAAAGCATCAAGAAGCACAAGTCCGCCTACCTGATGGCCGTCGGCGGCGCTGCCTACCTGGTGTCCAAGGCCATCAAGAACGCCAAGGTGGTCGGCTTTGAAGACCTGGGCATGGAAGCCATTTACGAGTTCGACGTGGTCGATATGCCCGTCACCGTCGCCGTGGACGCTGGCGGCACCAGCGCCCACATCACCGGCCCCGCCGAATGGAAGCAGCGCATTGCCAGCGGCGAGTTCAAGGGCATTGCGGTCAAGGCCGAATAAGCGATTGACTGCGGCGCTTGGCGCTTGAAAGAAAAAACCGCCTTCGGGCGGTTTTTTGTGGGTGCTTTGTTCTGTATGCCCGTGCTTACAGCGCATCGAGCGGACTCAGAATGCCGCGGCCGCCTTTGTTGAGGACATGGGTGTAAATCATGGTGGTGCTGACATCGGCATGCCCCAGTAACTCTTGCACCGTGCGAATGTCGTAACCCGCTTGCAGCAAATGCGTGGCGAATGAATGGCGCAGCACATGGGGGCTAACAGGTTTGGTAATCCCCGCACGGCGTGCCGCATCGCGCACTGCGCGCTGTACCGATTCCGGGTACACATGGTGGCGCCGCTCCAGCAGCTCGCCCGTGCGGGCATCGGGGCGTGGATCGACCGCACGCACCGGCGAGGGAAACACCCACTGCCAGGCCCAGCTCTGGTCGGCCTGGGGATATTTGGCAGCCAACGCATGCGGCAGATACACACGCCCCAAACCAGCAGCCAAGTCTTTCTCGTGCAGGAGGCGGGCTTTTTGCAATTGCGCCTGCAATGGAGCCATCAAATTCTCGGGCAGCACCGTCACCCGGTCTTTGTTGCCCTTGCCCTCACGCACCACGATTTCGCGGCGGGCAAACTCCACGTCTTTCACGCGCAGGCGCAGCGCTTCCAGCAAGCGCATACCCGTGCCATAGAGCAACTGCGCAATCAGGCACGTGGTACCATCCATATGCAGCAGCAGCTCACGCACCTCGGTGGGGGTGAGCACCACGGGCAAACGTTTGGGTCTTTTGGCTTGCACCACCTCATTGAGCCAAGGCAAATCTATTTCCAGCACCTGCTTGTACAAATACAGCAATGCCGCCTTGGCCTGGTTTTGCGTGGAGGCAGAAACATGGCGCTCCACGGCCAAATGGCTTAAAAACGCCTCGACTTCGACAGCACCCATATCGCGCGGATGGCGCTTGCCGTGGAACAAGATAAAGCGCCGTGCCCAATCGATATACGCCTCTTCGGTGCGAATGCTGTAGTGCCGCGTACGCAAGTGAATACGCATACGCTCCAGCAGTTTGGGCGGACGCGGAGTCTCGGCGTTTGGGTCGCAAGCAGGCATAGTCATCCAAAAAATTTTAGGCTTGTCTAAACGGTAGACTATTGGAGTTTTCCAGTGTGTGAGGTAGGATGACTGCGGTTTTATCGGACTGACTTCTCGTGTAGAGTTGTCGTCTAATTCTAGTTAGGGAAAATGAAAAAGCGTGTGGAACAACTGGAAGGTGAACTGTTCGCGTTCATTAAGAAGTATTCGAGAAAAGCGCAGCGGCGAACAGAGCCGAATGACCGTAGATACGATAGAAAAATCGAAAAATGGTTGAAAACGGCAAAGCCAGATGAATTGAGCAAACTTCTAAATCAGGAGGAAAAAAATGAAGATCAGTCCTAACCCAGCGCTCAAGCCGACCCGCATACTGCGGGCAGCTTATCTTGTTTGTTAGCCTGCTTTTTATTCCTGCTCATTTCAGCCAATGAATATCCAAGCGCCATTTACCTTCGCAAGCGTTTATCCGCTGGGTGTTTGGCGTTCGCTCGGGCTTCGCCTGCATGGGTTGTCCCAGTTTCAAGCCTTTTTGGCTTCTAGCCCTTGTGCAGCAAGCGCTAGCAGCTCTTGTTTTCGTAGTCCGTGGCCTGTGCGGTCATTTTCGTTTTTGCGCTTTGGGTCTAACCTGGCGCTCAAGCCGACCCGCATACTGCGGGCGGCTTATCTTGTTCGTTAGGCCGCTAATGAGTGTTGTCGTTGTTTATGGTTTTTCAGGTCAGTACTCGGGATCGTCCGAGTACGAGTGGTCGCATCCGCATCTGGGCGTCACCCACAAGTGCATGCTGTTCCTACGACAAGAGGCTGATTTAGATGCATATCCAGATGCTCAGGCCGAGTGCGAGCGGTATGGCTTCTCGGACATCCAGTTCTATGGTTGTGACAAGCTCCAGATAGAAATGCTCAATACGGATGCGTACAGTGGTTTCTCGGACTTCTACGAGGAGGCTCTGAGCAGTGGCAGCGCGCTGTTGTATTACCCAAACAAGGCTACCCAGTGATCGGGACGCGGCCTAACAATTCATTCAAGCCGACGCCGCTTCGCGGCTTGGCTTAACTCAAACGTTAGGAATATGGTTTTCCTCGCAATCACTACAAAAGGCTTGGCAGAAGCACTCGACTTGGCAAAGTCAAACTCATCTCCCGTTTGGTGCGGCTCAGACGCCATAGGTGAAGCCGAATACTCAAGCCGAACGGGCGCCAATCTTTCACGGTTTATTTACCCACTATCCGGTCAGCCAGCATCAGTCATTGAGGGTGCACTTGAAACAATCGCTGAACACCACCCTGGAGAAACCATTTGGGTTGAATCCCATGTCGCGCCCTAACCCGGCAGTCAAGCGGATCTGCCTTCGGCAGCCCGCTTACCTTGTACGTTAGGAATATATTCATAATTTACTGTCTAGTTTATAAAAATATGCAAATATTCGTAAAAACACTTACAGGGAAAACAATAACATTAGAAGTCGAGGTGGATGATACTATTGAGAGCGTTAAATCAAAAATTCAAGACAAAGAAGGAATTCCACCAGATCAACAGAGACTAATTTTTGCAGGAAAACAACTTGAAGAGGGGCGTACGCTCGCAGACTACAACATTCAAAAAGAATCAACTTTACATTTGGTTTTGCGCTTATTGATTAATCCACATCCTATTCCGTCAACCTCTGTTGTTAGTATAGGTTTAATGACTATAGGCCTTGGATTAATTGCTGGAATTATCTATCGGCGCAGTAAAATTAATTCCTAACCATTCGTCCCAGCTGACCGCCTACGGCGGCGGCTGAACTCAGGGCGTTAGGTTTTATATAAGGAGATAAGAGTATGAATAGAACACCAGTTTCTTCTAGCAACCTGAAGGCCATCGGCTATGACGCCCAAACACGGACTCTCGAAGTAGAGTTTTTGAACGGTGGACTATATAGCTATTCAGGCGTCCCTAGCTCTGTACATGCTGGTCTTATGTCTGCTTCGTCTCACGGCTCGTACTTTGATGCACATGTCAAGAAAGCCGGATATTCATTTACAAAGCTGCGCTAGTAGATATTTATTTACCTAACCAGGCGCTCAAGCCGACCCGCCTTCTGCGGTCGGCTTAGCTTTTTCGTTAAACGCTCTCATCATGGACTGGAAACCGCTTTCGGAAACTTCGTTGCGAGGCAAAATCAGTGCCGCAGAATCCCGAATGAACCCTGAGCAAGCGAGGCTCTGGAGTTTGATTCGTATTCCACCTCAAAAATGGATTCAAACTCCGTACGGAGCGGAGGGTGGTGGCTTTTGGGTCGTAGCTATCCTGGGCTCATTCGTCGTTTGGTACAACGACATTGAAGAAGGTTTCAATTGCTCCAGTTACTCACAATTCGGAACTATCAATGAGTACTGGTGCAATCAAGATGAACTGGAATACACCATTCAAAACCTCTATGCATCTATCAACACGTCTAACCCATCGTTCCAGCGGATCGCCTCCGGCGACCGCTGAACTCAGGCGTTAGCGCCCATAGGAGATTGAGCGATGACTTCAAAGCAATTTGAAAAATGGGCATCAAGTTATGCCGGTTGTGATGGGGGTGATGTCGGTGGGCCGAACAAGCGATCCATTTGGTTGTGCGGAATAGAGTGGGGGGGCGGGCACACTCCAGAAGACGTTCGGGAGAACATTGCGGAAGAGGTGAAAACGCCTCCGGACGGCTATGATTCGTGGAATGAAAATCTCATGCACCCCTATAATCGGCAGGTAATGAAGCTATTCTCAGCTATGGGTGGAAGGCCTGTTTCCGACTTCCGGAAGTTTGCCGAAGATGTGAAGCCGTTTATCTGTGGCGCTTCTGGATACTACAAGCTAAATCTATATCCCATCGCATTCAAAAAAATGAGTCATGATCTATGGAAGAGTGGCTTCGCTGATGTGACTGGCTTCCCTTCTAAAGAAGAATATCTTCGGTGGTGTGACGAAGTGCGGCTACCCGTCATCTCGAATTGGGCGCGCAAGCATCAGCCCGCCGCAATCATTTGTCTCGGAAAGACATTCAAAGATCAATTCGGAAAGGCATTCCTGGTTGATGAAGATTCTTGGAAAGTCGAGGCCTTGGGCGACCGCGAATTGTCGTATGGGCGAAACTCTTTGGGTGGCACGGTCTTCGTTCTACCGTTCGTATCAGGTCCGCATGGACTGAACAGGAATTCCACAATCCAGAAGTTCGGCGAAAGAATCGCAGAGATAATCCATGCTGGTAAGTGATAAATATGCAAGCGATGTGCGCTAACCATTCGCTGCAGTCGCGACGGCCCTGACGGGCCGCGGCCTGAGCTCAAACGTTAGGCCGCTAATGAGCGTTGTCGTTGTTTATGGTTTTTCAGGTCAGTACTCGGGATCGTCCGAGTACGAGTGGTCGCATCCGCATCTGGGCGTCACCCACAAGTGCATGCTGTTCCTACGACAAGAGGCTGATTTAGATGCATATCCAGATGCTCAGGCCGAGTGCGAGCGGTATGGCTTCTCGGACATCCAGTTCTATGGTTGTGACAAGCTCCAGATAGAAATGCTCAATACGGATGCGTACAGTGGTTTCTCGGACTTCTACGAGGAGGCTCTGAGCAGTGGCAGCGCGCTGTTGTATTACCCAAACAAGGCTACCCAGTGATCGGGACGCGGCCTAACAATTCATTCAAGCCGACGCCGCTTCGCGGCTTGGCTTAACTCAAACGTTAGGGAGCACATGACCAAGCAGGACTGGCGACTTACGAATCAAGAGCAATACCTCCGGGGAGTTGCTTTAACGTGGCGCGCGTACGAACCAGCAAATTCAGAGAACGATCACGACCATTGCGAGTTCTGCTTTGCAAAGTTCATGGTGAAAGCGCTACCGGACACTCAGCAAGAGGGATATGCAACCGATAACCGCTACCGCTGGATCTGCAGGTCCTGCTTCGACGACTTCGCAATTCAGTTCGCATGGAAAGTTGAAAATGCTGTCTAACCCATCATTCCAGCGGACCGCCTTCGGCGGCCGCTGAATTCAAACGTTAGGCATTTCATGGCTCACCTCGCTCGCTCCGTTGCATCACTTCGCATCGCTGGGGACGATCTGGTTCCGGAAGAGGTTTCTTTACTGCTGGGTGCGCAACCGACTCATGCCCAGCGCAAGGGCCAAGAACTTCAATCAAAAAATGGCGTGCGCATCGCAACATTCGGTCATTGGCGATTACACGCAAAAGAGACCGAACCAGAAAATCTCGATGCGCAAGTTGCCGAAATATTGGGACAGCTCACGTCAAGTACTGATGTCTGGCAAAAATTAACTGCGAGATACAGAGTTGATCTTTTCTGTGGCTGGTTTATGGAGGGGACTAATGAAGGTGTCAGTATTTCCCCGTTGACTTTGCAAGCTTTGGGCGAGCGAGGTATCAAATTAGATTTGGATATATATGCACCAAGCCCCAATGCCTAACATCACAATTCACCTGGCCTATCGCAAGCTACGCTTGCCTTCGTCAGATGATTTTTAACTTTAAGAGGGCTTTACTTGTCATTCATAAAACGAAAGATAGAGAGCACAAAGCAATGGTGGATGGCTCCAACAACTCGCAGTGATCGCCTTACCGGCGGGCTAGTCGGTGGAATAGCTGGCCTGTGGATCGGAGGTCTCGGGAGAATAATCTTTGGGCAATTGCCAGTTTCTTTCGAAGTCGTTGTTGCGTGGGCGCTGTGCACGGCCTGCTTGGGATTTGCTCTTGGTATTCGCTTTCCAAAAATAATGACTGTTATCCTCTTTCCGTTTGCAACGTTTGGATGCAGCTTCACTTCCTAACCCATCGGTCCGTCGGACTCGCGGCACAAGCCGGTTAATTCACGCGTTAGTCATATGAGACCAACCCGCTTATTTGTTGTTTTGGCCTGCTACATTCTTTCGGGCCCCGGCATCAGCTTGAGTTTTTTTCTATTCGGCCTCGGTTGGGTGGTTGCCAGCGTAGTAACTTACGCATGGCTTGCACACTTTGCACTATGCATCATCTGGGTATGGCAAAAACCAATGCATTGGTTCTTGGCAAAAACAGGGGTTTTGGCCGGACTTATTTGCTTAATTATTGCCCCTGTAGGATTTCTTTTTGTATTTCCGTGTGTGTTACTCGCACTGCACATCATTCGTTACTACTGGGTCCAAAAAAATCTCACAAAGTCTTCAATCTATGGATAACTCTGCGCTTAATGTTAGGTATTATGGTCGTACCTGTGATTGCACATTCAATCGGCAAGCATTTCTTGCAAGCCTTTGCATAAATACATGAAAATCCTAGCCAGCCGTTCAATTGAATGCTTGGCGGCACCACTTTATTAATTTAACTATTAGCCCGCAAATCCACTCATTTCTTCAATCATGAATTGCTATCGACATCAACCATTAAGCGCCGTCGGCGTGTGCAAAACTTGTTTTAAGGCGCTCTGCCCAGATTGCGCTGTGGACGTTGGCAATGGGCTTGCATGCAAGGGTGAGTGCGAGCAAAAGGTGCTTGAGCTCAATCAGATGTGGGAGCAAAGCGCCAAGATCTATGGAATTGGGGCACACCAATCACGAATTCCTTCCACTGGTGTTCTGCTCTGGGGGCTAATGTCGCTGGCCATGTGGGCAGTCTCAGCGTTTGCGTACTTCAGGAATGGTGAGGTGGATGTGGGTTCTAGCGTGATGGCGGTCTTCTTCACCGCTGCATTGGGGCTGGCTTTTTACAGCGCCCGGCGGACGGGACTCAAGTGCTAGTCGGCATTTGCGGGCTAACAGATCATTCCAGCGGACTGGCTACGCCAGCCGCTGAATTCAGCCGTTAGGGAAAATGAAAAAGCGTGTGGAACAACTGGAAGGTGAATTGTTCGCGTTCATTGAGAAGTATTCGAGAAAAGCGCAGCGGCGAACAGAGCCGAATGACCGTAGATACGATAGAAAAATCGAAAAATGGTTGAAAACGGCAAAACCAGATGAATTGAGCAAACTTCTAAATCAGGAAGAAAAAAATGAAGATCAGTCCTAACCCAGCGCTCAAGCCGACCCGCATACTGCGCGCGGCTTATCTTGTTTGTTAGGTGCTACTACATGGATTCGTACTCAGTCAGGTGCATATTTCTCTGGGGGCCGCGCCAAGATCAAAAGGCTAAGCACCTGTATGAAGAGCGCATTACCTTGTGGCAAGCTGAAAGCATCGATCATGCAATCGAGCTGGCAGAGCAAGAAGCGGAAGTTTATGCCTCTGAGGACATAGAGTTTTTAGGCTATTCGCAAGCCTATGCTCTGTTTGAGCCAGTTACAGCGAACGGCATTGAGGTTTTTTCTTTGCTGCGGGAGAGCGACCTTGATCCTGATAATTACATAGACACTTATTTCGACACAGGCAGAGAGCGTGCAGGTGAATATGAGCCTAGCTAGAAATACCAAGGGGCTTGCTGTGGTTGCACCTAACAATGCGCTCAACATCGCTCACTTCGTTCGCTGGACAGTCAATGCCTGCCTGTTAGCTTAATCGTTAGGCTCGTAAATAGCATGTTCCCATACATATCAAAGTCTTTTGAGTACCCCATCAACGTTAATGCGGCTGAGTGTCTTAAGCAGACTCTCGGTTCAATGAAGTGGTCGCGGATGAGATATGAAATCCATGAGAACTCCGTAGTCATTGAACATATCCTGCCGCCCTTCTTTCGCAATTCTTGGAATCCAATCTTTCAAGGGCGTATCGAATCAATCGGGAACAGGCAAAAGTTAATTGGCTATTTTCGTCTTAATTGGTTTGTTTTAGTTTTTGTTATTATCTTTATCGGCTTCTCGATATACAAGTTGCTCCAAACCTACTTCTCTCCAGACGTAGTCCCAGGCTATGTGCCAAACTGGAGATCTGATCGACTAGCATTCGACATTCAGTTTGTCAGTATGGCTGTCGGCATCAACGTCATCGGTTGGGTAATTGGGATTCCCTATCAACGGCGAATAGTGACCGCCATTAGAGAAAGCATGCATGCCTAACATTGCAGTCAAGCCAACCCGCCAAAGGCGGGCGGCTTACCTTGGTCGTTAGCCTGCCTTTTATTCCTGCACATTTCAGCCCATGCATATTCAAGCGCCATTTATCCTCGCAAGCGTTTATCCGCTCGGTGTTTGGCATTTGCTTGGGCTTCGCCTGCATAGGGTGTGCAAGTTTTAATCCTTTTTGGCCTCTAGCCCTTGTGCAGCAAGCGCTGGCAGCTCTGGTGTTTGTAGTCCGCAGCCCGGCCCATGCGGATTTGCAGCATTGGTCTTTGGTCAATTTGGTCCAATATGGTCAGCTATTGGGGCTGTGTTTGCACTTATGTACTAATGACATCCAACCCATCGTTTAAGCAGCCTGCCCCAGGCCTCTCGCTTCGCAGGATTGGGTGTGCATTCGTGCTTCAGTCGTTGGATATGTGTTTGTCGAGTATTGGATTTTATTTTTTTGGGTGCATTTCATGATCGACTTTGCAATATCGTGGCAACGTACTTGGTCGGATTTAGGGTTGCGTGCTCCTGTCGATTTGCTGGAAAGCCTTATGAATGCTTACCAAGAGCCACAGAGACACTATCATTCGCTGCAGCATTTGAGCGAGTGTTTGGCGCTGTTTGAGTCTGTGCGTCAGTTTTCCCAATATCCCGGTGAAGTTGCTTTGGCCCTGTGGTTTCACGATGCTGTTTACGACGTCAAAGGCAAGAATAATGAGCTAAAAAGCGCGCAATGGGCGGTAAATGTACTGTGTGAGGTAAATGCGGCACAGGTGGTGGTGGATCGTGTATATGCCCTCATAATAGCAACCAAGCACGATGGTTTGGTGGCTGAGCCAGATCAACAACTGATTGTGGATATAGATTTGGCTATTTTAGGATCTTCTCCAGAAAGGTTTGCGCAATACGATGCGCAAGTTCGCGCTGAATACCGTTGGGTGCCTGGAGTTTTATACAAGATGAAGCGTAAGGCGGTACTTAATGAGTTTTTGCAAAAGCAGTCCATTTACAGCACCGATTACTTTAAAGAACATTATGAAACACAAGCGCGTATCAACCTTCTCAGAGCGCTTAAATAGCCCGTGTATACTGAGAGCGCCTGATTGGTCGCGTTAGCAATCTCGCCCAGCATGCACCATCACTTACCTAAAGGAGATTCCATGATTGTTTCCACCACACCAACCATTGATGGCTACCGAGTTGGCAAATACTGCGGCGTTGTCGCTGGGGAGGCCATTCTTGGCGCCAATGTGTTTAAGGACTTGTTTGCGGGTATCCGCGATTTGGTTGGTGGGCGCTCGGCCACCTATGAAAAAGAACTGCAACGCGCGCGCGAAATTGCGCTCAAGGAGATGGAGGATCGGGCGCGCGATCTGGGTGCCAACGCAGTGGTTGGGGTGGACCTGGACTACGAGGTGCTGGGGCAGGGTAACGGCATGCTGATGGTGTCGGCCAGCGGCACGGCGGTGGTGATTCAGCAGGGATAAATCAGGAGCCCCACCATGCCCCAGGCAGTTCTGAAGTTTTGGTTTGAGGAGATTGAGCCCAAGCAGTGGTTCGCCTCAGATGCGCAGTTCGATGCGCTGATTCGTGAGCGCTTTTTGCCGCTGCTGCAGCAAGCCGCTGCCGCTGAGCTGTACGGCTGGCGCACGACGGCGCTGGGGCGTTTGGCGGAGATCATTGTGCTGGACCAGTTCTCGCGCAATGTGTACCGGGGCACGCCGCAGGCCTTTGCCCAAGACCCGATGGCGTTGGCCTTGGCGCAAGAGGCCGTGGCCCAAGGTGCGCTGCAGCAGCTCGATGCCACGCAGCGCAGCTTTTTGCTGATGCCGTACATGCACAGCGAATCGCGCCAGATTCATGGGCTGGCGCAGCAGCTTTTCCAAGACTTTGCCCCGGCGCATAACTACGACTTTGAGCTGCGCCACAAAGCCATCATCGATCGCTTTGGGCGTTACCCGCACCGCAACGCCATCCTGGGACGCAGCTCTACGCCTGAAGAGCTGGAATTCCTCAAGCAGCCTGGCTCGCGTTTCTGAGGTTTTTGAGGTTTCTGGAAATTGCGCACCGCTGACCCAAAGCCGCGCAGCCACCCGTCGGGCAGCGTCCGCTCCGGCTGATGCAATGGCCGGGACGCGGGGCGTGTTGGGTCACGGAGGCAACGTCTTTCAGTGCTGGGGGATTTACACCAAAACAACAACACGTACTTTCATAAATCGTAGCTGTCAGCGCTTGCTGGATAAGCGTTTTCGGCCAAAAACACCAGAAAATTCAAAAGCCGTCGATCTTATATATCTGGCATAAGTGTCAGCCAACACTCAGTAAAAGCGACTATAACCTTGCAACAACAAGATACATAAGCGCAAACCAGCGGCCACGAATATCCGCAACTGCTGGGCTGAGAGAGACATGGCAACACTGATACCTGCGTATGGCAGCTGCAAGCCCCGCATGACCAACGGGGAACGCAAACTGGCCGAACGGCTGGAGCAAAAACTCGAAGACGACTACCTGCTGTGGTGGGACGTGCCCATTGGCCCCAAGCAGACCCGTCCGGACTTTGTCGTACTCCACCCGCGCCGTGGTGCGCTGATTCTGGAAACCAAGGACTGGCACCTCAACACCATCCACAGTGCGACACGCGAGCGCTTTGACATTCTGGACAGCAACACCCACCAGATCAAAACCGTCATAAACCCATTGGCGCAGGCACACCACTGCGCCATTCAGGTCGTCAACGCGCTGCAGCGCGACCCGCAGTTGCTGCAGCCCGACGGGCCGCACAAGGGCAAGCTGTGCTTTCCGTGGGGGCATGGCGTGGTGTTCACCCGCATCACGCGCAAGCAGTTTGAGCAAGCCGGGCTGGATGCCGCCATCCCCAGCCATCTGGTCATTTGCCAGGACGAGATGTACGAAAGCGTGGACCCGCACACCCTGCAAGCGCGCCTGTGGGCCATGTTCCCGCACGAATTTGCGCGCGGCAGCCTCAGCGAAGAACAACTGGCGCGCGTGCGCTGGATCTTGTTCCCCGAGCTGCGCATCCCCCAGCAAGGCGAACTTTTTACCCACACCGAAGCGCCCGCCTACGCAGGCCAGGAGGACGAAGCGCTGCCCGACATCATGCGCGTCATGGACCTGCAGCAAGAGCAACTGGCCCGCAGCCTGGGCCACGGCCACCGCGTCATCCACGGCGTGGCCGGTTCCGGCAAAACCATGATCCTGGGCTACCGCGCCGAATACCTGGCGCAAACGCTGGCGCCGGACAGCAAACCCATTTTGGTGCTGTGCTACAACGAGCCGCTGGCCGTACAACTGAGCGCCACCATGCGCGCCAAAGGCATCAGCGCGCAGCAAGTGCAATGCATCCACTGGGACAAATGGACGCGCAGCCAGCTGGTTGCGCACCGCCAGCCGCTGCCCCCACCGCCGCCGCAAACACCGCTGGACCAACTGTTTCAGGAATACACCCGCCGCCTGATCGATGCCGTCGCCCAAGGCCGCATCCCCGGCGGCCAATACCACGCCATCCTGATCGACGAAGGGCACGACTTTGCGCCTGAATGGCTGCAACTGCTCAGCCACATGGTGGACCCCGGCACCGAAAGCCTGCTGCTGCTCTACGACGACGCCCAAAGCATCTACCGCCGAGGCCAGCGCCTGGGCTTTAGCCTGAAAAGTGCCGGCATCCAGGCGCAAGGGCGCACCACCGTCCTAAAAATCAACTACCGCAACACCAAGCAAATCCTGCAACTGGCGCACCGCATGGCAGGCAACCTACTGCGCGCCCAAGACGCCCCCGACGAAGACCACATCCCCCTCGTCGCCCCCATCAGCTGCGGACGCGAAGGCCCAGCGCCCATCGTCATCGACCTACCGACCCTGCCCGAACGCGCCGCCAAGATTGCCGAACTGCTCGCCGACCAACACGCCCAAGGCCACGCCTGGAGCGATATGGCGGTGCTGTGCCGCAATTGGGACGCTATGGATGTGTGCAGCTATGCCCTAAAGCGCAAAGGCTTACCGCACAGCGTGCGCAAACGGGCAGGGGATTTCAAGCCAGAAGCCGACACCATCAAGGTAATGACCATGCACGCCAGCAAGGGGCTGGAATGGCCAGTGGTGGCGGTTTTAAGTTCGGAGGGTAAAGCGAAAGATAAAGAAGAATTGGAAATGGAAGCTAAATTGTCTTATGTGGCGGCGACTAGAAGTTGTAATTTAATAATTAAATCTTAAAAGGAGTTTTAGATGGCATATATATACGCAGATAACTACAGAGGATTTACCAATCAAATCATACCAATTAAAAGAGTTAATTTTATGGTTGGAGAGAATAGCACAGGAAAATCTTCTATTCTCGATTTGCTAGACGTCTTTGGGAATAGAAATTTTTGGATTTTAGATCCTGATTTTGTGACATCAAATGGAACAAGAAGTTTTTTTGACCTGGTAAGTGTTGCGTCAAGTAAAAGAAGTAGGTTTACTATTGCTGCTTGGGATTTTGATAAAAATGGTTCTGAGATTTATGGAATTATTGTTACTTATAAAAACAAAGATGGCTTGCCAGTAATATTTAGAGCAACCTATTTGAGAGGAAATCTGATATTTACGATTGACTGTGATAAGAGATCTAATGATGCAAGTTATATAAACTGCAAAACTTCTGAAAGTTTTACTAAGAATGAAGATGTTAGAAAAAAGTTTGATGAAGTATTGAGGCGACATTCGTCCCAAGCAGGTTTTATTTCTACTCCAATACCTGATGGTTTCGAAGATGCTCCTTTGCAAATTTTAGCTACGTCTATATTGTATTTTGATAAAAAAACAAAATTGAACACAGTGAGTGCTGAAAAAAATCCAGGAGTTTTGCGGATACCAAGGCCTTTTTCACAGCAGTATGTCAATATGGCGCCAATTAGAGCGATGCCACGTAGAACCTATGATGATTCAATAAGGAATTTTGAAAGCAATGGGGGGCACACCCCATTTGTTATAAGAAAAATGCTTTCTTCCGAAGGTAATTTCAAAAAGTATATTGATGAATTCGGGAGGGGTAGTGGTTTGTATAATGCTTTAGAGATTAAATCTTATGGGAAATCAACAAATTCTCCATTTGAATTAAGAATAAATTTAGGGGCTAAGGGGCTTGATTTAGGGAATGTTGGGTTAGGGGTTTCTCAGTCATTACCTTTAATTGTTGAAATTTTCTCCAGAGACGAAAATACTTGTTTTGCTATTCAGCAGCCAGAAGTACATTTGCATCCTAGGGCTCAAGCAAAATTTGGATCAATAATTTTTACTATTGCGAAAAATGAAAAAAAATCATTTTTCATAGAGACTCATAGCGATTTTACAATTGATAGATTTAGAATAGAAATTAGAAAAAATAATCATTATATTGACTCTCAGATATTATTTTTTTCGAAAAGCAAAGGCTTTAATTCTATAGATTTTATAGAGGTAGAGAAAGATGGCAGCTTGTCTGAAAAACAACCAGATGCTTACAGAGAATTTTTTATTAATGAATCTATTGATTTGCTGGGGTAAAAATGGCCGTTGTAGTTGATCCACCACTTTTCATACCGATGTTTAAATTAACAGATCCAAATCACTTTGAGTATCAGGATGTTCGAAAGTGGGTTGAGGAAGGTGGTGCGAAGTTTGTCATAGGAGGCTCTCAATACAAAAAGGAGCTATCTAAAATCGAATCAGTTTTAAGAATTATTTCAGAACTTGAGAAAAGGAGAAAAATTTATAAATTAAATGACTTGGAGGTTGATGAAGATGTTAAATTTGTAAAAAATATAGAGCCATCTGTAGATTTTGATGACCCGCACTTAGTATCATTAGTTAGATTGTCTTTCGTTAAAATTATTTGCGTTAATGACCCACGTTCACATAAATATTTAAAGAGAAAAGAGTTTTATGGAAGTCCAAAATTAAGGCCAAAGCTATATACTGGATCTAGAAATAAAAAATTATTAAATAAAAATAATCTATGTGGAGTTTGTTATAAATTTTAATGAATTAAATATTTCTTTTTTATTTTTTATTCGGTAAGAGTATAAATAAAAAATGGCGAAATAAAAATTAATTCAAATAAAAAGGAAACCCATGCTTTCCCACCTCATGCTCGGCACCAATGACCTTGAAGCCAGCCGCCGCTTCTACGACGCCGTTCTCGCCACCTTGGGCGCGCAGCCCGCAATCAAACTGGAATTGGGTGGCCTAACCCGCTACCTGTGGACGCACGACGGCACCAATCTGATGGTGGCGCAGCCGCGCGATGGGCAGCCTGCCACGCACTACAACGGCTTTACGCTGGGGCTAAAAGCCCAGTCTGAAGAACAAGTGCAAGCGGCCCTGCAAGCCGCCCTCGCTCATGGCGGCGCGCAAATCGAAGACCCGCTGGGCTGGCGCGACAGTGGCGGCATCCCCCGCTACCTGGCCTACGTGCGCGACCCCGCAGGCCACAAAATCTGCCTGGGCTACCGCCCCGGTGGTCTGAAATAAACCATAGCTGTAACCGCAAGACCAGTAAGGCCAAACCCCGTTTTTTATTCAAAAAATAAAACCCAAAACGGCCAACCCTTACTGGGCCACAAACCACCAACTACAGCCCGCCCAAGCCCCAGACACCACGCCACCCCCGCATGCGCGCGCAAGCGTCGCGCATGCCTCAAGGTGAACCTCATACTTCCGGCGGCTGTCCGAACGCAGCGCCGCAGGCGCGCAGTGAGTTTCGCCGGACAGCCCTCGGCAGAGGCGTTTCTTTGGCTACTTTCTTGTCGCCACAAGAAAGTAGCTCGCCCGCCGGGGCGAGACCCGGCCCCCGCCCGTAAACCGGGCAAGCCGCCTGCCAAGGCCAAGCACACCAAAACAACACCAACACAAAAATAAGAACAAAATCCGGCTCAAACCCTTACCCAGCAAGCGCCCACAGCTATAAAAAACCTACAACATTACCTCAATATCCAACTGCCCATACCACTCCTCATACATGCGCAGCAAACGCGTGCGCGCCGCGCAGACAAAGGCCAGCACCTTCTCAGCGCGCTGGGCGCTGCCGCCGCGCACATCGTCGTGCTCCAGCGAAAACGCCGGGCGCAAATCGCGGCTGCCATCGCGCAGCCAGGCCAGCGGGATGGGGCGCTGGTAGTGCGCCTCACGCGGCTGCTAGGCGTGCGGTTGCTGGGGCCAGCGGTAGTCGTTGTGCAAGGCGCTTGTATCTGATCAGCCTACACAAACCCCATGCTGCCCTTGCCCCCTTCTTTGAGGGCGCATTCGCTCTCTAGGGCGGCAATCAGGTCGGCGGTGGTTTTCAGGGGTTTAAAGCGGCTTTGGCGCAGCACGGCAGCAAAGTCGCCGGGGGCCAGTTGTCGCAGGCGCGCCAGGCGCGCTTGTTCGTGGGCGTTGGGCGCTTCAAAGCCCAGGTGGGTGCAGTGGCGCTGCAGCAGGGCCAGGGCTTGCTCGGGGCGCAGGTAGTCGAGTTTGACTTTGAGGTCAAAGCGGCGCAGCGCGGCCTGGTCCAGCCCCTGCATCAGATTGGTCGAGGCAATGAATACGCCGCTGAAGGCTTCCATCTGCGTGAGCATCTCGTTGACCTGGCTCACCTCCCAGTTGCGCTGGGCCCCCCGGCGGTCTTGCAGAAAGCTGTCCACCTCGTCGATGAGCAGCAGGGCGCCGTCCTGCTCGGCCTCGCGAAAGGCGCGGGCGATGTTTTTCTCGCACTCGCCCACCCACATCGATTGCAGGTCCGAGGCGCGCTTGACCAGCAGCGGCATTTGCAGCTCCTGCGCCAGCCAGCGCCCGTAGGCGGTCTTGCCGGTGCCCGGCGGGCCGTACAGGCACAGGCGCGCGGTGCGGTGCTGGGCAATGCCCTGGGCGATGGCGGTCAGGTCTGCATCGGCGTGCACAAAGGCGGGGTCGTACACGTCGGGCAGGCGGGTGGCGTCGTCGCGCAGCAGGCAGGGGTGGCCCTGGGCCTGCAGGGTGTTGTTGATCAGGCGCTCCAGCGCCGGGCCGTGCTGGGGCGGGGGCAGCTGGTTGGCGATGCTGTGCACCACCTGCGCGGCGCGTGCCACGACGGCGGGTGCCAGGTATTCGCAGCGGCCCAGGCGCTCGATGGCGGCCTTGTCCAGCAGGCCGGTGCATTGCTGGGCGACGATGTGCTCGCGCTGGCGCTGCGGGGGCACGGGCAGCTCAAACACCATGTCAAAGCGGCGGATAAAGGCGGCATCGAGCAGCCCGCTGTTGGACAGCCACAGCGTGGGCACGGGGTTGTCTTCGAGCATGCGGTTGACCCAGGCCTTGCGCAGCTGGGCGGTGCTTTTGCGGCCAAAGGGGCCTTCTCCGTCGTTGAAGACGTCTTCGGCCTCATCGAACACCAGCAGCGCGCGGCGGGCCGAGAAGAAGCTCTGCGCGGCGCGAAAGGCGCGCAGGCGCCGCTCGGCGTTGATGGGGTCGCCGTCGTCGTCCTCGTTGGCCACTTCGAACAGGGTGCAGCCCAGCGCCTGCGCCAGGGTGCGCGCCAGCTCGCTCTTGCCGGTGCCGGGGGCACCGTGGATGAACAGGTTGACGCCGCGCCGGGCGGGCTGGTCGCTGCCGGGGTGTTGCGGGCTGCATGCCTGTTGCAGGTAGGGCAGGGCAATGTCCAGCTGATTGCGGATGTGGGGAAAGTCGCTCAGCTGCAATTGCGGCGCGGGCGCGGCGTGCACGGTGCCGCGCAGCAGGTGCAGGATGTCGCTGCACTCGGTGTGCATCAGGTCGGCAAACTGGTTGGAGAGCAGGTCCAGCCGGCTGCACAGCCAGCCCCGGCCATTGCGGTCGAGCACCACCAGCCCGGTGCGGGCCAGCAGCCCGTTGGGCGCCAGGGCGGCGCGCACTTCGTCCAGCGGCAGGTCCAGGATGGTGGCCAGGCACACGGCCACGCGCGCGCTGGAGAGTTCGCCCAGCATGTCGGCGGCTTCGTCCAGCAGGGGTTCCTGGTGGATGCTGCTGGCAAATTCCAGGATGCGTGCATCCACCTGGCTCAGGTTGGCCAGCTCTGCCAGGCGGGCGGTGTTGGCGCGCAGGGTGGCGGGCAGTTCGATGGTGTGGGCCTGTTTTTCTGCCTGGGTGTGGAGTTTGCGCAGCTCCAGGCGCACGGCCTTGGGGTCGAATTCGTGAGCGTCTTCATCCAGCCAGCGTTCCATGCCCAGGGCGCTGGCCAGCGCGTCGCGCCGAAAGCCGTTGCTCTGTACCCATTCCTTGTAGGCACCCAGAGATTGCAGGATGCGCAAAATCCACAGGCGCACAACGGGAGAGAGGGTTTCATGGGACATGGCAGGTTGGGTCTTGAAGCGGCGGCGGGGGCGGGATGTTCTTTTTTGGGCAAGCATGGCACGTCCTGACGATGAAGGGCGCCATGATGCCCGTGGCACGCGACAGCCTGTGTCGTATGCGCACACGGTTGGTGACGGGGTGGGTGCCTACTGCCGGATTTGTTGCGGTGCAGAAAACAGCAGCGAGTGTGGCAGCCATTGCAGTATGGAGTCGGCTGTAGTGGTTTCAATGCGGTTGGTGAAGCGCTGGGCGCTGGGGTGGTCGTCAAAGGCGATGTTGGCGCGCGTGGCGTTGGCGCCCAGGCGGGTGAGGGCGCGAATCTTCAGCACGCTGGGCTGGTAGCCCTTGAAGCGCAGCCAGGCCTGCGCCTGCTCGCGTGTGCCGATGCCGGGCTCTGCCGCCAGGGCCAGGGTCTCCAGCGCCCACTGGTTGGATTGCTGGTAGCGCGTGCCCCAGGTGTAGCTGAGCATGTTGTAGCGGCGGTGGTGCAGGGCGCCAGCGCGGTGGTTGTCCTGCAGCAGCGTCCACAGCGCATCGGCCAGCGGGGCGGGGGGCGCGGTCCAGATGGCCTGGTAGCGCCACAGGTCGTCCAGGAAAAACTCCCCCAGCCCCTGGCGCATCAGCACGGCCCGGTCGGTGCCGCACTGGTTGAGCTTGTGCACTACGCGCCAGGGGCCCGCCGGGCTGCGGTAGGCCCAGCCGACGTGCGACCAGGTCTGGCCGTAGCGGCTCAGGTCCTGCCCGGCGCGCGCCAGCAGCACCACGCGGGTGCCGCGCAGGCGGTAGTCGGCCTCCAGCGCTTCGGCGGTCTGCTGGGCCAGTTGCATGCTGCGCGCCACGGTGTTGGGGCTGGGTTTGGCGTCGTTGCAGTTCTGCCCGGCATGGGCGCTCAGGCTGGCGGTGCACAGGGCCAGGAGCAGGGCATGGGCCAGTGGGGTGAGCGCAGGGTTGCGCACTGGGTGGGCGGTGGTCATGGGAGGGGCCTTTCTGCTTGCTGGATGAGACTGGGTGCGGGCGGCATGGCGGGGCGTTACCGGAGCTGTTCGTTGTAGAGCAGCGCCTCGCCAATGGCATTGGGCAGGAAGGCCAGCGCTTCGCCCGCTGCCGAGAGGATCACGCCCGAGGCAATCACCGTGGTGGTGATGCTGCTGCCCACCGCCAGCAGGGTGCTGCCTGCGGCCAGGCCGACCAGCTCCAGGCTGACGGCAGCGCCATCGCTGGTGCGCTCCAGCACCACGATGGTGCCTTTGGCCGAGGCGTGTACCGCCGTGACGGTGAGCACGGCTCCGCTGACGGCCAGTGCCACGGGCAGGGCGACCACGGCGGCGCTGGCTTCGCCACTGGCCTGGCTGACCTCGCTGGCGGTGACGGTGGAGGAGGCTGCGACGACCACCGAGGCCACAGGCAGCGTCGAGATGGCCGAGGCGGTGCTCTGCGCCTGGGCTGCGCTGCCCAGGCCAAGGCAGGCGGCGCACAGGATGGTCAGGGCCTGGCGGCGCAGGGCGGCAAATGGGGTGGTGGTGGACATGGTGGGCTCCTTGATTTGAAAAATAAATAGCTGTTAACGCTTGCTGGATAAGGGTTGGAGGCGTTTTTTATGCTTGTTCTTGCATCGGTTGGCTGGCGCTGCTGCCCGTGTTGTCCATGGTGCTGCGCAGGCGGTTGCGCCATTGGGCTTCGAGCAGGTCGGCCTCGTGGCGGTCGCGCAGCATTTTTGCCAGGGTGAAGGCGCAGGTGATCAGGTACAGCCAGGCCACGCCAAGAAAAACTTTGTACGTCGGGTTCACGTCCATGCGCACCAGGCCCCAGGCGGTCAGGCCCATGGCCAGGGCAAAGCTGCTCCACACGACCAGGCGAAACAGCGGGGTTTCGCTGGGCTGGCCCGGGGCGGCTTCGGCATCGCGCACCGACTTGGACAGCACGAAGGAGGTGGACAGGCAGAACAGGTAGCCCATGAACATGAAGGCGCGGTCCAGGTGCTGGCCGGGCAGGTAGGCCAGGCCGGTGGCGCACAGGGCGACGGCCAGGGCGAAGGAGGCCCAGACCTGGATTTGCCAGGGCCTGGAATCGCGGCGGATCAGCTGGTGCAGGGCGGGGGTGTTGGTGGTGGATGGCATGGTGAGGTCTCCAGTGGGGTTGAACATGGGCGCAAGTGTCCCCATTCGGCATGCAAAAAGTGCCGGATATTGCGTAGTGGCTGGGTTTTTAGGACAGTAAGTATCGATATCCGATACTTTTTGCTGGCAGGCAGGGGCTGTGCTGCCGCACTGCCTGCTGTTTTCGGGGGGCGGAGGCTGGGCGTGCGCGCCTATTGCTGCAGCAGCTGCGCCACGCGCGCTTGCAGCACGGCGGGGGTGACGTCCTGGGGCGGTAGCGGCGCGCCCACGTTCAGGCCCACGCGGTTGAACATGCCGCGCCTGAAGGGCCGCACCATGGCGCCATTGCGCTCGATGCGGCTGAAGAACGAACCCCACAGCCCCGTGAGTGCCATGGGCACGGTCGGCACCTGCAGCCCTTCCTTGCTGGCGCGGCGCAGGATTTTGACCACGCCGCCCTTGAAGGCTTGCAACTGGCCGTCGCGCGTCAGACCCCCTTCGGGGAAGATGCCCAGCAGTTCGCCCTCGGCCAGCACCTGCTGGGCGGTATCGAAGGCGCGCTCATAGGCCTCGGGGTCTTCGCTGTGCGGGGCAATCGGGATGCACTTGGCCAGGCGAAACACCCAGCCCAGCACCGGCACGCGAAAGATGCGGTGGTCCATCAAAAAGCGAATGGGGCGCGGGCTGGCAGCCATGAGCAGCACGGCATCGACAAAGCTGACATGGTTGGCCACCAAGACGGCGGGGCCACTGGTGGGGATGTGCGCATCACCGTGTACGTGGTAGCGGTACACCAGACGCGAGAGCACCCAGGCGATAAAGCGCAGAACGTATTCCGGCACCAGCATAAAGATGTGAAAACTCACCACCGCATTGGCCAGACCCAGCAGCAAAAAGATCTGCGGGATGCTGCAGCCAGCGCCCAGCAACAGGCCAACGATGAGGCTGCTGGCAATCATGAACAGCGCGTTCAGGATGTTGTTGGCGGCAATGATGCGCGCGCGGTGCGTGGGGGCGCTGCGCAGCTGGATCAGGGCATACATCGGCACGCTGTACAGGCCGACAAACAGGCTGACCAGCAGCAAATCCAGCAGCACGCGCCAGTGCCCGGGCTGGCTGAGGAAGGCGCTTACGCCCAGGGCCGCATCGCCTGCCACGGGCAGGTGGCGCGTGGCGAAGTACAGGTCGATGGCAAACACCGTCATGCCGATGGCACCCACAGGCACCAGGCCGATTTCCACATGGCGGTGGGAGAATTTCTCGCACAGCAGCGAGCCAGCGCCCACGCCCACCGAGAACACCACCAGCAGCAGCGAGGCCACATGCTCATTGCCGTGCAGCACTTCCTTGGCAAAGGCGGGGAAGTTGGCCAGAAACACCGCGCCAAAGAACCACATCCACGAAATGCCCAGCAGTGAGCGAAACACCGCCACCTGCTGGCGCGCCAATTGCAGGTTGCGCCAAGTTTCAGAAAACGGGTTCCAGTTGATGCGCAGTTGCGGCGCGGTGGGCGCTTGCGTGGGGATGGCCTGGGCACTCAGGCGCCCTAAGAGGGCCAGCGCCAGGCAGGCCAGCGCCACGGCTGTGTGCCCCACATCGGGCAGGGCCACCAAGAGGCCCCCGGCCACATTGCCTAGCAGGATGGCGACAAAGGTGCCCATCTCCACCATGCCGTTGCCGCCGGTCAGTTCGCGCTCATTGAGCACCTGGGGCAGGTAGGCGTATTTGACCGGGCCAAACAGCGTCGAATGCAGCCCCATCAAAAACACGCAGCCCAGCAGCAGCGGCACCTGCGCTGCCCAAAAGCCCCAGGCGGCCAGCGCCATGATGGCAATTTCTAGGTTCTTCACCAGCCGGATGAGCTGCGTCTTGTTGTACTTGTCGGCCAACTGCCCGCTGGTGGCAGAAAACAGCAGAAACGGCAGGATAAACAGCGCCCCAATCACCAGCCCGGCCTGCGCAGCGGGCAGCCACGACACCGAGAGCTGGTAGGTCACCATCACCGTGAAGGCGAACTTGAACAGGTTGTCGTTGGCCGCACCGGCAAACTGCGTCCAGAAAAATGGCGCAAAGCGGCGCTGACGCAGCAGGGCAAACTGGCTGGGCGGTTGGGTGGTGGGGGGCGGTGTGGTCATGGCAGCAAAGGTGCAGACAATGGTCTGAAAAGTGCGGAAAAGTGAAAGGCGCGGGCTGCAGAGCCTAACGGGATTTCACCGCTGGCAGGGCGTGCGCTGTACCGGTGCCACTGTGCCGCTGCCGGACCACAAATGGTGTCGAAAAATAGACTTGTATCGGTTTTGACCGCTAAAGGTATCAGGAAACGATGCCAGAATGCCCGCCATGAGTACCACCGCCGACCTTGTTGCCCAAATCAAACTGGCCCTGAAAGCCGCGCACATGACCTATGCTGACCTGGCGCGCGAGCTGGATATGGCCGAATCCAGCGTCAAGCGCATGCTGGCCAGGGGCGACATGCCGCTGTCGCGCATCGACGCCATCTGCCGTGCGCTGAAGATGGACTTTGCCGAGCTGGCCCAGCGCGTGGCTGAGGCGCAGCCGCTGCTCTCTGAACTGACCCTGGAGCAGGAGCGCGCCGTGGTGGCCGATGAAAAGCTGCTGCTGGTGGCGGTGAATGTGCTCAGCCAATGGACGCCTGAGCAAATGACCAGCACTTATCGCTTGACCGAAGCCGAGGTGGTCAAGTACCTGGCGCAGCTGGACCGCATCGGCATCATTGAACTCAAGCCCGGCAACCGCTACCGCCTGAAGCTGGCCAAGACGTTTCGCTGGCGCCCGCATGGGCCGGTGATGCAGTTTTTCCAGGAGCATGTGGTGCTGGACTACTTTGGCGGCGGCTTTGACGGCCACGGCGAAGGCCTGCTGCTGGTGCATGGCAGCATCGCCAGCGCGGTGGCCCCCAGCTTTATCGAGCGCCTGCAGCGCGTGGCCCAGGACTTTGCCCAGCAGCACCAAAGCGACCAGAAACTGCCCGCCAGCCAGCGCCGAGGCTACACCCTGGTGCTGGGCATGCGCGACTGGGAGCTGCAGGCGTTTGCGCGGCTGCGCAGGTGAGGCAGGGCGAGGGCGGTTGGCGCTGGGTCTAGAATCCAGGGATTTTTTGCCACCTTCCATTGCCAGTTCTGCGTTGGCAGCTATAAATTTATGCAAAACCTCACCCCATCTTCTGTGGCCGGGCAA
Source organism: uncultured Comamonas sp. (assembly GCA_947306475.1). Taxonomy (GTDB): domain Bacteria; phylum Pseudomonadota; class Gammaproteobacteria; order Burkholderiales; family Burkholderiaceae_C; genus Comamonas. Next base: position 222,586 of record CAMZGS010000002.1, read on the forward strand.
GCCGCCTGCTTGGCCCCGGTGGCCGATGTGCACGATGCCGGTCTGCAGGCGCGTGTGCAGCATCAGCTCGATATCAAGACCAAGCCGCAAGGCTCGCTGGGGCGGCTGGAGGCGCTGGCGTTGCGCATCGCCTGCATTCTGGGTACCGAATCGCCCGTGCTGCAGCAGCCGCAGATGCTGGTGTTCGCCGCTGACCACGGGCTGGCGGCGCGTGGGGTGTCGGCCTATCCCACGGATGTGACGTGGCAGATGGTGCAGAACTTTCTGGCCGGGGGTGCGGCGGTGAGTGTGCTGGCGCGTCAGCACGGGCTGGATCTGCATGTGATCGACTGCGGTGTGGCGCGCGATTTGCAGGCATCGGCCGATTGGCAGCCCGGCCAGCCGCGCCTGTGGGCGTGCAAGGTGGCCTATGGCACGCAAGACTGCAGTCAAGGCCCAGCCATGACGCTGGCGCAGTGCCTGCAGGCCATGGAGCATGGCGCACAGGTGGTGCGTCAGTTGCCGGGCAATGCGGTACTGCTGGGGGAAATGGGCATTGGCAATACGTCGAGTGCAGCGCTGATTTCCGCGCGCCTGTGCGGGTTGCCGATTGAGCAGGTCACCGGCATGGGCACGGGGTTGAGCCCTGAGGGGGTGCAACGCAAGCTGGCGGTGCTGCGCCAGGTGCTTGAGCGGCATGCGGGCGTGGAGCAGCCCCTGGACGTGCTGGCCGCGCTGGGCGGCTTTGAGGTGGCGGCCATGGTGGGCGCGGTGCTGCAGGCGGCGCGCCAGCGGCGGGTGGTGCTGGTCGATGGCTTTATCACCACGGCGGCGGTGCTGGTGGCAGCGCGCCTGCAGCCGCAGGTGCTGCAGCGCTGTGTGTTTGCCCATTGCTCGGGTGAGCCGGGGCATGCGCTGGTGTTGCGCGCGCTGGGCGCGCAGGCGCTGCTGGACTGGCAGCTGCGCCTGGGCGAAGGCTCGGGCGCGGCGCTGGCCTGGCCGCTGTTGCCTGCGGCGTGTGCCATCCTGCGTGAGATGGCCAGCTTTGCCGAGGCGGGCGTGGCCGAAAAAAGCTAGGCTGCCTTGCTGCGCCGCACGGCCCTGGCAGGCGCTGGGGTCTTGGGCTTGAAGTCGCAGTAGGCGGCGACGCTGCACTCCCAGCAGCGCGGCGTGCGTGCCTGGCAGACGTAGCGGCCCAGCAGGATCAGCCAGTGGTGGGCGTGCTGCAGGTACTCCTTGGGGATGCGCTTGAGCAGGCCTTGCTCCACCTCCAGGGGCGTGGCGCCGGGGGCCAGTCCGGTGCGGTTGCCGACGCGGAAGATGTGCGTATCCACTGCCATGGTGGGCTGACCGAAGGCGACGTTGAGCACCACGTTGGCGGTCTTGCGGCCCACGCCGGGCAGTTGTTCCAGGGCTTCGCGCGTGTCGGGTACTTCGCCGTTGTGGCGCTCCAGCAGGATCTGGCAGGTCTGCAGCAGGTGCCGGGCCTTGCTGCGGTACAGGCCAATGGTCTGGATGTAGCTCTCCAGCCCTTCCTGCCCCAGCGCCAGCATGGCTTGTGGCGTGTTGGCCACGGCAAACAGCTTGCGTGTGGCCTTGTTGACGCCGACGTCGGTGGCCTGGGCGGAGAGCAGCACGGCGGTGAGCAGTTCGAAGTTGTTGCTGTACTCCAGCTCGGTGCGCGGGTGGGGGTTGGCGGCCTGCAATGTCGCAAAAAAAGCACAGATGTCTGATTTTTTCATGGTGGGGGGCATTGTCGAGCAAGAGTGATGCATCCTTGCCGGCGATTTAAGATGTAACCATCTGCCGCGCAAGCGGCGTGACCGGACCCGCGAGCACGACCCTTGATGCGTCGTTGCGCAGCCTTGTCGTACTACTGGGCACTGCCTGCGGCTTCGTGCCTCGTCTCAACCGCAAATCTTCGATTTGCCGGGTTGTGTTGGCGGCTCTTATTGTTTTCGTATCGGAAAGAGATCGGCATGCATATTGAACAACTGGCCAGGCGTTTGGACAGGGTGGAAACATCGGCTATTCGGGAACTGTTCAAACTGCTGGGCAAGCCCGGCATCATCAGCTTTGCCGGGGGCTTCCCCGACAGCGCGCTGTTTGACGTTGCGGGGCTGCAGGCCGCCAGTCAGCAGGTGCTGGAGCAGGAGCCGGGCGCGGCCCTGCAATACGGTGCCACCGAGGGCTATGAGCCGCTGCGCCAGCAGATTGCCCAGCTCATGCACAGCAAGGGCGTGTCCGGTCTGGCTGCGCAGGAGCTGATTGTGACCACCGGCAGCCAGCAGGCGCTGGACCTGCTGGCCAAGTGCATAATCGACGAGGGCGACAAGGTCATCGTGGAAGGCCCGACCTTCCTGGCCACGATTCAGTGCTTCCGCCTGTACGGTGCCGAGGTGATCAGCGCGCCGGTCGATGGCGAGGGCGTGCAGGTGGATGTGCTGGAGCAGCTCATCGTGCAGCACAAGCCCAAGCTGATTTACACCATCCCCACCTTTGGCAACCCCAGCGGTGCCACCCTGACGCTGGAGCGCCGCAAGCGTCTGCTGGAGCTGGCCGCGCGCCATCAGGTGCTGGTGGTCGAGGACGATCCCTATGGCGATCTGTACTTTGACGCCGCGCCGCCGCCCAGCCTGCTGGCGCTGTCCGGACAGGTGCCCGGCAGCCGCGACTTTCTGGCGCACTGCGGCAGTTTGAGCAAGGTGCTCTCGCCCGGCCTGCGCATCGGCTGGCTGGTGGCGCCTGCCGAGCTGCTGGGCAAGGCGGTGATGTGCAAGCAGTTCTCCGACGCGCACACCAGCACCTTTGCCCAGGCCACGGCGGCGCGCTATTTGGCTGCAGGCCACATGCCGGCGGCGCTGGCCAGGGTGCGCAAGGTCTATGCCCAGCGCGCCCAGGTGATGATGCAGGCGCTGCGCGAGGAACTGGGCGATGCGGTGGAGTTCACCGCGCCGCAAGGCGGTCTGTTCCTGTGGCTGCGCCTGACGGGCCAGGGCGGCAAGCTCACCGACGCCAACGCGCTGGCCAAGCGCGCCATCGAGCAGGGCGTGGCCTTTGTGCCCGGTGCGCCGTTCTTCAGCCAGAACCCCGATGTGTCCAGCCTGCGCCTGTCGTTTGCCACGGCGGACGAGGACAAGATCCGCGAAGGCGTGCGCCGTCTGGCCAAGGCGCTGGCATGAGTGCTCGCAGCAGCGACGTTTCCCCAGCAGAACTGCTGGCGCGCATCGAGGCACTGGAGGTCAAGGCCAGCTACAGCGAGGATTTGCTGGAGACGCTGAACTTGACTGTCTATCGCCAGCAGCAGGCCATCGATGCACTGGTGCAGGAGCTGCGCCAGTTGCGCCAGCAACTGCCCGAAGCCGGGCAACAGGCCCCGCGCAGCCTGCGCGATGAGTTGCCACCCCATTATTAGTAGCTTGTAGCGCTGAACAGCCAAGGATCTCAGGTGAGAAATTGCCTGAGATCCTTGTTTTGCAAGCGCCAGCAGCTATGAAAAATGAAAGAACTGAGGAGAGCGCGTTGGAGAAGGGTATTCGCTCGCGCCTGATGTCTTTCAGGTCCAGTCCCGTATTCAAGCTGCCGCGCGCCATGTGGCGCCGGGTGTTCATCGTGTGGACGATCCTGCTGGGGCTGATTGCGGTGTACTGGGTGCAGCTGTATGTGTCACAGCAGAACGCGCTGGAGGAGGCCCGCCAGCAGGCGCGGCTGCGCGCCAGCCAGACAGCGCAGGCCCTGACGTACCAGACCGAGAGCATGCTGCGCAAGCTCAACTTCATCGTGCAGCACCTGGGTGAGCACTGGCAGGGCCAGGACGATGCCCAGATGCGCCACGTGCTGCGCATCGCCATGGATAGCGTGGCCCGGGGAACGATCCTGGAGGTGCTGATCGCCGATGCGCACGGGCAGGTGGTGTTTTCCAGCCTGCAGCCGCCCGGCCGTTTGCTGGCGCCGGTGTCGGTGGTGGATCGGGATTTTTTCCAGGCGCATCTGGGCTTCAATGAGCCGCACCTGCACATCGGCATCCCGGGGCGGCAGCACATCTTTGGTCAATGGACGGCGGAGCTGTCGCGTCCCATCCTGGATGCAGATGGCAATCTGGCCTATGTGATTGCGGCTTCGATTTCGGCGGCGCATCTGGCAGAGGCGTTCCAGCGGGTGTTTCCCGACCCGCAGGACGTGGTCATGCTGTTCGACAGCGAGGGGCGCTACCTGACGCGCACCCACGGTCTGGATCAGGCCATGGGGCAGCGGGTGCCTGCCGATCGGGACTTTCTGCGCTTTCCGCAGCTGCAATCGGGCGTGTACGAAGCCCGTGCTGCAGTGGACGGTGTGATGCGCTACTACGCCTGGCAGCGCATTCCCAAGTTTCCGCTGGTGCTCAGCCTGGGGCTGGGCCGTGACAAAGTGATGGCGCCGCTGGAGCACAGCCTGCGCATGAGCCGGATCCACAACCTGATCTCCACGCTGCTGCTGTTGCTGGCTGCGGGCAGCATCACGCGCCTGGTGCTGCTGCGGGCCGTGCAGCAGCGCAACCTGGAAAAAACCCAGCGCCGCCTGCGGCAGACCTTGCAGGCAGCGCGCGACGGGCTGTGGCACTGGGAGGTGGACAGTGGCCGGATGCACTGGGATGCGCTGTGCCACGACATGATGGGCTGGCCCCAGGGCGGGTTGCCGACCGACTACGCGCAGTGGTGCCAGCTGCTGCACCCTGACGAGCGTGTGGTGGTGCAGGCCGCGCTGGAGTGCAGCGACAGCAGCCCCCAGCGGCTGGAGTGCCGCGTGCGGGGGCACGATGGGCGCTGGCACTGGGTGGAGCTGCGTGGGCAGATGGTGACGATGCCGGGCGGTGGGGGCAGCAGCGGGCGTGGCGCAGGCCCGGCGCAGGCCCGGCAGTTCATGGGCACGTGCAGCGACATTTCCGAGCGCGTGGCGGCGGCCCAGCTGCGTCAGGCACTGCTGGAGCGCAGCACGGCCGCCATTTTTCTGGTCACGCCCGAGCGCCGCATCCTGCACGCCAATGCCCAGGCCCGCGAGCTGTTTGCCCGACCGGGGCAGACGCTGGAGGGTACGTTCACCAGCAGTCTGCATGTGAGCGCTTCCCGCAATGCCGACATCGAGCCGTACTACGAGCAGTTGCGCACGCAGGGGCAGGCACGCCTGAAGTATCCGCTGCGCGATGCCACGGGCGCCATCCGCTGGTTCGACATGCAGGCGGTGCCCAGTCAGCCGGGCGACCCGGAAAGCACGGTGGTCTGGACGTTGATCGACATCACCGAGGGGCACCAGGCAGCGCAGGCGCTGGAGGCGCAGCATCTGCGTCTGGTGACCTTGCTGGAACAGTTCCAGGCCGGAGTGCTGCTGGAGGATGCCGATGGCCATGTGGTCATGGCCAACTCCAGCTTGTGCCACTTGCTGGTCCTGAGGACGACGCCGGCGCAGTTGCAGGGCATCGGCCACGACAGTCTGGTGCAGCAGATCGCTTCGCAACGCGCCGCCTGGCTGGAGCTGCCGCAGCATGAGCCACAGCGCAGCCTGGAGGTGTCCGATGTGGCGCTGGGGCGTCACCTGTGGCTGCAGTGGCTGCCCATCACCCACCAGGGTGCGGCGCTGGGACAGATCTGGCTGTTGCACGACATCACCGAGCGCAAGCTCAAGGAGCAGGAGCTGGCCACCCTGGCCAGTACCGATGCGCTGACGGGCCTGCCCAACCGGCGCAGCTTTCTGGCGATGCTGGAGCAGTACCTGGCCGTGCAGCCCACCACCCGGGCAGGTGGCGCCATCCTGGCGCTGGATGTTGATCACTTCAAGCGCGTGAACGACACCTGGGGGCATCCGGTGGGGGATCTGGTCCTCAAGCATGTGGCGCAGGTGGTGCGGCAGAACCTGCGCGCCAGCGACTATCCGGGGCGTCTGGGGGGCGAGGAGTTCTGTGTGCTGGTGCGTCATGCCACGAAGCAGGATGCTGTGCAGTTGGCAGAGCGCATCCGCCAGGCCCTGGCCAGTCAGCCTGCGCCGGTGGGGGCGGAAGTGGAGGGCGGCCAGGTCCAGGTCACGATCAGCATCGGCGTGGCTGCCCTGACGGGGCAGGAAAGCCATGTGGCCATGGCCCAGGCCGACAAGGCCCTGTACCAGGCCAAGTCCACGGGGCGCAACCGGGTGTGCCTGGCGGACGGTGGGGCAGCAGGTGTGCCCGACGCGGTGGACGCAGCAGAGGATGCTGCAGGCGCGGGGGAGGCGGCCTCCTAGGGCCACGCAGGCCCTGCACTGACCGCGGCTGGACTTCTGCTTCATTACTGGTAGCTTGTAGCGCTGCATGAAAAAGGATCTCAGGCAACTTATTGCCTGAGATCCTTGCATTACAAGCGCCAGCAGCTATGAAAAATGAGAAATCTGGAAAATGCGTCTTACATGCAGGTGGCGCCCAGGCCCTGGACGAGTTGGCGGGTGCTGGCCTGCGGCAAGGCTTTCTGGGTCTGGAACGACACGAGGCGGGCGTAGCGATAGCGCCGGTCGCATTCGACACCGGTGCGGTACGCCTCCAGCGTGAGGGTGCCACGCACCCCTGCTTCGACGTTTTTCCTGCCCATCTGGGCGGCGACTTTGGCGCCGAAAATACGGGCGATGTCGTCCACGGTCTTGTCCTTCTGGAAGAAGTTCAGCTCAATGACCGAAGTCTTGCTGTCTGCGGCAGGTTCGCCTTCAAACCGCACCTGCGGCAGCTTTTTGTATTCGTCTGGATCGGGCTGGAAAAAGAGGGAGACGCTCCATTGGGTCTCGTCATCGATGGTGTCGCTGCGCGACAGGGCGACCAGGGTGCCTGTGAGTTCGGCCTGCCCTTTGAAGCTGACCAGGCTGTCGAATTCGTCCGGGCCATACAGGCGCATCGCAGAAGAATCGGGAATGGAGATACGCATCTCCTCGGCGGCTACCCACAAAGGGGCAGCACACAGCGCGGCTGCGACCAGCCAGGTGTTGGCCTTGCCCTTGAGTGAACGCAACATCAAAAGCTCTCCTTGATTTCCAGCGAGTAGTTGCCGTTGTTGAGGTCGTAGCAGCCCAGAAACTGGAGCAATTCATTGAGTTTGGGGCGGCTGCCTCCCACGAAGTTTTCCGATTTGGATGTGCCGACCAACAGGCAGCCTTCGGTGTGGCCGGAGTGGTTGCCGCTGTGGATCAGTATGTACCTGGAAGCAGGGACGAGATTGTTGTAGAGCAGGGGCAGCATGCGCCCAAAGCGAGGGCTGTTGTGCCACTTGAGCGTGTACACGCCAGCAGGAATGCGCCTGTCCTGGTTGCGCTGCGCGGTCGATGGCCCCTTTTCTTCCAGGATGTAGCCACGCACCTGGGTACAGGAAGTCCCGGCGCCGGGGGCAATGGTGGTGAAGTCGGAAATGGTGGACTGTTCCGTCTGCCAGCGGCGTGTGACGGTGATGATGGTGGTGGACATGTGAAGGCCTCGGATGGTCTGGGCGAAAAACGGTAGCCACGACAGGCGCGCAGAAAAGGCAGGACCACCCCGGCGGGGCGCCAGGCGGTGCCCGCACGAGCCGGGAGGGCCAGCCCTACGTCATCAGGCTTTTTGGTTTTGCTTGACGTCCCACGCGCCCGTGACAGCGGCGCCCAGAGAGCCGTTGGCGTTTTGTTCTTTGACTTCGACCTTGATCTTGGCATAGGAGATGCCGACGGTCTCCTTCACGCGTGCGTCTGCGGTGGAGCCCGACGGGCCGGCGTGGGTGATGATGGCATCCGACAGGGTGATGGTGAAGTACACCTGCGAGCCATCGCCGACCTTGGCAGCTTCCAGCTTGACTTCCCCGACGTGCTTGCCCGAGGCGCAGTACTGCATCAGGTTGGGGGTGGCCTTGTCTGCGTAGTGCTCGAACACCAGTGCGTCGAAGTTGGCCTTGCCAACGCCACTACCACCGCCGGTAAAAGCAGAGCTGGACTGGGAGACCCCATAACTGAAGGACAGGACGTCAATCCAGCCTTTGTGTTTGGAGTCCTTGGACTCGCCTTCAATACCTTCAATCTTGATAAAAAAATCCTGCAAGGATGACATTCTAACCCTCCGGTTATGAAATTTAAGGAATCAGGGGATTACCCCTTCCTCATTCTATGGGGGGCGAAAAATACGCAAGCCGGTCAACGGGTAATAAGTGTTTTTTTTTGAAAGCCTGCGTGATCTGCAGCGCTGGGGGAACTCAGACTTGCTGAATTATTTCGCAAACAATCTGACGAAAAGTTTCGTTTAAATAAAGTAAGAAAAATAGCTTGTTTGTAAAAATAATTGTATTTCTTTTTGATTTGTTTTTTACCTTTTGTATTCTATTTTTTGCTCATCGGAATCTTGTCAATTTGTGTGGATCTTGCGTATATAACATGTTGATTTCATTGATGTTATTCTTTCAATTGTTTTTTTGAGTAGTTTGTTGTTGGTTTTTGTGAGATTAAGTAAAAGTTCGGCGGACAGGCCTGACGAATGGTTCGGCTAGCATTCGACGGCTGCTGCCTGGTGCCAGAATGAAGCATGCACGGAGTCCGTGTGCTTGGCCTTGGGCTTTTAATTCTCACATTTGGTGCATAGCCTCACTCACTGCAAGACTAAATTCATGCTGCAGCCGATATTTTTCCCAGAAGTTCCGCAGGAAATGCCTGATGGCAGTGTTGCGGGGCCGGATATGGAATACGCCCTGCCGTTCATTGCTCTTCGCGCTTCTGCTGTGGTGCAGGCAGAGCGCCAGGTCGGGGATTCCATATTGGTCGGAAAGGGACCGGATTGGGCGGAAGTGTTTACGGCAGGGGCGAGCTTGCTGATGCAGACGCGCGATCTGCGCGTGTTGGTGACGCTGCTGTGTGCGGCAGTGCATCGGCATGGCCTGCCTGCCCTGGCCGAGGGGCTGGAGCTGATGGCCGATTGGCTCCAGCGATTCTGGGACGACGTTCACCCTCGCCTGGAGGTGGATGGTGAGTTTGATCCTTTGATGCGCAGCAATGCGGTTGCGGAGCTGGCAGATCCTGCCGGGCTGTTGGGGGCTGTCCGGGCCGCTTCGTTCATGGAGACGGCTTTGGGTGTCGTGTCCGTTGCGGACGTGGAAAAGATCATGAAGGGAGTGCCTTCCGCGTCCTGCCCGATCCAGAGCCAGAGTGAATTGAGAAGCGCGGCGCAGACGGAGGCGCAGCGCAATGCCGGAACGTTTGATGCCATCCAGCGCGCTTGCAGCGCCCTTGGTCAGATTGCCGGCGCCATGCGGGAGCGCCTGGCCCCGGATTTTTGGCCGGAGCTGGCCGCGCTGGAGTGGGGGCTGAGCAGTCTGCGCTCCTGCGTTCCATCCGTAGCGGAGAAAAGCGTGCCGGAAGCGGAAGGAGGAAAGGTTCCAGAGGCTCGACCGGCCTTGGCGGAACCGGTGGATACGGCAACGCCAGTGGCAAGGCCGGGGCGGTTTTTGCCGGAAGAGCTGCTCAGCAGGGATGAAGCCTTCAAGGCATTGCGGCTGGCCAGACTTTTTTTTGAAAAAAACGAGCCTTCCCATCCAGCCACCTTTTTGATCAAAAGGATAGAGGATTTGCAAGGGAAGGACTTTTTTGCCCTTGTTCAGGAGCTTTTGCCGGATGGAATGGGGCAGCTTCGGGTGCTTGCTGGATTGAATGAAGAGTAAGCGATTTAAATAATACCTTGAGACTGGAGTGAAAAATGGCAACCAGGAATGACGTGGCCAAGGGCCGTAGTGGGCAGAAATTCATCGGAAGAAATAGAGCGCCTCGCGTGCAGATTGAATACGACGTGGAGCTGTATGGATCTGAAAAGAAGATTCAACTGCCTTTCGTCATGGGCGTGATGTCCAACCTTTCCGGAAAGCCTGTGGAAGATCTGCCCCCTGTGGCCGATAGAAAGTTCCTGGAAATTGATATAGACAATTTTGATGAACGGATGAAGGCTGTCAAGCCACGCGTTGCATTCATGGTGGAAAACACCTTGACCGGCGAAGGTCAGATTGCTGTGGATATCACCTTTGAGAGCCTGGACGATTTTTCCCCTGGCGCCATTGCCAGCAAGGTCGAACCGCTGCGTCGGCTGCTGGAGGCAAGGACGGAGTTGAACAATTTGCTGACTTACATGGATGGCAAGTCAGGTGCAGAGGCATTGCTGGCGGAAGTGCTCGCCGACCCGACGTTGCTCAAGTCACTGGCCTCCATTCCGCAGGTTGAAAAAAAGAACGACGATAACCCTGAGCAGATTTGAGAAAGGTATTGGAGATGTCTGACTTGAATGAAGTCTTGCAGCAGAAATCTGGCGCAGTAAATACCAGGAGTGAATTTTCTTCCTTGCTGGAAAAGGAGTTCAAACCAAGAACAGAGGAACAAAAGTCTGCGGTCGAAAGTGCGGTACGTACATTGGCGCAGCAGGCAATTGGTTCGGCGGTTTCCATTTCTGGTGATGCATATCGCACGATCGAGGCGATGATTGCGGAAATCGATAGAAAAATGGGAGAGCAGATCGATAAAATCATCCATCATGAAGATTTCCAGCAACTCGAATCTGCCTGGCGTGGTCTTTATTATCTCGTGAACAATACAGAAACTGACGAGATGCTCAAAATTCGGGTGATGAATATCTCGAAAAAAGAGCTGCACCGCGTATTGCGTCGTCACAAGGGCATTGGATGGGATCAAAGCCCTATATTTCGTCGCATTTATGAGGAAGAGTACGGACAGCTTGGTGGTGCACCGTATGGTTGTCTGGTGGGGGATTACTTTTTTGACCATTCTGCCCCTGATGTTGAGCTGCTGGGGGAAATGGCAAAAATTGCTGCAGCTGCACACTGTCCGTTCATATCTGGAGCAGATCCACGGGTTATGCAGATGGACTCGTGGCAGGAGCTTGCCAACCCAAGAGATCTGACGAAGATTTTTGAAAACACTGAGTATGCACCGTGGCGCAGCCTGCGTGATTCGGAGGATTCCAGATACATTGGCTTGGCCATGCCACGATTCCTTGGGCGTCTGCCTTATGGGGCGAGAACAAGTCCTGTGGATGAGTTTGACTTTGAGGAAAACACGGATGGCCCTACGCATGAACGCTTTTTGTGGATTAATGCAGCCTATGCAATGGCTGTGAATATCAATAGAAGTTTCAAGCTGTATGGATGGAGTACCTCCATCAGAGGCGTTGAGTCTGGAGGCATTGTGGAAGACTTGCCATGCCATACGTTCCCTACGGACGATGGCGGAGTGGACATGAAATGCCCGACAGAGATCGCTATTTCGGATAGAAGAGAAGCCGAGTTGGCAAAAAATGGATTCATGCCACTCATTCATCGTAAGAATACGGATGTGGCAGCTTTTATTGGTGCACAAAGTCTGCAAAAGCCAGCCGAATACTACGACCCGGATGCATCAGCCAATGCCAATTTGTCGGCCAGATTGCCGTATCTTTTTGCATGCTGCCGATTTGCACACTATCTGAAGTGTATTGTCCGGGACAAGATTGGTTCGTTCAAGGAGCGTGAGGATGTGGAGCGCTGGCTTAACGATTGGATTATGAATTATGTGGATGGCGATGCTGCCAACTCCAGTCAGGAAACCAAGGCACGTAAGCCACTGGCAGCTGCAGAGGTGGTGGTTGAAGAGGTTCCGGATAATCCTGGTTATTATGGAGCGAAGTTTTTCTTGCGTCCGCATTATCAGCTTGAAGGGTTGACCATGAGCTTGCGTCTGGTGTCCAAGCTGCCTTCTGTAAAAGAAAGTTCTAATTAAGAAGTTTGAGGGCCTGTTTTGCCTTGCTGGCCATTCTTCAAAGGGATGACGTGAGAGTAATCAAGCATGCGCTGATAACTGACCCAGTGAGGGGAAACAGGCTGATAGAAGGATTGAAGTGGAAGTCTTTTTTGAAGACTCGGTTATGCATGGTGATCAGGTGTGTGTTTCGTGTACGTGCACGCTGGGCTCAGTGAAGAAGTGATATGTAAATATATCCGGAAGATCGACTTCTATGAGAATTTTTAAACCGGTTGCTTTAGGTGTCATTTCTGTGTTTGTTGCAGGATGCTCCTTATTGGGTGGCGTGGGGCTTGGGAGTTGGAGCGGCCCTCGTCAGGAGTTACCTGTTCCCTTGGAAATTACGCTAATGGTTGCCAAGGGGGCGAACCCTGCAGTCGATGGCAGGCCATCTCCAGTGGTTTTGACTATTTTTGAGCTTTCCGGTATTTCTGCATTTCAAACAGTGGATTTTTTTACACTGCAGCAAACCGATGGCAGTTCTTTGGCAGGAGAGTTTGTTGCTGCTGAGCAGCATATCCTTCTGCCTGGAGAGGTCAAGGTGATTCGACGTAAGGCTGATTTGCGAAGTAGATTCATTGGGGTTACGGCTGGGTTCCGTGATTTGGAAAACAGTACCTGGAGGGCTTCTGCTGCTTTACCACCCCCTTACCTTGCAGGAAGAGCGATTACGTCGGGATCATCGCCGCAAAAGAAATTGTATGTGCTAGTTACAGAAAACTCAGTCCGTGTACGGGAAACCCTTGAGGTGAAGCAGCCATGAGTCTTGAAAACAAAGTGGTCTGGGCTGAGGGCATGTTTCTGCGTCCACAGCATTTTCAGCAACAGGATCGTTTTTGGGAATCGTGCTCTCGCCACACCCTGTCTTCGTTTGTTGGGTTCAACTGGGGATTTACAGAACTGAGGCTGGACGATACGGCTTTACGCATGGGACAGGTGGTCGTGCGTCAGGCGCAAGGTGTGCTGCCAGATGGAATGGTTTTTCAGATAGCTGATGAGGATGGGACTGGAGTTGCTTTGGATGTTCCTGCCACTATCAAGGAAAGTCAAATTTGTCTGGCTTTACCCCCGAGTCGTTCTGCGGGTGAAAGCGTGATCTTTGATGAGGATTTGGCCAGCAGTGCACGCTACCTGGCAGCAACCAGAGAGGTCAAGGATGGGAACGCACAGGGTGGTGGTGCGGCGGAGATCCAGATTGGTGTTCCAAGATTTCGCTTGATGCTTGCTTCGGATGTGCCACATGGCTGGATGTCCATGGGAGTGGCCTGGCTGCTTGAGAAGCAAGCCAATAACACCTGTATTTTGGATGAAGACTACATACCACCGATGTTGCGTTGCGGAGCAGATGGTGTCTTGTCTGCTTATTTGCGCGAAGCCATAGCCTTGCTGAATCAGCGAGGGGATTTACTGGCGGAGCGCATGACGTTGGGCGGCAAGCGTGCGACATCGGAGGTGGGAGACTTCCTGCTTCTGAAGGTGATCAATCGCTGGCAGCCGGTACTGCAGCATCTGGAACGACTGCATATTCTGCACCCAGAGCGACTTTATTTGGAGTTGCTGGGGCTGGTGGGGGATTTAGCGACTTTTTCTTCGACATCGAAGCGTCCGCCTGCATTGGCACCGTATATCCACGACGACCTGAGCAGCAGCTTTAGGCCATTGATGCTGGAATTGAGAAGGGCTCTTGCACTCGTACTGGATCAAACCGTGGTGCGCATAGAGCTTCAGGATCGGAAATATGGAATTAAGACGGCTTTTATTCCAGATGCTTCGTTGCTGAAAACGGCTTCGTTTATCTTGGCAGTACATGCGAATCTTCCAGCCGAACAGGTTCAGGCACAGTTCCCAACCCAAGCCAAGGTTGGACCGGTGGAGAAAATACGAGATTTGGTGAATTTGCACTTGCCTGGGATTGTTCTCAAGCCTTTACCAGTAGCACCCAGGGAGCTTCCTTATAACTCTGGGTACAACTATTTTGAGATTGATACAAAGCACTTTTTGTGGAGTGAATTAGATAAAAGTGCAGCGATGGCCATGCATATTGCTGGGGATTTCCCTGGATTGGACCTGGAATGTTGGGCCATCAGGAAGTAGCGTGCTTTATTGAGATATGTGAAGTAGTCGCTGTTATGAATAATTTTGATGTTTTGGATTTTTAAATAATAAATTATCCATCAATGTTTTTTTATTTTTAGTTGCCCAATAGCATTAGGTGGATATTTTGTTTGATGTTTCTGAAAGGGGAGGTGTACCCCATATGGGTGGAGATTCTGTTTTTTCTAGTGAAAATCCACTGGTGCGCGTTTCGGGCCCATTGATTGATATGCTTGTGCGCATGCGTGAGCAACCCAATCTGGGGGACCCTGCCGCGCTAAGAAATAAATTGCTCTTGCAGGTGAGAGATTTTGAGCAAGCGGCAATAGAAAGTCGAATTTCGCATGAAGAGGTGATTGCTGCTCGTTATTGCTTGTGTACTGCGTTGGACGAGGCGGCCGCTCAGACCCCATGGGGTGGGCGAGGGGTATGGGCCAAACATAGTCTTTTGGTGACCTTCCACAATGAAACTTGGGGAGGGGAGAAGTACTTTCAATTGCTGGCGCGCCTGGCTCAGGATCCTGAACGTCACGCCAATTTGATTGAACTTTTGTATTACCTCAATGCGCTGGGCTTTGAGGGGCGTTTTCGAATTGTTGAAGATGGCCACTCCCAATTGGAGCTGCTTAAGCGGCGTATCGCGGCTATATTGAATAAGGTCAAGGGGGGGTATGAGGAACGTCTTTCTCCGCATTGGGCAGGGGTGCAGTCGCAGGCGTCTGTATGGCGCCAGGTTCCTTTGTGGGTAGTGGCTTGTTTATGTGCATGCATTGCCATAGCGGCGTATATATGGTTTCTTTTTTCAATTGCCGAGCGCTCAGATAAAAGTTATGCCCGTCTGGCTGCTCTACAGGTGCCGGCCAAGATTGTCTCACCTCCTCCAGCACCGGCACCGTTACCCAGATTACGACGCTTTCTTGAACCAGAAATAGTGGCTGGACTGGTTGAAGTAAATGACCATATGGATTCCAGTGTTGTGACCATCACTGGGGATGGGTTATTTGATTCTGGGCGTGCTGAAATAAAGCAGCGCTACTTGCCGGTTCTTGCTAGGATTGCAGCAGCGTTGTCAGAGGTTGAAGGTAAGGTGTTGGTAACAGGGTACACGGACAATGTCCCCATTCGAAGTGTTCGATTTTCCTCAAATTGGCATTTGTCGCAAGCGCGTGCGGAAGCCGTCAAGGATTTGCTGGATGGCTACCTGGGTGAGGGTCTTCAGCGAATGCGATTCGAGGGAAGGGGCGAAGCTAATCCAGTAGCAGAAAATACCACCCCAGAGGGGCGTGCAAAAAATAGAAGAGTGGAGATTACATTGCTTTTGCCAGCTGAGGAAGTCTATCGACAGATAAATCAAAATGCCTTCACGCAACAGACAGCAGGAGGCAGGCAATGATTTCCAGCTTACTTTGGCGTCTGGTGGATATTATCAGATCCAGATTTCTTTGGGTCACGATTGGCATCATTTTATTGTTGTTGCTGATTTGGTTTGCTGGTCCACTTTTTGCCTTTGGTGATATACGTCCATTAGAGTCGCGTGAGTCTAGGTTATGGCTTATCGGTGCTGTCCTTGGACTATTTTTATTGCGCTGGACAGTTCGCCGTTGGAGAGCCAGCAAAATCAATGAGCGTCTGGCGGATTTGGTGCGGGAGAGCCTGAACAAAAAGCCAGAGGGGTCCGAGGAGGTAGGCAACGTTGGTGCCTTGGAGGAAAAGTTTGATGCTGCATTGGCAACGTTGCGCAAAGCCCGTTTTGAGAGTGAAAAGCATTCATTTTGGGAACGCATGGGAGGGCGACGCTATCTGTATGAGTTGCCTTGGTATGTGATCATTGGCTCTCCAGGTGCCGGAAAGACCACGGTCCTGGCAAATTCTGGACTGTCGTTTCCATTGGCGAAGCAGTTTGGCAATGCTGCCCTACCTGGTGCAGGAGGCACCAGATACTGTGACTGGTGGTTTACGAACGAGGCGGTTTTCATTGATACGGCGGGTCGTTATACCACGCATGAAAGCGATGAGCAGGTAGATCGTGCGGAATGGCAGGGGTTTCTTGGGCTTTTGAAAAAAAGTCGGAATCGTCAACCCATCAATGGAGTGTTACTCACTCTCTCCGTGGCCGATCTTTTGCAACAAACGCCGGAGCAGCGCAAGTTTCACGCAGCAGCGATAAGAAATCGTCTTGATGAATTGCGTGAGGATCTGGGGGTGCTTTTTCCTGTTTATGTTTTGGTCACAAAATGCGACTTGTTATTGGGTTTTGACGAGTATTTTGCAGATCTGGATCGGGCTGGGCGAGAGCAGGTTCATGGATTTACTTTGCCGCTGGATGGGGCGTTGCAGTATCACCCAGATTCGAATCATGTTGTGCAAGAACTGAAGCTTCTGCAAGCAAGAATTTACGATGGGCTGGTCGATCGGCTGCAGGCAGAGCCGGATTTGGGGTTGCGTAGTCGTATTTATGCGTATCCACAGGAATTTGGAGTAGTTGCCGGCTTGGTGCAAGAAGCGGTAGCGGCCATCTTTGAAGACTCGCGTTATTCAAGTCCACCATTGCTGCGGGGGGTTTACTTTACCAGTGGAACACAGGAAGGTGCACCCTTTGATCGTATTCTCTCGGCAATGCGGGCTGGACTGGAGGCAACTCATAAACCCCGAGTACAACAGGGCAGTGGCAAAAGCTTTTTTATTCGTGAACTTCTGGCTAAGGTTGTATTTGGTGAAGCATATATTGTCGGTTCTGATGCTAAAGCAGAGCGAAGGGCGAAGTTGTTGCATATCGGGGGATGTGCCTTAAGTGTGCTCTTGTTGGTGGCAGTCATTTCAGCTGCGATGGTTAGTTATAGAAATAATCAAAAATACATTGTCGAGGTAGATCACAAAATAGATAAATTTGAAGAAGAGCTGAAAACCTTGCCAGGCGTTGGGGATGGGAATTTTTATGCTCTACTGCCTTTGCTCAATGCGGCCGAGCAGTTACCGGATAGTGCAAATTTTCCGGCCACATCTCCTTTGCTGCCATGGACATTTGGCCTGTATCAGGGAGATAAGTTGGCGGCTGGTGCCAGGCCAATTTACGAGAATTTGCTGAAAGAGTATTTTGCGCCAACGTTGAAATTACGTTTGGAACAACTACTCCGGACTGTGGCAGTGGATGATCTGGAGTTTGCCTTTGAAACTTTGAAGGCATACATCATGATGCACGAGCCAAGACATTTAAGGGAGGAGGACTTTGTTGCCTTTGTTTTAGCTGATTGGGATAAAAATATGGCTGCAGCAGTGGCACGGGTGGAGCGAGCGGCATTGGAGCGTCATGTGCGAGCATTGATCGCTACTGGGAGTTTTCTGCCTGATGCACAGGCGGACCAGACTCTGATAGAGACGACAAGGTCACGACTGTCACAATATCCTGTTTCACAGCGTATATATCGCCGTATGGTACGGATGTTGAATAACAAACAGTTGCCGAATTTTTCTGTCGCTGCTGCGGTTGGACCAGATGCGGCACGGATTTTTCGCCGTACCAGTAACCAAGCGCTGACCGATGGCGTGTCGTCGCTTTATACCTTTCGGGGCTATCACGAATTGTTTGAGCCCGAGGTGGACTCGGCAGTGCGGGGGGCAGGTATGGATGATGCGTGGGTGTTAGGGGTTTCCGAAGGGTCTTTAAAACAGAGAATGGGGGCGGTTGCCTCAGGTGAGCTTTCCTTGGAAGTTAAACGCCATTACATGCGTGACTATGTCAGGGAATGGGAAAAATTTCTGGATGATGTGACTTTGGTGGAACCAGAAAGCCTGAGCGAAGCATCCGAGTTGGCAGGGATGTTATCTGCTCCAGATTCCCCTTTGATGCGTTTTATGAATGGGGTAGTTCGTGAAACCACGCTGACTGCTAAAAAATCAAGCAATGATGACAGTTCCCTGTTGGCACGGGTTGGGCGCAGCGTCAGGGCCACGGGTGAGGATATTACCCGCATTATTGGTCCCAGTTCTTTGCCGGGAGCGCTTTCTCCCATGGATCGTCCTGAACTGATCGTGGATAACCGATTTGAGGCTTTACGCAAGGCGGCGGGCGGTGCTGGGGAGTCCTCCTCCCTACAGGCATTGACTCAGATATTCGCAGAATTGCACATGTACCTTTCTGGCGCAGAGGCAGCACGTGTGGGTGGTTATGCACCTCCTGCTGGAAGTAGTGGTACGAATACTTTGCGAGCCCAGGCAGCACGTCTGCCACAGCCTGGTCGCCGATTACTGGAGACGGTGGCAAGCAGTAGTGAAAAGTTGGTAACGCGGGAAATTCGCCGTTCTAAAGGGCGGGAACTTCAGGGCATGGTGACACGGGCATGTTTGAATTCGATCCAGGGGCGCTATCCATTAGTACGTACCGCTACGCGCGAAGTTGCGTTGGATGATTTCACGAGGATGTTTGGGCCAGGAGGGCGTATGGAAGAGTACTTTCAGCGTGAGTTGGCAAGTTTTGTGGATGTGTCTAAATCACCATGGCGGCTGCGCGAGGGTGCCCAGGGGGGGCTGGGGAGTGCGACGGCTGTTGCAGCCTTTGAAAAAGCACATGTTATCAAGGATGTTTTTTTCCGGGCAGGGACAGGCACTCCAAAAATAACTATAGCCATAAAACCTGTATTGATGGATACAACGATTACGACACTCACATTGGATGTAGATGGGCAGATCGTTCGTTATCAGCATGGACCACAGGTGTCGTATACGGTCAGTTGGCCGGGTACACGCGGAAGCAACCAGGTGCGATTGTCTTTAGAGCCACCATTACCTGAGGGGCGTTCTGGTTTGGTATTGGAAGGTCCGTGGGCTTTGCATCGTCTTTTTGACAAGGCAAATATCCGGTCTGGTGGCAGTCCTGAGCGATTTACAGCGGATATTGAAGTGGGGGGGCGTAATGTGCGCTTTGAGGTGATAGCTGCGAGCGTAAAGAACCCTTTTCGACTCCAAGAGTTAACTGGATTTTCCTGTCCTGATGGGCTGTAAATCTGAATATTTCATATTTAAGGAAATTCACAGATGATGGACCGCCAGTTTTTGGACTATTACAACAGGGAACTGGCCTATCTGCATGAGCTGGGGGGGGAGTTTGCGCAGGCCTTTCCTAAGGTGGCAGGCCACCTTGGTATGCATGGAGAGAATGTTTCGGACCCGTATGTGGAGCGTTTGCTGGAAGGGTTTGCGTTTCTGGCTGCACGTATCCACCGCAAGATGGATGCCGAGTTCCCAAGATTTTCTCAGCGCTTGCTGGAGGTGATTTATCCGCAATACTTGGCTCCCACGCCTTCCATGGCCATTGTGCAGGTTCCACTTGAGGCTAATGCAGGGGGGGGGGATGCGTCGAGTGCATTCCTGCCACGTGGTAGTGCGCTGAGTAGTGGTGATATTCCAGGGGTAAAGACCCGCTGTCGTTTTGTTACGGCTCATGATCTGGAAGTCTGGCCCATAGATATAGTTGAAGCATGGGCCAGCCCGCTGGGGGGGGGAATACAGTTGGGGGATCGCAGGCTGCCCAAGGAGCCTAAAGGAGAGATTCGTCTGCGCTTGAAGTCCAGGTGTGGGGCAATCGCTTCTCCCAAAAAGTCACCCAAGTATCTGATGTTTTACCTCGATGGTAGTGAAACGCTGGCGACCAGAATTCACGAAGCGCTGATTGGGCATGTGGTAGGTGTGCTCGTCAGTCGTCCTGGCTCTCAGGAGCAGAGCAGTGTTTTGCCTGCCAGTGCCGTTCAGCCTGAAGGATTTAGAGCAGATCAGGCACTTTTGCCAACTGATGCACGAGTATTCCAAGGCTATCGACTCTTGCATGAATATTTTTCTTTTCCACAGCGCTTCTTATTTTTTTCGATCAATGGTTTGGAGCAGCCATTAAAAAAACTGAATTCTGAAATATTTGATTTGACGGTCTTGCTGGACTATGAGCCAAGTGGGCTGGCGGGAGTTGTGGATAGCAGTAGCTTTGCACTCAATTGTGTCCCGGTAATCAACCTGTTCCATCGCCAGGGTAATCGCCTATTGATTGAGCGAGATGAGGTGGAACATCACGTAGTTGCAGATAGAACACGACCGTTGGATTATGAGGTATATCGAGTGGATATGGTAGATGGCTATGACCATGGCAATCAACCTGTAACAAGATTCTCACCGTTTTATAGACATGTGGGAACGGCTACCAACTTGAATCAGGCGTATTTCACAACGCGACGTGAGCCGCGGAGACTTTCTGACTCGGCAGTGCGTAATGGTGGGCGATCAAGTTATATTGGATCTGAGGTGTTTATTTCTTTGGTTGATCCTCAGGAAGCTCCTTGGCCGGAGCGTATTGCGCAGTTGTCGGTGGAGATGCTGCTTACCAATCGGGATTTGCCATTGTTGATGCCCGTATCTTCGAAGCAGGATTTATTGATTGAAACCGATCAAGCGGTGAAGTGGGCACGTATTGTCAGTGGGCCTTCAAGGCCTCGCCTTTCTTTGGCTGATGGGGAAATGACTTGGCGCTTGATCAGTCATCTCTCACTGAACTATCTGGCCTTGCGTGATCAGGACCCCCAAAGTGGTGCTGTGTTGCTGCGTGAATTGCTGGGGCTGTATGCATCTTTGGCAGACCCTCTGATTGCCAAGCATGCTGAGGCGATCGTATCGGTGGCAAGTGTCCCTTTGACCCGCAGGCTACCGGTCAGCGGACCATTGGTCTTTGGCAGAGGGATTGGCATTGATGTCAGCGTGGATGAACTGCATTTTGCGGGAGCGAGTCCTTATTTGTTCGGTTGTGTGCTGGAGCAGTTTCTGGCAAGGCATGTCTCGATGAATTCGTTTACTCAGTTTTCTCTACTGAGTTCTTCACGCGGACACTTGGCGAGCTGGCCACCTCGATGGGGGGGGCGTCCGGATGCATGAAAGTCAAAAGACTCTTGTTACGCAGCAGCAGGTGCGTGTTTCATGTGCTGAGGAATTGTTGCATAAACCTTGGAAATTTGACTGGTTCCAGGTAATGCGGCGTTTGGAGGCACAAAACAAGGAATTTCCTCGCCTGGGCATGGCTTTACACCCAGAGCAGGAGCCTGTCCGAGTTGGACAAAAACCTGCATTGACATTTGCTTCAGCAGTACTTACCAATACCAGGATCAATGAAAAGGGGAAACTTCGTATTGAGCAGGCTGGTTTTGGTCTTTTTGGTCCTAACGGTCCTTTGCCGTTACATATAACTGAGTATGTGCGGGAGCGTATCGCCTACGATGACGATATGGCTTTGGGGGAGTTCTCAAATATTTTTCACCACAGATTTGGTTTGATTTTCTATCGCGTTTGGGCGAATGCACAGCCTGCAAATAGCCTCGATCGACCGGATGAAGATAGATTTGCTGAATACGTTGGGGCCATTATTGGGTATCTGGGAAAATATTTTTATTCACAAGATGCCGTTCAGGATCATGCGAAGCGCTATTTTTCTGGCCACTTGGTACGACAGACTAGAAATCCAGAAGGTATCCGCTCCATATTGCAAGAGTGTTTTGCATGTGACATCCGGGTGGAGGAATGGGTACCACAATGGCTCAAGTTGGAAGAGGGGGAGCGGACTCGATTAGGAAGACTGGCTACTGCAGAAAAACTCGGGGAGGGTGCGGTTTGTGGAACAGCGGTGCTCGATAGGCAGTATCGCTTTCGCTTGCATGCGGGCCCACTGAATTTGCATCAATACATTCAACTGCTTCCGGGTACGCATGCTAACCGCAGACTACGCGATTGGGTGCGTAATTATGTGGGGTATGAATTTCAATGGGATTTATGTTTGATTCTCAAACATGCTGACGTTCCTGAGTTGAATTTGGGATCTACTGTGCAGCTTGGGTGGACAACTTGGCTGGGTGCTGGAGCGGAAAAGAAGGATCGTGATGATTTGATTCTGGATTTGGAGAAAATGGCATCCGTATAACATGGTGGTGCATTGTACCCTGAATGAGGGTTGGATCGATAGCCTTTGAATTTTTCCTTTACAGGGATGAGTTCATTGTTTTATGAGATGAGGATTTATGGCAAAGATATGTCGCGTGTCGCTGTTTGGTAAGATGAACTCGATTTTGTATAAGGCTATTGAGTCTGCAACGGTTTTCGCGAAGATGAGAGGTAACCCCGTTGTAGAACTCAGCCACTGGTTCTACCAGATTCTGATGTTGGATGACAGCGATTTGCACCGTATTTGTCGCCATTATGGAGTTGATGGAGGGCGGTTTGCGAACGATATTCTGCAGGTACTGGAGAGATTGCCCACAGGAGCCCTGACTATCGAGGACCTCTCCAGAGATATTGATCTGCTGGCGGAGCGTGCCTGGATTGAGGCGTCTTTGGCGCATGACCAGTCGCTCATTCGTAGTGCTCATCTGGTACTGGCCTTGCTGACCCATGCACAGTTGCGGGAAGCAGCGTTGCGTTTTTCTGGGCAGTGGAGCGCCATTCATGTTGATGACTTGCGAGCCAACCTGATGAGTATCACGGCTCAGAGTCCGGAGGATGCTTTGCAGGCCTCTGTGCCTGGAGGTGTGACTCCGGGTGAAGCGTCGGGGGCATTGGCACCCGCTGCCTTGGGCAAAAAGGATGCGCTGAACAAATATACGCAGGACCTGACCGAGCGTGCACGCAATGGCGAGTTGGATGCCGTAACGGGAAGGGACGCTGAAATTCGTCAGATCATCGACATTCTGATGCGGCGCAGGCAGAACAATCCCATCCTCACAGGGGAAGCTGGGGTGGGTAAGACGGCTGTTGTGGAGGGTTTTGCTCTGCGCATCGCCAAAGGGGATGTACCGCCAGCTTTGCAGGGGGTGCAGGTGCGTGTGCTGGATGTTGGTCTGTTGCAGGCTGGAGCCAGCATGAAGGGTGAGTTTGAGCAGCGCTTGCGACAGCTGATTGAGGAGGTGCAGCATTCTGAGCAGCCCATCATTTTGTTTATTGATGAGGTGCATACGCTGGTTGGTGCAGGGAGCGCGGCAGGAACTGGCGATGCTGCCAACCTGCTCAAACCCATGCTGGCACGTGGCAGCCTGCGCACCATTGGTGCTACCACTTGGGCCGAGTACAAGAAGTACATCGAGAAGGATCCCGCGCTGACGCGCAGGTTTCAAGTGGTTCAGGTGGATGAACCCGATGAGGCAAGGGCAGTGGCCATGCTGAGAGGGATTGTCCAGGCGTTGCAAAGCCACCATGGCGTGCGTGTGCTCGATAGTGCATTGCAGGCCGCCGTCTCGCTTTCGCATCGTTACATACCAGCTCGACAGTTGCCCGACAAGGCCGTGGCATTGCTGGACACTGCTGCGGCGCGCGTGGCCGTCAGCCAGCATGCGACACCGGCACAGTTGGAGGACTGTCAGCGCAGGATGGCGATCCTGACCAAGGAGCTGAGCATGCTTCGGCGAGAGCAGGCCGAGGGGTTTGGCGATGGGGAAAGGATTGCCCGGCTTGAGGAGCATTTGCAGGAGGCCAGAGAGCAGGAGCAGATGCTCATCCAGCGCTGGACGCAGGAGAAAAGCCTGATTGAGGAGATCGTTGCCTTGCGTGAAAAGCTGGGGATGGGACAGGACGCCGCTGCGTTTGAGCAGGGAGCGCTCGCTGGAACAGAGTCCCTGCAAGGCAGTGTGGAGGTGTCGGTCGATTCGCCAGCTGTGTTGCTGGAGCAAATCAGGGCGCTGGAAGCACGTTTGCAGAGCGTGCGGGGCGAGGAGTCGCTGGTTTTCGCTGCGGTGGATGAGCAGGTGGTGGCTGCTGTTGTTGCTGACTGGACGGGCATCCCCGTCGGGCGCATGCTGCGCAATGAAGCTCAGGCGGTATTGGACCTAGCCGACCACCTGGAGCGCAGGGTGCTCGGGCAGCGTCATGGGCTGGAGGTCATTGCGCGCCGGGTACAAACAGCGCGCGCCGGCTTGGACAATCCCGGCAAGCCCATCGGGGTTTTCATGCTGTGCGGCCCCTCGGGAGTGGGCAAGACAGAAACAGCATTGGCGTTGGCAGAGTTCTTGTACGGTGGGGAGCAAAACCTGATCACCATCAACATGAGTGAGTTTCAGGAAGCGCACACCGTCTCCACCCTCAAAGGAGCGCCGCCGGGTTATGTTGGCTATGGCGAAGGCGGTGTATTGACGGAGGCAGTTCGTCGCCGCCCTTATAGCGTTGTATTGCTTGATGAAGTGGAAAAGGCGCACCCGGATGTCCACGAAATCTTTTTCCAGGTGTTTGACAAGGGGCGCATGGAGGATGGTGAAGGTCGTGAAATCGACTTTCGCAATACAGTCATCATCCTTACATCCAATGTTGGTACGGATATTGTCATTTCGCTGTGCAGTGACGCTGAATTGGTGCCAGCTCCCGATGTGATTGAGAAGGCACTGCGCAAACCCTTGCTGGAAGTATTTCCGCCAGCACTGTTGGGGCGTTTGATCACTGTGCCTTATCTGCCTTTGAGTGCAGAAACATTGATGGGTATCGTGCGCTTGCAATTCGCTCGTATTCAGCAGCGCGTTGCCGATGCACATGCAGCAGAATTCTTGTACGACGAGGCCGCTATTCAGGAAGTAATAAGTCGTTGCAATGTAGTCGATGCTGGCGGGCGCATGATTGATGCCATTCTGACGAATACGGTACTGCCGGAGATCAGCCGTAAGTATCTCGAAGGTGTAATGCAGGGGCTGGTGCTGAAACGGGTCAGCCTATCGGCAAGTCAAGGTGAGTTTTTGTATGACTTTGACATGAGACAGGCTGAAGAGCTTGCTGTTGTCAATGTGGCATGTGAGGCTGCAGTTTACCTGCACTGAGTATTTTTGAACTCAGGAGTAGATATGGAAAATATTTCCACACCAGTTGATGGTGCGGCTCCGAGGCCGGCAAGCAGCCTGCCAATGGGATGGCGATTGCACGAATATGAAATTAAGTCGGTTTTGGGCGAGGGGGGGTTTGGCATTGTCTATCTTGCACGCGACACCTTGTTGGGACGTGATGTTGCCATCAAGGAATTTCTGCCCGTAAGTCATGCCACCCGCTACGAAACGCACCGGGTGCGTGCACGCACACAAGAACATCAGGTATTGTTTGATAAAGGTATGCAAAGTTTCGTGGCCGAGGCGCGTATTCTGGCTCAGTTTCGAAATAGAAACCTGGTGGAAGTGCTGCGGTTTTGGGAGGGAAATGGTACAGCCTACTTGGTGATGCCCTATTACCAAGGTCGCACTTTGAGGGAGTTGATTCAGAAAGGGTACCGCTCTACCACTAAAGGAGAGTTGCTCAGCATTCTGTTGCCTCTGATGCAAGGCTTGGACCAGGTTCATGAGGTGGGATGTTATCACCGTGATATCTCTCCTGACAATATCATGATTTTGTCGGATGGATCTCCCTTGTTGCTGGATTTTGGTGCTGCAAGGCATGAAATCATCAGTCAGGCGGATTACTCTACAGTAATCCTGAAGCCGGGTTTTGCTCCCATAGAACAATATGGAGGAAGTGAAACGGCGGCTCAGCAGGGAAGCTGGACAGATGTCTATGCTCTGTGTGCGGTTGCATACCAAATGATTACAGGTAATACGCCTCCGGTGTCGGTGGCCCGTATCATGCGGGATCCGTTGGTACCGCTTCGTGATTTAGCTGGCCAGTTGCAGCTTCCAGTGCATGTGCTGGAGGCGATCGATGCTGGCTTGAAAATTCAGCCACAAGATCGCCCTCAGTCGATGAAAGATTTGCGGAGACTGTTCGAGAGCGGGGAAATAGAGATTCAGAAGCTGTCTGAGAGCCACCGTATTCAGCAGCAGGTATTGAAGAGTGATGCTGCTCATAATGAAAACTCCCCGAGTGTAAATGTACAGGTAGGAGCTCTCTCTATACCTGAAGAGGAGAGTGTGCAACCTGATTTTGTGTCAACGGACACACAACGAGCGCGATCAAGCAAAAAGTTTTTTGGGGTTGTACTGGCTTTCCTGCTTTTGCTGGGAGTGGGGGCAGGTGTGTTTCTCGGGTTGCATTTGGATGCTGAGCGGCAGACGGTGTTGGTGCATAAGCCCAAGGTGGAGATGGACTCCACGGCACAGGTTGCGGCATCGGAGACGGACACCTTGCCGGTTGAGCCCCAGCAGCACGAGCACGTGAACGATACAGAAGGGATTGACGCCAGCCGCAATGGAGGGGGGGCTGATGCAGAGCAGACGATCGGGACCATCCCGACGGATTTGACCGCTGCGCGCAGCAGTGAGATTTCCGAGGGAGCAGAGCTGTCGCAGCGAGCAGAAGAGGATGTTGTGGTGGGAACTGTAGAAGCAGCAGCTTCCCAGCTCGTGGCAGAGGAGCCGTCCAGTGTGGTGGAAGGACAGCAAGCAGAGGAAGCAGCTGTGTCTCAGCAGGGGCGAATCATCGTGGATGCCAGGCCTTGGGGCGATGTTTATATCAATGATGTGTTGATTGGCACCACGCCTCCCAGAGTCTCTGCCAGCTTTCCACCAGGGTTGGTACGGCTGGAAATTCGCAATGACGGCGTGCCTTCACATAAACGCACATTGGAGTTGCAGGCGGGCCAGACCACACACGTGTCTCACAATTTTTTAAAACAGCCAGCCTTGCCTGCATCTGGGACGGAGCCATGAAAAACTTGTTTGTCAC
This sequence comes from uncultured Comamonas sp., assembly GCA_947306475.1. GTDB lineage: Bacteria > Pseudomonadota > Gammaproteobacteria > Burkholderiales > Burkholderiaceae_C > Comamonas. The sequence goes on from CAMZGS010000002.1 coordinate 249,079, forward strand.
GTTTCTTTTCGGTGTGGTTTCTGTATTGGGCACACAAGGGTGCAGCACGATTTTTGATGCTCCTCAAGGTGGTGGAGATCTCTCGGAGCAGGTACCGGATTCCGTCCTTGCCAGTCTTGATGCCATGGCACAGAAGCCGTCGTCCGGCCTGCCAGATATGGATGTAGCCAAGGAGATCCAGGAGCAGGGTATTGAACGAGCGACGGCCCTTGCAGGAGGTGTCTTGCAAGGGCGTGCCAGGCAGGCACTTGCACGCGAAAAGTTTGTACGTCAATCAGCAGAAAGCATGTCAGAGCCGACGGTGTTTTTCGAGCGCATCGCTACAACGATGCCGCAGTTGATCATATTGGATGGGCATCAGGCCGCTGTGTGGTTAAACGGTCAGCGCTTAACTATCCCGGAAAGTAGTGCAAGCCATGTTTTCTTGCTGAATCCAGGCGAGTATCAACTTAAAGTGCTTTATTGGGGGGGCAATACCACGGCCTTTGAGGCACTGCTGCGAATTGCACAACGAGAGCGTGTGACGGTGCGGTTGACACCATCGAATTTCCTTTCTGACGTGCCTACATCAACTGAAATCAAAAAGAAACGGTGATCGCCATGCTGGAAATCAAAGCTCTCACTTACAACGACTTGGCACCTGTGCTACCAGTTTTTGGCCGGGTGGGCCTGGAGGGGGGGACGATTGGTAGGGGGGAGGGCAATGATATTGCGTTGCCTGACCCGATGCGACTCATTTCCCGCAGACATCTGCGCGTCGATGCAGATGGTACTGGTGGCTGGCAGTTGGTGAATATCAGCAGCGCCAATCTTGTATACGTGAATGACACAGAGCTTAAGGCAGGACATGGCTGCCCGCTGCTTGTGGGGGACAAGATTTACATCGGTGGCTACGTATTGCAGGTCTCGGCAGTGAAAGATATGCATCTGCAGTCCATGAGGGGCACTGGTCCGGACAGTGCGGATGGCACCTTGATCAAGGAAAAAAGACAGGAGCCGGAAGCATCATCTGGGGACGACACTGTTGCTGCTGATGATCTGGATGCCTATTTGACACAAAGTGACGCTATTGGAAAATTTGATCCTTTGCAAATGTTGCATGCCAATGGTGTTGATTTGCATGATATTGCTGGCAAGGGTGATGCGCTGATTCGTGGTTATGACGGAGTAGATCATGCGAAAGAATTGATTCGCGATGATTTTTCCATTGCTTCGAGCAAGATCTTGAAGGACGATGTGACAGATCCTCTGGCTCTTTTTGGTGGTGAAAGCGATTTACTGAAAGGTTTGATAAATTCGCCACCCAGCACTTCTGGCGATGTGGGCTTATCGACGACAGGGGTTGGTGACCTGATTAAAGTGCCAAAGACATCGAGTTCAGAATCTGGGAATCAGGTTCCGACCGAGCCGCAGGAATATATTTTTGAGGCAGCTTCTAAAAATAAGGAAGATCCTTTGGATGCTTTTCTTGAAGGCTTGATGCATGATGACCATGAGGGGAGCCTGGAAGAGAAGGAGGATCGGGAGAGGTTGGCCTTGGAAAAAAATACATCAGATATGCAGGAGCATCCATCAGTCTCTTCTGAAAATGTTATTGGCGAGAATCTGATAGACAGTTTTTCGGAGAGGTCAGCACCTCAAGTGCCGTTTGCGGAGGTGAGATCCATATCGAGTGCTGAATTGGAAGAAAAGCCAGTGGCATCAAACGATAGCGATGTGTTGTACCAGGCTTTTTTGCGTGGCTTGGGTTTGAAGGAAATTCCAGATAGAAAAGCGCTTGATGCAAATTTCATGTATTTATTGGGGGAATTATTGCGCTGCACCACACAGGGAACAGTTGATTTGATTGCCGGCCGGGCGATCGTCAAACGGGAGGTTAAAGCAAACGTAACGCTGATTGCACCGGAACGCAATAATCCTCTCAAGTTTTCTCCGGATGGAGAAGTTGCACTGATGTACCTGCTCGGAAGGAAATATCCTGGATTCATGGAGCCGGTTGAAGCCGTGAGTGGGGCATATCTGGATTTGCGCGCTCACCAGATGGGGCTTGTTTCCGGTATGCGCTCGGCACTTGGCCATGTATTGGAAAAATTTGACCCCCAGGTAATTGATGCTGGACATGATCCCAAGCGTACGCTACCGGGCTTGGCAATAGTCAGGAAGGCCCGTTTATGGGAGGCGTATCAGGATCACTTCCAAACCACGAAGAATGAAGCCCAGGATCGTTTTCAGGAATTTTTTGGTGCTGCTTTCCTGAAGGCGTACGAAGAAGCAACCCAGACTCTTAATGCCCAGCATGGTATGCCGGGAGGACGTCCATGATGCGCTTATCGGTGGCGGAGTTTAGTGCGCGTGGCGGGCGCGAGACCAATGAAGACTATGTGGGTTTTTGTGCCAATGATGCAATAGGGTGCTTTGCGCTGGCTGATGGAGTAGGGGGACATGAGGGTGGAGCGCTAGCTTCTCAAATAGTGGTGCAACAGGTACTCAAGACCTTTTCCGAACTGCCTCGAGTGCATGCTGAAACTATTCGGGCAACTGTTACCGTTGCGCGTGAAGCGCTTGCACAAGCACGTTTGAGTAACCCCGATTTTGTTCATATGAACACCACGTTGGCCACCTTGATGCTCGATGCCTCACAGGCATTGGCCTACTGGATGCACCTTGGTGATAGTCGAATTTATCTGTTCCGAAATGGACGGGCCCGTGTACTGACAACAGACCATAGCATCCTTCAATCCATGATTGATGCGGGTTTGGCAAAAGGTGATGTCAGGGGAGAGGTTGAGCGCAGCACACTTTACGCTTCTGTGGGGAGTGCAGAGGTTCCTCAGAATGCTGTATGTCAGGCACCCTTGGCCTTGCAGGATGGTGACGTTTTTTTATTGTGCAGCGATGGTTTTTGGGAGAGCGTCAATGAGCAGATGATGGAGTCATTGCTGCAGGTTGCTGAAAATGAGCAGCAATGGATATGTCATATGGTGAGTCAAATTCGTAACCCTCATGCTCCCGAACAAGACAATTTCAGTGCTGTGGCTGTCTGGATTGGTAATCAGGAAGGTACGACGCGTATTCAGACATTGAGTCTGGCGACATAGTTCGGAAAAGGAGCTTGGTTCGCACCATGAATTCAAATTTTGTCGGTTGCTTTGGCAAGCTACCTGCATCGGGGGATTTTGTTGCACGAGGATTGCCACAGAATGTAATGCATGCAGTATATGAATGGTTTGTCAATGGAATGAGTGAACTGGAGAGGCGTGAGCCCCAAGAATGGAGGCATGCCTATCTGGTCACTCCCGTCTGGCACTTTGTCATTAATGCTGGGGTGTGGGTAGAACCTGCTTTGCAAGGATGCTTGGCCCCCAGTCTGGATAAGGTTGGGCGCTATTCTCCTTTAATGGTGGTGCGTTCCTTCGAAAATGCAGTGGTGAGCGATATTCTTCCTCCGGAAGACGATTGGCTCTATCGCGTGGATGACAAAATCCGTCGAGCCATTAACGATTGTTTGGCGCCTGAGATATTGATGGATGGCATTGATATTGTTTTTTCTAGGTCCACCATGCTCAAACAAGCGCGGTCCACAGCCAGTATTCTGAGTACTTTGGGTATTGTTGATGACTCTACAGAAAGCCACAAGCGTTGGTTTTCCTGGCCAGATTTGCATAAATCCTTTGTGGAACGACGACATCGTAGCTTCTGGTGGGCTGAACCTTCACCGCGCCAACCGCCACGTCAGGTTATTCACAGTGGTTTGCCAGACAACGATCTTTTTTGTTTGCTATTGGGAGGTAACCTTTTTGGAGACAAAAAATAAAATTTCGTCTCAAGCACTGTTCATGCCGACCTTGTTGGATCGTCTTTGTCCGTCCAGTTCGAAGTTAGGTCATGGTCGGCACATAAGTAGGAGCGCATATCGGCAGACGGTGCTGCGGGATCTACAGTGGCTTTTGAATTGTCAAAATATTGAGTCACAATCGTTCGTTGATGGATTTTTATGGGTGCGGCGCTCAGTGTTGAACTACGGAGTTCCTGCATTTGCCGGTGGAAATTTTACGGAGGACGATCTTTTATATGTGGCACAAGCCATTAAGGAAGCTATTTTGCGCTATGAGCCCAGAGTAATGAAAAAAACCTTGAAGGTTGGCTTGGTCCAAGATGCAGAAATTCAACAAAGTCCCAACAAAGCGCTATTCAGAATAGAGGCCTCTTTATGGTTTGAGCCTTATCCTGTTGAATTGGTGGTACGGGCTCAATGGGATAGTGAAAATGGCAATATGCAATTGCAGGATTGTGGGTGAAGCAGTGATACGGTTGATGGAGAAATGAATGATTGTTTTTGATGCATCGATCCTGCAGCAACAGGTTCGGGAAGTTAGTGAGCGTATCAAGGTCGAGCCACTGAAAGCCTCTCATCGTGTGGCGTTGGCGCACCTAAGATTGCTTCAAAAAGAGCATGCCAAAGCCCTTCAGCAGCTGCAGGTCGCTTGTCAAATTGAGCCTCAATGGCAAACTCAAGCACAGATGATCAGGGTATTGCTTCGTGCGGAGCTACAGAGAGCAGCTGTATTTGAAGGAAAAATCAAGCCAGATCTGGTCAGTCCACCGCCTGTGTGGCTGGCTTGTATGACGGAAGCTCTAAAACAAGCACCCGAGCAGGCTGCTGTTTTACGGGCTGAAGCGTTTGAGCAGGCTCCCGAAAGTTCAGGGTTCGTCAATGCCCGAACTTCGTTTGAGTGGTTGAATGACGGTGACAGTCGTTTGGGACCGGTGTTTGAGCTCATTACTGGTGGTAGCTACTACTGGGTACCCATGTGCGATGTCCGACGTGTTGAATTCTTGCCAGTGGAACAACCAACGGATTTGTTATGGCGGGGGGTGAAAATGAGCTTGAAAAATACCCTGGTTGTTGATCGTTTTTGCCATATGCCGATGCGCTATCCGGATTACCCGGGAGGAGTACTCAGCCAAGGCATGGAAACCGAATGGCTATCCTCAAATGCTGGGTTGGAAGAGTGGTTTGGAGTGGGGCAACGACTTTGGTTCACTGAGACGAACGAGCATGCCATGGCAGATGTATGTGTGATCGAGTTCATGGAGAGTGATATTGGATCTTCCGCCCATGCTAGCTGAATCAGCGTGTTACCTCGAATTTTTCATTTTTTCATTATCTTTCTGATTGCATATCAGTATTAATCATGAAGACTCAAGCAATTATCTGTGTATTGGCATCAATCGTGTTGTTGACGGCTTGCCAGACTGGCCGCCAGGGTGACCAAGGCGATGGATCGCATTTTGCAGTTTATCAAAAGCAATGGGGTGCTGACAGGCTAGATTTACTGGAAACTCTGCGTAGGGATCCTCATTTGCGCGTTGTTGAGAGAGAGGATGGCAGCATATATATTCAGATCCGTTCGGTGCATGCTTATACCATTGGCCGGACTAAGCCCGCTGGGGAGGTGGCTGAAGCATTGAATCACATTGCATCCGCTGTGCAGGGGCGCAATCACTTGCGTATTACGATACAGGGGCATTCCGATAATGTCGGACAACCTGCTCACAACCAGGCACTTTCTGAAAAAAGGGCTAAGGAGGTATTCGATTACCTTAAGATCCAGGGGGTGCAGCAGGATATGAAGTATGAAGGCTTGGGGGCCGAGCAACCTATTGCTAGTAACAACACAAGAGAGGGAAGGGCGGTGAATCGCCGGGTGGATATCCTTATCCAGGCACGATAAATTAAGTTCCATATTTTTATGGGTATGCGCTTGAGATTCAGTATTTTTCCGGGGCGTGTTGTGAACTTGTTTGCAATTCATTGAGTTTATTGAGAAATTTGATGATTCCTGTCTTTGCGAAATTGCTCATAAATACCTTTCATTCGAGATGTAATATTTTTCGCGAACGATAAATATAAAATAGCTTCAATTGAGTAAATTCTTAAACCCATTAAATCTTTTGGGTACAGTTTTGAAAAATGATATCGCTAATGAGCTTCAAGTGTTCCGTATGGTGCCTAGAGGAATCTTTTGTTTCGAGAGGGTGCGGAGCGTAAAATCAGTTAACTTTAGCTGCAGATGATGCATTTCGTCTCATTTTCGCAGTATGGATCATGAGAAGATGCTGGGTTGAGGCTGTTGTGAGGAGGGGCGGGCTCAGGCTCAGCTAATCATTAAAAAAGCAATGATTTTATCTCTGCTTCGTGAGGTGAGGTTGGAGCGTGTTGTGAACTTTGAAAAGCCCTCCTTTTTTGACAAGCGCTTATAAGCAATTTGCAAAGACAAGAATCATAAAATTTCTCAATAAACTCAGTGAGTTGCAAATAAGCTCATAAATCGCTCTAGCGAGAGGTTTTTTGTTATATAGGAGGTGGCTGAGTCATGAACCGTTTTCTGAAAGCGCACACACCGGTAGGACAAGCATTGTGGGCTTTTGAGCTTACAGGTAGAGAGGCTCTCAGCGAGCTCTATGAATTCAAGTTGCGCTTCAAGAGCGAAGACGCCAATATCGATTGTCAGGGTCTTATTGGTGAGGTTGCAGCCATTGAGATGGAAACACAAGGCGGTAGTGCCCGCTATTTCAGTGGTCAGATGGTGCGTTTTTCGGCACTGGGAAAAAGAGGAAAGTACTGGCTCTATGAAGCAACAATAGCCCCCAAGCTTTGGCACGCTAGCCGAACCAGTGATTTCAAGATCTGGCAGAACCTCACTGTTCAGGATATCGGCGATGAGATACTGGGGAAGCATGCCATCCGCTACGAATGGCGTCTTAAGCAGCCTCTCAAGAATTGGGTTTACAAGGTTCAGTATGGTGAGACGGATTTGGCCTTTCTCACTCGTTGGCTGGAGCACGAAGGTATCTATTACTGGTTCAAACACAGTCAGGACGGAGAGACCCTTATACTGGCTGACCACTTCAGCACTCCTGACCCCTTTGATGGCTATGAGAGCATTCCTTTTTACCCACCGGATGAGGCCCGCGAAGACCTGGATCACTACTGGGACTGGCACGTCACCAGGGAGCCAGAGCCGGGGCGACTCAGCCACAGCGATTACGATTTTCAGAAGCCTGCAAAGGATCTCATTGCAGAGAGCAACGACCCTCGCGGACATTTGTTTGACCAATACGAGATCTATCAATACCCGGGCAACTACACGGAATCTGCTGACGGCAATCGATACGCCGCAGCACGACTTGAGGCGCTGCAGGCTTCTCAAGATCGTATCGTCCTGCGTGGCAAGGTTAGAGGAGCCTTGCCTGGCCACTGTTTTACCCTTTGGGGGCATCCCAGAGAGGATCAGAACCGCGATCTCCTGATTGTCGCTGCCAGATACGATGCCAGTGACAACGACTACGAAGGTCACAGTGATAGCACTGGTGTGCATTACCACGTCGAGATTGAGGCCCAGCCCGCTGGCAGGGGGTGGCGTCCTCTCACACCTCGGCAGGCACCCAGAGCCAGAGGTCCAGAGACGGCCATCGTTGTCGGTCCTGCGGGAGAAGAAATTCACACTGACGAGTATGGTCGTGTCAAGGTGCATTTCCACTGGGATCGCTATGGCAAGAAAGACGGCTCGGACTCTTGTTGGGTAAGAGTCGCCAGCCCGTGGGCGGGAAGCAACTATGGCGGCATCCATATCCCGCGAATTGGCCAGGAAGTCATTGTTGACTACGAATATGGCGACCCGGACCGGCCACTTATCACGGGTCGGGTTTATAACGCTGCACAAATGCCACCTTGGCAACTGCCCAAGAATAAAACGCAAACTGGTTTCCAGACCAACTGGAGCAAGGGCGGCGGCGGCAAGCACATGCTGCGTTTTGAGGACCTCAAGGGGCGGGAGCATATTGAGCTTTCCACCGACCATGGGAACACTCACTTGCACATGGGCTATTTGATGAATCAAAGCTCGGAAGCCCAGCGCAGTTATGGATTTGAATTGCGGACCAACGAATGGAGGGCCATTCGTGCCGATAAAGGTCTGCTGATCACCACTTACACACAGGACTTCACGCAACAGGTTGCACACGACAACCCTGATGGGTTCAAGGGGCTTGGCTCAGGACTGACGAGTACCGAGTCCTTGATGGAAGAAGCCAGCAATGCGGTCAAGATGATGAACAGTGCCATCAGTGCTCTCAATGGGCTTAAAGCGAGTCACATGCAGCAAATGGCCGAAGGGGTGATGAAATCGGTGGGCAAAGAAGCTGCAGCAGCCTCTATCTCCAGGGTGGCTCAAGCATTTTCGGCATTTGCCACTGGTGGTGGTACTGCACCCGAAACCAGGTTGCCCAGCAACACGGATCCAGCAATGCCTCAGGCACGAGCGTTGCAGTCGCTTTCCAAGGATATCAGCAAGCCCGTGGTGTCCATCGTCAGTCCGGAGGGGCAATCGTTGATAAGCCCAAAGCCGATTGTCATCAGTTCCGGTCAGAGCGTCTCCACACATGCTCAGGACAACATCACCCTCTCTGCCAATGCACAGCTGACGCAGTTGGCCAAGGGCGGGATGCTGACTCATGTCAGCAGCGGCGGGCAGCGCAATACCGTAGCAGATGGTGATATTGCCTCTGAAGCGCAGAACGGGCATATGAATCTGACGGCCAAGCAGAACATTACCGTAGCGTCGCTGGATTCCGATGCCAGTGTGATTGCCAAGCAGAACATCAATATGCAGTCGGTTGACGACTCGGTCCTTGTGCAGGCAGGTAAACACATCCGACTGGAGGCCGGTGAAAGCATAACCCTCGTGGTGGGAGGTGCCAGCATCACCATGACGTCCGACGGCAACATCACCGTAAGAGGCTCTGGAACTGGCGTCATGCAGTTCGACAAGGAACTTTCTCACTCTGGTGCCCCCATCTTGCTGAATTGCTAAAGCAGAGCTTGCAGGCCGTGCCTGTTCAAATCTATCAGAAAGGCTGGGTACATGAGTATCAAAGAAAAGAAAAATTGCTGCAAAAACGCTCTGATTCGTTCAGCAGTTCTTTCTTTGGCTATATTTTTTCTCATGATTTACCTTCTATGGAGAGGGCCTCCTATAGAAACGTTTCTGGTACGTCATATGTATTTAAGAAAAGAATTTATTTACTATCTGGTGTGCGTTTTCTTTGCTGTTTTTTTTGCTTGGATTGCATTTGATAATATACGAAGTATTGCGCGTGATGAATATGACGAGGATGATGAAGGCTAAAAACTTCATTTGAAGATGCATAGATGAATTTTGGAGGAAATGTGAAGTATATGATTAACGAAGGAATAATTGAAATTCCTGAAAACCTGATAGATCGATCGGTCAACATGTTGATGAGTGTGGATGGGAAAAAATTTCATACACCATCAGTCGAGATAAATTACAGCCAGAAGAAGATCTGAATGAGTTCGTTGATCGTCAATTGAAGGATTTGTCACGTCAAGTCTCAAAATTTGTTGAGAGTGATCGCATTGAAATTAATTTGAAAAACAGTCCAAGAACTGGATACCAAATCATTAGCACTTTCAAGCAGAATGGTCGTGAATTCTATCAACGGCAAGTTGTCGTAGCACTCAAAGATTCGGAATCTATCTTGGTTGTGACTGGTACATCATTTGCTCCATGGACTGAAGAAGAAATTTCTGAGTGGAAGTTCATGCTTAAAAACTCTGAATTGAAATAAACCAGTCCAAATCGCTTATGACAGCACAAGAACCAGTTGGCGCGGCTGCAGCGCGACTGCATGACCCGATTGCACATAGCAATGCGCACGCTCGATTCTGGGCAAAGGTTGCGGGTGGCGTGGTTGGCGGCCTTGTGGCCGGTGCATTGGCTGGCATGGCCGCAGTAGCCGTTATCGGTACCGGGGGCATGGCCACACCACTGGTTGTTGCTGGAGGGATGACGCTTCTCACCGCTGGCGGGGCTGCAGGCATCACTGGTATCGTTGCCGGCTTTTTTGGTGCAAAGGCTGGTGAGTCTTTAGTGGACGAGGCTTTGCCCGAAACTTTCGCGGTGACGGGCATGATCACCGATGCGTCCACCGATGTTTTTGTGAACAGCCGTGCAACCGGGGCGGCAAGGGCATCTCCCGACAACCCTCTGGACACCGTTGCGTGCAACAAGGATACCGGGCCCATTCTGATTGCTGAAGGCTCTGAGAGCGTATTCGTAAATCAGGCCGTATTTGCTCGCAAGGGGGATGCTGTGGAGTGTGGGGCCCTCATTCATGGAGGCTCCCCTGATGTTTTTGTAGGTGTCCCCAAGGGTAGGGTTCGAGATGTTGCTGATGAAGTTCCATTGGTATCCCAGATATTAGGAGGCATTCTAGGCTTGGCCGGAGGGGTAAGGGGGCTGGTCAAGTGCGTTGGCAAGCTTCCAAGCACACTTAAATCCGTTTGGCCTTGTCTGGGAAAATTTGCCGGTGGGCTAGGTATCGACACGGTACTCGGCATCATTTTCAATCCTGTTCATATAGCCACTGGTGCAAAGATTCTTACCGGGGAGGTCGATACCGACATTGATCTACCGGGGGCGTTACCATTACGCTGGGTTCGCCGCTACAACAGCCTGGATACTCGTACTGGCGCTGTCCACGGACAAGGCTGGGGCGGTGACTACTTGGTACGCCTACACATTGCGGCCAACGGCTTTGTCACCTACACAGACGATCAAGGCCGTGACGTTTATTGGGAGCATGTGGAACCTGGCTATTCCCAGGAAAATATCACCGAAGGCTATACCCTTTACTGCACCGAAGATGGGCAATATGCTGTTGGCAGTGCCGATGGTATTTACCGATTCTTTGAATCGGCCGAATCCATGCCACCTCCCAAGCTTGCAGCTGATGGATCTGCCATTCCCACGGATGCAAACACCATTCATGCAGGCCTGCAACGTCTGAGCCGTCTGGAGGACGATCACGGCAACTATATCGCCCTGCGTTACCACAGAGACTTCGAAATCAAGAGCATCATCGACAGCACCGGGCGCTTGCTGGAGTTTGCTTATCTCCACCCAGCACAAGCCAATGGTCGGCGGCTTGCCTGCATTACGCTCAAGACAGGAGCACCGGGAGAGTCCATTGGTCTGCTCGCAAGATACGAGTACCACGCCAGTGGGCAGCTGGCGCGTGTCATCGACCGTGAAGGAGAGACTGTGCGCGAGTTTGCCTACAACCCGCAGCACCTGATGGTTTTGCACAGGAATGCAGACGGTCGTTCCTGTTATTACGAGTGGGGCGAGTTTGCCGATCACCCCCGCGTGGTACGCCACTGGAGCAACCAGGGGGACGACTACCGTCTTGTCCATACCCTCAACGCTGGCGTTTCTGCCGTCGAGGGGGGACACACTGTGGTGCAAGACCAGCTTGGTCGCAAGTACAGTTTTGACTGGGATGCTGACTACAACATCGTGCAAAGCACCGACGCCCTGGGGCATGTCACCATCCAGCGCTGGAATGCTCTGCGTCAACGCACCGCACTGGTTGATCCACAAGGCCGTGCCACACGCTACACCTATGATCCGCACGGAAACGAAAGCACCGTCACCGACGCGTTGGGCCGGACCACCCGCATCACCTGGTTGGGCTTTCGCGCACTGCCGATGCTGGTCAAGTACCCCGATGGCAGCAGCGAACATTTCTCTTACGACGACAAGTTCAATCTCATTGCTCACACCAATGCCCTGGGGTTGCGCACCGAGTTCGGCTATAACGAACTCGGCCTGCCCATTGTCAGCACCGATGCCAAGGGCGGTACCCAGCGCTACGTCTGGACGCCACGTGCCCAGCTGGCCCAATTCACCGACTGCTCAGGCCGCACCACCCACTATCGGTACGATGCCTGCGGGCACTTGCAATTGGTCACTAATGCTGCAGGCCATACCTATCGCTACGTGCATGCGTTGAATGGACAGTTGCGCTCGGTAGAGCTGCCCGATGGGGCGCACCACCATTACCGATACAGCAAGACCGGTGCCTTGCTGGGACACACGGACCCTTATGGTCGCCAAACGTCGTTTGAGCGCAATGCGCGCGGTCAGCTGCTGCAGCGCGTTGATGCCGAACAACGCGGCGTGCGCCTGGAATATGACGCAGCCCAACGCCTGCAGTCCTTGGTCAACGAGAATGGGCAGGCCTTCGTCTTCCGCTACGATGCAGCCGACCGCTTGGTCGAGGAACAACGCATCGGTGGCACTCGCGTCGAGGTGACACATGATGCCAGCGGTTGGCCTGTTGCCGTCACTTACCATCCACGAACCGGAGCCACGGCCGCAGGTGGTTCGGTTGAGCCACGGCACATCAAACTCATCCGCGATGCAGCTGGACGCCTGATCGAGAAACGCACCCATCATCAGCATTATCACTACCGTTACGACGATGCCGACCAGCTGATCGAAGCCAGCGTGCATGCCGTGTACTACCTTGAAGCCGAGGACCTGGCAGAACTGCAGCAAGCCAGTCTTGAGCAGATAGGTCAGCAGACAGTCACGCCCTGGCAGCTCAGGCCTTTGCACACCACCCGATTTGCGTACGATCGTCTGGGGCGCCTCAGCAAGGAAACGGTGCAGGACCACCTCAGTGGTCAGACCCACACGCTGGAGCATCAGCACGATGCTTTGGGCAATCGCACGCAGACCATCCTGCCCTCACTCCCCCCGGGCCATCCGCAGACAGGCTACAGACGTGCGCTGAACTACCTCTACTATGGCTCCGGCCACCTGCACCAGATCAGCGTCAGCCTGGAGACAGAAGACCCAGGTGCCGACGCAGGTACACATCGAGTCCCGGCCGTTCACCAACTCATCTGCGACATGGAGCGTGACGAACTGCATGAGGAGGTCTGGCGCAGCCAGGGGCGCCTCAATACCCGAACCGCCCGGGATGCACTGGGTCGGCGCACCGGCGCATGGAGCCGTTCCGGCGCACTGGAAAGCACACTGCTTGCGCAGGAAGCCAACTGGCAGCAGGCCATTGAAGACCTGCAGACGGCCCAGTCCATTGAGCATAAGGAGCTGACAGGTCTGCTCAAGACCTGGCAGTACGACAAAGCGGGTGAGCTGCTCCTGGCGCGCCACAGTCTGCATGGGGCCAGAAGTCACCAGTACGATGGCACCGGTCGTATTGAACGCACCCAGCGCATCCACCTTGCTGGTGGCACTGGCAGCCTGCCACAGGCGGCCAATGAACACTTTGCCTACGATCCGGCGGGCAACCTGCAGGATGCCGGCACCACTCAGGAGCTACAACGCAGCGACCGGCACCTGCAACGTGGCTATGTGCACGACAACCTGGTGCGAGTGTTTGAGGACAAGCGTTTCTTCTACGATGGTCATGACCGCTTGATCGAGAAGCGTAGTGGCAGGCATACGCTGCAGCGCTTTGAATGGGACGAGGAAAATCGCCTGAAGGCAGTGCACACCACCCGCAGACCGGGGACCGAGCACGAGAGCACCCAGAGCACCTACTTTCGCTATGACGCGCTGGGGCGCCGTATCGTCAAGCAGGACGAGTTTGGGACGACGATCTTCATTTGGGAAGGCATGCGCTTGATTGAGGAGCGCAGGGGATCCCTGGTGACCAGCTATGTCTATGAGCCGCAGAGCTATGTACCGCTGGCCCGTCTGGATGCCCGAGGCGAGGTGACTGAGCAAGGCGGCCTGGGCACGACGGCAGATGCTCTGTCAGAGCAAAGGAGCGAAAGTGAACAACGCATTGCGCAGGCGGTCAGGGCGTTTGGGACGGAGCGGACGCTGCGACAAGGGGTCAGCCCACCAACGGCCGACGATGTGCATGTGCAGCACCGAACTTCAGTGGGGCTGCCTGATTCTCATGACGCCCGGCGTGCATTGCCGCGTACAGGCACTTCCGGACAAGCAGAACCACGCCTGTGCAATGTCTATTACTTCCACACCGACCAGGCGGGCATGCCAGAGGAACTTACCAATGCCGATGGGCAATTGGTATGGCAGGCAACCTACAAAACCTGGGGGACAACGGTTGCAGAAGAGTGGGGGGTGAAAACGCTGGCGGGGCAACAGCCCGTTGAGAAAGGTGACAAGCCGACCAGCGAGCAGAATCTGCGCTTCCAGGGCCAGTACCTCGACCGAAGCACGGGGCTGCATTACAGCACGTTCCGGTACTACGACGCCGACATTGGGCGTTTCATATCCCCCGATCCGATTGGTCTGTGGGGGGGAATTAATCTGCATTCCTATGCGCCGAATCCCCTCTCTTGGATTGATCCTTGGGGGTGGCATTGCAGCCATCGAGATACCATTACTCGTGGGCCTAGAGGCGAAATTACATCAGTTCGGGGAACTATTACGCCTGCTGATTTAGGAACGGGGACAGGGACAAATGCCAGCTCAAGAGCTAATGCAAGAAGCATGGGAAATAATACCGACGATGCTGGTCATACAAGAGGAAGAAATTTGGGGGGAGGTGGTGGTGTGGATTACACATTCCCTCAAGATCCGAATTTAAACAGAGGGGCCTTTAGAGATTTCGAAATGGAAATAGCTGACTATGTCAAATCTACAGGGCGTAATGTTGATTTCGAACAAGCTTACCACTATGGGAGTGGAGGAACCCGCCCGACCAGCATAACATATGCAGTCTATGACAATGGGGTTCCTATATTGGGGGGGGCTAGAATATTTGAAAATTGGAGCGTCTTATGATACCGAAAGAATTTTTATATATGCATGACCAAGATGGGTTGTGAAAATTTGACGATTTGGAGTGACTTGTAAAATTATTTGCAAATCATCGCCTTGCAAAATTTTTCATAAGTACTTGTCATAAAGGGGAAAATTTCACGATATCCGCCCAATGGAATTTGAAAATCAAGGATGTTGAAATGAATGAAATTGATATTGAAAATGCAAAAAAAGCACTTTTGGATTTCATGGAAAAAATGAATTCCTGGGAGATCAATGCCTATAGTCTGTATAAACAAGAGAACGGGGGAGTTGAGAAAAATTCGGAATTTACCAGAAATTCTCTGGAGGAGATATACAAACTATTCCTGACCCAAAGAGAAAGAAAAACTGGACGTCTAGCAAATTTGCATGCATCGCAGTTTCCAGAGTATGACATAAATTTGGAAAGTATAGAAAGTTATGAGTGCATGAAGAATAAAGTTGTTCTATACACCAATAAAATTGATGCAAATATCAAGGACTACATCACAAAAAATAAATATACACTGATAAAAAAAGGAGACTCATTCTTGTTGGATAAAAAGGAAAGATATAGTCCATCCAATGGAAAATGGGTTGCAACTCATTTTTAGATTGAGTGGATTAAAAAGTGGTTGCTTTTGAAATTCGGCGTAGTCAAAAAAGAAAGACGGTTCGTGGGGCACTGTTGCGGCAGTTGTGCCTACAGGCAAGGAGCATGCAGCCTGCACGACGCCTTGCCACATCATTATTTATAGCATTTTCCGCTTATATCCAAAGGGTTTCAAAGTAAAAGTACTGTGAAACCCTTTATTTTTGCCCGGAGCGTGCTCTCTTTTTAGGATTCCACCTGCAGCATGCGTACCAGTTCCTTTTCCAGATCCAGCTGGCGGGCAGTGTGTTGCAGCTGTGGGCCCTGGACGAGGAAGGTATCTTCCACGCGCTCGCCCAGGGTCACGACCTTGGCCAGCTGTACGCTCAGACCGTAGCGAGCCAGCACGCGGGCCACGCTGTAGAGCAGGCCGGCGCGGTCGGTGGCGCTGATGTACAGCAGCCAGCGCTGGGCTTTTTCGTCGGGCTGCAGGCTGACGTGGGGCGCCATCGGAAAGCTGCGTGCACGCCGCGAGGGTTGGCGGCGCACGGGTTCGGGCAGGGGGGTGTCGGCTTCCAGGGCCTTGGTCAGGCCGGCTTCCACCAGAGCGGTCAGTTCACGCTCTTCAATGGCGAGTTGTGGTGCC
This sequence comes from uncultured Comamonas sp., assembly GCA_947306475.1. Lineage (GTDB taxonomy): Bacteria > Pseudomonadota > Gammaproteobacteria > Burkholderiales > Burkholderiaceae_C > Comamonas. The sequence goes on from CAMZGS010000002.1 coordinate 264,971, forward strand.
TGCACCTGGAAGGTGTCGAGCGCATGGCCGTGGGGGCTGGTATAGATGCGCGCGTGCAGGACGGACAGGCCCATCTGGTCGAAATAGCCGCAGATGCGGGCAAACAGGTCGTTGCCATCGGGGGCGTACACCAGTACCTGTACGCCTTCACCCGCCAGCGAAGGGCGGGCGCGCACGATGGGGGTGGCACTGCCGACGTGCAGGTACAGCTGGCGCGCATGCCAGGCGATGTCGGCGGGTTCGTGGCGCAGAAAGTAGCCTGGCTCCAGCGTGTTCCACAGCAGACGGGCGCTGTCGGCAGGCAGCCCGACCTGGCGCAGCAGCACCTGGGCCTGGCGCTGGCGGGCCTGGGTCAGGGCTTCCCCTTGCAGGCCCTGGCCGCCCAGCATGTGCAGGGTGGCGTGGTACAGGTCCTGCAGCAACTTGCCTTTCCAGGCGCTCCAGACCTTGGGGCTGGTGCCACGGATATCGGCCACGGTCAGCAGGTACAGGCCCATCAGGCGCTGTGGGGTGCCGACGCAATCGGCAAAGGCGCGCACGACGGCGGGGTCGTTGGTGTCCTGCTTTTGTGCCACGGTGCTCATGCGCAGATGCTCGCGCACCAGGAACTCCACCAGTTCGGCATCTTCGCGTGCCAGGCCATGCTGGCGGGCGAAGCGGCGTACTTCAATCGCGCCAATGGTGCTGTGGTCGCCGCCTCGGCCTTTGCCAATGTCGTGGAAGATCGCTGCCAGGTAAAGCAGCCAGGGCTGCTCCCACTGGCTGGCGATTTCCGAGCACAGCGGGTATTCGTGCGCAAACTCGGGCATGAAGAAGCGCCGCATGTTGCGCAGCACCATCAGCGAGTGCTGGTCCACCGTATAGACGTGGAACAGGTCGTGCTGCATCTGGCCGACGATGCGCCGGAACGACCACAGATAGCGCCCCAGCACCGAGGTGGCATTCATCAGGCGCAGTGCATGGGTGATGCCGCTGGGCTGCTGCAGGATGCGCATGAAGGTGGCGCGGTTGACCGGGTCGCGCCGCCACTGGGCGTGCATGATGTCGCGCGCGTTGTACAGGGCGCGCAGGGTGCGCGCCGAGACATCGCGCAGGCCCGGGTGGGTCTGCATCGTCAGAAAGGTGTGCAGGATGGCCTCGGGGTGGCGCAGATAGATGTCGTCGTCGCGCACGTCCAGCAGGCCATTCTTGTCGGCAAACCACTCGTTGATGGGGATGGGCGCGGCCTGGCTGGGGTGCAGGTGCTCCTGGATGTTGAGCAGCACGATCTGCTGCAGCTGCATGACGGCCTTGGCGGCCCAGTAGTAGCGGCGCATGAGCACTTCGCTGGCGCGCACCGGATGGGCGTCTTCGGGCTGGGTGCGGTCCTGCAGGCCCAGGCTGCGTGCTACGGCGTTTTGCAGGTCAAAGAGGAGCCGGTCTTCGTGGCGGCCTGCGGCAGCATGCAGGCGTGCGCGGATCTGGAACAGCGTGGTTTCGTTGCGCTCCAGCTGCTGCGCTTCCAGTGCGGTGATGATGTGGTGCTTGGCCAGCTCGTTCCAGCTCTGCCCCAGATTGGCGGCTTTGGCGACCCAGATGATGGTTTGCAGGTCGCGCAGGCCGCCGGGGGCTTCCTTGCAGTTGGGCTCCAGCGCGTAAGGGGTGTTTTCGAAGCGGGTGTGGCGCTGGCGCAGCTCCAGGTGCTTGGCCAGGAAGAATTCCTGGGGCTGCAGGGTGGAGGGTAGCTGCCTTACCAGGCGCTCGAAGCTTTGCACGTTGCCATCAATGTGGCGGGCCTCCAGCATGCAGGTCTGCGCGCTGACGTCCTGGCGTGCCAGCTCCAGGCATTCGGCCACGGTGCGCACGCTCGAACCGATTTCCAGTCCCGTATCCCAGCAGGCGCTGACAAAGGCCTCCAGCGCCGGGCGCAGCTGTGCGCCTGGGTCGCTGCCTTCGGGCTGCTTTCCATCCGGCCCCTCGTCCGGCAGCAGCAGCAGCACGTCCACGTCCGAGTGTGGGAAGAGCTGGCCGCGTCCGTACCCCCCTACAGCCACGATGGCCACTTCCTGCGGCAGGGCGGTAGCGTGACGCAGGGCGATCAGCTGCTCATCAACCAGCTGCGCCAGACGGTGCAGCAGGTGGCGGATGGGTGGTCCGCCGGGGCTGTGCAGGTGGGTGAGCAGCTGCGCCTTCTGCTCGTGAAAATGCTGGCGCAGGGAGGTGAGAGGGGAGGAGGACACCGCTGCTGCCTTCGGTGGTTGCTCAGGTACGGATGCTGGTGATGAACGGCGGCGGGGTGGGGGAGCCGTCCGACCAGGTCAGGATGTCGTAGCCGGTGGGGGTGACGGCCAGCATCAGCTCCCACTGTGCTGAGAGGCTGCGGTCCTTGGTGATGATGGTCCAGCCATCCTTGCCCAGCTCCTTCACTTCGCGCTTGCCCAGGTTGAGCATGGGCTCGATGGTGAACACCATGCCTTCCTTGAGCTTGACGCCCGTGCCGGGCTTGCCGTAGTGCAGTACCTGAGGGTCTTCGTGGAATTTCTGCCCGATGCCGTGGCCGCAGTACTCGCGCACGACCGACAGGTGGTGGCTTTCCGCAAAGGTCTGGATGGCGTGGCCAATGTCGCCCAGGGTGGCGCCAGGCCTGACCTGCTCGATGCCCTTCCACATGGCTTCGAACGTCAGCTGGCACAGGCGTTTACCGGCAATCGTGCCTTCACCGATGATGAACATGCGGCTGTTGTCGCCAAACCAGCCGTCCTTGGTGACGACGGTGACATCCACGTTCAGGATGTCGCCTTTTTTCAGGGGCTTGTCGTTGGGGATGCCGTGGCAGACCACATGATTGACCGAGGTGCACACATGGCCAGGATAGGGAGGATAGCCCGGTGGCTGGTAGCCCACGGTGGCCGACTTGGTGCCCTGGCGGGCCATGCATTCGGCGCTGAGTCGGTCAATTTCCAGGGTGGTGATGCCGGGCTGGATGAAGGGGGTGATGTAGTCCAGCACTTCGGAGGCCAGGCGCCCGGCCTCGCGCATGCGCTCGATTTCCTGAGCGGTTTTGATGGTGATGTTCATGATGCGCAATTATCCCACCGCGCCACAGCCCGCAAGGCGTGGTGGTTTTGCACCGGGCCCTGTGCCGGGCCGTGGCAAGGGCCCGTTGGCTCAGACCACGGGCAGCAGCGCGGCGTCCATGGCGGTGTTGCGCCAGATTTGCCCGTCGGCACTGGCCAGCAGGGCAGCTACGGTGGGGTGGTGTGCGCTCCAGCTAGGCGCGGTGCCGGGGCCTTGCACCATCAGCGCAGTGCCCCAGCCGTTGACCTCCTGCACCGAGCGGGCAAACAGGGCCACGCCATGCACCTGGGTGGTGGGCCAGCCGGTGCGCGGGTCGAGCACGTGGTGGTAGCGTTGGCCGGCACGCTCGAAGCAGCGCTCGTAGTCGCCGGACGAAACCACCACGCCAGCACCCTGCACGGCAATCACACCGAGCAGCTGCTGGGGTTGCAATGGATTGCGGACACCCACGCGCCAAGCCTTGCCATGGTTGGTGCCAATGGCAAGGACATCGCCGCCGCCGTTGATCAGGGCGTCGTGGATGCCGTGCTCCTGCAGGGTTTGCAGGCCGGCGGCCAGAATGGGCAGCTTGGCGATGCCACCCAGATCCAGCGCCATGCCTGCCTCGGCCAGATAGGCAATGCCCTGGGCTGCGTCCAAGTGCAGCTTGGCACCATCGACGTGGGGCAGTGCCTGCGCGATCTGCCCCACAGTGGGCATGCCGGGCTGCTCAGGCGCAAAACGCCACTGTGCCAGGGCGCCCACGGTAGGGTCAAAGGCACCGTGGCTGGCCTTCCAGACGGCTTTTGCCTGTTGCAGGACCTGCAGTATCTCCGCGGTGACAGCCACGGGCTGGCGACCAGCGTTTGCCTGAAGGCGCTGCACGATGCTGTCTGGGTGAAAGCGGCTCATCTGCGCCTGCAGTTGCTGCATGCGCGCGAAAGCCTGTTGCAGGGCCAGTTGCGCCTGCCCCTGCGATGGAGCATCTGCCACCACGATGTCCACCTGGGTGCCCAGCAGTGCACGGCTGGCGCGCAGGCTGGGTGCAGGGGTGGCCTGGGCAGGTCCCGCCCCAAGCATGCCGAGCGCGCCGATGCCGCCCAGCAGGGGCACTGCCAGCGCAAAGTGCCGCCGCGACCAAGGCACGTGCTCATGGCGCGGTGCGCCTGGGGGCTGGTTCATGGGCTGTTTCATGGGTACTGCGCCTGTCGTGCCTCAGTGGGATTGATCGACCATGAAGTCCACGGCGGCCTTCATCTCATCGTCGGTCAGTCTGGGGTTGCCGCCGCGCGCGGGCATCATGCCCTTGGCGCCGGTGAAGCCTTCAATGGAGTGTTGGTACAGGGTCTCCTTGCCTTGCGCGATACGTGCGCTCCAGTCATCCTTGTTGCCGGGCACTGGGGCCCCCGCCACTCCCGATGCGTGACACAAGGCACAGGTGGCGCCGTAAATCTTCTTGCCGATGGCGGGATCCGCTGCGCTGGCCTGGGCTGCGGCAGGTGCTGCGGGGGCTGCAGTTGCTGGCGTTTCAACTTTTGGGGCCTCGGCTTTGGGAGCTTCGACAGCCGGGGCGGAGGCAGCAGTCGCAGGAGCCGGGGTGTCCTCCTTGCCGCATGCTGCCAGCAGCACGGCTGTTGCAATCGTAGCGGCCAAGGTAATTTTTTTCATAGCAATCTTTCAGGAAAAGACAAGGGTTAAGGTTGTAGAGGTGCAGGGCGACTTACGGCAGCCAGCGAGCGTGAGCAGCTCCTGCTGTGCAGCGGTGCGTAGTCTGAAGCAGACTATAAACATGTATTTGATATGTATCAAATGTGCGAAAAATGTCTGCATGCACACTGGGAATTGAACGGGGGGAGCCCTTCCCTCGCTAGGTATCACCGGCCCATTGGGCTTCTTTACTGAGAGGGAAGTAATGACCATGCCTCAATCGAACCACCCCGAAGCGGGGGCCGTGTCGGCCCGCCGCAAGTTTCTGAACACTGCTGCACTGGCCGGCCTGGCTGGTGTGGTGGGCTGCAAGGAGCAGGCAGCGCCCTCGGCAGCTCCGGCGGTTGCACCGGCTGCAGCCCCCTCGGCGGCGTCTGCTGCCATGCACCTCAAGCCCGGTGAGCTTGATACCTACTACGGTCTGTGGAGTGGTGGGCACAACGGCGACGTGCGTGTGCTGGGCCTGCCTTCGGGGCGCGAGATCCATCGCATCCCCTGCTTTGTGCCCGATGTCCTGGTGGGTTGGGGGATCACCAATGAGTCCCTGGACGTCATGGGTCGCAATGCCAGGGGCGGGCCGCTCTACACGGTGGCCGATACCCACCACTTGCACGGCTCGTACAAGGATGGCAACTACGATGGCCGCTACGCCTGGGTGAACGACAAGCTCAACAGCCGCATTGCGCGCATCCGTCTGGACTACATGGTCTGCGACAAGATCACCGATCTGCCCAACGTGCAGGGCTTTCACGGCATCTTCCCGGACAAGGCCGATCCTGTGGATCCGGCCATCAACTACACCACCCGCGTGTTCTGCGGGGGCGAGTTCTCCATTCCCCTGCCCAACGATGGCACTGGGGTGGACACCCCTGAAAAGTACCGCTCGTTGTTCACATGCGTGGATGCCGAGACCATGCAGGTGCGCTGGCAGGTGCTGATTGATGGCAACTGCGATCTGATAGCCACTTCGTTCGACGGCAAACTGGCTGCCACCAACCAGTACAACGTGGAGATGGGCGTGCACTATGAGGACATGATGTCCGCCGAGCGCGATGCCTGTCTGTTCTTCAACATTGCGCGTATCGAAGAGGCTGTCAAGGCCGGCAAGTTCAAGACCTATGGTGATTCCAGGGTGCCGGTGGTTGATGGCACGCGCGAGGCCAACAAGGATCCGCTGACCGCGCTGGTTGCTTACGTCAGCGTGCCAAAGAACCCGCACGGCGTGAACGCCTCGCCGGATGGCAAGTACTTCATCTGTTCGGGCAAGCTCTCGCCCACCACGACCACCATCGAGCTGTCCAAGGTGCTGGACTACTTCGATGGCAAGCTGCCCGACCCCGACCAGGCCATCGTGGCCGAGGTGGAGGTTGGCCTGGGGCCGCTGCACACCGCCTTTGATGGTCGCGGCAATGCCTACACCACCTTGTTCCTGGATAGTCAGATCGTGAAGTGGAATGTGGAAAAGGCCATTGCCTTCCACAACGGCGACAAGAACGCGCAGTACGTGATCGATCGCCTGGACGTGCATTACCAGCCGGGTCACATCAACGCATCCCATTCCGAAACCCGCGCTGCCGATGGCAAGTACCTGGCCGTGGGCTGCAAGTTCTCCAAGGACCGCTTCCTGCCTGTCGGGCCGCTGCATCCGGAGAACGAGCAACTGGTCGACATCTCGGGTGAGAAGATGGTGCTGCTGGGCGACCACCCGGTGCGTGGCGAGCCGCACGACTTCATCATTTTCAAGCGCGACATCCTCAAGACCAAGCAGGTGTACGACCTGGACGACTTCCCGCTGGCCATCAAGGACGCCAAGGAGTCGGGGGTGTTCCGTGATGGCAAGAAGGTGACGGTCAAGCTCACCTCGCAGGCACCGGCCTTTTCCATGCGTGAGTTCACCGTGAAGCAGGGCGATGAGGTGACACTGATCCTGACCAACCTGGACAAGATCGAGGACCTGACCCACGGCTTTGCCGTGCCCAAGTACAACATCCAGTTCGTGATCAACCCACTGGAGACCAAGTCGGTGACCTTTGTGGCCGACAAGCCTGGGGTGTTCTGGGCCTATTGCTCCACGTTCTGCCACGCACTGCACCTGGAGATGCGCACCCGCATGATCGTCGAGCCGTAAGGCCTCGGGCCCATTCCCTCATGGGCCGCAGTGGACTCAGGTGCTGAGTCCACTGTCGGTACTGGTTGTTTCACAGGCACCTGTGCGGTGCCTGTTATTGATTGGATGGTTGGATGTTTCCCGCGGGTCAACGCTTGGCGGCCTGGTGCTGCGCCTTTTTGTTTGTTTTGCTGTGCTGGAGCGCGGAGCATGCGCGCGCGGCCACGCCCACCGCCTATGAGGCCGAGTTGCCCGCCAATCTGGCGACCACGCCGGACATGTGTGCCCTGCTGCCTTGCGCCGAAGTGTTTCCGGGCGCCACGCACTTTTCGTCCCGCAAAGGTCAGCCGCCGTATGTGGAAGCCTACGACAGCGACGGTCCCCAGAAAAAACTGCTTGGTTATGTGATGCTGTCCACCGATATCACCGACACGCCTGCCTACTCAGGCAAGCCGGTGGTGACCTTGATCGGTATGGACAAGGAGGGGGTCTATGTTGGCATCAAGGTCATCAAGCACTCCGAACCCATCCTGCTGCTGGGTATTCCCGAATCGGCACTGATCAACTTCAACGACCAGTATCTGGGGCGATCGGTCAAGGAAACCATCGAAGTCGGCCCCTCGCGTCCCGAGGAGCAGATCGTCGGCGTGGATGCCATTTCCGGCGCAACCGTGACGGTGATCGCGCAAAACCAGGTGATGCAGTTGTCCGGTCAGGCGGTGGCCCGTCAGACGGGGATCATCGAACCGACCGTGCGCGATCCGGCGCGCTTTGCCACGACCGGGAAAGCCTACACCTGGGACGAAATGGTCAAGCTGGGTGTGGTGCAGCGCCTGTTGGTCAAACCAGAGCAGGTGGGGCTGTCGCGCGGCCCGGAGCCATTCATTGAGTTGTGGTTCGGGGACTTGAATCACCCTGATGTGGGCGTGAGCCTGCTGGGCAAGAACAGTTATGAGCGCCTGCACCACGGCCTGAAAGAGGGGGAAAGCGCGTTTTTCATCATCAAGACCGGCGGCGCGGAGTCCTTTAAAGGGTCTGGCTTTGTGCGGGGCGGCATCTTCGATCGTGTGCAGGTCAAGCAGGGGGCCGATTCCTTCACCTTTCGGGATCTGGATTACCTGAATCTGTACGGACTGGAGGCGCAGAACGCTCCGCGCTATACGGAATCCGGCATTTTCATCATTCGTTCCAAGGCATTCTCGGCCGCTTACCCCTGGCGTCTGGCGTTCCTGGGCAACCGGGTGGATCGGGCCACGGGGCATCGCAGCTTTGCCGTGTTCGAGTCCAAGTACTGGCTGCCGGACAGCATGCTGCAAGGTGGGCGCCCCAAGGTGGAAGAGGCCGACGCCCCCTGGGTGCGTGTCTGGAAAACCCAGGCCGTGAAGATCTGGATCTTTGGCCTGATCCTGCTGGCCGTGACGCTGGTGTACGCGGTACGCGAAAAGCTGACGCGCCTGTCCACGCACAAGAACAAATGGCCAGTCAATGCGTTCAAGTACACCTTCTGGACGTTGAGCATCTTCTGGATCGGCTTTGGCCTGATGGCCCAGCCCTCCATCACGCAGGTGCTCACCTGGTTCCACTCCATCCTGTTCCAGTGGAAGTGGTCCCTGTTCCTTTCGGACCCGTTCATCTTCCTGTTCTGGGTCTTCATCATCGTCACCGTATTCCTGTTTGGCCGGGGGCTGTTCTGCGGCTGGATGTGCCCCTTTGGCTCACTACAGGAGGGTATTTACAAGATCGCCAAGGCGCTGGGCCTGAAGCGCTTCCAGACCGCCTTGCCACAAAAGTGGCACGACCGCCTGAAGTGGATCAAATACGCCGTGTTCTTCTTCCTGCTGACGGTGTCGCTGTTCTCCATGGGGGCAGCGGAAAAACTGGCGGAAGTCGAGCCCTTCAAGACGACATTCCTTGTGGGGGTGTTGAACCGCTCCTGGCCTTACGGGCTGTTCGTGGCGCTGATCCTGGGTGTCTCCATCTTCATTGAGCGCCCCTACTGCAAATACATCTGCCCCTTGGGTGCTTCCCTGGCCATCCCCAGCACGTTCCGCTGGTTTGGCTTGAAGCGCAAGCAGGATTGCAACAGCTGCAAGGCCTGCGCAGTGGGCTGCGGGGCCCAGGCCATCGATGCCGACGGGCGCATCGACCACCGCGAATGCCTGCACTGCCTGGACTGCATGATTCTGTACACCGACACCAAGGGATGCCCGCCTTTGGCCAGGGAGCGCAAGCGCCGCGAAAAGGATGGCCTGGAAATCACCCCCATCGGCAAGAATGGCTATTTCATCCCCATTCATCCGGCGACGGTGGCCGACCAGATATTGCCCAAGGCCATCGGCGGCCCCGATCCGCGCATGCCCACCGACCCGGTCCTGCCCGCGCACAAGCGCGATGTGGGGTGGTTCAAGTGGACGCTGCTGGAGGTGCGTGACCACCTGTGGCCGTGGAGCGCCGAGGGCTGGCGCAGCAAGCGTGCCTTGCAGGTGGCAGGCATTGCCCTGGCGGTGGCAGCCAGCATTGCCTGGGGGATGACCGCTCTGGGGCAACTGTCCTCTGGCACCATCATCGGCTGGTGGTTTGGCTGGAGCGTGTACGAAGTGCTGATCCGCATGTCGGGCCGCCGCTACGTGAAGGACGGGGTGTGGTGGCGCGACAACTACCGCGTCGCTGGCTGGTTCGACATGATGAGTTACGTGGCATTCAAGAACCTGATGATTGGTGCGGCCCTGTTCCTGGTATTGCAGGCGCTGGGCATGTTCACCCCCTGAGGGCTGGCGCGGATACACTTGTTTTCATAGCTGCTTGCGCTTGATACATAAGGCTTAGAGGTCAATTTTCTTGAAAATTTCAAAGGTATGGATGTGTGCTCTGGTGGCCCTGTGGGCTGCTGTAGGGCAGGCGGCAGTCATCACGGTGCGGCCGGGAGACGACCTGGCCGCTGCGGTGCAGGCAGCCCAGGCCGGTGATGTGCTGGAGATCGCACGGGGCCGGTACCGCGCCAACCTGCTCATCGACAAGCCGCTGACGTTGCGCGGGCTGGATCGGCCGACCATCAGCGGCGGCAACGCCGGGGACACCATTCGCGTGACGGCTCCGGATGTGGTGATCGAGGGCATCATCGTCAGCGACTCGGGTGACAGCCTGCGTCAGCAGAACGCCGGCATCTACCTCTACCCAGGGGCACACCGGGCCGTCGTGCGCCATTGCGATCTGACGTACAACCTGTTTGGCCTGTGGATCGAGAAGGCGGACGATGTGCTGATCGAACACAACACCATCACCGGCAAGCGGGATTACGCCTCGCCGCTGCGCGGTAACGGTGTGCAGCTCTACAACACCAAGGGCGCCAGGATCCTGAACAACGACATCAGCTTCGTGCGCGATGCCTTGTATGTGGACGTGTCGCACCACGCGCTGTTCAAGGGCAATCGCCTGCACCACAGCCGCTATGGCACGCACTACATGAACTCCTACTACAACGTGTGGGAGGACAACGACTCGTTCTACAACCGTGGCGGCCTGGCCCTGATGGAGGTGCGTCACCAGACGGTGCGCAACAACCGTGCCTGGGGGAACTCGGACCACGGCATCATGCTGCGCACCATGTACGACGCGCAGATCCACGACAACGTGGTGGCGGGCAACAACCGGGGCTTTTTCATTTACGACGTGGAATTCACCGAACTGTCCGGCAACCTGGTGGTGGACAACACGGTCGGTGTGCACCTGGCGGGCTCGGCGCGCAACCAGATTGAAGGCAACGACTTCATCGCCAACCGCGAGCAGGTGCGCTTTGTGGGCGCGCGCGACCAGATCTGGGGTGCGCAGCGGGGCAACTACTGGAGCAACTACGTGGGCTGGGACCGCGATGGCGATGGTGTGGGTGATGTGCCTTACGAGGCCAACGACATGGTCGATCGCCTCACCTGGCGTCACCCCAGCGTCAAACTCCTGCTGGCCAGCCCGGCGGTGCAGGCATTGCGCCTGGTCGGTCAGCAATTTCCCATTTTGCGGGTGCCCTCGGTGGTTGATCCCAAGCCGGGCATGCAGCCCCATCATCAAGACTGGAGTCAGTGGCGTGGCAAGCACTTTCCTGGACAGTAAGGCAGTGGCGGAAGGAGAGGGCATGGCCATCTCCGTGCGTGGGGTGCACAAGCATTACGGTGCGGTGCGCGCCGTCGATGGCGTGGACCTTGATATCCCACAGGGACAGGTGGTAGGCCTGATTGGTCACAACGGCGCTGGCAAGAGCACCCTCTTCAAGATGATGCTGGGCCTGGAAAAACCCACGGCCGGCAGCATCCGGGTGGCGGGTGCCGATGTGTCGGGCCGTGGCTTTCGGGCCGTGCGGCGCCAGCTGGGCTATCTGCCGGAAAACGTCGTGCTGTACGACAACCTCTCCGGCCTGGAAACCCTGCACTTCTTTGCCCGCCTGAAGGGCGCCCCCCTGCAACAGTGCGTGCCCCTGCTGGAGCGTGTGGGGCTGGCCCATGCGGGCCGGCGTGCCGTGCGTGAGTATTCCAAGGGCATGCGCCAGCGCTTGGGCTTTGCCCAGGCCTTGCTGGGCCAGCCGCGGGTTCTGTTTCTGGACGAGCCCACCAATGGCCTTGACCCCCAGGCGATCCGCGACTTCTACGCCACGTTGCACGAGCTGCGCAGCAGCGGGGTGACGATCGTCATCACTTCGCACATCCTGGCGGAGTTGCAGGAGCGCGTGGACAGCCTGGCCATTCTGGCAGCGGGCAAGTTGCAGGCTCAGGGTAGCTTGCAGCGGTTGCGCGAGGACACGGGCCTGCCGCTGGTCGTGGAGATCGATGTGCCGCCGTGGCAGCACGATGCCGCCAGGCAGGCATTGCAGGCGGTGGTGGCCCACCCCCTGGAGTCCACGGCCACAGGGTTGCGCCTGGAGTGCCAGCGTGAGCAAAAAATGCTGGTGCTGGCAACGCTGGCACCCCTGGCTGTGCACGATGTGCGTCTGCTGGAGCCTTCGCTGGAAGACATGTTTCTGGGCTTTTCCGCCTGAGTGTGTGCCCCGTGGCAGCACCCGAGGCGCAATTTCTACGAGTTTTTCTGCATGGAATTCACCCCCATTCTGACCGTCGCCACCAAAGAGTTTCGCGACCGCATCCGTAACCGCTGGGTTCTGGCCGTGGCCCTGGTGTTCACGGTGTTTTCCCTGGTCATTGCCTACTTTGGCAGCGCCCAACAGGGCGTGGTGGGCTTTCGCTCCATTGAGGTGACCATCGCCAGCCTGGTGAGTCTGGTGATTTACCTGATCCCCCTGATTGCCCTGTTGCTGGGCTTCGATGCCATCGTGGGCGAGCGCGAGCGCGGTTCGCTGGGCCTGCTGCTGTCGCTGCCGATCACGCGCCTGGAACTGCTGCTGGGCAAATACCTGGGGCTGGCTCTGGCGTTGTCCCTGTCCACGCTGGCAGGGTTTGGCATGGTGGCCGTGCTGCTGTGGCGGCATATGAATACGCGGGCGCTGTTCCACTACGCAGGCTTCATGTTCAGCTCGGTGCTGCTGGGGCTGGCGTTTCTGAGCCTGGCGGTGCTGCTGTCGGTGCTGGCGCGCGAGCGCACCCGTGCCTCCGGCATGGCCATCGCGGCGTGGTTTTTCTTCGTGCTGGTGTTTGACCTGGTGCTGCTGGGCGTGCTGGTGGCCACAGGCGGCCAGTTCGCCAGCGATGCGTTTGCCTGGCTGCTGCTGCTCAACCCCGCCGATGTCTTTCGCATCCTGAATGTGTTCTCCCTGGAGGATGTGCGTACGCTGTACGGACTCTCCAGCGTCGTGCCCGCCTCGCTGGGCAATCCAATCACCATGGGCGCTGTCATGCTGGGCTGGATCGTGCTGCCCCTGGCGCTGGCCAACTGGAGGTTCAAGCCATGATGTTTTCCCGACTTTCCGTACGTCGATCTGCCTTGGTGGTGGCGCTGTCCACCACGCTGCTGGGTTTGGGGGCTTGCAGCGACGAGGCTGCAAGACAGCAATCCCTGGTGCCGCTGGAAATCGACCGCTCCACAGCGTGCGAGCTCGACGGCATGCTGCTGGCCGATTACCCTGGCCCCAAGGCACAGGTGTTCTACGCCGGCCAGGAGCGCCCCGTGTTCTTCTGCGACACCGTGGAGCTGTTCAACACCCTGCTGCAGGGGGAGCAGGTGCGGGCTGTGCGCGCGGTGTACGTGCAGGACATGGGGCAGGCGGCGTGGGATGAGCCGCAGGGCCACTGGATCGATGCCAAAACCGCCTTCTATGTGGTGGGCAGCAAGCGCCATGGCTCCATGGGCCCCACTTTTGCCAGCTTTGCCCAGAAGGCAGATGCCGAGAAGTTCGCCGCCGAGTTCGGCGGCCGGGTACTGCCATACGACGGCATTCAGCCGGATATGGCCGATCTGAGCGGCGGCGCATTGCACGACACGCGCATGTAGCCATTCGCAGCACCGGAAGCAAGCCTCCTCTCACACCATGCAGGCACCACAGCCCTCTGCTTCGACCACCACGGCGTCGCTGCGTCGGCGCAGCGCGCTGGGTGCTTTGGTATTCATAGCTGTAGGCGCTTGTGGGGCTTGGGGTTGGAGGCAATTTGATGCCAAACCATCGTCGCAGGAGCTACCGCTGGACGATGTGTGCATCGACGCACCGAGTGTGCCTTACGACCCCGCCTCCGGGCTGGCTCTGACCGATGCCCGCCCGGTGCCTGCCCAAGCACGCTGCCCTGTGTGCGGGATGTATCCGGCGCGCGCGCCGCAGTGGGCAGCGCAACTCATCTTTACCGATGGGGCAGCCCATTTCTTTGACTCGCCCTTGTCGCTGTTTCTGTTTCTGCAGGACGTGGCGCGCTACAGCCCCGCTCGCACCAGCCAGGACATTGCCCGCATGTACGTTTCTGACAGTGCCCAGCCGGATGCAGGGCGCTGGCTGGAGGCCACGTCGGCCTGGTACGTGCATGGTTCGGACGCCAAGGGGCCGATGCGCACGGGCAACCTGCCTGCCTGGAGCACACAGGCCGCAGCAGCGGACTTCGCCCGGCGGCGTGGCGGTGTGGTGCTGACGTTTGCGCAGATTGATGCCAGGGTGTTGGCTTCCCTGGGGCCGCTAAACCGGCACGAGCACTAGGCATGACCAGCGGCACGTGCGTTCCAAAACAACAGTTGTGCCTTTTGACGCAGGTGCTCAAAAAAATTTCTATCGTCATGCGACGGTTATTGTTGGTAGGGGGCCAGGTTCGGTGGCATGATTTGCTGCATTGCAAAAAATCTCTTTTTTCGTAAGAAAGTGTTATGTTCGATGCGCTGCTAGCACAGGAACTGCTGGGAGAGGATGCTGCCTCTGCCTCCTTGGCGCGTCTTCTGCGTGAGCAGCAGTCTTTACTTTCCAGTGCCGATATCGGCGTCGTTTTCATCCGGCAGCGCGCGGTGGTGCGTTGCAACGAGCGCTTTGCGCAGCTGCTGGGCTATGCCAGTGCCGAGGATGTGCAGGGGCTTTCCAGCCAGGCGCTGCACCCCAGCAAGGAGGATTTCCGCTCCCTGGGGCGCGAGGCGTATCCCACCTTGTCGCGTGGCGATACCTATCGCTGCGAGCGTCGGCTGCGCCGGCGCGATGGCACCATGTTCTGGGCTAGCCTGACGGGCAAGCTCATTCACCCCGGGAATACGGCAGAAGGCTCCATCTGGACGCTGGACGACATCGATGCCCAGGTGCGCATGCGCTCCGAGCTGGACGCCATCCAGCAAGAGACGCAGTCGCTGCTGGACAACGCCATGGTGGGCATTGTCTTTTTGCAGGGGCAGCACGTGCAGCGCTGCAACCGCCACTTCGAGCTGATGCTGGGCTATGCGCCAGGGGAGTTGCAGGGCAGCCACGCTCGCAACTGGTTCTGCACCGACCAGGAGTGGCAAAGCGAGACCGCGCGTAGCGCCCTGGTTCTGAAGGCCGGTCATGTGTTTGCCGGCGAGTCCACGCTGCGCAGCAAGGATGGAGGCACCGTCATCTGCGAAGTGCGCGCCAAGGCACTGGGCAAGGGCGCCTCGGTCTGGATTCTGATGGACATCACCGAGCGCAAGCGCACCCAGGAGGCACTGCGCAAGGCCCATCAGGAGCTGGAAAACCTGGTGCGTGATCGCACCCATGCCTTGCAGATGGCCACCAAGGATCTGGATCGGGAGATCCGGGGCCGCAAGTACGACCGCGAGCGCATCTACTGGCTGGCCCATTACGACTCCCTGACGGGCCTGCCCAACCGCACCCTGCTGGCACAGCGCAGTCGGCAGGCCATACGCTCGGCGCAGGAAAGCAGTGCGCCCCTGGCGGTGCTGTTTCTGGACTTGGACCACTTCAAGCACATCAACGACTCCCTGGGGCATCGCGTCGGCGACAGTCTGCTGGTGCTGATTGCCCAGCGTTTGCTGGCGACGGTGCGGGAGTACGACACCGTGGCCCGCCTGGGCGGCGATGAGTTCGTGCTCCTGCTGCCTGGGGCCAACGCCCGTGGCGCCGAGCGCGTGGCGGGCAAGGTGGCCCAGGCGTTCGAGCGCCCCTTCCAGGTCGGCCCGCATGAGCTGACGTTGGCCTGCTCGGTGGGGGTGGCGCTGTATCCCCACGATGGGGCCGACTTCGAGGCGCTGGTGCAGTCCGCCGACATGGCCATGTACGGCGCCAAGCGGGAAGGGCGCAACACCTACCGCTTCTTCACCTCCAGGATGCAGGCCCAGTCCATGCGTGCCCTGGAGCTGGAAAACGCCCTGCGCCGCGCGCTTGATCGCCAGCAGCTGAGCCTGCACTACCAGCCGCAGGTGGATGCCGTCACTGGCAAGGTGCTCGGGGTGGAGGCCCTGCTGCGCTGGCACCACCCCCAGCTGGGCGAGATTTCGCCGGCGGAATTCATCCCCGTGGCGGAAAGCAGTGGGTTGATCTGGCCCATTGGGGAATGGGTGCTGCAGACCGCCGCGCACCAGCTCAAGCAGTGGCGCAACAAGGGCCTGTTGCAGTTGACCATGGCGGTGAACCTGTCGGCGCGCCAATTCCATCAGCCGCAATTGCCGGAGGTGGTGCGCCGCGTGTTGCAGCACATTGATGTGCCTGCCGAAAACTTCGAGCTGGAGCTGACCGAGAGCATGGCCATGAGCGATGCGCACTCGGCGCTGGCCGCCCTGCAACAGCTGCGCGATCTGGGGGTCAAGATCTCCATCGACGACTTTGGCACCGGCTACTCATCGCTGGCCCAGCTCAAGCGCTTTCCCAGCTACAAGCTCAAGATCGACCAGTCCTTCGTGCGCGATCTCGACAAGGGCGAGGCCGACAAGGCCATGGTCAATGCCATGGTGCGCATGGCCCAGGCCATGGGGCTGCGCATCACCGCCGAGGGCGTGGAAACCGAGGCACAGCTGGAGTTTCTGCGCGCACTGGGCTGCGATGAAGCGCAGGGCTACTACTTCAGCCGCCCCAAACCTGCGGCGGAGATCGAAGGCTTTCTGCTGCAACGCCGCCCCGACTGAGGGGCGCTGGCATGCTTGCAGGTGTCGGGCCCCTCTGCTGCGGGTGCGGCCCGAGGCCCGTAAAATGCAGGGCTTCCCCCAATGCTGCACCTGGGGCCGGGCTGCCGCCCGGCCCCAGGGTGTTTTCACCCGCCTCACCTCTCCATAGGCCGCCTTGTGACTTTGCATCTGACACAGTTTGAGGGCTCGAACGCCCTGAGCTCGTTTCGCACCCAACAGCTTCTGAGCGACTTGGTCGCCATCCATCCCAAGATCACGGGCATTGACGCCCGATTCGTGCATCTGGTCGCCACCGAGGCCGCTCCGAGCGCTGAACAATCGCAGCGTCTGGCGGCCTTGCTCACCTATGGCGATCCCTATGAAGGCCCTGCCGACGGTGTGGCGCTGGTGGTCACGCCGCGCGTGGGCACGATTTCGCCCTGGGCTTCCAAGGCCACGGACATTGCGCGCAACTGCGGGCTGGATGTGTTCCGCGTGGAGCGCATCACCGAATACCGTATCACCCTCAAGTCCGGCCTGCTGGGCGGCACGCCCGAGCTGAGCGCCGGGCAGCTGGGCCAGATTGCTGCGCTGCTGCACGACCGCATGACCGAGTCGGTGTTCGCCACCCGTGCCGAAGCCGAGCAGCTGTTCTCCACGCTGGCCGCACAGCCCATGGAATTTGTGGATGTGCTCGGCGGCGGCCGCGCTGCGCTGGAAACGGCGAACAGGCAGTGGGGCCTGGCGCTGGCGGACGATGAGATCGACTACCTCGTCACCGCCTTCACGGGCCTGGGCCGCAACCCCTCGGACGTGGAGCTGATGATGTTCGCGCAGGCCAACTCCGAGCACTGCCGCCACAAGATCTTCAACGCCAACTTCATCATCGACGGCGTGCCGCAGGACAAGTCGCTGTTCGGCATGATCCGCAACACCGAGGCGGTCTCGCCCCAGCACACCATCGTGGCCTATGCCGACAACGCCTCCATCATGGAAGGTCACGAGGTCGAGCGTTTTGTAGCGAAATTCGACGCCAAGGCAGATGCAGCAAGCGCTCCCAGCTATCAAAAGCAGACTGCCATCAACCATGTGCTGATGAAGGTGGAAACGCACAACCACCCCACCGCCATCTCGCCTTTCCCCGGTGCCTCGACCGGCGCCGGCGGTGAAATCCGCGACGAAGGCGCCACCGGCCGTGGCTCCAAGCCCAAGGCCGGTCTGACCGGCTTCACCGTCTCCAAGCTCTGGGGCAGCGAAGTGGGCAAGCCCGAGCACATTGCCAGCCCGCTGCAGATCATGATCGAAGGCCCGCTGGGTGGCGCGGCGTTCAACAACGAGTTTGGCCGTCCCAATCTGACGGGTTACTTCCGTGAGTATGAGCAGCAAGTCGGTGACATTACCCGTGGTTACCACAAGCCCATCATGATCGCCGGTGGTCTGGGCGTGATCGATGCCGATCAGACCAAGAAAATCGAATTCCCCGCAGGCACGCTGCTGATCCAGCTGGGCGGCCCTGGCATGCGTATTGGCATGGGCGGCGGTGCGGCCAGCTCCATGGCCACCGGCACCAATGCGGCCGAGCTGGACTTTGACTCCGTGCAGCGCGGCAACCCCGAAATCGAGCGCCGTGCGCAGGAAGTCATCAACCACTGCTGGGCGCAGGGCGACAAGAACCCCATTCTGGCCATCCACGACGTGGGTGCAGGTGGTCTGTCCAATGCCTTCCCTGAGCTGACCAACGACGCAGGCCGTGGCGCGCGCTTTGACCTGCGCAAGATCAAGCTCGAAGAGTCGGGCCTGTCGCCCAGGGAAATCTGGTCCAACGAATCGCAGGAGCGCTATGTGCTGGCGATCGCGCCCGAGTCGCTGGAGCAGTTCACGGCGTTTTGCGAGCGCGAGCGCTGCCCGTTTGCCGTGATTGGCGTGGCGACCAACGAGCGCCAGCTGATCCTCGAAGACACGGCCGTGGCCGAGGGCGAGCAGAAGTACCCCGTGAACATGCCCATGGATGTGCTGCTGGGCAAGCCGCCGAAGATGACCAAGGACGTGACCACCGTGCAGCGCGCGCTGCCGGCCATGGACCTGACCGGCCTGCCGCTGGAAAAGGCCGTGATCGAGGTGCTGGCGCACCCCACGGTGGCGTCCAAGCGCTTCCTGATCACCATTGGCGACCGCGCCGTGGGGGGGCTGACGCACCGCGACCAGATGGTCGGCCCCTGGCAGGTGCCGGTGGCGGACGTGGCCGTGACGCTGGCCGACTTCCAGGGCTTCAAGGGCGAAGCCATGGCCATGGGCGAGCGCACGCCGCTGGCGGCGATCAACGCGCCTGCCTCGGGCCGCATGGCCGTGGCCGAGGCCATCACCAACATGCTGGCTGCGCCGATCGAGCTGCCCAGGGTCAAGCTCTCCGCCAACTGGATGGCTGCCTGTGGTGAACCCGGTGAAGACGCCGATCTGTACGCCACCGTCAAGGCCGTGGGCATGGAGCTGTGCCCGGCGCTGAACATCTCCATCCCCGTGGGCAAGGACTCCCTGTCCATGCGCACGCAGTGGACCGAAAACGGCGAAGTGAAGAAGGTGACTTCGCCCGTGAGCCTGATCATCACCGGCTTTGCCGCGATCGACGACGTGCGCGGCACGCTGACGCCGCAGCTGGATGCCAGCGTGGAAGATTCCTCGCTGGTGCTGATCGACCTGGGCCGCGGCAAGATGCGCATGGGCGGCTCCATCCTCGGTCAGGTGCTGAACCAGTCCGGCAACGAGACGCCGGACCTCGACGATCCCAAGGACCTGATTGCGCTGGTCAATGCCGTGAACGAGCTGCGTGCCCAGGGCAAGATCCTGGCCTACCACGACCGTGGTGACGGCGGCCTGCTGGCCACCGTGGCCGAGATGGCCTTTGCCGGCCATGTGGGCGTGGCGCTGAATGTGGACATGCTGATCACCGAGGGCGACGGCATCACCGACGGCCGCATGGACTCGGGCGAAGGCAAGAACTGGGGCCAGCAGGTGGCAGCCCGCCGCGAAGAGCTGACGCTGCGCGCGCTGTTCAACGAAGAGCTGGGCGCGGTGCTGCAGATCCGCACCGAAGACCGCACGGACGTCATGAACGTGCTGCGCAAGCACGGCCTGATCCTGTGCAGCCACATCATCGGCAAGACCCGTCCTGCCTCGTCGCCCATCGACGCCGGCAAGGGCGAGCTGCAGGTCTGGCGCGATGCGAACAAGGTGTTTGGTGCATCCCTGTCCGACCTGCACCAGGTCTGGGACGCCGTGAGCTGGAAGATCTGCCAGCAGCGCGACAACCCGGTCTGCGCCGACAGCGAACACGCGGCTGCGGGCGAGCCGAACGACCCCGGCATGCACGTGCACCTGACGTTCGATCCGCAAGACAACGTGGCTGCGCCATTCCTGAACGTGGGTGCCAAGCCCCGCGTGGCCGTGCTGCGCGAGCAGGGCGTGAACTCGCACGTCGAAATGGCCTATGCCTTCACCGAAGCCGGTTTTGAAGCCGTGGACGTGCACATGACCGACCTGCAGTCGGGCCGCGCACAGCTCAAGGACTTTGCCGGTGTGGTGGCCTGCGGCGGCTTCAGCTACGGCGACACGCTGGGTGCCGGCATCGGCTGGGCACGTTCGATCACCTTCAACGAGCGCCTGTCCGAGCAGTTCCAGGCCTTCTTTGGCCGTGGCGACACCTTCGGTCTGGGCGTGTGCAATGGCTGCCAGATGTTTGCCGAGCTGGCCGACATCATCCCCGGCGCACAGGACTGGCCACGCTTTACGCAAAACCAGAGCAACCGCTTTGAAGCGCGTCTGTCCATGGTGGAAGTGCTGGATTCGCCTTCCATCTTCCTGCAGGGCATGGCTGGTTCCCGTCTGCCGATTGCCGTGGCGCACGGTGAGGGCTATGCCAACTTCAAGTTCCGTGGCAATGCCGACCAGGTGCTGCGCGCCATGCGCTACGTGGACAACCACGGCAACGCGACCGAGCAGTACCCGTTCAACCCGAACGGCTCGCCCGGTGGTCTGACCGCCGTGACCACGGCCGATGGCCGCTTCACCGCCATGATGCCGCACCCCGAGCGTGTGTTCCGCAACATCCAGATGAGCTGGGTCGATTACGACAAGGCGGGCGGCAAGTCCGAGTTCAGCCCCTGGATGCGGGTGTGGCGCAATGCTCGCAAGTGGCTGGGCTAAAACGGCTGGCTGTTTAGGCTGATACAAAAAGATAGCTTCCAACGCTTGCTGGGTGGGCGTTGGAGGCTTTTTTTAATGCCGAAATTTGGTACGGCAAGTGGTCCCGCGGAAGCGCTGTGTCAGACTTGCGGCCCCAGGAAACCATTCCAGAAAGGTGATGCAGATGGCAAGTGCCGGGCTGTTGATGCTGATCGATGACATTGCCACGTTGCTCGACGATGTGGCGCTCATGACCAAGGTGGCGGCACGCAAGTCGGCAGCGATGGCCGATGACGTGGGGGTGATGGGCAAGGTCGCCATGCAAAAGACAGCCGGTGTGCTGGGGGACGATCTGGCACTGAATGCCGAGCAGGTGGCGGGAGTGAAGTCCAACCGGGAACTGCCGGTGGTCTGGGCCGTGGCCAAGGGTTCACTGTTCAACAAGGTGGCGCTGGTGCCGGCGTTCCTGCTCATCAGCGCCTTCGTGCCCTGGCTGATTACGCCGCTGTTGATGGTGGGTGGCGCTTTCCTGTGTTTTGAGGGGGTGGAGAAGATCCTGCACTCCCTGCACAGGAAGTCTGCCGAGCACGATTTGCTGCAGGATGCCGAAGCTGCCCAGGGGCAGGGCGTGGCGCAGTCTTCGGTGCTGGGCGCGCGCGAGGCAGGGCTGGATCCGGCGCTCTATGAAAAGCAAAAGGTGCGTGGTGCCATCCGCACGGATTTCATTCTGTCGGCAGAGATTTTGGCGATTGCGCTGAGCACCGTTGCCGACAAGCCATTGAGCATGCAGGTGGCGGTGCTGGCGGTGGTGGCCGTGGCCATCACGGTGCTGGTTTACGGCGTGGTCGCGTGCATTGTGCGCATGGACGATGTGGCCTGGTGGCTGATGCGCAAGCCCAGCACACTGGCCCAGTCGTTGGGTCGTGGGTTGATTGCCTTGACGCCCTGGCTGATGAAGGCCTTGTCGGTGGTCGGAACGGCGGCCATGTTCCTGGTGGGGGGCAGCCTGCTGGTGCACGGCATGGCACCGCTGCAGGCCTGGGTGGATGCCGTACTGCTGCCCCGGAGTGGGCTGGTGGCAGCGTTGGCGCCCGTGCTGGTGCACGTCGTCACGGGCGCTGCGGTGGGGGCAGTGGTGGTGCTGGTGGTGGAGGGCTTCAAGCGTGCGCGTGACCCCTCGGCGCAGAAGGTGTAGTGTTGGCTGCTGCTTTTAAAAACGTAGCTTCTGGCGCTTGCCGCAAGCACGCCAGAGGTTGTTTCTTTGTACATAAAACTTGCCATCCAGGTAACCTGGGGTAAGCACTGTTGTAAAAAACACTAACAAGCAGTGGAAACCCCTGGAAATTTGACGCAGAGCAAGTTTTGGCCCCTTGCAGGTAGGCTTAATATGCGTTACGGGGGCCGTCCCCGGACATAACTCTCAAGTGTTTCCATCATGATGAAAAAGACTCTGCTGGCAGTTGCTGCCCTGTGTGCCCTGACTTCCGGCGCTGCCATGGCGCAACAGCAAGACGGTAAGTGGCAAATCCGCGCCCGTGCTGTGAACATTGATTTCCACAATGGTGGTGCCGCGAACGCTGCCTTGGGTGTGAACGTGAAGGACAAGGTTATTCCTGAAGTGGATATCTCTTACTTCTTCACCCCCAATATCGCTGCCGAGCTGATTCTGACCTATCCCCAGAAGCTGGACGTGCGTGCTCTGGGTGCAAAGATTGGTACTTTGAAGGCACTGCCTCCCACGCTGACGTTGCAGTACCACTTCACCAACTTTGGTGCCTTTAAGCCTTATGTGGGGGCTGGTGTCAACTACACCCGTTTCTCCAGCGTGAAGGACAACGGTGTTGTCAGCACCGTGGTTCCTGGTGCTGAGTGGGACGTGAAGCGCAACAGCTGGGGTGGCGCATTGCAAGTTGGTTTCGACTATGCGCTGGACAAGAACTGGTCGATCAACTTTGACGTGAAGAAGGTCTATATGGACACCAAGGTGAGCGTGGGTGGCGGCTCCGTTGGCAAGCTGAAGCTGAACCCCGTGCTGGTCGGTGTGGGCGTTGGCTACCGCTTCTAACTGACCAGGTCAGACAGACTGCTTACTCCAAGCAAGAACGCCACCCGCAAGGGTGGCGTTTTTTGTAGCAGCTTGCGCTTGTGTGCTGGGGACTTTCAGCGTATTTGCCTCTGAAAGTCCCGCCAGGCAAGCGCTGGCTGCTATTTTTATTTTCAGACCGCGTCCAGGGCGCGGTTGAGGTCTTCCAGCAGATCGTCGATGTGCTCGATGCCGATCGACAGACGCACCATGCCTTCGGTCACACCGGCCTTGGCCAGCTCTTCGGCGTTGAGCTGGCGGTGCGTGGTGGAAGCCGGGTGGGTGGCCAGCGATTTGGCATCACCAATGTTCACCAGGCGCAGGAACAGTTGCAGCGCATCCAGGAAGCGTGCACCGGCAGCGCGTGCGTCTTCGCCCGGGGCGGTCTTCAGGCTGAACGACAGGATGCCCGAGGCCTTGCCGCCCATCTGGCGCTGTACCAGGGCGTGGTCGGGGTGGTCGGGCAGGCCGGCGTAGCGCACCCATTCGACCTTGGGATGTTTTTGCAGGGTTTCGGCAATCTTCTGGGCGTTGGCGCAGATGCGGTCCATGCGCAGCGGCAGGGTTTCGATGCCTTGCAGCGTGGCCCAGGCGTTGAAGGGCGAGAGCGCGGCGCCCATGTTGCGCAGCGGCACCACGCGTGCGCGGGCGATGTAGGCGGCGGCGCCCAGGGCCTCGGTATAGACCACGCCGTGGTAGCTGACGTCGGGTTCATTCAGGCGCTTGAAGCGTTCCTTGTGCTCGGCCCAGGGGAATTTGCCGCTATCGACGATGATGCCGCCGATGCTGTTGCCGTGGCCGTTCATGTACTTGGTCAGGGCATGCACCACGATGTCGGCGCCGTGCTCGAAGGGGCGGAACAGGTAGGGGCTGGGGACGGTGTTGTCCACGATCAGCGGCACGCCGTGGGCGTGGGCCACGTCGGCCAGGGCACGGATGTCGGTCACGTTGCCCAGGGGGTTGCCGATGGATTCGCAGAACACGGCCTTGGTGCGTGCATCGATCAGCTTGGCAAAGCTGGCCGGATCGCGCGGATCGGCAAAGCGCACTTCAATGCCTTGCTGGGGGAAGGTGTGGGCAAACAGGTTGTAGGTGCCGCCGTACAGGGTGCTGGCCGAGACGATGTTGTCGCCCGCTTCGGCGATGGTCTGGATGGCGGCGGTGATGGCGGCCATGCCCGAAGCCACGGCCAGCGCGCCAACCCCACCTTCCATGGCGGCCACGCGCTGCTCCAGTACGTCGGTGGTGGGGTTCATGATGCGGGTGTAGATGTTGCCGGCCACTTTCAGGTCGAACAGATCGGCACCGTGCTGGGCGTTGTCGAAGGTGTAGGACGTGGTCTGGTACAGCGGCACGGCGGCAGAGCGGGTGGTGGGCTCGGCCTTGTAGCCAGCGTGTACGGCCAGGGTTTCAATGCGCATGGGTAGTCTCCAAAGTAAAGGCAGATGGCGTTCACGAAAAAACGCCGGGCAGGCCGCATTGTGCAGTCTGCCCGGCGTGGTTGGTGGCAAAAGCTTAAGCCTGCGGCTTATAAGCCGAGGGTGAGCTGAGCCTCCTCACTCATCATGTCCCGGTTCCACGGGGGATCGAAGACCAGGTTGACGGTGATGTCCTGCACACGCGGCAGGGCCAGCACCTTGTCGCACACCTCGTTGGCAATGGCCTCACCCATGCCGCAGCCGGGGGCGGTGAGCGTCATGTCGATGGTCACGCGCACGTCGCCGCTGGCGTCGATGGGTTCGACCTCGCAGTGGTAGATCAGGCCCAGGTCAACGATGTTGACCGGGATTTCCGGGTCGTAGCAGGTGCGCAGGGTCTGCCAGATCAGGGGCTTGACGTCGTCGGTCGTGACATCCTGGGGGATGGCGATGGATTCGGGCGGTTCCTTGCCGATGGCATCGGCATCGGCCCCCTTGAGGCGCACCAGCTGTCCATCGACCACCAGGGTGAAGGAGCTGCCCAGCGCCTGGGTGATCTGGGCGAGCTGGCCCGCCTGCAATTCCAGGGGCTGGCCGCTGGGGATGGTTTCCACGGTCACGGCGCGGCGCACCAGGACGTCTTCGCGTTGGCGGCGGTTCATCATGCGGCGCCTCCGACGGCCTGGGAGGGGTTTTCCGTGCCGTCTTCGGTGCTGGCGGCTTCCTGGTTGCCGGCGATGGCATGCATCAGCGCGTGCCAGCCCAGCAGGGCGCATTTGATGCGGCTGGGGTACTGGCGCACTCCGGCCAGGCTCACCAGCTTGCCCAGGGGGGCTTCTTCGGGGGCTTCCTCGCCCGTCAGCACGGCGCGGAAGTGTTGCTGCAGCTCCTGCGCCAGGGCCACATCCTTGCCTTTGACGGCTTCGGTCATCATGGACGTGGAGGCCATGCAGATGGCACAGCCCTGGCCGCTGAAGCGGATGTCCTGCACGGTGTTGCCGTCAATGTTCAGCTCCACGGCCACGCGGTCGCCGCAGGAGGGGTTGGTGCCTTGGGCTTGGTGGGTTGGGTGCTCCAGGTGGCCGAAGTTGCGCGGGGCACGTTTGTGCTCCAGCACCACTTCCTGGTAAAGATCGTTTTCAGCAGAGCTCATCGCAAAACTTTCAAGGCATGGGCTACGCCGTCGATCAGGCGGCGTACCTCGTCGGGGGTGTTGTACAGGGCAAAGGACGCCCGGGTCGTGGGACCGTGGCCCAGGTGGTTGTGCAGGGGTTCGGCGCAGTGGTGGCCGGTGCGCACTGCCACGCCACGCTCATCCAGCAGGGTGCCAATGTCGTGCGGGTGCACATCCTGCACCACAAAGGAAACCAGCGCTGCCTGTGTGGCCTGTGGGGCAAAGACGGTGACGCCTTCCAGCGCCTGCAGGCCAGCAACCGCCTGTGTGCGCAGCTGGTGGATATGGGCATCGATGGCGGCGCGGCCAACCTGTTCGATAAAGCGCGCTGCGGCTGCCAGACCCACGGCACCAGTGACGTTGGGCGTGCCACCTTCCAGGCGGGTGGGCACGGCGGCGTAGCCGGCACGCTCGTATTCCACCCACTCCACCATGTCGCCGCCCAGGCGCAGGGGATACAGCAGCTCCAGCGCCTGGCGTCTGCCGGCCAGGGCACCTGTGCCCATGGGGCCGTACATCTTGTGGCCGGAGAAGGCGATGAAGTCGGCATCCAGGCTGCTGAGGGCCGGCATGGTGTGGCCCACGGCCTGGGCTGCGTCCAGCACCGTCAGCGCACCGGCCTGCTTGGCCAGGGTGAGCATGGCCTCGTAAGGCGGGCGCTCGCCCGTGGCGTTGGCGCCAGCGGTGATGGCCAGCACGCGCGTCTTCGGGGTGATCAGCGCTTGCAGGTCTTCCAGGTGCACGCTGCCCTGGGTGTCGGGTTTGAGGATGCGCAGCCTGGCGCCAGTCATGCGCGCTGCCTGTTGCCAGGGCACCAGATTGGCGTGGTGCTCCAGACCGCTGACGATGATTTCATCGCCCGCGCGCAGCCAGGCCTTGTCCGGGCCGGCGGCCCACAGGCCCTGGGCCACGGTGTTCAGTGCCTCGGTGGTGCCGCTGGTGAAGGCCAGCTCGTGCTCCTTGCCGGCGCCAAGGAAGGCCTTGAGCGTGCTGCGCGCTTCCTCGAACGCATCGGTGGCGCGCTGGCTCAAGGTGTGCACGCCGCGGTGGATGTTGGCGCGGTGGTGCTGCTCAAAGTCCAGCATGGCCTGCTGCACGGGCAGCGGGGTGTGCGTGGTGGCGGCATTGTCCAGATAGGCCAGGGGCTGCCCCTTGACCTGCTGGGCCAGCACCGGAAACAGGCTGCGCAGCAGGGCCGGGTTGCCGATGGGGGAGGGGGTGGCGGTCATGTGGCCTCCTGCGGGGTGAGCATGGTCTGCTGGATGGCCTCGCCCAGCCAGGTGCCTTGCAGCCAGTCCTCCAGCAGGGGGCTGGCGGCGCCGGCGGCTTCCTCTTCACCCTCTGCCTCGGCGGCAGGCAGGGCACGCTCCAGCAGGGCGCGAGCCATGCCCTCGATGATCAGGCCGCGTGCGGTGGCGGCATCTAGACCACGCTGCTGGGCGTAGAACAGGGCATCGGCAGGCAGGGCACCCCAGGTGGCGCCGTGCGTGGCCTGTACCTGGTCGTGCAGGATTTCCAGGTGCGGGCGCAGCGTCATGCGCGGCTGGCCATCCAGGGCGATGCCCCACAGGCGTTGGTGTACGTTGGCGTCGCGCGCGCCGGGGGCGATGAAGGCAAAGCTGTTGCCCACGGTGCGGCTCTTGCCGCTGCCCAGGCCCAGCACCTGTACGTGGCTGTCGGTGTCGGGCGCGTTGTGGCGCACCGAGACCTGCTGGTCCACTTGGCGCTGGTGGCTGTTGAGCAGCAGGCCCGCATGGCGCGCCTGGGCGCCGGGGCCCTGCAGCTGGATGTCGCTGCGCTGCAGCTGGTAGGCGCAGCCGCTGGTGCACAGCGCCTGGTGGTAACGGGCGTTGTCTGCCACTTCCACGTGCTGCACGTGGGCCAGGCGGTCATCGGCCTGCACATCGGCAATGCGCAGGTGTTGCAACCGGGCGCCAGCGCCCAGGCGGATGTGCATGTGCAGGTTCTGCGTGATCTGCGTCAGCCCGGCGGCGCGCCGGGCGGTGTGCAGCAGCAGGCAGTGGGCGCCGGGGGCAACGTCCAGCACCAGCAGGGGTGCGTCCACGGCCAGCTGGGCCAGATGCTGCACGTGCAGGCGCACCGGGCGGCCATCGGTGCTGGCGGCCACCTGGATGCGCAGGCCCTGGCGGCACAGGGCGCGGTGCGCCCAGGCAAAGGGGGCAGCATCGCCTTGAGGCTGGGGCAGGTCGGCCAGGAGGCTGCGGCGCTGGACGGCGTCCAGCGCGCTCAGGTGCTGGATCTGCACCTGGGTGGCGCCTTCCTGCACCTGCACGTGCCAGTCGGTGGTGTCCGAGGGGGCAGCGGGCTGCTGCGTGCCCAGCCATTGCTCCAGCGCTGGCGGGGGCAGGTGGCGGAAGGGCTCGCAGCTGCGGGCAATCCAGCCGTGCGCCTGCAGTTGCTCCCGGGCCTGGGTGATGTCGTCGATTGCGGTGATGTCGCTCATACCCTGCACCTCAAGCGTTTGCGCGGGCAAAACCGGTTTCGGCGATGCTGCGGGCCAGCTCCAGCGTGCCGGTTTCGGCAATGCGGCCCTGATCCAGGCGCAGCACCTGGTCCGGTTGCAGCGATTCGATCATTTGCAGGTAGTGCGAGACAACGATGAAGGCCGTGCCCTGGGCGCGCATGCGCTGCACCAGTTCCACCACGGCGCGCACGCCATCGACGTCCAGGCCGGAGTCGATTTCATCGAGCAGGGCGATGCGTGGCTTGAGCAGCGTCAGCTGCAGCAGCTCGTTGCGCTTGCGCTCGCCGCCGGAGAAGCCCTCGTTGACCGGGCGGCTCAGCATGGCAGCGGGCATGCCCAGCTCCTTGGCGCCCTGCTTGGCGCTGGAGAGGAAGTCGAACGCATCCAGCGGTTCTTCGCCACGCGATTCGCGCACCGCGTTCAGCGCAGTACGGATGAACAGGTTGTTCTTGACGCCGGGAATGTCCGGAGGCGACTGGAAGGACAGGAAAAAGCCGGCGCGGGCGCGCTCATGGGCGGGCAGTTGCACCAGATCCACCGGGTTGTCCGTGCCCAGCAGTGCCTGACCGTGCACGATGTTGTACAGGGGGTGGCCGGCCAGGGCCATGCCCAGCGTGCTCTTGCCGCTGCCGTTGGCACCCATCAGCACCACCAGGCTGCCGGGCTGCACATCCAGCGAGACCGATTGCAGCACGGTGCGCTCGCCAATGTCCACGCGCAGATCACGTACTTGTAGAACAGGGGTGGTTGTGGTCATAAAACGTCCTAGTCTTGAATCTAATAATTTTGTAGCTGTTACCGACCGCCCAGTAAGGGTTTGAGCGGTATTTGATGCTGAATTCTTGTGCTTAACCGACGGAGCCTTCCAGCGAGACGGCGAGCAGCGCCTTGGCTTCCAGGGCGAACTCCATGGGCAGCTCTTCGAGCACTGCCTGACAAAAGCCGCCGACGATCAGCGAAGTGGCCTCCTCAGGGTCGATGCCGCGTTGCTGGCAGTAGAACAGGCGGTCTTCCGAGATGCGGGTGGTGGTCGCCTCGTGCTCCACCTGCGCGTCGCTGCGCGCCGAGTCGATGTAGGGGAAGGTGTGCGCGCCGCAGTTGGAGCCGATCAGCAGCGAGTCGCACTGCGTGTGGTTCTGCGCGCCTTCGGCACCGGCGTTGATGCGCACCAGACCACGGTAGCTGTTCTGTGCATGTCCGGCGCTGATGCCCTTGGAGACGATTCGGCTGGTGGTGTTCTTGCCGATATGGATCATCTTGGTGCCCGTATCGGCCTGCTGGCGGTGGTTGGAGACGGCGATCGAATAGAACTCGCCGCTGGAGCCATCGCCTTGCAGCACGCACGATGGGTACTTCCAGGTGATGGAGGAGCCCGTCTCGATCTGCGTCCAGGCAATGCGCGAGCGCTTGCCTGCTGCCAGGCCGCGCTTGGTCACGAAGTTGTAGATGCCGCCCTTGCCGTTTTCGTCGCCGGGGTACCAGTTCTGCACGGTGGAGTACTTGATGAAGGCATCGTCGTGCGCAATCAGCTCCACCACGGCGGCGTGCAGCTGGTTCTCGTCGCGCTGGGGGGCGGTGCAGCCTTCCAGGTAGCTCACTTCACTGCCTTCCTCGGCAATGATCAGCGTGCGTTCGAACTGGCCTGTGCCCTGGGCGTTGATGCGGAAGTACGAGGACAGTTCCATCGGACACTTGACGCCCTTGGGGATATAGACGAACGAGCCGTCGGAAAACACCGCCGAGTTGAGCGCCGCGTAGAAGTTGTCCTGCACCGGCACGACCGAGCCCAGGTATTTCTCGACCAGCTCGGGGTGCTCCTTGACCGCGTGCGAGAAGGAGCAAAAGATCACGCCGACATCAGCGAGCTGCTGGCGGAAGGTGGTGCCCACCGAGACCGAGTCGAACACCGCATCCACCGCCACACCTGCCAGGCGCGCGCGCTCGTGCAGGGGCACGCCCAGCTTTTCGTAGGTCTCCAGCAGCTTGGGATCGACTTCCTCCAGGCTCTTGGGGGCGTCCTTGAGCGATTTGGGGGCCGAGTAGTAGCTCAGCGCCTGAAAGTCGATCGGGGCAATCTGCAGGCGCGCCCAATCCGGCTGGGGCATGTTCTGCCAGCGCTTGAGGGCTGCCAGACGCCAGTTGAGCAGGAACTCGGGCTCCTTCTTGATGCGCGAGATGGAGCGGATGGTGTCCTCGTTGAGCCCCGGGGGCAGGTTGACCGACTCGATATCGGTCACAAAACCATGCTGATAGGGGCGCGCCAGCGCCTGGGTCAGGGCTTCGTCCTGGGGCTTGTCCGGGCCGACGGAGGGGTTCGTGTCTGGAGAAGATGCCATGAAGTTGCTGGTGGTTGGTTGCACGTTTCTATCTTGTGTATTTTTTGGTCATCTGTGGCAAAGCGCCAGGGAGCCCGCACTCTGCCTATGGAGATCGAAGGCGTGACTGTAAACGCCATTTGTCAGGCTTAAAAAAAGATAGCTTAAAGCGCTTAATTCAAAAGGGGTTAACTCTTATTCCGCTTGAAAAATTAAAAAATCGCCCTCCAGTTTTTGTCAAAGGCAGCGGCTGCGCCGGCCGGCAGTGCGCAAAATTTCGGGTGCCAAGGGCGCCACAGCGGCCTGCCAGGAGTAAGCTGCGCGGCCTTATGGCCTACATCATCATCCCCCCGACCTACCACAGTCCCGCACAGGTCAGCGCGCAGCTGCGCACCCACGGCTATGCGGTTTTGGATCCCCAGGGCACGGCCACGTGGCTGGGCTGCACGCTGGCCGAGCTGCAGGCCCTGGCCGGCGATTGGCAGGACCTGCCGCCCGACACGTTTCTGCGCGATGGCGGGCGCTACCGCTTTCGTCGCCACGCCAGCTTCATCGTGCAGGGTGATCAGGTGCAGTTGCAGCCGCACCGCGCGCACTGGCAGCCGCTGGACTACAACGCCCTGCACGGCGGCATGCAGCGCTGGTTTGCGCCCATGCAGGATGCCACGGTGCAAAGCCCGGTCTGGCAGCGCCTGGTGGCGCGTCTGGCGCAGCTGTCGCAGTCGCTGTTTGCCGCTGAGGAGCCTGGGCAGCCGTGCTACGTTGAGGCGCACCAGTTCCGCATCGACACTGCCACCGGCATTGGCCGGCCCACGCCCGAGGGGGCGCACCGCGATGGGGTGGATCTGGTGGCCGTGTTCCTGGTGGGGCGCCAGGGTGTCAAGGGCGGCGAGACGCGTGTCTTTGAAGCGCATGCCCCGCAAGGGCTGCGCTTCACCCTGGAGCAGCCGTGGTCGCTGATGCTGCTGGACGATGCGCGCATGGTGCATGAAACCACCCCCATCCAGCCTGCCGTGCCCGAGCAGCCCGGCCAGCGCGACACCCTGGTTGTGACCTGCCGCCGTGGCAGCTTCCTGCAAGCGCCGGTGGACGAGGCCGCCAGCCGCCGGGAATAAAAAACGGCGTGTTGTGCCTTTTTGGGTAATCGCGCCAGCTTTGGCCCTATGCTAGGGGCATAGGTGTTTCTCTTTAGGAAGGAGTGATTTCATGTTCAAACACATTCTGGTACCCGTGGACGGTTCGGCCACTTCCATGCAGGCAGTCAGCAAGGCCGCCGGTCTGGCCAAGGCCTTTGGCAGCGATGTGACTGCGGTATATGTGCTCGATCCCTATCCCTTCACCGGCGTGGGTGCCGACTTTGCCTACGGCCAGGCCCAGTACCTGAGCGCCGCCACCGCCGAGGCCAACAAGGCCCTGGAAGACGTCAAGAAGCTGCTGGACGAAGCGGGCGTGACCTCCAAGACCCTGGTGGGCGAGGGCCATGCCATTCACGAAGGCATCGTGCGCGTGGGCGAGAGCGTGGGCGCCGACCTGATCGTCATGGGCTCGCACGGTCGCCGTGGTCTGGAAAAGCTGGTGCTGGGCAGCGTCGCTCAGCGCGTGCTCCAGGCTGCACGCATCCCGGTGCTGGTGGTGCGCGGCTAAGTCTGTTATTGATAAAGGAGCGGCTGGCGCTTACCAGCAGGCGATTTCAGCATGTTTTCTAGCTGAAAATGCCTGCTGGTAAGCGCCAGCCGCTCTTTTTTTAGGAGAAGTTGGTCGCGTGCCATTGCAGACAGGCATGGCCCGACAAAGGCCTGCGCTACCATCATCGGCTTGTTTCTGATGGTGGTTGACCTATGGCCGATGCTTCTTCTTCCTTCCCCCTTTTGATTTCCGCCGCTCAGTTGCAGGCGCTGCTGGACAGCGGGCGCCCGTGCATGGTGTTCGATTGCAGCTTCGATCTGCAGCAGCCCCAGGCCGGGCACCAGCAGTATCTGGAGGCACACATCCCCGGCGCCGTGTATGCCAACCTGGATACCGCCCTGAGCGCTGCCGCCGATGACCAGGCTGCCAGTGGCGGTCGCCACCCGTTGCCCAGCCGCGAGCGCTTTGCTGCCTGGCTGGCGCAGGTGGGCTTCAGCAACGACATGCAGGCCGTGGTCTATGACCGTCAGGGGTGCAATTTCTGTGGTCGCCTGTGGTGGATGCTCAAGTGGGCCGGGCACGACGCGGTGGCGGTGCTCGATGGCGGTCTGCCGCAGTGGGCCGCAGCTGGTGGTGCTCTGGTGGCGGGCGAGCCGGCGCCACGCCCGGCGGGCAATTTCGCGCTGCGGGCGCCGTTGCGTCAGCTTGTTGATGTGGATACGGTGCAGCGGCGTCTGGGCGATGCCGCTCAGACCATCATCGATGCACGCGCGCCTGAGCGCTTCCGTGGGGACGTGGAGCCACTGGACCCGGTCGCGGGCCATATCCCCGGGGCACTCAATCGCCCCTTCAGCCAGAACATTGCCCTGGATGGCCGCTTCAAGCCTGCAGCCCTGCTGCGCGCCGAGTTCGAAGCCCTGCTGGCCGGGCGCGATCCAGCCAGCGTGGTGCACCAGTGCGGCAGCGGTGTCAGCGCCATTCCCAACCTGCTGGCCATGGAGGTGGCAGGCTTTGCCCCGACAGCCCTGTTTGCCGGCAGCTGGAGCCAGTGGTGCAGCGATGCCAGCCGTCCCTGTGCCAAAGGGGATGCCTGAGGCCGGTGAACCCCACCCCGGATGCGTGGCGGCGCGGCCTTGTCGGCCCACGGGGGCTGCCTGCGGCTGCGCACCTTGCCTCCACCGCAACGCCTTGATTTTCTGGACAACATGCAAAAAACAGAGCGCCTGCCCTTGATACAGCAAGGGCAGCGCCCAGGGGGGGGAGGGTGGCCAAGCAGGGGGATGGGTGGGAAAAGCCCGCCTATTTCCGCTTTGGCAGGTGGTGCAGCGGCATTACAGTGGCGGCCATTCGCACAGCAATCCCCTTTCATCCTCTTCTGGCTGTGTGCTCTCAGGTCAGTGGCTGCCGCCGGGCAGCAGGCGGGGTGTGTAGGAAAAAATCCGACAAACCCCTTCCACTTGCGCTGACACGCCCCTTCTCCTGCGACCGACAGCACGTATGGGCGTGCGCTGACTCAAGTCGCCCCGGGCGTCGGCCCACAATCGCTTCCAACAACAGCGCGGCCTCCTGCCGCAGAACAAGCAGACACAAGACTGCATTTTTGGAAAGGAAGCAAAACATGACCAACGAACAACTGCTCGCTGAAATCCGCGAAGCCAATCTGACCTACCTGATGCTGGCGCAGAACCTGATCCGTCAGGACAAGGCCGAGGCCATCTTCCGCCTGGGTCTGAGCGAAGAGGCCTGTGATCTGCTGGCCGTGCTGTCGGCCGGGCAGTTGTTGAAACTGGCATCGCGCAACACCCTGTTGTGCAGCTTCCGTGTGGACGATGAGATGGTCTGGAGCTTGCTGACCAACCACAGCAGCAACAAGAACACCAACGAAGCCCTGAACACCATGCACGCCAACATCGTGATGGCCAGCCGCGTCTCCGAAGTGCTCTGAGCACGCCCGTGATCGTTTGAAGGAGTTGCCATCATGACCGCCACCGCAACGACCACCACCCGCAAGGCTGCCGCCGTCAAGAGCGTGCTCCAGGAGTCGCGCCAGATCGAGCGCGCTGCCATGCTGATCGAGATGGGCGCCCGCATGCAGGTGCTCGAGTCCGAGACCACGCTGTCCTACGAGCGCCTGATCCGCCTGTACAAAGAAATTGCCGGCAAGTCGCCGTCCAAGGGGCAGCTGCCGTTTTCCACCGACTGGTTCCTGACCTGGCAGGAAAACATCCACAGCTCGCTGTTCCTGAACATTTACGAATATCTCTCCAAGGGGGTGGATGCCGACCCGATCGAGGTGCTCACCAAGGCCTATCGCCTCTACCTGGAACAGGTGCAGGCGCTGGAGCTGGACTGCCTGCTCTCCTTCACCCGGGCATGGCGACTGGTCAAGTTCGTGGATGCACAGATGCTCACACGCACCAAGTGCAGCAAGTGTGGCGGCATGTTCGTGACGGAAATGTACGAAAACGCCAAGCACTACGAGTGCGGTCTGTGCACCCCGCCTGCGCGTGCCGGCAAAAGCAAGAATGCAGGAGCACTGTCCCTGCACTGAAAGAATCCGTCATCGCTTTACGCTTTCCCTTCTTGATGCCCGGCAGCCTCTGCCGGGTTTTTTTGTTTCCGGCTTGTCCAGCTGCCGGACAATTGCGTCTGTGTCCATTCCAGCTTCATTCATCCAGGATCTCCTAGCACGCGTCGATATCGTGGACGTGGTGGGGCGCTACGTGTCCCTGAAGAAAAGTGGCGCCAACTTCATGGGGTTGTGCCCGTTTCATGGGGAAAAATCGCCGTCGTTCAGCGTCAGCCCCGCCAAGCAGTTCTTCCACTGCTTTGGCTGCGGCAAGGGCGGTGATGCGATTGCTTTCTTGCGCGAGCACACCGGCATGGACTTCATGGAAGCGGTGCAGTCCCTGGCGCAGGAAGTGGGCATGCAGGTGCCGCAGGAAGAGCTCTCGGCCCAGCAGCGCGCGCAGCGCCAGGCGCACAAACAGCAGCAGGAGAGCCTGACCCAGGTACTGGAGCGCGCTGCGCAGGCGTACTGCGAGCAGCTCAGGCACGCGCCCCATGCCATCGATTACCTCAAGCGCCGTGGCGTCTCGGGCAGCATCAGCCAGCGCTATGGTCTGGGCTATGCGCCTGCCGGCTGGAATTTCCTGGCCAGCGTGTTTCCCGACTACACCAGCGATCTGCTGCGCGACAGCGGCCTGGTGGTGCACAACACGGAAGAAGACCGGCGCTACGACCGCTTTCGCGATCGCATCATGTTCCCGATCCGCGACGTCAAGGGCCAGTGCATCGGCTTTGGCGGGCGGGTATTGGGGGATGACAAGCCCAAGTACCTCAACTCCCCGGAGACGGCACTGTTTCACAAGGGGCGCGAGCTGTACGGCCTCTTCGAAGCGCGCAATGCCATCCGCGAAAGCGGCTACGCCCTGGTGTGCGAAGGCTATATGGACGTAGTCGCCCTGGCGCAGCTGGGCTTTGCCAACGCAGTGGCTACCCTGGGCACGGCCTGCACCAGCGAGCACATGCACAAGTTGCTGCGCTTTACCGATGCGGTGGTGTTCAGCTTCGACGGCGATGCTGCCGGGCGGCGTGCGGCGCGCAAGGCGCTGGAGGCTGTGCTGCCCCTGGTCAACGACACGCGCAGTGTGAAGTTCCTGTTCCTGCCACCGGAGCACGACCCGGACAGCTTCATCCGCACCCACGGGGCCGACGCCTTTGCCCGCATGGTGCATGCGGCGCAGCCGTTCAATCAGTTTCTGCTGACCTGCGCCAGCGAAGGCTGCGACCTGGGCAGTGCGCCAGGTCGCGCACGCCTCTCCAGCCAGGCGCAGCCCCTGTGGCAGCTGATGCCGCCCAGCACCCTCAAGCGTCTGGTGCTCGACGAGCTGGCACAGCACATTGCGCTGCCTGCGGCTGAGTTGCAGGCCTTGTGGGAGCGCACCGCCAGCCATGGCGCGGCCCGCAACCCGGCAGTACAGCAGTCGGCCGATGGAGCCCGCCCCTGGGCGCCAGCAGTCCGCCCGGCACCTGGGCGACGCCCCGAAGGCGGCTGGCGTGCGCCGCTGCGCAAGGAAATCACCATCGGAGCGGATCAGGCGGTGCGCCTGCTGCTGGCACACATGGCGTTGCTGGAGCGGCTGGACAACGACGATCTGGACGCACTGGTCCATATGCCAGCGCCTCATGGCCCGTTCTTCACCTGGCTGGAGAGTCAATATCAGGAGCATGGAGCACTTGCCTGGCCTGCGCTGAAGGCCAATTTGATGCAGACCGTGCATGCCGACTGGGTACTGGCCCTGATGCAGGGGCCACAGGCCCATCCGGAAGACGATGTGCAGGCGCAGTACGAGGAGCTGCGCAGCATCCTCAAGCCGTGGCTGAGCCGCCGCATTCACGAGCTGCTCACTGCCCTGGCCCAGGCCTACGCCCAGGACCCCAGCAATCAGGAAGTGCGCCAGCGCTACCAGGCCTTGCAGGCACGCAGCCGCCTGTTGTAGGTCGGCACATCGCCGGCAGGCGGCCAGCAGGGTGGTGTCTTGTGCATGCGGGGCTTGACAAGGATTGCACTTTGGGTCTTGTGTTTGCCTGGGGCGCCTATAATTGGGCCTTTATCGGCAAGAGCGACAGCAGTACCTCCGAACCGGCCAATGTGCAAGCGCATGCACGTCACAGCCACCCGCAAGGCTAGGCCACCTTTTCGCAAGGGCTGTACACCAAATGATCGCCCCACCATCTTGCCCAGGGAGCGCTTTGCTTCCGACACATCCTTTGAGATCGTGAGATGTGTAAGTGGCAACGCCTGTGCGCGGGCGTTGTGTTGATGGCCCCCATGTGCCCGTCATCGGCATCCGGGCGGTTTTTTGCAAAAAAGGAACCCCAGTGGCAACCAAAGCCGAACTCAAAGCCATGGCTGATGCCCTCTTGGCCGAAGCCGCATCCAAACGCAGCCCGAAAAAGGCTGCCGCCAAGAAAGTCGCCGCATCCGTGGACGATGCAGCAGTGAACACCGCCGCGCTGGAAGAGAGCAAGCCAGCAGCAAAGAAGACCGCAGCAAAGAAAACAACCACCAAAAAAGCTGCCGAAACCCCCGTGGCAGACGCTGCACCCGAAGTTGTGGAAGCGGCTGCTCCCGCGGCCAAGAAGAGCACCGCCCGAAAGACCAGCAAGGCCGATGCAGCCCAGGACGATGGCGCGGAAAAGGCCCCGGCAGCCAAGAAAGCCGCTGCCAAGAAAACCGCCAAGGCAGCCAAGAGTGACGATGCCAAGCCTGCTGCCAAGCGTGGCCGCAAAGCCAAGGCCAAGGAAGAAGTGCTGGACGACGATGCCGATCTGGGCGACTTCGAAGCCGAGCTGGAACTGGAAGCCGAGCCCGAAGAAGCTGCCGCTGGCGAGGGCACGGAAAAGGCCAAGCCCCTGCGCATGAAGATCAGCAAAGCCAAGGAGCGCGCTTTGATGAAGGAATTCGGTCTGGACGAAACCGTCCTGACCGAAGAGGAAATGAACACGCGCCGTCAGCGCCTCAAGCTGCTGATCAAGCTGGGCAAGACGCGCGGCTACCTGACGCACGCCGAAATCAACGACCACCTGCCCGACAAGCTGGTCGATGCCGAAACGCTGGAAGTGGTGATCGCCATGCTCAGCGACATGGGTGTGGCGGTGTACGAGCAGACGCCCGACGCCGAAACCCTGCTGCTGAACAACACCGGCCAGTCCGCCACCACCGAGGAAGAAGCCGAAGAAGAAGCCGAAGCGGCCCTGTCCACCGTGGATTCGGAATTTGGTCGCACCACCGACCCCGTGCGCATGTACATGCGCGAAATGGGCACGGTGGAGCTGCTCACGCGTGAGGGCGAAATTGAAATTGCCAAGCGCATTGAGGGCGGCCTGATGGACATGATGGAGGCCATCTCCACCTCGCCCGCCACGATTGCCGAAGTGCTGTCCATGGCGGAGGAAATCCGCGAGGGCAAGGTGTCCATCTCCGCAGTCGTGGACGGCTTTGTCAATGCCGACGAAAACGACGACTACGTCGCTGAAGAAGACTTTGACGAGTACGACGAGGACGATGACGACGACGGCAAGGGCGGCTCCAAGGCCATGACGCGCCTGCTGGAAAAGCTCAAGGTGGAGGCGCTGGAGCGCTTTGATCGCATCCGCGAGCTGTTCGACAAGCTGCGCAAGGCCTACGACAAGGAAGGCTGGGGTTCACCCACCTACAACAAGGTGCAGAAGGCCATCACCGAAGAGCTGATGACCATCCGCTTCACCGCCAAGACCATCGAGAAGCTGTGCGACATGGCGCGCGCCCAGGCTGACGATGTGCGCAAGAAAGAGCGTGAGCTGCGCAAGATCATCGTGGACAAGTGCGGCATGCCGCAGGAAGTGTTCCTCGAGGAGTTCCCGCAGAACATGCTCAACCTGCAGTGGGTGGAAAAGCATGCTGCTGCCGGCAAGCCTTACAGCGCCATTCTGGGGCGCAACATCCCTGCGGTGCAGGAGTTGCAACAGGCCCTGATTGATCTGCAAAACCGCGTGGTGGTGCCGCTGGAAGAGCTCAAGCGCATCAACAAGCGCATGAACGACGGTGAGCGCGCCAGCCGCTTTGCCAAGAAGGAGATGATTGAGGCCAACCTGCGTCTGGTGATCTCCATTGCCAAGAAGTACACCAACCGTGGTCTGCAATTCCTGGACCTGATCCAGGAGGGCAACATCGGCCTGATGAAGGCGGTGGACAAGTTCGAGTACCGCCGTGGTTACAAATTCTCAACCTACGCCACGTGGTGGATCCGTCAGGCCATCACCCGCTCGATCGCCGACCAGGCACGCACCATCCGCATCCCGGTGCACATGATCGAGACCATCAACAAGATGAACCGCATCTCGCGCCAGCACCTGCAGGAATTCGGCTATGAGCCCGATGCCTCCATCCTGGCCGAGAAGATGGAAATGGCCGAGGACAAGATCCGCAAGATCATGAAGATCGCCAAGGAGCCGATCTCGATGGAAACCCCCATCGGCGACGACGACGACAGCCACCTGGGCGACTTCATCGAGGACACCAACAACACCGCGCCCGTGGATGCCGCCATGCAGGCCGGCCTGCGCGATGTGGTCAAGGACATCCTCGATGGCCTCACCCCCCGCGAAGCCAAGGTGCTGCGCATGCGCTTTGGTATCGAGATGGCCAGCGACCACACGCTGGAGGAAGTGGGCAAGCAGTTCGACGTGACGCGCGAGCGCATCCGCCAGATCGAGGCCAAGGCCCTGCGCAAGCTCAAGCACCCCAGCCGCTCGGACAAGCTACGCAGCTTTATCGACTCGCTGTAAGCGTCGGCTGCATACATTGCATTGCCACAGGCCCGCACTGCACAGGCAGCGCGGGCCTGTTTTTGTTTTGCGGGTTGTGTTCATTTGTACACAGAAAAGCTGGTCGGTTCAGCTTGCTGATGCGCCTGGGTCGCAGCTGCCCGCCGCGGGATGCCGAAAGATTGCTCATGCCAGAAGAATGGCGGGCGGCGAGGATAGTGGCAGGCCTGAAAATACCGGAGAAGACGCCGGCGCTGCACATGATTGCCCCGACTTGGGGGCTGCTTCATGGGACGCAAGGGGGGACAGTGAGCCTGGAGTGAAGTCACTTTGAATAGCCTCCATCAAGCCCGGTGCGATTCAATATCGGCTCAATCCCAATCAATCTCGCCCTGCTCACAAAGATGCACGAGCACGGTTTGGCACATTTGCTCACGTAACCCGATGTACTCCCGCCGGATAGGCGCCATCGGCACGTTGTGCCGCTGCCGCAGCCTCAAGCCAGAAGCAACTCCTCCCATGGTGTGCCCACTTTCTGCCGGCCGGCACTCTTGCATCTGCCGGGACATCTTTACATTCGCTTGAACAATCGCCGGGCTTTTCAAGCCGCTGCCTCCCTAGCATCCAGGGCTGGGTTTTCCCCGGTCTGTGGTGTGGTTTTCTCAGGAGGTCGAAGCAATGAACGGCAAGCCGGCGGCACGGTTGGGAGATGGTGTCTCAAAGGG
>CAMZGS010000003.1 GCA_947306475.1 uncultured Comamonas sp.
CGCCGCGAAACCGACACCATGGACACCTTTGTCGATTCGTCCTGGTACTTCATGCGCTATTGCGACGCGCAGAACCACG
This sequence comes from uncultured Comamonas sp., assembly GCA_947306475.1. Taxonomy (GTDB): domain Bacteria; phylum Pseudomonadota; class Gammaproteobacteria; order Burkholderiales; family Burkholderiaceae_C; genus Comamonas. The sequence goes on from CAMZGS010000003.1 coordinate 80, forward strand.
ATGCCATGGTGGCCGGTGGCACCGACTACTGGATGCCGATGGACCAGTACATCGGTGGCGTGGAACACGCCATCCTGCACCTGCTGTACGCACGCTTCTGGACCAAGGTGATGCGCGATCTGGGCCTGGTCAGGATCGACGAGCCCTTCACCAGGTTGCTCACGCAAGGCATGGTGCTCAACCACATCTACAGCCGTCGCACCTCCAAGGGCGCCAAGGAGTACTTCTGGCCCAAGGACGTGGAGCACGTACTCGATGATGGCGGCAAGATCGTCGGCGCCAAGCTCAAGAACGCCGTGGACAGCGCCGACGGCCTGCTGCCGGCCGGCACGCCCATCGACTACGAGGGTGTGGGCACCATGTCCAAGTCCAAGAACAACGGTGTCGATCCGCAGGAGCTGATCGAAAAGTACGGCGCCGACACCGCGCGCCTGTACACCATGTTCACCGCCCCGCCCGAGCTGACGCTGGAGTGGAACGACGCCGCCGTCGAAGGCAGCTACCGCTTCCTGCGCCGCGTTTACAACTTTGGCTACAAGCTGCTGGGCATCAACTACACGCCCGCCATTGCGCTGGCCCTGGGCCTGGACAGCCTGGACGACGTGCAGTTCGACGCCCCCTCCAAGGCGCTGCGCCTGGAGATCCACAGCGTGCTCAAGCAGGTCGACTACGACTACCAGCGCATGCAGTACAACACCGTGGTCTCAGGCGCGATGAAGATGCTCAACGCGCTGGAGTCCTTCAAGGGCCTGGACAGCGCCGAAGGCCAGATCGCCGCCATCGAAGGCTTTGGCATCCTGCTGCGCGTGCTCTACCCCGTGACCCCGCACATCACCCATGTGCTGTGGAGGGAGCTGGGCTACGCCAACAAGCAGGGCGACCTGCTGGACGCCCGCTGGCCCCAGGTGGATCCGCGCGCGCTGGAGCAGGACGAGCTGGAGCTGGTGCTGCAAGTCAACGGCAAGCTGCGCGGCAGCGTGCGCGTGCCGGCCAGCGCCAACAAGGCCGAAATCGAGCGCCTGGCCGTGGCCAGCCCCGATGCACAAAAGCACACCCAGGGCGCCACGCCCAAGAAGGTGGTGGTCGTGCCCGGGCGCCTGGTCAACATCGTGATCTAACCCACCTCAGGCGCTGCCATGCACACTCGACGCACCCTGCTCTGCTCCCTGGCGCTTGCGCCCCTGGCCACGCTGCTGCCTGGCTGCGGCTTTCAACTGCGCGGGGCCGCGCACTACCCGTTTGCCTCGCTCTACCTGCAAGCGCCCGAGGGCTCGGAGCTGGGGCGCAGCCTGCTGCGCCGCCTGGCCGCCAGCAGCCACGACCTGCGCCTGATCATCGACGCCAACGAGCGCCATCAGGCCGACGTGGTGCTGCACCTGCAAGGCGAGCGCAACGAGCGCGTGGTGCTGGCCAAGACCGTGGCCGGGCAGGTGCGCGAGCTGCAGCTGCGCCTGCACCTGCGCTTTCAGCTGCTGGGGCGCGATGGCCGCGTGTGGATCGAGAGCACGGAAATCAGCCAGCAGCGCGACATGAGCTACAGCGAAAACCTGACCCTGGCCAAGGACGATGAAGAAGCCGGCCTGATCCGCGACATGCGCGAAGACATCGCCCAGCAGCTGCTGCGCCGCCTGGCCCTGGTGCAGCAGCCGCCGCAGGCTGAGTAAAGCCGCCCATGCAGCTGGCCCTGGACCAACTGGGCGCGCACCTGGCCAAGGGCCTGCGCACGCTCTACACCCTGCATGGCGACGAGCCATTGCAACTGCAGGAAGCGGCCGATGCCATTCGCGCCGCCGCACGCCAGGCCGGCTACACCGAGCGCAGCGTCCACACCGTGCAGGGCGCGCATTTCGACTGGAGCAGCCTGCTGGCAGCGGGCAGCGCCCTGAGCCTGTTTGCCGACAAGCAAATCGTCGATATCCGCATCCCCAGCGGCAAGCCCGGCGGCAAGGAAGGCGCCGCCGCCCTGGCACAACTGGCCGCGCAGGCGGCCAGCTCCCCCGACACCCTGACCCTGATCCAGCTGCCGCGCCTGGACGCGGCCAGCAAAAAGACCGCCTGGTTCAGCGCGCTGGATACGCACGGCGTCCACATCCCCATCCACCCTGTGGAGCGCGACAGGCTGCCCGCCTGGATTGCCCAGCGCCTCAAGGCCCAGGGCCAGCACGTCGCCGCCGGGGAGGCCGGGCAGCGCAGCCTGGCCTTCTTTGCCGACTGCGTGGAAGGCAACCTGCTGGCCGCACACCAGGAAATCCAGAAACTGGGCCTGCTCTACCCGCCGGGGGAGCTGAGCCTGGAGCAGATCGAGCAAGCCGTGCTCAACGTGGCGCGCTACGACGTGTTCAAGCTCAGCGAAGCCGTTCTGAGCGGCGATCTGGCACGCAGCACGCGCATGCTCGACGGCCTGCAGGCCGAAGGCGTGGCCGAAGTGCTGGTGCACTGGACGCTGGCCGAAGACATCCGCAACCTGCAACGCGCACGCGCCGCGCTCGACAGCGGCCAGCCACTGGCCATGGCCTTGCGTCAACTGCGCGTATGGGGCGCCAAAGAGCAGCTTTTTGCGCGCATCGTGCCGCAACTGCGCGCACCAGCGGTGGCCAGGCTGCTGCTGGCGGCGCACCAGGTCGATGGCATCGTCAAGGGCCTGCACATCCCCGGGCGCCCGACCAATGCCTGGCAGGCCCTGCACCAACTGGTCTGGGAAATGGTGCAGGCTGTCAAACTGACATCAAAAAGATAGCTTGACCCGCTGATCTGTACAAGATTTCACAAATAAACAGGTCTGAAATACAGATTTGACCAGCGGATACAGCTCTTTAATTCATAGTCAACTAGGCCGGACGCCCCATCTCGGCGCCATACAGCTCCAGCGCCAGCCGCACCACCGTGGCCACTTCCTCCCCCACGGCGGCGGTGAACTCCGCCTCGGCCTGCGCCGTGGCGCGCGCAAAGCTGTGGTACCACTCCAGGCCGGTGGCGGTATAGACCACACGCTTGGCACGGCGGTCCAGCGGGTCGGGCTGGCGTTGCACCAGCCCCCAGGCAATGCACTGCTCGATCAGGTCGGACATGGCCTGCTTGCTCATGCCGGCGCGCTCGGCCAGATCGGTCAGCCTGTCGCCCTTGGGCGACAGATGGCGCGTGATGTGGATGTGCGCCGCCCCCACCTTGTCGCGTTCGGCCAGGTTGGACAGCGCCAGCGGCGCGGCTGCGTCCTGCACCATCAGGCTGCGCACACGGGCATCGAACTGCCGCAGCGCGTGGCCCAGCAGCTGACCCAGGTGGGTGTGGCGCCAAGCGTCGTCCCAGGCGCTGGGAGCTTCCACCTCATTCTGCATAGTCAGTTTCCATGATTATCAGTCAAACTGACAAAATTATAGATAACTCTTGGCGTACATTACTGGTCATTCATCCAGTGTTTCTGCTTTTTCATCCAGGAGATTTCCCCATGAACGCCACCGCACGCACCCCCGCCGCCGACCCCAACAGCGACAAGGCCAAGGCCCTGGCCGCCGCCCTGGCGCAGATTGAAAAGCAATTCGGCAAAGGCACCATCATGAAGCTGGGCGAAGGTGAGGCCGTGGAGGACATCCAGGTCGTCTCCACCGGCTCGCTCGGTCTGGACGTGGCCCTGGGCGTCGGTGGCCTGCCGCGTGGCCGCGTGGTGGAAATCTACGGCCCCGAATCGTCGGGCAAAACCACACTAACCCTGCAAGTGATTGCAGAAATGCAAAAGCTGGGCGGCACCTGCGCCTTCATCGACGCCGAGCACGCCCTGGACACCCAATACGCCCAGAAACTGGGCGTCAACCTCAACGACCTGCTCATCAGCCAGCCCGACACCGGCGAGCAGGCGCTGGAGATCGTGGACAGCCTGGTGCGCTCCGGCGCCGTGGACCTGATCGTGGTGGACTCGGTCGCCGCCCTGGTGCCCAAGGCCGAAATCGAAGGCGAGATGGGCGACGCCCTGCCCGGCCTGCAGGCCCGCCTGATGAGCCAGGCGCTGCGCAAGCTCACCTCCACCATCAAGAAGACCAACTGCACCGTCATCTTCATCAACCAGATCCGCATGAAGATCGGCGTCATGTTCGGCAGCCCCGAAACCACCACCGGCGGCAATGCGCTCAAGTTCTACGCCTCGGTGCGCCTGGACATCCGCCGCACCGGCTCGATCAAGAAGGGCGAGAACGTCATCGGCAACGAAACCAAGGTCAAGGTGGTGAAGAACAAGGTCTCGCCCCCGTTCAAGACCGCCTCGTTCGACATTCTGTTTGGCGAAGGCATCTCGCGCCAGGGCGAAATCCTCGACATGGGCGTGGAAGCCAAGATTCTGGAAAAGTCCGGCGCCTGGTACGCCTACAACGGCGAAAAGATCGGCCAGGGCCGCGACAACGCCCGCGAATTCCTGCGCGACAACCCGGCTCTGGCGCTGGAAATCGAGAACAAAGTGCGCGAAAGCCTGGGCATTGCCCTGCAGCCCACCAACGCCGCCGAACCCGCTGCCGACAGCGCTCCCGCAGCCGCCAAACCCGCCAGGGGCAAGAAGGGCGACATCGACGAAGACGGCGTCATCGGTTAAACCGCCCCCTGGCCTGAACGTCCATGCCGCAGCAGCACCGCCCCGACGCCGGCCCGCCCGGTGATCCCGAGGCCACCAGCGCCACCCGCCCCAGCCCCCAGGGCCCGTCGCTGATGGCGCGGGCGCTGCGCCTGCTTGCCCAGCGCGAGCACGCCCGCCTGGAGCTGGAGCGCAAGCTGCAACGCCACGTGCAGGAGGGCGAGGACCTGGGTGCCGTGCTCGACCAGCTGGAGGCCAAAGGCTTCATCCAGCCCGAGCGCGTCGCCCAATCCGTCCTCTACCGCCGCGCCCCCAAGCTGGGCAGCCAGCGCGTGCTGCACGAACTGCGCCAGAAAGGCCTGGACGAAACCATCATCCGCGACGCCGCCGAAGAACTGCGCGCCAGCGAACACCAGCGCGCCTGGGCCGTGTGGCAGCGCAAGTTCGGCCAGGTCGCCAGCACCCCGCAAGAGCGCGCCAAACACATGCGCTTTCTGGCCAGCCGGGGCTTTGCCGCCGACGTGGTGAGCAAGGTGGTGCGCGGCATTGCGCCGGAAGAAACCTAGCGGCCGGGCGGCACGACCGCACCCGAAAAACCGTCCCCACCCATCGGTAGATATCCCTAGAATCGCGGCCCTGCAGCCACTGCTGCACACATTCAGCCACTCGTTTATCTACCGACCTATGGCCACTCAGGACCCCACACCCAAGTCGTCTGCGGACCCGACCGCACCCACCTCCCCCATGCGCCCCCTCCCCAGCCTGATCTTTGCCAGCCGCTGGCTGCAATTGCCGCTCTATCTGGGGCTGATTGCCGCACAAGCCGTTTATGTCTGGCTCTTTCTGGTGGAGTTGTGGCACCTGATCGGCGCCGCCTTCGGCAGCCAGGCCGACCTGCAGGCCCTGGTCCACAACATCGGCTACACGCCCGAAGGGCCACTGACCGGCCTGAACGAAACCATCATCATGCTGGTCGTGCTGGCGCTGATCGACGTGGTCATGATCTCCAACCTCTTGATCATGGTGATCGTGGGCGGCTACGAAACCTTTGTCAGCCGCCTGGGCCTGGACAGCCACCCCGACCAGCCCGAATGGCTGGACCACGTCAACGCCTCGGTGCTGAAAGTGAAGCTGGCGCTGTCGATCATCGGCATCAGCTCCATCCACCTGCTCAAGACCTTCATCAACGCGGGCAACTCCGACATCAAGGTGCTGATGTGGCAAACCATCATCCACCTGGTGTTCCTGCTCAGCGCCCTGGGCATTGCCTACACCGACAAGCTGGTGCACAGCAGCCATCAGGCGCATCACTGAGAGGGGCCTGCCGGGCGTGAGGAGAGCCCGAATGCTGTATGCCCCGGCAAAAAAGGCCTGGAGCCTTTTACGGCTCCAGGCCTTATCCAGCAAGCACTGAAAGCTCTGTTTTTCAGAGTTAGACGTCGATATTCCCCGCCCGCAGCGCATTGTCCTCAATGAAGTTGCGGCGCGGTTCGACCTCGTCGCCCATCAGCATGGTGAACACGCGGTCGGCTTCAATGGCGTCGTTGATCTTGACCTGCAGCAGGCTGCGCACGTTGGGGTCCATGGTGGTTTCCCAGAGCTGCTCGGGGTTCATTTCGCCCAGGCCCTTGTAACGCTGGCGCGTGGTGGTGCGCTCGGCTTCGCGGATCAGCCATTGCATGGCCTGGCGGAAGTCGCTGACCTTTTCGCTGCGTGCCTTTTCGCCCTCGCCACGGGTGACTCGGGCACCTTCGCTCAGCAGACCGACAAAGCTTTGCGCTTCGGCGCTGAGGGCGGCGTAGTCGCTGCTGCGCACGAATTCCTGCGTGAGGATGGAGCTCTTGATGTTGCCGTGGTGGTGGCGGCTGATGCGCAGGATGGGGTTTTCCGTGTGCGGGTCGATTTCAGCGGTCACCGCAGCGGGCACGCCGGTGGTGGTCAGCTCGCGCAGCTTGGCTTCGAGCACGGGCGCGCAGGCCTGGGCTTCTTCCAGGGTGTCGAGCTTGATCTGCACGCCGTCGGCAATGGCGCGCAGGGCTTCCTGGTCCATGAAGTTGGACAGGCGCTCGATCACGTTCTCGGCGGCCAGGTGCATGTCGGCCAGGCGTTGCAGCTCTTCACCCTCGATGGTGCGCGGGTTGGCTCCACCGGTGGTGACGCTGGCTTCGCGCAGGGCGATCTTCAGCAGGTAGCGGTTGAGCGCAGCGCCATCCTTCAGGTAAAGCTCTTCCTTGCCGTTCTTGACCTTGTACAGCGGCGGCTGGGCGATGTAGATGTGACCGCGCTCGACCAGCTCGGGCATCTGGCGGTAAAAGAACGTCAGCAGCAGGGTGCGGATGTGCGCACCGTCCACGTCCGCGTCGGTCATGATGATGATGCGGTGGTAGCGCAGCTTGTCGGGGTTGTAGTCGTCGGCGTTGCTCTTGCCCGAGTCCTCGCTCACCTTGCCGATGCCGGTGCCCAGCGCGGTGATCAGGGTGATGATTTCCTGGCTGGAAAGCAGCTTTTCGTAGCGCGCTTTTTCCACGTTCAGGATCTTGCCGCGCAGCGGCAGGATGGCCTGAAACTTGCGATCGCGGCCCTGCTTGGCCGAGCCACCGGCGGAGTCGCCCTCCACGATGTAGATCTCGGACAGTGCCGGGTCTTTTTCCTGGCAGTCGGCCAGCTTGCCGGGCAGGCCCATACCATCGAGCACGCCCTTGCGGCGGGTCATTTCACGCGCCTTGCGCGCGGCTTCGCGGGCACGGGCGGCGTCGATGATCTTGCCGCACAGGATCTTGGCGTCGGTGGGGTTTTCTTCCAGGAATTCGGTGAGCGTCCTGGCGACGATGTCTTCCACCGGGGCGCGCACTTCGGAGCTGACCAGCTTGTCCTTGGTCTGGCTGCTGAACTTGGGCTCGGGCACCTTGACGGAGAGCACCGCGCACAGGCCTTCGCGCATGTCGTCGCCGGTGATGTCCACCTTGGCCTTCTTGGCCAGCTCGTTGTCGGCAATGTATTTGCCAATCACGCGCGTCATGGCGGCGCGCAGGCCGGTCAGGTGGGTGCCGCCGTCGCGCTGCGGGATGTTGTTGGTGAAGCACAGCACCTGTTCGGCGTAGCTGTCGTTCCACTGCATGGCCACTTCGACGCCGATTTCCGTGCCGGGAATGCCGCCGTAGCTTTCTGCCGGGCGCGTGCCCTCGGCGTAGAAGACGGTGGGGTGCAACACCTTCTTGCTGCCGTTGATGAACTGGGCAAAGCCCTTGACGCCGCCAGCGCCGGAGAAGTCGTCCTCACGGCCATCGCGCTCGTCCTTCAGGCGGATGCGCACGCCGTTGTTCAGGAAGGAGAGCTCGCGCAGGCGCTTGGCCAGCACTTCGTAGCGGAATTCGTTGTTTTCCTTGAAGATTTCGGCATCGGGCAGGAAGTGCACCTTGGTGCCGCGCTTGTCGGTGTCGCCGACCACGCGCATGGGCGAGATCTGCACGCCATCGACTTCCTCGATCAGGCGGTTTTGCACAAAGCCGCGCGAGAAATCGATTTCATGCACCTTGCCGTCGCGGCGCACGGTGAGCTTGAGCCACACGGACAGCGCGTTCACGCAGGACACGCCCACGCCGTGCAGACCGCCGGAGACCTTGTAACTGTTCTGGTTGAACTTGCCGCCGGCGTGCAGTTCGGTCAGGGCAATCTCGGCAGCCGAGCGCTTGGGCTCGTGCTTGTCGTCCATCTTCACGCCGGTCGGAATGCCACGGCCGTTGTCGATGACGGACAGCGACCCATCGGCATGGATGGTCACCAGAATGTCATCGCAGTGGCCGGCCAGTGCTTCGTCGATGGAGTTGTCCACGACCTCAAAGACCAAGTGGTGCAGGCCGGTGCCGTCGGACGTGTCGCCGATGTACATGCCGGGGCGCTTGCGCACCGCTTCCAGCCCCTCCAGGATCTGAATGGCACCGGCGCCATAGCCATCGTTGGGCACGTCGGCGGTGGGGGTGTGTTCCGGCTGGGAAGTGGTGTGGGGCTGCTCGCTCATACTGGGCCTTTGCTATATATAAAAGAGCTGATTGCGCTTTTTATATATATGTTCTAACGGGAAAACTTCTTTAAAACCAGCGCCAGCAAGCGCTGGCAGCTATTGTTTTATGCTTAGATGCGCATGGGCATGACAACGTACTTGAAGTTGTCGTTGCCGGGAACGGTGATCAGGGCCGAGCTGTTGCTGTCCAGCAGGTTGATCTGCACCATCTCCTGGCCCATGTTGGCCAGCACGTCGATCAGGTAGCCGACGTTGAAGCCGATGTGGATTTCCGGGCCGTCGTAGGAGACGTCCAGCTCGTCGGTGGCCTCTTCCTGCTCGGCGTTGTTGCTGGCCACGCGCAGGCTGCCGGGGGTCAGCGTCAGGCTCACGCCCTTGAATTTGTCGCTGGTCATGATGGCCGTGCGTTGCAGGCTGGCCAGCAGCGGCGCGCGCCCCAGGACGATGACGCGGTCGTGGCGCTGCGGGATCACGCGCTGGTAGTCGGGGAACTTGCCCTCGACCAGCTTGGTGACGAACTCCATGCCGCCAAAGCAGAACTTGGCCTGGTTGTTGGCAAACTGCATTTCGATGCGCGGGGCGTTCTCGCCGCTGCCGTCCGAGAGCAGGCGCTGCAGCTCCAGCACGGTCTTGCGCGGCAGGATGACTTCCTGCTTGCTGGCCACTTCCACATCCAGCTGCGCGCTGGCCCAGGCCAGGCGGTGGCCGTCGGTGGCCACCAGGCTCAAGGTGCTGCCTTCGGCAACGAACAGGATGCCATTCAGGTAGTAGCGAATGTCCTGCACCGCCATGGCAAACGAGACCTGATGCATCAGGTCCTTGAGCGTCTTTTGCGGCACGCTGAACATGGGGCCGAAGCTGGGCGCTTCCTGCACCAGCGGGAAGTCCTGCGCCGGCAGCGATTGCAGGGTGAAGCGGCTCTTGCCGCCCTTGAGGATCAGCTTGTCCTGCTGCGCCTCCAGGGCCACGACCTGATCGGCCGGCATGGTCTTGAGGATGTCGATGAGCTTGCGCGCGCCCACGGTGGTGGCAAAGTCGCCCTCATCGCCGCCCAGATCGGCGGTGGTGCGGATCTGGATTTCCAGGTCGCTGGTGGTCAGCTGCACGGCATTGCCCACCTTGCGCACCAGCACGTTGGCCAGAATGGGCATGGTGTGGCGCCGCTCCACAATGCCGCAGACAGATTGCAGTACGGCGAGGACTTTGTCTTGTGTGGTCTGGAAAAGAATCATGTCTGCCTCGGGTGTGGGGTCGTGATCGGTAAAAGGATGGATTTTGCCGCGACGGCGGAGCGCTTCAGGGCTGGCCGCGCTCAGCCCTTGAGCGTTTGCTCCAGCACGTGCAGTTGTTGGTTGAGCTCGGTCAGCTGCTGGCGCTCGGCGGCAATCTTGCGCACCGCATGCAGCACCGTGGTGTGGTCGCGCCCGCCGAACAGCTCGCCGATCTCGGGCAGGCTCTTTTGCGTCAGCTCCTTGGCCAGGTACATGGCAATCTGGCGCGGGCGGGCAATGCTGGCCGGGCGCTTCTTGCTGTACATGTCGGCGACCTTGATCTTGTAGTAGTCGGCCACGGTCTTCTGGATGTTTTCCACACTGATCTGGCGGTTCTGGATGGAGAGCAGATCGCGCAGCGCCTCACGTGCCAGCTGAATGGAGACTTCCTTCTGGTTGAAGCGCGAATAGGCCAGGATCTTGCGCAGCGCACCTTCCAGCTCACGCACGTTGGAGCGCACGTTCTTGGCGACAAAGAAGGCGACTTCCTCGGGCATCTCGGCACCTTCTGCGCGCGCCTTGTTGATCAGGATCGCCACGCGCATTTCCAGCTCGGGCGGCTCAATGGCCACCGTCAGGCCCGAGTCAAAGCGCGAGACCAGGCGTTCGTGGATGTTGGTCAGGCCCTTGGGGTAGGTGTCGCTGGTCATGACGATGTGGCTTTTCTTGGCCAGCAGCGCTTCAAAGGCGTTGAAGAATTCTTCCTGGGTGCGGTCCTTGTTGGCGATGAACTGCACGTCGTCGATGAGCAGCAGGTCCAGCGAGTGGTAGTACTGCTTGAACTCGTCAAAGGTCTTGCGCTGGTAGGCCTTGACCACGTCGGAGATGAACTGCTCGGCGTGGATGTAGAGCACCTTGGCCTCGGGCCGGTCGGCCACCAGTTTGTTGCCCACAGCGTGCATCAGGTGGGTTTTCCCCAGCCCCACGCCGCCATAGATGAACAAGGGGTTGTACAGCTGTCCCGGCGCGCCGGCCACGTGCAGTGCGGCAGCGCGCGCCATGCGGTTGGCCGAACCTTCCACCAGCGCATCGAAGGTGAGCGCGGGGTTGAGCCGCGTGCGAAAGACGGGCGCGGGCACCGGCTGCTCGGCGGCCACCTGCTCCACAGCCAGGGGGGCCGACGCGCTGCCACCGGCACCGGACGCAGCGGCTGCAGCCTGGGTGGGGCGCACATAGGTGCGCGTGACGTTCTCGCGCTGGGCAATGGCCAGCTCCAGCGTGATGCTCTGGCCGTACAACGCCTCCAGCAGGGCGGCAATGCGCCCGGCGTACTGCGCGCGGATCCAGTCGAGCTTGAAGCGGTTGGCCACGTACACCGTGACCTTGGAAAAGTCGTCTGCCACGCTGGCGGTCAGGGGCTTGATCCAAGTGTTGAACTGCTGCTCGGGCAAGTCCTGACTGAGCTGTTCAACGCAAGCCAGCCACAGACCTTGGCCTGCGTTGTGGAGGGACTCCTCAGTCATGGGGGATGTACTGCTCACAATGTGGATAGTGGAAAGGTGCAAAGGGCACGGATTGTAGCTTTTCAAGAAGTTATCCACAAATCCGCCTGCGCCCGCCGGACAGCGCCACAGGGGCATCCGGACGCGCAAAAGAGGCCTGAAAGGGGAGCGTATTGTGGACGATATTTGCAGAATCATTGCATCCAATGCGCAACGCTGAGATAATCGCGGGTTTCCCTGAATGTGTTCAGGGTGATATGGCCTGTGTGCCTGCAAAATAACTGAACTTTTTCAAGGAACTACATCATGAAACGTACCTACCAGCCCTCCAAAATCCGCCGCGCTCGCACCCATGGTTTCCTGGTGCGCATGAAGACCAAGGGCGGCCGCGCCGTCATCAACGCACGCCGCGCCAAGGGTCGCAAGCGTCTGGCCGTCTAAGGCAGCGCTTGGCAGGCGCCTGGCCATCTCCCCCTTCGTCCCACTGGTTTCCTTGTCTGCGCCCGCGCAGGCAACAGCAACGATGCAGCGGCTGAAAACGCGCGCGCAGTTCCAGGCGGTCATGGCAGCAGGCGTGTGTGCGCGCACACCGCACTTTGTGCTGCACTGCCTGGCACTGGAAGGCGCCGCCGCTGCGGCTGCAGCTTCCAGCCAGGATGCTTCAGGGCCCGGCAATACGCCGCAGGCCCTGTTTGTCATTGGGTCGCGCCGCCGTGCAGCACCTGACGGGCAGGAGCCCGCCGCCGCGCAGTCTGGCGATCGGGCGGGCGATGTGCCGCCCGGCATCTGGGTGGGCCCGCTGGTGCCCAAGCGCTGGGCGCGCCGCTCGGTCACGCGCCATCTGCTGCGCCGTCAGGTGTATGCCGTTGCGGCCGAATTCGCCGACCGCCTGCCCGCACCGGCCGCCTACGTGGTGCGCCTGCGCGCCGAGTTCGACCGCAAGCACTTCGTCAGCGCCAGCTCCGAGCCCCTGCGCCGCGCCATTCGTGCCGAATTGCAGCGGCTGTTTGGCCACGCGGCACGAATGACGCAGCCGGCAGACGCTGCCGTGCAGCAGCGGGAGGCCACGCCATGATGCGCGCATTGCTGATCGCGCTGGTGCGCGGCTACCGCTACTTTCTCAGCCCCTGGCTGGGGACAAGCTGCCGGTTCGAGCCAACCTGCTCGGCCTACAGCCTGCAAGCCCTGCAACAGCATGGCGCCGCTGCAGGCAGCTATCTGACGCTGCGCCGTCTGGTACGCTGCCACCCTTGGTGTGACGGGGGACACGATCCGGTGCCCGAAGCACCGCCTCGTTGGCTGAGCCGCTGGTGCGACAGCGCCGACGTATCCTCCCCCTCCTCTCCGTCTTCCTCTAGCAAGCAGTCATCATGACCGATATCCGCCGCACCATTTTGTGGGTGGTGTTTGCCTTCTCCCTGATCATGCTCTGGGACAACTGGCAAATCCACAATGGCAAACCTGCCACCTTCTTCCCCGGCCCGACGGTAGCCACGGCCCCTGCTCCAGCGGCCGACGGTGTGCCCGCTGCAAGCACCTCCACCGCCGGCAACACGGCCCAGCCGCCACTGGACACCGCTGCCGCCGCCAGCGAGCAAGTGACCCTGACCACCGATGTGCTGCGCCTGACGCTGGACACCCGGGGCGGCACCCTGGTGCGGGCCGAGCTGCTGGACTACCCCTCGGACAGCGACCGCTCGCAGCCCGTGGTGCTGTTGCAGGACACCCCTGAGCACAGCTACCTGGCGCAGACCGGCCTGATCGGCGGCAACTACCCCACGCACAAGACCGTGCTGCAATTGCAGCCAGGCGAGCGCACCCTGCAAGACGGCCAGGACACCCTGACCGTGCGCCTGGAGTCGCCCGAGATGGACGGTGTCAAGCTGGTCAAGACCCTGACGCTGCGCCGTGGCGCCTACGACATCGGCGTCAGGCATGAGGTGATCAACACCAGCGGCCAGAGCATCAATCCCCAGCTGTACCTGCAACTGATGCGCGACGGCATGCCCATCGATGGCGGCAATGCCTTCTATTCGACCTTCACCGGCCCGGCGTTCTACACTGACGAGAGCAAGTACCAGAAGGTGGAGTTCAAGGACCTGGACAAGGGCAAGGCCAACTTCGAGAAGAAGGCCGACAACGGCTACGTGGCCATGGTGCAGCACTACTTTGCCAGCGCCTGGCTGCTGGATCAGGGCATCGAGCGTGAGAACTTCGCACGCAAGCTGGACGACAAGTACTACGCCGCCGGCCTGATCACCAGCCTGGGCCGCATCGAGCCCGGCCAGAGCAAGACGCTGGAAGCGCGCCTGTTTGCCGGCCCGCAAAAGGAAAAGGTGCTGGAGAGCCTGGCCCCGGGACTGGAGCTGGTCAAGGACTACGGCATGTTCACCATCCTGGCCAAGCCCCTGTACTGGCTGCTGGACAAGATCCACAGCGTGCTGGGCAACTGGGGCTGGGCGATTGTCGGCCTGGTGCTGCTGCTGAAGATCGCCTTCTACTGGCTCAACGCCAAGGCCTACGCCAGCATGGCCAAGATGAAGGCCCTGGGCCCTCGCATCCAGGACCTGCGCGAGCGCTACAAGGACAAGCCCCAGCAGATGCAGCAGGAGATGATGCGCATCTACCGCGAGGAAAAGGTCAACCCGCTGGGCGGCTGCCTGCCGATCATGATCCAGATTCCGGTGTTCATCGCCCTGTACTGGGTGCTGCTGTCCAGCGTGGAAATCCGCCAGGCGCCCTGGATGCTGTGGGTGACCGACCTGTCGGCCAAGGACCCGCTGTACATCCTGCCGATCTTGATGGGCCTGTCCTCGCTGCTGCAAGTGGCGCTCAACCCCGTGCCGCCCGATCCGATGCAGGCCAAGCTGATGTGGATCATGCCGCTGATGTTCAGCTTCATGTTCTTCCTGTTCCCGGCTGGCTTGGTGCTGTACTGGCTGACCAACAACATCCTGTCGATTGCCCAGCAGTGGGTCATCAACACGCGCATGGGGGTGCCACCGCAGTTCAACCATCCGTTCAAGAAGCAACCGGCGCAAGAGAAAAAATAAGCCTTGCCCTTGCATGATCCAATGGCCGCTGATGCGGCCATTGTCGTTTCATAAAACGTAGCGGCTTGCGCTTTCCAGACAACGATTTGCGCATTCAATGCCTTTGAAATCGTTAACCAGAAAGCGGTACGCGCTCTTTTTTTCATACCACCCTGACCGAGGCCTTCATGCTTGCACGCCACCACGATCCCATCGTTGCCATTGCCACTGCACCCGGACGCGGGGCGGTGGGCATTGTGCGCGTCTCGGGCCGCCAGCTCGCGGGCTTTGTGCGCCACCTGCTCGGGCGCGAACTGCGCGCGCGCGAGGCCACCTACCTGCCCTTCCCTGACGCCCAGGGTGCGCCACTGGACCATGGCCTAGCGCTGTACTTCCCCGGCCCGCACAGCTACACCGGCGAGGACGTGCTGGAGCTGCAGGCCCACGGCGGCCCGGTGGTGCTGCAACTGCTGCTGGCACGCTGCCTGGAAGCGGCGCAGGAGCGCAGCGCCGACGGCCAGCCCGTACTGCCCGGCCTGCGCCTGGCCCAGCCCGGCGAGTTCACCGAACGCGCTTTTTTCAACGACAAGATCGACCTGGCCCAGGCCGAGGCGATTGCCGACCTGATCGACGCCAGCACCGCCGCCGCTGCGCGCAGCGCCAGCCGCTCGCTCTCAGGCGACTTCTCGCGCGAGATCAGCACCCTGCGCGATGCGCTGATCCACCTGCGCATGCTGGTGGAAGCGACGCTGGACTTCCCCGAAGAAGAAATCGACTTTTTGCAGCAAGCCGACGCCTGGGGCCAGTTGGAGCGCCTGCAAGCGCAGCTGGACGTGGTGCTGGCGCGCACCCAGCAAGGCGCGCTGCTGCGCGAAGGCATCAAGGTGGTAATTGCCGGGCAGCCCAATGCGGGCAAAAGCTCGCTGCTCAACGCCCTGGCCGGGGCGGAGCTGGCCATCGTCACCCCGATTGCCGGCACCACGCGCGACAAGGTGCAGGAAACCATCCAGATCAACGGCGTGCCGCTGCACGTGATTGACACTGCCGGTCTGCGCGAGAGCGACGATGCCGTGGAGCGCATCGGCATCGAACGCGCCTGGGAGGAAATTGCCCGCGCCGATGCGGTGCTGTTTTTGCACGACCTGACGCGCCAGGATGCTGAGGACTACCGCAGCGCCGACGCCGAGATTGCCCAGACCCTGGCGCAAAAACTGCCTGCCAGCGTGCCCGTGCTGCATGTGTGGAACAAGGCCGATGCAGCCGACGCCACTCCAGGCGCACAGGAGGACGGCCTGCTGCTCTCGGCCAGGCTGGGCCAGGGTCTGGATGCGCTGCGCCAGCGCCTGCTGGAAATTGCCGGCTGGCAATCCGCCGCCGAAGGCCTGTACATCGCCCGCGCGCGCCACGTCGAGGCCCTGCAGGCCACCCAAGCGCACCTGCAGGAAGCACGCGAACAACTGCAAAGCCCGGATCCCGCACTGGACCTGCTGGCCGAAGAGCTGCGCCTGGCGCACAACCATCTGGGCGCCATCACGGGCGAGTTCACCTCCGACGACCTGCTGGGGGTGATCTTCAGCAGCTTCTGCATCGGCAAGTAGGCCCCACAAAAAAAACCACCCACCGCCGCAAGCACCGCGGCAGTGGGTGGTTCATGACACTTACGGACAGGAAGACGGGCAGGCCGGCGACGCCCTTCGCCGGCTTGCGCCCTGCTTAGAAGGGCAGGCCGACGTAGTTCTCTGCCAGCGACTTGAGCGCGCTTTGCGAAGAGAACAGGTAATCCAGTTCGGTCTGTTGCAGCTTGCGGTCGTAGGCGATCTGGTCGGGGAAGGTGTGCAGCAAATTGGTCATCCACCAGGAGAAGCGCTGCCCCTTCCAGACGCGGGCCAGGGCCTTGTCGGAGTAGGCGTCCAGGCCGCTGGCGTCGCCTTCGTGGTAGTAGGCCAGGAAGGCGTGGTACAGGTAGTACACGTCCGAAGCGGCGCTGTTCAGACCTCGGGCGCCGGTGGGGGGCACGATGTGTGCAGCGTCGCCGGCCAGGAACATGCGGCCATAGCGCATCGGTTCAGCCACGAAGGAGCGCAGCGGGGCGATGCTCTTTTCGATCGAGGGGCCGGTCTGCAGGCTGGCGGCCACGTCGGCGGGCAGGCGGCTGGAGAGCTCACCCCAGAAGCGGTCGTCGGACCAGTCTTCGACCTTGTCGGTCAGCGGCACCTGCACGTAGTAGCGGCTCAGCACTTGCGAACGCAGCGAGCACAGGGCAAAGCCGCGCTCGTGGCGGGCATAGATCAGCTCGGGCGAGACGGGCTTGGTGTACGACAGCAGGCCCAGCCAGCCAAAGGGATAGACGCGTTCGTAGGTGCGGATGCGGTCGGCGGGAATGCTGGCGCGGCTGACACCGTGGTAGCCGTCGCAGCCGATGATGAATTCGCAGTCGATGCGCAGGTCCTCGCCATCCTTGCGGTAGGTGACGTAGGGGGCATCGGTTTCCATGCCGTGCGGCTGCACGTCCAGGGCCTCGTGGATCACGATGCCGTTGCTCTTTTCACGGCCTTCGTACAGGTCGCGGGTGATTTCGGTCTGACCGTACACCACGACCGAGTTGCCGCCGGTCAGGCCGTGCAGGTCGATGCGCTTGCGCTCGCCGTTGGTGGCGATGTAGAAGCCTTCGTGGATCTCGCCTTCGCGGTCCATGCGCTCGCCCACGCCGGCTTCGCGCATCAGTGCGGCAAAGCCGTGCTCCAGCACGCCGGCGCGGATGCGGCCCAGCACGTATTCGCGGGTGTGCTTTTCCAGCACTACGTTGGCGATGCCCTTGCGATCCAGCAGTTGCGACAGCAGCAGACCCGAGGGGCCGCCGCCGATGATGACGACTTTGGTTTTCATGCGATACGTCTCCAGTTGACTTGAATCAAAACAGAGTAAGAATTGTGGGCAAGAAGCCGCCGGCATGGTCGGACAAAACATCCCGATGGCTGGTACTTTTGACGTACATTGCCGCCCATGTCCACTGCGTCTGCCCACCCCGCCTCCCCTGCTGCCAGGCCCCGCCGCGCACTGCGGCGCCTGCCGGTGTTTGCCCTCTATGGCGAGGGAAATCGCAACGGTTTGCGCATGTTGCACATCGAATCCATCGTTTCGCGCAGCCGTCTGTACGACTGGGAGATCGACGCCCACATCCATCAGGGTTTACACCAGGTGCTGTGGGTATGGCACGGCAGCGTGTCCGCGCAATTGGACGAAGCACGTGTGCAGGCCGATGGACCGGTGGCGCTACTCATTCCCCCCGGGGTGGCGCATGCGTTTCGCTTTTCTCCGCATACCGAGGGCTATGTGCTGACGTTCGATGCCACCTTGCTGGCCGAGCAGGACGGCCCGCAGATGGGCAGCGCCCTGCACACCCTGTTTGCCACCCCGACGGCGCTGACGCTGACGCATGACGACGACGGCACGCAGCGGCTGCAGGCGCTGTGGCAGCTGCTGCACGCCGAGGCGCAGCGCCCCGCAGCGCCGGCTGTCGCCGAGCCCGTGCCGCTGTGGCTGGCGCGCTGCGTGCTGTGGCAGCTGGCGCAGTGGCGCGCGCGTTGCGATGGCCCCGCGCCCTTGCGGGCCCGCCATGCGCTGTACACGCGCTGGCTGGTGCTGGTGGAAAAGCACTACGCCAAGCACTGGCCGATCACGCGCTACGCCGACCAGCTGGGCCTGTCCACCGAGCGCCTCAACCGCCTGGTGCGCGCCGAGACCGGGCACAGCGCACAGCACATCGTGCATGAGCGCCTGGTGCGCGAGGCCTGCCGCCTGCTGATCCACGTGCAGGCGCCGGTATCGCAGCTGGCATTTGACCTGGGCTTCAGCGATCCGGCCTATTTCAGCCGCTTCTTCAAACGCCACACCGGGCAGACTCCGGTCGCCTACCGGCTGGCCGCAGCCGAGGCCGGCATGGCCGCCCAGCCGGCGAAATTTCAGGACGAATAGCGCCTGGCGCCTGAAAAATCAAGCTTTTACGCAGGGAAAAAGCGCAAAGCTTTGACATAGCTGCGGCAAGTGCTCTTCTTTTGGCAGGGGCGGGCAACTACCCCTTGCGCTCGGCGCCATCACCGCCTACAAACGCCCCCATTTCGCACCCGTCGCCCCGGCGCAGTCGCCGCCGCCACGCGGCGGGTGCGTCCTGTTTGCCCCCTCTGGCCCCGACGCTTCCCATGCCCCCTCGCCTTCGCCCCACCAAACCCCGCACTGCCCGCGCGCACGCCGCCGATCCTGCCGACCACGTGGATGTCTCCTTCCTGCGCTCCCAGGTGGGCTACAACGCCCGGCGTGCAGCGCTGCACATCATCGGCATCTTCATGGAGCGCATGCAGGCCTACCAGCTCAAGGTGGTGGAGTTTTCGGTGCTGTCCCTGCTGTTGCACAACCCGGGCCTGACCTCGCGCCACGTCTGCGCCACGCTGAACATCATGCCGCCCAACCTGGTGGGCCTGGTCGCTGCCCTGGAAAAGCGCGGCCTGCTGGAGCGCCGCCCGCACCCCAGCGACGGGCGCGCCATGGGTCTGCACCTGACCGAGGCCGGCCAGGCCCTGGCCGCCGAAACCGAACAGGCGGTCGCCCAGCTGGAGATCGATGCCACCGCCCGGCTCAGCGCCAGCGAGCGCAAGACCCTCATCCAGCTGCTGCAAAAGGTGTACGACTGAGCCCCACGGGGGCAGGGAAACCCCCAATAAAAAACGGGCCCTTCCAGCTTGAGTTAGTTATATTTCATAATCAAAATAAGCAGGAGATTCCGTGCCCTTTTGCGCACGGGCTTCCAAGAAACACCTTCCCTGGAGACCCGACATGCATCCCTTGCGTACCCCCATTGCCGCCGCCCTTGCACTGGCCCTGAGTGGGCTGGCTCATGCCGACATCACCGTGGGCGTGGTTCAACCACTTACGGGTCCGGCCTCGGGCCTGGGCATTCCGGTGAAAAACGCCATCGCCATCTGGCCCAAGACCATGGCTGGCGAAAACCTCAAAGTCATCATCCTGGATGACGCCAGCGACCCGACCGCCGGTGTCAAGGCCACGCAGCGCCTGATCACCGAGGAAAAGGTGGACGTCATCGTCGGCTCCACCGCCACGCCGGTGGCCATTCCCATGGCCGACGTGGCTTCTGCCTCTGGCACCGTGCAGCTGGCCACCTCGCCGGCAGCGCTGCCCCCGGGCAAGGACAAGTGGACCTTCCGCCTGACGCAGAGCAACGGCGTGATGGCCTACGCCATGGTCCAGCACATGCAGAAGCAGGGCATCAAGACCGTGGGCTTCCTGGGTTACTCCGATGCCTATGGCGAGCTGTGGCTCAAGAGCTTCTCCGAAGAGGCTGCCAAGGCCGGCATCAAGCTGGTGGCCACCGAGCGCTTTGCGCGCAACGACACCAGCGTGACGGCGCAGGCGCTGAAGATCACCTCGGCTCGCCCCGATGCGGTGCTGATCGTGGCTTCCGGCAGCGGCGCCGGCATGCCGCAAAAGGCCATCAAGGCCCGTGGCTACCAGGGCAAGGTCTATCAGACGCACGCTGCTGCCACGCACGACCTGATGCGCACTGCCGGCAAGGACGCCGAGGGCACCTTTGTGGTCTCCGGCCCCGGCCCGCTGGCCGAGCAGCTGCCCGACAACCACCCCTCCAAGCCACTGTCGATCCAGTACGTGCAGTCCTTCGAGAAGGCCTATGGCCCGGGCACGCGCACCCAGTTCGCCGCACACGGCTTTGATGCCTACGTGGTGCTGGAGAAGGCCTCCACCCTGGCGCTGCAAAAGGCCAAGTCCGGCACCCCCGAGTTCCGCGCGGCGCTGCGCGACGCCCTGGAGACCATGGGCCGCACCGTCATCTCGCAAGGCGTGCTGGACTGGACTCCCGCCGACCACTGGGGCTTCACCAATGAGACCGGTGTGATGCTCCAGGTCGTCAACGGCGAGTTCAAGGTCGCCCAGTAACTTGTACCCTCCCATGGCCTGGACGCCAGCAAGGCTCTGCCTTCTGCGCGACAGGCCATGATCTTTTTCGGATTTCAGTCATGGATCTCACCATTGCCGGCGTGCTGGCGGTGGACGGCCTGACCAACGGCGCGGTGTATGCGCTGCTGGGCATGGGCATCGTCCTCGTGTTCTCGGTCACCCGGATCATCTTCATTCCGCAGGGCGAGTTCGTCGCCTACGGCGCACTGACGCTGGCCATCTTCCAGACCGGGCAGGTTCCAGGCACGGTCTGGCTGTTGTTTCTCCTGGCGGGCCTGGCCGCGCTGATGGAGCTGGTGACCGTGTGGCGGCACCGGCGCAGCGCCGCGCCCGCCATTCGCGCAGCCCTGCTCACCAGCCTGCCTGCGCTGGTCGTCGGGCTGTTTTCCCTGTGGGCAGCGCCGCACAACTTCCCCCTGGTGGTGCAGGCGCTGCTGTCGCTGGCCATCGTCACCGCCTACGGCCCGCTGATCTACCGTGTGGCCTACCAGTCGCTGGCAGGTTCCAGTTCGCTGGTGCTGCTCATCGTCTCGGTGGGCGTGCACTTTGCCATGACCGGCCTGGGCCTGCTGTTCTTTGGCGCCGAGGGCTTCCGCAACCCGTCGTTCTGGGATGAGTACTTTGACCTCGGCCCCCTGTCCCTGAGCGGCCAGGCACTGATCATCTTCCTGGCCTCGGCCGCGCTGATCGTGCTGCTGTGGCTGTTCTTCGAGCGCACCCTGTACGGCAAGGCCCTGCAGGCCACCGCCGTCAACCGCCTGGGCGCACGCCTGATGGGCATCTCCACCACCGGCGCCGGGCAGCTCACCTTTGCCATGGCTGCGCTGATCGGTGCGCTGTCGGGTCTGCTCATCGGCCCCACCACCACGGTGTTCTACGACTCGGGCTTTCTGATTGGCCTCAAGGGCTTTGTGGCCGCCGTGGTCGCCGGCCTGCACAGCTACCCCGGTGCGCTGCTGGGCGCGCTGGGCGTGGGCATCATCGAATCGTTTGGCTCGTTCTGGGACAGCGCCTTCAAGGAAGTGATTGTGTTCACCCTGGTTCTGCCGGTGCTGCTGTGGCGCTCGCTGCGTTCGCCTCACGCTGAAGAGGAGCATTGACCCCATGACGATATCCGCTGCATCCCTCCCCTCCCCGACCCCAGAGGCCGCAACCGGCAGCCGTCTGCGCACGTTCGGCCTGCCCGCGCTGGCTGTGGCGCTGGCACTGCTGGCGCTGCTGCCGCTGCCCGACTTCTGGATCATCCAGCTCAACTACATCGGCATTTATGTGCTGCCCGTGCTGGGCCTGGTGCTGCTGACCGGCGTGTGCGGTCTGACCTCCTTCGGTCAGGCGGCCTTCGTCGGCCTGGGTGCCTATACCAGTGCCTACCTGACGGTGAATCTGGGCCTGTCGCCCTGGCTGACGCTGTTCATCGGCCTGGGGCTGACGGCCGTCAGCGCTGCGCTGATCGGCGCCATCACCCTGCGCATGTCTGGCCACTATCTGCCGCTGGCCACCATGGCCTGGGCGCTGTCGCTGTACTACCTGATGGGCAATCTGGACGCCCTGGGCAAGTACGACGGCATTCTGGGCGTGCCCGGCCTGACCATTTTTGGTCAGGACATCGGCCAGCTGCGCCTGTTCTACGCCCTGGTCTGGGTGATTGCCCTGCTGGCCTGCGTGGCCGTGGTGCGGCTGCTGGACTCGCGCACGGGCCGCGCCATCCGTGCGCTGGCCGGTGGCTCGCAAATGGCCGAGGCCATGGGCGTCGATACCCTGCGCTACAAGGTGGGCGTGTTTGTGCTGGCCGCGCTGCTGGCCTGCGTGTCGGGCTGGCTGTTTGCGCACTTTCAGCGCACCGTCAACCCGTCGCCCTTCGGGCTGAAGATGGGTATTGAATACCTGTTCATGGCCGTGCTCGGCGGCGCCGCCCACGTCTGGGGCGCAGTGGCCGGCTCGGGCATCGTCAAGCTGATGGAAGACCAGTTGCAGGTGCTGCTGCCCAAGCTGATCGGCACCAGCGGCAACTATGAACTGATCGTCTTTGGCATCCTGATCGTGCTGGTGCTCAAGTACCTGCCCGATGGTCTGTGGGAAGCCATCGACCGGCGCCTGCCGCGCGCCACGCGCAAGCAGGACTGGGCCGATGCCCCGGCGCTGCCCACCAAGGCCAAGCCGGCTGCTGGCGAAGTGGTGCTGGATGTGCGCGCCATCCGCAAGCAGTTTGGCGGGCTGGTGGCGGTCAACGACATCAGCTTCCAGGTGCGCTCCGGCCAGATCACCGGCCTGATCGGCCCCAACGGCGCAGGCAAATCCACCACCTTCAACCTGGTCACCGGCGTGCTGCCGCTGACCAGCGGCGAGGTCGTGTTCCGGGGCGAGCGCATCAGCGGCCTGGGCGCACGCCGGATTGCGCAGCGCGGTGTCTCGCGCACCTTCCAGCACGTGAAGATGGTGCCGGACATGACGGTGCTGGAAAACGTCGCCCTGGGCACGCACCTGCGCAGCCGCAGTGGCGCGACCGCTGCCATGCTGCGCCTGGATCGGGCGGAAGAGCGCACCCTGTTTGCCGAAGCCGAGCGCCAGCTGCGCCGCGTGGGCATGGGCCATCTGCTGCACCACAAGGCGGGCGACCTGGCCATGGGCCAGCAGCGCCTGCTGGAGATTGCGCGCGCCCTGTGCGCCGACCCGGCGCTGCTGCTGCTGGATGAGCCGGCCGCCGGTCTGCGCCACAAGGAAAAGCAGGAGCTGGCCGAAGTGCTGCGTGGCCTGCGCGCCGAGGGCATGGCCATCCTGCTGGTGGAGCACGACATGGGCCTGGTGATGGACATTTGCGACCACATCGTCGTCATGGAGTTTGGCACCCATCTGATGGAAGGCACCCCTGCCGAAGTGCAGCGCAGCGAAAAGGTGCGCGCCGCCTACCTGGGAACGGAGCATTGAAGATGAGCACGCCCCCCCTACTGCAAATCAACGGCCTGCACGCAGGCTATGGCCGCGCCGAAGTGCTGCACGGCATCGACCTGCGCCTGGACAAGGGCAGCATCGTCACCGTCATCGGCCCCAATGGCGCGGGCAAATCGACCCTGCTCAACACCATCATGGGCGTGCTGCCCGGCAAGGGCAGCATCACCTACGACGGCCAGCCGGTGCAGGACATGTCGCTGGAAGAGCGCGTCATGCTCGGCATTGCGCTGGTGCCGGAAAAGCGCGAGCTGTTTTCCAGCATGACGGTGGAGGACAACCTGGTGCTGGGCGGCTTTCGCCAGATGCGCCTGGGCCAGCGCCAGTGGCGCGCGCGCATCGACGATGTCTATGACCTGTTTCCGCGCCTGAAAGAGCGGCGCCTGCAGATCTCGGGTACGCTCTCGGGTGGTGAGCGCCAGATGCTGGCCGTCGGCCGCGCGCTGATGTCGCGCCCGCAGCTGCTCATGCTCGACGAGCCCAGCCTGGGCCTGGCGCCGCTGATCGTGCAGGAGATTCTGGAGAACGTGAAGGCCCTGCGCACCACGGGCGTGTCCATCCTGCTGGTGGAACAGAACGCCCGCGCCGCACTGGAAGTGGCCGACTATGGCTACGTGCTGGAGATGGGCAGCGTCAGCCTGCACGGCCCGGCCGAAGAACTGGCGCACGACCAGCGCGTCATCGACACCTACCTGGGCGCCGCCGCCAGCCCGGCCACGGTAGAGGATTGATAGCGTCTTGCGCTTGCCGGACAAGGATTTCAGGCCGTTTTATGCCTGAAATGCAGCTACAGCAAGCGCCAGCCGCTTCAATTTTCCAAGGTTGGCGTCTGCGTGCACACCTGCACGCTCAGGGTCCGCAGAAGCTCCGCCGTACGCCGCACCAGCGGCGTACTTTTTTTCTTGGCCGATTGCACCAGGCACAAGGTGCTGACAATGCGCGGCCTGGTGATGGGCACGCTCACCAACTCCGGCTGCTGCAAGGCGCCACCCACCGCGTCCCCGCGCATGGCACTGCCCGTGAGCGCCGCAAAGCCACGGCCACAGCGCACCAGATCCAGAATGGCGGGCACGCTGGAGACTTCCCAGACCACATCCAGCTTGACCTGGGAGAGCGCGGCCTGCGCCTCCATCAGCTTGCGAAAGATCTGCCCACGCTGGGGCATGATGAGCGGAAACGACTCCAGCCGCCGAAACGGCACGCTGGAGCGCCCGGCCAGTTGGTCGGCGGGGCCAATCAGGCACAGGTCTTCCTGCAGCACGGGGGTGATCTCGATCTGGGGATGGGGCTCGGGCGTATAGGCCAGGCCCAGGTCGATGCGCCCTGTGGCCAGCCACTCGGCAATGTTGATGGAAAAACCCTCCACCAGCGCCAGCCGCGCCTTGGGCATGGCACGGGTAAAACCTTCGACCAGCGGCAGCGTCAGGCAACGCGCCATGCTGGGGGGCAGGCCTACGGTGATGCGGCCCACCGGCTCGTCGCGCAGGGCACCCAGGTCTTCCTTGGCCAGCGCCACGCGTTGCAGGATGGCGTGGCCGTGCTCCAGCAGGCGCCGCCCGGCATCGGTGGGCTGCACGCCCCGGCCAGTGCGGATGAGCAGGGTCTCGCGCAGCTCCATTTCCAGCGCCCGCACCTGGCGGCTGAGCGCCGGCTGCGCCACATCCAGCAGCACGGCGGCCTTGCTGAAGCTGCCCGCCTCGGCCACGCGCACAAAGGTTTCGATCTGCTGCAGGTTCATGGTGGTGCTCAAGAGTGAGGAAGTTGCCGGGCACGGGTCAGCTCTGTACAAAAACCATAGCTGTAGGCGCTTGCTGCACGCAGATGATAGCGCGCCAGGGCCTGCCGGCCCCCAGTGCCGCGGCAGATGCACCCACGCCACCCGAGCACCTGGGCGGCGTGGGTCTGGGGTGCATCAGAAGGAGTGGAACAGGCCCACCATCACGCCGGTCTGGCTCTTGCCCAGGCCAGGCGAAGCCGGTGCGGCGGTGCCGCCCGAGACGCTGTAGCCCACCTGGTCGTCGTTGCGCACATGGCCCAGCAGGGCGTACAGGCGCGTGCGCTTGCTCAGGTGGTAGTTGCCGCGCAGCGACACCAGATGGGCATCGGCCTGCTTGCGGTTGGCATCCAGGTAGGTGTAGGTGGCATCCACCACCACCTGCTGGCTGATGGGGTGGCTGACGGCCACGTAGTACTGGTTGCTGCGGTAGGTCTCACCCACGGCCTTGAGGCTGCGGTGCAGCACGCCAGCGCCCACGCGCGTTTTGTCGAGCATGAAGTAGCCGGTCAGGTAGGTGTGGTCATCGCGGCTGCCGTCACCGATGGTCAGGCCGGCCGGCTGACCAAAGAAGGACGAGCCCGGACCGCCCTTGAGGCGGTCGTGCGCCAGCGTCACACCCCAGGTGGGGGTGGCGTACTTGACCATGGCCGAGTAGGCATCGCAGCTGCTGCTGCCGTTTTCGCCCGCGCAGTTGGACGGCGCCAGGGAGTCGCGCCCGGCAGAGTACGCCGCACCCAGCTCCCAGTTGCCAAACTTGCCACGGTAGGCGACGGCGTTGTCCAGGCGCTGGTTGGGGATGTAGGCGTTGAGCGACCCCAGACCAAAGACGGCCGGCCCCATCAGGTCGGAGCCCATCATGGCGTACAGGCCCATGGTGTACTGCCGCCCCAGGGTCAGGCTGCCCCAGTCACCGGCCAGACCCACATAGGCCTGACGGCCAAAGCCGCGGCCACTTTGCTGCATGGCGCCGGTATCCAGGGCCATGCCCATCTCCAGCGTGAACACGGCCTTCAGGCCATTGCCCAGCGTTTCCGTGCCACGAAAGCCCAGGCGCGAGGGCATCACGCCTGCGGTCACGGTGGGCATGCGCGTGAGCGAGCCACCGCCTGCCACGCGGTTGAGGTGCTCGACCCCTGCGTCCACCATCCCGTAAACCTGCACCTGACTTTGTGCCTGTGCTGCTGTTGCCAGCAGCAGCGGCGCAAGGCCTGCGGCGCAGCCTTTCCAGAGGTTTTTTCTCTGCATCCTTGTCTCCTTTTTTTGCTTGCAAGATGCCGCGCCGGTCGATCCGGCTGGACCTACAACGGCGCGACGGGGTGGCGTGCTGCCTGCACCCGGCGCAACCAGTGCTCGGCATTGGGCAGCACGTAATCAAAACAGTAGCGGGCACTGTCGTGCTTGTCGGGGAAGGCACTGCCGGCCACGCGCGCAGCACGGCACCAGGCAAAGGCCAGGGCCACGGTGCCCACCAGGCGCAGGTAGTCCTCGGCCGCACGGGCGGGCAGCTCGACGTCCTGCGCCGCATCCTCGGCCAGGGCGCGGGTGGCCGCTTCCAGGCGCTCGCACCAGTCCTGCAGGGCGGCTGCGTGGGTCGATGCCTGGGCGGCTTCGGCGCGGAAGGACTCCAGCAGCGGCGCCAGCCCATCCGGGGCAGCCAGCACCTTGCGCTGCAGCAGGTCCAGCGCCTGAATCTGGTTGGTGCCCTCGTACACCATGGCAATGCGGCTGTCGCGCACGATTTGCTCGATGCGGTATTCGTGGATGTAGCCATAGCCGCCAAAGACCTGCAGCGCCTCGCTGGCCAGCTCGAAGCCGCGTTCGGTGAACATCGACTTGATGATCGGCGTCAGCAGCGCAGCCAGCGCCTGGGCGCGGGCGCGTTCCTCGGCATCCGGGCCCTGCGCGGCCACGTCGATCACGTGACCACACCAGTACCCCAGGGCGCGCATGCCCTGCGTCCACACACGCAGGTCCCACAGGATGCGGCGCACCGCCGGGTGGTGCACGATGGCATCGGCGGCACCTGTGGCGCCCGCCGGGCGCACCACGGCGCGCATCTGCTGGCGCTCGCGCGCATAGGCCAGGGCCAGCTGGTAGGCGGCTTCGGCATGGCCCAGCCCCTGTAGACCCACATGCAGTCGGGCCGAGTTCATCATCACGAACATGGCCGCCAGGCCGCGGTGCGGCTGGCCCACCAGCCAGCCCTGCGCCCCTTCAAAGCGCATGGCGCAGGTGGCGCTGCCCTTGATGCCCATCTTCTTTTCAATGCCGTCGCAGTACACCGCGTTGGGCACAAGGCTGCCATCGGCCTGCGGGATCCTTTTCGGCACCAGGAACAGCGAAATGCCCTTGGTGCCCGGCGGCGCATCGGGCAGGCGTGCCAGCACCAGGTGGACGATGTTGTCGGTCAGGTCCTGCTCGCCGCCGGAGATGAAGATCTTGTTGCCGCTGATACGGTAGCTGCCATCCTCGGCAGGCTGGGCCTGGGTGCGCAGCAGGCCCAGGTCGCTGCCGGCCTGGGGCTCGGTCAGGCACATGGTGGCCAGCCACTCCCCACGTACCAGCTTGGGCAGGTACTGGGCCTTGAGCGCCTCGCTGGCATGGGCGTGCAAACAGGCGTAGGCGCCGTGCAGAATGCCCAGATACATGGCCCAGGCGTGGTTGCTGCTGACCATCATCTCGTTGAGGGCTGCATCCAGCAGCCCCGGCAACCCCTGGCCACCGACGCTGGGGTCGCAGGCCAGCGCGGGCCAGCCGGCTTCCACATAAGCCTGGTAGGCCTGGGGAAAGCCATCGGGCGTGCGCACCTGCCCTTCGTGCAGGGTGCAGCCCTGCAGGTCACCGCTGCTGTTGAGCGGGGCCAGCTGCCCGGCGCAGAAGTCGCCGGCGGCCTCGCAGACCATGCGCGCGGTGTCCGCATCCAGCGATGCAAAGGCAGGCATGCGCTGCCAGTCGGCAGGGGCATTGAGCCAGTGTTCAATGACAAAGGCCATGTCGGCCAGCGGGGGGGTGTAGTGGCTGTGCTCGCTCATACGGATTCATTACAGTGGCACCCCGCCCTCCCGCACTTGCGGTGCAGGAGGGCGCCAGGGGTGCCAGGAGGGGGGGACGGTCGGCCGCCGGTCAGCCAACCAGCATCAGTGCATCCAATGCCAGGACGCCTTGCCCTTGCGGATAGACGACCACCGGGTTCAGGTCGATTTCACGAATGGCCGGGGTGCCACGCAGCACCTGGCCCAGACGTTCGATCAATGCCGCCACGGCGTCGATGTCCAGCACGGGCGCACCACGGAAGCCGTGGAACAGCGCCGCGCTCTTGAGGCGGTTGAGCTCGGCGACGATTTCCGCCTGCGACAGGTCGGCATCGAGCAGACGCACGTCCTGAATCACTTCGGCGGTGACGCCACCCAGGCCGACCAGGATCACCGGGCCCCATTCCGGGTCGTTCTTGGCGCCGATGATCAGCTCCAGACCACGCTGGCCCATGCGTTCGACCAGCACGCCATCAAGCACGATGGAGGCGTCGTAGGCACGCACGCTCTCCTGCATGCGCGTCCAGGCCTGGCGCAGGGCATCGGCGCTCTGGATGTTCAGCGCCACACCGCCAGCGTCGCTCTTGTGCGAGAGCTGTTCGGACTGCGCCTTGAGCACCACCGGGTAGCCAATGGCTTCTGCGGCAGCCACGGCTTCCTCTGCATCCCTGGCAAATTTACTAGCACCAAAGGCAATCCCAGCGGGCGCCAGCAGCGCCTTGGCTTCGTACTCCGGCACCACCTGACGCTGTGCGGGCAGGGTCAGTGTGACGGGCGGCAGCACGTCGGCATTGGTGCTGCGCTCGGTAAAGGCCGTCAGGCGCTGCACGGCACGCAACACGCGCTCGGTGCTGGGGAAGTAGGGCACGCCCAGGGCGCGGAAGGCGTCGATGAAGTGCGCCGGCACCTGTGCACCTTCGTCCAGCCCGGCGATGATGACGGGCTTGCGAATGGGCTGCTCACGCAGCGCCTGCAGCAGCGGCTCCAGCTTCACCGCAATGGCATCGCGCTGGATCACGCCGACCACAACGACAGAGAAGCGCTCATCGCCCAGCAGCGCCGCCAGGGTGCGGCGGTACAGGTCGGGATCGACCAGGCCCTGGGCCGTGAGGTCCAGCGGGTTGCTCAGGGCCACAAACGGCGGCAGCGCCTCGCGCAGGGCGGGCGAGTCTTCGTCGTGCACCGCAGGCAGATGCAGGCCCAGTTCCTCGCACCAGTCCAGGCACAGGGCCTTGAAGGCACCGGACTCCCCCACCACCGCCAGGCCCTTGCGCGGCAGGCTCTGGCAACGCAGGGCGATCTCGGCGATGTCGCCCAGCTCTTCCAGGGTTTCGGCAAACACCACGCCGGCGCGCTCCACCTTGGCACGCATCACGGCGTAGTCGCCGGCCATGGCGCCGGTGTGGGTGGCGGCAGATTCGCGTGCAGCGCTGCTCTTGCCGGGGTGCAGCAGCACCATCAGCTTGCCCAGCTCGCGCGCGCGGCGCGCGGCGGCCAGCAGGCGCTGCGGGTGACGGAAATGCTCGGCAAACATGGCCAGCACGCGTGTGCCCGGCTCTTCCAGCGCGTATTCCAGATAGTCTTCAATGGTGCTGGCCGCTTCGTTGCCCGTGGAGACGGCAAAGGACAGCGGCAGGCCACGGTCGCTGAGCGTGCGCGCCACCACGGCCATCATCGCGCCGCTTTGCGAGAGGAAGGCGATGCTGGGCTGGGAACGGTTGAGCTGCGCCTGCTCTTCGCTGATCAGGGTGTCGATGAAGGTCAGCGGCACGCGATCGAGGTAGTTGATGCTGCCCAGGCAGTTCGGCCCTTCGACCACCATGCCCGCCTCCTGAGCGATGCGGGCAATCTCCTGCTGCTGGGCCAGACCTTCGGCGCCACCTTCAGCAAAGCCGGCTGAAAAAATCACCGCCGCACCGGCCTTGCGTCGTGCCAGGGCGCGCACGGCATCCAGCACGGCAGGCTGCGGAATGGCCAGCACGGCCACGTCCACGCCTTCCGGCAGATCGTCCACCGAGGCCAGACAGGGGCGGCCGTTGATTTCAGCGCGCTTGGGGTTGATGAGGTGGATGGCGCCGGAAAAGCCATTGCTCTCCAGATTGGCGAGCAGCTTGGCCCCCAACGCGCCTGGGGTGGGCGAGGCACCCACGATGGCGATGGAACGCGGGCGCAGCATGCGCCCGATCGCAGAAACCGCCGCGCCACGCGCGGCCTGGGGTGGATTCGTCACGAATATGTCTCCTGCTTGGCTGGCGGGCACGGCACGCTCTATCATCGGCCGTGCCCGACTCTCACACTCACACGCCTTTTTGCTTGCTCAGGTCGTAGGCACCCAGACCAGGCTTGTAGGTCTTTTCGTCCAGGAACTGGCGCATGCCTTCCTTGCGGCCTTCGTTGTCGTAGCTGTTGGCCGCTTCCTGGGCGCGCACCAGATAGTCCTCGGCGTTGTCGTAGGTCATCTCACGCACGCGACGGATGGCGTCCTTGGTGGCCTTGAGCGCCACAGGGTTCTTCTTGAGCAGGCTTTCGGCCACGGCGGTCACGCGCTCCTTGAGCTGGGCCAGCGGCACGGCTTCGTTGACCAGACCCCATTCGGCAGCGGTCTTGCCGTCGATGTTCTCTCCCAGCATGGCGTGGTACATGGCGCGGCGGAAGGACAGCAGCTCCACGGCCACCTTGGAGGCGCCGCCACCAGGCAGGATGCCCCAGTTGATTTCGGACAGGCCGAACTTGGCCTCTTCAGCGGCAAAGGCCAGATCGCAGGCAAACAACGGGCCATAGCCGCCACCGAAGCACCAGCCGTTGATCATGGCGATGGTGGGCTTCTGGTACCAGCGCAGACGGCGCCACCAGCCATAGCTCTCGCGCTGTGCCTTGCGGGTGCCGCCCAAGCCGTTGGCTTCGGTTTCACGGAAGTATTCGTGCAGGTCCATGCCGGCGGTCCAGGCGGTGCCCTCACCCGTCAGCACCAGCACGCCGACGTCGTCGCGGAACTCCAGTTCATCGAGCACGCGCATCATCTGGCGGTTCAGGGCGGGGCTCATGGCATTGCGCTTTTCGGGGCGGTTGAAGCGCACCCAGGCGATGCGGTTTTCCACGGTGTAGGCAACGGTTTGCTCTTCGGGACGAGGGCTGGTCATAAGAATTTTCCTTGGTCAAAAAAATGGCTCGGACCAGGCACGGCGCCAGCGCCAACCTGCATCCGAGGGGTTGCAATATGGTTATGATAAATAACTAATTTGCCTCATCACAACATAGTACTTACCCTTGGTTCTCAGGGGGAACCCGGCTGTTGGAGCGGCACCGGCGCACGACCCGCACGGGCGGCAGACGCCACCGCCAGGCAGCCACCAGCGCCGCGATCACCGCCATCGGCGGCCGCGCGCAGGCGTCATCGGCGGCACCCAGGAAGGCGCGCCAAGTCTTTGAAGGGAATTATTTTTTCGGCAGATCGCGCACCGCGCTGCAGTGCGCGTTGCGGTACTCGGACGGCGACATGCCCACATAGGCCTTGAACGCCCGGCTGAAGTGGGCGCTGTTGCCAAAGCCGCAGGACAGGGCAATGTCGGTGATGGTGCGCTGGGCCAGCTCCGGCTGGCGCAGTTCGCGCATGCACAGCTCCAGGCGGCTATGCTGGATGAAGGCGCCCAGGCTCATGTCCTTCCCGGCAAAGCCGTTGTGCACATGGCGCTTGCTGCAGTTGAGGGCAGCGGCCACGGCCTCCACGCTCAGCCCGGGCTCGCGCAGGTGCGCTGCCACGTAGGCACAGATGCGGTCGTGCAGCGCCTGCCTTTGGGTGCGGGCCGTGCTCTTGCCGGCCAGGTCCTGCAGGGACAGATGCACCATGTCCACCAGCAGCTCGCCCGCCCGCCGGGCCATGGGCGCGGACATGCTGCCAAGCTCCTGGTAGGTGCTGCGCATGGTCTCCAGGGCAATGCGCGCCATGCCGCTGGCGCCGCCCACGTTGCGCCCCATCAGGCCTTCCAGGTTCAGGCCGCGCTGCTCGATGCTGCGGCGCGGCACCATCAGGATCAGGTACTCGGCGCGCTGGGGGCTGTGCACCTCATAGGGACGCGAGGTGTCGTACACCACCCAGCTGCCGCAGCTCACGCTGGACTCCTGCTCGCTCTGGCGTACCTGGGCCGACCCGGCCCACGGAGCGATGATCTTGAGGTAGGCTTCCTCACTGTCGCGCAGGCGGTGGCTGTCGCGCACCACGCGGTGGCGGCCGGCCTCCAGCTTGGTGAGCACGACCTCCCCCGCATGGGCCACGTAGAGGCTGCCATCCATCCGGGTGTCGCCATACAGATCGGTCTGCAGCCCGCTGAACAGCCGTGCCATCCACTCGCGCCACGCCGCTGCCGTCTCCTGCTGCGGCATGCCGTCGGTACTCAACACCGTTGCTGTGTTCATGGGTTTTCTCCTCACGCCTGCGCCCAATGCAATAGCCGGACATTATCGGCATCCGCCCGAAATACCGTGTTCCCCCAGCGGCGAGGGGCAACAGCACATAGGGGAAAACCCTCGTCTGTTTGCACGATTCGTCAAATGGTTTGTGCACGTTCCGTACAGCGGTGGAAAACCGTGTTTCCTATCATCGCCCCACCCTTAGCCTTAAAACCGCTTGGATGGCAAGTCCGTGCATCAAGAACCAGGCAAACAGGTTTTTTAGTGCAAGTCTTTTCGATCTGCATCAAAAAACACGGCCTCCGGTAATGACCGCGCAGTGCCTGCCCCAGGAGATGACAAAGAGAGTCCCATGATTGAACAACCGATGTTGATTGGCGGGCAGATCGCCCAGGCCAGCAATGGCGCGACCTTTGACCGCAAGAACCCGTTGGACGGCAGCGTGGCCTCCCGCGCTCCGGCTGCCACTCCGGCCGATGCCGTGCGTGCCGTGGAAGCCGCGCAGGCGGCCTTCCCCGCCTGGGCCGCCCTGGGCCCCACGGAGCGCCGCCAGATGCTGATGAAGGCATCCAAGGCACTGGAGGCCAAGGCCGACGCCTTCGCTGCTGCGATGGCCGCCGAAACCGGCGCCTCCGGCATCTGGGCGGGCTTCAACGTTCACCTGGCGGCCAACATGTTCCTGGAAGCCGCTGCCCTGACCACCCAGATCAACGGCCAGATCATTCCTTCGGACATCCCCGGCAGCGTGGCCATGGCCGTGCGCCAGCCGGCTGGCGTGGTGCTGGGCATCGCGCCCTGGAATGCCCCCATCATCCTGGCCACCCGCGCCATCGCCACGCCGCTGGCCTGCGGCAACACCGTGGTGCTCAAGGGTTCGGAACTGTGCCCTGCCACCCACGGCCTGATCATCGAAGCCCTGCAGGAAGGCGGCCTGCCCCCCGGCGTGGTGAACTTTGTCACCAACGCGCCTGAGGATGCCGGTGCCGTGGTGGAAGCCATGGTGGCCCACCCCGCCGTGCGCCGCGTCAACTTCACCGGCTCGACCCGCGTGGGCCGCATCATCGGCCAGACCTGCGCCAAGTACATCAAGCCCGCCATCCTGGAGCTGGGCGGCAAGGCCCCCTTCCTGGTGCTGGACGATGCCGACATCGACGCTGCCGTGGCCGGCTGCACCTTCGGCGCCTTTGCCAACTCGGGCCAGATCTGCATGTCCACCGAGCGCATCATCGTCGATGAGGCCGTGGCCGAGGAATTCATCACCAAGCTGGTGGCACGCGCCAACTCGCTGCCGCTGGGCGACCCCCGCAATGGCCCGGTGGTGCTGGGCTCGGTGGTGGATATGAACACCGTCCACCGCGTCAACGAGCTGATCGACGACGCTGTGGCCAAGGGCGCCAGGATCTTGTGCGGCGGCAAGGCCAGCAACACGCTGATGCCTGCCACCTTGCTGGACGGTGTGACCCCCGAGATGCGAATCTTCCACGAGGAAACCTTCGCTCCGGTCAAGGCCATCGTGCGTGTGCGCGGTGAGGAGGAGGCCATTGCCATGGCCAACGATAACGAGTTCGGTCTGTCCTCTTCCGTCTATACCCGCGACACGGCACGTGGCTGGCGCGTGGCTGCGCGCATCGAATCGGGCATTTGCCACGTCAACGGCCCCACCGTGCACGACGAGGCCCAGATGCCCTTTGGCGGCGTGAAGAACTCGGGCTATGGCCACTTCGGTGGTCAGGCCGGCATCGATGCCTTCACCGACACCCGCTGGATCACTGTGCAGACGCAACCGCGCGCCTATCCCTTCTGATGTAACGGGGCGCCTTGTGCGCCCTCCACGGAGAACTTTTGTGACCCTTGCTTCCACCTCTTGCCGCTGGGTTCTGGCCGCTTGTCTGTCGGGCCTGTCCCTGACGACCCTGGCCGCCCAACCCCAGGAAATCAGCCCTGGCCAGCGCTACTACGAAAAGATCTGCTCCAAGTGCCACGAGGCCGGCATCGGCCCCGTGCTCAAGGGCCGTGGCCTGGCACCCGAAACCGTCGTGGCCTTTGCCCGCATCGGTGTGAACGCCATGCCCGCGTTTCGCGTGACCGACATCGATGACGCCACCCTGTACGACCTGGGTGTGTTCCTGTCCAAATCGCAGCCTCTCGCTGCCCCCAAGCAGTAAGCGAGGATCACACGATGATGCACAGTGATCGCCGCCTGCTGCTCAAGGGCCTGGCCGCTGCCGGCCTGGTCATTTCGGGCGCAGGCTGGACACAGCTGGCTGGCGCCACTGCCAAGCCCGCAGAGGCCGATGCCGCCGCACAGGCAGAAGGTGCTGACGACGTGCTGGCGCTGACCTCGGCCCTGTCCGCCTCGGCCCTGGATGCAGCCTTCATCTCGGGCGTGCGCAGCGCAGCACAAACCGTCAGCCACACCACCCTGCAAGGGCTGGACAGCGCGCCGTTCCAGCGCCTGGGTCAGCTGCTGGCCGACGGGCAATCCACCCTGTTGGTGGGCCTGCTGGACGATGCCAGCGCCACGCTGGTGCTGGATCTGGTGCGCTCTGCCGGTGGCCGGGTGCTCAGCGAGCAGCCCCTCCGCATGGACAGCAGCGCCACCGACTGGGCCCGTGAGCTGGGCCAGTCCCTGGCACTGGGCCAATCCTGCGCGACGCCTGCGGCGGTGGCCAACGGCGCCACCACCCGCGTCTCCTTCCGTTGCCTGATCTAAGAAAGTCACAGAGCATGACAAGCAAATACATGGCCTTGCCCGAAGGCATGGCCGAGAGCCAGTTCGATGCCGCCATTGCCCGCTTCAAGGCGGAACTGGGCGCCGACAACGTAATGGTCGACGCCGAGCACGTGCGTCCCTACAACAAGGTGATGATGGCTGTGCCCAACGAGGAGCACACCCCCTCTGCCGTGGTGACCGCCACCACCGTGGAGCAGGTGCAGGCCGTCGTCAAGATCTGCAACGAGTTCAAGGTGCCGGTGTGGACCGTCTCCACGGGCCGCAACTTCGGCTACGGCTCTGCCGCGCCGGGCCGCCGCGGTCAGGTGATCCTGGACCTGCGCAAGATGAACAAGATCATCCACGTCGATCCCGAACTGTGCACCGCACTGGTCGAGCCCGGCGTGACCTACCAGCAGCTGTACGACTACCTGGAAGAGAACAACATCCCGCTGATGCTGTCCTTCTCGGCACCTTCGGCCATCGCCGGCCCCCTGGGCAACACCATGGACCGTGGCGTGGGCTACACCCCCTACGGCGAGCACTTCCTGATGCAATGCGGCATGGAAGTGGTGCTGGCCAACGGCGACGTGCTGCGCACCGGCATGGGCTCGGTCAAGGGCGACAAGGCCTGGCAGGTGTTCAAGTGGGGCTATGGCCCGACGCTGGACGGCATGTTCACCCAGTCCAACTACGGCATCTGCACCAAGATGGGTTTCTGGCTGATGCCCAAGCCCCCGGTGTTCAAGCCCTTTGAAATCCAGTTCGACGAAGAAACCGACATTGCCGAAATCGTCGAGTTCATCCGCCCGCTGCGCATCGCCCAGGTCATCCCCAACTCGGTGGTGATCGCCGGCCTGCTGTGGGAAGCCGCCACCTGCAACACCCGCCGCTCCGACTACACCCAGGAGCCCGGCCACACGCCCCAGCACATCCTCAAGCAGATCCAGAAGGACAAGCACCTGGGTGCCTGGAACGTGTACTGCGCGCTGTACGGCACGCAGGAACAGGTGGACGTGAACTGGAAGATCGTGACCGGCGCCCTGAAGAAGCTGGGCAAGGGTCGTCTGATCACCCAGGAGGAAGCTGGCGACACCCAGCCCTTCAAGTACCGCTCGCAGCTCATGTCGGGCGTGCCCAACCTGCAGGAGTTTGGTCTGTACAACTGGCGTGGGGGCGGTGGCTCGATGTGGTTTGCCCCCGTGTCGCAGGCACGCGGCAGCGAATGCGATGCCCAGTACGACCTGGCCAAGAAGATCCTGAACAAGCACGGTCTGGACTACGTCGGCGAGTTCATCGTCGGCTGGCGCGACATGCACCACGTCATTGACGTGCTGTACGACCGCACCAGCGAAGAGGAAACCAAGCGTGCCAACGCCTGCTTCAACGAGCTGCTGGACGAGTTCGAGAAGCGTGGCTATGCCGTGTACCGCGTCAACACCGCCTTCCAGGAGCGCGTGGCCCAGTGCTACGGCCCCGTCAAGCGCGAAGTGGAGCGCAAGATCAAGCGTGCCCTGGACCCCAACGGCATCCTGGCACCGGGCAAGTGCGGCATCGACATCTGATGCCCTGCTGACCCCCACGCCCTCCAGCCGGAGGGCGTGGCCGCACAACCTACGCAGCAACAACGGCTGCCAGACGCACATGCGCTGGCAGCCGTTTTTTATCGACACGGGCCAGCCCCCTATCCGTCGGGAAAACACGATAGGCAACATGTAAGCAAACACATACATTTGTACGCTTTTGAGACAGACGTACCACCACTACACAAGAAAGAGAAGTGCATCCCATGGGCCTGATATCCAACCTCTCCGTAGCCAAGCGACTCTCCCTGGGGTTTGCGCTGGTGCTTGCCTTGTCGATTGCCGTCATCGGCCTGAGCATTGCGCAACTGAACCAGCTGGCCGACGACACGCAGGCCATGATGCAAAAGCCCATCCTGACCGAGCGCCTGGTCAGCGACTGGGCCAGAAACCTGAGCGCCGGTATCACCCGCACCGTGGCCGTGGCGCGCAGCAGCGACCCGGATCTGGCCGACTTCTTTGACGCCGCCGCCAAGGACTCCTCCCGCCGCTCCACGCTGCTGCAAAAGCAGGTGC
This sequence comes from uncultured Comamonas sp., assembly GCA_947306475.1. Lineage (GTDB taxonomy): Bacteria > Pseudomonadota > Gammaproteobacteria > Burkholderiales > Burkholderiaceae_C > Comamonas. The sequence continues at coordinate 37,363 of CAMZGS010000003.1, forward strand.
AGGAGCTGATGCTCTCGGAGCAGGAGAAAAAGCTGTTTGACGAAATCGGCGTCCAGCGCGGCCACTACCTCAAGGGGCGCGACACGATCTTCGCGCTCAAGCGCGAGGGCCGCACCGACGAGGCCAACGCACTGCTACAGCAGCAATTCCTGCCCCAGTCGGAGGCCTACGCCGACAGGCTGGATGCCCTGCTGGCGCACCAGCGCGAACAGGTGAACCAGCTGGCGCAGGCCATCGAGCACAGCCGCAGCAGCAGCAGCGTGCTGCTGGTCGTGCTGGGGGTGCTGAGCGTGGGCCTGAGCGTGCTGATTTCATGGCTGCTGTCCTCCTCCATCACCCGGCCGCTGGCCCAGGCCTCGAAGATCGCCGAGCGGGTGGCCGCCGGCGACCTGACCGCCACCATCGAGCACCACGGCCGCGATGAGCTGGGCAAGCTGATGGCAGCGCTGCAAAAGATGCAGGACAGCCTGGCTGCCGTGGTGAGCAACGTGCGCCGCGGGGCCGAGTCCGTCTCCAACGCCAGCGCCGAGATTGCCCAAGGCAACCATGACCTGAGCGCCCGCACCGAGCACCAGGCCAGCGCCCTGGAGCAGACCGCCGCCAGCATGGAGCAGCTCAGCTCCACCGTGCGCCACAACGCCGACAACGCCCGCCAGGCCAACCAGCTGGCGCTGACCGCCTCCAACGTGGCCGCCCAGGGCGGCGCCGTGGTCAGCGAAGTGGTGCAGACCATGCGCGGCATCAACGAGGCCAGCAGCAAGATCAACGACATCATCGGCGTGATCGACTCGATTGCCTTTCAGACCAACATCCTGGCCCTCAATGCCGCCGTGGAGGCAGCGCGCGCCGGCGAGCAGGGACGCGGCTTTGCCGTGGTGGCGTCGGAAGTGCGCTCGCTGGCGCAGCGCAGCGCCGATGCCGCCAAGGAAATCAAGGCCCTGATCGGCGCCAGCGTCGAGCAGGTGGCGCAGGGCAGCGCCCTGGTGGACAAGGCCGGCGAGACCATGAACGAGGTGGTCAACAGCATCCGCCGCGTCACCGACATCATGGGTGAGATCAGCGCCGCCAGCAACGAACAGAGCACCGGCGTGGCCCAGGTGAGCGAGGCCGTGACCTCCATGGACCAGAGCACACAACAGAACGCCGCACTGGTCGAGGAAATGGCCGCTGCGGCCAGCAGCCTGCGGGTGCAATCCAGCGAGCTGGTGGAGGCCGTCTCGGTATTCAGGCTGTCGGTCGGCCAGGGCAGCGCCACAGCCACCACCATCGCACATGCAGCGCCCCCGGCGCCCTCCCTTGCGCCCGCCACCACCAAGCCCACGGCCCGGCCTGCTGCTGCAGCCAAGGCAGCTGCCCCCGCCGCACCGCCGCCCGTGGCAGCACCCAGGCCTGCTGCGGCAGCTGCGACACCCGCAGCACGCAGCAAGGCCGGCACGCCACCGGCACTGACCGCTGCGCCCCCAGCGAAAGCCACACAGGCAGCCAGCGAGGACGATTGGGAGACTTTCTAAGCTTCCGCACAGGTGGCAGCTCTTGAAAAGAGAGCTGCTTGCGCTGATGAAAAAAGGGTTTCAGGTGTTTTTGCACCTGAAACCCTTTTGTAATGCGTGCGAACAGCTATCTTATTTATGCCTTGCCCGGCAGCAGGCTGCTCAGGTCAAAAGCCGGATCGGCCGCTTGTGCGGGCGTGGGCGAGACGCCGGCATCCAGCAGCTTGCGCGCCTGCAGATGGTCCTTGCTGGCGTTGACGCTGTCCACCGCCAGCAGACGTTCGCCCTGGAAGTGGTACACGCTGAAGCTGCCGCTGTTCAGGTCACCGCGCACGGCCCACTGATCGGCGCCGGTGGACAGACCAGCCATCTGCAGCTTCTTGTCGTACTGGTCGCTCCAGAACCAGGGCGTGGCCGTAAAGGGACGCTCCTGGCCCAGCAACGCAGCCGCAGCGCTCTTGGCCTGTTCGGTGGCGTTCTGCACCGATTCCAGGCGCAGCAGGCTGCCATCGGGCAGGCGGCGCACGGCGCAATCGCCAGCAGCGACGATGGCGGGGTCGCTGGTGCGGCTGCAGGCATCGACGACGATGCCGCGCTCGCATTCCAGGCCTGCGGCCACGGCCAGCTGGTCATTGGCCAGCACGCCAATGCCCACCACCACCAGGCCCGCAGGCACCAGGCTGCCATCGGCCAGACGCACACCGCTGACCTGGCCCTGGGCATCGGCTTCCACCGCCGCAACCTGCGCACCCAGCAGCAGCTGGACGCCGTGACTGCGGTGCAGCTCGGCATACCAATCGGACAGCACGGGCGCCAGCACGCGGCCCAGCAGGCGCGGTGCCGCTTCCAGCACTGTGACGGCCAAGCCCTTTTTACGGGCGGTGGCTGCCACCTCCAGACCGATAAAGCCGCCGCCAATCACCACCACCGGCAATTGCTGTGCCTGGCACAGTGCCAGACGCTCAGAAATGGCCGATGCATCGTCGCGCGAGCGCAGCGCCAGCACGCCTTGCGCCTGGGCACCGGGCAGCGGCAGGGCACGCGGGGTGGAGCCGGTGGCCAGCACCAGACCTGCATAAGACAGGGTGCTGCCGTCGGCCAGCTGGACGTGCCTGGCAGTGCGGTCGATGGCTACCACGGTGGTGTCGGTGCGCAGCGTGATGTTCTTGCGCGCCAGCATCTCGGGCGCGCGCATCACCAGCTGTGCCGCATCCATCTCACCGGCCAGCCAGGCCTTGGACAGGGGCGGGCGGTGATAAGGGCCGTAAGGCTCGTCGCCCAGCATCGTGATCGGGCCGGTAAAGCCGCCAGCGCGCAACGATTCGGCCGTCTGCACGCCAGCTTGACCGGCGCCGATGATGACGATGGGGCCCTGGAGGGAGGTGGTGTCGCTCATGGCAGCACTGCCTTCTTCCTTATTCCTGCGTTTCGGGCAGGTGCACGATCAGGCCTTCCAGCGCAGCGCTGGCCTTGATCTGGCAGGCCAGGCGGCTGTTGGGGCGGCGTTCGCTGGCGACGTTTTCCAGCATGTCCAGCTCGGCTTCGCTGGGCGGGGGCAGGTCGCCCAGACGGGCTTCGTCCACATAGCAGTGGCAAGTGGCGCAGGCGCAGGAGCCGCCGCACTCGCCGACGATACCGTCCACGCCGTTGGCGGTGGCGCCCTGCATCAGGCTCCAGCCGTCGGGCAGGTTGATGGTGGTTTCTTGCCCGGAGGCTTCGATAAAGGTGATGTTGGCCATGGATTTATCTCGGAATCTGTAAAAACAAAAAGGCTGCCATCTGACAGGCAGACGGCAGTACCGAAGTATGGTGCTTGCAGTCGATGCCGAGCGTGTCGGCATCGACCTCACTCACCCTCTGATGGTCACTGAACGGTCAGCTCCAGCACCAGCGGGCTGCGGAATGTGGAAGACGGCATCCAGGGCAGCTGGTCGGCCGTACGCGTGTAGTTGGGCACCACCTTGTGGAACTCATCGAACGCGATCTTGACGGCCAGACGGGCAATGGCCGTACCCAGGCAGGCGTGCACACCGCCACCGAAGCCCAGGTGGCCACGGGGCTTGCGTGTGATGTCGTACACGTCGGGGTTGGGGTACTGGCGCTCGTCGCGGTTGCCCGAGCCGTAGGCCAGGCACACAAAGTCACCGGCCTTCATGGTCTGGCCGTGCAGTTCCACGTCCTTCATCAGGCGACGACGGAAGCGCTGGGCCGAGGTGTTGAAGCGCAGGCTTTCCTCGATGGCGTCGGGCAGCAGCTCGGGGTTGGCCACCACGGCCTTGAGGGCATCGTTGTAGGTCGCCAGGTTGTAGGCAAACATCATCATGAAGCCGCCCAGCGACTCCACACCGGCCATGATCAGCGTGGTGGTGGTCAGCAGCACCTCGTTGTCGTTCAGGCGGTCGCCGTCGATCTCGGCCAGCGCAAAGTTGGAGATCAGGTCGTTGCGCGGCTCGGCGCGACGCATGGCGATCACCTTGGAGGCGTATTCCTTCATCCACTCAAAGGCAGCCAGGTGCTCCGGGCCCTTGGTGCGGGTGCGGGCATCGGACTGCACCATCAGCACGGCGTTGTCGCGCACGATCTGCTCGTCCACGATGGCTTCCTCGCCCATGGGCAGGCCCAGCGCCGCCATCAGCACCTTGACGGTGAACTTGGACGACACTTCCTTGAAGTCGAACTGCTTGCGGCCCTTGCACTCGGCAAACACTTCCCGGGCAATCGCGCGGATGGGCTCTTCCAGCGCCAGCAGGTTGCGCTTCATGAAGGCGTGCTGGATCAGGCCACGCAGACGGTCGTGCTTCGGTGGGTCGGAGCTGCCCAGGGTCGCACCGGCGCGGCCCGGCAGTTCGGTCATCAGGTTGCCGCTGGCCGACGAGTAGGTCTGCCAGTCCTGACCGGCCGTCACGATGTCCGCATAGCGGGACAGGATCCACATCTGGGCATCTTCGCTCCAGAAGCAGGGGTATTCGTCGCGCAGGATCTTGTAGTACGGGAACGGATCCGCGTCCACTGCAGGCGAATAGGGGTCGAAACGAAACATCAACGTCTCCATCAACGGGTTAGAGGATGGGTGGAACTTTAGGCGCAGGCAACCGCAATGACACTGCACTTAGCATGGGCAAAAATTGCACTTTTCACGCGAAATGCCCCCCTCTCAAGGTGAACCTAGGGTTTACCCGAATGCATCTCTGCACCCCCAAAAAACACAGGGCTGCCAAACCCGTGTTCGGCAGCCCTGAGGGGGCAGGCGGCACCTGCAGGATGCAGGCGCCATGGATTTTTTCAGTCCATTCAGCCCGGCCGGGCCTTACACCGTTTCCAGCGCCATCACGGCCGAGGCGGTGTTGGAAATCGGGATGTGGTAGTTGCTGTGCACCAGGCGCGCACCGGCCCCGGCCGTGGTCAGTGCGCCACGCATGGCCAGCCACATCAGCAGCTCCACGCCCTGGGTGCCGGTCTTTTCCACCAGCTCATGGATGCTGAACTGGGTGGCCCATTCGGGGTTGGTCTGCAGGCTTTCCATGAACTGCAGGTCAAAGCGCTTGTTGATGAAACCGGCGCGCTCGCCATCGAGCTGGTGCGACAGACCGCCCGAAGCGATCACAGCCACCTTCTTGTCGCTGTTCCAGGAGGTGATGGCCTCGCCCACGGCCTTGCCCAGGGCATACACGCGGCTGGGCTTGGGCAGGGGGAACTGCACGGTGTTGATGCACACGGGCACGATGGTCACGGGGCAATCGCCTTCCGGCCAGAACAGCTTGAGCGGCAGCGTGCAGGCGTGATCGACCAGCATTTCCTGGCAGGTCACGATGTCGAACTCTTTTTCAACCAGCGTGTTGACGATGTGCCAGGACAGATCCAGCTCACCCTGGAAGGGTGCCAGCGTGGGAATGCCCCAGCCTTCGTCGGCGTTGTTGTACTGGGGCGCCGCACCGACGGCAAAGGTGGGCATCTTGTCCAGGAAGAAGTTCAGGCCGTGGTCGTTGTAGAACATGACCACCACGTCCGGGCGCTTCTCGCCCAGCCACTGGTGGATGGGGGGGAAGCTGTCAAAGAAAGGCTTCCAGTACGGATCCTGCTGCAGGCCGAGGTGGATGGCGCGGCCAATGGCCGGAATGTGCGAGGTGCCGAGGCCGCCGATGAGTTGTGCCATGGTGTGGGTACTCCTACTGCTTCTTTATTGGTTGTTGGCCGCGACCAGCATGGCCTTGAACTCGTCCTTGGTCATGCCGGTCTGCTGGGCGCCGATGTCCTGCATGTCCAGCTTGAAGATGCCGGCAAACTTGGCCAGGTAATAGACGTTGCCACCGGCCTCGATCAGCTGCAGCACATTGCGTGCACGAATGGCAGCAGCCTGCTGCTCGTTCAGGCCGAACTTCTTCATGTAGGCCTCTTCGTCGGCCAGGAAGGCTTCGCGGTTGGCCTCGTCGTTGAACGAGAAGCACATCTTGTTCAGGGCATAGCCCTTCCTGGCCTGCTCGCTATCGAACAGCGTGGTACCGGGGATCTGGGGTAGTGAGATGGTCATGGGGATCTCCAAAGCGAAATCGGTTCGGGGCGCAGTATTTCTTGTTCATTGTCAAAAATAAACAGATGCATCATGATCAATCTCATGAGCAAATTCGATTGGTCAGACCTGGATGGGCGTCTGCTGCGCCTGCTGGTGGCAGTGGTGGAAACCGGCTCGGTCACGGGCGCGGCCCAGCGGCTGGGGGTGACGCAGTCGGCTGTGAGCCACCTGCTGGACAAGTTGCGCGCCATCACCGCCGACCCGCTGTTTGTCAAATCGGGCCGGGGCATCGTGGCCACGGCGCGCGCCGAGCTGCTGGCCGTGCAGGCGCGCGAGTTGATCGACCAGCTGGAGCGCTTTGCCCGCGCCGGGGAGTTTGTCCCCGCACGCTGGCAGACCACCTTCACGATTGCTGCCAACGACTTTCAGCGCGATGTGCTGCTGCCACCGCTGGTGGCGCGCCTGCATGCGCAGGCACCCGGGGTGGCGCTGCGCATCATTCCCTCGGACGTGCCCAGCCTGGAGCTGCTGCGCGACGAACATTGCCAGCTGGTCATCAGTCCGCGCCCGCCCGATGGCAGCGACATCCTGCAAAAACGCCTGTTCGAGACGCGCTACCGCGTGTTCTACGACCCCACCGTACGGTCCGCCCCGCGCGATCTGGCCGACTACCTGGCCGCACGCCATATCACCGTGGTGTACGAGCCGCGCCGGGCACTGGATCTGGACCAATGGCTGACTGCGCGCGGCGTGCGGCGGCGCTTTGCCGTCATGGTGCCGGGCTTTGCCGGGCTGCCCGCCTTTGTGCATGGCAGCGACATGCTGGCCACGGCGCCCGGGCTGCTGCAACTGCACGCCCTGCGCGGTCTGGCCAGTGCCGAGCCCCCCCTGCCCTGCCCGCCAATGAGCATGTACATGGTCTGGCATGCGCGCCACCAGCACGATGCCGCGCACCGCTGGATGCGCGAACAACTGGAGGCCGTGGTCGAGCCGGTGCTGGCCACGACCCCCCATAGCCACGCGCACAGCCCCAAACCGTAGAAGCCCCGCCAGAAACAACAACGGCTTCCGCCGTGAGGTGGAAGCCGTGGGGCCAGGGCAGGGGACGCCCTGGTGGGGGTGGCGATGAGCGCCCGATCAGCCAGCGTTGAGCTGTTGTTCCAGATCGTGCAGCACGCGGTAGCAGTCCAGCACCTGGTGCACGCTGGCGTTGGGCTCGCGGCCTTCGCGGATGGCGGCGAAGAACTCACGGTCCTGCAGCTCGATGCCGTTCATGGACACATCGACCTTGGACACGTCAATCTTCTCTTCCTTGCCGTTGACCAGATCGTCGTAGCGGGCGATGTAGGTGCCGGTGTCGCCGATGTAGCGGAAGAAGGTGCCCAGCGGGCCATCGTTGTTGAACGACAGGCTCAGCGTGCAGATCGCGCCGTTGGCGGCCTTGAGCTGGATGCTCATGTCCATGGCGATGCCCAGGGTCGGGTGGATGGGGCCCTGGATGGCGTTGGCCTTCACGATGGGGCAGCCCGTCTGGTAGGCGAACAGGTCCACGGTGTGGGCAGCGTGGTGCCACAGCAGGTGGTCGGTCCACGAACGGGGCTGACCCAGCGCGTTCATGTTGGTGCGGCGGAAGAAGTAGGTCTGCACATCCATTTGCTGGATGTTGAACTCACCGGCCTGGATCTTCTTGTGCACCCACTGGTGGCTGGGGTTGAAGCGGCGGGTGTGCCCCACCATGGCCACCTTGCCGGTTTCCTTTTGCAGACGGGCCACTTCCTGGCCGTCGGCATAGATGTCGCACAGGGGAATTTCCACCTGCACGTGCTTGCCGGCCTTCAGGCAGGCAATCGACTGGCTGGCGTGCATCTGGGTGGGGGTGCACAGGATGACGGCGTCCAGCTCCTTGATGGCCAGCGACTCATTCAGGTCGTTGGTCACATGCTTGATGCCGTACTTGTCGGCCACTTCCTGGGTCTTGGCCAGATCACGGCCAATGACGGAGATCACTTCCACATCGGGAATGTTCTTGATGCCGTCCAGGTGTTTGATGCCAAAGGCACCGGCGCCCGCCAGGGCTACTTTGATGGTCATAGGTTGTTCTCCAGAATCAGATGGCCGACAGCGGTATTGCTGGCCGGCACGTGGAAGAAACGGTGTGCGACGCTGGGCGCCTTGCCGCCGGCCACATCGGCCATGGCGCCACGGGCAATCAGCCACATCACCAGTTCAATGCCTTCGCTGCCAGCTTCTCGCACGTATTCGATGTGCGGCACCTTGGCCAGCTCGGCAGGCTCTGCCACCAGACGATCGAGGAAGCGGTTGTCCCACTCCTTGTTGATCAAACCGGCGCGAGGGCCCTGCAGCTGGTGGCTCATGCCACCCGTGCCCCAGATCTGCACCTTGATGGGCTTGTCGTAGCTTTCGATGGCCTTGCGGATGGCCTGGCCCAGCGCAAAGCAGCGCTGGCCCGAGGGTACAGGGTACTGCACCACGTTGACGTGGAACGGAATCACCTTGCAGGGCCATTGCTCGGGCTGGCCGAACATCAGCGACAGCGGCACCGTCAGGCCATGGTCCACCTTCAGGTCGTTGACGATGGTCAGGTCAAAGTCCTGCTGGATGACGGACTGCGCAATGTGCGAGGCCAGCTCGGGATCACCCTGCACCTTGGGCACGGGACGGGCGCCATAGCCTTCGTCGGCAGGCTCGAACTCGGCGGCCGTGCCGATGGCAAAGGTCGGGATCACCCCCAGGTCGAACGAGGTCGCGTGGTCGTTATAGACAAGGAAGATCACGTCGGGCGTGTTCTCCTTCATCCAGGCCTTCGAGGGCTCGTACCCAGCGAACAGCGGCTTCCAGTAAGCCTCTTCGGTCTTGCCATGGTCAATGGCAGCACCAATCGCCGGCACGTGCGAGGTATAGACCGAGGCCGTGATGGTGGCGCGGCCTTCGGGCTGCGCGCCTTCAGCCTGCTCGATGGCTTCAGCCAGCGCATGCTGGGCATGGGCCTCCTGCCATTCCTTCCAGGCTTCGGACATGGCCATCGGGCCCTGGGCGTCGCCGTTTTCCCCGATGTAGCGGTTGCCCTCGGGGCTGCGCCCGCCCTTGAGCATCATCTCGCGATACTGCTGCTCGGTCATGCCGGTCATGGAGCCGGCCATCTGCTGGAAGCTCAGACCGTCGGTGGCGCCCAGCTTGGACAGGAAGTAGATGTTGCCGCCGGTGCGCATCATCCAGTTCAGGTCACGTGCCTTGACGGCGGCCTTTTGCTCGTCGGTCATCGGCCATTCGGCCAGATAGGCGTCTTCGTCGGCCTTGAAGCGCGTGCGGTTTTCCGCCTTCATCAGGCTCATGCAGAACTGGTTGAGCCAGTAGCCCTTGCGGCTTTGGTCGGCATCAAAAATGGTGGTGCCGGGCACGTCCAGATAGGGTTTTTCCAGGGCCATATGTCTGCCTCCTTGATTGTGTTCAGACCTCTTCAGGCCAGTACAGGCGCATCGGGTTGTCCACCAGCAGCTTACGTTGCAGCTCGGGGGTGGGCGCGATGTGCGGGATGAAGTCCACCAGCAGACCGTCGTCGGGCATGTGGTCCTTGAGGTTGGGGTGTGGCCAGTCGGTGCCCCACAACACGCGGTCGGGGAACTCTTCCACCACGCGGCGCGCAAAAGGCACGACGTCCTGGTAGGCGTTCTGTTCGCCATTGAGGGCCTTGGGGCCGGTGACGGACAGGCGCTCGGGGCAGGACACCTTGCTCCAGACGTTCTGGTGCTCGCGCATGAACTTCAGGAACAGGGCGAATTCCTCGCTGTCCACGCCCTTGCTCACATCGGGGCGGCCCATGTGATCGACCACCACGGTGGTGGGCAGTGCGGTGAAGAAGTCCCACAGCTCGGGCAGATCGACGGCTTCAAAGTAGATCACCACGTGCCAGCCCAGCTTGGCGATGCGGCCGGCGATTTCCATCAGCTCGTCCTTGGGCGTGAAGTCCACCAGACGCTTGACGAAGTTGAAGCGCACACCGCGCACGCCAGCTGCGTGCAGGGCTTGCAGCTCTTCATCGGTGACGCTGCGCTTGACGGTGGCCACGCCACGCGCCTTGCCGCCCGAGGCCAGGCAGGCATCGACCATGGCGCGGTTGTCGGCGCCGTGGCAGGTGGCCTGCACGATCACATTGCGCGCAAAGCCCAGGTGGTCGCGCAGGGCAAACAGCTGCTCCTTGCTGGCATCGCAGGGGGTGTACTTGCGCTCAGGCGCATAGGGGAATTGCTCGCCGGGGCCAAACACGTGGCAGTGCGCATCGACAGCGCCTGCGGGTAGCTGGAACCGGGGCTTGCTCGGGCCGGTGTACCAGTCCAGCCAGCCTGCGGTCTTGGTGAAGTCACCAGTGGTGGGTTTGCTCATGGTGTGGCTCCTTCCCCGGCTTAGTCGATGTACTTCAGGCCGGCAGCGGCCAGAGGCTCGCGCATCTTGTACATGTCCAGGCCCAGCACGCCCGAAGCCAGCTTGGCGCGCTTTTCGCCTTCAAAGCTTTCGCGCTTCTGGGCGGCTTCCAGCGTCTGCACGGCGCGGGCAGCGGGGACGCAGACCACGCCGTCGTCGTCGGCCACGATCACGTCACCGGGGTGCACGATCTGACCGGCGCACACCACGGGGATGTTCACCGAGCCCAGCGTGGCCTTGATGGTGCCCTTGGCGGAGATGGCCTTGCTCCAGACGGGGAAGTCCATTTCCTTGAGCGTCTTGACGTCGCGCACGCCAGCGTCGATCACCAGGGCGCGCGCGCCTCGGGCCTGGAAGCTGGTGGCCAGCAGGTCGCCAAAGTAGCCGTCGGTGCATTCGGCCGTGACGGCAGCGACGACGATGTCACCGGGCTGGATCTGTTCAGCGACGACGTGCATCATCCAGTTGTCGCCGGGGTGCAGCAGCACGGTCACTGCGGTGCCCGAGACCTGCTTGCCCGGGTAAATGGGGCGCATATAGGGCTTGAGCAGACCGACGCGGCCCATGGCCTCGTGCACGGTGGCCGAGCCCAGGGCTGCCAGCGCATCGGCAGCTGCGCGGTCGGCGCGTTGAATGTTGCGGTACACCACTCCGAGTTCGTACATGGTTGGATTCCTTTACTATGAATAATTGAGCATGTGGCGCGCTCGTATTCAGGATTTAAATATGAAAAGCACCTGAAATTCTTTCTGAACAAGCGCCTAAAGCTCCTGTTTTTGATGTCCATCTGTTGCCAGCGCCACCTTGCGCGGCGCTGGCTGGGGCGCAGTTCCCCCTCCGATGCTTACTTGCCCTTGGCCTTCAGGGCAGCGTCCAGACGGGTGAACACGCGGCGGGCGTTGCCTTCGTACACCAGGTGCTTTTCCTCGGCCGTCAGGTTCTGCGTGGCTTCGATGTAGCGCTTGGTGTCGTCGTAGTAGTGGCCGGTCTGCGGGTCGATGCCGCGCACGGCGCCGATCATTTCGCTGGCAAACAGAATGTTCTTGACCGGGATCACTTCCGTCAGCAGGTTGATGCCGGGCTGGTGATAGACGCAGGTGTCGAAGTAGATGTTGTTGAGCAGGTGCTCTTCCAGCAGGGGCTTCTTCAGCTCCTGGGCCAGACCACGGTAGCGGCCCCAGTGGTAAGGCGCTGCGCCGCCGCCGTGGGGGATCAGGAACTTCAAGGTCGGGAAGTCCTTGAACAGATCGCCCTGGATCAGCTGCATCACGGCCGTGGTGTCGGCATTGATGTAGTGCGCACCGGTGGTGTGGAAGCACGCGTTGCAGCTGGTGGAGACATGGATCATCGCGGGGATGTCGTACTCCACCATCTTTTCATAGATGGGGTACCAGCTGCGGTCGGTCAGCGGGGGCGAAGTCCAGTGGCCGCCCGAGGGATCGGGGTTCAGGTTGATACCCACGTTGCCGTACTGCTCCACGCACTTGACCAGCTCGGGGATGCAGGTCTTGGGATCGACGCCGGGCGACTGCGGCAGCATGGCGGCGGGGATGAAGTGGTCAGGGAACAGCTGGCTGACGCGATAGCACAGCTCGTTGCAGATGGCCGCCCAGGTGCTGGAGGTCTGGAAGTCACCAATGTGGTGGGCCATGAACGACGCACGGGGGCTGAAGATGGTCAGGTCCGAGCCGCGTTCCTTCATCAGGCGCAGCTGGTTGTTTTCGATCGACTCGCGGATCTCGTCGTCGCTGATCTTCAGATCCGAGGCCTTGGGCGCCTTGCTCGGATCCTTCAATGCAGCAATCTGCAGATCGCGCCATGCGCCCAGTGCTGCAGGGGCCGTGGTGTAGTGACCGTGGACATCAATAATCATGGATCAACCCTTCTTTTCTAAAAGCTTTCAGGAAGCAACTGCAGGGGCCGCCTTGGGAGTGGCGATCTGCTTGATGATCAGTGCTGCCATGGCAATCAAGCCCGGGATGGCAACCACCGCAAAAATCTGGCCGAACGTCAGGTGACGGGCTGTCAGCTCCGCCACCAGGAACGAGCCAGCAATGCCGCCGAAGCGGCCAATGCCCAGCATCCAGGCCACGCCCGTGGCGCGCCCTGCCGTGGGATAAAAACCTGCGGCCAGCGCCGGCATGGACGACTGCGCCGTGTTCATGATGGTGCCGGCCACAAACACCGCCACCACCAGCCAGCCCAGGTTGCCCGCTTCCTGGCCAATCCACCAGATGGAGGCCGCCGTCAGCGCGTAACCTATGGCAATGATGCGGTTGGCCTCAAAACGGTCCATCAGCCAGCCGCAGAAAATCGCACCCACGCCACCCAGCGGGAAGAGCGCTGCCACCAGCGTGGCGGTCTTGGGGTCCAGCCCGCCTTCCTTGAACAGCACCGGCATCCAGTTCATGAGCGCGTAGAAGATGACCAGCCCCATGAAGTAGGCCAGCCACAGCATCAGCGAGCCCAGCCAGTACTGGCGCGAGAGCACCAGCGACAGGCCGCTCTTGCCCTGCTCGACGGGTTTGAATTCCGTCATCACAAAGCTCTGCGCCCCCGCCACCGCCTGGCTGCCGGCAATACGCGCCAGCACGCGGCGGATGCGCTCGGGTGCGTAGCCACGCGCCACCATGTAGCGCACCGATTCGGGCAACACCAGCACCAGCAACACCACCAGCAGCAGCGGCGCCGCCCCACCCAGATACAGCACGCTGCGCCAGCCCAGGTTCGGAATCATCCAGGCCGCCAGAAAGCCGCCAAAGGCCGCACCCAGCGGAAAACCGCAGAACATGGCGTTGGTGAGCATGGCGCGGCGCTTGTCTGGGCAGTACTCACTCATCAGGGTGACGGCATTGGGCATGGCCGCGCCCAGACCCAGGCCAGTGACAAAGCGCAGCACCGTCAGGACCTGGATGCTCTGGGCCAGGCCCGAGGCCAGACAGGTCAGGGCAAACACCAGCACCGAGCCCACCAGCACCGCCTTGCGGCCAAAGCGGTCGGCCAGCGGCCCGGCAAACAGCGCGCCACCGGCCAGGCCAAACAGCGCGGCACTCAGCACCGGCCCGAGCGCAGGTTTTTCGATGCCCCACTCCGCCAGCAGCGACGGAGCGATGTAACCGATGGCCGCCGTATCGAAGCCGTCACACAGCACGATGCAAAAGCACAGTGCAAAGATCAGCCACTGGTAGCGCGAGAACGGGTGCTCGTTGAGCACCTGCTGCACGTTCACCGCAGCATCCGGGCGCTGAGCGCCTGCCGAGGATGTAGTCATAACTATCTCCCTGAGTTTTTATATATAGAAAAGCCCGTGTGCTACACGGGTTGCATGCCCTGGCGGCGTTTGGCCGGCTCAGTGACGGCGCTGGCCAGGAATTGCAGCCAGCGCTGTGCGGCTTCGGCGCGGGGGCTGTTGGCCACCACAGCGCCGGAAAAAACGGTATCGATAGCGACCGCCTTGGGCAGATTGCCCACCACGGTGATGCCGGACACATGGATCAGCTCGCTCAGCTGCTGAAAGCCCAGGGCCACTTCACCCTGCGCCACCAGCTGACCCACGGGCACACCGGGGCGCGCCTGCACCAGACGATCCTTCAGTTGCTCGGCAATACCCCAGCGCTCGAACAGGCGCAGCAGCGCCACACCGCTGGGACCGGTGGAATAACCAATGCTGGGCGCCGCCAGCACGGCCGCGCGCAGCGCTTCTTCAGAGCCGATATCCGGCAGCGGCGCACCCTGGGCCACGGCCGCTGCGGTGCTGGAGAGCACCCAATCGACCTTGGTGCCGGCAACAGCGTGGCCGCTGGCAATCAGCTTGTCGATGGCATCGCTGGCCAGCAGCACCACGTCCAGCGCCTCACCGGCCTGCACGCGCTGCGCGGCATCCACGCCGCCCACGGAGGTGATGTGCACCGGCTCGCCGCCCCGGGCCTGCCAGAGGGCAGCCAGCTCGGCCAGCACCTGGCGTGTGGCCATGGAAGAGATCCCTTGCAGGGGCGCAGCGGAATCAGCGGATGCAGAAGTCGGGGGCATGGCAGTCCTCACTTACAGATGGGGGAGTCTCCCGCTATTGTGGAGAGCCGAGCCCATCCCGGCCAGACCGCTCGCACAGCTAGCAGCTATGCGTTTGCAGCATAGCTGAATGGGTGCGCACCGCCCTGCCCTGGCTGCACATAACTGCCTGTCAATACATGCAGAATCGCCGCAACCTAGGCAATGCCCGAATCCACTGAGGCCCGCACGCCGGCTGGCCGCAGTGGTTACAAAATGGTAATGGCTGGAGCGCCCGCAGCGGCTGCATGGCCACCGCCCTGGCGAGGCATGGGCGCGTGGCTTTCAGTCCTCTTCCTCGGGCGCAGGCTCGGGGGCCGCAACGGAGGCCGCCTCGGCGCTGCTGGAGGCCGATGCGGGCGGCACCCAGGGCAGCTCGCGCGGGCTCAGGCCGGGGATGATGATGCGCTCGTAATCGCCCAGCATGTCGGCCGCGCGGCGCGGCACACCCAGGGGAACGGTGGCCTTGCCCTTGCGCATGGCGGCCATGTCCTGCTCGCTGGGGTAGTGGCCCAGCAGCCAGTAGTCGAACACGCGCCGCGCCATGGGGGCGGCCGCAGCGGCGCCAAAGCCGGCGTTTTCCACAATCACCGCCACGGCAATCTGCGGCTTGTCCGCCGGGGCGTAGGCAATGTAGAGCGAGTGGTCACGCTTGTGCTCGGCCAGCTTGGCTGCGTCGTACTTTTCCTTCTGGCCGATGGTCACCGCCTGGGCGGTGCCGGTCTTGCCGGCCGAGGTGTAGGGCGCGCGCGCAAAGATGAAGCGCGAAGTGCCTTCCGTGGTCACGGCCTGCATGGCATCGCGCACCGCCTGCACATGCTCGCGCTTGTACCCCAGGGACACACCCGGCGGCGCCGGCAGCGGCTGGTACTGGTTGGTGATGGCATCGATCAGGCCCAGCCCCAGCTGCGGCTGGTGCTTGACGCCGCCATTGGCCAGCATGGCCGTGGCATGCGCCAGCTGCAACATGGAGAAGTTGTTGTAGCCCTGGCCGATGCCCAGAGAGATGGTCTCGCCGGCGTACCACTTCCTCTGCTCGGGGCGCTTGTAGGTCTCGCGCTTCCAGCGCATGCTGGGCAGCACACCGCGCGCCTCGCCCTCCAGGTCGATGCCCGTGCGCTGCCCGAAGCCCATGGGGGCCAGATAGTCGTGGATCATGTCCACCCCCATGTCGTTGGCCAGCATGTAGTAGTACACGTTGGAGGACTTGACGATGGAGCGGCGCAGGTCCGTCGGCCCGTTGGGGTGGCCGGAGCGGAAGGTATGCCCCCCGAAGACCCAGCTGCCGTTGTCCTGAATGACGGTGTTGATCTTGCGCTTGCCCGACTCCAGCCCGGCCAGTCCCATGAAAGGCTTGTAGGTGGAGCCCGGCGGATAGGTGCCGCGCAGCGCGCGGTTGAGCAGCGGCCGGTCGATGGAGTTGTTCAGCATGTCCCAGCTCTCCTGGTCGATGCCGCCAACAAACAGGTTCACGTCGTAGGTGGGCTTGCTCACAAAGGCCAGCACCTGGCCGTTGTTCGGATCCAGCGCCACCAGGGCGCCGCGACGATCGCCAAACAGGTCCTCCACCAGCTTTTGCAGGCCGATGTCCAGGCTCAGCACCACCGTGTGGCCTGGCGTGGCGCTGCGCCGGCTCAGGCGGCGCACCGCAAAGCCGCCGGCCGTGGTTTCCAGCTGCTCCCACCCCGTCTGGCCGTGCAGCTGCTTTTCGTAGCTTTGCTCGATGCCCAGCTTGCCGATGACCTCGGTGCCCCGGTAGTTGGCAGCATCCTCCCAGTCCTCGATGGCCTCTTTTTCCTTCTGGTTGATGCGCCCGATGTAGCCCACCACATGCCCCGCCGAATCGGCCAGGGGATAGGTGCGGAACAGGCGCGCCTTCACATCCACGCCGGGAAAGCGCCAGCGGTGCGCGATGAAGCGCGCCACTTCCTCATCGGTCAGGCGCGAGCGCAGGGGGACCGACTCAAAGCTCTTGCTGTCCACCATCAGGCGCTTGAACTGGCGCCGGTCGCGCGCGCTGATGGGGATCAGCTCGGACAGCGCATCGATGGTGGCCTCCAGATCCCTGACCTTGGAGCGCGTGATCTCCAGCGTGTAGGCCGAGTAGTTGGTGGCCAGCACCACACCATTGCGGTCCACGATGCGCCCCCGGTTGGGCACGATGGGCACCACCGCCGTGCGGTTGCTCTCGGCCCGCTGGGCAAAGGCCTCGTAGCGCTGCACCTGCAACACGTACAGGCGATAGGCCAGCAGCGCAAAGAGCAGCAGCACCACCACCGCCAGCACCACCACCCGCCAGCGAAAGCCCAGCTCCTGCGTCGGGGTGTACAGGCCGCGCAGACGGCGCACGCTCTGCCTCATGGGCACCCTCCCTCAGGCCGGGTCTGCTTACAGCGGGCGTTCATCGTCGTTCACCGGTGCCCGGCGCTGGGGCGCCAGCAGCAGTGCCACCGCCAGGGGCCACAACAGCCCTTCCAGCAGCGGAGCCAACGTCAGCCACAGGCCAGGGAACATGTCCCCGGCGAGCATGCGCACCAGCATCTGCAGGGCATGCGCCATGAAGAACAGCGGCAGCATCTGCAGCGCCTGGTTCCACCCGGAGAACCACAGCAGGCGCCGGCTGTTGTGCTGGGCCACATACATCACCAGCACATAGGCCAGAGCGTGCTGGCCCAGCAGCGCGGTCTGTTGCACATCCATGGCCAGCCCCAGCACAAAGGCCCAGGTCAGGCCCATGCGATGCGGCTGGTGCACCCCCCAGAAGGCCAGCACCAGCAGCAACATGTCGGGCATGCCAACCCAGCTGCTGGTAGGCAGCAGATTCAGCGCCAGCGCCAGCGCCACACTCAGAGCAATGAACCAGGGGTTGGCCGGCAGCAGCAGCTGCTCGCCACGCGGCATGATCATGGCTTCTCCTCCTGCGCGGGCAGACTTCCGCCTGCGCGGCGTTGTGCGGATTTGTCCTCACGCGCCTTTTTCTCGGCCTCGGGATGGGGGGCCAGCAGGCTGGCCACCTCGGCTGCTGCCTCGGTCGGCATCTGCCGGGCCTGCGCCTCCTGCCAGGGCGTCAGCAGCACCACATGGCGCGCGCCCTGCATGCGCGCCAGCGGCTCGGCCACGATGCGCAGGAACGCCGTCGCGCCTGGGCGCTCCACTTCCTGGATGCGTGCCACCGGCAGCCCGGCCGGATAGACACCATCGATACCGCTGGTGACAAGCACGTCGCCCGCCTGCACATCGGCATCGCTGGCCATGTAGCGCAACTCCACTGCATCAGCACCCAGGTTGGAGGCCAGCCCATACGCCACGCCGCGCACCCCTGTGCGCTCAATCGCCACCGGAATGGCCATGTCGCGATCGACCAGCAGGCGCACTTCGCTGGTGAAGGGCTGCACGCGCACCACCTGCCCCAGCACCCCATACTCGTCCACCACGGGACTGCCGGGCAGCACCCCGGCGACCTGGCCCCTGTCCACAATCACCCGGCGCGTGTAGCTGTCGGGCGATTCGTACACCACTTCCCCCGCCAGGGTCGGTACCTTCAGGCGCGGACGCAGCTCCAGCAGCGCGCGCAGGCGGCGGTTTTCCTCGTCCAGCTCCTGCGCCTGGCGGGCCTGCAGGCTCAGGCTGGCCAGCTGGCGCTGGGCATCGTTGGCTGCACTTTGCGCGGCCTCCACCGTCTCCAGGTAGCTCAGGCCGTCGCTGACGGCACGCAGCGGCTGCAACAGCGACCACTGCACCGGATACAGCGCCGCCGCAATGGCCTGGCGCACCGGGTTGATGAGATGCCAGCGCGCATCCACCAGCATCAGCACCAGCGCCAGCAGGCAGAAAACTGCCAGCTGCACCGGCTCGGGCAGGCGGTTCTTGAACAGGGACGGAGCATCACGCTCCAGCGTTCGCAGACTCATACCTGTGCCATGCACCCAGGGCGTTCAGGGCCGCCGCTGCGGCCCGGACAACCGAAGCGCTGCGATGGGGACGAGGCGCGAAGCCACGGACGGCACATCCGGTTCGACAAGGCTGAGCGACGACGCATCAAGGCGGGGCGGTGAACGAAATCCTCAGTCGTTGGTGAAGATGCTGCCCTGGCGGTCGAGGTGGTCCAGCGCCATGCCGCAGCCGCGCACCACGCAGGACAGCGGGTCTTCGGCCACCAGCACCGGCAGGCCGGTTTCCTCGGCCAGCAGGCGGTCCAGGTCGCGCAGGAGCGCGCCACCGCCGGTGAGCATCATGCCGCGCTCGGCAATGTCGGCGCCCAGCTCGGGCGGGGTCTGCTCCAGGGCATTCTTGACCGCGCTGACGATCTGGTTCAGCGGCTCGTTGAGCGCTTCCAGCACCTCGTTGCTGGAGATGGTGAAGCTGCGCGGCACGCCCTCGGACAGATTGCGCCCACGCACCTCGATCTCGCGCACCTCGGTGCCGGGGAAGGCACTGCCGATCTGCTTCTTGATCAGCTCGGCCGTGGGCTCACCGATCAGCATGCCGTAGTTGCGGCGGATGTAGCTGATGATGGCCTCGTCGAACTTGTCGCCCCCCACGCGCACGCTGCCCTTGTACACCATGCCGCCCAGGGAGATCACGCCCACCTCGGTCGTGCCGCCGCCAATGTCCACCACCATCGAGCCTGAGGCTTCCGACACCGGCAGCCCGGCGCCGATGCCGGCCGCCATGGGCTCCTCAATCAGGTACACCCCGGCCGCACCGGCAGCCTCGGCCGCGTCCTTGATGGCGCGGCGCTCCACCTGGGTGGAGCCGCAAGGCACGCAGATGATGATGCGCGGGCTGGGCGCCATGACGTTGCGCGGATGCACCATCTTGATGAATTGCTTGATCATCTGCTCGGTGATGACAAAATCGGCGATCACCCCGTCCTTCATCGGGCGAATGGCCTCAATGTTGCCAGGCACCTTGCCCAGCATGGCCTTGGCCTCGTGGCCCACGGCCTGAATCACTTTCTTGCCATGGGGGCCGCCTTCGTGGCGGATGGCTACAACGGAGGGTTCATCCAGCACCACACCCTTGTCGCGCGCATAGATCAAGGTGTTGGCGGTGCCAAGGTCGATGGCCAGATCGGTAGAAAAATACCGGCGGAAAGCTCCGAACATTCAAAATCCTTTACGGCACGGCATGCGCTTCGGCGGACCGTCGCCGGGCTGAGTGGGTAGAAAACAGGGGGGTAAGGGGGGTTTTTGCGCGCCTCGACCGCCATATAAACCGGTAAACGCGCAAAGGCAAGATAATAACGCATACCTGTGAATAACTTTAGGCCTGCACACCACAGTCCGTCAGCTTTACATCCGGTTTCTGGCCGGTTTTGCACCATGGCACTTACCTCTCAAGACATCGACCGCATCGCCAACCTGGCGCGGCTTGAGCTTTCGCCTGCCGAAAGCGAGCGCATGCTCACGCAACTGAACAGCTTTTTTGACATCGTCACCAAGATGCAGGCCGTGGACACCACCGGCGTGCAGCCTCTGGCACATCCTGTCGCAGCCATTCAGGACGTGGTGCTGCGCCTGCGCGAAGACGAGGCCTGGGAGCCCAACCAGCGCGAAGCCAACATGCGCAACGCCCCCGCACAGGCAGAGGGGTTGTTCCTCGTTCCCAAGGTCATCGAATAAGCCGGCACATCCTCATGAGCAACACTGAACTGCACCACCTGAGCGTGGCCGAGCTGGCCGCGCAGCTGAAGAACAAGCAAGTCTCCGCGGTCGAGGCCACACAGCACTTTCTGGCCCGCGCCAGACAGCACCAAAACCTTGGCGCCTTTGTGTCTATCAACGAAGACGTCACCCTGGCCCAGGCCAGGGCCGCGGACGCACTGATCGCCCAGGGCAAGGGCGGCCGCTTGGCCGGTGTGCCTATCGCGCACAAGGACATCTTCGTCACCAAGGACTTCCCCACCACTGCCGCCTCCAAGATGCTGGAAGGCTATATGTCGCCCTTTGACGCGACCGTGGTGACCAAGCTGGCCAACGCTGGCGTAGTGACACTGGGCAAGCTCAACTGCGACGAATTCGCCATGGGCGGTGCCAACGAGAATTCCGCCATTGCCCCCGTGGGCTTTGACGCAGCCCAGCCCGTGCGCAACCCCTGGAACACCGAGCGCGTGCCCGGTGGCTCCTCCGGTGGCTCGGCCGCTGCCGTGGCCGCCCGTCTGGCCCCTGCCGTGACCGGTACGGACACCGGCGGCTCCATCCGCCAGCCTGCATCCTTCTGCGGCATTACCGGCATCAAGCCCACCTATGGCCGCGCCAGCCGCTACGGCATGATCGCGTTCGCCTCGTCGCTGGACCAGGCCGGCCCCATGGGCCGCAGCGCCGAAGACTGCGCACTGCTGCTGTCCGAAATGTGCGGCCCCGACCTCGACCGCGACTCCACCAGCCTGGACGTGCCTGCCGAAGACTTCACCGCCAAGCTCAACGACAGCATCGAAGGCCTGCGCATTGGCGTGCCTGCCGAGTTCTTTGGTGAAGGCCTGAGCGCCGACGTGCGCGCCACCGTGGACGCTGCCCTGAAGGAATACGAAAAGCTGGGCGCCAAGCTGGTGCCCATCTCGCTGCCCCGTACCGAGCTGTCCGTGCCCGTGTACTACATCCTGGCACCTGCGGAAGCCTCGTCCAACCTGTCGCGCTTTGACGGTGTGAAGTTCGGCCACCGCGCCAAGGACTTTGCCGACCTGAACGACATGTACAAGAAGACCCGCGCCGAAGGCTTTGGCGACGAGGTCAAGCGCCGCATCATGATCGGTGCCTATGTGCTGTCCGAAGGCTATTACGACGCCTACTACCTGCAGGCCCAGAAGATCCGCCGCATGATTGCCGACGACTTCCAGGCCGCCTTCAAGGACTGCGACGTGATCGCCGGCCCCGCCGCGCCCACCACCGCATGGGCCATTGGCGGCAAGGCCGACCCCGTGTCCAACTACCTGGCTGACGTGTTCACCCTGCCTGCATCGCTGGCGGGTCTGCCCGGCCTGTCCCTGCCTGCCGGTTTTGGCGACGGTGGCATGCCCGTGGGCCTGCAGCTGATTGGTAACTACTTCAGCGAAGCCCGCCTGCTCAACGCCGCACACCGCTTCCAGCAGGCCACGGACTTCCACCTGCAACGCCCCGCAGGTATCTAAACGATAGCTGCCAGCGCTTGATTTCCAAGGTTTTTAGAAATAAAACACTTTGAAACCAAGCAAATACGGGCGCTAGCAGCTTTTCTATTCATAGCAGCAAGGACACATCAGCATCATGACTGCGAAACTGATCAACGGGTACGAAGTCGTCATCGGCTTTGAAACCCACGCCCAACTGGCGACCCACTCCAAAATCTTCAGCCGCGCCAGCACCGCCTTTGGCGCCGAGCCCAACACCCAGGCCTGCGCCGTGGACATGGCCCTGCCCGGCACCCTGCCCGTGATGAACAAGAAGGCTGTGGAATGCGCCATCAAGCTCGGCCTGGCGCTGGGCAGCCACATCGCGCCCCGCAGCATTTTTGCGCGCAAGAACTACTTCTACCCCGACCTGCCCAAGGGCTACCAGATCTCCCAGTTCGAGATCCCCGTGGTGCAAGGCGGTGAGGTGCACTTTTACGTGGGCGACGAACTCAAGACCGTGCGTCTGGTACGTGCCCACCTGGAAGAAGACGCGGGCAAGTCCGTGCACGACCAGTTCCCCACCGAGTCCGGCATTGACCTGAACCGCGCCGGCACCCCGCTGCTGGAAATCGTGACCGAACCCGACATCCGCAGCACCGAAGAAGCCGTGGCCTACGCCAAGGAACTGCACAAGATCGTCACCTGGATCGGCATCTGCGACGGCAACATGCAGGAAGGCAGCTTCCGCTGCGACGCCAACGTGTCCGTGCGCAAGCCCGGCCAGCCGCTGGGCACCCGCCGCGAGATCAAGAACCTGAACTCGTTCCGCAACATGCAGATCGCCATCGATTACGAAATTCGCTGGCAGATCGAGCAGATCGAAGACGGCTACGAGATCCAGCAGGCCACCGTGCTGTTCAACCCCGACACGGGCGAAACCCGCGCCATGCGCACCAAGGAAGACGCGGCCGACTACCGCTACTTCCCCGACCCCGACCTGCCGCCGCTGGTCATTGCCGACAGCTGGGTGCAGGACGTGAAAGCCGCCATGCCCGAGCTGCCCCGCCACATGGCCGCCCGCTTTGTGGAGCAGTACAGCCTGCCCGAGTACGACGCCACCACGCTGACCCAAAGCCAGGAAATGGCCGCCTACTTCGAGCGCACGGCACAGGCCTGCGGCCAGCCCAAGCTGGCCTCCAACTGGGTGATGGGCGAAATCTCACGCCGCCTGAACAACGAAGAAATCGGCATGGATGCGGTGAAGGTGAGCAGCGACCAGCTGGCCGCCCTGATCCAGCGCATCGTGGACGGCACCATCTCCAACAACGCTGCCAAGCAAGTGTTTGAAGCGCTGTGGACCGGTGAAGGCTCGGACGTGGACGCCGTGATCGAAGCCAAGGGCCTCAAGCAGATGAACGACACCGGCGCGCTGGAGAAGATCATTGACGAAGTGATCGCCGCCAACCCCGGCAACGTCGAGCAGTACAAGGCCGGCAAGGACAAGGCCTTCAACGCCCTGGTCGGCCAGGTCATGAAGGCTTCCAAAGGCAAGGCCAACCCGGCGCAGGTCAACGCCCTGCTCAAGGCCAAGCTGGGCTGAGCACCCGCTGCTGCACAAGCACGCTGCACGTCAGCGTGCCGGCCCCCACTGCAGGCCGCAGGCAGCACATGCCTGCGGCTTTGTTGTCTGTCCGCCCAGAAAAACTGCCGTGATCTTCGCCAACGCCCCCCTCATCGAATCCGAAAAAGAGCGCAACCTCTGCGCCAAGTTTTTCGCCGGCTACTTTTTCAACGAATTCATACCCGGCTACTCCAAGCGCATCAACCTGTTCAACCGCTACATCCAGGAAGTTTCCAGGCGCGAGGATCTGCGCCTGCACGCCCCCAACATCTCTTTCGACACGCACGCCTATCTGGTGCATGAACGCCTGCGCAGCAAACTCTCGGACGTGCTGATTTCCGACCCCGCGCACAAGATCTTTCTGTTCATCGAAACCAAATACCTGACCAACTGGACCTACGCCACCGATGTGGCCAAAAGCCTGGAGCGCCTGGAAAAGGTGTTCGACACCGAGAAAAAGCCACATTTGCAGGACGCCCGGCACCATTACTTTGTGCTGACCTCCCGGCGCAAGGAAGAAGCCGCAGGCCGCCTGATCACGCACGGCACCAGCACAGTGCCCATCACCACCCCAGCTGAAACCGTCACCAAAAACTTCACCAGCCTGCTGTATTGGGAGGATCTGACGCAAATGTGCGAGCGCATGGAAGTGCGCCAGTACATGGAAGCGCGGCTCAAGCTGTGTGTGCATGGGAGCCGCAATCAGCACAGGTCAACGTACTTCCTGCCCGGTGCTTGAGGGGCTGGCCTGCCGATATGGCGGCCATTCCACCAAAGAGTGCGATACGGATGCCCCACCTCCCGGCGCATTCATCGCAACAAGTGCCATGGCAATGCTTGTCGCCCTATTCAAGGGGCATCTGCTCCAAAAATAAAAGCTTCTTCCGCGCATCAGATAATGATTTCACAAACAAAATATAGTGAAATCAAGGCATAGCAAGCGGATAGCGCTATTTTTGCAGGAGCACAAATCACACCCTGCTAAAAACTGGCGCAATACGTCACTGGGTCCAGTTGGCAGTGCCGGTCAATGCTACCTGGCAAGGCAAAAATTTTCGGCTGCTTGCGAAACTCAAATACGCGATAGAGGTGGTACCTGTCCGCGTGGACTTGAGAGGTGCGCAGCTCATTGCGCGTCACAAAAAGCGGCGTGTCTTTGGCGAAGCTGGTGGTTTTCACTTCAATCCACTGCTCGTTGCCTTCCAGGTCAAACGAACGAATATCAAAACCCAGACCGTCCCCCAATGTGACAGAGACATGCTCTACACGCTGCGCCAGATCGGGCAAGCCGTGGTGCTGTAGCTTCCACCGTTCGTAAGACAGAACAAACTGCTCCCCAGCCAAGCCCAGCGACTGATTGCGCGCCTCCTGGGCTAAATAGTCACGACGCGCAGGACTGTGGCGTAGGTAATCGGGCAACGACTCTTGCACCTGTTGCTTGCGCGGCGGGGGCTCCTGCCACACCTGATCCAACTGGACAAATTGCGGCGCTTGTGCAGGCTGGTTGACGGCGCTGATGCCGCTATCTCCGTTGGTGACCAGTCCGTGTTCTTCTTTGATTGCGTCATGCACGCGATCTTGCCAGGCTTGGCGCGCTCACACCTCAAATTAAAAAGCTGACTTCCAGTAGCTGTCCGAACGGAGCGACGCAAGCGTGAAGGTTCCTTTTTGTCGCGCACAAAAAGGAACTCGGCCGTCGGGCCGAGACCCGACTGCCACACCTCGATCAGGCAAGACGCATGAAGACGCCCAAAGCGGCAAGCGACCGCCTCACCCCTGCCCCTGCATCCTCCCCACCCCACTGCGTCGCTCCACCGCCCAGGCCAGCAGATTCAGCGCCGAGCACAGCAGCCAATACACCGCCCCGACAAAAAGAAACACCTCAGCCGGGTTGACCATCAGCCGCGCATTGACCTGCGTGGCCAGAAAAGACAGCTCACCCACACCGACGATGTAGGCCAGCGAGCTGTCCTTGATCAGCGAGACCCACTGGTTCACAAAGGAGGGCAGCATGACTTGCAGCGCCTGCGGCAGGATCAGAAAACGCAGCGCCTGCCAGCGCGTCATGCCCAGCGCCGCCCCGGCCTGCCACTGCCCGCTGGGAATGGCCCGGATACCCGCCGCCACGCCGTGCGCCAGATAGGCGCCGCTGATGAGCGAGAGCGCACAGACCACGGAAAACAGTCCCGGCACATCCACGCCAAACAACAGCGGCAGCAGGAAGTAGGTCCAGAAGATCAGCATCAGCACCGGAATGGCGCGCAGAAAGCCCAGCACGGCGGTGAGTGCATGCAGCATCGGGCCACGGCCCATGACCAGGGCAATGCCAAACACCACACCGAAGATGGCCGAGAGCACGCCCGAGGTGCCGCACAGCAGCAGCGTAAGCAAGGCGCCGCCCGGCGGACCTTCAGGGAAGGTGCCCCACAGCAGGTACTGCCAGTCGTCGGCCAGTGCAGCAAAGTTCATGCGGGCCTCCCGGGTTGTACGGCTTGCAGGCGGTGACCCAGCCACTGCAGCAGCACGATCAGCACGATGTACAGCAACGTGGCAATGGCGTAGGCCTGAAAGGACTGGAAGGTCTCTGCCTCGACCTGGCGCGTGCGATAGGACAGTTCCATCAGGCCAATGGCCATGCCCAGCGAGGTGTTCTTGACAATGTTCATGTACTGCCCGAACAGAGGTGAGATCACGTTGCGCAGCGCCTGCGGCAGGACGATGTGGCGCAGCGCCTGCCACTGCGTCATGCCCAGCGACCGCGCGGCCTGCCACTGCCCGGAGGGAATGCTGCGCAGGCCGGCGCGGATTTCCTCGCCCACGTAGGCGGTGGAATACAGCACCAGCCCGGTGATGGCGGCGATGACTTCAAAGGTCGGCACAAAGCGCAGCAGGGAATCTTCCGTCAGCGAATGGTGCTGGTTGAGCGCCTGCATCCAGTGCTCGGGCAGCAGGCTGGGCACGGCGAAGTACCAGAAGAACAGTTGCACCAGCAGCGGTGTATTGCGAAAGACCGACAGGTACAGCGCTGCCACACTGCGCACCAGCCAGTGCCCGTTGCTGCGCGCCAGCGCAAACGGCAGGCCCAGCAACGAGGCCAGCACGATCACGCATACCGAGCTGCCGATGGTCACGTACCAGCCACTGAGCAGCCAGTCCCAGTATTTGCCTGCCAGCAGGCCGGCAGGCAGGTTCCAGTCCATGGACATGTTTGCTTCCACAAAAAAAGACACCTGCACGCAAGAAGGTGCAGGTGCAAAAGGCCTACTTCCAGGGAGACGCCTGGATCGTCAGGTCGGGTCGCCAATCTTGAAGTTGCGCGGCAGCGGCGTGGCGCTGTTGGGGCCGAACCAGGTGTCGTAGATCCTGGCGGCCTTGCCCTGGGCTTCCAGGTCCTTGAGCGCCTGATTGACGAAGTCGGTCAGTGCGGTTTCCCCCTTGGGAATACCCGCGCCCATGTAGTCGCTGGAGATCGAGAAGGACGACAGCTCCCACTTGTCGCGCTCCTTGGCGTCCTTGATCTGGGCCAGCAGACCGGCCAGCTTGGGGCCGTCCTGCGAGATGGCCTGCACGTTGCCATTGCGCAGCGCAGTGAAGGCAAATGGCGTGTCGTCATAGGCCACCAGCGTGGCCTGTGGGTACTGCTGGCGCAGCTGGATTTCGTTGGTGGTGCCCTTGTCCACACCGATGCGCAGGCTGCTCAGTTGCTCGGGCGCAGTGAGCTTGCCCTTGGGCGCAATGAACTGCGTGCCGGAGGCAAAGTACGGCGTGCTGAAGTTCACCTGCTTGGCGCGCTCTTCGGTGATGGTGAAGTTGGCAAACACCAGATCGACCTTGTTGGATTGCAGCAGCGGCACGCGGTTGGCGGGGTTGGTGGGCACCAGCTGCAGCTTCACGCCCAGGCGGTCGGCAATTTCCCTGGCGTAATCGACATCCAGACCGACGATCTGGCGGGTCTTGGGATCGGTAAAGCCAAAGGGCGGGTTGGCATCAAAGACGGCGATGCGCACCACGCCGGCGCTCTTGATGTCCTGCAGGCGGTCGGCCCAGGCGGAGGTACCGGCCAGCAGGGCGGCACCAGCGGCAATGGCGGTGATCCACGATTTGATTTGCATGTTCTGTGTCCTTCGGTCAATCAACGATACGTTGTGCTCCGAGGGCGCAGACCCAATGCCTGCGTCCCGGGCGATGCAGGCATTATGGGAAATTCTCATTAAAACCAGAACCAATAAAAAATAGTTTTCTTATTTCAATTAATCATTTCGAAGTGCTGTCGGTTCAGCCCGGCCCGGGCGCAACGCCCTCACGGCGTGGTTGCCGAAAACGTCTCTGTCCATGCCTCGAACTGCGCCGCCGGCAGAGGGCGGCTGAACAGATAGCCCTGCCAGGTATGGCAGCCGTGGCTTTGCAGGAAGTCGCGCTGGGCCGGGGTTTCCACGCCTTCGGCGATGACGCTCAGGCCCAGGCTGGTGCCCAGGGCGACAATGGTGCGGGCGATGGCGGCATCGTTGGCGTCGGTGAGCACGTCACGCACAAAGCTCTGATCGATCTTGAGCTGGTTCAACGGCAGGCGCTTGAGGTAGGACAACGAGGAATAGCCGGTACCAAAGTCGTCCAGCGCAAAGGTCACGCCATGGCGCTTGAGCTCGAGCATCTTGTCGATGGTGTCTTCCACGTCCTGGAGCAGCAGGCTTTCGGTCAGCTCCAGTTCCAGCTTGCGCGGATCTGCGCCGGTGCGCTTCAGGGCTTCGAGCACCTGCTGCACAAAGTCGTGCTGGTGGAACTGGCGCGGGCTGACGTTGATGGCGATGCTCAGGTGCGCCAGATGCGGCACCCTGGCCCAGGCGGCCAGTTGCTCGCAGGCGGTGTGCAGCACCCAGTTGCCCAGCGCCACGATGAGGCCGCAGGCCTCGGCCAGGGGGATGAATTCGGCGGGCGAGACCATGCCGCGCTCGGGGTGGTTCCAGCGCAGCAGTGCCTCGCAGCCGACAACCTGGCCGCAGTGCACCTGGGGCTGGTAGTACAGCTCGAAGTGCTGCTGCGCCAGCCCTTGGCGCATGGCGGCTTCCAGCTGCACGCGCGCCTGGATGGTGGATTGCAGGTTGGGGGAGTAGAAATGCAGGGTGTCGCGTCCGGCAGTCTTGGCCTGGTACATGGCCAGATCGGCGCGCTTGAGCAGCTCGTCGGCATCTTCCTGCAGGCCATGAAACAGCGTGATGCCGATGCTGGCAGTGCAGTGGTAGGGGCGCTGGTGCAGCACAAAGGGCGCGCGAAAGGCTTCCAGCACGCGTCGCCCGAAGGCTTCGGCCCGGGCCACGGCCTGGCCGGGCAGCGACGCCAGCCGCTCCAGCAGCACCACAAATTCATCGTCACCATGGCGGGCCATGACGTAACGCTCCTGCGTGCAGCTGTAAAGGCGCTCGGCCACCTGGCGCAGCAGGGTGTCGCCGCACTCGTGGCCCAGGGTCTCATTGACGGTCTTGAAGTGGTCAATGTCCAGCATCAGCACCGCGCCGTAGTCACCGTGGCGCGTGCTGGCCTGCAGGGCCTGTTCCAGGCTCTTGAGCAGCAGGCGCCGGTTGGGCAGCTGGGTGAGTGCATCGTAGAACTCCAGGTAGTTGATTTTTTCCTCGGCGGCCTTGTAGGGCGTGAGGTCCTGAATGACACACAGCTGGCGCTCGCCCAGCAAGCTGCCGGAGATTTGCAGGCAGCGCTCTTTCCCGTCGGCGTGGGTGATGGTGTATTCCAGCGGTTTGATCAGCCCGCTGCCCTGGCGGGCCTGCTCCAGCGCTGCGGCCCACTGGAGCCGCATGTGCTTGCGGTACGCCGGGTCGGGGCAGGCCTTGCGCCACCAGGTGGCGGCATCGGGCACGGCCTGCTCGTCGTAGCCGGTGATCTGCACGAAGCTGCGGTTGCGGTAGCTGATGGTGCCGTCCTCGCGCACCAGGTTCACCCCCACGGGCAGGTGGTCCAGAATGCTGCGCTGCTGTGCTTCGGTGCGGGCCAGTGCAGCCTGCATCTGGCGGCGCTGGGCCCACCACAGCAGCGCCGCCAGCAGGCCGGAGAGCAGGACGCCGCTGCCGGCCAGTGCCCAGGGCAGCAGGCGCTCGGTCTCGGACAGCAGGGGGCGCGTGGGCACAAAGCGCAGGCGCCAGCGCCGATCGTGAACCTGCAGGGCGCGTACCTGGGCGGCGGCATGGCCTTGCTGCTCTGCCAGCGCAAAGTTGTCCGATGCGCCCAGCAGCAGGGGCTTTGTGTGCTCCGGGCTGCGGGCACTGCCCACATCCTCCAGGGTGACGGCAATCCCGCGCAGAAAGCCCTGCTGCTCCACACTGGCCAGCATGGCCCGCACATCCACCGCCGCCGACACCCCGCCCAGCAGGGTGTCGGGTTGCGCCGTCTGCGCTGTCGCCCCAGCGGCCCGAAAGACCGGCAGCCGCAAAGTGAAGGCATGTACCGGCTGCTGCTCCTGCCGCAGCCGAAATGGTGGCGACACAGCCGGCATGCCGCTGTCGCGGGCCGAGAGCATGGACGCCAGATTGTTGGGCTGGGTGGCCAGATCCAGCCCCCAGATGTACGTGCTGGCATCCATGGGCCACAGGTACTCGATCAGGAAGTATTCGTCACGCCCAGGCTCGGGCAGCGCAGGCGCCGTGCGCCCAAGGCGTTCGGCCTGTACCCGCATGCGCGCGGCGTAGGCGTCCAGCTCCTGGGGCAGCACGCGGCGCACAAAGGTGACGTTGCGGATCTCCGGGTAGCTTTGCCGCAGGTTGTGGGTCATGGCCACCTGCTGAAACTGCGCAAAGTCCAGCTCCGGGTCGATCAGGAACAGGTCGCGCAGGCCGGCCACGGCTTCGGTGTAGGCCACGATGCGCTGGGCCAGGGCATCGGTGGAGGAGCGGATTTCCTGGGCGAAGCGCACCTCGGCCAGGGCAGCGTCTGCGGCGCACTGGCGCTGGACCAGAACGCCGGTCAGCGCCAGCCCGACCAGCAGCACCATGCCACTGAGCCAGGCCACGCCCCTCTCCTGCCAGAAGGATGCAGCGTGCCTTGTTGTGTCGCCCGTCATGGCGAGCCTCCCTTTCCTGCGCTTGTGTTCGGTCGGGAAGGCTACACTGTGTTACATAACGCCGCTATCAGGTATTGCCCACAAAAGGATTGGTCATGCGTTCCTGACCAAAACTGCTTTCAGGACCATGGCCGGGGATGAACGCCGTATCGTTGCCCATGGGCCAGAGCCGCTGGGTGATGCTGTCGATAAGCTGCTGGTGGTTGCCCCGCGGGAAGTCGGTGCGCCCGATGCTGCCGGCAAACAGCACATCCCCCACAAAGCAGCGCTGGATTTGCGGCGCGTGAAAGACCACGTGCCCTGGTGTATGCCCCGGCGTATGGCGCACATGCACCACTTCCTGGCCCACCTGCACGGTGTCACCATCCTGCAACCAGCGCGTGGGCACAAACTTGCCCGCCGGCGGAAAGCCGAAATGGATGCTCTGCTGGGGCAGGCCGTCGATCCAGAACTGATCATCCGGATGCGGGCCGATGATGGGCAGCTGCAGGCGTTCGCTCAGCTCGGCAGCGCCACCGGCATGGTCGATGTGCGCGTGGGTGATCCAGATGGCGCTCAGGCGCAGGCCCTGCTGCTGGACGTAGGCCACGATGGTGTCCAGATCGCCACCGGGGTCGATGACCACGGCTTCCTGCGTCTGGTCGCACCAGAGCACAGAGCAGTTTTGTTGAAAGGCCGTTACGGGAATGGTGTGGTAACGCAGCATGGCGGGGTCTTTCTCGGTTTCCTGGTTTTGGGGCAAACAACGACAGGCCCGGAAGTTACCAACAAAATGCCCCCGGCGCCGCTTCGGCCGCCGCAGAAACGACCAAGCCCGCACATGGCGGGCTTGCAGGGGCTCGGGGCAGGACTGCCGCCCGGCTTACTTCAGGGTGATGGTGCCCTTCATGATCGAGAAGTGACCAGGGAAGGAGCAGAAGAAGCTGTAGGGCGTGCCGTCCTTGAGCTTGGAGACGTCCAGGTCCACCGAGGTGCTTTCGCCGCCACCGATCAGCTTGGTGTGGGCCAGCACGCGTGCATCGCCTGCGGGCACGTAGTCAGCAGCGATACCTGCCTTGGGGCTTTCAGCAGCGATGCCGGCCATGTCCGAAGTGGCGCTGATCACGATGTTGTGGCCCATCGAGGCCTTGGGCATCTTGCCCACATGCTTCAGGTTGAAGGTGAATTGCTTGCACGACTTGGGCACGTCCACGTTCTTGACGTTGAACTGCATCATGTCGTTGGACTCGATGGTGACGGCGCAGTTGTCGGCAGCCATGGCAGGAGCAGCCAGGATGGTAGCTGCCACAGCAGCCAGAGAGAGCAGGGTTTTCTTCATCTGAGTTCCTTGGAAGTCAAAAAGCGCACTGCGGGCGTCCGGCGGGGCCGCGTCGCCCGTACGACACGCGCATCATTTTCACCCCACACAGAAACGTGCCTGCAGGGCGACGAGCAAAAAAGACACTCCGTGTAGTGTCTTTGACTCATATCAATATGCCTGGAACCGCCCCCGACAATCCCCTGCTGCAGATGGCGGGCGAATAATCCCTTATCCTCGCAGCGCCGCGCCCCCGGCGTGCCCTGTCTCGGGTGCTCATGCCGGGGCGCTTTCCTTTCTTTCCCATTGCCAAAGACTTCCCGTGCCGCCTGTCAGTCCCGAACATCAGCCCCCGCCATTTACCGAACGCCAGCTGCGTGATGCCCTGGGTCAGTTCGCGACAGGGGTGACCGTTGTCACCACCCTGGATGCCCAGGGTCAGCCTGCGGGCATGACCGTCAGCTCGTTCAGCTCGGTATCGCTTGCACCTCCGCTGGTGCTGTGGAATCTGGGGCGCGCTTCGTCGCTGCGCCCGGTGTTCGAGCGCTGCCAGCACTACGCCATCCATGTGCTGGCCCAGGACCAGCTGGATCTGGCGCTGTGCTTTTCCTCCAGGATGGCCAACCGTTTCGAGCACGTGGCCTGGCAGCCCAACGCCCAGGGCGTGCCGCTGCTGGAGGGTGCTGCGGCGGTGTTCGAATGTGCGCTGCGCAACCGCTACGACGGCGGTGATCACCTGATCATGGTGGGGCAGGTGCTGCAATGCCGCCACCAGCGCGTCGCCCCGTTGCTGTACCACGGCGGACAGCTGGGTCGCAGTCTGGCAGAGCCGGGCACCTGAAAACGCACCCGGCGCCAGCGCCAACCAACAACTAGCGCGGGCTGTCGGGCAGCTCCACCTTCACTTCCAGCACTTCCAGGTTGTCCTGGCGCTCGAAGTTGACCTTGATGTCGTCCAGATTGATGTCCACGTACTTGGACACTACTGCCATCAGCTCCTTTTGCAGGGCCGGCAGATAGTCGGGCTGGGCGCGTGAGCCGCCCACGCTCTCGCGAGCCAGGATGATCTGCAGGCGCTCCTTGGCCACATTGGCGGAAGACTTCTTCTCGCCCAACAGCATGGAAAGAATGGACATGCTGACTTACCTCCCGCCAAAGATGCGCTTCAAAAACCCCGGCTTGGTCGCTTCGGTGAAGCGCATGGGGCGCTCTTCTCCCAGGATGCGCGCCACCACGTCTTCGTAGGCCAGGGCAACGTCCGTGTTTTTCATGTGGATCACCGGAATCCCCTGATTGGATGCCTGCAGGACGATTTCCGATTCGGGAATCACGCCAATCAGCGGGATGCGCAGAATGTCCTCGATGTCCTGGAGGGACAGCATCTGCCCCTCTTCGACACGCGAGGGGTTGTAGCGCGTGATGAGCAGATGCTCCTTGACGCTTTCGCCACGGCGGGCCTTTTCGGTCTTAGAGCTGAGCATGCCCAGAATGCGATCGGAGTCGCGCACCGAGGACACCTCCGGGTTGGTGGTCACCAGGGCCTCGTCGGCATAGCGCATGGCCAGCAGTGCGCCGCTTTCAATGCCGGCCGGAGAGTCGCACAGGATGTATTCAAACCCCATGTCGGCCAGATCGTCGAGCACCTTCTTCACGCCCTCGGCCGTCAGCGCATCCTTGTCGCGCGTCTGCGAGGCGGCCAGCACGTACAGGCTCTCGCACTGCTTGTCCTTGATCAGGGCCTGATTCAGATTGGCCTCTTCCTGTATGACGTTGATCAGGTCATACACCACCCTGCGTTCACAGCCCATGATCAGATCCAGATTGCGCAGGCCCACGTCGAAGTCGATCACTGCGGTTTTCTTCCCGCGCAGGGCCAGACCCGCGGCAACGCTGGCGCTGGTCGTTGTCTTGCCGACGCCGCCTTTGCCCGAGGTCACAACAATAATTTTGCTCATGGGGTCATTTTCCTTAGCAGTTCCAAATCACAGGGTAGATGGGGCTGTGGTCATGTCAGAGGTTCAATCACCAGCCGGTCGCCATCCAGGCGTGCCTGCGCCGGCTTGCCGGCCACATTCTCGGGCAGTCCTGCCTCCAGGGCACGGTAATTGCCGGCAATCGACAGCAGCTGCGGCTCCATGCAGGTGCTGAAGATGCGCGCCTGGGTGTTGCCCCGCGCACCGGCCACGGCCCGGCCGCGCAGCGGGGCATAAACGTGGACATTGCCATCGGCGATGACTTCGGCCCCGAAGCTGACCATCGCCAGCACCACCAGATCACCCCCCTTGGCGTACACCTGCTGCCCGGAGCGCAGCGGCCTGTCCACCACCAGCGTGCTGGGCGCCGGCGTCTCGACGGGCACCTCCACCCGCACCTCACGCACCACTTCCACCTCGCGCACGACCTCCACTTCCCGCACCTGCGGGCGCGGCACGACCACATCGTCGGCCAGCACCAGGCCGGCAGCGCAAGCCGCCTGCAATTGCGCCGGCGAGCCACCGCGCACTGCCACGGGGCAGGTGCGGTGCTTGCGCAACGCGTCAAGCAAACGGGGAAAGTCGATCGGCTCGGCCTCGTCCTGCACGTGGTGCAGGTCGATGATCACCGGGTCGTTGTCGAAGAAATCGGGGTCGTCGGCCAGGCGCGCAGCCAGGTCCGCGATCAAGGTGGTGACATCCACCTCCCGCAATGTGACCGCCATCACGGGCATTTGCGCGCTTTTGAGGTCAAAGCTGGAGCGGGCAGTGCCCTGTGAATTGACGGCCATGACGAAGGGAAGGAATGGAGTGCAGGCAGGAATCAGTCACACAGGGGCCAGAGTGTACCTTGCACCCCTGCGGCAGCCACAGGCACGGGGCGATGGTTTGTGTCAAATCGCGCGGCAATGTCGCAGAAAGGCCGACAATGCACGACCATCTGGCTGTTTTTCAGGGACGCACCGTCCCTCTCCCGAGAGTATTTTTCCTATGTCCATGCATACCGATGTTCTGATTGTGGGCGCAGGCCCGGCGGGTCTTTCGCTGGCCCTGTCCCTGGCTCAGGCGGGCTTGCACGTCACCGTGCTGGAGCAGCAGTCCGAAGCGCAACTGGCCCAGCCGGCGCCCGACGGGCGCGAAATCGCCCTCACCCACCCCAGCGTGGCCACGCTGGAGCGCCTGGGCACCTGGCAGCGCCTGCTGCCACACGAACGCGGCACCATCCGCCAGGCGGTGGTACACGACGGGCCGGTCGGCATGCGCCCGACGCTGGATATCGACACCATGGGCAGCGACCTGGAAGCGCTGGGCCGCATCGTGCCCAACCACGCCCTGCGCCGCAGCGCTTACGAAGAAGTCCAGGGCACCCCCGGCATCCAGTTGCTGACCAACGCCACCGTCACCCAGGTGCTGATGCTGCCTGACTGCGCCCAGGTGCACTACCACGTGCAGGACAACGGCATGCGCGTTGACGCCGCGCCGTTGCGCGCGCCGCTGATCGTGGCTGCCGACAGCCGCTTCTCCAACGTGCGGCGCATGCTGGGCGTGGGCGCGCAAATGACGGACTTTGGCCGCAGCGTCATCGTCTGCCGCATGCGCCACACCCAGGAACACCACGACGTGGCGCACGAATGCTTTGGCTACGACCGCACGCTGGCCATCCTGCCGCTGCCACCCGACCCGGTCACAGGCGACCTGATGTGCTCGGCCGTCGTCACCAGCGACAGCGCCGACATTGCGCGCCTGCTGGCGCTCAGCCCCGAGGACTTCACTGCCCAGGTGCAGGAGCACTTCAACCATCGCCTGGGCGCGATGGAGCTGGTGGGCGAGCGCCACCACTACCCACTGGTGGCCACCTACGCGCAACGCTTCAGCGGCCCGCGCTTTGCCTTGCTGGGCGATGCCGCCGTAGGCATGCACCCCGTAACCGCGCACGGCTTCAACCTGGGCCTGTCGGGTGTGGAGCGCCTGAGCGCCGCCATCGTCTCGGCCTGGCACGCCGATATCGACTGGGGCAGCGAAAGCGTGCTGCTGCCCTACCACCGCGCCCAGCACCTGCACGCCTGGCCCATCTTCCAGGGCACCAACACCGTGGTGAAGCTATTCACCAACGCCCAGCCCATGCCACGCCTGGTGCGCCAAGCCGTCATGGCTGGCGCCCAGCACCTGCCCCCCCTCAAAGCCGCCATCGTGGCGCAATTGAGTGGCCGCAGCCCCTGGCGCATCCTGCGCAGCCAGCTGCCGCGCCCACCGTTTTTGCGCGACTAAAGCTCTGTACAAACCCAAGCCCTGCACTACGTAAGTGGTGCAGGGCTTTTTTATCGTGCTGAGATTATTCCCTGCGCCCCAGTCTGGCTATGATAGCCATCTTCAAAATACAGGAAGCATTCTCATGGGCAAATACGTACAAAGCACACTGATTAGCGACGAGCAGGTCATTTACGAAGCCAAACTCAGTTTTTGGTCAGACTTACCGGCGATTCTCTTGGGATTTTTCTTGCTCACCTTTTACGGCTTGGGCTTGGTCATCTGGATTATTTTGTACATGCAATATGTCTCCACAGAGCTTGCTTTTACCAATAAGCGGGTCGTCGCCAAGTTTGGTTTTATTAGCAAAAAACCATTGAGCTCAATATTTCCAAAGTGGAGAGTCTGCAAATATCCCAGAACTTCCTTGGCCGCATTTTTAACTTTGGCACTATTATCATTTCTGGCGCAGGCAATCCACAGGCCCCGATTCCTGGTATTGCCAACCCCATGGAATTTCGCCGCGCCTTTATGGAGCATCAAGACAAAGTCATGAAAAACGCTCAGTAATACACTGAGCGTTGGTATGTGGCACACCGTAGCCACTACGCTTGCATGCCAGAGACTATTAAACCCTGAAGTACGGCACTTCAACCTCAATATTCTTTGAGGAATTTGCGTAACTGCAGGCAGTACAATCTCTGGTCTCTGCTTACGGTTTTGTATATTTTGTTTAAAACTTTAGTAACCAGCTCAGACTCCAGCGAGTTACTTTATCTTAAATAAATATTTAATTTTATTTAATAGAGGAATTTCCGCCTTGCGCAATTTCCTCTATTTTTTTATACAGCTCAGGATGCGGCTCCTTCTCGTCCATCGTATTCTGATAAACAATTCCCGTGCCAACCCCCTTATCCGTCGTCAATCTTCTAACACTTAACATTTGTTCAGCTGGGCTATATTGGTTGAATGCAATTCCTTCACCATCGTTTACGCTGTAAACAAAAATATAACCTCGTTGTAATGCGCCAGATGAGTTGATTTTGGCACAAATCACACTCCCGGCCAGCTCACCTTTAATCTGGTGTTCGCATCCAAAAAGCCCATCAGCGCTGGACATCAACCCGTTACCATTGGTTGTTCTCTCGCCTGGTACAGATAGCAGTACAGCATCAGAATAAATGCCATCGGAACCGATCGAGGTCATTGACCAGATTCCTTTTAAGCTGGCTGCTTCAAATGGATACCCAAAATTCAAACGAGAAATAGCCAACTCACCTTCATTGGGAAGCGTTACGTAGCCCGTAACACCACTGGTAAAACGAATTTTTAATTTTCCTGGAGACCCTGCCTCCACTGCATCACGCGGACTACTTCCGAAAGAGCGACCGCCAGAGTATCGATTTAAAGTAGTAGTGACACTATTATCTTTTAATTCACCAACCCCTAAAAAAAATGTTGGCTGTCCACTAGGCTCATATGCATACATCTGAACAGCGACAATTCCATTCTGCGCATCGATAACCAATCCTCTTCCTGGTTTACCGTTGGTTTCAGAATTTATGCCCCAAGCTCCACTTTGCGGCATAAATGCGTAGGATAAATTGGCAAAAATAATTGTAGCCGCAGCAAAATATTTTTTCACAAAAAAATCTCCTTTAAAAATAATTCCAATATTTACGTAGTTATCAGGTCACCTCCCCCGCCACGATGGTCAGGGTTTGGGTGCGCGGGTCAATTTCGTACTTGTGCACCTCGAACAAGTAATCGTCAAAGCGCATCAGGCGATGAAAGCGCTGGCTGTTCGAGTCTATCAGGGCCAGCACCTCGCGCGGGGCAAATGCCTGCTCGGCAATCTTGCCTGTGTGGCGCACAAAGCGCACCTTCACACGCCCGGGCCCGTCGTTGGAAAACAGACTCAAATACTCCGGCACGTTCATCGCACAGCTCCTTCATTAAGAAAAAATCTTGCCCGGATTCAGGATGTTGTTGGGGTCGAGTGCACCCTTAATCGCACGCATCACGGCGATGGCACCTTCGCCGCATTCCTCGCGCAGGAATTGTTGCTTGTGGATGCCCACGCCGTGCTCGCCCGAGCAAGTGCCGTCGGCAGCAATCGCGCGGCGCACCAGGCGCTCGTTGAGCTGCTCGGCGCGTGCGCGCTCGCCGTCGTCGTTGGGGTCGATCAGGTAGCCAAAGTGGAAGTTGCCGTCGCCAACGTGGCCCACCAGGAAGCAGGGGATGTCGCTGGCCTGTGCATCGTCCACAGCGTCCAGCACCGCATCGGCCAGGGCCGAGATGGGCACGCACACATCGGTGGAGATACAGCGGCAGCCGGGGCGGCTTTGGATGCCGGCAAACAGGGCGTTGTGGCGCGCGGTAAACAGGCGGGTGCGCTCTTCAGGGGTTTCGGCCCATTCAAAGTCTTGGCCCTGGTGCTCGGCGGCAATGTCTTGCACCAGCTCCACTTGCTCTTGCACACCGGCGGGCGAGCCGTGGAATTCCATCAGCAGCATGGGCGCTTCGCGCAGGTTCATCTTGCTGTAGCGGTTGACCATGCCCACGGTGGTGGCGTCCAGCAGCTCGACGCGGGCAATTGGCACGCCCATTTGGATGGTGGCAATCACGGCGCGCACCGCATCGCCAATGCTGGGGAAGGTGCAGGTGGCCGCGCGCACCGCTTCGGGCAGCGGGTGCAGGCGCACCGTCACTTCGGTAAAGATGCCCAGCGTGCCTTCGCTGCCCACCATCAGGCGTGTGAGGTCGTAGCCCGCAGCGCTTTTCTTGGCGCGGTTGCCGGTGCGAATGACTTCGCCGTTGGCAGTGACGACTTGCAGCTCCAGCACGTTCTCGCGCATGGTGCCGTAGCGCACGGCGTTGGTGCCGCTGGCGCGCGTGGCGGCCATGCCGCCGATGCTGGCGTCGGCGCCGGGGTCAATGGGGAAGAACAGGCCGTAGTCCTTGAGGGCTTCATTGAGCGCCTTGCGGCGCACGCCGGGCTGCACGGTGGCGGTCATGTCCTCGGCGTTGATGCGCAGCACCTGATCCATGCGGCTGACATCCAGGCTGATGCCGCCGCGCACGGCCAGCAGGTGGCCTTCCAGCGAGGTGCCCGCGCCGTAGGGGATCAGCGGCACGCCGTGCGCGTTGCACAGGCGCACGGCGTCTTGCACGTCCTGGGTGTTCTCAGCGAACACCACGGCGGCGGGCGGAGGTGCGCTGATGGCGCCTTCATCGGTGCCGTGCTGGGCGCGCACCGCTTCGGCGGTGGAGCACTGCGCACCAAAGCGCTGGCGCAAGAGGTCAAGAAACTGCGGGGAAACATCAACTGCGGTCATGGTGCGATTCTTCGTAGAGAGGGGGTGTTTTAAAAAAAGGCTAGCTTCTACCACTTGTCAGCAGGTGTTTTGAAGCAGAAAAACCCTTGGAAACCAGCAATTACAAGCGGTGAAAGCTACTTTTTCCATATCAGAACCGATGGCCGTAGCGCAGCAGCAGCAGGTTCTCGCCCGGGTTGGGTTTCTTGATGCCGGCGTTGGAGATGTGCTGCACGCGCAGCGACAGCTCGTGCTGCTGCTGCGCGCCCCAGTTGCGCCCCACGCCCAGATGCGAGGCAAAGTTGTAGCGCGTACCAAACAGCCGGTCGGCGCTGTGGTAGCGCCGATCATGCAGCATCAGCGCCGTGCCCACTTCCACAAACCAGGGCGATGCGCCCTGCGCACCGCGCCAGCGCAGGCTGGGGCCGGCGCTGATGGCCCACAGGTTCAGGCGCTGCCCGCCATCGGGGCGCACGCGGTGGCCGCCCAGGTAGAAATCCCAGTGCCCCGTCAGGGCGCCGCTGCCCAGGGTGCGCGACCAGTTCCACGGCAGCGTGATGCCCACGCCTGCAGCGCGGGCTGCCTGCTCGCCCACACCGGCTTGCAGGTACAGCATGCGCTCCTGCGCCTGAGCGCCGGGGGCCGTCAGGGCGACGCACAGCGACAGGGCCGCCAGGGTTTTCATGGTTGACATGGTGAAGTCCTTTTCTTGCCTTTGTTATTGAAAATAACCGAAACCGGGGAGCAGGATAAGCCCTGCCCCGGCGCCGCCAGTGCGCACGGGCGGCACGAAAGCCCTGAAAATACGCCCTTCTTCCCGCCCTTAGCCCGGCGCGCGGCCATGCCCCCAGCCTGGCGTGCGTTGTTTTTGAAAGCGGTTGCACCTTGTCCGACCTCCACCCCACCCAGCGCGTCCTGCAGGACGTTTTCGGCTACGACAGCTTTCGCGGCCCGCAGCAGGCCATCGTTGAGCACGTGGCCGCAGGCGGCGATGCACTGGTGCTGATGCCCACCGGCGGCGGCAAGAGCCTGTGCTATCAGATTCCGGCCATCGTGCGCCAGCAGCAGGGGCTGGGTTGTGCCATCGTCGTCTCGCCGCTGATTGCGCTGATGCACGACCAAGTCGGTGCGCTGCACGAAGCGGGGGTGGAGGCGGCGTTTCTCAATTCATCGCTATCCTACGAGCAGGCGCAAGAGGTGGAATGGCGCTTGCAAAGCGGCCAGATCACGCTGCTGTATGTGGCGCCCGAGCGGCTGGTGACGCCGCGCTTTCTGGGCCTGCTGGACGATTTGTACGCCCAAGGCCAACTGGGCCTGTTTGCCATTGACGAGGCGCACTGCGTCAGCCAGTGGGGCCACGACTTTCGCCCGGAATACCGCCAGCTGGCGGTGCTGCACGAGCGCTACGCGGGCGTGCCGCGCATGGCGCTGACCGCCACCGCCGATGAACTGACGCGCGCCGACATGATCCAGGGGCTGCAGCTGCAGGAAGCGCGCCTATTTATCAGCAGCTTTGACCGGCCCAATATCCGCTACCGCATCGTCGAGAAAAAAGACGCCTTTGCCCAGCTGCTGCGCTTCATCCAGCACGAGCACGCAGGCGATGCGGGCGTGGTCTATTGCCAGTCGCGCCGCCGTGTGGAAGAGCTGGCCGAAAAACTCCAGCACGCGGGCATCCACGCCCTGCCGTACCACGCGGGCCTGCCCGCCGAGCTGCGCGCCAGCCACCAGCACCGCTTTTTGCGCGAAGAGGGCGTGGTGATGGTGGCCACCATCGCCTTTGGCATGGGCATCGACAAGCCCGATGTGCGCTTTGTGGCGCACGTCGATATGCCCAAAAACATCGAAAGCTACTACCAAGAGACAGGCCGCGCCGGGCGCGATGGGCTGCCCGCGCAGGCGTGGATGGCCTATGGCCTGCAGGATGTGGTCAACCAGCGGCGCATGATCGACGAGGGCGAGGCCGACGAGCAGTTCAAGGCCGTGCTGCGCGGCAAGCTCGATGCGCTGCTCACCCTGGCCGAGGCCACCGACTGCCGCCGCCAGCGCCTGCTGGCCTACTTTGGCGAGGCCAGCGCGCCCTGCGGCAATTGCGACAACTGCCTCAACCCACCGGCGCTGTGGGACGGCACGGATGCAGCGCGCAAGCTGCTCTCCACCATCTACC
Source organism: uncultured Comamonas sp. (assembly GCA_947306475.1). Lineage (GTDB taxonomy): Bacteria > Pseudomonadota > Gammaproteobacteria > Burkholderiales > Burkholderiaceae_C > Comamonas. Next base: position 78,628 of record CAMZGS010000003.1, read on the forward strand.
GCGTGCACCAGAAGAGCGCCCTCACTTTTGGCGCCGGACACATCATGGACGTGCTGCGCGGCCAGCGCACCGACAAGGTGCTGCAGTACGGGCACGACAGCATCTCCACCTTCGGCATGGGCGCGCAGTATTCCGAACAGCAACTGCGCGCCGTGATGCGCCAGCTGCTGGCCACCGGCGCGCTGGGCCTGCACAAAGTGACCAGCGAAAACCACGGCCATGTGTTCGATACGCTCACACTCACCGACGCCTCACGCGCCGTGCTGCAGGGCCAAGTGCAGGTGCTGCTACGCGAAAGCGTGGCCGCCCCCAGAACCCGCCGCCCCAAGAGCACCCCGGCCAACGTCGCCGCGCAAGACCTGGGGCCGGACGCACAGGCGCGCTTTATCAACCTCAAAGCCTGGCGCAGCGAGGTGGCCAAGGCGCACGATCTGCCCGCCTACGTCATCTTCCACGACACCACGCTGGTGGCCATTGCCCAGCGCAACCCCACCACGCTGCAAGAGCTGCAGGGCATCAGCGGCATTGGCGCCAGCAAGCTGGACAAATACGGCCAGGAAGTGCTGCGCGTGATTGCGCCGGGGACCTCGCTTTAACTGTTCGCTGGCACACTCTTTAAAAAGAAGCTACACCCGCTGATAAATAAAGGGTTTCAGGCATAAAACTACCTGAAACCCCTTTTGTTGTGCGCGCCAGCAGCTATTTTATTAAGAGCACCACCGCAATTTACAGCTTGAACAGCCGCGCCGCGTTGTCGTGCAGCAGGCGCGGCAGCACGGCATCGTCAAAGCCCAGGGCGACAAAGTCGTCGATGCTCTGGCGAATCGGGCGGAAGGTGTAGGACGAGCCAAACAGCAACTGATCGCCCAGGAACTGGTTGGCCGCCTGCACATAGGCGGCGCTGCCGGGCTGGAAGATGTACATGTCGGGCACCAGGTACACGTTCTCGTAGCGAAAGGCCAGGCCAATGGCCTGCTGCACATTCGGCCAGTAGCCGTGGTACACGACCAGCGGCAGATCGGGGAAGGCCTGCGCCACCTTGGCCAGGCGCGCCGGGTCGTTGTAGCTGGGGTCGGGGGTGGTGGGGCCGCTCATCAAAAACACCGGCACGCCCAGGTCGCGCGCCAGTTCGTACACCGGCCAGTACACGGGATCGTCGGGGTGGCGCGCCGGGGCGCCAAAGCCAGGTTCCAGGTCGATGCCGCGCAGGCCCAGCACGCGCACGGCGCGCTCCATTTCGGCCAGGGCGGCCTGCTCACCTTGCAGAACGGGGTCGATGCCAGCAATGCCCAGCAGCTCCTCGTGCCCGTGCACGATCTGGTGGATGCGCTCGTTGGGCAAGTGCTGCGAAGGCGTGTGGCGGCCCACCACCACGGCCTTGCGCAGTCCGGCATCGCGCACTTCCTGCAAAAAGCCTTCCTGGGTGAGCGATTTTTCAAAGTGGTTGTCCGGCCCGCGCGTGCCCACGCGGCGGTTGAGCCAGCGCGCCGTGGCGTGCTCGGGCGAGCCGGGCGTGGCGCCAAAAAAGTCGTGCAAAAACGCCGGGCGGCAGCGCATGTCGATGACTTTGGGGGAGTGGGGGCTGCTGCGGTTGGCGCTCATGCGGCCTGCTCCTGCAACACGTCCTGCGCGGCGCTGGGCTGGGTGTGGGTGGCGCGCACATCAAAGGCGCCGCCAGTCATGGTCTGGTCGCGCAGCGTCACCGGCTGCTTGCCCGGCAGCAGCGGGAAGACCAGCTCGGCAAAGCGAATCGCTTCTTCCAGATGCGGGTAGCCCGAGAGCACAAAGCTGTCCACCCCCAGATCGGCGTATTCCTTCAGGCGCGCGGCCACGGTCTGTGCATCGCCCACCAGCGCCGTGCCCGCACCGCCGCGCACTAGGCCGACACCGGCCCACAGGTTGGGGCTGATTTCCAGCTTGTTGCGATCGCCGCCGTGCAAGGCGGTGATGCGCTTCTGGCCCACAGAGTCCATCTTGGCAAAGTTGGCCTGCGCGGCTTGGATTTCTTCGTCGGTGAGCTTGCTGATCAGGCGCTGCGCGGCGGCCCAGGCTTCTTCGTTGGTCTCGCGCACGATGACCTGCAGGCGCACGCCAAAGCGCACCGTGCGGCCATGCTTGGCAGCGCGCGCGCGCACGTCGGCAATTTTTTCTGCGACGGCAGCCGGTGGCTCGCCCCAGGTGAGGTAGGCATCGACGTGCTTGGCCGCCAGCTCGTGCGCGGCCTCGGAAGAGCCGCCGAAATACAGCGGCGGGTAGGGCTTTTGCACCGGCGGGAAGAAGTTGCGCCCTTGCTTGACTTGGTAGTGCTGGCCCGCAAAGTCCACCGTCTCGCCCGAGAGCAGACGCCGCCAGATGGTCAAAAACTCATCGGCGTTGGCATAGCGCTCGTCGTGCGCCAGGTGGATGCCATCGGCGGCCAGCTCGGTGGCATCGCCACCGGGCACGACGTTGAGCAGCAAGCGCCCTTTGAGCGCTTGATCCAGCGTAGCCGCCTGGCGCGCGCTGGCCACCGGCGCGCCCAGCGAGGTGCGCAGCGCCACCAGCAGCTTGATGCGCTGCGTCACCGGCACCAGGCTGGAGGCCACCACCCACGGATCCAGGCACGAGCTGCCGGTGGGAATGAGCAGGCCGTCGTAGCCCAAGTGCTCGGCGGTGGTGGCAATTTGGCGCATGTATTCGTTGGTGGCAGGGCGGCCAAAGTCCGATTTACCCAGGTAGCGTGTGTCGCCCGAGGTGGGTAGGAACCAAAAGATGTCGAGGCTCATAAGGCAGTTTCTCCAGGGTGTCAGGTTGAGGGAACAAGAGTTGCAGGATCAGGCGTAGGACGAGGGCACGGGGAACTCACCCGTCAACGCATGGCGGCCCAGGTCGCGCAGCTTGTAGTCGATGGGGTCGTGCAGGGTGTGTACGCGGGCGTTGCGCCAAAAGCGGTCCAGCCCCAAACGCGCGCTGGTGGCGCTGGCGCCGGTGAGTTCAAACATCTGGCTGCTCACTTCCAGCGCGGCGCGGTGGGCAACGGCCTTGGCCTCAGCCACGGCAATCGCCACGCGCCCGCGCTCGGCGGCGGTGATGGCTGGCCCCAGCGCCAAGGCGTGGTCGATGGCCTGCGCGGCCACATCGGCCAGCACTTCGGCGGGGCGCACCAGCACCGTCAGCTGTCCGTAGCGCTGCTGGATGTAGGGGTCATCCACCGCCCGGGCCACGCCGCTACCGACCGGTGGCCGCGTTGCGTCGCGCGTGTAGTGCAGCGCCTGCTGCAGCGCGCCCCGGGCAATGCCAACGTAGAGGTTGGTCAGGATCAACTGCGCCAGCGGCGTGCGCAGCGTGGCGCGCGGCGTGGGCGTGCTGCCCGGCAGCACCAGCACCTCGTGCGGCTCCAGCCGCACCTGCTCGAAGGTGACGCTGCCGCTGTCGGTCTGCTTCTGGCCAAAGGCGTCCCAGTCGCTGTGGATGGTCACCCCGGTACGGTTGCTGGGCAAGGCGCCAATCAACAAACTTTGCGTGGGTGCGTGCCAAGCCGACAACGTCAACCGGTCGGCGCCCACCGAGCCGGAGCAATAGCTCTTTGGCCCATGGATGCGCCAGCCCTGCCCATCCTCGGTGGCAGTGGCGCGCTTGTCGTTGGGATTGAGTGCATTACCCCAGAACAGGCGCTGCTGCACCGTGGGGCGCAGGAAGAATTCGTGCTGCTGCTCCGTGCCGTGAAGCAGGATGGTGGCCACCTGCAAATGGTGAAAGGCGTACAGATGCGCCAGCGCGCTGTCGGCCTGGGCCAGTTGGCGCAGGCTGCGATAGAAGGCCTCCCACGACTGCCCCATGCCCCCGTAGGCACGCGGCGTGGTCAGGTTGAGCAAACCGCTGACGCGGATCAGCTCACGCTCGGCAGCAGCATGACCTCCCGAGCGGTCGCGCTCGGCTGCGCTGGCCTGCAACGCCTGGGCCAGCGCCTGCGTCGCCTGCTCAATTTCCGCCGGGGACGCATAGGCAGACAGCGTCTGGCTGGGGCTCAGGGGGATGGGATCGGCTACGTACATGGGATTTCTGACTGGTGGCAATGCGAAATGAACGATGCAAATCCAGTCTAGGGAAATTCCTCAATACAACCAACGAAAAAATTCTCATATTCATATCAACAGATAAATTTCAAATAAAGATATTTCAAAATCAAATAAATAACTTTTAAAAATAATATTGTTGCCTGGAGATATTCAAATATTGATCGTCGAATTGCCAATAACACTTTGGCAAGAAACATGACAAAAATCATGGCGTTGGATTCAATAATCCGAGTGGTTTGGAGACGAATCCATGTTGAAAACTGGACGATCAATATGAGCAAAAAATACAAAGTCGTTGCCGTATCCGGCAGCGTACAAACACCCTCACGCACCCTGGTGCTGGTTGAACACATCCTGGCTGCATTCGGCGAGGCCCTGCCCATCGAAACCGAGGTCATTACGCTGGAAGAACTGGCCCCACACCTGTCCGGTGCGCTGTATCGCAAGCAGTTGTCCGCCGTAGCCCAGCAGCGCATTGCAGCGATTGAGTCTGCCGACGTGCTGATCGTGGCCAGCCCGGTGTACCGCGCCTCGTACAGCGGCCTGTTCAAACACCTGTTTGACCTGATCGGCCAGGACGCATTGGTGGATGTGCCAGTACTACTGGCTGCCACCGGTGGCAGCGATCGGCATGCACTGGTCATCGACCACCAGCTGCGCCCGTTGTTCAGCTTCTTCCAGGCACGCACCCTGCCTCTGGGGGTGTACGCCTCGGAGCAGGATTTCAACGGCTACGCCATCGACAACACCGCCTTGCGCGAGCGCATCGCCCTGGCCGTCGCACGCGCCATCCCCGTAGTAACCGCCTCGCAAGGTTCAAACCTGCACTCCGAGCCTGCGCGCCTTGCCGCCTGAGGCGTCCTTCCCCGGTCCATTCCGCCCCGTCCTTCCGTCCTTTCATCGCCCATAGAGACTCTTATGACCGCACCCAAGAAACGCATCATCCTCAACGCCTTCGACATGACCTGCGTGGGCCATCAGGCCGCTGGCACCTGGCGCCACCCTTCCAGCCAGGCCTCGCGCTACAACGACCTGGAGTACTGGACCAATCTGGCCATTGAGCTGGAGCGCGGTGTGTTCGATGCGTTGTTCATTGCCGATGTGGTCGGCGTCTATGACGTGTACCGCGGCTCGGCCGAGGGTGCCTTGCAGGATGCGGCGCAGGTGCCGGTCAACGATCCCTTCGGCGCCATCTCCGCCATGGCGGCGGTGACCAGGAACCTGGGCTTTGGCATCACGGCAGCGGTGACGTTCGAGCACCCCTACCTGCTGGCGCGACGCCTGTCCACGCTGGACCACCTGACCAAGGGCCGCGTGGCGTGGAACGTGGTGTCCTCCTACCTGGATTCGGCAGCACGCAACATTGGCCTGGACAAGCAGATCCCGCACGACGAGCGCTATCAGCTGGCCGAGGAGTACATGCAGGTGACCTACAAGCTGTGGGAGGGCAGCTGGGAGGAAGGCTCTGTGCTGCGCGACAAGGAGCGCGGCATCTTCACCGACCCGACCAAGGTGCACCCCATCCACCACGAGGGCAAGTACTTCAAGGTGCCGGGCTTCCATCTGTGCGAGCCATCGCCCCAGCGCACACCGGTGATCTTCCAGGCCGGCGCCTCTGCCGCAGGCCGTGCCTTTGCCGCCCGCCATGCCGAGGCCATGTTCATCCTGGCCACCAGCCCGGAATCGGCCCGGATACTGACCGACAAGATCCGCGCCGAAGTAGCCGCCGCCGGGCGCGAGCCGGATGCACTCAAGATCTTCACCCTGCTCACGGTAATCACTGGCCCCACCGACGAGGCCGCGCAACGCAAGCATGAGGAGTATCTGTCCTACGCCAGCCCCACCGGCATGATGGCCCTGTACGGCGGCTGGACCGGGTTGGACTTTGCCTCGCTCGACCCGGATACGCCCTTGCAGGCGGTGGAAAACGACAGCCTGCGCACCACGCTGGAATCGCTGGCTGCCGACGGCAAGGAGTGGACTGTGCGCGAGGTGATCCGCCAGCGCTCCATTGGTGGCCTGGGGCCGGTGCTGGTCGGCGGCCCGAAAAAGGTGGCCGACGAGCTGGAGCGCTGGGTGGACGAAGGTGGCGTGGATGGCTTCAACCTGGCCTATGCCGTCACCCCGGCCTCGACCACCGATTTCATCGACTTTGTCGTGCCCGAGCTGCGCAAGCGCGGCCGCGTGCAGACCGCCTATGCCCCCGGCACGCTGCGCGAAAAGCTCCTGGGTGACAAGGATGGCAAGACGCGCGACTCCCACCCCGCCACCTACTGGCGCCGCTACTACGTGGGCAAGGAAAGCGTGGCCGATGCAAGCCGGCCTGCTGCGTCCTGGGTTTGAGGGCAGACACCATCATGTCCCACGTCGCTTCTCCCTCACCACCGCAGCACGACGCCGCAAGTGCGGTGCTTGAGTTGCAGGACATTAATCTGTCCTTCGGAGGCATCCGGGCACTGCACAGCATTGACCTGCGCGTTGCTCCACGCGAGATCCGCTCCATCATTGGCCCTAATGGGGCTGGCAAGAGCTCGCTGGTAAACATCGTCAGCGGCCTGTACCAACCGGACCGCGGGCAGATCGTGCTGCAAGGGCGGGTCTTCAACAAGGTGCCAACGGCGCAGCTGGCCCATCTGGGTGTGGCGCGCACCTTCCAGAACCTGGCGCTGTTTCGAGGCCTGAGCGTGCGCGACAACATCGCCCTGGGGCGGGCGGTACACACGCACACCCACTTTGCCGAGCAGCTGCTGGGGCTGGGCCGTGCTGCCCGCGAGCGCACCGACGCCTATAGCCGTGCCAGCGAGGTGATCCGCTCTCTGGATCTGGAGGGCGTGCAGGACCACCTGGCCGGCACCCTGCCCTATGGCCTGCAAAAGCGTGTGGAGCTGGCACGGGCGCTGGTGGTACAGCCCAGCCTGCTGCTTCTTGATGAGCCCTTTGCCGGCATGACGGTGACCGAGAAGGCACAAATGGCACGCTTCATTCGTGCTGCCCGCGACCAATGGGGCACGGCCATCATGCTGATCGAACACGACATCGGTCTGGTGCTGGGCCTGTCGGACCGCGTCGCCGTGCTGGACTATGGCCGCAAGATCGCCGATGGTACTCCGGCTGAAGTGCGCGACGACCCGGCGGTGATCGACGCTTACCTGGGGGTGTCGCACGACGACACCCCGCCTGCTGAGCCGCAGGCAGATACCCCCGTCCTGACGGAGGAGGTGGCGTGATGGAAGCCTTTGACTTTGCCTTCTTCGTCGAAGTGCTGATTGGCGGTCTGCTCTCCGGCGTCATGTACTCGCTGGTGGCCATTGGCTTTGTGCTGATCTACAAGACCTCTGGCGTACTCAACTTTGCCCAGGGCGCACAACTGCTGTTTGCTGCGCTCACCTTCGTGAGCCTAGTCGAGCGCGGCGCGCCCTTTGTACTAGCCCTGGCGCTGACCTTTGCTCTGATGTTGCTGCTGGGCCTGGTAATTGAGCGCGCCGTACTGCGCCCGCTGGTGAACCACCCCCCCATCACCCTGTTCATGGCCACCCTGGGGCTGTCCTACGTGATCGAAGGGGTAGCTCAGCTGCTGTGGGGGACGCAGGTGCACGAGCTGGACTTAGGCATCACCGACACCCCACTGGAATTTGCCGGCGTGCTGGTGTCCACCTTCGACTTGGTAGCTGCTGGCATTGCCGCGCTGATGGTGGTGGTGCTGTCGCTGTTCTTCCGCTACACCCGGGTGGGGCTGGCGTTTCGTGCCGTCGCTGACGACACCTTTGCTGCCCTTGCCGTGGGGCTGCGTCTGCCGCACATCTGGGCCACGGTGTGGGCCGCCGCCGGTGTGATTGCCATGGTTGCCGGGCTGCTGTGGGGCGCACGCCTTGGGGTGCAGTTCTCGCTGTCCCTGGTGGTGCTCAAGGCCTTGCCAGTGCTGGTGCTCGGTGGCTTCGATTCGATCCTGGGCGCTATCGTCGGCGGCCTGATCGTAGGTGCCATGGAAAAGCTCGCCGAGGTCTATCTGGGCCCCCTGGTAGATGGCGGCATAGAAAGCTGGTTTGCCTACGTGGCGGCGCTGGCCTTCCTGTTGGTCAGGCCCAGCGGTCTGTTTGGCCAGCGTTTGGTGGAAAGGGCCTGATGCCATGAACACGATGACGACTTCCCTGCAAACCTCCGATGCCCGCGTGCAGCCCGCTGCGCGAGTGGCATGGCACTGGCAAGGCTGGGCCACACCGCTGGCCTGGCTGGCCCTGGCCTATGGCGTGGTGCCTCTGGTGGCCAACGATTACTGGTTCGATGCCATTCTGATCCCGTTCTTGGCACTGTCGCTGGCCGCCGTCGGGCTGAACCTGCTAACCGGCTACGCGGGCCAGCTGTCCCTGGGCTCTGCCGCCTTCATGGCCGTGGGGGCATTCGCTGCTTACAACTTCCACCTGCGTCTGCCTGAGCTGCCCTTGCTGGTCTGTATTGTGCTGGCGGGACTGTCGGCCACGGTGGTAGGCGTGGTGTTTGGTCTGCCCAGTCTGCGCCTGCGTGGCTTTTACCTGGCCGTCTCCACCCTGGCTGCACAGTTTTTCGTGCAGTGGGCTCTGACCAAGTTTGGCTGGTTCAGCAACTACAACCCGTCGGGTGTGATTGATGCTCCACCGCTGGCCGTCGCGGGCTTTGCCTTCAACACCCCGGTACTGCGCTACCTGTTTGCACTGACCATCGTGGTTCTGTTGACCACACTGGTCTGGCGCCTGGTGCACACGCCCACCGGGCACCACTTCGTCGCCATCCGCGACCACGAGCTAGCCGCGCGTGTCACCGGGATACCCGTACTGCGCACCAAGCTGCTGGCCTTTGCCATTTCCTCCTTTGTCATCGGTGTGGCCGGGGTGCTGTGGGGTTTTGTCTACCTGCGCACCGTGGAGCCCGCCGGCTTCAACCTGGACCGCTCGTTCCAGATCCTGTTCATCGTGATCATCGGTGGCCTAGCCACCATCCGCGGAGCCTTTCTGGGCGCAGCACTGATCGTGGTGTTTCCCCTGCTGCTGGCGCGTGTGGGCAGCTCCCTACTGGGTGACTGGTTCGACTCCGGGGTTCTGGATCTGTGCCAGCGCATCGTCCTGGGTGTGCTGATCGTCGGCTTCCTGAGCGCCGAGCCCCAAGGGTTGGCAGCCCTGGGACATCGCATCTGGCGACGCATCTGTCGTAGCTGTAACCACCGCGGCTAACGCCATTGCCCCCCGCACCACAGCCTGCTGTGGTCATGGCCTAGTGCACCGCGCCAGGCCACCACTTCCCCGACCCCGTTTTCCCTTTGTTCATCCCTTAGCCATTTTCTGGAGCAACTATCCATGCCTACTCGTCGCACCTTCAAGACCGCGCTGCTTGCTGGCGCCCTGGCCCTCAGCCAGCTGCTGACCATGACCGCTCACGCCCAGACGCAGCAAGAGCAATTCTTCCCGCTGCAAAGCTACCGCGTTGGCCCCTACGCTGCTGGTGGCACAGGCTTCTTTGGCGGCTTTATCGACTACCTGAACCTGGTGAACATCCGCGACGGTGGCGTCGGCGGCGTCAAACTGACTTGGGAGGAAGGTGAGACCCAATACGAGGTCGAGCGCGGCGTGGAAGTTTATGAACGCCTCAAGAACAAACCCGGCATTGCCTCCTGGAACCCGTTGTCGGTGGGCATTGCCTATGCACTCATCGACCGCGTCACAACCGACAAGGTGCCGCTGCTGACCATCAACCATGGCCGCACCGACACCACCGACGGGCGCGTGTTCAAGTACATCTTCCCGCTGCTGGTCAATCCGTACAGCGAGACCTCGGGCATCATCAACTACATCGCCACCAAGGTGGGCGGCACGGACAAGCTCAAGGGCAAGAAGATCGTGGTGCTGTACCACGGTTCGCCCTACGGCAAGGAAACCATTCCGATCTATGAGCTGCTGGCCAAGAAATATGGCTTCACCCTGCAACAGATCGAAGTGCCGCATCCGGGCAACGAGCAACAGGCACAGTGGCTGACCATCCGCCGCGCCAAGCCCGACTTCGTGGTACTGCGCGGCTGGGGCGTGATGAACCCCGTGGCCCTGAAGACGGCACAGAAGACAGGCTTTCCTGCCGACCGGATCATCGGCAACATCTGGTCCAACTCTGAAGAAGATGTGATCCCCGCAGGCGATGCCGCCAAGGGCTACGTAGCCATCACCTCGGTGGCGCCAGGCACGCAGTATCCGGTGCTGCAAGACATCATCAAGACCGTGTACGACGCAGGCAAGGGCAACCTACAAGACAAGAAACGCATCGGTAGCGTGTACCACAACCTGGGTGTGCTCAACGGCATCCTGAACGTGGAAGCCATCCGCATCGCACAGGCCAAGTTTGGCAAACGCACGCTCACTGGTGACGAAGTGCGCTGGGGCCTGGAAAACCTGAAGATCGACGAGGCACGTGCCGCAGCACTGGGTGCCAAGGGGCTGTTCCACTCCATCAACGTGACCTGGGACAACCACGAGGGCGACGGCCTGGTGACTTTCCAGCAATGGGACGGCAGCAAGTGGAATGTGGTTTCGAACTGGATCGCACCGGACTGGAAGTTGCTGCGTCCCATCATCGAGCAGTCCTCGCAGGCCTACGCCAAGGAAAAGAACGTCAAGGTGCGCCAAAGCATTGATGACTGAAGGAGCAAGCACATGAGCACCCCGACTTCTTTCCCCTCCATCCTTGGCGCTGACTACGAACGCATCGCCGCCAAATACCGCCCCATCTTTGCACGCATTCGCGCCACCGCACTACAACGCGAGCAGCAGCGCCAGCTCGGGCACGATGCCATCGGATGGCTTAAGGAAGCCCGCTTTGGCGCACTGCGCGTACCAGTGGAATATGGAGGCGATGGCACGACGCTGCCCCAGCTGTTTCAACTCTTGATTGAGCTGGGCGAGGCCGACTCCAACGTCGTACAGGCGCTGCGCGGGCACTTTGCCTTTGTCGAAGACCGACTCAATGCGCCACGCGACGAGACCTCCGCCGTCTGGCTACGCCGCTTTGCTGCTGGCGACCTGGCAGGCAATGCCTGGACCGAAGTAGGTGATGTCGCCATTGGCGAAGTCATCACCCGCGTCACTCAGAAATCCGACGGGCGATGGGTCGTGAACGGGCGCAAGTTCTACAGCACAGGTTGCATCTTTGCCGACTGGATCGACCTGTTTGCGCGCCGCGACAGCGACAACCTGGACGTCATCGCCGCCGTACGTGCCCAGCAGGATGGCGTCACACACTACGACGACTGGGACGGCTTTGGTCAACGCACCACTGGCAGCGGGACCTCAATCTACGAAAACGCCGAAGTGGCACCGGAGAACATCTTCCCCTTCTCCACACGCTTCAAGTACCAAACCGCTTTCTACCAGTTGTTCCATCTGGCCACCCTGGCCGGCATTGCCCGGGCCGCCACGTACGACGTGGCGCAGCAGGTACGCGAGCGCAAGCGCGTTTTCAGCACCGGCAATGCCAGCAGCGTGGCGCAGGACGTGCAAGTGCAACAGGTCGTGGGGGAGGTGGCTGCCGCCGCCTATGCCGCCGAGGCCACAGCGCTGCGCGCCGCCTTTGCCGCACAACGCGCCTACGACACACACTGGGCAGGCACCTCCGAGGAAGAAAAGCAGGCCAACATCGAGGCCGAGCTGGAATCGGCCCAAGGCCAGATCGTTATCTCCGAGCTGGTGCTGCGTGCAACCTCGCAGATCTTCAACGCCCTGGGCGCCTCGGCCGCCAGCGCTGGCAAGGCCCTGGATCGGCACTGGCGCAACGCGCGCACCGTCGCTTCGCACAACCCGCTGATTTACAAGGCGCGCATTGTCGGTGACTGGCACATCAACGGTACCGAGCCGCCCTACGTGTGGCAGATCGGCGCAGGCAAGCCCACGCCAGCCAAGGCTGCGGCCTGATACGAGCAGGGATACGAACCATGAGCACATCAGCCTCTCTTTCCCCTGCCTCCGCCGCCAGCTCTACGCCACTGCTGCGCATCGACGCCATTGACGCGGTTTACCAGAACGCCATCGTTGCCTTGCACGGTGTGAGCCTGGATGTGCGGGCCGGAGAGATTCACGCTTTGCTGGGTGCCAACGGCGCTGGCAAATCCACCACGCTCAAGGCCGTATCCCACCTGCTGCCGGCCGAGCGCGGTCAGGTGCGCCGTGGTGCCATCCATTACGACGGCCAGGACGTGAGCACCCTGGACCCTGCCGCCTTGGTGCGGCGCGGCCTGGTGCCCGTGCTGGAAGGGCGGCGTTGCTTTGCGCATCTGACGGTGGAAGAAAACCTCATCACCGGTGGGCTGGGGTGTGGTGCGCGGCGCAGCCAGATTGCGGCGGGGCTGGAGCGTGTGTACGCGGCCTTTCCGCGCCTGGCCGACCGCCGCCGCAGCCTGGCCGGGTTGACCTCGGGCGGCGAGCAGCAGATGACGGCGATTGGCCGCGCGCTGATGGCGCAGCCGCGCCTGCTGGTGCTCGACGAGCCCTCTATGGGGCTGGCGCCGTTGGTAGTGCAGGACATCTTTCGCCAACTGCACCACCTGAATCGTGAGCAGGGCCTGTCCATCTTGGTGGCAGAACAAAACTCCACGGTGGCCCTGCAGTACGCCCACCGCGCCACGGTGCTGGATGCGGGCTGTTCCGTCTTGCATGGCAGCGCGCAGGAGCTGCGCGAGCGTGCCGACATTCAGCACTTCTATTTCGGCCAGGGCGTGGTGGAAGACGCGCCCATGCTGGCTGCTGCCTGATCTCTAAAAAGCTCCTTTTTTCATAGCTGCTTGCGCTTGCCCAGTGAGCGCAAAAGGCCAATTTCGCCCTCAAATTTTGTTTGTCTTTTGAAAGGACTTGCCATGACGACCGCTTCCACTGCCACCCCAGAGCGTCCCCGCGTGAACTCGGCGGCGCCGTTTGCGCCGCGCCCGCGCCCCACGGTGCCTGCACACATCCTGCGCAGCGAGGCCGAGGCGCTGGAGGTGGCCGAGCGCCTGCGCGTGCAATTTGCCCAAGAGGCTGGCCTGCGCGACCGCGAAGGCTACCTGCCCCTGGCCGAAATCGACGCCTACTCGCAAAGCGGCCTGTGGGCGCTGAACGTGCCCAAGGCCTATGGCGGGCTGGGCGCCTCTTACGCCACCATTGCCAAAGTGAGCGCGCTGATTGCGGCGGGCGACTCCTGCATCGCCCAGATTGCGCACAACCACCTGGCGCTGGTGGGCCATATCGACGCCGACGGCACCGAAGCGCAAAAGCAAGAGCTGTTCGGCCTGGTGCTGCGCGGCTACCGCCTGGGCAACGCCTTTTCGGAGCTGCACAGCAAGACCGTGACCGCCTTTGAAACTCGTGCCCGCGTGGAAGGCGACGACGTGGTGGTGAATGGCGAAAAGTTCTACACCACCGGCGCGCTGCTGGCGCACATCGTGCCCATCGTGGCCGTGAGCGAGGCGGGCCAAGGCCTGTTGGTGTTCGCCGAGCGTGACGCCCCGGGCCTGACGGTGAGCAACAACTGGTCGAGCTTTGGCCAGCGCACCACGGCCTCGGGTGGCGTGAAGATCGAGCAGGTGCGCGTGCCGCGCAGCCGCGTGATTCCCATTCAGGCGTTCGAGAACCAGACCGTGGCGGGCGCTGTCTCGCAAATCATCCAGGCTGCCATTGATGTGGGCATTGCCCGCCAAGCCATCGACGAAACCATCCAATTCGTGTGCACCCAGAGCCGCCCGTGGATCGACAGCGGCAAAGACAGCGCCGCCGAAGACGTGTTCACCATCCAGGCGATTGGCGATTTGAAAATCAAGCTGCACGCTGCCGAGGCGCTGCTGGAGCGCGCGGGCCACAGCATTGACCGCGCCGCCGCCGCGCCCGATGCCCAGAGCGTGGCCGAGGCCACCACCGCCACCGCCGAGGCCAAGGTGCTGACCACCCACATTGCCATCGAAGCCACCAACCGCCTGTTCGAGCTGGCAGGCACGCGCGCCACGCTGGTACACCACAACCTGGACCGCTACTGGCGCAACGCCCGCGTCCACACACTGCACGACCCGGTGCGCTGGAAGTATTTCCACGTGGGCAACTTCTACCTCAACGGCGTGAACCCGCCGCGCAACGCCTGGAACTGAACAACCCACTGGAGCACCCGCATGAGCAAACCCATTCGCTTCAACGCTTTCGAGATGAACTGCGTCGCCCACCAATCGCCCGGGCTGTGGCGCCATCCGCGCGATCGTTCCTGGCAGTACAAGGATGTGGCCTATTGGACTGACCTGGCGCGCATTCTGGAACGGGGCATTTTTGACGCCGTGTTCATCGCCGACGTGATTGGCTACTACGACGTGTACCAGGGCAGCAACGCCGCCGCCTTTCGGGGCGGGGTGCAAATTCCCGTGAACGACCCGCTGCAGCTGGCCAACCCCATTGCTTCGGTGACGCAGCACCTGGGCATTGGCATCACGGCCTCGACCTCGTTCGAGCACCCCTACACCTTTGCGCGCCGCCTGGCAACGGCCGACCACCATACCAAGGGCCGCGTGGGCTGGAACATCGTCACCTCTTACCTGGAAAGCGGTGCCAAAAATATCGGCCAAGGTGGCTTGCAACGCCACGACAACCGCTACGAGGTGGCAACCGAATACGTGGAAGTGCTGTACAAGTTGCTGGAAGGCAGCTGGGAAGAAGGGGCAGTGGTGCGCGACCGCGCGCGCGGCGTGTTTGCCCTGCCGGAAAAAATCCACGAAATCGGCCACAAGGGCAAGTATTTCGAGGTGCCGGGCTACCACCTGTGCGAACCCTCGCCACAGCGCACGCCGGTGTTGTTCCAGGCCGGGGCCTCGAATGCGGGCAAGGACTTTGCCGCCGAGCACGCCGAGCTGGTGTTCATCTCCACCCCCACGCAGGAGACCACGCGCGCTTACGTCAGCGACGTGCGCCGCCGCGCCGCCATGGCCGGGCGCGACCCGAAGAAGCTGCTGATTTATGCCCTGGTGACCATCGTGGTCGATGAAACCGACGCCAAGGCCCACGCCAAGCTCCAGGAGTACCAGCAGTACGCTTCTTACGACGGCGCTCTGGTGTTGACCTCGGGCTGGACGGGCATTGACTTTGGCCGCTACGCCCCCGGCGACAGCGTGCGCAAGGTGGACACCAATGCCATCGTCTCTGCCGTGGAGGAGCTGGCCGAAGGTGGCAAAACTTGGACGATTGAAGCGTTGGCCAAGTGGGCCAGCTTGGGCGGGCTGGGGCCGCTGTTTGTCGGCTCAGCCGCCACCGTGGCCGACCAGCTGCAGCAGTGGGTGGAAGCCACCGACCTGGACGGCTTCAACCTGGCCTACGCCGTGGCGCACGAGACGTTTGAAAACATGGTCACGCACCTGGTGCCCGAGCTGCAGCGCCGTGGCGTGTACCCCACCGCGTACCGCGAGGGCACGCTGCGCGAAAAGCTCTTTGGCGCCGGGCCTTACCTGCCGGACAACCACCCGGCAGCACGCTACCGCGACATTGAAAAAGTCAAACGCGAAGGGGTGCAGTCAGCCCCGTCAGGAAAGGCTGTTTGAAATGCATCCGCCCACGGCAACTACTGCCAGCGATGGCAGCACCCCTTTGTTGGAGGTGCGCGATATTTCGTTGTCCTTCGACGGTGTGCAAGCCCTGCACCGGCTGTCGTTCGCCGTGCGGCGCGGTGAAATCTGTGCCCTGATCGGCCCCAACGGTGCAGGCAAGAGCTCGCTGTTGAACCTGCTCAACGGGGTGTATGCCCCCGACGCGGGCAGCATCCATTACGACGGCCAGCCGTTCACGCGCATGGAGCCTTTCGATGCCGCGCAGCGCGGTATCGGACGTACTTTCCAGAACAATGCCTTGTTCCATCGCTTGAGCGTGCAGGACAACGTGCTCTCCGGCCTGTCGCGTCATGGGTGCAGCACGTTCATCGAGCATGCGCTGCACCTACCGCGCGCACGGCGCGAGGCCGCCCAGTTCATGGAGCGTACCGAGGCCACGATGGCCTTCCTGAATCTGCTCGCGTACCGCCATACGCCCGTGGGTCAGTTGCCCTACGGGTTGCAAAAGCGCGTGGAGTTGGGGCGCGCCCTGGTGTCTGAACCGCGACTGCTGCTACTCGACGAGCCCATGGCCGGTATGAATGCCGCCGAGAAGCAGGAGATAAGCCGCTACATCACCCGCCTGCACCACGAACTGGGTGCCACAGTGGTGCTTATCGAGCACGACATTGGTGTCGTCATGAACCTCTCGCACCACGTCGTGGTGCTGGACTATGGCCGCAAAGTGGGTGATGGCACGCCTGCCCAGGTACAGGCCAATCCCGATGTGATTGCCGCCTACCTAGGCCTCGCACACGCAGAAACATTGCCATGACTCTTTTTCTCGAAACCCTGATCGGTGGCCTGCTCGCGGGCACCATGTATTCGCTGGTCGCCATCGGCTTCGTGCTGATCTACAAGGCCAGTGGCGTATTCAATTTCGCGCAGGGTGCCATCCTGCTGTTCGCAGCGTTGTTGTTCGTCACGTTGCTGGAGGCGGGCGTGTCCTTCGCGCTGGCGCTGGTGTTGACCGTTGCCGCTCTGGTGGTGTTAGCCGTGCTGATTGAGCGGCTGGTGCTGCGTCCGCTGACCCACCGCAGTCCGATGACACTTTTCATGGCGACACTGGGCTTGTCCTACGTGATCGAAGGCGTGGCTCAGGGCACCATGGGGGCAGACGTACATGCGCTGAACCTGGGGATCGATGACGTGCCCCTGTTCTTCGGCGACCTGCTCATCAGTCAGTTTGACTTGGCTGCGGCGCTCACCGCAGTGGTACTGGTGGGTGTCCTGGCACTGCTGTTCAACAAAACCCATACCGGCATCGCGCTGCGCGCCGTGGCTGACGATACGCGCGCAGCGCTGTCCATCGGTATCAACCTGCACCGCATTTGGCAAATCGTCTGGTCGGTCGCTGGCGTCACAGGCTTGGTGGCGGGGCTGCTGTGGGGCGCACGCCAGGGGGTGCAGTTCTCGCTCTCGCTGGTGGTGCTCAAGGCACTCCCGGTGCTCATCATCGGCGGCTTCACCTCGATCGGCGGCGCCATTGTGGGCGGGCTAATCGTGGGTGCAGCCGAGAGCTTGGCCGAGGCTTACATCGGCCCACACATCGGCGGCGGCATCACATCGTGGTTCGCTTATGCCCTGGCCCTGGTGTTTGTCTATATCCGCCCTGCCGGCATCTTCGGTCAGCGTGCCATCGAGAGGGTCTAGCCATGCTGAAGCGTCCCCGCATTCCCATGCTGCTGTGGTTAGCTGCAGCTTTCATCGCGGCACCCTGGCTGGGCGGTGAATATTGGCTCAATGCCATCCTTGTGCCGTTCTTGGTGCTGTCGCTGGCGGGTATCGGTCTGAACTTGCTGACCGGCTACGCGGGCCAGGTCTCGCTTGGCTCCGGCGGTTTCATGGCGGTAGGTGCCTTTGCCACTTACGCCTTTGTGCTGCGCTGCGGGCTGGAGTTCGTACCAGCGATGCTGTGCGGCGGCCTCATAGCCGCACTGGCCGGGCTGCTGTTTGGCCTGCCCAGCTCGCGCATCAAGGGTTTCTACCTGATGGTGACCAGCCTGGCCGCGCAGTTCTTCCTAGAGTGGCTATTCCTGCGGTTCCCGTGGTTCTACAACTACAGTTCTTCGGCCACCATCTCCATGCCTCGATTAGAGTTCTTCGGCCTCGGCCTGAACCACTCGCTGGGCCGCTACTACCTGGTGCTGGCCACCGTAACACTGCTGACCTGGGTGGCACTGAATCTGGTGCGCAGCCAGACAGGCCGCGACTGGATGGCGATCCGCGACATGGATACCGCCGCCGCCGTGGCGGGCATCCGTGTACACCGCAGCAAGGTACTGGCCTTTGCAGTGAGCGCGTTTTTTCTGGGCATCGCCGGGGCGCTGTGGGCCTTTGCCTACCTGGGTTCGGCCGGCGTGCAGAGCTTTGGTCTGACGCGCTCGTTCCAAATCCTGTTCATCACCATCATCGGCGGGCTCGGCAGCATCAGCGGCAACTTCATTGGTGCAGCTTTCATTTGCCTGCTGCCGCTGGCGCTGGACTTTGTCTCGCAAGGCCTGTTTGCCGGGCGACTCGACGCTGGCTTGCTGCAAAACATCCAGAAAGTGGTCTTCGGTGTGCTGATCATCGGCTTTCTTATCAAAGAGCCAGAGGGCATGGCCCGCCTCGTCACCGATTTCCACCGCGACCGCATCACCCCCTGGCTCGCACGCCTATCCGCCTGGAGTGCTCGCCTGCCAGGGCTGTCCACCCCTGACCATTGAAAACCCTTCCCTCCTTTCAACCTAAGGAATAACTGCCATGAAACATCCTTTCCTGTTTCGCAAAACGCTGGCCGTGGCACTTGCCGCCACGCTGGGCCTGGGCCTCGCGTCCACGTCCCTGCACGCTGCCGAACAGTACGTACCCTTGCCCACCTATCGCGTTGGGCCCTATGCATCCAGTGGTGCGCTTTGGTGGGCTGGCACTATCGACTACTTCCGCTACATCAATGAAGTCGAAGGCGGCATCGATGGCGTGAAGATCAAGTTCGAAGAATTCGAGACAGAGTGGAGCCCCGACCGCACGGTGGAGGTCTATGAGCGCGTGAAGAAGGGTAAGGACGGCTCGCCGCTGGCCTTCTTCTTCACCCACGGTACGCCCGCCACCTATGCGCTGATCGAGAAGGCCGCTGCCGACAAGATTCCGCTCATCGATCCGGCAGGCGGACGCACTGAATCCATCGATGGCACAGTGTTCCCCTACGCCTTCCCGCTGCTGTTCAGCTATTACAGCCAAGCCTCGACAGGCATCAACTTCATCGCCCAGAAAGAGGGCGGGTTGGACAAGCTCAAGGGCAAGAAGATCGTCACGGTCTATCACGATTCAGCCTATGGTCGTGCCACCCAGCCCGCCGTAGAACTGCTGGCAAAAAAGTACGGTTTTGAGAACATTCAGATTCCAGTGGCAGACCCGGGCAACGAGCAGTCACCGCAGTGGCGCCGCGTGCGAGAAATCAAGCCGGACTGGGTTTTCCTGCGCACCTGGGGTGTTTCCACCGTAGTGGCAATCAAGACCGCACAGCGCTTTGGTTTTCCTGCCAACCGCATCATCGGCGACGTCTGGGCTGGCTCGGAGTCTGATGTGATCCCAGCTGGGGATGCAGCCAGGGGTTACCAGGCGCTGGCGCCTTATCCCGGCGGTACCCATTTCGAAATCCATAAGCGTCTGAAAACACACATCCTCGACAAGGGCAAGAGCGACCTGCGCGATACCAAGTACTTTGGCGCCGTCAACTACAACATTGGTCTGGTCAATGCCGCTCTGGCGGTAGAGGCTCTGCGCACCGGGTACCGCAAGTTCGGCAAACGTCCGCTCAATGGGGAAGAAGGCCGTTGGGCCTGGGAGCATCTGGTGGTGGACGATGCCCGCCTGAAGGAGATCGGGTTCCACGGCTTGCTGCAACCGCTCAACATCACCCCTTACGACCATGAAGGCGGTGGTGCGGCCCGCATCCAGCAGTGGGATGGCAGCAAATGGGTACTGCAAACCGACTGGATCAAGGCCGACCATGCGCTGCTGCTTCCCCTCATCAAGGAAAAGTCCGCCGCCTACGCCAAGGAACATGGCATCACACCGCGCAATCCTGACAAGGAAGAATGAGGTCACGCTGGCCATGAATACTGCTTTTGATAGCTATCAGCGTTTACCCAATAAGCGTTAGAGGCCAACTCTTCCCAACGTTTTTTCCACTGCTGCCTGCTTCATCGGCCCTTGATTGGCCCGTCTGGGCAGGTCAGCGCCCCCGTCTTCGCGCGCCACGGCCTCAAAAACCGCTGGCGCGGCGTCGTTTGTATCAGCACAGTAGCATGAGCCTGGGCGTCGTGGTGCTGACTGCTGCACGCCGTTGTTGGCGTACCTGCTTACCAGGTTTTGCCGTCCCCGAAGATGGGTGAGGAGTCTTCTTATGCATGCACGTTTTCTACGCGGTGGAGCACATGGTGCCGCTGCCCGTTGGGCAGGTACCACGCTGCTGGTGTGGCTGGGTCTGGGCTGTGCGCTGGCGGGCCCTGCGCAGGAGCGCAGCCCCGAGCAGCGCGAAGCGGCGGCGGCCGCGCAGGCTGCCCGCAAGGGGGAGCTGACCAGCCACGACGAAGAGACCTACCGGCGCAATGCGCAGGCGCGCTGCGAGGTGTTTCGCAACGAGCAGGACCGCCGGGACTGCCTGGACCGTCTGGGGCCCCTGGGGCGGGTGCAGGGGTCGGTGGAAGGTGGTGGTCTGCTGCGCGAGGAGGTCAAAACCTGGATAGGCGCACCGCGCTGAAACTGCGCCGCGGGCGCCTCGGGCAGCGCTCGCAAAATTCTCATATCCATATCTGAATTCCTTTCTTGTAGCGCCGGGGTGGCGCTGGTTCAATGAAACGCACTTGGCCATCTGGCCGCATGTTCATGACCAAGAAAGGAATGCCTGTGTTTGCCCATTTGAAAAACCTCCTCGCTGCCAGCGCTGTGGCCCTGGCTGTGCTGCCCGCCACCGCAGCCGACAAGCTGAGAATTGGCGTGGTGCCCGGCGCCTATGCCGACTCCATTGCCGTCGCCGCCAAGGAAGCCAAGGCCCAGGGCATTGATGTCCAGGTGGTGGAATTCACCGATTGGACCACCCCCAACGTGGCGCTGAACTCCGGCGACCTGGATATCAACTACTTCCAGCACCGACCATTTCTGGACAACGCGATCAAGAAGAACGGCTACAAGCTGGCCAGCGCGGGCACCGGCATCCTGGCCAACGTGGGCCTGTATTCGCTCAAGCACTCTTCTGTACAAGCGGTGCCCAACAACGGCAAGGTGGGCATTGCCAACGACCCGGTGAACCAGGGGCGCGGCCTGCTGCTGTTGCAGAAGGTGGGGCTGATCAAGCTCAAGCCGGATGTGGGCTTCCTGGGCACGCTGGACGACATCGTCGAGAACCCGAAAAAACTCAGCTTTGTCGAGGTCGAGGGGCCGCAGCTGGTGCGCATCACCGGCGATGTGGACATTGCCCAGGGCTACCCGCACTTCATCGTGGCCGCCAAGGCGTTTGACCCCTCCAGCGGCCTGGCCTATTCGGGCATTGAGGATGCGCAGTTCGCCATCCAGTTCGTGGTGCAGGAGCACCGCACCCAGGATCCGCTGGTGCAGAAGTTCATCCAGATCTACCAGAACTCCGCAGCCGTCAAGGCCGAAGTGCACCGTGCCTTTTCCAACGACCAGCGCCTGTACACCCTGGCCTGGCAGGAGCGTCAGCCATGAGCACCGCCACCGTACTACGCAGGCGCTGGCTAGGCCGCGCACCTGCTGGCACGCCAGCCACCGTGCGCTCCAGCATCGCCGGCACATCCACGCCCGCCGCCCACAGCACCACCACAACGGCCACGCAGCGCAGTACCGGCGCCGGCACAGTGAGCTTCCGTCAGGTGGGCAAGGTGTACCGCTCCTCGGCCGGGGAAGTGCCCGCGCTGCAGAACATCACGCTGGACATTGCGCCGGGCAGCATCTTTGGCATCATTGGCCGCAGCGGTGCGGGCAAGTCCAGCTTGCTGCGCACCATCAACCGGCTGGAGCAGCCCACCAGCGGGCAGGTGCTGGTCGATGGCGTGGACATCGGCACGCTGGACGAAGCCGGGCTGGTGCAGCTGCGCCGCCGGGTGGGCATGATCTTTCAGCACTTCAATCTGCTTTCGGCCAAGACGGTGTTCGACAACGTGGCGCTACCGCTGAAAGTGGCGGGCGTGCCTGCCGCACAGATTGAACAGCGCGTGACCGAGCTGCTGGCCCTGGTGGGTCTGCAGGACAAGCACCACACCTACCCCAGCCGCCTCTCGGGCGGGCAAAAGCAGCGTGTGGGCATTGCTCGCGCGCTGGCCACGGGGCCGGAGATTCTGCTGTGCGACGAGGCCACCTCGGCGCTTGACCCGGAAACCACCCAGGCCATCCTGCAACTGCTGCGCGACATCAACCGCCGCCTGGGCATCACGGTGATCCTGATCACGCACGAGATGAGCGTGATCCGCGAGATTGCCGACCGCGTGCTGGTGCTGGAACAAGGCCGCATTGCCGAGCTGGGCGAGGTCTGGCAGGTGTTTGGCCAGCCCCAGCACCCAGCCACCCGCGCCCTGCTGGCACCACTGCAGCACGGCATTCCCGACGACCTGCAACAACGTTTGCTGGACGCACCACCCACGCAGGGCCGCTTTGAGCAAGTGCTGCAGCTGAGCTACTGGGGCGAGGGTGGGCTGGAGCCGGACTTTGTGCGCATCAGCGCTGCCCTGGGCGGCACGGTGCGCCTGCTGCACGGCGGCATCGACCGCATCCAGGGGCATGCACAAGGCCAGCTGGTGCTGGCACTGGAGGGCCAGGCGGCCCGCCAGGACTGGAATTTTGTGACGCACGGCCCCGATGCCGTGGCACACGCCATCAAGGAGTTGGGCTATGTCGTTTGAACTGATAGGTGGTTTGAGTATTCCTGCCGAGCGCTACACGCAGGCGCTGCTGGACACGCTGGCCATGGTGTCGGTGTCGGCGGGCATTGCGCTGGTGGCGGGCATTCCGCTGGCGGTGCTGCTGATCGTCACCGCACCGGGGGGCTTTCTGGCGTCGCCGCGCATCAACCGCGCCGTGGGCAGTGTGGTCAACGGCTTTCGGGCCACGCCCTTCATCGTGCTGCTGGTGGCGCTGATTCCGTTCACGCGCCTGGTGGCGGGCACGACGATTGGCGTGTGGGCGGCCATCGTGCCGCTGGCCATCAGCGCCACGCCATTTTTTGCGCGCATCGCTGAAGTCAGCCTGCGCGAGGTCGATCCCGGCCTGATCGAGGCCGCCCAGGCGCTGGGCTGCAAAAAGTGGGACATCGTGCGCCACGTCTATCTGCCCGAGGCCCTGCCCGGCATCATCGGCGGCTTCACGATCACGCTGGTGGCCCTGATCAGCTCCTCGGCCATGGCCGGTGCCGTGGGCGCAGGCGGCCTGGGTGACCTGGCCATCCGCTACGGCTACCAGCGCTTTGACACGCAGGTGATGCTGATCGTCATCGCCGTGCTGATTGCCCTGGTCACCGTGGTGCAGACCACCGGCGACTGGCTGGTGCGCCGCTTGCGCAACCGCTGAAAAAAACCACCGATAGGGTCCATGGAGCGCCCGCGTGCGCTCCATGCCTGGCCGCCTTGCACGGCCACCGCTTCTCTCCAGTTTCTTCCCTGTTTTTCGAGGGCCAGACAATGACTTCCACCGAAGTCGTGGGCACCGCTTTGCCCACGCCGACCGCAGCCACGCCTGTGGCACCCACACCCCCTGCGACCCACCACGGGCAGCAACGCCTACCCCAGCCACCGCGCCCGCCGCAGCGCATCACCAGCGAGGCCGAGGCCCTGCACATTGCCCAGCGCCTGGCCGCCGACTTTGCCCGCAGCGCCGCCCGGCGCGACCGCGAGCGCCTGCTGCCCTGGGACGAGATCGAGCAATACACCGCCAGCGGCCTGGGCAGCATCACCGTGCCGCGCGAGTACGGCGGCCTGGGGGCCTCGCATGCCACCCTGGCACAAGTGTTCGTCACCCTCTGCGCAGCCGACCCATCGCTGGGGCAGATCCCGCAGAACCACTTTGCCGTGCTGCAAAACCTCAAGGACGCAGGCACCGAGGAGCAGAAGCGCCGCTGGTTTGCCGATGTGCTCAATGGCCACCGTCTGGGCAATGCCGGGCCAGAGCGCAAGGCCCGCGCCAAGGTGATGACACAGGCCACGGCACAGCTGCACCGCGATGCCCAGGGGCAGTTGCGCGTCAGTGGCACGCGCTTTTATTCCACGGGGGCCATCTTTGCGCACTGGGTGCCGTTTCGCGCCCAGGACGAACAGGGCCGCCCGGTGCAGGTGTGGGTGCGCCGCGATGCCCCTGGGGTGACGGTGATCGACGACTGGGACGGCATCGGCCAGCGCACCACGGCCAGCGGCAGCGTGCTGCTGGACAACGTGGCCGTGGCCCCGGACGAGGTACTGCAGCTGTGGCGCGTGGCCGACGTGCCGACGCTGTCCGGCCCGATTTCGCAGCTGATACAGGCCTCCATCGACGTCGGCATTGCCCAGGGAGCGCTGCGCGATGCGCTGGATTTTGTGCGCGAGAAATCGCGCCCCTGGATGGATTCGGGCGTTGCCAGCGCCACCCTGGATCCGCACCTCATCCAGGAAGTGGGCGCCCTGCAAGTGGAAGTGGACGCCGCGCATGCCGTGCTGCTGGAAGCGGCGCAGCTGATCGACGCCCTGGCTGCACAGCCAGTGGATGCCGCTGCCAGCGCCCGCGCCTCTGTGGCGGTGGCCGAAGCCAAGGTGCTGAGCACCGAGGCCGCGCTGAACGTCAGCGAGCAATTGTTCGCCCTGGCCGGTTCGGCCGCCACACGCGCGGCGCACAACCTGGACCGCCACTGGCGCAACGCCCGCACGCACACGCTGCACGACCCGGTGCGCTGGAAGTACCACCTGCTGGGCAACTACCTGCTCAACGACACGGCGCCGCAGCGCCACCAATGGAACTGAGCCCAGGCCCCAAGGAAGTCCACACCATGACGCACTCCACCACGCAACCAACACCCCCCTCCACAGCGCACGTCATCCACACCGAGGCCGACGCACTGAAAGCGGCCACGCAGTTCGCCCAGTACGTGGCCCAGCGCGCCCTGGAACGCGACCGCGACCGCATCCTGCCCCATGAGGAAGTGGAGCGCTTTAGCCAAAGCGGCCTATGGGGCATCACCATCCCGCGCGAATACGGCGGCGCCGACGTCTCGACCGGCGTGCTGACCCAAGTGGTGCAGAAGATTGCCAGCGCCGATGGCAACTTCGGCCACATCCCGCAGAACCACTACTACGCGCTGGAAGTGCTGCGCGTGGGCGCCAGCCATGCGCAAAAGCAGTTCTTCTTCAACGAAGTGCTGCAAGGCAAACGCCTGGGCAATGCGCTGGCAGAAATCGGCCACAAGGACTTTGAGCGGCGCACGCAGTTGCTCAAGGAGCCGGGCGGCTGGTTTGTCCACGGGCGCAAGTTCTATTGCACCGGCTCGCTCTACGCGCACTGGATTCCCACGCTGGTGACCGCGCAGGACGACGGGCGCCTGTATCTGGTGTTCGTGCCCCACGATGCGCCCGGCGTGACGCTGACCGACGACTGGGACGGCTTTGGCCAGCGCGTCACCGGCAGCGGCTCGGTGCAGTTCGAGCGCGTGCCAGTGCAACCCGAATGGGTGGTGCCGTTTACCGACTCGTTCGAGCGCCCCACCACCATTGGCCCGCTGGCGCAGATCATCCACGCCGCGCTGGACCTGGGCATCGGCCAGGGCGCCTTTGCCGCCACCCTGCCCTTTGTGCGCACCCACGCGCGGCCCTGGATCGACTCCGGTGTCGATGAGGCCGCGCACGACCCGCTGCTGCTGCGCGAAGTGGGCAACGTCCACGTGCGCCTGCGCGCTGCCGAGGCCCTGCTGGCACGCGCCGCCCGCTATGTGGACCAGGCACAGCAATCGCCCAGCGAAGACAGCGTGGCCCAGGCCTCCATCGCCGTGGCCCAGGCCAAGGCCCTGTCCACCCAGGCCAGCCTGCTGGCCAGCAGCAAGCTGTTCGAGCTGGGTGGCACCAGCTCCTCCCTGCGCCAGCACGGGCTGGATCGCTACTGGCGCAACGCCCGCACGCACACGCTGCACGACCCGGTGCGCTGGAAGTACCACGCCATCGGCAACTACGCGCTCAACGGCATCCGCCCCCCGCGCCACGGTGCCATCTAAAGCCGCCCTTTCTTCCCTTCTCCATTTCCCTGAGGTTCTCTGACCATGCAACCCACACAATTTTTGAAAAAACTCACCGCCCTGGGCGCACTGACCGCCGCTGCCTTGCTAAGCGGCACCGCCTGGGCCGCAGCACGCGCCACCAGGAGACTTCCATGAGCCAGACACCTGCACCGCAGCAGCGCCACATCCACGTCAACGCCTTCAACATGAACTGCGTCGGCCACATCCACCACGGACTGTGGACACATCCGCGCGACCGCTCCACCGAGTACCACACGCTCAAATACTGGACCGACATCGCGCAGACGCTGGAAAAAGGCCTGTTTGACGGCATCTTCATCGCCGACGTGATCGGCTACTACGACGTGTACCGCCGCAGCGCCGACCAGACGCTGCGCGAAGCCATCCAGCTGCCCGTCAACAACCCGTGGCTGCTGGTATCGGCCATGGCCGCCGTCACCGAGCACATCGGCTTTGGCCTGACGGCCAACATCAGCGCCCACCACCCCTACACCTTTGCCCGCGATGTGAGCACGCTCGACCAGCTCACCCGTGGCCGCGTGGGCTGGAACATCGTCACCGGCTATGTGGACAGCGGCGCGCGAGGCCTGGGGCTGGAGGGCCTACCCGCCCACGATCAGCGCTACGACCAGGCCGACGATTTTCTGACGCTGGCCTACAAGCTCTGGGAAGGCAGTTGGGACGACGATGCCGTCATCGCCGACAAGGCCCGGCGCATCCACGCCCTGCCCGACAAGGTGCGCCCCATCGTGCACGAAGGCCCCTACTACCGCGCCAACGCCATCCACATGTGCGCCCCCTCGCCGCAGCGCACGCCGGTGCTGTTCCAGGCGGGCACCTCGGCGCGCGGCGTGCAGTTTGCCGGGCAGCATGGCGAAGGCATCTTCATCGGCGCCGGCAGCCCCGAAGCTGCGCGCGAAACCTCGCGCAAACTGCGCGCCGCCGCCGTGGCTGCAGGGCGACGCGCCGACGATTTGAAGATCTACGTCGGCATCGCCGTGGTGGTGGGCCGCACCGAGGCCGAGGCGCGCGAGAAATATGCCGACTACCGCACCTACGCCAGCGCCGAAGGAGGCTTGGCGCACTTTGCCGCCAGCACCGGGGTGGATTTCTCCCAGTACGACCTGGACGAACCCATCGCCTTCGGCCAGAGCAACGCCATCCAGTCCGCCACGCAAACGGCACAGCAAAGCGGCTGGACCACCCGGCGCAAGCTGCTGGAGCAGTTCACGCTGGGCAGCCGCTACCCCACCATCGTCGGCGACCCCGTACAGGTGGCCGATGCGCTGGAGCGCTGGGTGGATGTGGGCGAAATCGACGGCTTCAACCTCACCCGCATCGTCGTGCCCGAGACCTGGGAGGACTTTGCCCAGCTGGCCGTGCCCGAGCTGCAAAACCGAGGCCGCTACCGCACCCAGTACAGCGAAGGCACCCTGCGCCAGCAACTGTTTGGCCGCGGCGACCGCCTGCCCGAGCACCACCCCGCCGCACGCTGGCGCCAGCTGGCCAAGGCGGCCGCATGACCCCAACCCCGTCATGGATGCGATGGACATTTGCAGCCCCTCACGGGGCTGCAAATGTCTTTTTGTAATTTAGAAAAAATAAAAAAGTCATTGTATTCATAAAGAATTTTTCTTATAAATCCGCCTCGAAAACAATTTTTCTTTTTATTAGAAAGCATAAGCTTTCTGTGAAAAGTAATTTGCAGGCATGAACATCACGTCCGTTCACCATATTCATTTTCAGTTTCCCGCCAGATGCAAGGAAGAGTTGCGTTTCTTTTATGGCACCGTTTTGGGGGCGCAGGAGTTGAGCGCACCGGAAAAGCGGCAGCTGTTGCGCTTTGAAATGGGTGAGCAATTGCTGTGCTTTACCCCGGAGGCCGGTACCTCCAGCCGGGGGGCTGCACAGCACGTGGCATTCAATATTCAGGGCATTGAATCCCTGAAGCAGCGCTTGCAGGACTTTGGCCTGGATTTCATTGAAAGCCATCCGGCCAGACAGGAAAAACACGTGTACGTCAAAGACCCTGCCGGCAACCAGCTGGAGTTTCTTGAGGGTCACTTTGCCAGCCAGCACTAACGCCGCAGACGACCACGGATCCCGAACCATGAATTTCCAGCAACTGCGCTCCATCCGCGAAGCGGCGCGCCACAACTTCAACCTGACGGAGGTGGCAGCCATGCTGTTCATCTCCCAGCCGTCCATCAGCCGCCAGATCCGCGAGGCGGAAGATGAACTGGGCGTGGAGATCTTCACCCGCTCAGGCAAGCGCCTCACAGGGCTGACCACGCCGGGCAAGACACTGCTGCCCATCATCGAACGCCTGCTGCTGGAGGCAGAGAACCTCAAGAACGCGGGCAAGGATTTCAAGGAAAAGGACTGCGGCGTGCTGTTCGTGGCCGCCACCCACTCCCAGGCGCGCTACGCCCTGCCGGCGGTGGTGCGCGACTTTCGCCAGATGTACCCGGGCGTCACCCTGCATCTGCGCCAGGGCTCGCCCCAGCAGATTGCCGACATGCTGCTCAGCGGCGAGGCCGACATCGGCGTGGCCACCGAGGCCCTGGCCAACTACGAGCAGCTGGTGACCCTGCCGGGCTACCGCTGGTCGCACAGCGTGATCGTGCCCCCCGGCCACCCGCTGCTGCGCCTGGAGGCGCCGATTTCGCTGGAAGACCTGACGCACTACCCCATCATCACCTACGAGCACGGCTTCACCGGCCGCGCGCACATCGACGAGGCCTTTGCGCGCGAGGGGCTGACGCCCAACATCGTCCTGACCGCCATGGACGCCGACGTGATCAAGACCTATGTGGAGCTGGACATGGGCATCGGCATCGTCGCCTCCATCGCCTTCGACCCGGAGCGCGACCGGCTGCTGAGCGCCATCGACGCGCGCCACCTGTTCGAGATCAACCTCACCCGCGTGGCCGTGCGCCGGGGCGTGCTGCTGCGCGATTACGCCTATGCCTTCATCGAAAGCTTTGTGCCCACACTGACCAAGGACGTGGTGCGGCAAAAACTGCAAGAGGCGCACGACGCATAACGCGACGGGCGCCTCTTGGGGGCTTTGCCCCGCTGGGCCTTGGCAAGGCCCGGGGGGTGCCTCAGGCGGCTGCAGCCACCTGCTCGGGAAAGCCGTTGCGGCCCGGAAACTCAGGCGCCAGCTCGCGTGCATTGGGCATCTTCAGCCACAGACGCAGCAGCTTGCGGCGCAGCGCTGGATCGTCGTGGTCTTCAAAGCCATTGCGCGAGTGCAGCACCGAGTAGTTGTTGGCAAACTGCATGTCGCCCGGCTCCAGCATCATGTCCAGGCGCAGGCCAGGCGTGTACATGGCTTGGTCAAACACATCCAGTGCCTGCACTTCCACCGGCGTCAGGGGCAGGCTCTTCATCTCGTGGCCCAGCTCAAAGTACTGGCGCAGATAGCGGCAGGTCAGCTTGCCTTGGTGGTAGCTGAAGATGGGGGTCAAGCCCGGCTCCGTGCCTTGCTCGCACAGGTGCGCGCAGTACCACTGGCGGTAGTACAGGCCCAGCAGCTCGGGGTGGGTGCGCAAAATTTCGTTGTACACCGCGCCCACGCTCACCAGGCTGGACAGGCCGCCTTCCTTGGCTTTGCGCACGCACAGCAGGCCCACGACGTCCGAAGGGTCGGTGTGGTAGGGCAGGTAGTTGTTGGTTTCGTACACGCGGGTGGTCTTTTGCGACTTGTCGCCCACATTCATCACCAGCCCCAGCAAATCGCCGCGCGGGTTTTGGCGCACCGGCTGGCCCAGGTGCAGGCCCACGCCGTAGTACAGGATGTTGATGTCTTCATCGCTATAGCGCTCTACCGGCAGGCCGCGCAGCACGACAAAGCCACGGCCGTTTTCCAGCGCATCGGCCTGCCTGGCCAGCTCGGCGCGCAGCGCCTCGGGCAGGGGAAAGTGCTCCTGCTCGAACTTGGGAAAGCTCAGGCCCAGCGACTTCACATGCGCCAAGGCGGCATCCAGCGCACGGATGCTGTCGGCGCTGAGGTGGTGAATCCAGGAGGTATCACCGGCCATGTCTTCGCCGCGCCATGCAGCGTTGCCGGTCAGAGGAGTTTGAAGAATGATGCTCACGCTATGTCGTCCGTAAAAACCACGGGAAAACCCGATGGCCAATCGTATGCCTGTTTGGCGCCATAGCCGCAAAAGTGCTGTTGGAGCGACGTTTTAGCCTTGCGCCATTGGGCATTTCGGGACTGCGCCTCCACCACCGCACCAGCACCCCACTCCACCAAGCCGCAAGCATCCAGCGCCTGCTGTGCCAATACGCAAAGATTCAAGCAACAAGCCTGGATTTGGCGCAAAAAAGTTTTCTGCCTCAACGCCCTAGCACAGAGCGCGTCCACACTGGTGCCTAGCTGCAAACAACCTGCTGCTGCACTCTGAGAGCCAGCCCCAAGGACCCATCGCGCCAGTTTTTGAGGGCCAAGACCGCCAAGCCATGCAGGCTGACTTGCTTCAATAAAAAAAGCTGTACCCGCTGATGCACAAAGGTTTTCAGACAAAAAACTTCCTGAAAACCTTTTTTTATGCGTGGCTGCAGCTCTCTTATCAAGAGCATTTGAGGCTCCTGCAGAGCGGGGCACACACCCCACGACCGGGGCCAGGCATACGCTGGGGAATGCCTGCTGATGCATAAAGCATCAGATGTTTTGGCCGTAACAATATAAGCATTTACTTATATAAAAACAATCTTTGATTACTTAAAGGTATAAAAATAGAATTCGGGCACCGTTGTGATGGATATGGCACCACCCGTGACGTGGCGCTTCATCGCATTTTTATTTTTGAAAAACCACGCCCGATTCATGTCCCGCATTCCTCTGCTCAATACCGAAACCGCTCCCGCAGCCAGCCAGCCTTTTGTGGAGAAGGCGCTGGCCAACAATGGCTTTCTGCCCAACCTGATCGGCCTGCTGGCCAACGCCCCTGTGGCGCTGGAGACCTACCTGACCGTCTCCGGCATCAATGCCCGCGCCGCCTTGCCGCTGGCCGAGCGTGAAGTGGTGCAACTGACGGCCGCCCACACCCACGGCTGCGATTTCTGCCTGGCCGGGCACACCGCCATTGCCACCAAGAAAGTGGGGCTGGATGCTGCCACCACCCTGCATCTGCAACGTGGCGAGCCCACCGGCAATGCCCAGCTGGATGCCGTGCAGGCCTTCACCAAAGCAGTGATTGCCACCCGTGGCGCCGTCTCCGACGAGGCGCTGGCCGCCTTCAAGGCAGCGGGCTACACCGACCAGCATGCGCTGGAGGTGGTGCTGGGCGTGAGCCTGGCCACGCTGTGCAACTTTGCCAACAACCTGGGCAAGCCGGCCATCAACCCCGAACTGCAACCGTTTGCCCCCGGCAACTTCGCATCATGAGCACGCACTGGGTTTCCTCCGACCTGCAGGCCTGGCTGGCAGAGCATGCGCAATCCCTGCACGAGAGCAATGTTCACGCTGACAAGCTGCTGCCTCTGCTCACCAGCTCCGGGCTGGTGCAGATGGGGGTGCCCACGCAGTGGGGCGGCACCGGCGGCAGCGCACACCACGCCGTGGAGGCGATTGCCGAAGTGGCCGAACAGTCGCTGACGGCGGCCTTCGTGCTGTGGGCGCAGCGCGCCTTCATCGAATACCTGTGCGTGACCGACAACCCGGCCGCACGCGACTTCTGGCTGCCGCAGGTGCTGCCTGGGCACACCGCCGGCGCCACCGGCCTGTCCAACGCCATGAAGTTCCTCTCGGCCCTGGAGACCTTGCAGGTGCTGGAGGATGCCCCGGCGCCCGGTGCCGCACGCACGGTCTCCGGCCTGCTGCCGTGGGTGACCAACCTGCGCCAGCCGCACTTTGCCGTCGCCGCCGCCGTACAGGCGCACCAGGCCGGACGCCCGCCGCTGGTGGTGGTGCTGGACAGCCAGGCCGACGGCCTGACGCGCTCGCCCGACCTGGATTTGCTGGGCCTGCGCGGCAGCAACACCGCCGCCATCACGCTGCAGCAGGTGGTCGTTCCCGAACATGGCGTGCTGGCCGAGGATGGCCAGGCCTTTCTGAAGCGCGCGCGGCCCATGTTCCTGGGGCTGCAATGCGGCATGTCGCTGGGGCTGATCCGCGCGGCCCTGCATGCCACCGAGCAGAAAGGCTCGGCACGCGATGTGCTGCGCCCCCGCATCGAGCAGGCATGGCAGCAACTGGACGCCCTGCGCGCACAACTGTTTGCCGGCCTGAATGCGGGACGCTTTGAAGCCGACGCGCCGGCGCTGTTCCACATCCGCCTGCAACTGGCCGCGCTGGCGCAGGAGTCCATCCAGCTGGAGCTGCAAGGCTCGGGCGGCCGCGCCTATCTGCGCAACCACCTGCCGCACTTTGGCCGGCGCCTGCAGGAAGCGGCTTTCGTTCCCGTCGTCACCCCCAGCCTGACGCAGCTGCAAGGCGAGTTGCAGCGCCACCAGCAGGCCGACACCGAGGCAGCCCTGGCATGAACAACCCTGTCGCCGAGTTTGTTGTGGCTCCGCACAGTCACGCGCCCGGCAGTGCGCCCCTGGCGTTGCGGGGGCGTGACCTCGGTTTCGGGTACGAATCCGCCGCTGCGCCCATCTTCAGCGGCATCGACATCGACGTACACCAGCAGGAAATCGTCTGCCTGCTGGGCGCCAGTGGCTGCGGCAAGTCCACCCTGCTGCGCACGCTGGCCGGGCTGCAGCCCCCGACGCGCGGGCAGGTGGAGTTCCTGGGCAAGCCCCTGACGCAGCCCCACCCGCGTGCGGCGGTGGTGTTCCAGCAAGCCAGCCTGCTGCCCTGGCTGAGCGTGCGCGACAACGTGGCCTTTGGCCTGGACTTCAAACACCAACCCGCCCTGCAGGAGCACATCTTGCAGCAGCGCGTGGCCCAGGCCATTGAAGCCGTGGGCCTCAAGGGCAAGGAAGCCCTGCGCCCGGCCCAGCTGTCCGGCGGCATGGCGCAACGTGTGGCCCTGGCCCGCGCCCTGGCGCGCGAGCCCCTGCTGCTGCTGGCCGATGAGCCCTTTTCCGCGCTGGATGCCATCACCCGCACCGAGATGCAGGAGCTGCTGGTCTCCGTGGTCCAGCGCTGGCACACCGCCGCGCTGCTGGTCACGCACGACATCGACGAAGCCATCCTGGTGGCCGATCGCATCGTGCTGATGGGTACGCACCCGCCCGGACAGGCAGACCACCAGGGCGGCTGCATCGTGCGCCAGTGGCAGGTGCAGGTGCCGCACCCGCGCTGCATGCAGCCAGCCGACGTCACCACCCTGCGCCTGGAGATCCTGTCTGCACTGCACGGCCTGCGCACCGAGCAGCAGCCTGACCGCTGTTGACGTCCTCCCGATCGCTGCGCGGGCTGCAACGGCGCCCGCCTCCTCCTTTCTTGCCCCGACACCTCTACCGGATGAGATTGCCCCCTATGCCTACCACCACTGAACGCCCCACCTACCACCACATCTGCGCCTCCTCGTCGTGCGACTGCAGCATGTCCCGCCGCGACTGGCTGCGCGTGACCACCATCAGCGGCGCCGCTGCCAGCCCCTTGCTGCGCGCTGGCGACGCGCACGCCCAGGCCGAAACCAGGGGCGATGATGTGCCGGTGCGCATCGGCTACCTGCCGATCACCGATGCCACGCCGCTCCTGGTGGCGCACAGCCAGAAGCTGTTCGAGGCCGAAGGCCTGCGCAACGAAAAACCGCGCATGTTCCGCACCTGGGCGCAGATCATCGAGGCCTTTGTCGCCGGACAGGTCAACGTGGTGCATTTGCTCTCGCCGACCACCATGTTTGTGCGCTACGGCTCGGGCTTTGGCGCCAAGGTGGTGGCCTGGAACCACATCAACGGCTCGGCCCTGGCCGTGGCCAGGCACATCCACAGCGTCAAGGACCTGGGCGGCCAGCAGGTGGCGATTCCCTTCTGGTACTCGATCCACAACGTGGTGCTGCAGCAGTTGCTGCGCGCCAACGGCCTCAAGGCCGTCAGCAAGGCACGCACGGCCACGGTGGCCGCCGATGAGGTCAATCTGGTGGTACTGCCCCCGGCGGAGATGGTCTCGGCCCTGGCCTCCAAGGCTGTGGCCGGTTACATCGTGGCCGAGCCGTTTGTCGCCGCTGCCGAGATTTCCGGCGTGGGCAAGGTGCTGCGCTTTGTCGGCGATGTCTGGCAAAACCACGCCTGCTGCATGCTGACCCTGGCCGAGCGCGACATCACCGAGCGCCCCGAGTGGGCGCAGCGCGTGACCAACGCCGTGGTCAAGGCCCAGCTGTGGACGCGCAGCAACCAGCTGGCAACGGCCAAGCTGCTGGCCAGCAACGGCGAAGGGCGCTACACCCCGCACGGCCTGCCGGCGCTGTCCAAGGTGCTCAGCGCCACCGAAATGGCGCAGTATCAGCGCGATGGCGTCATTCGCCACCCCGAATGGAACCAGCGGCGCATCGACTTTCAGCCCTACCCCTATCCGTCCTACACCGAGGCCCTGGTCAGCGCCCTGCAAACCACGCATCTGGAAGGCAATGTGGACTTCCTGCAAAAGCTCGACCCGCGCTTTGTCGCGCAGGATCTGGTCGATGACCGCTTCGTCAGGCAGGCACTGCAACAGGTGGGCGGGCTGAAGGCCTTCGGCCAGCCCGAAGGCTTTGCGCGCAAGGAGGTCATTGCCGCATGACGCCTCACCATGTGTCCCGTGGGGGCCGCATCGGCTGGCCCGTGCTGGGTTTGCTGCTGGCCGTCGTGCTGTGGGCCCTGGGGGCGCAGCAGCTGTCGGACGTGGACAGCATCCGCGAGGCCTTCGGCCCGCAGGCCGGGTTTGCCGCGCTGGCGCGCCTGCTGGCAGGCGGCGAGCTGTGGCCCCACATCGCCCTGAGCCTGCAACGCATCGGCGCAGCCTTGCTGCTGGCCTTGCTGATTGGTGTGCCGCTGGGCATCTGGGTGGGACTGTCACCCCTGTTTGCCCGGCTGACGGGCACGCTGTTCCAGTTCCTGCGCATGGTCTCGCCGCTGTCGTGGATGCCGCTGGCGGTGATGGCGCTGGGCGTGGGCGAGGCCCCTGTGGTGTTTCTGCTGACCTTCGCCGCCGTCTGGCCCATCGTGCTGAACACCGCCGCCGGCGTGATGGCGCTGGACCGAAGCTGGCTGCAACTGGCACACAGCCTGTCGGCCACGCGCACCGAGGTGGTGCTGCGCATCGTGCTGCCCGGCATCGTCGCGCACGTGCTCACCGGCTTTCGGCTGGCGCTGGGCATTGGCTGGATCGTGCTGGTGCCCGCTGAAATGCTGGGCGTTTCCGCCGGCATGGGCTACTTCATCCTCGACACGCGCGACCGCCTGGCCTACGACGAGCTGACCGCCGGCATCGTGGTCATCGGCGCCCTGGGCTTCACGCTGGACTTGCTGGCGCGCAGGATCAGCGCCCGCTGGCTGCGCTGAGAGCGCCCTGCACACAAAAACTCTCAAAAAAGAAGCTGCTTTCGCTTGATAGTAAAGGGTTTCAGATTGTTTTTCATCTAAACCCCTTTACTTATCTGCGGGGGCAGCTCTTTTTTATGAATTTACCGGCACTCGACGGCGCTCAACGCCCCAGGGAGAAGAACTCGTCGTTGGGGCGCATGTTGGTGACGTTGGCCAGGCGGTTGGACATGCCAAAGAAGGCGGCGATGGCGGCAATGTCCCAGATGTCTTCCTGCTCGAAACCATGCTCCTGCAAGGTGGCAAAGTCATCCTCGCCCACGGCGTAGGCCTGGGTCGAGACCTTCATGGCGAAGTCCAGCATGGCCTTCTGGCGCGGGGTGATGTCGGCCTTGCGGTAGTTGATGGCCACCTGGTCGGCAATCAGCGGGTTCTTGGCGCGGATGCGCAGGATGGCGCCGTGCGCCACCACGCAGTACTGGCACTGGTTGGCGTTGCTGGTAGCAACGACGATCATCTCGCGCTCGGCCTTGGTGAGGTTGCCGGGCTTGTCCATCAGCGCATCGTGATAGGCAAAGAAGGCCCGGAACTCGTCGGGGCGGTGTGCCAGCACCAGGAACACGTTAGGCACGAAGCCCGATTTTTCCTGCACGGCCAGGATGCGCTGGCGGATGTCTTCGGGCAGGTCGTTGATCTCGGGGATGGGGAAGCGGCCAATGGGGGCTGCGGTGGTGGTCATGGGAATCTCTCCTCGGGTTGAAAAATCTTTGGCGTCATCCAGTACGCCATCCTTTATGCCGCGTCGGCAGCTACGCGCACCACCAGGCGGCCGCGCACCTGACCGGCCAGCAGCTCGGGGGCCACGGCAATGGTCTCTTCCAGGGTGATTTCGCGCATCAGCTGCTCCAGCACGGCGGTATCCAGGTCGGCAGCCAGGCGCTGCCAAGCCTGCAGGCGCTCGGCCTTGGGCGCCATCACGCTGTCGATCCCCGCCAGGGTGACGCCACGCAGAATGAACGGCGCCACCGTCGCGGGCAGCTGCATGCCCGCCGCCAGACCGCAGGCCGCAACCACGCCGCGATAGCGCATGGCTGCGCAGACGTTGGCCAGCACCTGACCACCGGCCACATCCACGGCGCCGGCCCAGCGCTCCTTTTCCAGCGGGCGGCCGGGCTGGGCCAGCTCGGCACGGTCGATGATGTGCATGGCCCCCAGGCGGGTGAGGAAGTCGGACTCCTGCACGCGGCCCGTCACGGCGGCCACTTCGTAGCCGGCCCTGGCCAGCAGCGCCACTGCAACGCTGCCCACGCCGCCAGCGGCGCCTGTGACCAGCACCGGGCCTTGATCCGGGCGCACGCCGTGGCGCTCCAGCGCCAGCACGCACAGCGCGGCGGTGTAGCCTGCCGTGCCAATGCCCATGGCCTGCCGCGGGGTGAAGGGCGCCTGCAGCGGAATCAGGAACGAGGCGGGCACGCGTGCCACTTCAGCCAGGCCGCCCCAGTGCGTCTCGCCCACGCCCCAGCCGTTGAGCACGACCTGATCACCGGGCGCAAATGCCGCATCGGTGGACGATTCCACCGTGCCGGCAAAATCGATGCCGGGCACCATCGGAAACTTGCGCACCACAGGCGAGCGGCCGGTGATGGCCAGCGCATCCTTGTAGTTGAGCGTGGACCAGGCCACGCGCACGGTCACTTCGCCCTCGGGCAGATCGGCGCGTTGCAGCGTCTGCACGCTGACGCTTTGCTGGCCGTCCTGTTTGGTGATGAGCAGTCCACGGAATTGGGGCATTGGAGGTCTCCTTGTTGGTCTCTTGAAAGGGTGGCGAAAAAACGCTCACGGGCAGTTTGCGGATGCCGCACCGCCCGTTTGCAGCAATTGAAAAAAGCCCTGGGCATACACCTGTAGCGGCAGCACCGAGCGCTGCAGCTTGGCGCGCAGCACGGCGCCTTCCCAGCCGATCCAGAAGAACTGCGCCAGCTCCGCGCAGTCGTGCCCGGCGGCGATCTCACCGGCCTGCTGCGCGGCCCGCAGACAGGTGGCCGTGCGTGCCTGCCAGTCGAGCAGCACGTCTTCCAGCCGGGCACGAAAGGATTCGGGCAGGGTGCCCAGCTCCTGCCCCAGGTTGCCCACCAGACAGCCACGCGCGAAGTCGTGCCGCGCCATGCCCTGCATGGCATCGGCAATGAAGTTGCGCAGCCGCTGCAACGGCGCAGTGGTTTCGTCCAGCAACCAGCGGTCCAGCTTGCGCGCAAAGTAATCGGCATAGGCGGCGATCAGCGCCTGGCCAAAGGCCTCCTTGCTGGCAAAGCAGTGATAGAACGAGCCCTTGGGCACCTGCGCCAGCCGCAGGATTTCATCCAGGCCCACCGCCGAATAGCCCTTTTGCGTGAGCACGGCCACGCCGGTGCGAATCAGCAGCGTGCGTGTGTCGGTCTGCGCCGCCTCAGCACGCCGGGGTGGGCGGCCACGGCGCCGGGGCGCGACCTGCGAAGAAGGGGTGTTGGTGTCGGTCATGCCTGAATAATTAGACTGATTGGTCTAATTATTACCAGGTTTGCGGATCAGGTGCATGAAAAAGTTTTTCAACTCAAAAACAGGAGCTTTTGGCACTGATGAACAGTCACTTTTCAGGGTGTTCGACTGAAAATTTCTTGCCAGGTCAGCGGCTCATGCTCTGTTTTTAAAGTTTTGCCGCCGCTTTACACAACAGACAAGTCCTGCCCCTACACTGGATCGCATGCACACCCACCAACTCCTGATGATTGAAGATGACC
Organism: uncultured Comamonas sp.; assembly: GCA_947306475.1. GTDB lineage: Bacteria > Pseudomonadota > Gammaproteobacteria > Burkholderiales > Burkholderiaceae_C > Comamonas. The sequence continues at coordinate 116,734 of CAMZGS010000003.1, forward strand.
ATCGTCTGGCCGACATGGTGATCACTTATCTGAGCCAGAACAGCCTGGCTGTGCGCCATTGCCCGGATGCCGCCAGCGGACTGGCCGCGCTGCACGAGACGCCGCTGCCCGATCTGGTCATCCTGGATCTGATGCTGCCGGACATGGACGGGCTGGAAGTCTGCCGCCGCCTGCGCGCCCTGCCCGGTCCGCAGGCCCAGGTGCCGGTGCTGATGCTCACCGCCAAGGGCGATCCGATGGACCGCGTGGTGGGCCTGGAGATCGGCGCCGACGATTACCTGCCCAAGCCGTTCGAGCCGCGTGAGCTGCTGGCCCGCATTCGCGCCATCCTGCGCCGCCAGGGGCGCGGTACGCTGGCCACCGAGGCAGCTGCGCCCAACGTCATGCGCTTTGGCAGCCTGGAGATCGACCGCGATGCGCGCAGCGTCACCATCGCGGGGGCGCCGGCCGAGCTGACCAGCTACCAGTTCGACCTGCTCATCGCCCTGGCCGAGCGCGCCGGGCGCGTGCTCACGCGCGACCAGATCATGGAAGCCGTGCGCGGGCGCGAGCTGGAGGCGTTTGACCGCAGCATCGACGTGCACATGGGCCGCATCCGCGCAGCCATCGAGGCCGACCCGAAGAACCCCAAACGCATCCTCACCGTGCGCGGCGTGGGCTACGTGTTTGCCAAGCAGCAGGAATAAGGAGCCATGTTCCAAGCTTTTGCCCAGCGCCTGTACCTGCGCATCTGGCTGGCCGTGGTCGGCAGCGTGGCCGTGCTCACCCTGCTGGTGGGCTGGGCCTGGCAGGCGGCCGAGGAATACAACGCCCGCAACACCACCGTGCAGGGCACGCTGGCGCGCGAGCTGACCATCACCGACAGCGACGGCCAGGTGCTGCTGCAAGGCCCGTTTGAGCGCAAGCGCCGCCGCCACGGCGACGGGCTGCAATTTGCCATTCAGGGCGAGGATGGCCGCACCTATCTGCTGGAGATGACGCCGCACCAGGGCGGGCGCAACGCCCCGCCGCCCAGCCACTTCAACATCGGCTTCTGGCTGCGCCCGCCGTTTGGCTTCTTGTGGCTGCTGGGACTGGTGGGGCTGGCCGTGGCCATCGGCGTGTTCCCCATCATCCGCCGCCTGCTCAAGCGCCTGGAGAACCTGCAACGCAGCGTGCAGCGCTTTGGCGAGGGCGATCTGGCCATCCGCGTGCCCACGCAGGGCCAGGATGAAGTGGCCGATCTGGCACGCCAGTTCAACGCCGCCGCGCAGCGCATCCAGACGCTGGTGCAGTCGCACCAGAGCCTGCTGGCCAATGCCTCGCACGAGTTGCGCTCGCCGCTGGCGCGCATCCGCATGGGGCTGGAGCTGATGGGCGATGCGCCCGAGCAGCGCAGCGCCAAGCAGGAGATCCAGCGCAACATTGCCGAGCTGGACCAGCTGGTCGATGAAATCCTGCTGGCCAGCCGCCTGGAGCAACCCCATGTGGATGTGGGCAGCAACGAGTCGGTGGACCTGATCGGTCTGGCTGCCGAGGAATGCGCACGCGTTGATGCCGAGCTGCTGTTGCAAGTCGATGCGCTGGAAGCGCCCGGCATTGCCAAGCTGCTGCGCCGCGCGGTGCGCAATCTGCTGGAAAACGCGCGCCGCTACAGCGAAGGCGATATCACGCTGGAGCTGGCCCGCGAGGACGGCTGGGCCGTGGTGCGCGTGCAGGACCACGGCCCCGGCGTGCCGCCCGAGCAGCGCGAGCGCATCTTCGAGAAGTTCTACCGCCTGCCCGGCGCCAGCGAGCGCGCCGGTGGCGTGGGCCTGGGGCTGGCACTGGTGCGCTCCATCGCCCAGCACCACGGCGGCAGCGTGCGCTGCCAGGAGCGCAGCGACGGCGCCCCCGGCGCGTGCTTTGAGCTGCGCCTGCCGCTATCGGCGCCAACTCCGGCCTGATCCAAGGAACATCGCCAAAGAACAACGGCCTGCGGGAGAGCTCCCGCAGGCCGTTGTGCATCGGGCGTGAAGCAGCAGCCTCACCACCCGGGCAGCGTCAGCGTCCCAGATCCTTGGCGGTAACCCCGGAGATGCCCCAGTTTTCCTTGGGCACTTCATGGATCCAGACGCGGACGTTGGCGACGGGGGCATCGATGGCCTCTACCAGCGCCTGGGTGACCTTTTCGATCACGGCTTTTTTCTGCTCCTCGGTGCGGCCTTCGAGCATGTAAATCTGGGCAAACGGCATGACGGTGTCTTCCTCAGGTCAGAGTGTAGGTGGATGTCCGATCAGGCAAAGCACAGCGAGACGCTGCCCATGCCCTGCACACGCAGGGTAACGTTGTCGCCGGCGTTGACGGCGACAGCTTCGGTCACACCGCCAGACAAAATCAAACTGCCTGCGGGAATTTCCTGCCCCCGACGGCCCAGATGGTTGGCCAGCATGGCAATGGCTGCGGCGGGGTGCCCCAGCACGGCAGCACCGGCACCCATGGCCACAGGCTGGCCGTTCTTCTCCAGCACCACGCCGACGGTGCGCAGGTCCACCTGCTCGGGGCGCACGGCCTGGCCGCCCACCACAAAGCGTGCGGCCGAGGTGTTGTCGGCCACGACGCTCTTCAGGTCGAACTTGAAGTCGCGATAGCGGCTGTCGATGACTTCAATACCGGGCAGCACAAAGTCGGTGGCGGCCAGCACGGCGCCGATGTGGCAACCCGGGCCCTTGAGGGCGTGCTTGAGCACAAAGGCGATCTCCGGCTCCACCTTGGGGTGGATCAATTCAGAGGTCTGGATGGTGGCGCCTTCAGCCACGGTGTACTCATCCACCAGAAAGCCGAACACCGGGTCGGTCACGCCCATCTGCTTCATCTTGGCGTGTGAAGTCAGACCAGCCTTCAACCCTACTACGCGTGCACCACGCGCCAGCTTGCGCTGCAGGATCACGTCCTGAATGGCATAGGCATCGTCCCAGTCCATTTCGGGGTGATCGTCGGTGATCTTGGGGGTATCACGCACTTGCAGCTGGCAGTTCTCCAGATGCTCGGCCAGCTGTTCAATGGTTTGTCGGGAAAGTGCCATCGTTGATGATGCTCCAAAAATTCAAGAATGTGGGGTGGACACAGGCTGCGCAGCAGCCTGTGCAACTGCGCCTCAGGCGGGAATCTGGAGGCCGCGCTCACGCGCCATGGTCAGGGCCGTGTCTTCGATCATGTCTTCCTGACCGCCCACCATGCCACGGCGCCCCAGCTCCACGAGCAGCTCACGTGCGGGGATGCCGTACTTCTTCTCGGCGCGCTTGGCAAACAGCAGGAAGCTGCCGTACACACCGGCGTAGCCCAGGGTCAGCGCATCGCGGTCGATGCGGATGGGGAAGTCCATCAGCGGCACCACCAGGTCTTCGGCCACGTCCTGGATCTTCCAGACGTCCACGCCAGTCTGGATGCCCATGCGGTCCAGCACTGCCACCAGCACTTCCATGGGGGTGTTGCCAGCACCGGCACCCAGGCCAGCGGCCGCTGCGTCGATGCGGTTGGCACCGGCCTGGATGGCGGCCACGCTGTTGGCCACGCCCATGGCCAGGTTGTGGTGGCCGTGGAAGCCCAGCTCGGTCTCAGGCTTCAAGGCATCACGCACGGCGGCAATGCGCTCCTTGACCTGCTCGGGCAGCAGGTAGCCCGCCGAGTCGGTCACGTAGATGCAGTTGGCGCCATAGCCCTCCATCAGCCTGGCCTGTTTGACCAGACCTTCGGGGCTGTTCATGTGCGCCATCATCAGAAAGCCCACGGTGTCCATGTCCAGCTTGCGCGCCATGGTGATGTGCTGCTCGGAGACGTCGGCTTCCGTGCAGTGCGTGGCCACGCGGATGGTGTGCACGCCCAGGCCGTGGGCCATCTTCAGGTGATCGACGGTGCCGATGCCAGGCAGCAGCAGGGCCGAGACCTTGGCCTGCTTCATCAGCGGGATGACGGTGCTCAGGTACTCCTCGTCGCTGTGCGCGGGGAAGCCGTAGTTGACCGAGGCGCCGCCCAGGCCGTCGCCGTGGGTCACTTCGATCAGCGGAATGCCTGCGTCGTCCAGGCCCTGGGCCACGGATTTCATCTGCTCCAGGGTCATGAGGTGGCGCTTGGGGTGCATGCCGTCGCGCAGGGTCATGTCGTGCAGGGTGATTTTTTGCGTCATGGTGGGGTACTCCTTCGCGCTTAAACGGCTTGCAGGGTGAGCTTGCCAGCCAGAATTTCCTCGGCAAACATTTCGGCGGTGCGCGCAGCAGCGGCGGTCATGATGTCCAGGTTACCTGCGTACTTGGGCAGGTAGTCGCCCAGGCCTTCCACTTCCAGGAAGACCGAGACGCGGTTGCCATCGAACACCGGGCCGTTGACCAGCTTGTAGCCGGGCACGTATTTCTTCACTTCGGCCAGCATGTCGTGGATGCTCTTGGTGATGGCCTCCTTGTCGGGTTCGCCCTCGACCAGGCAGTGCACGGTGTCGCGCATGATCATGGGCGGCTCGGCCGGGTTGATGATGATGATGGCCTTGCCCTTCCTGGCGCCGCCCACGCGCTCGACAGCACCAGCAGTGGTGCGCGTGAACTCATCGATGTTCTTGCGGGTACCGGGTCCTGCAGACTTGCTGGAAACGGTGGCGATGATTTCGCCATAGGCCACGGACTGCACACGGCTGATGGCAGCGACCATGGGGATGGTGGCCTGCCCGCCGCAGGTGACCATGTTGACGTTCATCTCGGCCTTGCCCACGTGTTCCTTCAGGTTGACGGGCGGCACGCAGTAGGGGCCAATGGCAGCGGGCGTGAGGTCGATCATGAGCGCGCCTTGCGCGTTCACCTTGCGCGAGTTTTCAGCGTGCACATAGGCGCTGGTGGCGTCGAACACGATCTGCACGCCGTCGGCCTTCATGTGCGGCACCAGGCCATCGACGCCTTCGTGGGTGGTCTTGATGCCCATTTCACGGGCGCGCTTCAGACCATCGGATTCGGGGTCGATGCCCACCATCCACACGGGCTCCAGTACGGAGCTGCGTTGCAGCTTGGCCAGCAAATCGGTGCCAATATTGCCCGGCCCGATCAAGGCGCATTTGATTTTTTGGGTCATAGCCAGTCTCTCCAGAAATTAAATAAAGCGCACCGAGCAGCCACCAATGCCACCGATGGTCACGCGCAGGTTGTCGCCGGCCTGCACCGGCACCATGATGCCCAGCGAGCCGGAGAGCACCACTTCGCCCGCTTCCAGCGCAATGCCCAGGCGGCCCAGCGTGTTGGCCAGCCAGGCTACGGCGTTGGCCGGATGGCCCAGAGCGGCAGCACCGGCGCCGGTGGCAACGATTTCGCCGTTCTTTTCCAGCACCATGCCGCAGGTGCCCAGGTCCACATCGCGCACGTCCACCAGGCGGTCGCCCAGCACGAACACGCCGCAGCTGGCGTTGTCGGCCACGGTGTCCTGGATCTTGATCTTCCAGTCGCGGATGCGCGAATCGACGATCTCAAAGCAGGCCATCACCCCTTCGGTAGCAGCCAGTACGTCGGCGGCCGTGACGCCCGGGCCCTTCAGGGTTTTCTTGAGCAGGAAGGCGATCTCACCTTCAGCCTTGGGCTGGATCAGGCTGTTGGCAGGCACGGCCTCGCCTTCGTTGAAGACCATGCCGTCGGTCAGCCACCCGAAGTCGGGCTGATACACACCCAACATGTTCATCACGGCCTGGCTGGTGACGCCAATCTTCTTGCCCACCACCTTCTCGCCCACGGCCAGGCGACGTGCGAGCATTTTTTGCTGGACGGCGTAGGCGTCCTCAATGGTGATTTCGGGGTGGCGACTGGTCAGCGGCTCCAGCGTCCGGCGTTCAACCAAGGCCTGGTACAGCTCGTCGCCAAGTTGTTCGATCAATTGGGGGGTCATAGGGGATGTACTCCGTGCAATCAGGCGATCACTGGGATCTGGGTTCACAAAGGGAAGGGCTCTGCCGCATCGGCTTCGGCCAGGAAGTCCCCCACCAGACGGGCAAAGCGCGCGGCGTGCTCGATCTGCGTCCAATGGCCGCAGCGGCCATACACATGCAGTTGCGCACGCGGCAGCCAGTCGGCCAGGGTGTAGGAGTTGGACAGCGGAATGACCTTGTCCTCGCGACCGTGGATAACCAGCGTTTCGTGCGGCAACGCACGGATGTCGGCCTCGGCGCTGGCCAGGGCATCGATCCAGCGCTGGCGCGGCGCCGGGAACATGGCAGCATAGGCCTCATGCACCCCGGGGCGGGCGCTGGCCTCGTAGCGCATGCGCGCCAGGTCGTCGCTCATCAGGTGCTTGTTGAAGGCAAAGTAGTCCATGATGGTGCGCATGTTCTCCACAGAGGGGGTGTAGCCCCAGACGGCATCCAGCCCCTCGGTCATGGGAAAGGAAACGCCGGCGCTGCCCATTCGGCCCGCAGGACGAACCTGTCTGCTGGATGCTGCTGGGTTATGCCTCGGGCTACACCAGCGCCTTTTTCCGCCGCCCTGTGCTTTACAAGGAGGTGCAATGCGCGGCCTGCGGTCACGAACACTGCCTCATCGAAGGGCGATATGCCGAAGAGTGGCCCGATGGGGAAGCCATGGCGCGCGACTACGACGCCGACTCCATGCTCGTCAAACTCGACGAGTTGCAGTTGCAGGTGCAGACCCTGCGCACCCAGCTGCAACCCGCCGATGAACTGGGGCCGCTGGTGGGCAGCTCCCCGGCCTTTCAGCACACGGCAGAGCTTTTGCGCAAGGCCGCCCAGACCCAGGTGACCGTGCTGCTCACCGGGGAAACCGGCACCGGCAAGGAACGCTTTGCGCGTGCCCTGCACGCCATGAGCACCCGGGCCGACAAACCGTTTGTGGCCGTCAACTGCGCCGCACTGCCCGCCGAGTTGATTGAAAGCGAGCTGTTCGGCGCCGAAAAGGGTGCCTACACCGGCGCCATGGCCCCCCGCATGGGGCGCTTTGAGCGCGCCCACGGCGGCACACTGATGCTCGACGAGCTGGGCGAACTGCCCCTACCCGCACAGGCCAAGCTGCTGCGGGTACTGCAAAGCGGTGAAATCGAGCGCCTGGGCAGCTGCCAGCCACGCCGGGTGGATGTGCGCGTGGTGGCGGCAACCAACGTGGACCTGGAACAAGCCGTGCGCGAGGGGCGCTTCCGGCAGGATCTGCTCTACCGCCTGAACGTGTACCCCATCCACATCCCACCACTGCGCGAGCGGCGCGAAGACATCGGCCTGCTGGCCATGCACCTGCTGCAAAAGTACGCAACCCAGCACAACAAACGCCTGCTGGGCTTCACCGACCGGGCGCTGGCGGCCATGCAGGCGCACCAATGGCCCGGCAATGTGCGCGAGCTGGAAAACTTGATTGAACGCGGCGTCATCCTCACCGCCTCCGGGGAGGAGGTCGATGCCAGCGTACTGTTTCCCCACCTGAGCCTGCCCGAGGGCGCCACCGTGAACGCCCGCGGCGCGCTGGAAGCCACCCCCCCGGCACAGACCGAAACCACCAGGCAGTGGTACGACCATCTGCAAGCCAGTGGCATGACACTTGAAACCCTGGAAAATCGGCTGCTTGCCGAAGCAGTGGAACGCTCCGGCGGCAATCTGGCCGCTGCCGCGCGCGCCCTGGGACTGACCCGGGCGCAACTGAGCTACCGCCTGCAACGCCTACAGGAACGCACCGCACGCACATCCCAACAATAAACACGCCATGGCCAAACGCAGCTTCTTGTCGCTCCCGCCGGACGCACCGAACAGCCACAGCACCCTGATGGACTCCGGCCACCCCAGCCGCACACTCATCGAGCAGACCTACGCCACGCTGCGCGAGGACATCATCGAGGGACGCCTGACACCTGGCAGCAAGCTGCGCATCGAGCACCTGCGCACCCGGTATGCCGTGGGCGCCGGCACACTGCGCGAGGCACTGACCCGGCTGGTCAGCGACGCACTGGTCACCACCGAAGGCCAGCGCGGCTTTCGGGTGGCCCCCATTGCGCTGGAAGAGCTGGAAGACATCACGCGCCTGCGCGTGCAGATTGAAACCGAGGCACTGCGCCAGTCCATGCGCCATGGCGATGCGCACTGGCGCCAGCGGGTGGAACATGCCTATGCGGCCATCTCTGCCGAAGAGCCCATCGCACCGCAGCGCCGGCGCCAGTGGGAGCTGCTCAACATGCGCCTGCACGAGGCCTTGCTCTGCGGCTACCCGTCGCCCTGGACGCTGCGCGTGCTGCGCCTGCTGTCACGCCACAGCGAACGCTACCGCTGCTACGCCATGACCCTGCCTGGCTGCGTGCGCGACGTGCACGCCGAACACGCGGCCATCGTCGAATACGCCCTGACGGGCCAGGAAGCGCGCGCCGCGCTGGCGCTGGAAGCCCACATCCGCACCACACCGGATCTGCTCATCCGCGCCCTGCGCGAAGGCCGTGCCGTACTGCCCGGCGACCAGCCCGCTCCTTAGCCCTTCTTCTTGGTGAGCAGCTCCCAGACAAACAGCAGCAGCACGGCCCCCACGACCGAGGCAATCCAGCCCGCCGAAGAGCCCGGTGGATACCAGCCCAGCGCCGCGCCACCATAGCTGGCGACCAAGGAGCCGACGATGCCCAGCAAAGTGGTCATGATGAAGCCCATGCTCTGATTGCCGGGCATGATGGCCCGGGCGATCAGCCCGACGATGAAGCCCACGATGATGGTGACGAGCAAAGACATGGTGGAAATCCTCCGAGAGCAATGAAAAAGGCCACCCATTGTGGCCTTTGCTGCCTGCCGGTGGTGGGCGAGGGGAATCGTCAGCGGATCAGCAGCACCGGCACGCTGCAATTGGCCAGCACCTGCGTGCTGACCGAACCCATCACCAGGCGCCCCAGCGCGCCATGGCCGTGGGTTCCCATGATGACCAGGTCGTACTTGCCTTCCTCGGCCACGCGCGCAATCGTCTCGCCGGCCGGGCCGATCTCCTGCTGCAGGGTGGGCGTGATGCCGCCCTGCTCCAGATACTTGCGCACGGGCTCGAGCACCTTGGCCGCTTCGTCGTTGTAGTACTCATCCAGCATCTCCTTGCTGAGCACGGCCCGCGCGCGCGGCGGCATGGCGGGCATCACCGTCAGCACCGTGAAGCTGTTGCGCCCGCCGCCCAGGAGCTCGTCGTGCGCGCCCAGGTAGGCCAGCATCTTCTTGGTGTAGGGACTGCCATCAACGGCCAGCAAAATCTTCATCGTTCCATCTCCAGTTCGTCTTCAGTCACGGCCAGTGCAACATGCCCGCCCTACTCGGGATCATAAGGGCAGGGCAGCGCCGGGGTGGTTGTTGTTTTTTGACCATTTCCAGCCCCGGACTCCCGAAAGGGTTTTGTGGGTGGCGGATTTGTGCATAATTGATAAATACAAACCATTCTCATTTGCATCAGCATGAATTCCGACACCACCTCCACGGCATGCCGACACCATCCTGTGGCCCTGGCTTCCCTGTTGTTTCTTGGCTCGCTGCACGCCCAGGTGACCGAGGAGGGCCCGGCTGCCCCCGCCACCCTCAAGGCCGTGACCGTGACCGCCACCATGAACGAGCAGGATGCCCGCACCGCCCCGGCCAGCGTCACCGTGATCACCGAAGAAGAACTGGCCGAGCGCAACGCCGCCAATCTGCTGGACGCCGTCCGCGGCACGCCAGGGGTGAGCATGCAGGCGCGCCAGGTGGGCGGGCGCAAGACCCTGGCGCTGCGCGGCATGGAGGGCAAGCACACGCTGACCCTGATCGATGGCCGGCGCATCAGCGCCAGCGACGACGTGATCGGCCACTCCGACTACCAGTACGGCTGGCTGCCCATATCGGCGGTGGAGCGGGTGGAGATCATCCGCGGACCGCTGTCGGCGCTGTATGGCTCCGAGGCGCTGGGCGGGGTGATCAACCTGATCACAAAGAAGCCCAAGGACCGCTGGATGGCCTCCATCGGCCTGTCCGGCAGCACGGGCCTGGACTCCGACACCGCAGCCGACGCCTGGCGCAGCTCGGTCTATGCCGCCGGGCCGCTGGGGGAAAGATTCACTCTGGCGATCAACGCAGAAAAGACCCACCAGGGCAGCACCTCCTTGCCGGAAGACCGTCTTCTGTCGGAAATCGAAGGCAACCGCAACCGCAGCCTGGGGGTGACCGCCAGCTGGCAGCCGGCGCAGGGGCATGAAGTGGAATTGGGCGTGCAGGACGGCCTGGAAAAGCGCGACTCCGACGACATCGACCGCACCCGCACGCGCTACCACAACCGCTATGAGCTGGAGCGCTCGCAGCAGCACGTGAGCTGGAACGCCGACTGGGGCGGCTGGCGCAGCCAGCTGCGCGCCTACCGCAGCGACATCCGCATCCGCAACCACCGCAATCAGGGCGTGGCGCCCACCCGCCCGCAGGACATGCGCGACAGCGTGGTCGATGGCCATGCCACCACCCGTTGGGGCCAGCACCAGATCACCGTCGGCGGCGAGTGGCGCAAGGAGGAACTGGTCAACGCCGGCCTGAAAAACGGCCGCGACGACGCCACGCACCAGGCGCTGTTCGTGCAGGATGAGTTCGCCCTGGCCCATGACCTGATGGCCACCCTGGGCCTGCGCGCCGACCACCACGAGATTTTTGGCTCGGAGCTGAGCCCGCGCGCCTACCTGGTCTGGGAGGCGCACCCCGATCTGGTCATCAAGGGCGGCTACGGCCACGCCTTCAAGGCGCCCACGCTCAAGCAGATCTCGCCCAACTACGTCGGTGCCGAGGGGCCGCACACCTTCCTGGGCAACGGCAACATCCAGCCGGAAACCTCCAACGCCTTTGAGCTGGGCGCCAGCTGGCAGGCCCTGCCCCAGCTGGCCCTGCGCGCCACGGCATTTCGTACCGAGGTCAAGCAGCTCATCACCTACCGCCTGCTGCAAAGAATCGGCCCGCGCAGCATCTACCAGTACGACAACGTGGATGCCGCACGCATTCAGGGGCTGGAGGCCGGCTTCACCTGGGACATCACCCCGCGCCTGCAATGGAACAACGATGCCACCTGGCTGCACACGCGCGACAAGACCACCGGCAAGCAGCTCAACGACCGCCCGCGCGTGGCCTGGAACTCCAGCCTGGTCTGGCAGGTGCAGCAATGGCGCACCCAGCTGGGCATGGAATACACCGGCAGGCAGCAAAGCGGCAGCGGCCGCCTGCCGGCCTACACCTTGTGGAACGCCAGCGTGGGCCGGGCCTGGAAGCTGGGCGAGCAGCGCCAGCTGCACCTGAGCGCCGGCATCCACAACCTGAGCAACGTGCGCATGCAGGAGGAATCCCCCAACTTTGGCTACGCCGAGCAAGGCCGGCGCTTCTTCGTCAACGCCCGCATGGATTTTTGACGAGTCCTAAAACCATAGCTGCTTGCGCTGGATAGACAAGGATTTCAGTTGAAAAACCATCTGAAATCCTTTTCCTACAAGCGCCTGCAGCTCATCTTACTGATGTTGGCCGACCATGCTTCACGGTGTGGCAGGTCGGCACCGACGTTTGTGTTCATGAAAAAACTTTTGCATCTCTGGCTGCTGGCACTGTGCTGTTGCACCACCTGGGCACAGGCGCCTGCCAGCAACAGCGCCGCCCCGGCTGGCGCGCCGCCGCTGTCCGTGCTGTTCATTGCCACCAGCAACGTGCCCGCCGGCAAATTCCGCCAGCTGGCCGACATTGCCCGGCCCCACGGCATCCAGGTGCAGGTGCGCTACCTGCACCAGCTCCCCAAGAGCAGCGACGGTGGCCTGTGGCGGGGCCACGCGGCCGTGTTCTTCGACAGCTATCTGGTCAACGAGGTGCAGGAGCATCTGAGCAGCGCGCTGCCCGATCTGCGCCAGCCCTGCCTGTGGCTGTACGGTCAGCAGATCCAGGCCCAGGGCCTGCCGCAGCCTGTGGCGCAGCGCCTGCATCAGTACTACGTCAACGGCGGTCGGCAAAACTTCGAGGGTTTTTTTGCCACCCTGGCCGCCCACCTGCGCGGCCTGCCGCCGCCGCAGACGGCGCCGCCCGTGCTCTACCCCAAGGCTGCCATCTACCACCCGCAGGCGCCCCAGCAGGTGTTTGCCAGCGCGCAGGAGTATTTCGCCTGGAAAGGCGTGACCGCCAGCGCCCCCCGCCGCCAGCGCCCGCCCATCATTGCCCTGGCGCTGCACCAGCAGTACCTGGCCGCCATGCAGACCGCCTTTGTGGACGACCTGATCGCCCGCATCGAAGCCAGCGGCGCCACCGCCCTGGCGTTCTACACCCCGATGATGGAGCCACGCGGCTTTACCCGGCTGCTGCAGGATGAGCACGGCAAGCCCCTGGCCGATGTGCTCATCACCACGCAGATCATGCTCAGCGCCGAACACCGGCGCAGCGAGTTTGCCGAGCTGGGCATCCCCGTGCTGCAGGCCATGCCCTACCGCCGTGGCGCAGAAGAAGACTGGGCCCAGGACCCGCAGGGCGTGCGCCTGATGGATGTGCCCTTCTACCTGGCCCAGCCCGAATACGCCGGCGTGACCGACATTCAGGTGGCCGCCGCCACGCGCAAGAGCGACGAGCAGATCGTCGCCATCGCCGCGCAGGCGCAGGCCGTGGTGAACAAGGCCGTGCGACTGGCCAAACTGCAGGCCACGGCCAATGCCGACAAGCGGGTGGCACTGATGTTCTGGAACTACCCCCCGGGCGAGAAGAACCTGAGCGCCTCCTTCCTGAACGTGCCGCGCAGCCTGCGCCGCGTGCTCGACGGCCTGCAGGAGGCTGGCTACGACACCTCCACCCCCGGGGAAGAAGCGCTGGTGGCCCAACTGCAGCAGCTGCTGGCCCCGGCCTACCGCAACGACCGCCTGCAACCGCTGCTGAAGGCCAACCTGGCCGCGCTGTTGCCACTCAAGGACTACCGCGCCTGGCTGCAACAGCTGCCCAGCGCCACCCGGCAGGCCCTGGCTGCGGCCTGGGGCGATCCCGCGCAATCGCGCATGGTGCTGCGCCGCGCCGGGCAGGAGTTCTTCGTCATTCCGCGCCTGCAGCTGGGCCGTGTGCTCATCCTGCCGCAGCCGCCGCGCGCCGAGGGACAGGAGAACAAGGAAAAAGCCCTCTACCACTCCACCACCGCCCTGCCCTCGCACCACTACCTGGCCACCTACCTGTGGATGCGCCAGCACGCCGATGCGCTGATCCACTTCGGCACCCACGGCACGCAGGAGTGGCTGCCCGGCAAGGAACGCGGCCTGTCCGTGTACGACCCGCCGCTGCTGGCGCTGGGCGACATCCCCGTGGCCTACCCCTACATTGCCGACAACATCGGCGAAGCCACGCAGGCCAAGCGCCGGGGCCGTGCCACCATCGTCAGCCACCAGACCCCGCCTTTTGCTCCCGGCGGCCTGCACGCCGCGCTCACGCACATGCACGACCTGCTGCACCAGTGGCTGGCGCAGGACGAAGGCGCCGTCAAGGATCGCCTGGCCGCCGATCTGCTGACCGCCACCCGCCAGGAGCGCGTGCTGGCCGACCTGGGCCTGACCGAAGCCCAGGCACAGGCCGACTTCGGTGCTTTCGTCCACCTGCTGCACGAGCACCTGCACGAGCTGGCGCAGACCGCCCAACCCCAGGGCCTGCACACCTTCGGCAAGGCGCCCGAAGAGCTGCACCGCCTGGGTACCGTGCTGCTCATGCTGGGGCAGCCCTTCTGGGAAGCGGCTGCCGCGCACGCCGGCGTCCCGACCGAGGACGTGGACGAAGCCCTCATCGGCCCCTGGGAGATCCTGCCCCAGACCACGCCCTACCAGCTGCTGCAGCGTCACGTGGTACAGGGCGAAAGCCTGGATGCACTGCCCGAAGCGCTACAGAAGTCCTTGCAGCAGGCGCGCACCGCCTACGACCACCTGGGCGCCCGAAACGAGATGGCCGGCCTGCTGGCCGTGCTGGACGGCAGGTACCTGCCCACCTCCTACGGCGGCGATCCGATCAAAAACCCGGACGCCTACCCCACAGGGCGCAACCTCTATGGCTTCGACCCCTCGCGCGTGCCCACCCGGCAGGCCTGGGAGGCCGGCAGGCAGGCCGCTGAAAACCTGCTGAACGAACACCGCCGGCTGCACGGCCAGTTGCCTGAAAAACTCACCTTCAGCCTGTGGTCGGTGGAAACCATGCGTCACCAGGGGCTGCTGGAAGCGCAGGCGCTGTGGCTGCTGGGCGTGGAACCCGTCTGGGATGAAGGCGGGCGCGTCACCGGCGTGCATCTGGTGCCGCGCGCGCAATTGGGCCGCCCACGGGTGGACGTGGTGCTCTCGGCCACCGGCCTGTACCGCGACCACTTTCCCAACGTGATGAAGCAGCTGGCCCAGGCCGTGCTGCTGGCCAGCCAGGCCCGGGACGAGGCCGACAACCCCGTGGCACGCAACGCACAGCGCATTGCCCAAAAGCTCATCGCCCAGGGGGCCGACGCCCAGACTGCCGAGCGCGCCGGCGCCACGCGCATCTTCTCCTCGGCCAGCGGCAACTACGGCACCGGGCTGGACGATGCCACCCTGGCCACCGACACCTGGAGCGGCAAGGAAGAGGGCGACCGCAAGCTCGCCCAGCTGTACCTGTCCAGAATGCAGTACGCCTACGGCCCGGATGAACGGCACTGGGGTGCCGCCGGCGTGGATGGGCTGGACGACAAGGACATCAACCTGTACGCCGAACACCTGCGGGGCACGCAGGGCGCCGTGCTGTCGCGCACCTCCAACCTGTACGGCATGCTCACCACCGACGACCCCTTCCAGTACCTGGGGGGCATTGCCCTGGCGGTGCACCACCTGGATGGCAAGGCGCCCGAGCTGTACATCAGCAACCTGCGCGGCGCAGGCAGCGGCCGGGTGGAGGGTGCCGCACAGTTCCTGGCCAAGGAGCTGGCCACGCGCCAGTTCCACCCCGGCTACATCCAGGGGCTGATGCAGGAAGGCTATGCCGGCACGTTGCAGGTGCTGGATGCCACCAACAATTTCTGGGGCTGGACAGCGGTGGCGCGCGAAATCGTGCGCGACGACCAGTGGCAGGAAATGGTGGACGTGTACGTGCGCGACAAGCACCAGCTGGGCCTGAAGCAATGGTTCGAGCAGCACAACCCCCACGCCCTGGCGCAGACCATGGAGCGCATGCTGGAAGCGGCCCGACAGGGTTACTGGCAGGCCGACGACGCCACCGTGCAGGAGCTGAAGACCCGCTGGCGCGAGCTGGCCCGCCGCTACGACGTGCGCACCGACAACGCCGCCTTTGCCGCCTCGGTCGGCGCCCGCGCTCTGCCCGGGGCCGGCTTTGGCATCGCCCCACCCAGCGCCACGGCCTCTGCCTCCCAGGGCGCCTCCAGCGCCACGCGCCCACTGCCCAAGCTGCCAGCAGCGCCTCCGCCCCCCGCCGAGGCACCCCCCGCGCCCGAGCACAGCCCGAAGCCGGAAGCAAAACCGCAGGCCGAGCCGGAGCCACCTCCCGTCACCGGGGTGGTGCTGCGTCCCGTCACCCCCCCCGAAGCACCGCCCCCCTCCTGGCCCTGGCGCAGCCTGGGGCTGGGGGTCGGGCTGGCCGCCATTGCCGCCAGCGGTGCCTGGCACCAGCGCCACCAGGCACGCCGGGGCAATCGACGCAAAAAACATAGCTCTTAGCGCTTGCCCAGAAAGCGCAAAAGGCAGATTTCATTCAGATTTTTCAGGAGTCCATCAATGACCAATCCCATCGAAGTGGCGATGTACGACATCAGCCAGTTCTTCCTCTACCCCGTGCTCATCGCCATTGCGGTGCTGTTCGTGCACGCCTTCTTCGCCCTGGGCGCCTTTGTCTGGCAGGCCTGGCAGCGTGCCCGAGGCCACATCGCCGGGTTTGAGCTGCACGCCGTTCGGCAGGCCGATCCCGACATCGACCTGGTGGCGCTGGAGACACTGGCCGTCAAACGCCTGGAATTTGCCCGCATCGCCACCCGCGTAGCCCCCATGCTGGGTCTGGTGGCCACCATGATCCCCATGGGCCCGGCCCTGAAGGCCCTGGCCGACGGGGCGCTGCAGGACGTCTCACGCAGCCTGATGATTGCGTTTTCCGCCGTCATCCTGGCGCTGCTGTCGGCGGCCATCAGCTTCACCGTGGTGAATGTGCGCAAGCGCTGGTACAGCGCCGATCTGGCCACCATCGAAGCCCGACTGGCCCACGCCACCCCACAGGCCACAGCTCCAGTGCAGCCGCCTGCTGCCGCGCACGCTGCAGCGCTCCACGGAGCGCACGCATGAGCACCGTCAACCCTCCCCAGCCACAGGGCACAGCCCCCCTGCCCCACGCCAACCGCCGCCGCTTGCTCGAAGACAGCGATGAGGACGACCCCATCCTCTCCGTGGTGAACCTGATCGACGTGTTCCTGGTCATCATCGCGGCCCTGCTGCTGGCCGTGGCCCAAAGCCCGGTCAACCCCTTCACGGCCGCCCAGGTCACGGTCATCAGGAACCCCGGCCAGGAGAACATGGAAGTCATCGTCAAGGACGGCACCAGAATCGAGCATTACAAGGCCAGCGGCGAAATCGGCGCCGGCCAGGGAGCCAAGGCGGGGGTGGCCTACAAGATGAAGGACGGCTCCATGGTGTACGTGCCCGAAACCACGCCGCCGCCCACCGCCGCGCAGCAAGACCCAGCCCCCAGCCCGCCCGAGCGCCCCTGACCCCTCTGGCCTTCGGGCTGGCCCCAAACGACCACCCCCGCAAAACGCGGGGGTGGTCCGTGGTGACCGGGGTGCGAATCAGCGCCCGCGTGCCCGGAAGCGCTGGCCGATCTGGTCGGCCAGCAGCAGGGCGGCATAGACCTGCTCCGGCGTGACGCCACCGGGCATGTTGTGGATGGTCTCGCCCTCGGCACAGGCCAGCTCGGCCACGGCCTGCATCTTGGCGGGGATGTCGCTGGTCACGCCCAGCTGCTCCAGGGTGATGGGCAGCCCCACGGCATGACACAGGCCCATGACGGCCTGCCATTCGTCTGCCGGTGCGTTTTCCAGCGCCAGCTGCACCAGCACGCCAAAGGCAACTTTCTCGCCGTGGTAGAGGTGGTGGGTCTCGGGCACCGCCGTCAGGCCGTTGTGCACGGCGTGGGCCGCACCCAGACCGCCGCTTTCAAAGCCGACACCACTGAGGTAGGTGTTGGCCTCCACCACACGCTCCAGCGCCGGTGTGACCACCTTGGCCTGCGCGGCCAGCATGGCGTTTTCGCCTTCCTGCAGCAGGGTGTCGTAGCACAGCCTGGCCAGCGCCAGCGCCGTCTGCGTGGCCAGGCCCCCGGCCATGGTGCGGGCGTAGCTGCGCGAGGAAGCGCGTGCCTCGAACCAGGTGGCCAGCGCATCGCCCATGCCGGCAGCCAGCAGGCGCGCCGGGGCCTGGGCCACCACGCGCGTATCCACCAGCACCAGCGCCGGGTTGCTGGGCAGCAGCAGGTAGCGGTCGAACACGCCTTCGTCGGTGTACAGCACGGACAGGGCGCTGCACGGCGCATCGGTCGAGGCAATGGTCGGCACCACCGCCACGGGCAGCTTGCGCTCATAGGCCACGGCCTTGGCCGTGTCCAGCGTCTTGCCACCGCCCATGCCCACGATGGCATGGCAGCCCTTCTCTGCCGCCAGCGCGCTCAGGCGGGCAATCTCACCCTGCGAGCACTCTCCGTTGAAAACGACCACATCCAGCGCCACACCCGCGCGCTCCAGACTGGCGCGCACGGTGCTTTCGGCAAAGCCCAGCACCAGTTGGTCGGCAATCAGCAGCCAGCTGTCGGCCAGCGGCTTCAGGTACTCACCCAGGCGCTGCAGCACATCTGCGCCCTGCACGTACTTGCCGGGTGATTGAATAACGCGGTCCATATCCATCCTCCTTGTAAAACCCTGACAGGCTCAGCATTGAGCCTTACGACATTCTGACCTGTCCGGGCGGTGCTGGCAGCCCATTTTCCGAGGACGCAAAGCGCACCCGGCATGCGACGGCAACCAGCAACGGGCCGGACCCCACGGCCAATTGAGCGCACATCCCATTGCGCCAACAGAGACCCAGGCAACTTCCTACAATCTGCGCCCATGACTTTGCCCACCTACACCCGCGCCCAGCAGCTGCCTGCCATCCTGCAACAACGTATTGCCATCCTGGATGGGGCCATGGGCACCATGATTCAGCGCTTCAAACTCACCGAAGCCCAGTACCGGGGTGAACGCTTTGCCGACTTTGCCCACGATGTGAAGGGCAACAACGAGCTGCTCTCGCTCACGCGCCCGGATGTGATCCGCGACATCCACGAACGCTATCTGGCCGCTGGCGCCGACCTGATCGAAACCAACACCTTTGGCGCCACCAGCATCGCCCAGGACGACTACCACATGGGCCATCTGGCCTATGAGATGAACCTGGAAAGCGCCAGGCTGGCACGCGCTGCCTGCGACAAGTTTTCCACGCCCGACCATCCGCGCTTTGTCGCCGGCGCCCTGGGCCCGACGCCCAAGACCGCCAGCATCAGCCCCGATGTGAACGACCCCGGCGCGCGCAACATCAACTTCGAGCAACTGCGCGCCGCGTATCTGGAACAGGCCCTGGGCCTGATTGCCGGCGGCGCCGACGTGCTGCTGGTGGAGACCATCTTCGACACCCTCAACGCCAAGGCCGCGCTGTTTGCCATCGATGAAGCGTTTGAGCAGAGCGGCGAGTGCCTGCCCATCATGATCAGCGGCACGGTGACCGATGCCTCGGGCCGCATCCTCTCGGGCCAGACCGTGACCGCCTTCTGGCACAGCGTGCGCCACGCCAATCCGCTGTCGGTGGGCCTGAACTGCGCACTGGGCGCCGCGCTGATGCGCCCCTACATCCAGGAGCTGGCCAAGGCCGCGCCGGACACCTTCATCAGCTGCTACCCCAACGCCGGTCTGCCCAACCCGATGAGCGACACCGGCTTTGACGAAACGCCCGACGTCACCAGCCGCCTGGTGCACGAGTTCGCCGCCGAAGGTCTGGTGAACATTGTCGGCGGCTGCTGCGGCACCACGCCCGACCACATTGGCGCCATTGCCCAGGCCGTGGCCCCGGTGCCTGCGCGCAAGCTGTTCTATCCCGAGAACGCCTGACCCCCTCCCGACGGCCCCGCCACCCCTGAGCTCAGCCTGAGCCGCGCACCCGCGCGCGGGCAAGACGCCAGGGGTGTTTTTGCGGGTCGCACCACTAAAAACATAGCTGCTGCCGCTTGATTGGTATGGATTTCATGTAAAAAAGTACCTGAAATTCAATACTGACAAGCGGCAGTAGCTATTACAAATCGCCAAAACAACGGTTTAAGCACATATGAACCCTCATCCCCTCTCCACAGCACAACTGCTGGAGCACATAGCGCTGGGCGAAGACAGCACGCGCCAGTTTCGGCGTACCGTCCAGCAGGCCGACACGCTGGCGGCCGGGCTGGTCACACGCACCATTCCCGACAAGCCCAACAGCCGCCTGCAAAAGTACCGCTGCACCGAAGCCGGACGGCAACAACTGGCGCGCATGGGCAAAGAGGGTTCATGATGTGGCCTGCTGCCTGCACCATGCTTGCAAATACGTAGCTTTATGCGCTGAAAGAAAAATATTTTTTAGTTGAAATAAGCCTGAAATCTTTTACCAGTCAGCGCAAACAGCTATAAAAACCATTGCGGCAGGCACCACACACACCACCACGAGGAGACAACATGCAAAAAGTTTTACAAGGACTGCGCGTACTGGAAATTGGCGGCCTGGGTCCCGGCCCCTTCTGCGCCATGCATCTGGCCGACCTGGGCGCCGACGTCATCAGCCTGGTGCGGCCCGGCGGCAGTGGCGGCCCGGCCATCACCGGCGATCTGCTCAACCGGGGCAAGCGCTCGGTGTTCGCCAACCTCAAATCGCCCGAAGGGCGCGACCTGGCACTGCAACTGGTGCGCAATGCCGATGTGCTGATCGAAGGCATGCGCCCCGGCGGCATGGAGCGCCTGGGCCTGGGCCCGGCGGAATGCCATGCCGTCAACCCCGCCCTGGTCTATGGCCGCATGACCGGCTGGGGCCAGCACGGCCCGCTGGCGCACACCGCCGGGCACGATGCCAACTACGCCGCGCTGTCTGGTGCCATGTGGGGTTGCAGCCCGGCCGATGCGCGCCCGGTGCCGCCCTTTGGCGTGCTGGGCGATATCGGCGGCGGAGCGCTCTATCTGATGACCGGCCTGCTGTGCGGCGTGCTGCAGGCCCGCGCCACCGGTCAGGGCACGGTGGTGGATGCGGCCATCGTCGATGGCGCGGCGCACATGCTCAACCTGATGCTGAGCATGCGCGCCACCGGCCTGGTGGGCGATACGCGCGACACCAGCCTGCACACCACCGCACCGTTTTACGACACCTACGTCTGTGCCGATGGCGAGCACATCGCCATCGGGCCGATCGAGCCGCAGTTCTACCAACTGCTGTTGCAGCGCCTGGGCCTGGAGCAGGATCCGGACTTCACCGGCGATCAGTGGGACCGCAGCGCCTGGCCACGCCGCCGCGCACGCCTGGCCACCCTCTTCCTGCAGCATCCACAGGCGCACTGGCAGCGGCTGCTGGAAGGCAGCGATGCCTGCTTTGCCCCGGTGCTCAGCCCCCAGGCAGCAGCTCAACACCCACACCTGCAGGCGCGCGGCGTGTACGCCAGCCCCGATGGCACCTTGCAGGCCAGCCCGGCCCCGCGCTTTGGCACGACGCCCTACCCCATCAACCCCTGCAGCCCCGCCGGCGCGCACACCGAGGCCGTACTCCAGGACCTGGCCCGTGGAGGCCATGGCTGGAAGGGGTAACAATGCAGCCACCCCACGAAAGGACATCCATGAAAAAAACCTGCCTCGCCCTGCTTGCCCTGACCGCACTGGCCGCCTGCAGCAGCCCCCCGCCCGCTGCCACGCCCTCAGCTGAACACCATGTGCGCTTTCTGTGCGACAACGGACAGACCCTGTCGGTGCGCTTTTCCGACGCCACGGCGGTACTCACGCGCAATGGCAGCGACATCACCCTGCAGCAACAGCCCAGCGGCTCGGGCTTCATCTACAGCAACGGGCCCAACACCATCCGTGGCAAGGGCGACGACCTGACGGTGGAGATTGGCCGCATGGTGCCGCTGCAATGCCGGGTTCAGTACTAGGCGCCATCCCCCACCCTGCCTTGCTGCGGTAACGTCCTCATGCAACGTCGCGCCATGTGGATTCTGGGCAGCGCCACCCTGGTGGCTGCTGCCGGGTGGCTGGCCTTCCAGACGATGAGCGCTCCGGTGCTGGACGCCTACCAGGTAGTGGCCCAGCCGCTGGTGCAGACCGTGGTGGCCACGGGCCGGATCACGGCGCCCTCGCGCGCGCAGGTGGGCAGCCCCATCACCGGCGTGGTGCTGGAGCGGCGCGTGCGCGAAGGCGACCAGGTGCGCGCCGGCGATGTGCTGGCGCTGCTGCGCGCCGACGATCTGCAGGCCGAGCTGCGCCAGGCACGCGCGGCCCTGGCCGAGCTGCAGGAATCGACACGTCCACAAGCCCAACTGGCCGTGCAGCAGACCCAGCGCCAGTGGCAGCAGGCCCTGCGCGAGCTGGAGCGCCGCCGCGTGCTGGCAGCGCAGCAGGCCATCACCCACGAAGAGCTGGAACAGGCCGAGCAGGCCGAAATCCTGGCGCGCACCGCCGCCGAGCAGGCGCAACTGCAGGCGCGCGCCCTGCAACCGGGCAAGGGCCAGGAGGCCGTCGCCCAGGCGCGTGTGGCCAGTGCCCAGGCCCTGCTGGACAAGGCCACCATCCGCGCCGAATTTGCCGGCACGGTGCTCACGCGCAATGCCGAGCCGGGCGACCTGGTGCAGCCCGGCCAGACCCTGTTCGAGATTGCCCGCGACACCGACACCGAGGTGCTGGTGGCGCTGGATGAAAAAAATCTGGAAGTGCTGGCCCTGGGGCAGACCGCGCAGTGCGTGGCCGATGCCTACCCACGCCAGCCCTTTGCCGCGCGGGTGAGCCAGATTGCACCCAGCATCGATCCACAGCGCGGCACGGTGGATGTGCGCCTGAGGGTGGCCGAGCCGCCCGCCTTCCTGCGCCAGGACATGACGGTTTCCGTGAACATCCAGACCGGCCAGCAGGAGCAGGCCGTGGTGGTGCCCAACGACGCCCTGACCAGCCCCGACAGCCTGCACCCCAGCGTGTGGGTGGTGGAGCAGGACCGCGCTGTGCGCCGCCAGCTGCAACTGGGCCTGCGCGGCATGGCGCAAACGCAGGTGACGGCCGGCCTGCAGGCCGGCGACTGGGTGCTGGCCAATGCCCAGGCCGCGCTGGAGCCAGGCCAGCGCGTGCGTGTGCGCAAGCGCCCGCTGCCGTGGCAACAGCCATGAGGGCGGCCAGCCCCCGTTTCATGGCAAACAACCTGAAGAGAGGCGGTACCCGGCATGTGGATTGAGTGGACCATCGCCCTGCGCTTCCTGCGCGACGGCAAGGCGCAGAGCACGCTGATCCTGGTGGGTATTGCCGTGGGCGTGGCGGTGCTGGTGTTCCTCTCGGCCCTGATTGCCGGGCTGCAGAACAACATCATCGACCGCACCCTGGGCACCCAGGCCCACATCCGGGTGGAGCCGCCCCAGGAGCGCAACCGCATCCTGCCGCCGCCACCGGGCAGCGTGCAGCTGGTGCTGGAGGACCGGCGCGCCCAGCGCCTGCGCTCCATCAACAACTGGCAGCAGGTGCGCGATGTGCTCGATGGCCTGCCGCAGCTGAGCGCCGTCTCGCCATCGATCTCGGGGCCGGCCTTTGCGCGCCGTGGCCAGGCCTCCCTGCCGGTGACGCTGCTGGGCATCGACCCGGCACGCTACCGGCGCATCATCGCCCTGGAAGAAGCCATCGTGGCTGGCAGCTTTCGCCTGCATGCGCAGGATGCCCTCATCGGCAGCCAGCTGGCCACCGAGCTCGGGCTGCGCGTGGGCGACAAGCTGCGCCTGGATGCCGGCGAGGGCCGCGAGAGCGTGGTCAACATCGCCGGCATCTTCACCCTGGGCGTGCGTGAGCTGGACATGCGCTACGTCTATCTGGGCATGCCGCAGGTGCAGTCGCTGCTGAACCTGCCGGGGGCCGCCACCAGCATCGAGGTGAAGATGCACCGCATCTTCGACGCCCAGACCACGGCCGCGCAGATTGCGCGCCTGACAGGGCTGAAGGCGCAAAGCTGGATCGAGACCAACACCCAGCTGATGAATGCCCTGCAATCGCAGCGCCTGTCCACGCAGATGATCAGCGCCTTTGTCGCCCTGAGCGTGGCCCTGGGCATTGCCAGCGTGCTGGCCGTGAGCGTCGTGCAGCGCACGCGCGAGATCGGCATCCTGCGCGCCATGGGCGCCACGCGCCAGCAGATGCTGCGCGTGTTCCTCATCCAGGGCGCAGTGTTTGGCTTGGTCGGCTCGCTGCTGGGCAGCGCAGCCAGCTATGGGCTGGTGGTCATGTTCAACACCTTTGCCGCACAGCTGTTCTACGTGCCCGTGGCGCCGTGGCTGCCGCTGCTGGCGGCGGCGCTGGCCACGCTCACCGGCCTGCTCTCGGCCGCCATCCCGGCGCGGCGCGCGGCCAACCTGGACCCGGTGGAGGCCATTCGCCATGTCTGACCTCCAGCCTACCCACGACAGCCGCCAGGAGGTGCTGCGCCTGGTGGGCCTGCGCAAAAGCTACAACCTGGGCAAGCCGACCGAGGTGGAGGTGCTGCACGGCCTGGATCTGTGCCTGCAGCGCCAGGACTTTGCAGCGCTGGTGGGCAGCTCGGGTTCGGGCAAGAGCACGCTGCTGAACCTCATCGGCCTGCTGGATACGCCCACGGCGGGCGAGCTGTACCTGCTGGGCCAGCCCACCAGCACCATGAGCGATGCCCAGCGCACCGCCCTGCGCGGGCACAGCATCGGCTTTGTGTTCCAGTTCCACCACCTGGTCAATGCCTTTACGGCGCTGGAGAACGTGCTCATGCCGCTGATGCTGGCCCACGGCCGGCCCACACCGGCGCAGCAGGCACGCGCGCATGAGCTGCTTCGCCGGGTCGGGCTGGGCCAGTATGCGCACCAGCGGCCCGATCAGCTCTCCGGCGGGCAACAGCAGCGCGTGGCCGTGGCGCGCGCACTGATCACCCGACCGGCACTGTTGCTGGCCGACGAACCCACCGGCAACCTGGACAGCCGCTCCGCTGCCGAGGTGTTCGAGCTGTTTCGCAGCTGCAACCGCGAGCTGGGCTGCGCGGTGCTGATGGTCACGCACGACCCGCGCATTTCCGCGCAGTGCGACCGCACCATCGAGCTGGTGGATGGGCGCATCGCCAGCGACGTGCGGCAGACGCCCGCCACCGCCGGCTGAAAGCGGGTGCCCCTGCGGCTACACCCGGCTTTGCGCCCGGGCCACCGACCACAGGTAGTTCATCTCGGCACAAAACGGCTGGGCGCACACCGCTCGGCCCATGTACTGGCACCCCTCGACCACGCACAGCCCAGGCTGCTCGCCCGCATGCTGTTGCTGGCGCCCCTGCTGGCCGCTGGCATGCAGCTGCGCCATCTGCACCCAGGGATCGGTCACACGGCCTTGCAGCAGGGCCTGCCACTCCTGCGGCACCAGCTGCGCCGGGGTGTAGGCCGCAGCCGCCTGCACGGCCTGCTGCGCTGCCTGATGGGGCTGCGGCTGCAGCTCCAGCTGCAACACGGCACTGGTGCGTAGCTGCTGCAATTGCGCCTGAATGGCCGGCGGCGTGCCGGGCAGCGCCTGCGGCTGCAACACCAGCCCAAAGGCCGAGCTGTTGAGCTGCTGCAGGCTGCCGGCAAACGCCAGCTGCAAACCCGGCAATTGCCAGCCTCCTGGCGGGGGCGCAGCAAAGCCCAGCGATGTTGCAGGCGCCAGTGCGGCCCCCGGCGGCCCCCCTCCCCCGGGAATGCTGGCCGCCGCAGCGCCTGCCCTGGTACCGGCAGCCGCCAGGGCTGCGGCCAGCGCGGCCTGGGCCTGAGCCCAGGCCTGGGGCACTTTCAACGTCAGGCTCATGCTGCGCACACCGTCCTGCGCCTGAATGCTGCCCTGCAGCACCAGCCAGTTCTGCAAGGCAGGAATGGACACCGTCGCCCGCTGCCCGGCCCCGGCCTGTGCCGCATCGCCGGCTGGCGCTGCCGGCAAGGCGCTGGGCAAGACTCCCGCCGCCACCGCCGGACGTGCACTGCCGCCCTCCTGCCCCGCCTGCCCGGCCTGCAGCAACACCGCCTGCAACAGGCTTTGCGGCCATGCCTGAACGCTGACCAGCTGCTGCGGCAGGGCCTGCACCGCCGTGGCCTGCTGCACCAGGCTGGAGAGCAAGGCCTGCACCGCTGGCGGCACGCCATTGGCCGGCCAGGCCGTGGCCGGCAATTGGCCGCCGCTGACCTGCTGCACCAGTTGCGCCACCAGTTGCGTGAAAGCTTCCACACGCACCGCCTGCTGGGCCTGGGGAGAAAGCTGCACCGAACTGGCCAGCGCCGCCTGTGCCGCAGCCACAGCCACCTGGGCTGCCTGGGCCACCGCACTGCTGGCGGTGACGGCGCTGGGGGCAGCCACGGCCTGGGCGGCGGGGGTGCCGGCTGCAGCCGTGTTTGCCGCTGGCGTGGCCGCGCCCGCCGCTGCGGGCTGCGCAGGCACGCCCTGGGCCTGCGCCTGGGCTGCAAAGCCCGTGCCCGGCGCGGTACCGGAAGTGGTGCCGGCAGGAGATGCCATCGGCACGGCCGAAGAAGATGCTGCCGCCGCAGGCGTGGCGCTTGCGGCGGCAGCGGTGCTGGGGGGAAGAAGATCGCTGCTCACACCGATATGTTGTCAGGCGGAAATGCCAGGCTCAAAACAGCACGCGGCAGCGCAGGGTTTCCGGAATCTGCGCCAGTTTCTCCAGCGCCAGGGCCGAGGAGCCCGGCGCCAGATCGATCACCACGTAGCCAAGCTTTTCGTTCGTGCGCAGGTACTGCCCTGCCACGTTGATGCCATTTTCCGCGAACACCTGGTTGATGGCCGACAACACCCCCGGCACATTGCGGTGCACGTGCAGGATGCGGTTCTGGCCCGGGTGCTCGGGCAACGCCACTTCGGGGAAGTTGACTGCCGAGATGGTGGAGCCGTTGTCGCTGTAGCGCACCAGCTTGTCGGCCACTTCCAGACCGATGTTGGCCTGCGCCTCCATGGTGGAGCCGCCGATGTGCGGCGTCAGGATCACATTGTCCAGACCGCGCAGCGGCGAGATGAACTCATCCTTGTTGCTCTTGGGTTCCACGGGGAACACATCCACCGCCGCGCCCAGCAGCTTGCCGCTTTGCAGCGCCTTGACCAGCTCGTCGATCACCACCACCGTGCCACGCGAGGCGTTGATGAAGATGCTGCCCGGCTTCATGGCGGCAAATTCCTTTTCGCCCATCATCCACTGGGTCGAAGGCAGCTCCGGCACATGCAGGGTGACGATGTCACTGCGCGCCAGCAGGTCGTGCAGCGAAGCGGCCTGGCTGGCATTGCCCAGCGGCAGCTTGGCCACCACGTCGTGGAAGATGACGTGCATGCCCAGCCCTTCGGCCAGCACGGACAGCTGCGTGCCGATCGAGCCATAGCCGACGATGCCCAGCGTCTTGCCGCGAATTTCAAAGGCGTTGTCGGCGCTCTTGAGCCAGCCGCCGCGATGCGCCACGGCATTTTTCTGCGGGATGCCGCGCAGCAGCAAAATGGCTTCGCCCAGCACCAGCTCCGCCACCGAGCGGGTGTTGGAGTACGGCGCATTGAAGACAACGATGCCTTTTTCCTGCGCCGCTTCCAGATCGACCTGGTTGGTGCCGATGCAGAAGCACCCGACGGCCACCAGCTTCCTGGCCGCCTCGAACACCTCACGCGTCAGCTGGGTGCGCGAGCGAATGCCGATGAAGTGCGCATCGGCAATCTTCTGCTTGAGCTCGTCGCCCTCCAGTGCCTGGGGCAGCAGCTCGACGTTGGTATAGCCCGCGTCCTTGAGCGTCTGTACCGCCGAGGCATGGATGCCCTCCAGCAGCAGGAATTTGATCTTCGATTTATCCAGCGAGGTCTTGGTCATGGCGCTTCTCCCAAGGGTTATGACTACATGTCATTACAGCCGATTGCCAAAAATGCCACTGCCAGCAGGTGCATGCAACAACGCGCGCAGGGCCGTCATACCATCACACCGGAAAAATACCGTTATACTCGCGGGCTTCGCCCATGTGGCTCAGTGGTAGAGCACTCCCTTGGTAAGGGAGAGGTCGGCAGTTCGATCCTGCCCATGGGCACCAGATATGAAAAAACCGCCTGGCGCAAGTCAGGCGGTTTTTTTACGCTCTGTTCTTTTATGCCTGGGCGCGCTTTTTGTGGATGCCCGTGCCCACCGCGCCAGCGGCCAGCACACTCAGCACCAGTGCCAGACCGGCACCAAAGAACACCATGCCGGGCTGGCCCCGGTCCATCAGGCCCCCAAAGACGGGCGCCGCCACGCTGAAGCCCAGATCCAGCCCCGAATACACCGTGCCATACACACGTCCTGTGGCACCTGCCGGCGCGGCCTGCTTGATCAACATGTCGCGCGAAGGACCGGCCAGACCGTAGCCAAACCCGGCAGCAGAAGCCACCACCAGAGCCAGCTGCCCCGACAGCCAGCCCGTGCCCACCGTCACCAGCAACGCGCCGGCCAGCAGCAGAAACACGGTAATGGTGCGCTCCAACCGCTGCACGCGTGCAACCAGGAAGCCGCCCCCTACCGTCCCCACGGCGCTGCACAACATGAAGCCGGTGACCACCAGCGCCGTCTGGGCCACCGGCAGACCGTACAGCACCTGCATGGCCGGGCTGGCAAAGCTTTGCACGGCACTCATGCCCACCGTGGTGAAAAAGAAGAAGGCAAAGCACAGCCACACCGCAGGCAGTGCCAGAAAGGCAAAGGAGCTGCCAGCGGCGGCTGCCTGGGCCGGCTTGCCCGCCGCAGCGGGGTTGGCCTCTTGCAGCTCAGGCGCGCGGTCGTCCAGCCAGCGGCGCTGCCACAGCATGATGAGCAAAATCAAGGCCGCCAGGGTAGCACCACTCAGGCAGGCCAGGCGCCACGAGCCGGTCCAGCTGGTGATGCCGGCCATGAACACCGGCGCCGCCGCCCAGCCCAGGTTGCCCGAAAGGCCATGCACGGAAAACGCGTGCCCGATGTTCTTGGGCGAGACGCGCTTGTTCAGGATGGTGAAATCAACCGGGTGGAAAGGCGCATTGCCCAGCCCGGCAAACAGCGCTGCCGCCAGCAGCATGAGGTAGTTCTGCGCGGAGGCCGCTATCAGCCCGGCCAGCACAAAGCTGCCCAGCGCAAAGAACAGCACGGGCCGCGCCCCTACCCGGTCCACCAGAAAGCCGGCAAGCATCTGCCCCACACCCGAGACGATGAAGAACAGCGACACCATGGCGCCCAGCTGCACGTAGCTGTAGCCGAACTCGGCAATCAGCCACGGAAACAGCGGCGGCAGCAACAGGTGGAAAAAGTGGGAAGAGCCGTGGGCCAGGCCAATCAGGCCAATGGTGCGCGCGTCCGAGCGCAGCGGCACGGCGTTGTCGGAAGAAGTAGATGTAGCCATGGGTCCGTATTAGAGCGTTTTCGCCCGCTCTGCGTGGTGCCCAGGCCATCGCGGTGTTTCACGTGGAACGTCGCCGTCCACCAGGGCGCTGCCGGATGGGGTACAGACGCTCGCCACGCACGATCACCCCCGGTGGCGTGACTTCGGCGCGCCGCCCGGCCTCGACATCGTCCTGCACGCTCTGGCGATCGACCTCGGCCACCGGACAGCGGTAGGCGTACACGTGGCGGCCATCGGGCAGCGGCAGGCAGTGTGTGGGCTCGACATCGGACAGCGGAAAGTTCAGGCTCACCAGCCAGGCACCGTCGGCCATCTCAGCCAGGGATTTGACGGCGGCGCGCGTCATGCTCTCCGGGCGCTGGAACAGATACACCATGTCGTACGACGACCAGTCCGCAGCCCACATGTCACCCCGGCGCACCCTGGCCCAGGGACAGCGCACGGCACAGACCCAGCGCAGCACCCAGCTCCACTCCACCCCATGCAGCAACGCCTGCGGCCAGGCACGGTGCAGGGCCCGCAGGCCGTGGCCCAGGCCACAGCCGGCATCCAGCACACGTGCGCCAGCGGGCAATGGCAACACCTGGGCCAGACCGTCCAGCGCGCCGGTGGGTGTGGGGAACACCGGCGCATCGCGCCAGGCGTTCAGGGGATAGACCAGCAGCAATGCCCCCAGCAGCAGCAACCAGCCCCAGGCCGGCAGACTGCCTGCTGCCAGCACGGCAAACGACAGCGGAAAGCCCAGCGCCAGCAGCACACGCCGCCACCAGGTACGTCCCCACAGGCTGGCGCAGACGCTGAACAACACCGCCAGCAAGGCCGCCCACCACCACGCCAGCCACGACTGCGCGCCCGCATACAGCAGCCAGGCGCCACCCCAGACCAGCAAGGCGGGCAAAGGCCAGGGCAGGGATGGACGCGGCATGAAAAAAGCTTTTCAGAAGGACAGATTCAGGGGCAACCAGGCTCAATGCCCGCCGCGCAGGCGCTCGATCAGGCCATTCAAGGCATCGAGCGAGCCAAAGTGGATCGCCAGCTCGCCCACGGCATCTTCCTTGCCGTGGCGCTGGCTGCGTTTTTTCAGGCGCACCTCCACCTGCGCCATGAGCAGGTCGGACAGCTCTTCCTCCACGCGCAGCACATCGCCCGATTTGGCCGGCGCTGCGGCAGCCTTGCCCGGCGTGCTGCGCTGCTCGGCCAGGCTTTTCTTCACCAGCGCCTCGGTCTCGCGCACCGACAGCTTGCGCGCCACCACCTGATTGGCCGTGGTGATCTGAGCGGCCTTGTCCAGGCTGAGCAAGGCGCGCGCATGGCCCATGTCCAGGTCACCTGCCATCAGCATGGTCTGCACCGGCGGCGCCAGTTGCAGCAGGCGCAGCAGGTTGGTGGCCGCCGAGCGGCTGCGGCCCACCGCTGTGGCGGCCTGTTCGTGCGTGTAGCCAAACTCCTGCACCAGGCGTTGCAGGCCCTGCGCTTCTTCCAGGGGGTTGAGGTCCTCGCGCTGGATGTTCTCTATCAGCGCCATGGCGGCGGCGGCCTCATCGGCCACGTCGCGCACCAGGACCGGCACCTCGGCCAGGCCCGCCAGACGGGCAGCGCGAAAACGGCGCTCGCCAGCGATGATTTCGTACCTGCCGGCATGCTCGCCCTGAGTCAGGCGCCGCACCAGGATGGGCTGCATGATGCCCTGGGCCTTGATGCTCTCGGCCAGCTCGTAGAGCGCGCCCTCGTCCATGTGGGTGCGCGGCTGGTACTGGCCGGGCACCAATTGTTTCAGCGCCAGGGTGTGGGGGGTGTCGCTGTTGGTGCTGCTCTCGCTCACTTTGGGGCCGAGCAGCGCCTCCAGGCCGCGGCCCAGTCCTTTGGGTTTAGCAGTTGCCATGGCAGGTTTCCTTCATCAAATCGAGCAGCAGGGCATGGCCGGCATCCCAGTCGCCCAGGCCGCTGGCGCTGTTGATATGGCCGGCAGCGCCTGCATCCACCCAGCGCGCACCCCAGGCCTGGGCCAGATGCCGGGCACGCGCCAGACTGCAATAAGGGTCGTTGTGGCTGCCCACCAGCACGCTGGCAAAAGGCAGACGCCGAAGCGCAATCGGCGCCCAGCCGGACAGCTGCGCGTGCACATCGGGCCGCTCCACATCGCCCGGCGCCACCAGCAGCGCCGCTCGCACCTTGGCCAGTGCCGCCTGTGGCGCATGTGCAGCCCACCAGGCGGTCAGGATGCAGCCCAGGCTGTGTGCCACCAGCACGATGGGACGCGGACTGTCCAGCACGGTGTCCTGCAAGCGCGCCGTCCAGTCGCCGCGCAGCGGATGCAGCCATTCGTGCTGTTGCAGACGCTCGTAGCCATGGCGCGCTTCCCAGCGGCTTTGCCAGTGCTCGGCGTCCGAGTTCTGCCAGCCAGGCAGCAGCAGCACGCGGCAGCCTGGCTGCGCGGCATCCGAAGTCTCTACTGTATTCATAGCTGCAACCGCCTGATAGACAAAGATTTCAAATAAAAAGCAGGCTAAAAACCTTGTTGGATCAGCGTAACAAGCTACCAATTTTTTAGCATGCAGCAACGCTCACATGGCCTGCACGCGTTGCACCATTTCCTGCGCAAACTGCACAAAGGCCTTGCTGCCCTTGGCAGAGGCATCGAACACCACACCGGGCAGCCCGTAGCTCGGGGCCTCGGCCAGGCGCACGTTGCGCGGAATGACGGTGTCGAACACCTTGTCGCCAAAGTGCTCCTTGAGCTGCTCGCTGACCTGCTGCTGCAAGGTGGTACGCGGGTCGAACATCACACGCAGCAGGCCGATGATCTGCAAGTCCGGATTCATGTTGGCGTGCACCTGCTTGATGGTGTTGACCAGATCGGTCAACCCTTCCAGCGCATAGTACTCACACTGCATGGGCACGATGACGCCATGCGCCGCACACAGACCGTTCAGGGTGAGCATGGACAGGCTGGGCGGGCAGTCGATGAGCACAAAGTCAAAATCCGCATCGGCGGCCTTGAGGGCGCCCTTGAGGCGCTCGGTGCGCCGCTCCAGGGTAACCAGCTCGATTTCTGCCCCACTGAGCTCACGGTTGGCCCCCAGCACGGAAAAGCCGCACTGCTCGGCAGCCACCGCCGCCTCGCGCACGCTGGCGGTTTCCAGCAGCACGTCGTACACCGACAGCCCCAGCGACCGCTTGTCCACCCCGCTGCCCATCGTGGCATTGCCCTGTGGATCCAGATCCACCAGCAACACGCGCTGACCGATTTTGGCCAGCCCTGCCGCCAGATTGACGGCTGTGGTGGTCTTGCCGACACCACCTTTTTGATTGGCAATACAGAAAATTTTGGCCATGACAGACTTGCAATCCGGGTAAGAAATGGCGGTTAGTGTATGCCAGCCTGTATGCCGGCCATTTGGCCGCCTGGCTCGGCACGCACCTCAGGCCACACTGGACGCTGCCACCGGGCGCATCCAGACGATGCAGCGCTCGGCATCCAGCCCAGGCACCTGCAATGGTTCCACGTGGAACACCTGCACCTGATCGGGCGCCAGCGCGGCAATTTCTTCCTGCGGATGTTTGCCCTTCATGGCCAGCCACACCCCAGTGGGGGCCATGGCGGCACGCGACCAGGTCGTGAAATCGGCCAGCGCGGCAAAGGCGCGGCAGCTGACAATGTCGTAGGGCTCCTCCAAGGATTCCACGCGCGCATGGATGCCGCGCAGATTGGGCAGCTGCAAGCTGGCTGCCACCTGCTGGATAAAGGCAGCCTTCTTGGCCACCGTATCCACACAATGCACCTGCAACTGCGGGCAGCAAATGGCAAACACCACACCAGGCAGCCCGCCGCCCGAGCCCACATCCAGATGCCGCACGGGCTGCGCTGCCGGCAAGCTGGCCAGATGGCGTTGCAGGGGCTGCACCGCTGCCAGACTGTCGAGCATGTGGTGGGTGAGCATTTCCTGCGGATTGCGCAGCGCCGTCAGGTTATAGACCTTGTTCCACTTGTGCAGCAGTTCCATGAAGCGCAGCAGGCGCTGCACCTGCGCATCGTCCAGCGCCAGTCCCAGGGCATGCAGCCCTTGCAACAAGCCGGGGCGCAGGTCTTCCACATTCAGCGCAGCGCTCATGCCTGCCCCTGCTCTGGCGCGGCCTTGGTAAAGCCCTTGAAGCCACCTTTCTTCAGGTGAATCATGAGCAGCGACACAGCGGCGGGCGTCACCCCGGAAATGCGCGAGGCCTGGCCCAGCGTTTCCGGTCTGTGTTTTTCCAGCTTCTGACGCACTTCAATCGACAGCGCCGTGACCTTGCTGTAGTCCAGATCGGCAGGCAGCTTCAGGTTCTCGTAATGCGCGGCGCGTTGCACCTCTTCCTTCTGCCGGTCGATATAGCCGGAATACTTGGCGGCAATTTCCACCTGCTCCACCACGGCGTCGTGCAGCTCACCCAGGGTTTCACGTGAAACATCGGCACTGGCGTACTTGCCGCCGTCCATGCCCATCAGGTTGGCGTATTCCACGCCTGGCCGGCGCAGCAGGTCGAACAGGTTGTATTCGTGGTCGATGCCCTTGCCCAGCACGCGCTGCGCTTCTTCCTGCGACAGATTGCGCGGATTGACCCAGGTGGACTTCAGACGCTCGGTTTCGCGCGCCACCGCATCGCGCTTGCGGTTGAACAGATCCCAATGGGCATCGTCCACCACGCCCAGCTGGCGGCCAATTTCCGTCAGGCGCATGTCGGCGTTGTCCTCGCGCAGTTGCAGGCGGAATTCGGCTCGGCTGGTGAACATGCGGTACGGCTCGGTCACGCCTTTGGTGATCAGGTCGTCGATGAGCACGCCCAGGTAGGCCTCATCACGGCGCGGCACCCAGGGGCCCAGACCGCGCACCTGCAGACCGGCATTGATGCCGGCAAACAATCCCTGCGCGGCAGCCTCTTCGTAGCCGGTGGTGCCGTTGATCTGGCCGGCAAAGAACAGGCCCTGGATCTGGCGCGTCTCGAAGCTGCTCTTGAGCGCGCGTGGGTCGAAGTAGTCGTACTCGATGGCGTAACCGGGGCGCAGGATGTGGGCGTTTTCCAGTCCCTTGATGGAGCGCACCAGCGCGTACTGGATGTCGAAAGGCAGGCTGGTGGAGATGCCGTTGGGGTAGAACTCGTGGGTCGTCAGGCCCTCGGGCTCCAGGAAGATCTGGTGGCTTTCCTTGTCGGCAAAGCGGTTGATCTTGTCTTCCACGCTGGGGCAGTAGCGCGGGCCCACGCCCTCGATCCTGCCGGTGAACATGGGGCTGCGGTCAAAGCCGCTGCGGATGATGTCGTGCGTGCGCTGGTTGGTGTGCGTCACCCAGCAGGGCATTTGCCGGGGGTGCATGCTGGCATGGCCACGGTAGCTGAACACCGGCAGCACGCCCTCGTTCACACCACCGGGCATGCCATCGCCGGGCTGTTCGGTGCACTGGCTGAAGTCGATGGTGCGCCCGTCGATGCGCGGTGGCGTGCCGGTTTTCAGTCGGCCCTGCGGCAATTGCAGTTCCTTGAGGCGTTGCGACAGGCGCTGCGCGGGCGGGTCACCGGCGCGGCCACCTTCGTGGTTGCTCAGACCCACGTGGATCTTGCCGTCCAGGAAGGTGCCCGCCGTCAGCACCACGGCCCGGGCGCGAAACTGGATGCCGATCTGCGTGACGGCACCCACCACGCGGTCGCCCTCCACCATCAGGTCATCCACGGCCTGCTGGAAGATCCACAGGTTCTGCTGGTTCTCCAGCATCTCGCGGATGGCGGCCTTGTACAGAATCCGGTCGGCCTGGGCCCGTGTGGCGCGCACCGCAGGCCCCTTGGAGCTGTTCAGAATGCGAAACTGAATTCCCCCCTTGTCGGCCGCCAGCGCCATGGCACCCCCCATGGCATCCACCTCCTTGGTCAGGTGGCCCTTGCCGATACCGCCAATGGAAGGGTTGCAGCTCATCTGCCCCAGGGTTTCTATGTTGTGGGTCAGCAGCAGGGTCTTGCAGCCCATGCGGGCAGCGGCCAGTGCAGCCTCGGTGCCCGCATGGCCACCGCCAACCACAATGACGTCAAATTCTTGGGGGTACAGCATGATTCATTCACTCCAGAGCAGGTCAGGCCCGGCTGCCTGCGGCGCCCGCAGCTGCTGAAAGTAGGGGCAGTGACCACGGCGCACAGAAAAGCCGCAAATTTTCCCATTCTTTTGCTTTTTCTGTCCGGGGCGCAGCCAAGCCCAGGGGCTGCACGCTTGCTCTACCATTGCAGGCTGTGTTCCACCCTTACTTTGGATTGTCATGAAGCTTTACTACAGCCCCGGGGCCTGTTCCCTGTCGCCCCACATCGTTGCGCTGGAAGCCGGCCTCTCCTGCGAGCTGGTGCTGGCCAGCACCAAAACCCACAAGTTGCAGGATGGCACCGACTTCTACACCATCAACCCGCTGGGCTACGTGCCCTTCCTGGTGCTGGACGACGGCCAGACCCTGCGCGAAGGCCCGGTGATCGCACAGTACCTGGCCGACCAGGCACCTGAGAAAAAGCTGCTTGGCCCCGTCGGCAGCATGGAGCGCTACCGCGCGCTGGAGTGGCTCAACTTCATCGGCACCGAACTGCACAAGGGCTTTGCCCCGCTGTTTGCCCCCGGTACACCGGAAGATTACAAACCCCTCGTCAAGGAGCGCCTGCTGCAACGCTTCACCTGGGTGAATGAGCAACTGGCCGGCAAGGACTACCTGCTGGGCGACCAATTCACCGCTGCCGATGCCTATCTGTTCACTGTGAGCAACTGGGGCAAGTTTGTCGGCGTGGATCTGTCCGGCTTTGCCAACCTGCAGGCTTACGTGGCCCGCGTGGCCAGCCGCCCTGCAGTACAGGCTGCTTTGCGCGCCGAGGGTCTGCTGTAAGCCTGTGACCCGGCGCAGGCCTTCCCACAAAAAAAGGTTCCACGTGGAACCTTTTTTCATGCCCGCAGTACCTGGGGGGATGGTGGGGTGACGATCAACAAGTCTGGTCCTGGCGCCATGTCATACTGAAAGACGCCTTTTTTCCAACCCAACAGGAGTTTTTGTTATGGAACACGTTTTCCACGTCACCGGCATGACCTGCGGCCATTGCGAGCGCGCTGTCCAGCAAGCGCTGCTGGAGGTGGATGCCAACGCTCAGGTCAGCATCGACCGCGCTGCCAACCGGGTGGTGGTGCAGTCTTCCAACGCCAGCCGCGAAGCCCTGGCCCAGGCCATTGCCGAGGAAGGCTACACCGTCGCCTGACGACATGCAGCCTTAAAAAGGCGCTTCGTCCGGAGCACTGTCGGCCGGTGCCTGACGCGGCCCGGTCACAGTGCCTCGGGAGGCCTTGCTGCTGCGCCCACTGCCCGAGACCGGGGGCTGCTCCACCTGAATCAACGCAGCAGCAACAGCGGCGATGGGGGTACGCGCTTCCCCGCCCAGGGCTTGCAGCAGATCGGGCAACAGCTGCCCCAACTCACCAGTGACCAGGGCCACGTCGGCATCAAAGCCAGCATCGGCATCCGCCCCACCCTCGCCCTCTTCCAATACGGTGTCCAGCAGGGCGACCTTTTTCAGTTGCAGGGATTCGGTGAGCAGAAAGCTCACCCTGCCCTCCCAGGTCATGGCCAGCTTGGTGGGCAGCTTGCCGGCCTGCACGTGCTGACGCACCTCATCAATATCCAGCGGGTGGCGAGCGTAGCGCACCACTGCCCTGGACTCGTCGCCGGCCTTGAGCTCGCACTCCTGGTCGATGCTGAAGCCGGCCGGTGCCTCCTGGGTCAGCAGCCACTGCGCCATGGCTGCCTGCGGACCGATGGCCGTATCCACCAGGGACAGCGCCAGTCCTGGCACATGCTCCACCAGCAAGCTCACCACGGCATCGGCCTTGCCCTGCGCGCTGGCATCCAGCACCAGCCAGTACGCCTGCGGATCGATCCACACCCACATCCCGCTCTGCCGCGTAAAGGCCTGGGGCAACAGATCCAGCCGCGCTTCCTCCTTCAGGTCACGCCGCTCCTTCTTGCCGGGCTGGCGGCCAGATTCGCGCTCTATTGCGGCACATTTTTCCTGCACCCGCTGCTGCACCACGCTGGCTGGCAGCAGACGCACCTCCTGCTGGTAGCGCAGGATCCATTGCCCGCCCACACTTTCCACCAAGGCACCA
This sequence comes from uncultured Comamonas sp., assembly GCA_947306475.1. Classification (GTDB taxonomy): domain Bacteria; phylum Pseudomonadota; class Gammaproteobacteria; order Burkholderiales; family Burkholderiaceae_C; genus Comamonas. The sequence goes on from CAMZGS010000003.1 coordinate 153,478, forward strand.
TGGGCCTCGCCACGGGGCGGCACCCAGCCTGCCGATTCGGCCTGCGTGGCACCGCAGGGCGTGAATACCGCTGCCTGCAACGCCTGCTCCAGCTCATCCAGACTGCAACGCCACTGCGGATCGATGCGGTACACGATCAGGTTCTTGAACATGAACACCCTTCAAAAATCAAAACCATAGCTGCTACCGCTTGTGTATCAACGGTTTCAGCCACTTTTTATCCAAAAAATTACTTTGCCTGAGCTTTACACAACGACAGCAAAGCGACATCGCAGACTTACACACGCCCAGCACAGTACAGGCTACGCACTGCGCACCAGTGTGTTCTGACTATCCCAAGCAAGAAAGGAATTCTCCATGAACCGCTTCACCACTTCCATTTCCCGCTGGGCCGCTCTGGCCGCCGTGACCGCAGCCATGGCAGGTACCTCTGCCTGGGCCCAGAGCACGCCGCAGGCCACTCCAGAGACTGTCGTGCAACAGCAGCAACAGCCCATGCCCAAGCGCCACAGCCGCTTTGCCCAACCCCAGGAGAACATGCGCGAACAGCACCTGACGCGCCTGAAAAACCTTTTGCAAATCACCCCGCAGCAGCAGGCTGCCTGGGACGCCTACGTAGCGGACGCCCATCCGGCCCCCAAGCAGATGAAGGGGGAGCAAAAGCTCGACTGGCGCAACATGAACACCCTGCAACGCCTGGATGCGCGCGCCCAGATGCGCAAGGAAAGGGCTGCCGCCGCCGAACGCCGTGACCAGGCCACACGCACTTTCTACAACAGCCTCAGCAGCGCCCAGCAAAAAGCATTCGACAGCCTGCCCGACCGCGCAGCGCCACACAGGAAGATGCGCAAGCACCCGCACCACTTCTGATCCGGCACCAGCCGCTCCCCCAACAGACCTTCGGGTCTGTTTTTTTTGCCCGCATCCCGGCGCGGCACCCGGCATCCGCAGTAACCGATGCGCAACGCCTGTGAACAAACCTGGGGAAAATCAACGCGGAAAGCACGAGTTATCCACAAAGACCAGCGAGGCAACCAAGTTACACCCATCGGGGCTGCAACTGTGCCCATCCCGGTGCACAGTGAAAAAAACTTCCCAAACTTCTGTTTTTCAATGGTTTTTCAGCTTTTCCACAGAAACCGGTCGTCCTTACTACTACCACTAATCAAAAAGATGATCTTAAGGAACAGTTGGGAATGTCGAAGAACTGCCGGCTGGCTGCGCCATGGCCAACAGGAAACTACGCAGGATCTTGTTCAGAGCGGGAACATGCGGCTGTAGAGGATCTATCCACAGCCCCGGCGGATCACTAAAAAGACAATAAAAACAAATGGCTAGAAGAGAAATGCCGATTTTTTGGCCTCACGGAGGCTGTGGACAGCTTCACGGAAAAGAAATGCTTATCCCCAGAAAAATCGCACCCGACAAAGTTGTGCCTGCCCCATGCAAGCTTTTCCACGGGTGCTGGACACAGCCTGGAGGATCGATCAAGTGCTTGAATTGAAAGCAGAAAAAATCTTATCCACAGAGCATGGGCGGCTCTATTACTACCCACTACTTTCTATAAGCAATCTAAAGAAAAAGCACAGCAGCAACAGCCCGCAAGACAGCCGCAGGAGGCTGAAAACCACTGAAAAACCAGACAGCCATCTGTGGATAGCTATCTGAAAATCTGTAGATAAGAGAAGCAGACTGGAACTGCTGTTGACAAAACCCCAATCATCCAAGTCTGAAAAGCTCTGTTTTCAGGAGCACTCCTCGTTTCAGGTTTGTGGGCAAGTTGGTGAAAAACGTTTTTCCAGCGCAAAGGGCGGCAGGCTTTTGCACAGTTGCTGGCCATAGCTGGTCTGGACCAGCCGTCGGTCGTAGCACACCACCCGGGCCTGATCGTGCTCGGTGCGAATGGCCCGCCCCATCCACTGCGCTAGGCGGATGGCGGTGGCGGGCACCACCAGATCATTGAAGGGGTTGCGCCCGTTGCTGCGCAGCCAGTCGGCACGGGCCTGGCCCACGGGATCGTCCGGGGGCGCAAAAGGCAGCTTGGTGATGAACAGGCTGGCACACAGGTCACCGGGCAGATCCAGGCCCTCTCCAAAGGACTGCATGCCGAAAATGATGGACACCTGCCCGGCCTGGACACGCTCGCGATGCGTGGCCAGCAGGCTGGCGCGCGGCATGGTGTTCTGCACCAGCACCTGGCTGTGCATGTGGCTGGGTAGGGCATCCACAGCCTGACGCATCTGCTCGCGTGAGGTGAACAGCACCAGGGCACCGGCCTGTACCTGGGCGATGTCGTGCAGCAGGGCCTGCACCATCTCCTGGGTGAAGGGGCCGGCATCGCGCGGATCGGCCTGGGTGTGGTGGGCGATCAGCTGCCCCTGGTGGGCGTAGTCGAACGGGCTGTCCACTTCCAGGGTGCGTGTCTGTGGCAGGTCGTGCAGGCCCACTTCGCGCAGGAAGAAATCGAACGCGCCACCGCTGGTGAGGGTGGCGGAAGTCAGCACCGCACCGCGTACCTGGCTCCACAGGTGCTGGCGCAGGGTGCTGCCGGGCAGCAAGGGGCTGGCGTGGGCGGTGATGGCGATGAATTCACCATCCATCTCGTGGGTGAACCATTTGGCCGCGGGCGCTGCGCCCGGCGTGCCGGGGGTGTATTGCAGCAGCTCGGTGGTGGCGTACACCGCTTCCAGGCGTGGGGCCAGACTGCCCAGCTGGGCGTACATCTGTGCCAGTTGCCGGGCATCGTCCGGTTGCTCCTTGATGGCGCTGCGCAGCGCCTTGGCAATGGCCCGCAAGGCCTCCAGCAGGCCGCTGGCGTGCTCGGACATGGCGGCCAGGGGGGGCAGCAAGGCTTCGGGCAGAACGCCGCCTGGCACGCGTGCACAGGCCGGGGCAAAGCGTGTGGCCGGCGCCTGCAACTGCGTGCCGTACTCCTGCATGACAGCCTGCGCCAGTTGAGCCATGTGCTGACGCAGGCCGCTGCTGTGGACGGGGATGTCGGCAATGTCCTCCACTTCCAGCTGCTGGCCGATGCGCAGTGCCCGGCTGGTGAGCTTGTCCAGCCATTGCAGGCGCGACAAATCCATGCTGCTGGCAAATTGCGCCAGGGCGGTGGCAGGAAGGTGGTGTGCCTCATCCAGCACCAGCAGGCAGTTGTGCAACTCCGGCAGAAGCCGCGCCCCCAGGGACGAGAGCAGCAAGTCGTGGTTCACCACGATCACCTGGGCGGCCACCAGCTCCTTGCGCCGCTCGAAGTAGCTGCAACTGGCAAAGGCCGGGCAGTGCCGCCCGGTGCAGGAGCTGCCTTCGGCGGCAATGGGGGCCCATACCTCCGGTTCGGGCGGGGTGGGCAGGCTGTCGCGGTCACCGTCCCAGGTACTGCGCGCCAGAGCATCGGCCATGCTGGCATAGAGCCTGAGGCGCACCTGCTGCTGTGCTGCCGACGGGGGGGCTGGGGCCAGATCGCCCAGCAGATCGTCCATGCTGTCCTGCGGATTGCTGCTGGAGAGACGCTCCAGCTTGAGCTTGCAGACAAAGCGTCCGCGTCCCTTGGCCAGGGCATAGCGAAAGGGCGTGGGCAGATGCTCGGCCAGTGCCGGCAGATCCTTGTTGACCAGCTGCTCCTGCAGGGCCACGGTGGCCGTGGAAATCAGCACCCGTGTGCCGCGCTCCAGTGCCAGGGCAATGGCTGGGGCACTGTAGGCCAGGGATTTGCCCACACCGGTACCTGCCTGGATGACGGCCACCCTGGGATCAGGCGGTGTTTGCCCCTCTTCGGTCTTGCCCAGTTCGGCGGCAGCCAGCGTTTCGGCAACCAGGGCTGCCATGGTGCGTTGGCCGTCGCGGGGACGCAGGCCGGGGGTGGAGGCAACGGCCGCATCGAAGGCCGCAAGGGCCAGCTCGGCCCATTTTTTGGTGTTCATGCAGACAGGAAAACGGTGTGGCCAGGGGATGGCACAGGCAATTTATAAGAATTTGAACAGGAGTTGACGTGCCAGGATTTGTATTTTTATACATGCCAGCACGGACAGGACGATGGATGCATTCTCTCACTGTTGACAAAACAGTGGATAGTTTCTGTGCAATGTCGTTGGCCGTGTTGGAGAGAGCATGACGGTTGTGATCAAGATCGTGGAGAAGATGTGAAAACTGTTTTTCAGCAAGCAAGGCAACCCATTGAAATTATGTTTTCATTCAGTCCGATCATGTGGTGGAGTGACATGCCTGTTTCTTGAGCAGCTTCAGGTGCGTTGCTGGAACAATCTTGTCCACTGGTTGTGCATAAGTTGTTGGTGCTTGATGGGTGAAGCACTTCCTGTGCTTGTTCAACAGGCTACAGAGCAAGTTTGTTTTGTATTTTTTATTACTTGATTGCCGGGTTGATTTAAAAAATTTTTTCTTCCATCAGGCGTTGTGTAATTTTTTCTTTTGGTATTGGCACCCGGATGGCGTTCAAGGGGCTTGCCGGGCGCCGTGCGAAGGGTGGGAGGGCTGGTCGTTACACTCAGCGGGCGTCTCATCGGCGCTTCTGACTTTCCCTCTGAACCCCCTCTTCCGTATGCACGCCACTTTTGGTTGGTTGGATGCCCTCATCCTGGGTCTGGTGCAAGGCCTGACCGAATTTCTGCCCATTTCCTCCAGCGCCCACTTGCGCATTCTTGGTCCTTTGCTGCCTGGCGGTGCCGATCCCGGGGCGGCATTCACTGCCATCACCCAGCTGGGTACCGAGCTGGCCGTGCTGATCTACTTTCGCCGCGATGTGGCACGCATGCTGCTGGCGTGGTGGCGCAGTCTGTTCAGCCTGGGGCGTCAGCCGCTGGAAGTGGATGCCAGGGTGGCATGGCTGGTGATTCTGGGCACCATCCCGATCTGCGTGCTGGGACTGCTGCTGCGCGACTGGATCGAGACCACCTTCCGCACCCTGATGGTGACGGCGCTGATGCTGATGGTGTTTGGTGTCCTGCTTGGCTGGGCCGAAAGGCGTGGGCGCCAGACGCGCAGCATTGCCCAGCTCACCGTCAGGGATGGCGTCCTGCTGGGCCTGGCCCAGGCCATGGCCCTGGTGCCCGGGGTGTCGCGCTCAGGCGGCACCATCACCGTGGGGCTGCTGCTGGGTTTGACACGCGATGCTGCTGCGCGCTTTTCCTTCCTGCTGGCCATCCCGGCGGTGTTGCTCTCGGGCTTTTACATGCTCATCTTCAAGCGCGAGCCCATGACCGGCGAGCAGTGGGCCATGACCCTGGCAGCCACGGCCGTGGCGTTTGGTGTCGGCTACGCCGTCATCGTCTGGTTCATGCGTCTGATTTCGACCCGTGGCTTTGGCGTGTTTGTGGCTTATCGCATTGCGCTGGGGCTGCTGATCCTGCTGGGCATTTACGCCGGGTGGATGCACTGACCGGCTGGCCGGATACGGTACGAAATACGAACACAGGTACGGATAGCAAACCACAGATAGGCCCTTATGCAGGCACTGGTACTGATTGCGTTGATTGTGCTCAACGGCTTGTTTGCCATGGCGGAGATTGCACTGGTGACGGCGCGCAAGGCGCGGCTGCAAAAGTGGATCGATGAAGGGGACAGCGCGGCCGAAGCGGCGCTCAAGCTGGGGCAGGACCCGACGGGCTTTCTGTCCACCATCCAGATCGGCATCACCACCATCGGCGTGCTCAATGGCGTCTTTGGTGAAGCAGCCCTGGCCCAGCCGCTGACCACCTGGCTGCAGCAACTGGGGGTGCCATCCCAGTACGCCGGGGGGATTGCCACCACCGTGGTGGTGGTGGGCATCACCTATGTGTCGATCGTGGTCGGTGAGCTGGTGCCCAAGCGCCTGGGCCAGTCCCACCCCGAGGCCATCGCCCGCCTGGTGGCGCGCCCGGTGCAGTGGCTGGCGCAGCTGACGCGCCCGTTTGTTTATCTGCTGTCGGTGGCCACGCAATTGCTGCTGCGCCTGCTGGGGGTGCGCGAAGGCACCGAGCCCGCAGTGACCGAAGATGAAATCCATGCCGTGCTGGCCGAAGGCACCAGCTCCGGCGTCATCGAGGTGCAGGAACACCGCATGGTGCGCAATCTGTTCCGGCTGGACGATCGGCAGATTTCCTCGATGATGGTGCCGCGCATGGACGTGGTGTGTCTGGACATCAACGACAGCCCCGAGCAGCAACTGGCCACCATCGCTGCGCACGACCACGCGCGCTTTCCGGTGATCGATGGCAGTCTGGAAAAAATCGTTGGCGTGCTCAATACACGCCAATGGCTGCTGCATCTGAACCAGCATGGCCATGACCAGTTGCACGCCGAGCATGCGCTGCTGGAAAAGCCGATCTACATCCCCGAGACCATCACCGGCCTGGAACTGCTGGAAAACTTCAAGCAGCACGGCGCGCGCATGGCCTTCGTCATTGATGAATACGGCGAGGTGCTGGGCGTGGTGGCGCTGCTCGATCTGGTGGAGGCCATCACCGGCGAATTTGCCGGTGACGATCCAACCGATGCCTGGGCGGTGCAGCGCAGCGATGGCAGCTGGCTGCTGGATGGTCACATTCCTGTGTTCGAGCTCAAGGACCGTCTGGAGCTCAAGCACCTGCCCGAAGAGGAAAAGGGTCGCTACCAGACCCTGAGTGGCATGATGATGTTGCTCACCGGCCGTGTTCCCACCGAAACCGACAAGGTGGTCTGGCAGGGCTGGGAATTCGAGGTGGTGGACATGGACGACAAGATCATCGACAAGGTCCAGGCGCGCAAGCTGCCGCAGGACCAGCCCCCCGGGGCATGATCAAGGTTTTAGTAGCTGCAAGCGCTTGCTGGTCAATGGTTTTGCATGAAATTAAACCTGAAATCAAGTAAACAAGCGCGCAAGCAGCTATAAAAATAAAAAAAGGACGCCTGTCGGCGTCCTTTTTTTTCTGCCTGTGGCGTGGGCTTACACCACGGCACCGGCGTTGGGGTCGTTGGGATCGTGGTTTTCCTTTTTGGCTTTGACCAGATCCTCGCGCTTGACGCCCAGCCACATGACGATGGCCGAGCCCACGAAGATCGACGAGTAAATACCGAACACGATGCCGATGGTCAGCGCCAGCGCAAAGTAGTGCAGGCTGGGGCCACCGAAGAAGAACATGGCCAGCACCACCGCCTCGGTCGAGGCGTGGGTGATGATGGTGCGGCTCATGGTCGAGGTGATGGCGTGGTTGATCACATCGGGCGTGCTGATGTTGCGCGTCTTGCGAAATTTCTCGCGAATACGGTCAAACACCACCACCGATTCATTGACCGAATAGCCCAGCACCGCCAGCACGCCAGCGAGCACCGACAGCGAGAACTCCCACTGGAAGAAGGCAAAAAAGCCCAGGATGATCACCACGTCGTGGAAGTTGGCAATGGCTGCCGACACACCAAACTTCCACTCAAAGCGAAACGCCAAGTAGATGATGATGCCCGCCAGCACCACGGCCAGGGCCAGCAGGCCGTTGGTCATCAGCTCCTCGCCCACCTGCGGCCCGACAAATTCCGTGCGCCGCAGCGTCACGCTTTCATCTTGCGCGCGCAGCGCTTGCAGCACTTGCTCGCTTTGCTGGGCGGAGGTAACGCCCTTTTGCACCGGCAGGCGAATCATCACATCGCGTGCCGTGCCAAAGTTTTGCACCACCACGTCGCGGTAGCCCAGGCCGCCCACGGTGTCGCGCACCTTGGGCAGGTCGGCCGCCTGGGCGTAGGTCACTTCCATGACCGTACCGCCGGTGAACTCCACCGACAGGTGCAGCCCGCGTGTGACCAGAAAGAACACGGCCAGCACAAAGGTGATGATCGAAATCACGTTGAAGACCAACGCGTATTTCATGAAGGGAATGTCTTTGCGGATGCGGAAAAACTCCATGTCATCCTCCTTTATTTGGTTTCAGCCACCGAACTGGTCGCTGCAGGGGCCGAGGCATCGGGTTCCGGTTTCCAGACCTGGCCGATCGAGACGCTCTTGAGCTTCTTCTGGCGGCCATACCACAGGTTGACCAGACCGCGCGAGAAGAACACCGCCGAGAACATGCTGGTGGCAATCCCGATGCAGTGCACCACGGCAAAGCCGCGCACCACGCCCGAGCCAAAGGCCAGCAGCGCCAGACCGACAATCAGCGTGGTCAGGTTGGAGTCCAGGATGGTGGCCCAGGCGCGGTCGTAACCGGCGTGGATGGCCTGCTGGGGCGACATGCCGGCGCGCAGCTCTTCGCGGATGCGTTCGTTGATCAGCACGTTGGAGTCGATGGCCACGCCAATGGCCAGCGCCATGGCGGCAATGCCGGGCAGCGTCAGGGTCGCCTGCAGCATGGACAGCACCGCCATCAGCAGCAGCACGTTCACGCCCAGGGCGATGGTGGAGAACACGCCAAACAGTGCGTAGTACACGCACATGAAGGCGGCAATGGCCACCATGCCCCAGACCACCGAGTCGATACCGCGCTGGATGTTGTCGGCACCCAGGCTGGGGCCGATGGTGTATTCCTCGATGATCTCCATGGGCGCCGCCAGCGAACCGGCGCGCAGCAGCAGGGCGGTGTCGTTGGCTTCCATGGTGGTCATGCGGCCAGAAATCTGCACGCGGCCACCACCGATTTCGGAGCGGATCACCGGCGCCGTCACCACCTCGCCCTTGCCCTTTTCGAACAGGATGATGGCCATGCGCTTGTTGATGTTCTCGCGCGTGATGTCCTTGAAGATGCGTGCCCCCTTGGCATCGAGCACCAGGTTCACGGTGGGCTCTTGCGTCTGGCTGTCAAAACCGGGCTGGGCATCGGTGAGGTTTTCGCCGGTCAGCACGACCTGCTTTTTCACGATCACGGCTTGGCCATTGCGATCGAGGTAGCGCTCCGAGCCAAACGGCACGGGGCCGGTGCCCATTTCAGCGGCGCGTCCCTCGGTCGATTCATCGACCATGCGCAGCTCCAGCGTGGCGGTGCGGCCTAAGATGTCTTTGGCTTTGGCGGTGTCTTGCACGCCGGGCAGTTGCACCACGATGCGGTCCAGGCCTTGCTGCTGGATCACCGGCTCGGCCACGCCCAGCTCGTTGATGCGGTTGTGCAGGGTGGTGATGTTTTGCTTGAGCGCTTGCTCCTGCACTTTGCGCAGCGCCTCGGGCTTGATGCTGGCGCGCAGGCGCAGATCATTGCCGCTGCCCAGTTGCTCCACTTGCAGGTCGGGCAGTTGATCGGCAATCAGGTTGCGTGTGGCCGTCACATCGTCGGCGCTGCGCAGGCGCACCTCCACGGTCTGACCTTCACGGTTGATGCCGCCGTGGCGGATGCCCTTGTCGCGCAGCATGGTGCGCAGATCGCCCGCCAGGGAGTCGGCCTTCTTGGTCAGCGCCGCCTGCATATCGACCTGCAGCATGAAGTGCACGCCACCGCGCAGGTCCAGGCCCAGGTACATCGGCTGGGCGCCCAGGGCAGTGAGCCAGGCTGGGGTGCGGGGCACCAGGTTCAGCGCCACGATGTAGGGCGCGTCCTCGGGATCGGCTATCAGGGCTTTCTGAATGACGTCCTTGGCCTTGAGCTGTTCATCGGGCGTGACGAAACGCGCACGCACGGAGTGGCCTTCCAGGGCCAGGGTCTCGGGTTGCAGGCCGGCGGTCTGCAAGGCGGTTTCCACCTGCTGCAGGGTGCTGGTGTCCACCTTGACGGTGGCTTTGGCTGAAGACACCTGCACGGCAGGCGCTTCGCCAAAGAAGTTGGGCAGGGTGAAGATCACCCCGATAAGTAACGCTATCCCCAGGATGACGTACTTCCAAAGCGGGTATCGGTTCATGTGGCGTTGGTTCCAGAACGCCGGCCGCGCGCTGCCCAGCAGCGCCCGTGCAGCGTGGTTGGTGTGTGAAGGGGCTTATTTGACAGTGCCCTTGGGCAGCACTTGGGTGACGGCGTGGCGCTGAAGTTGCACTTTCACGCCGTTGGAGACTTCCAGGAACAGATATTGGTCGTCAAGATCGGCCACGCGGCCCAGCAAGCCCCCGGCGGTGACCACCTCGTCCCCCTTGGCTAGGGCGTCCACCATGGCGCGGTGTTCCTTCTGGCGCTTCATCTGGGGGCGGATCATGATGAAGTACAGCGCCACAAACATCAGCACCAGAGGCAGCATGCCGCTGATCTGGCTCAGGAAATCACCGCCTCCGGCGGGTGCGGCAGCTTGGGCAAAGGCAGGGGAAATCAGCACGGGAGTCACTCCACAAAGAAAAAAGGGAAAAAGCAGGAATTGCAACCGCCGGCGCACAGGCACTGGGCGGCAGCCATGCGGTAGAGAGCCGGACATTGTATGGTCCCCCCCAGAGCTGCGGGCATGAGCGCGCAAAACCGGGGGCGGCCATGCTGCGGCTGGCGTGCGAAAAATGCGTTGTCCAGCCGGCATTTGTTTGTTGCATGGGGGGTGTTGGTCGCATACTTCGCGCCTATGTGTGGCATCGGAGCAGCGTGCCCATGGATAACAGGATGAGGAGACCCGACGCATGCGTATCTTGATAGCGGAAGATGATCAGGTGCTGGCCGATGGCTTGCTGCGCAGCCTGAGAAATTCCGGGGCGGTGGTGGACCACGTGACCAATGGCACCGAAGCCGACACCGCCTTGCTCATGAACAACCACTTTGATCTGCTGATTCTGGATCTGGGGTTGCCCCGCGTGCATGGTCTGGAAGTGCTGCGCCGCCTGCGCAGCCGCAACGACAACCTGCCGGTGCTGATCCTGACGGCAGCGGATTCGGTGGAAGAGCGCGTCAAGGGGCTGGACCTGGGCGCCGACGATTACATGGCCAAGCCCTTCAGCCTGCAGGAGCTGGAAGCGCGGGTGCGCGCGCTCACGCGTCGTGGCATGGGCGGCACCAGCAGCACCATCAAGCACGGCCCCCTGGTGTACGACCAGGCTGGGCGCGTGGCCACCATCGATGGCCGTTTGGTCGAGCTATCGGCGCGCGAGTTGGGCCTATTGGAAGTGTTGCTGCAGCGTGCGGGGCGCTTGGTGAGCAAGGAGCAGCTGGTCGAGCGCTTGTGCGAATGGGGCGAGGAAGTGAGCAACAACGCCATCGAGGTGTACATCCACCGCCTGCGCAAGAAGATAGAAAAAGGCCCCATCCGTATCGCTACGGTGCGGGGCCTGGGGTATTGCCTAGAAAAAATCCCTGGCTAAGCGCTGGGGCAGATGCTGCCCCTGTACGCGTGGTGTGCAGCTTTAGTGGTGGTGACCATGGCCACCATGCACGTGGCGGTGGGCAATTTCTTCGCTGTTGGCTGCACGCACTTCGGTGACGGTGCAGGCAAAGCGCAAGGCCTTACCGGCCAGAGGGTGGTTGCCATCGAGCAGCACCACCGGGCCTTTGATCTTGACCACGTTGTAGATCTGCGGCTCACCACGATCGTTGGTGCCGCGCAGCTGGCCGCCGACCTTCACGCCGGGCGGGAATTCCCCCTTGGGGATGGTGCGCTTGAGGCTGTCGTCCACCGGGCCAAAGGCATCTTCCACCGCCAGATCCAGTTGCACGCTGTCGCCCACGGACTTGCCTTCCAGGGCGGACTCCACCTTCGGGAAGATGTTTTCATAGCCGCCGTGCAGGTAGGCAGTGTGGCCTTTGTCCAGCAGTTTCAGGGCGCTGCCATTGGGCAGCAGTTCGTGCACGGTGTAGCGGATGGTGACGGCTGTGTCTTGGGTGATGGGCATGGTGGGCAGGCGCACCGCAGTGCGCGTAACAGAAGGAAAGAAAGTCAAAGAAACCCATTGTCGCCGAGATGTTGCCCGGCAACGCGTGCCGATCAGGCGGTGGCCGATGGCGGTAGCTCATCCTGGCCTTGCCCGGGACGGCGGGCAAAGCGGCGCGGCGTGGGACCATGCACCGGGGCATCATCGGGCCAGGGCCAGCCGCCGAAGCGGGTGCGGCGGTAGTCGTTGATGGCCTGGTGGATTTCCTGCTCGGTGTTCATGACGAACGGGCCGTAGCGGGCCACTGGCTCGGCAATCGGGCGGCCTTGCAGCAGCACCAGCTCGGCCACGCTCGTGCCCCGGTTGTGCAGTGCAATGTCCTGCCCGGCCTGAACGTGCAAGGCGGCGTGTTCACCTAGGGCCTGGTTCTCCAGATGCAGGTCCTGCCCGGCAAACCAGTACAGCATGCGCTGGGTGTGGGCGCCGGCGGCACGCGGCAGCGTCCAGCGTGCGCCGGGGGCCAGCTCGATGATCCAGACGGCCACATCGCTGTCCGCTTGTGCAGCCCACGAGGCCGGCGGTGGCGGCAGGGGAGCTGCCGTGCCAGTCAGCGGCCCGGCCACCACGGTGACGGTGGTGATGAGCCCATCCGCATCGCGGTGCTGCAGGCGCGGGATGGTCTCGTTCCAGTACATGGTGAAGTGCGCCGGCGCCATCTTGTGGGAGGCTGGCAGGTTCAGCCAGATCTGGAAAAGCTGTAGCGGGTTGGGCGCATCGGTATGGAGCAGCGGGAACATTTCCGCATGCTGCACGCCGCTGCCAGCGGTCATCCACTGCACATCGCCCCCGCCAAAGCGGGCCATGGCGCCCAGGGAGTCGGCATGGTCGAGCATGCCCTTGCGCACCAGGGTGACGGTTTCAAAGCCACGGTGCGGATGCACGGGAAAGCCAGGCACGTCCTGCCCGTGGTACATGCTCCAGCCGTCCTGGGCGCTGAAATCGTTGCCGATATTGCGCCCGGTCAGCAGATCAGGGTGTGGACCAAAGGTGCCATTGCCAGCCGGGTAGGCATCGTTGTGGTGGGCACAGAACAGAAACGGATCCATGCAGGGCCACTGGTTGCCCAGCGGCAGGTGGCGCAGGATGGGAGAGGAGGTGGTGCTCATGGGAGGATGGGGCCGGGTGGCCGGACAAGTTGCAGATGTGCTGCATCTGCGGCCAGAGGCGCGCTTTGCCAGTGCGCCTGGGAGCAACACAGTGTTGCCAAAGTGGGGCCTGTTGGGGGCCAGTGTCGGGTGGGTGGAGGACTGTGTCGAGTCGGGTCGTCTGGCCCAGAACGCTGGACGAGCACTTGAGTAAATTGTCGTTATGGAAGCGAAAAATTACTTTATGCGTTGAACTGCATCCAAACGTTTTTATGTTGCACTAAAAGTTCCCATTTTTCGTTCTGGAGACAAATTAACAAATGGCCGATGGGATACTTCTTACAATAGGGAAGTACGTAGTTTTCCCAATTTATTAAAGACCACATCTGTGGGAACCGTTATGACCCATCTCGTCTGGACTGCAGACCTGGACACGGGCATTGGCGAGATCGACCGCCAGCACCGTCGCCTTGTTGCCTACATCAATACCCTGTATGAGTTGCGCGCGTCACCGGATCGGCAGGCATTGTCCCGTGTGATTGCCGATACTGCGGAGTACACCGAGTCGCACTTTGCCTTTGAGGAAGGTCTGCTGGAGCAGGCCGGTTACGAGTTTGCCGGGCCGCACAAGAAGGTGCATGAGCTGTTCATCCGGCGCATCGTCTCCATCCAGCAGCGTTTTGAATCGGGCGAGGATGTGGCCGAGGAACTGCACCAGGTGCTCTCGCGCTGGCTGTTTAGCCATATCCGCAATGAAGACCACGTTTACGTGGAAACGGTGAAAAAGTATTTGCAAAACACGCGCGCGGCGCAGCGCGCCAGCAACGCCGCCCGTGGGGGAGATGCCCGCACCGATTACGAAAGCATCATCCCCGAGATCGAGCAGCGCATCTCCAAGAAGGGCTGGCTGGCGCGTCTGTTCTCGCGTTAGGCGGCAGGCACTGCCAGCCCATGCTGCACGGCGGGGCGGGCCACAAAGGCCTCCAGGGCGCGCTGCACGTGGGCAAATTCGTCCCAACCCACCAGGTTGCCTGCCTCGTAAAAGCCGACCAGATTGCGCACCCAGGGGAAGATGGCCATGTCGGCGATGGTGTAGGCATCACCCACCATCCAGGTGTTCTGGCTCAGGTGCCCATTGAGCACACCCAGCAGGCGGCGGGTCTCGGCCAGATAACGGTCGCGCGGGCGCTTGTCCTCAAAGTCCTTGCCCGCAAACTTGTGGAAAAAGCCCAGCTGGCCAAACATCGGGCCAACGCCGCCCATTTGCCACATCAGCCACTGCAGGGTGGCGTAGCGCCGGGCCGGATCCTGAGGCAGGAACTGCCCGGTCTTTTCCGCCAGATAGATCAGGATGGCCCCTGACTCGAACAAGGCCAGCGGCTGGCCACTGGGGCCGTTGGGGTCCAGGATGGCGGGAATCTTGTTGTTCGGATTCAGCGCCAGAAAGGCCGGGTGGAACTGGTCGTTGCGGGCAAAGCTGATGGTGTGTGCCTCGTAGGGGATGCCCATTTCCTCCAGCGCAATCGACACCTTGGTGCCATTGGGCGTGGCCAGGGAATACAGCTGCAGACGGTCGGGGTGCTGCGGCGGCCAGTGGGCCGTGATGGGGTGGCTCAGGATGGGATGGCTCATGCGGTGGATCTCCTTGTGTCCTTGGGCAAAACGTGGCGGGTGTTCGGGGCAGTTGCGGTCACGCCGCAGGCTCCAGGTAGCGCGCCCGCAGCTCCTGCAGCGCATTGGCATGCAGGCCCAGAGCGTCGCGCAGATAGGCATCCATGCCGCCGTATTCGCGCTCGACCAGCGCATAGGCGCTGTCCAGAAACGGCAGTTGCACCGTCCACAGCACCTGCAACACCTCATGGGGAACGTGGCCGGCAGCCTGGGCCACCAGGGCCGGCGGGCGCTGGTAGAGCTGGTTGGTGAGCAGGTAGTCGTGCTCGATTTGCGTGCGCTGCACGCCCAGGGCATGCAGCAGCAGTGCGGCGGCCCAGCCGGTGCGGTCCTTGCCGGCGGTGCAGTGAAAGACCAGTGGGCGATCGTCTTCCAGCAGCAGCGTCAGCAGCTGCGCGAAAGTGGGCGTGTACTCACGCACAAAGCTGCGGTAGGTTTCCTGCATCAGCGCCACGGTATCGGCCACGCTGAGCTGGCCGCCGGACCTGAACAGGGCCACGGCTTCCTGCACCAGAGTGGGTTCGATGCACAGATGGTGCTGCTGCAACTGTGGCCAGTCGTAGTTGAGGTGGGCCCGCTCGCCGTGGCCGCGCAGATCGACCGCGCGGCTCAGACCCAGGGCCGCGAGCCGTTGCAGATCCTGCGGCTGCAGATCGGCCAGGTGGTCGGAGCGAAACACCTTGCCCCAGCGCAGCGCCCGTCCCTGGTGGCCG
The DNA here is from genome assembly GCA_947306475.1 of uncultured Comamonas sp. Lineage (GTDB taxonomy): Bacteria > Pseudomonadota > Gammaproteobacteria > Burkholderiales > Burkholderiaceae_C > Comamonas. The sequence continues at coordinate 168,669 of CAMZGS010000003.1, forward strand.
ATGTAGCCACCCAGGTCGCGAAAGTTGCTGCTGCCTTGCAGGCGGATGTGGCGCTGGGCGGTGGTGGTGCGTGCAACGTCCATGCGCCTTAGCCCTGCGCCACCAGGTGCGGACCGATCAGGCCGGTGAGCTCAAACATGCCGGCCCGCTCCTTGCCGAGCACGGCGCGCAGCTTGTCGTCGGCGACGATGGTGCGCTTGTCCTGCGGGTCTTGCAGGTTGTGCGCCTTGATGTAGTCCCAGAGCTTTTTCAGCGCCTCGGTGCGGGCAATGGCTTCATCACCAATCACGGCAGCCAGGGCGGCATCCGGACGGTAGTTGGCTGCTGTGGTTTTGCGAGCTGCTCCCGCTTTACTGGTGGTGGTTTTAGCTGCTTTTGTCTTTGAAGTGCTGGATTTGCCAGCGCCAGCAGCTACGGTTTTTGCTGCACGCTGTGGATACTTGCTTTCGCGCTGCTCAAACTCGAAGCCGACCTTGCCTGCGCTGGCATCCCAGACCAGCTGCGCCTTGAAGGGGCGGCGCGTGCGGTTGGAGATGAATTTTTCCAGCACATCGGTCTTGCCGGTGGCCAGCAGTTTTTCCATCTGCGCGCGCTCGATGGGCTGTTGCAGGATGACCTTGCCGCTCTTGAAGCTGCAACTGGGCTTGGGCTGTGTGGCGCTGGGCACCGCCTTGCTGCACACATAGTTGCTGCCATGCTCATAGACCGGCGCGCCGCAGGCCGGGCAGGCGCCCAGGCTGGTCTGCTGGCTGAAGTCGGCAGCCTCGGCAGCGCCTTCTTCGGCCTTGTCGTCGCCAAAGTCGAACTCCAGCTTGTAGTTGCCGGCCGCTTCGTCGCGCACGATGGCCACTTCGGCGCTGAAGGGCCAACCGGCCTTGGAGCGGAAGCCCTCCAGCGGGCCGATGCGCCGATCGCGCAGCAGCGCCTCGGCCTCGGCCACTTCAAAGGTGCGGCCAGCGGGCGATTTGGTGAAGGAAAAGCCGCAGCCCTCACCCTGGCCGTTGCTGCCGGTGCAGGCGTAGCGGCGGTAGTTTTCCTTGACGATGCCGCCGCACTGCGGGCAGGGTGCGCTCAGGGTGGCGTAGTTGCCGGGGATGGTGTCGCGGTCGTATTCCTTGGCCTTTTGCACCATGCGCTCGGTCATGGCGGCAATCTGCTGCATGAAGCTCTCGCGCGAGAGCTGGCCGCGTTCCATCTGTGCCAGCTTGTATTCCCACTCGCCGGTCAGTTCAGGCTTGCACAGCTCCTTGACTTCCAGGCCACGCAGCAGCGTCATCAGCTGGAAGGCCTTGGCTGTGGGGATGATCTCGCGCCCTTCGCGCAGCATGTACTTTTCGGTCAGCAGCCCTTCGATGATGGCAGCGCGCGTGGCGGGAGTGCCCAGGCCCTTTTCCTGCATGGCGCTGCGCAGCTCTTCGTCCTCGACCTGCTTGCCCGCGCTTTCCATGGCGCCCAGCAGCGTCGCTTCCGTGTAGCGGGCTGGCGGCTTGGTCTTGAGGCCCTTGGGTGCCACCTGCTCTGTCAGCGGGCGCTCGCCGGGCTGCACGGCCACCAGGGGCTGGCCCTTGTCGCCGTCTTTGGAGCCTTCCACTTCGCTGGCCGCTTCCTTGCCGTAGATCGCCAGCCAGCCGGGCTGGATCAGCACCTTGCCTTCGGTCTTGAAGTGGTGCTGCTCCACCTGGCTGATGCGCGTGGTGACCTGGTACTCGGCGTTGGGGAAGAACACCGCCATGAAGCGGCGCACCACCAGGTCGTAGAGCTTTTGCTCGGCTTCCGACAGACCCGAGGGCGCCTGGGTGGTGGGGATGATGGCAAAGTGATCGCTCACTTTGCTGTCATCGAACACCCGCCTGGTCTGGCGCACGTAGTTGTTTTGCAGCGCCTGCTGGGCGTAGGGCGCCAGATGCGCCATGTGCGAGTGGGCCAGCATCTCGAAGGTCTGGCGCGCCACGGGCAGGTAGTCTTCGGGCAGGGCGCGCGAGTCGGTACGCGGGTAGGTCAGCGCCTTGTGCTTTTCGTACAGCGCCTGCGCCAGGGCCAGTGTGGTCTTGGCGGAAAAGCCGAACTTGCCGTTGGCTTCGCGCTGCAGGCTGGTCAGGTCAAACAGCAGCGGGCTGGCCTGGGTGCTGGGCTTGGACTCCTCGCGCACGCTGGCGGGCTTGCCGCGCACGGCATCGGCAATCTGCTGGGCGGTCTGCGCGTCCCACAGGCGGTCGGCGCGCGCCTCGGGGTCGTCCGATTTCTTGAACTGCGGATCGAACCACTTGCCCAGGTACTGGCCCGCCTGGGCGGCAAAGCTGGCGTGCACTTCAAAGTAGTCGCGGCTGACGAAGGCGCGGATTTTTTCCTCGCGCTCGACCACCAGCGACAGCGTGGGCGTCTGCACCCGGCCCACGGTGGTCAGGAAAAAGCCGCCATCGCGCGAGTTGAACGCCGTCATGGCGCGCGTGCCGTTGATGCCGACCAGCCAGTCGGCCTCGGAGCGGCTGCGCGCCGCATCGGCAAGGCCCTGCATCTGCTGGTCCGAGCGCAGCTGGTTGAAGCCATCGCGGATGGCCTGCGGCGTCATCGACTGCAGCCACAGGCGCGAAATCGGCTTGCCCAGCGTGCCCTTGGCGCCGCCGGCGTATTGCTCGATCAGGCGAAAGATCAGTTCCCCTTCGCGCCCCGCGTCGCAGGCGTTGATCAGGTGCGTGACGTCCTTGCGCCTGGCCAGCTTGACCACGGCGGCCAGGCGGCTCTTGGTCTTTTCCACGGGCTTGAGGTCAAAGCGTGGCGGAATCACCGGCAGATGCGCAAAGCTCCACTTGCCGCGCTTGACGTCGAACTCTTCGGGCGCCTGAATCTCCACCAGGTGGCCCACGGCGCTGGTGATGATGTAGCGCTCGTTTTCGAAGTGGTCGTCGTGCTTGTCGAATTTGCCCACCACGGGCGTCAGTGCCCGCACGATGTCCTGGGCGACCGATGGTTTTTCTGCGATGACGAGGGTTTTACTCATACTTATGTTTTCGTGGCGCCCGCCAGGGTCTGGTGGCGATGCCGGGCTTCTACAATCTTTGGCTTTCCATTCCAGCTGGCGCGACTGCCTGTTTGTTGCTGTGCAGTGCGGCGAGCGGGCCTTTTTTCAAGGTAGCAGAATTTTTCATGTCCGTTGCAGCCAAGTCTTCTTCCCAGGCTCCCCGGGGGCGGCGTATTCAGGTGCGTCGCTCGGGCGTGCATGGCAAGGGTGTGTTTGCGCTGCAGGCCATCGCTGCTGGCACGCGCATTATTGAGTATTTGGGGGAGGTGATTGACTGGGAGGAAGCCCAGCGTCGTCACCCACACGACCCGAGCCAGCCGCTGCACACGTTCTATTTCCACGTCGATGAAGACCGCGTCATCGACGCAGCCCACGGCGGCAACGCCGCGCGCTGGATCAACCACAGCTGCGCGCCCAACTGCTACGCGCTGGAGGAGGGGGGCCGCATCTTCATCACGGCGCTGCGCCCGATTGCTGCGGGCGAGGAGCTGTCCTACGACTACGGCCTGATGGTGGAGCAGCGCTACACCAGCAAGCTCAAGGCCGAGTACGCCTGCTTCTGCGGTGCACCCACCTGCCGTGGCACCCTGCTGGCACCCAAGCGCGGCTGGCGTCCGCCCCAGCCCGAGGACTTTGCCCACTGGCCGGCGCAGGAGGGCCCATGCGCCCCGTAAGACCCATGCCCTGGCCCGTCGAAGACCTGTGGCTGGCGCTGCAGCCCGTGCTGCCCGGCTTTACGGTCGAGGTGCTGGCGCAGATCGACTCCACCAACACCGAACTCATGCGCCGCGCCCACGCCGGACGCACCGAGGCCACGCTCCTGATTGCCGAGCAGCAGACGCAGGGCCGGGGTCGGCTGGGCCGCCCCTGGAGCAATACCCCGGGGGACAGCCTGATGATGTCCCTGGGGCTGATGCTGGCGCCGCAGGACTGGTCCGGGTTGTCGCTGGCCGTGGGGCTGGCGGTGGTGGAGGCCCTGCACGCCTCGGGCATGGCCCAGTCGCAGCAGATCGGCCTGAAGTGGCCCAACGACCTGTGGCTGCGCGATGGGCGCAAGCTCGGCGGCATCCTGATCGAGACCACCAGTCTGGCGCACCATGTGCCGGGAGCATCGCTCCAGCAGCAGGCACGCTACGTGGTCATTGGCCTGGGGATGAACATTGTCCAGCCCCAGGCAGGCGCGGACTGGAGCACCCCACCCACGAGCCTGCGCGCCCTGGATACGCGCTGGACAGCACCGCTGGCGCTGGCGCAGATCCTGCCGCCGCTGGCGCATGCCGTGCTGGCGTTTGCCGCGCAGGGCTTTGCGCCGCTGGTGCAGCGTTTTGCGGCGGTGGACGTGCTGCGCGGCCAGCCCATCCACACCAGCGATGGCATTCAGGGTGTGGCTCAGGGCGTCGGCCCGGACGGGGCCTTGCTGGTGCAGACGGCCCAGGGCCTGCAGGCGCTGCACAGCGCGGATGTGAGCGTGCGTCCCCAGCACATGGCGCTGCCGCCGCAGCGCTAGGAGAAGCCAGGTATGTTGCGTTTTGTCTTGCTGTTGTTGGTCTGTGCCAACGTTCTGTACGGGGTCTGGAGCCAGGGCTGGCTGGCCGCCGTCGGTCTGGCGCCGCAGAACCAGTCCGAGCCGTGGCGTCTGGCGCAGCAGATGCGTCCGGAAACCATCACCCTGGTGCAGCCGGCTGCACCAGCTCCCCGCCCCGAAGCAGCGGCCCAACCCCCTGTGCCGGAGCGCGCGCCCGAGCCGGCACCGGAAGCTGTGCCACCAGCACGCCCGCAGCCTTCGCCCGCCGAGCCTGCCCAGACGCCGGAACCGCCGGCTGCCACTGCCGCCCCCGCTTCTGCGCCGCCGGCCTCCACGTCCGCAGAAGCCGCCCCTGCGGCCCCTCCCGCGCTGTGCCTGCAGGCCGGCCCCTTCGACGAGGATCAGGCCAGGACCCTGCGCACGGCTTTGCGCAACCAGGAGTTCCCCTGGGAGAGCTACGAGCTGCGCGTGGGCGAGATCCCGGGGCGCTGGATGGTGTACCTGGGCAAGTTCCCCAGCCTGGAGGTGCTGGCGCAGCGGCGCAGCGAGCTGCGTGCGCGGGGCCTGGATACCGACCGTGCAGGTGGTTCCCTGGAGCCTGGGCTGTCGCTGGGGCGTTTTTCCACCGAGGAAGCCGCCACGCGTGAGCTGACGCGCATCCTGCGCGCCGGCGTGCGTGGCGCGCGCGTGGTGCAGGAGCGCCCGGCCAGCACGGTGTACACCTTGCAGCTGCCCGCCGTCAGCAGCGCGTTGCAGGCCAAGCTCAAGGCCATCGAGCCTGCCCTGGCGGGCAAGGCCTTGCGTGTGTGCAACAAGCCGGACGGGAAAACCGACGGCAAGCCAGAAAACAAGTCCGATTAACGCGCTGGCAGCGCCGGGCCAGGGACATTGACCAGTGCCTCGACAATGGCCAGCGCCGCCAGCGGGGCGGTCTCAGCGCGCAGGATGCGCGGCCCCAGCGTCACGGGGGCGAAGCCGGCTTGCAGGGCCAGTGCTTCTTCTGCCGGGCTCAGGCCGCCTTCGGGGCCGGAGAGCAGCACCAGCGGCCCCTGCCCTTGGGCCAGCACCTGCGCCAAGGGCTGAGAGCCAGGCGCCAGCGAAAGCACCGCGCGGCGCGTGCTTGGCGTGTCCTGTTCCGCCGGGTGGGCTTGCAGCCACTGCGCCAGGGTGTGCGCCGGGTGGATCACCGGCACCTGATTGCGCCCGCACTGCTCGCAGGCAGCCACGGCCACGGCCTGCCAGTGCTCGCGCTTCTTGTCGGCGCGCTCGCCCTTGAGCTTGAGCACGCTGCGCTCGGCCAGCAGCGGCGTGAGGCTGGTGGCGCCCAGCTCGGTGGCCTTTTCCACTAGCCAGTCCATGCGCTCGTTGGCGGTGATGCCGGCGATCAGATGCACCGGCTGGGGCAGCTCGCGCTCCAGCGCCTGGTGCTGCAGCACGCGCACGCGCACGTGGCTGCGGCCCATTTCCAGAATCTGCGCCTGCCACTGTCCGCCCCGGGGTTCACCGCTGAACAGCTCGATCACCGCGCCGGGTTGCAGGCGCAGCACCTGTATGTGGCGCGCGGCACCGGCGGGCAGCTCCAGCTCGGCATCGGCAGTCAAGGGAATGGGGCAGTGGAAGCGGGGCATGCGGGGGAATCAGTAAAGATAAAAAAGAATAAAAAAAAGAGCTGCTGGCGCTGGTGTTTAGTGGATTTCAAGGTGTTTTTGTCTTGAAACCCCTGCCAAATCAGCGCAAGCAGCTATCGTTTTAGCGCTTCAAGCCAGCGCCACGGCATTTACACGCGGCGGGCCAGCTCGGCGGCCTTGCCCACGTAGCTGGCGGGCGTCATGGCCAGCAGTCGGTCCTTGTCGGTCTGGGGGATGTCCAGTTCACGGATGAGCTGGTGCAGGTCTTCGGCCAGCACGCTCTTGCCACGGGTGACAGCCTTGAGCTTTTCGTAGGCACCGGCCACGCCATAGCGGCGCATGACGGTCTGGATCGGCTCGGCCAGCACTTCCCAGGCGTGGTCCAGGTCCTCGGCCAGGCGCTCTTCGTTGAGTTCGAGCTTGTTCAGGCCGGTCATCAGCGACTGGTAGGCCAGCGCCGCGTAGCCCATGGCCACGCCGATGTTGCGCAGCACGGTCGAATCGGTCAGGTCACGCTGCCAGCGGCTGATGGGCAGCTTTTCGGCCAAGTGCTTGAGCATGGCGTTGGCCAGGCCCAGGTTGCCTTCGGCGTTTTCAAAGTCGATGGGGTTGACCTTGTGCGGCATGGTCGAGGAGCCGATTTCGCCTTCCTTGAGCTTTTGCTTGAAGTAGCCCAGGCTGATGTAGCCCCAGATGTCGCGCGCCAGGTCGATCAGGATGGTGTTGGTGCGTGCCACGGCGTCAAAGAGCTGCGCCATGTAGTCGTGCGGCTCGATCTGGATGGAATAGGGCTGGAAGGTCAGGCCCAGGCCGGCAGGCTCGGCGGTTTCCACCACACGGCGGCTGAAGGCTTCCCAGTCGAACTCGGGCCAGGCCGACAGGTGGGCGTTGTAGTTGCCCACGGCGCCGTTCATCTTGGCCAGGATGCGCACTTGCTCGATCTGCTGCACGGCATGTTGCAGGCGCATGAAGACGTTGGCCATTTCCTTGCCCACGGTGGTGGGGCTGGCGGTCTGGCCGTGGGTGCGGCTGAGCATGGGCACCTCGGCAAACTGGTGTGCCATGGCGCGCAGCTTGGCGCTGATGGGGGCCAGGCCCTGCAGCAGCACATCGCGGCCGGCGCGGATCTGCAGCGCGTGGCTGGTGTTGTTGATGTCCTCGCTGGTGCAGGCAAAGTGCACGAACTCAGCCGCCTTTTCCAGCGCTGCGTTGCCCTTGAACTGGGCCTTGATCCAGTACTCCACGGCCTTGACGTCGTGGTTGGTGGTCTTTTCGATGTCCTTGATGGCCTGGGCATCGGCCTCGCTGAAGTTGTTCACCAGACCCAGCAGCAGCGCGCGCGCATCGGCGGGCAGGGGCGGGAATTCGGCAAAGCCGGCGTCCGACAGGGCGATAAACCACGTCACCTCCACCTGAACGCGGCGGTGCATGTAGCCAAATTCGCTCATGATGGGGCGCAATGCGGCAAGTTTGTTGGCGTAGCGGCCGTCCAGCGGAGAGATGGCGGTCAGGGCAGAGAGGGAAGATTGGGCAGACTGGTTCATGGGCGGCGATTGTAAATGCCGCCCAATGCTTGCCATGGGCGCGCGGCTTGGCCGCAAGAGGGGCAGTCCAGCGCGCAAGAGAAGAAAAAAAGAGCTGTGGGGCGCCTGCGGGCAATTTAAGAGAGGGAGGGAGGAGAAGTACCCGCAGGATGGACGGACTGAACCAGGCAGTCAGGCCCCACAGCTGCAAACCTAGAGGCTTTCGTGGGAGGAAGGGGGGCCGGGGAAAGTTCCGGCCTACAGCGCTTTTTTCATGCGTTTTGCGGCAGCTTTACGTGCTCTTTACAAATTGAGCAGCTTGTCCAGCGCCACATGCACGCGGATGTCGCGGTGCGCCACCGGGCCGGTGATCTTGTAGGCCGGTTGAGAGGTGTCGCGCGGCAAGGGGTCGCAGGGCATGCCGTCGCGGTTGAGGAACACGGCCACGCGCGGGGTGGCAGCATGCTGGCTGCGGCGCACGACGATGCCGCTTTCCTGGCTGGCCAGCTGCACCCAGGCACCAGGGGGGTAGATGCCCAGGGTCTTGACCAGGGCGGCGCCGGCTTCATCCACGGACTTGGTCTCGTCGTAGTAGCAGGCCTGCATGGCCGAGGTGACCGACATGGGCGTGCGCCCGATGCGCGGTGCAATGCGTGCGCCAAAGATGTCGGCGCGCTGGATGATGCGGGCCATCTGCCGGCCCAGGGTCTTCTCGCCGAGCTTGCCCGGGTCGCGGAAGTGGTGGTACTTGATGGCTTCCAGCCACAGCGCATCGCCCACCCCCAGCTGGTGCAGCAGGGCGACGGAGCGCTCGGAGTGAAAGTCGATCTCCTTGGCCTGTTCGGTGCTCAGCGGCGAGCGCTGCTGCGCCAGATCGTCCTGCAGCTGGGTCATGGAGATGTTCATGGTCAGCGCCGCGCGCCCCAGGGTCTGCACGTGCTGCTCGGGCCAGCGCAGCGTCTCGCGAGTGACCAGCATGCCGATCACGGCCACCAGCATGGCGTGGGTGGCGCTGTAGAAGCGCACTTCCTCGGCCGACAGTTGCACCAGCGCCAGCAGGGCGGCATCAGGGGTCTTCTGGCTGTACCTGAGCAGCGCCGTGAACATGCGCTCAAAACGCGCCTGAAAGTTTTGCGGATCGGGCGCGCGCAGCAGCTGCGTCCAGTGCAGCTGCCAGTCGCCCCAGCGCGGGTGCGTGGGGGCTTCCTCCTGCGGCTCGGCCTGGCCCTTGGCCTGCATGGTCATGTCGGCAATCTGGCCCAGGGGTTTGTTGGCGTGCAGCATGGACTGCAGCTGGGCGAGGTAGGCGCGGTAGCTCTCGCCCGACTCATCGGTATCAACGTACAGCGTCTGTCCGCGGGCCAGCAGCGTTTTCAGATCCTCCGGCGAGCGGATGACAAAGCCTTTGTTGGCCAGCAAGGTGCCCCCGACCCCGCGCAGGGCGAACGGGATGGGAAGGCCAAAGGGAATGCTGCCAATATCCAGCTCAACGAGTTTCATGGTGCTTCACTAAAAACGGTACTCCACAGGCGCAATATGGCCTGTCGCCAGGGTGTGATACTAAACGTATCAAGCACCCCTGAGTTCTCATTGAGGCGGGCAACGTGCTGCAGGCGGCGCAGCTCACGGTAGGCGTCGGCGGCCTCGCTGCCCACGCCCTTGGGCAGCAGGCCGGCGTCTTCTGCGCGTTGCAGCAGGGTAATGTTGCCCACATTGCCCAGCAGCTCGGGGTGCTGGCGGGCGTGGGAGAGCACCAGCAGCTGCACGGCGAACTCGGCATCGAGCATGCCGCCAGGGCTGTGCTTGAGGTCAAAGCGCCCCTCCGGCACGGGATGGGCCTTGCGCAGGCGCAGGCGCATGTCCAGGATTTCCTGGCGCAGTGCCGCCAGATCGCGCGGCGCGGTGATGACCGCCTGGCGCACGGCATCAAAGCGCGGTTGCAGGTCGGCGCGGCCCAGCACGAAGCGCGCACGCGTCATGGCCTGGTGCTCCCAGGTCCAGGCGGTGTTGCTGCCGCGCTGCTGCTGGTAGTTGGCGTAGGCCGTGAAGCTGGTGATCAGCAGGCCGGAGTTGCCATTGGGGCGCAACTGGGTGTCGATCTCGAACAGGTCGCCCTCGCTGGTCTTGACGGTGAGCCAGTTGATCAGCTTGCGCACAAAGGCGGCGTAGATCTGCCCGGCCTGTTCGTCGTCATCGTCAAACACAAAGACGATGTCCAGGTCGCTGCCGTAGCCCAGCTCCTTGCCGCCGAGCTTGCCGTAGCCAATGATGGCGAAGTTGGGTTCCTCGCGGTGGCGTTGCTTGAGGCGCTGCCAGCACCACTGGCTGGTGATGCGCAGCACGCTGTCGGCCAGGGCGCTCAGGTCGTCGGCCACCTGCTCGACGGTGATGGCGCCCTCCACATCGCGCACCAGGGTGCGAAAGACTTCGGCATGGTGGGCGCGGCGCAGCAGGTTGAGCAGGCTTTCGTCGTCGTCCTCGCCGGTGCGCTGCAGCGCTTGCAGGCGCAGTTGCAGCTCGTGCTCAAACACCTGGGCGTCGAAGCGCTCGTGCAGCAATTGCTCGCTGGCCAGTTCGTCGATCACGCCGGGGTGTTGCTGCAGGTAGCGCGCGGGCCAGGCAGCGGCACCCAGCATGTGCATCAGGCGCTCATGCACGTTGGGGCGCTCCAGCAGCAGGGCCAGATAGCTTTCGCGGCGCAGCAGGGGTTCAAGCCACTGCACAAAACGCAGTGCTGCTTCCAGGGTGGTCTTGTCCTCCTGCAGCCACTGGCTGGTGCGCTGTACCAGCCGGCCCAGGCGCTCGCGCGCGCTGGGGCGGATCCTGGGGTTGTGGTTCCAGGCCTGGACGCGCTCGGCCAGCGGCTGGGGCAGCTGGGTCAGCACCTCGTTCAGCTCTGTGGCGGGCTGGGGCGTGGGGGCCTTGCGGTTGCCCCCCTGACACAGGCCGCTGGGGCAGCAGGCCTTGTCCCCGCCCAGCAGGGCGTCGAACTCCTGGGCCACCAGCTCGCGCCAGGCATCGAGCTGGTGCAGGAAGCGGTGGGTGTCGGCGTAGCCCATGGTGCGCGCCAGCCAGGCCAGATCGTCGTCGTCGGTGGGCATCACGTGGGTCTGCTGGTCGTCCAGGTACTGGATGCGGTGCTCCACATTGCGCAGGAACACATAGGCCTGGGCCAGCTGCTCGGCCTGGTGTGCGGGCATGAGCTCGGCGCGCGCCAGACGCTCCAGTGCCTGCAGCGTCGGGCGGCAGCGCAGCTCGGGGAACTGGCCACCGCGCACCACCTGCAGCAGTTGCACCGTAAATTCAATTTCGCGGATGCCGCCGGGCGAGAGCTTGACGTCGTTGCTGCGCCCGGGCTGGCCGCTGCTGCGGCGGCTGGCATGCTGGCGGATCTGGCGGTGCAGATCGCGCAGTGCATCAAAGACGTTGTAGTCCAGATAGCGGCGGAACACGAAGGGCAGCACCACATGGCGCAGTGCCTGCACCTGCGGGCTGACCACGCAGGCGCGCGGCGCAATCACGCGGCTTTTCATCCAGGCAAAGCGCTCCCATTCGCGGCCATGGGTCTGCAGATAACTTTCCAGGGCGCTCAGGCACATGGCGGTGGGGCCGGAGTTGCCGTGCGGGCGCAGGGCCAGATCCACGCGGAAGACAAAGCCGTGCTCGGTGACTTCGCCAATCAGCTGAAAAATGATTTTCACCACGCGCGTGAAGTATTCGTGGTTGGTGATGCAGCCCTTGCCCTGGGCATCGCGCCCGGTGGTCTCGCCCTCGTGCTCGTAGATGTAGATCAGGTCGATGTCGCTGGAGACGTTGAGCTCGCGCGCGCCCAGCTTGCCCATACCGATGACCCACAGCTGCACCGGCTGCCCGTGCGGGCCTTGCGGTGTGCCGTGGCGCGCATCCAGGGTGGCGCGGGCATGGGTACAGGCCGCATCCAGGGCCAGCTCGGCCAGGGAGGTCATGCAGGCGGTGACTTCCTGCATGCTGGCCTGGCCATTGCAGTCGCATTCCAGCAGTCGGGCCAGCACCAGCTGGCGCAGCACGCGCAGGGCCGCGCCCAGTTCCAGCCCCTGCGCCTGCAGCTGGGCCAGGCAGGCGTCCTGCTGCTCGCGCCGGGGCAGGCCGGGGGGCAGCAGCGTCAGTTGTTCGGCGTAGCGGCGCTGCACGCGCTGCCAGAAGCGGGAGTGGGAAGCCAGGTTTTCCGGGGGATGTTGCGCCTGGGGGCAGGAGGGCGCATCAGCGTGGACAGGAGCAAGTAAAGTCGACATGCACAGCCATATACAAGAGGCAGGGAGGGGATAATTTGTGGCTCCTGCCTCACCCGCTGAATGATCGAATCTGCACCGTCCCCTTCCCTGCGACTGCGCCTGCTGACCCTTGTTGCCCGCTGGGCGCTGCGCCTGACGGCGGCCGTCTGGTTGGTCTTCCTGCTGGTGTGGGGCGGACTACATTTATTGATTGTGCCGCGAATCCCCCAATGGGGTGCTCAGCTGGAGCGTTGGGCCAGTCAGGCCGTAGGGGCACCGGTGCGCATCGGCAGCATCACCACCCACGCCGGGGGACTGTTTCCATCCCTGGAATTGCGCGGCGTGCAGGTGCTCGACAGCGCGCAGCAGCCGGCCCTGCAGCTGCCGCGCGTGGTGCTGACGCTTTCCCCCCAGGCCCTGCTGCGTGGCGGGCTGGAGCAGCTGTACATCGATGCCCCCAGCCTGGAGGTGGCGCGCCAGGCCGATGGCCGCTGGCAGGTGGCCGGGCTGGAGCTGACCGACCAGCAGGGGGGGGAGTCCTCGGCGCTGACGTGGCTGCTGGAGCAGCCCGAACTGGTGGTGCGTGGTGGGCAGTTGCACTTTGTGGATGCGCTGCGTGCCCAGGAAATGCAGCTGACCCAGGTGGATGTGGTGCTGCGTGGCGGCTATTTCCGCCATGGCCTGCGCCTGGATGCGCGCGATGCCCAGGGGCAGGCGCTGCACGTCAGCGGCCTGTTTCGCCGCTCCGTCCTGCCGGAACTGCCGGGCCGGGGGGAGGATGGCGCCCGTGGGCAGGAGCAGGTCTGGCGACGCTGGAGCGGCCAGTGGTTTGCCCAGCTGCAGCTGCAGCAGTTGCCGGTCATCGACTGGCCCGCCGCCTGGGGCATTGCGCAGGCCCAGGGGCAGGGCCAGGTGCGCGTCTGGGCCGATGTGGTGCGCGGCCGGGTGGTGGGCAGCACGGCCGATGTGCATCTTCCCCAGGCCAGTGTGTACTGGAGTCGTGCACAGGGGCCGGACCAGCCCGACCTGCCCCCCCTGCAGCTGCGCCAGGTGCAGGGGCGCCTGTCCGCGCAGTGGCAGGCCCAGGCCTGGGCGGTGCAGGCCGAGCAGCTGGGCTTTGACTGGCAGCTCCCCCCGGAAGGTGAGCTGCGCCACTGGGCCCCCAGCAGCTGGTCGGTGGAGTCGGCCTCGGCAGCACGTGACGGCCAGCAGCACCTGCGCCTGCAGCTGCAGCAGGCCGATCTGGGTCTGGCCGGTGCGTTGCTGCAATCCCTGCCGGTGCCGCACGCATTGCGCCAGCAGGCCGCGCGCTGGCAGCCGGCTGGTCTGCTGCAGCAGTTGCAGCTGCGCTGGAGCGCCGGCAGCGACCAACCCAGCTACCAGGCCAGCGGTCAGCTGCGCCAGCTGCAACTGCAGGGCCAGGCGGCCGAGCAGGGTGTAGGCACGCCCGGCGTACAGGGGCTGGATGTGGACTTCGACCTGAGCGAGCACGGCGGCAGCGCCCAGCTGCGCATGCGCCAGGGCGTGCTGCAGTTTCCCGGAGTGTTCGAGGAGCCGGACATCCCCTTGCAGCGCCTGCAGGCGCGTCTGCAGTGGACGCAGCGCCAGGGCGACTGGCAGTTGAGCGTCAGCGATGCCGAATTTGCCAATGCCGATGCCCAGGGGCGCCTGCAGGCGCGCTGGCGCACCGGCCCGGATGCGGACAGCTTCTTGCCCGGCATCCTGCAGCTGCGTGGGGTGTTGACGCGCGCCGACGGCACGCGCGTGCACCGTTACCTGCCGCTGCACATTCCCGCCGTGGCGCGCCACTACGTGCGCGACAGCGTGCTGGCCGGGCACAGCCGCCAGGTGGAGTTCGAGGTGACTGGCGACCTGCGCCACATGCCCTTCGATACGCCGGGCAGCGGGCGCTTCTACATCCGCGCGCCCATTGAGGATGCAGTGTACGACTACGTGCCGGCCTCCATCCGGCCCCGGACTCAGGCGCCCTGGCCGCGGCTGGAGCAGCTCTCCGGCACCCTGGTGTTCGAGGGCGCGGGCGTGCAGGTGCAGGATGCCAGCACCCGTTTTGCCAGCGTGCGCGGCGGCCCGCCCCAGGTGCCGTGGCACGACATCCAGGCCGAGATTGCCGACCTGAACGAGCCCACCGTGCGTGTGGCAGGTCGCAGCCGCGCGCAGCTGAATGCCCTGCTGGACGTGTTGCGTGGCAGCGCCGTGGAGCAGCTCACCCAGGGCGCCCTGGCCGAAGCCAGCGCGCACGGCCCGGCGGAGGTTCAGCTGCAGTTGCAGCTGCCCATCGACGCGTTGCAGCACAGTCGCGTGCAGGGTCAGCTCACGCTGCAGGGTAACCGGCTGCAGCTCAGTGCCCATAGCCCGGAATTGAGCCAGCTGCACGGCAGCATCCGCTTTCACGAGCAGGGCTTTGCCCTGGAGGGCGTACACGGCCAGAGCCTGGGTGGGCCGGTGCAGGTCAGCGGTGGTATGCCCAGCATTGCCGAGGGGGTGCACGTTCAAGCCCAGGGCCAGGCCAGCGCGCAAGGACTGGTGCATGGCGCCCCGCTGGACGTGGTGCGCCAGCTGGCTGCGCATGCCAGCGGCGGCAGCGCCTATACGGTGCAGGTGAACTCCAGGGGTGGGGCACCGCAGGTGCTGGTGCGCTCGGACCTGCAGGGCCTGACCCTGCAGCTGCCCGCGCCGCTGGACAAGCCGACGGCAGACAGCACCCTGCCGCTGCTGGTGCGCTACACCCCCCAGCCTGAGCAGCGCGCCCAGCTGCATGTGTTGCTGGAGGGGCGCGGCCAGTTGCGCTACCTGCTCAATCAGGCCAGCGATCGGGTGGAGAGTGGCTTCATCGCCCTGGGCGAGGCTGAAATGCCCGCCCGCAGCACGTCGGGGGAAGTGGTGGCCCAGGTGCGGCTGCCGTTGCTGGACATCGATGCCTGGCGGGCGGCGTTGGGCAGCACGCCCTCGGGCCACGCCGGCAGCGCAACACCGGCCAGCACGGGCGCTGGTGGTGCCAGCTTCCAGGACTTCCTGCCCCGGCGCCTGGTGCTGGATGTGCAGGATCTGCGCGTCAACCAGCGCCACCTGGGCCCCAGCAGTGCCCAGCTCAGCCAGAAGAACGGTCTGTGGCGCGGCCAGCTGCAGGCCACGCAGTTTGCCGGCTATGTGGAATACCGGCCAGCCGATGAGCGCCACCCCAGCGGGCTGGTGTTTGCTCGCCTGAATCATCTGTATCTGCCCAGGAGCGTTGCCGATGCCGAGGCACAGGTGACGCGGCCAGCGGCATCGATGCCAGCCGAGCCGGAAGAAGGCCAGTGGCCCGCGCTGGACATCCATGTGCAGGACTTTCAGCTGGCCGACAAGGCCCTGGGGCAGCTGTCGCTGCTGGCACGCCAGCGCCGCGACGAGCATGGGCGCTATTGGGCGCTGGAGCGTTTTCAGCTGCTCACCCCGCAGACCCGCTGGCGGGCCAAGGGGCGCTGGTTTGCCCCCGGACCGCAACAGCCACGCAACACGCAGCTGGAATTCACCCTGGAGACCAGCGACGCCGGCGCCATGCTGGCCCGCCTGGGCATGCCCGGGGTGGTGGAGGGCGGCCAGGGCAGCCTGAGCGGCCAGGTGCTGTGGCGCGGCAGTCCGCTGGCGCCGCACTGGCCCAGCATGGAGGGCCAGATCCACATGGACATGGGCAAGGGCCAGTTCCTGAAGGTGGAGCCCGGCATGGGCAAGCTGCTGAGCGTGCTGAGTCTGCAATCGATTGGACGGCGCCTGAGTCTGGACTTTCGCGACATCTTCAGCGCCGGCTTTGCCTTTGACTTTGTGCGTGGCGACGTGGCCGTGCGTCAGGGCATAGCGCGCACCAACAATCTGCAGATGAAGGGCCTCAACGCTGCCGTGCTGATGGAGGGCGAGGCCAACCTGCAGGACGAAACCCAGCAGCTGCGCCTGGTGGTGGTGCCCGAGATCAACGCCATGACCGCCTCCCTGGTGGCCAGCGCCATCAACCCGGTTGTAGGATTGGGCAGCTTTCTGGCCCAGGCCGTGTTGCGCGGTCCGCTGATTGCCGCGGCCACGCGCAGCTTCACCGTCACCGGCAGCTGGACCGATCCGGTGGTCACCCCCAGCAAGGACACCAGCCTGCCGCAGACCGCGCCGCAAGAGGTGCCCCCCATTCCCTAGGAGATTTGCCATGCAAGTTGCCGTCGTCCAAATGTGCAGCAGCCCCGATGTGCAGGCCAATCTGCACGCCGCGCAGACCCTGGTGGCCCAGGCCGCTGCCCAGGGCGCGCAGCTGGTGCTGCTGCCCGAATACTTTTGCGGCATGGGCCATGGCGACCGCGACAAGCTGGCCTGGTGCGAGGACTTTGGTCAGGGCCAGATTCAGGACGCGCTGGCGCAGTGGGCGCGCCAGCACCAGCTGTGGCTGATTGCCGGCACCATCCCGCTGCGCGCGCCGCAGCCCGAGCACGTGTTCAACACCAGCCTGGTGTTCAGCCCCGAAGGCATGTGCGCTGCGCGCTACGACAAGATCCATTTGTTTCGCTTCAGCACCGGCAGCGAGCGTTACGACGAATCGGCCGTCATCCAGCCGGGCAGCACCCCGGTGTTGGCCGACATCACCGACCGCAGCGGCCAGCGCTGGCGCGTGGGCCTGAGCGTGTGCTACGACCTGCGCTTTCCCGAGCTGTACCGCCAGCACGCGCGCGCCGGTGCCGATATCTTGGTGGTGCCCAGCGCCTTCACCTTCACCACCGGCCAGGCGCATTGGGAAGTGCTGCTGCGCGCCCGCGCTATCGAGAACCAGAGCTTTGTGCTCGCCGCTGCGCAAGGCGGCAAGCACGACAACGGCCGGCGCACCTGGGGCCACAGCATGGCCATCTCCCCCTGGGGCGAAGTGCTCCAGCAACGCACCGATCCCACCCCGGGTGTGGTGCTGGCCGAGCTGGATCGCAATCTGCTCACGCAGGTGCGCAGCCAGCTGCCGGCGCTGGAGCACCGCGTACTATAAAAACAAAAGCTGCTGGCGCTTGTTGCATCTGAATTTCAGGCATGAATATGCGTGAAATACTTGATACATCAGCGCCAGCAGCTATGTTTTTGCGGTTTGTCCAGGATCCTGGCCGCCTGGGCAACGGGGCGATCAGTTGGCCACTTCACCCAGATAGATTTCCACACGGCGGTTCTGCGCGCGACCAGCGGCGGTGGCATTGGTGGCAATCGGTTCGCGCGAGCCACGCCCTGCGGTGAAGATGCGCGAGCCATTGGCGCCACGGTTGACCAGGTAGCTGCGCGTGGCGTTGGCGCGGTTGAGCGACAGCGGGTCGTTGATGGCATCGTTGCCGGTGCTGTCGGTGTGGCCGATGATGTCCACCGTGTAGTTCGGCGTGTTGCGCAGGCCCTCGGCAAAGCGGTCCAGGATCGGCGCAAAGTTGCTCTTGATGTCGTAGCGGTTCGAGTCGAACGAGATGTCGCTGGGAATGTCCAGCTTCAGGCGGTTGTCTGCGGTCTTGCTCACATCAATGCCGGTGCCCTGGGTGGCGGCCTCCATCTCGCGCTTGCGCTTTTCCATGTTGGCCGACCAGATGTAGGTGCCAATGCCGCCCACAGCGGCACCTGCGACGGCGCCCACGCCAGCCTTGCCGCCGGTGCCCTTGGCAATCACGGCGCCAGCCACGGCACCGACGGCGGTGCCAATGGCCGTGCGACGCTGGGTGTCGGTCATGCCACCGTCAGGGCTGGCGCAACCGCTGATGGTGAGTGCAGCGGCCAGCGCTGCCGTGGTAACAAGCATCTGTTTACGCATAAAAAACTCCTTGTGGGAAAAGATGTGGGTGGGGGAGGAAACCACGCAAAGAACGCCAGGGGATGCGGCGCTTGCCGCACAATCGCACGCCATGATTGCGACTTTGTTGCCACGAGCAATACTGCTTCTCATTGTAGGTAGTTTGCTGGCTTGCTCCTCTCCGCCCAAGGGCTCCATAACCATTACTGACAAAGCCCCGGCCGCAGCCTTGCCCGCCGGCATGGTGCCCGACACGGCCCCCCTGCCGGCGCCCATCGTGCGCCCCCAGAGCCGCTGGGTGCCGGTGCGCTGGGCCGAGCTGCCCGGCCTGGCCGAGGACGACATCCATCAGGCCCTGGGGGCCTGGCAACTGAGTTGCGAACGCCCGCCTGCGGCGCTGACCACCCTGTGTGGCGACCTGCGGCGCCTGAGCATGGCCAGCCACGCCCAGGTCTGGCACTGGTTGCAGACCCACATGCAGCCCTACCGTGTGGAAAGCCACAGCGGCCAGGCCGTGGGCATGCTGACGGCCTACTACGAACCCTTCCTGCGGGCGCAGCGCCAGCCCGATGAGCGCTTCCGCTACCCGCTGTATGGTCTGCCGCGCGGCTTTGGCAGCCGCAGGCCCTGGTACACGCGCCAGCAGATCGACACCCTGCCCGAAGCCCAGGCCGCCCTGGCCGGGCGTGAGCTGGCGTGGCTGGACAACCCGGTCGATGCGCTGGTGCTGCATATCCAGGGCTCGGGCCGCCTGTTGATCACCGAGCCCGACGGGCGCCAGCACCAGATCCGCATGGCCTTTGCCGGCACCAACGACCATCCCTATGGCAGCGTGGGCAAGTGGCTGCTGGATCGCCGGCTGGTGCGCGATGCCACCTGGCCCGGCATCAACGCCTGGGTGCAGGCCAACCCGCAGCGCGTGCAGGAAATGCTCTGGAGCAACCCGCGCTATGTGTTCTTCAAGGAAGAACCGCTCGAAGGTGTGGACCAGCAGCTGGGGCCGCGCGGCGCGCAGGGCGTGCCGCTGACGCCCGGGCGCTCGATCGCCGTGGATCGCTCCAGCATCCCCTATGGCACGCCGGTGTGGCTGCACAGCAGCGGTCCGACGCAAAAGCTCAGCCGCCTGGTGCTGGCGCAGGACACGGGCAGCGCCATCGTCGGTGCCGTGCGCGCCGACTACTTCATGGGCTGGGGTGCCGAGGCGGGTGACATTGCCGGGCGCACCAAGCAGGATCTACGTCTGTGGGTGCTCTGGCCCAAGGGAGCGCCTGCGCCGTAACGCCTTGCTTGTGCAACGCAATAAAAAAGCCACCACCTGCTGTTCAGGTGGTGGCTTTTTTGTGGAGGCTGCGCGGGTCAGTCTTCCGTGTGGCTCAGGCTCAAACCCAGCATGGCGCGGCGGCGCAGCCAGGGGCTGGGGCGATAGCGCGGGTCGCCATAGATGGTTTGCAGGTTGTCGAGCACCTGCAGGATGCGCTCGGCGCCCCAGCGCTCGCCCATGGCCAGCGGGCCTTGCGGGTAGCCCAGGCCCAAGGTGACGGCCGTTTCCAGATCCTGCGGGCTGCAGATGCGCTGCTGGCAGATGTCGGCGGCAATGTTGACGATGGTGGCCAGCACGCGCTGGGTGATGAAGCCGCCGCTGTCGCGCACCACACTGACGGGCTTGCCATCGCGCGCAAACAGGGCGTGCGCGGCATCGCGCATGGCGCGGCTGGTCGCCGGGTTGGTGGCCAGGGTGCGGCGGCGTGTGGCGCTGTCGTCGATGAGCAGGTCAATGCCCACGGTGCGGCTGGCATCGAGTTGCTCGGCCACGGCCGCGCTGCTCACATCCAGGCCCAGCGGGGCCACCACAATCAGCGCTTCGGGCGAGGGTGTGGCGCCTGCTTCCAGCTGCGCGCCCAGCGCTTGCAGCAGGGCGCACAGTGCCTCGCGGCGCGTGGCGCGGGGGGAGACCCACACCGGCGGCAGCGCCGCCACCTCGGGCACGGCCGCCTCGGCAGGCACTTGGGCGCTGCCGCCTTCGTAGCGGTAAAAGCCCTGGCCAACTTTTTTGCCGACCACACCACCGGCCAGGCGCTGGGCGGTGATGACGCTGGGGCGAAAGCGCGGCTCGTCGTAGTACTGGCGGTAGATGGCTTCCATCACCGGGTGGGAAACGTCCAGCGCCGTCAGATCCATCAGCTCAAACGGCCCCAGGCGAAAGCCCACCTGGTCGCGCAGGATGCGGTCCACGGTGGCGAAGTCGGCAATGCCTTCGCCGACGATGCGCAGCGCCTCGGTGTTGTAGCCGCGCCCGGCGTGGTTGACGATGAAGCCGGGTGTGTCCTGCGCCTGCACCGGCTGGTGGCCCCACTGGCGCATGGCCTGGTCCAGGGTGCGGCACAGGGCCGGGTCGGTCTTCAGCCCGGCGATGATTTCCACCACCTTCATCAGCGGCACGGGGTTGAAGAAGTGCAGACCGGCAAAGCGCTCGGGGCGCTGCAGGCTGGCGGCAATCTGGGTGATCGACAGTGAGGAGGTGTTGCTCACCAGCGCCGTCTCGGGGGCGACGACGGATTCAAGCTGGGCAAACAGGCCCTGCTTGGCATCGAGCCGCTCGACAATGGCTTCGACCACCAGGGCGCAGTCTTTCAGATCGGCTACCTGCGCCACCGGCTGCAGGCGTGCGCTGTAGTCAGCCAGCTGCTCGGCGCTGATGCGGCTCTTGGCCTGCAGGCGCTGCCATTGCTCGAGCACGGCGTTGCGCGCGGCTTCAGCGGCGCCGCTTTGGGCATCGAGCAGCAGCACCTGGCAGCCGCCCTGGGCGGCAATCTGGGCAATGCCCCGGCCCATGGCGCCAGTGCCAACGATGCCGACGATGGGGTAGATCGGTGTGGTCATAGCAAATTTCCGTTTGGAGAAAGGATGGAAAGGGGACGGGACGCTGGCAGGCGCCCGGCGCCAGTGGCTAGCGGGTGAAGGTGCCGTCCTTGCTGAGCATGAGCAAATCGACAAACCGGCCCGAGCTGTGCTGCCTGGGTGAGAGCCGGATCGGGTAGCCGCCCAGGTTGATCTGCATGCTCTCCATGGCCTGGATCAGGCTGGCGCGCGTGAGGTTGGGGCCAGCGCGCTGCAGCGCCTCGACCAGGAATTTGGCCGACAAAAAGCCTTCCATCTGGCTGAAGGTCAGGTTCTGGATGCCGCTTTGCTTGGCCATCTGCTGAAACTCGCGCGACAGCTCCAAGCTGGCGGTCCAAGGCGAGGGCACGACTTGCGAGACCACCACGCCACGCGCGCGCTCGCCCAGGCCTTCGACCAGCTGCACGTTGCTGATCACCGAGAGCACGTAGAACAGCGCATGCCGCCCCGAGTTCTGGTACGCCGCGATGAAGTCCACGCTGGGCTTGCCCGCGCTGATGACGATGATCGCCTGCGGGTTGTGCTGGGCCACATGCGCCACCGCTTGCGCCATGTTCGAGCCATCGACCTGCAGCGGTGCCGAGGCCAGCATCTGCACACCCAGCTGGCGCGCAGACTCTTGCACCGACGCTAGGCCACCAATGCCAAACGGGTTGTCCAGATACACCGCAGCGGCATTGCGCATGCCCACCGAAGCCAGGTGCTTGACCATGGCGTGCAGCTCGGTGGCGTAACCGGCCTTGATGTTGAAGACGTAGCGCACATCGGGGCGGCGCAGCTCTTCGGCGCCGGTGTAAGGCGCAATCAGGGGCACGCCGGTTTTTTCGGCCAGCGCCATGCCCGCTAGAGCGGGGGGCGTGCCCGCGTATTGAAACAGCGCCAGCACCTTGGCTTCTTCAATGAAGTGGCGGGTGTTGGCTTCGGCGCGTTTGGGATCGTAGCCATCGTCCAGCGCCAGCACGCGAATCTTGCGCCCGTGCACGCCGCCTTTGGCGTTGATGTGGTCAAAGTACAGACTGGCGCCCTGGCGCACTTCGCGCGTGATGCCCTCCAGCGGGCCGGAGAGCTGGCAGGACTGGCCCAGCAGAATTTCCGTATCCGTCACGCCGGGGGTAGCGGTGTTTTGCGCCAGCGCGGTGCAGCTAAAAACAGCACACACCAGCGCCAGCCAGCTGCGTCGCAGCAGTTGGGTCATGGCTGAGCTCCTGGCTGCAGCCCGGTGCCGGAGCAGGCCGGCACGCGAGGCAAGAGATACATACACACACGCATAAGCGATGCAGATTCATATTTTCAATAGCATGTAGCGCTTTCTGGACGTTGTTTTCAAGGATAAAACATCTTGAAATCCGCGTATATCAAGCGCCACATGCTATTTATTTCATAAAGTCAAGCGTTGGCGCTCAGGCGCTGGCCGCTTCACCTTCGGCCTGGGCCTTGGCGCCCATGCCCAGGTAGGTGTCGATGATGCGTCGGTCGTTGAGCAGATCCTGCGCATCGCCCGACAGCGCCACCGCGCCCATTTCCAGTACATAGGCGCGATCGGCCACCTGCAGCGCCGCGCGCGCGTTTTGCTCGACCAGCAGCACCGAGACGCCGTGGCGGCGCAGCGATGCCACCACCTGCAGCACTTCGCGCGTGATCAGGGGCGCCAAGCCCAGCGAGGGCTCATCGAGCATCAGCAGGCGCGGGCGTGCCATCAGCGCGCGGCCAATGGCCAGCATCTGGCGCTCGCCGCCCGACAGCGTCGAGGCAATCTGCAGGCGCCGCTCGCCCAGGCGCGGGAAGATGTCGAACACTTCCTGCATGCGCTGCGCCTGGTCGCGCTGGCCACGGCGCCAGCGCGAAAAGCCGCCCAGCAGCAAGTTGTCCTCGATGGTCATCTCGCCAAACAGCTCGCGCTTTTCCGGCACCAGGCCGATGCCGTGGGCCACCATGGTCTCCACGCTGGGGCGCGAGACATGCTGGCCTTCCCAGCTGATGCGGCCCTTGGAGGGCAGCAGCCCCATGGCGGCGCTTAGCAGCGTGGTCTTGCCCGCGCCGTTGGGGCCGATGACGGTGACGATCTCGCCTTCTTTGACATCGAGGTTGACCTCGTGCACCGCCTCCACCGGCCCGTAGGAGACGCAGATGCCTTGCAGTTGCAACAGCGTGCGGCCTGCACCGCTGTGGGTTTGGGTGTTGGCTGTGCTCATTTGGTGATCCCCGCTGCCAGGTCGTCGGCACCGCCTAGGTAGGCGTCCAGCACGCGCTGGTTGGTTTGAATTTCCGAGGGTGTGCCCGTCGCAATCACGGTGCCGAATTCCAGCACGGTGATGCGGTCGGCCAGGTTCATGACGAACTCCATGTCGTGCTCCACCACCAAGATGCCCAGCCCTTCGGCGCGCAGCTGCTTGAGCAGCTCGGCCAGGGCGCGCTTTTCCAGGTGGCGCAGGCCGGCAGCAGGTTCATCAAGCAGCAGCACGGCGGGTTGCCCGGCCAGGGCGCGGGCAATTTCCACAATGCGCTGCTGGCCCAGTGCCAGCGAGGCGGCCGGCATGTCGGCAAACTCGCCCAGGCCGCAGCGCTCGATCTGGCGGCGCGCTTCGGCCAAGAGGGCCGCTTCTTCACCGCGATCCAGGCGCAGCATGGAGGCCAGCCAGCCCTTGTGCGCACGCTGGTGTGCGCCCAGGGCGACGTTTTCCACCACGCTGCGCTGACCCAGCAGGCGCACGTGCTGGAAGGTGCGGCCCAGCCCCAGCGCAGCAAAGGCGCGCGAGGGGTTCTTGCCCATGACCTGGCCCATCAGGCGCACCTCGCCTTCGGTGGGGTCATCCACACCGGAGATCATGTTGAAGAAGGTGCTCTTGCCCGCGCCGTTGGGGCCGATCAGGGCGTGTACCTCGCCGGCCTTGACGCTCATCGACACCTGGTTGTTGGCCACCAGGCCGCCAAAGCGTTTGGTCACGTCCCTGGCTTCCAGGATCACCGTGCCGGCAGCCGGCAGGGCGCGCTGCTCCAGCGTGGCCACGTTCCTGGGCTCGGCCACCTTGCCGGGGCGCAGCAGGCGGCTGGAGAGGCGTTGCAGCGTGGGCCACATGCCTTCGGCAAAGCGTTGCAGCACCAGAATCATCAGCAGGCCAAAGACCACCACCTCGAAGTTGCCACTGGTGCCCAGCAGACCGGGCAGCACATCCTGCAGCTTTTGCTTGAGCAAGGTGATGACGGTGGCGCCCAGCACCGCGCCCCACAGGTGGCCGGCGCCGCCGACCACGGCCATGAACAGGTATTCGATGCCGATGTTCAGGTTGAACGGTGTGGGGTTGACGAAGCGCTGCATGTGCGCATACAGCCAGCCGGAGATGGCCGCCAGCAGGGCCGCCAGCACGAACAGCTTGATGCGGTAGCGCGCGGTGTCCACACCCATGGATTCAGCCATCACCCGCCCGCCCTTGAGGGCGCGAATGGCGCGGCCTTCGCGCGAATCGAGCAGGTTGTGCATCAGCCACAGCGAGGCCAGCAGCACCGCCCAGATGACAACGCCCAGCAGGCGCGGATCGGCCAGCGAATAGCCCGCAATGGTCAGCGGCGGAATGCCGGTGATGCCGGTCTGGCCGCCCAGGAACTCCATGTTGCCAAACAGGTAGTACAGGCTCAGGCTCCAGGCGATGGTGCACAGCGGCAGGTAGTGACCCGAGAGCTTGAGCGTGACCGAGCCCAGTGCCCAGGCGACGGCAAACGTCAGCACCAGACCCAGCACCAGGCCGACCCAGGGCAGGCCACCCATGCCCACCAGGCCGCTGAGCGTGCTCACCGCGCCGGGGGAGGTGCAGACCCAGGCGGTGGCGTAGGCGCCCATGCCCACAAAGGCAGCCTGACCGAACGAGGTCATGCCGCCCACGCCGGTGAGCATCACCAGGCCAATGGCCACGATGGAGTACAGGCCGATGTAACTCATCACCACGACGGTGAATTCGGGCAGCAGCCACCAGGCCACGGCCAGTGCCACGATGAGCAGCGCCGTCAGCTGGCCACGCGTCAGCAGCCCGCCGGCCGCGCCTGCGTTGCTGGTGGGGGCGGCCGATGTTGCAGTTGTTGCGGATGTTGGAGTGGGTGTGCTCATTCCTCGTCCTCCACATGGCGGCTGTTCAGCGAGCGCCACCACAGCACAGGAATAATCAGGGTAAACACCAGAACCTCTTTGTAAGCACTGGCCCAGAAGGAAGAAAACGCCTCAAGCTGTCCGACCAGCAAAGCGCCCAGCAGCGCCAGCGGGTAGCTGGCCAGCCCACCGACGATGGCGGCGACAAAGCCCTTGAGGCCAATCAGGAAGCCGGTGTCGTAATACACCGTGGTCAGGGGCGCGATCAGCAGGCCCGAGACGGCACCGATCAGCGCCGCCAGCGCAAAGCTGACGTCACCGGACATGTCGGTGGGAATGCCCATCAGGCGTGCGCCCACGCGGTTGATGGCGGTGGCACGCAGGGCCTTGCCCACCATCGAGCGCTCAAAGAACACGAACAGCAGCAGCACCAGCGCCAGGGTCACGCCCAACACCACCAGCGACTGGCCGGAAATCATCATGGCGCCCAGTTCGAAGCGTGCTTCGGAAAACGGCGTCGTGCGCGAGCCCTCGGCGCCAAAAAACAGCAGCCCGGCACCCACCATCACCCCGTGCAGCGCCACGGAGACGATGAGCAGAATCAGCACCGAGGCATCGGCCAGCGGGCGAAACACCAGGCGGTACAGCAGCGGCCCCAGCGGGGTGATCAGCACCAGCGTGGTCAGGGCCTGCAGCCACAGCGATTCCGGGCGCGCGCCCAGCACCAGGATGGCGGCCAGCGCAGGCATGCCCAGGCACCAGAACAGGGAGGCGAACCAGTTGACCTCCTCGCCTTTTTTCCAGCGCCAGCCTTCCACGGCCAGCACGGTCAGCGCCAGCGCCAGCAGCAGCCACAGCGTGGCCGGGGTGCCGCCGGCTTGCAGCATGACCATGCTGAGCGCGCCAAAGGCCACAAACTCCCCCTGCGGAATGAAGATCACGCGGGTGACGGAAAACACCAGGACCAACGCCAGCGCCATCAGGCCGTACACGGCCCCGTTGACGATGCCGTCCTGCCCCAGCAGCAGGGCAATCTGGAAATCCATAATCGTCTTTCTCTTTCTTGCGAGTCAAACAGTCCCCGGCCCGTGACCGGGGAGCACTCAGCGCCGCCGACATGCCTTCCGAAGGCGCAACCTGCCCGACCGTGCCCGGGGGCGCGGTCAGGGAGGGGTTGCGTGCTGCGCCCCCGGTGCAGA
This sequence comes from uncultured Comamonas sp., assembly GCA_947306475.1. Taxonomy (GTDB): domain Bacteria; phylum Pseudomonadota; class Gammaproteobacteria; order Burkholderiales; family Burkholderiaceae_C; genus Comamonas. Next base: position 194,574 of record CAMZGS010000003.1, read on the forward strand.
CCAGGGGGCCGTCGGGGTGGGGGCGTCAGCGGTTCTTGGCAGCGTGGCTGCGCAGTCGGTGCAGCGTCAGACGATCAGGGCTGGTACTTCCAGGTGCCGTTTTCGATCTTGACCATCACGGCTGCGCGATGGTCAAGACCCAGGTGGTCTTCGGGCGACATGCTGAAGATGCCGTGCGCACCGGGCACTTCCTTCAGGTTTTCCAGCGCATCGCGCATGGCGGCGCGGAATTCCGGGGTGCCGGGCTTGGCCTTTTTCAGCGCCTCGGGCACGGCAGCGGCCATCAGCACGCCGGCATCCCAGCCGTGGGCACCGAAGGTGGAGACGCTGCCCTTGCCATAGGCGCCTTCATAGGCCTTCACGTAGGCCTGGGCCGAGGCCTTGACCGGGTGGCTGTCGGGCAGCTGGTCGGCCACCAGCACGGGGCCGGCGGGCAGCAGCGTGCCTTCAACGTCCTTGCCACCGACGCGCAGGAAGTCGGCATTGGCCACGCCGTGGGTCTGGTAGTACTTGCCGGTGTAGCCGCGCTCCTTGAGCGCCTTTTGCGGCAGCGCGGCGGGGGTGCCGGAGCCGGCAATCAGCACGGCATCGGGCCTGGCCGACATGATCTTGAGCACCTGGCCGGTCACCGATGTGTCGGTGCGGTTGTAGCGCTCGTTGGCCACGATCTTGAGGTTCTTCATCTCGGCGGCCTTGGCGAACTCGTTGTACCAGCCTTCGCCGTAGGCATCAGAGAAACCGATGAAGGCCACCGTCTTGGCGCCGTTGGCGGCCATGTGCGAGGCAATGGCCAGCGACATCATGATGTCGTTCTGCGGGGTCTTGAAGACCCATTTGCGCTTGTCGTCCATGGGCTCGACGATGCGCGCCGAAGCGGCCATGGAGATCATGGGGGTCTTGGTCTCGGCGGCCACGTCGATCATGGCCAGCGACACGGGCGTGGTGCTCGAGCCCAGAATCACATCCACCTTGTTTTCGCTGATGAGCTTGCGCGTGTTGGACACGCCGGCGGTGGTGTCCGAAGCGTCATCGAGCACGATGTAGTTGATCTTCTCGCCACCAATCTCCTTGGGCATCAGGGAGATGGTGTTCTTCTCCGGAATGCCCAGCGAGGCGGCGGGGCCGGTGGCCGAAACGGTCACGCCGACGTTGATGTCGGCCAGGGCTGCGCCGCTGATGGCCAGCAGGCTGGCAGCGGCCAGGGCAGAGAGGGTGAGTCGCTTTTTCATCGTTTGTCTCCTTTTGGGGTGGTTGAAGTAAGCTTTTGTAATTTTTACGGGGCGAGAATCATGCCTGCAATTGCGGGCCTAAACGCGCTCCAGAGCTAAGGCAATACCCTGACCCACGCCGATGCACATGGTCGCCAGGGCGCGCTTGCCGTCGATGCGCTCCAGCTGGCGCAGCGCGGTGAGGGCCAGGCGCGCGCCCGAGGCGCCCAGCGGGTGGCCCAGGGCAATGGCGCCGCCGTTGGGGTTGACGTGCGGTGCATCGTCGGGCAGGCCCAGCTGGCGCAGCACGGCCAGGCCCTGGGCGGCAAAAGCTTCGTTCAGTTCAATGGTGTCGATGCTGTCCAGCGACCAGCCAATGCGCGCCAGCAGCTTCTGTGTGGCCGGGGCCGGGCCGATGCCCATGATGCGCGGGGCCACACCCGCCGTGGCCATGCCCACTACGCGGGCGCGCGGCGTGAGGTGGTAGCGCTTGAGCGCTGCGTCCGAGGCCAGCAGCAGCGCGCAGGCACCATCGTTGACGCCCGAGGCGTTGCCTGCCGTGACGGTACCGTCCGGGCGCACCACGCCCTTGAGGCGCGCCAGCTGCTCGGCGGTGGTTTCCGGGCGTGGGTGCTCGTCGCGGCTGACCACAATGGGATCGCCCTTGCGCTGGGGGATGGTGACGGGAACGATTTCGCCCTCGAAGAAGCCCGCATCCTGTGCAGCCTTGCAGCGCTGCTGCGAGCGCAGCGCCAGCGCGTCCTGGTCGGCGCGCGCGATGTTGAAGTCCTGGGCCACGTTCTCGGCTGTCTCGGGCATGGAATCGATGCCGTACTGCGCCTTCATCAGCGGGTTGACGAAGCGCCAGCCAATGGTGGTGTCCTCGATGCGTGCGGTGCGCGAAAAGGCGCTATCGGCCTTGCCCATGACAAAGGGCGCACGCGTCATGCTCTCGACGCCGCCAGCAATCATCAGATCGGCCTCACCGCTACGGATGGCACGTGCGGCCATGCCGATGGTGTCCAGACCGGAGCCGCACAGACGGTTGATGGTGCCGCCGGGCACATCGATGGGCAGACCCGCCAGCAGCGCCACCATGCGCGCCACGTTGCGGTTGTCCTCGCCGGCCTGGTTGGCGCAGCCGTAGAGCACATCGTCCACGGCGCTCCAGTCCACCGAGGGGTTGCGCTCCATCAGGGCGCGCAGCGGAATGGCCCCCAGGTCATCGGTGCGCACACCCGCCAGGGCGCCGCCGTAGCGGCCAAAGGGGGTGCGTATGCCATCAACAATCCATGCGTTTGTTTGCGTCATGTGTCTGCTTTCGTTGAGTCGGAAGAAGGTGGTGGGTTGGTGGTGACAGGCGGACGTACCGAGGGCACGCCGCCAAAGAACAGGTCGGCCACGATGGGGGCCATGTCCTCGTAGCTGAGCGAGCCGCCGGGACGAAACCAGGTGAACATCCAGTTGATCATCCCGAACAGCAGCATGGTGGTGGGCTTGTCCAGATGCGCCTGACCCAGGTGCGGCCACAGCTGCGCCACGGTGCTGGAGAAGGCGTGCGTGACCTGGCGCTCTGCGTTCAGGATGCGTGTCTGGTCCTCTTCGGTGAGGAACTTGATGTCCTCCACCAGCACGCGGTGGGCATGCTGCGCCTGGGCGTATTCGACGACGAAGCGGCGGATCAGCTCGCGCAGGCGCGCTTCGGGCTCCAGGCTCTTGTTCGTCACTTCGCAGACCAGGGCCTGCAGGCGCACCACGTGGTTTTCCGCAATGTTGACCAGCAGGTCGTACTTGTCGCGGAAGTAGTGGTACAGCGCCGGCTTGGACAGGCCACAGGCCTCGGCCACGCCATTCATGGACGTGGCCGAGTAACCGCGCTGGGCAAACAGCTCGGCAGCGTGCGACAGGATCAGCTCGCGCTGGTCTTCGTATCCGGATGAGCGTCCTCGGGCCATGGGGTATTCCTCCTTCGTTTCTCTCAAGATTGCGGATGAATATAGCTGCAGCCCGTCGCGGCCTCGGCGCGGGTTGCGGCAGCTCTTGAGAGGGGGAAGGTGTGCGTCATGGCAGGCCTTAGCGCTCGTCGAACGACAGCACCACCTGGGCGGAGATGGGGCGGCACTGGCAGGTGAGGATGAAGCCGGCATCGACCTCGTGCTGGTCCAGGGCAAAGTTGCGCTCCATGCGCACTTCACCTTCCAGGCACTTGGCGCGGCAGGTGCCGCACACGCCCGAGGTGCAGGAAAACGGTACTTCCAGCCCGGCGGCCGATGCGGCATCCAGGATGCTGGGCTGCTCCTTGTGGAAGCTGAACTCGCGCTTGAGGCCATCGCGCACGATGGTGATCTGCGCGCGCTCGGCGTCGCCGGGCTGCGCCTGGTGCACAGCCGCGCCCACCTGGCCGGCGGCCGACAGCGCCACGCCAAAGCGCTCGATGTGGATGCGCTCCTGCGGCACGCCGGCGGCCAGCAGGGCGGCCTGGGCTTCGTCGTTCATCTGGAAGGGGCCGCAGACAAAGACTTCGCTGATCTGGGCGGGCTGCACCACGCTGGATAAAAACTCGCCCACCTTGTCGCGGTTCATCAGGCCCATGTTGATGGGCGCTTCGGTGTCCTCGCCGGAGAACACATGGTGCAGCGCCACGCGTGTGAGGTAGCGGTTCTTGAGGTCTTCCAGCTCTTCTTTGAACATGGTCGACTGCAGCGTGCGGTTGGCGTACAGCAGCGTAAAGCGGCTGCCCGGCTCGCGCGCCAGCGCCGTCTTCATGATGGACAGGATGGGCGTGATGCCGCTGCCGCCGGCAATGCCCAGGTAGTGGCGCTGCGCGCCGGGGTCCAGCGGCACGTAGAAGCGCCCTTGCGGGGCCATGACCTGAATGGTGTCGCCCACCTTCAGGTGGCTGTGGATCCAGTTGGAAAACAGACCGCCATTGACGCGGCGCACGCCCACGCGCAGATGCTCGTCATCGACGCCTGCGCAGATGGAGTAGGAGCGGCGCACGTCCTGGCCGTCGATGGTGGTGCGCAGTGTCAGGTACTGGCCCTGGATGAAGCCGAACACCTGGCGCAGCTCGGGCGGCACTTCGAAGGAGACGATGACGGCCTCGGCGGTATCGGGCTCGATGGCGCTCACGCGCAGGGGGTGGAAGGAGACGCTCATGGAATCGGTTCGTCGCAAAAAAGGGGTGAATGCCTCAGATGGGCTTGAAGTGCTCGAACGGCTCGTGGCAGCTCAGGCACCGGTACAGCGCCTTGCAGGCGGTGGAGCCAAAGGCGGACAGGCGTTCGGTGCGGGGGCTGGCGCAGTGCGGGCAGGGCACGCCGGGCGCCTGGCGCCGGGGCATGAAGCGGATGGGCACGCCTTGCTCGGGGGCCACGGGGCCGGGCGGGGCAATGCCGTAGGCGCGCAGCTTTTGGCGTCCAGCCTCGCTGATCCAGTCGGTGGTCCAGGCCGGGGCGCGCTGCAGCAGCACACGCGCCGGGCCCAGGCCTGCGGCGTCGATGGCCGCCAGTACGTCGGACTCGATCACCTCGGTGGCCGGGCAGCCGCTGTAGGTGGGGGTGAGCACGATCTCCAGCACGCCGCCCTCCAGGCTGTGGCCTTCGGCCAGGCGCACATCGCGCACGATGCCCAGGTCGCACAGCGAGACGGCCGGCACCTCCGGGTCGAGCACGGTGTGCAGCACCTGCCAGGCCTGCGCGAGGCGGTCGTCGCTGGGCGACAGCTGCGGCGCAGGCGCGCTGGGGGCGTGCAGGGGAGTGAGCTCAGGCAGGTTCACCATGCGCCTCCGGGGTAGCAGCGCTGCAGGTACTGCATCTCGGCCAGGATGTAGCCCATGTGCTCGCTGTGGCGACCCAGCTTGCCGGTGCTGCGGAACCTGATCTCCTGGCTGGGCAGCGGCAGATCGGCGGCAGAGAGCATCTGCTGCACGTCTTCCAGCCACGCCTCGCGCAGATCGGCCCAGCGCGGGCCCAGGCCGCTGGCCAGGGCGGCCTCATCGATGTCGTCGCTGCTGAACAGCTCGGCGGTGTAGGGCCACAGGGTATCGAGCGCGGCCAGCGTGCGCTGGCGCGATTCGGCGGTGCCGTCGCCCAGGCGCACCACCCAGTCGCCTGCGTGCTGCTGGTGGTAGCGCGCTTCCTTCAGCGCCTTGCCGGCAATGGCGGCCAGCTCGGCGTCGCTGGAGTGCTGCAGGCGCTGCCACAGGTGCTTGAGCAGCGTGGCCAGCAGCGCATTGCGCAGGGTGGTGAAGGCAAAGTCACCGCGCGGCAGCTCGGCCATGGTGACGTTGAAGTAATCGCCCTCGTCGCGCAGGAAGGCCAGCTGGTCTTCATCGTGGCCACGGCCATCGATGGCGCCGGCGTGCGTGAGCACGGCGCGCGCCTGGCCGATCAGGTCCAGCGCCATGTTCGACAGGGCAATGTCTTCTTCCAGGATGGGGGCGTGGCCCGACCACTCGCACAGGCGCTGGGCCAGGATCAGACAGGTATCACCCAGACGCAGCAGGTAACGGAAGGCGGGATCGGTGCCGATGCGGATACTTTGCATGTGCTGCCCTTGCCTTACATGTGGTTCACGGCCTGGGGCAGGACGTAGAAGGTGGGGTGGCGGTAGATCTTGTCCTCGGCCGGGTCGAAGTACATGTCCTTGTCACCCGGGTCGCTGGCCACGATCTGGTCGGAGCGCACCACCCAGACGCTGGTGCCTTCCTGGCGGCGGGTATAGACATCGCGCGCCATCTGGATGGCCATCCTGGCGTCGGCAGCGTGCAGGCTGCCGCAGTGCTTGTGGTCCAGGCCCGCCTTGCTGCGGACGAAGACTTCCCACAGCGGCCATTCGGTGGCGGTGGTGGGATTGGTGGTGGGGCTGGAGGTGCTCATGGGGAGTGACTCGTTTACTTCAAATTCAGTAGCTGTAGGCGCTGGTGTATTCAGCACTTCAGATTGGTTTGTTGCTTTTTTTCAGGAAATCAGGCCGCAACGCGCTCCTGTTTTTCCTGCTTGGAGGCATGAGCCAGGGCGGCTTCGCGCACCCAGGCGCCTTCTTCCCAGGCCTTGACGCGGGCGCTCAGGCGCTCGCGGTTGCACGGGCCGTTGCCGCCAATGACTTGCCAGAACTCGTCCCAGTCGATGGCGCCAAAGTCAAAGTGCTGGCGCGCTTCGTTCCATTTCAGATCGGGGTCGGGCAGCTGCACGCCCAGCACCTCGGCCTGGGGCACGGTGGCATCGACAAACTTTTGGCGCAGCTCATCGTTGGAGATGCGCTTGATGCCCCAGCGCATGGACAGCGCGCTGTTGGGCGATTGGTCGTCGGGCGGGCCAAACATCATCAGCGACGGCCACCACCAGCGGTTGACCGCGTCCTGCACCATGGCGCGCTGCGCGTCGGTGCCCTTTTGCATCATCACCAGCAGCGCGTCGTAACCCTGGCGCTGGTGGAAGCTTTCCTCGCGGCAGATGCGCACCATGGCGCGCGCATAGGGTGCGTAGGAGCAGCGGCACAGCGGGACCTGGTTCATGATGGCGGCGCCATCGACCAGCCAGCCAATCACGCCCACGTCGGCCCAGGTCAGCGTGGGGTAGTTGAAGATGGAGCTGTACTTGGCACGGCCCGAGTGCAGGGCATCCAGCATCGCATCGCGGCTGGTGCCCAGGGTCTCGGCGGCCGAGTACAGGTACAGGCCGTGGCCGCCTTCGTCCTGGATCTTGGCCAGCAGAATGGCCTTGCGCTTGAGGGTGGGCGCGCGCGTGACCCAGTTGCCCTCGGGCAGCATGCCCACGATCTCCGAGTGGGCGTGCTGGCTGATCTGGCGCACCAGGGTCTTGCGGTAGTGCTCGGGCATCCAGTCCTTGGCTTCGATGAAGTCGCCGGCATCGATGCGTGCGTCAAAACGCTCCTGCAACCGCGCTTCTTCGGCGCTGCGCGGCACGGGGGCCTGCGTCGCGTCTTTGCCCATGGTGTCCATGGCTTGGGTGTACATGGCGGTTCCTTCTCAATCTCAAAAAAGCAAAACGTGGCCCGGGGCTCATGCCTGGGCAAAGAAGCCCTCGGTGTGGATCAGCTCGGGCTTGGCGCCCAGCGTCTTGGCGGCGGCCACGCAGTCGTCCACAAAGGCGGTGCTGCCGGCCACGAAGACGCTGAAGCTGCTCAGGTCCGGGAAGTGCTGGCCCAGGATGGCCGGGATGCGGCCGTGCAGCATGCCCTCCTGCTGCTCGCGCGTCAGGGTGGGCAGGTAGCGGAAGTTGGGGTAGCGCGTCTGCCAGTAGTGCATCAGGCCGACGTCGTACAGGTCGGCAGCCTCGCGCGCCGAGAACATCAAGGTCACCGGCTGCTTGTAGCCCCGGCGCAGCGCCGCTTCGGTCAGCGACAGGATGGGCGCCAGGCCCGAGCCGGCGGCCAGGCACAGCACCGGGGTGTCCACCGACGGGTCGCCGATGAAGGTGCCGTGCGGGCCGGAAAAGCGCAGCTGCGTGCCCAGCGGCACCTCGTCGTGCAGCCAGCGGCTGGTGCGGCCGGCCAGGGGGTTGGCCTCGTCGGCCTCTACGCGGGTGACGTGCAGGCGGATTTCGCCATCGGGGCGCGGGGCGTGTGCCAGGGAGTAGCTGCGCACCGGGATGCCCTTGCTGGTGTCGCCCAGCTGCACGTACTGGCCGGGCCAGAAGCGCATGGGCTCGCCCAGGGGGCGCAGCACAAATTCGGTAATGCGGGGCGTGCGCACGATGCGATCGACCAGGATGGCGTACTGCGATTCACGCACCGGAAACAGTTGGGGCTTGGCGTCCTCGGTGCCCCATTCGATTTCGAGCTCCTCGGACAGCGGTTTGGCCATGCACATCAAGCCGTAGCCTTGGGCGCGCTCGTCCTGCGACAGCGCCATGTCGAGCACGAAACCCTGATCGAACTGGCCCGAACGCACCTTGACCTTGCATTCGCCACAGGCGCCGGCACGGCAGTTGTTGGGCAGGGCATAGCCCGCACGTTCGAGGGCCTCGAGCACGGTCTGGCCGTTGTCGCATGCGACGGTTTGCCCGGAGGGATACAGCTTGATGTGGGTGGTCATGGTTACTCTGGTGTAGAGAAAAAGGTCTGAAAAGCCAACGAAAGGCGTGTTGCGTTGCTTAGAAGACGGGGATGATGTCTTCCATGTCGACGTCCGAGATCTCCTGGCCGGTGATGTCCACTTCAGGGATGGCCGGGAAGGGGATGTCGTACTTGTCCAGCACACCCTTGAGGTTCAGGATGGCGGTGCGCCAGTTGTTCTTCTTGGCTTCGTACTCGGGGATGGCAAAGCCGGCGGCACGGGCCACGGCCTCGCCGTCGCGCTGGTTCTGGATGAAGTCGTCGGGCAGGTCCCAGAACTCCATCGGCGGCTCAAACAGCACGGCCGACAGGAACAGGTAGCCAGCACGGATCTGCTTGGTGATCAGGGAGCGGTCTTCCACGGCGATCTTGGGGTAGTCGCGCTCCATCAGTGCCAGGCAGATGCCCATGTGGCGGCCTTCGTCCTTGCCGATGTTGCGGAAGGCTTCCTTGAACACCGGCTCGGTGCAGCCGGCGGCCATCTGGTGGAAGATGGTGGCCGCAGCGATCTCGCCCATCAGGAAGGAGCTGAACAGCACCGCCAGGCTGTACTTGGGCACAGCGGTCTTGTAGCCATTCCAGTAGCGCGCGCCGTTGTGGTAGAGCCACTTGGCGTTCTTCTGCAGGCGCTTGCCCAGTTCGGTCTTGGGCGTGTAGGTGAGCGGATCGGGATGCTCCAGGAACCTGGTGATGGCCATGCCGCACATCTGTTCGTGGTTCTGCTCGTCCTGCGTCACGCTGAAGAAGCAGCGGCGCACGGCATCCTCTTCGTGCGCTTCATAGGTCTTGATCAGGGCCGAGGCAAACACCGGGGGCGCAGAAGCATCGAACACCGACAGCAGTGTCCACCAGTAGGCGATGGCTTCGCGTTGCTCCCAGGTGTATTTGTTGACGTCAAAGGTGTCCCAGGGCAGCTTCTTGGGGTCCCAGACCTCGCGACGCGAGGCGTCCCAGATCTCTTCCAGCTTCTTCGTGTGCTGGTGCCACGACAGCGGATAGACGTTGGGCTGCTCGATGGCTGGCGGGAACTCCATTTTCTGGGCCAGTTTTTCTTTACTACTCATGACGCAATGTCTCCTAACTTTAGGGTGAATGCCCTGATTAACCGACCGGTCGGTCGAATATCAAGGAGGCGGTCCGGGCATACCGCCCCCGGAACCAGGACCGAAGTCCGGCTCCCAGCCGCCCCTGCGGGATGGCAAGGGGGCGGTGTGCTTGGGTCGCGCTGCGCTCAGCGCGGCCGCTGGTCGATCACGCGGCGGGCCTTGCCCACCTGGGTGCGTTCGATGGCGCCGTAATCCAGCACCTCCACCTTGGTGGTGATGCCCACCATGGTCTTGATGCGGTGCTGCAGCCAGTCGCGGATGGTCTGTACGTCCTCGGCGCTGTTGCGCGCGCCCGCCTGCAGCTCACAGCGCACGGTCACCTTGTCCAGGTTGCCATCGCGCGTGACGTTGAGCTGGTACTGGCCGGAGAGCTGGTTGTGCTGCAGCACGATCTCCTCGATCTGCGTGGGGAACATGTTCACGCCACGGATGATGAGCATGTCGTCCGAGCGGCCCACGATCTTGCCCATGCGGCGGAAGCTGCGCGAGGTGGGCGGCAGCAGGCGCGTCAGATCGCGCGTGCGGTAGCGGATCATGGGCAGCGCTTCCTTGCTCAGCGAGGTGAAGACCAGCTCGCCCTCGGAGCCATCGGGCAGCACTTCGCCGGTGTCGGGGTCGATGATCTCGGGGTAGAAATGGTCCTCCCAAATCACCGGGCCGTCCTTGCTTTCCACGCACTCGCTGGCCACGCCGGGGCCCATGATTTCGGACAGGCCGTAGATGTCCACCGCGTCGATGCCGGCCTTGCTCTGGATGTCGTGGCGCATGGCCTCGGTCCAGGGTTCAGCGCCAAAGATGCCGACCCGCAGCGAGCTTTCACGCGCATCCATGCCCACGCGCTGGAACTCTTCAATGATCACCTGCATGTACGAAGGGGTGACCATGATGATGTCGGGCTTGAAGTCCTGGATCAGCTGCACCTGCTTTTCCGTCTGCCCGCCGGACATGGGCACCACCGTGCAGCCGGCACGCTCGGCGCCGTAGTGCGCGCCCAGGCCGCCGGTGAACAGGCCGTAGCCGTAAGCGATGTGCACCGTGTCGCCTGGGCGGCCGCCTGCGGCGCGGATGGAGCGCGCCACCAGATTGGCCCAGTTGTCGATGTCCTTGGCGGTGTAGCCCACCACCGTCGGCTTGCCCGTGGTCCCCGAGGAGGCGTGGATGCGCAGGATCTGGTTGCGCGGCACGGCAAACATGCCGAAGGGGTAGTTGTCGCGCAGGTCCTTCTTGTAGGTGAAGGGGAACTTGGACAGATCGGCCAGGGTTTTCAGGTCGCTGGGGTGCACGCCCTTCTCGTCGAAAGCCTTGCGGTAGTGCGGCACGTTGTCGTAGGCGTGCTGCAGCGACCAGCGCAGACGCTGCAGCTGCAGGGCCTGGATTTCATCGCGGCTGGCGGTTTCGATGGGGTCAAGCGCCCCGGGGGCCGGACGGGTAGCGGTCATGGGTTGTCTCCGAATTTGAATCTTGTTGTCGGTGGTGGGGTGGCCGGGCTGCCGCTGACGGCCTGCCTACTGTGGCTGGGCGTCGGGCGGCAGGGCCACGGTGGGGCGCCCCTTCATGGTGTAGGAGCGGCCCCGGAAAACGGCAATCAGCTCGTTGCGCTGGTTGCGCACGGTGACGTCGTACACCCCGGTGCGCCCGGCGCGCGAGACTTCCACGCCCTCGGCGGTGAGTACATCGCCTTCGCGCGCAGGCGCCACGAAGTCGATGGACAGGCCCGAGGCCACGGTCATCTCGTTGCCCGCATTGCAGGCAAAGGCAAAGGCCGAATCGGCCAGGGTGGTGATGAAGCCGCCATGGCAGGTGGCGTGGCCGTTGAGCATGTCGGCGCGCACCTGCATCGTCACGGTGGCGCTGGTGGGGCTGATGGCCACCACCTGCATGCCCAGCGCCTGCGAGGCGCCGTCGTTGGCGTACATCGCAGTGCGCACGTGCTCGGCCAGTTGTTGGGGGGTCAAGTTTGCAGACATGGAACAGATGGAGTGAGAAAAATCGGAGCGTCTGCAGCGCGCTGCAGCTCGGAAAAACCCGCAGTTGCCCCGCAACTGCCGGGCAGCGATGGTGGTGCAGCAGCACTGCTGCGGATGTGGGTCAGGGTCAGCGGTCGCTGAACTGCGGGGCGCGCTTTTGCGTGAACGCCAGCACCCCCTCGCGGTAATCGTTGGCGTGGCCCAGGCGGCGCTGGAGCTCGGCCTCCTGCGCCAGGGCGGTGGGCCAGTCCATGTCCAGGGCGGCATCCATCGCGGCGCGCGTGGTCACCAGGGCTTTGGTGGGCATGCTGGCCAGGCGTTGCGCCAGGGCCTGGGCTTCGCTGGCCAGGGCCTCGTCTTCCACACAGCGCCAGATCAGGCCCATGCGCTGCGCCTCTTCGGCGCTGAGCTTGTCGCCCAGCAGCGCCAGCCCCAAAGCGTTGGCGCGGCCCACCAGGCGCGGCAGCAGCCAGGTGCCGCCGCTGTCGGGCAGCAGGCCAATCCTGGCAAAGGCCTGGATAAAGCTGGCCGAGCGCGCGGCCAGCACCAGATCGCAACCCAGGGCAATGCTGGCACCAGCGCCAGCGGCCACGCCGTTGACGGCGGCAATCACCGGCACCGGCATGGAGCGCAGACGCAGGCACAGCGGGCGGTAGAAGCGCTCGACCACGTCGCCCAGATCCTTGGACGGGGCGCCCGGCGTGGTGTCGGGGGCGACCACGGGGTCGGCCAGGTCCTGCCCCGCGCAAAAGCCGCGCCCGGCGCCCGTCAGCACCACGCAGCGCACGCTGCTGTCGGCAGCGGCTGCATCCAGGGCGGCCAGCAACTGGGCGTGCAGTTCGGTGGTGAAGCTGTTCAGCGCGTTGGGACGGTTCAGGGTGAGGGTCTGGACGGCGCCAGCCTGGGACACCAAAACGAGGGATTCAGACATGGGAGCAGGGGGGGATGTGGCCAGGAAAATGGATAAACAGACGGCGAAAGTTGTTTTGCGATAAATCAAAAATACATTTGACCGATCAGTCGGTAGATAATATGCTGCGGCCGCATCCTGATGCAAGTCAAATCTATACCCAGAAAAACCCTGATAGGAGACCCCCATGAGCCTGTTCGACACCCACCGCGCCTTGCTCGATGGCGCCCTGGCTGCCAGCGCTTCGCGCGCTTACTGGTCGCCGTTTCCCGAGAACGCCTCGCCCAAGATTTACGGCGAAACCGCGCAGGCCGACGGCCAGGCGGCCGTAGAGGCTCTGCTGGGTAAGGACTACCCCTTGCAGCAGCCCGGCGAGGTCGGGCGCATCGCCACCGAGCAATCGCCCTATGGCGTCGATATCGGCGTGCGCTACCCCGAATGCAGCGCCGAGGCCCTGATCGCCGCCGCGCAAGCGGCCGAACCGGCCTGGGCCGCACTGGGTGTCCAGGGCCGTGTGGGCGTGCTGCTTGAAGCGCTTACCCGCATCCACCAGCGCAGCCACGAAATTGCCCATGCCGTGATGCTGACCACCGGCCAAGGCCCGATGATGGCCTTCCAAGCCGGCGGCCCGCACGCGCAAGACCGCGCCCTGGAAGCCATTGCCTACGCCTACAAGGCCATGGCCGACGTGCCCACCGAAGCCACCTGGGAAAAGCCCCAGGGCAAAAACCCGCCGCTGGTGATGAAGAAGCACTTTGACATCGTGGGCCGTGGCATTGGCTTGGTGATTGGTTGCGCCACCTTCCCGACATGGAACACCTACCCCGGCCTGTTTGCCACGCTGGCCACGGGCAACCCGGCCATCGTCAAACCCCACCCCAACGCCGTGCTGCCTGCCGCGATTACGGTGAGCATCCTGCGCGAGGTGCTCACCGAGCAAGGGCTGGACCCCAACCTGGTGACGCTGGCCCTGTCCAACGACCCGGCGCACACCCAGGCGCTGGCCAAGAGCCCAGCGGTGGCCAGCATCGACTTCACCGGCAGCAACCAGTTTGGCCGCTGGCTGCAGGACAACGCCCGCCAGGCGCGTCTGTATGCCGAGATGGCTGGGGTGAACACGGTCATCATCGAATCGACCGACCAGTACCAGGCCATGCTGAACAACCTGGCCTTCACCCTGTCGCTGTACAGCGGCCAGATGTGCACCACCACGCAAAACATCTACATCCCCAAGAACGGCATCCAGACCGACCAAGGCACCAAGAGCTTTGACGAGGTCTGCAACGACCTGGCCGCCGCCGTGCGCCAGCTGGTGGACAACCCGCGTGTGGCCACCGCCGTGCTGGGCGCGGTGTGCGCGCCAGAGACCGTGGCACGCATCGAAGCAGCCAGCAGCAAGGGCCGCGTGGTGCTGGCCTCGCAAGCTCTGCCCCATCCGCAGTACCCCAATGCGCGCATCCACAGCCCGGTGATCGTGGCGCTGAGCGAGGCCGATCGCGCCACCTTTGCCAACGAGTGCTTTGGCCCGATCTCCTTCCTGATCGCCACCGATTCGCGCGACAGCGCCCTGGAGGTGGCCCAGTCCACCCTGAGCGAGCACGGCGCTTTGACGCTGGGCGTGTACTCCAGCGACCGCGCCTTCATCGAGCGCACAGTGCAGCTGTCGCGCCGCGCGCGCGTGGCCCTGTCCATCAACCTGACGCAAGGCGTGTACGTGAACCAGTCGGCCGCGTTCTCGGACTACCACGCCAGCGGCGGCAACCCCGCAGCCAATGCCAGCTACACCACTCTGGCGTTTGTGGCCGACCGCTTTGTCGTCGTGCAGCGGCGCGAGCATGTGTGATGGGCAAGGAGTGCTAAGCCATGACCTTGCCTGATCCCACCCCCAACCCCGAGGCCCTGCTGCAAACGCGCGATGCACGCGGCGTGGTGCGCCTGACGCTCAACCGCCCCGAGGTGCGCAACGCCTTTGACGAGCCGCTGATTGCCTTGATCCGCAGCACCTTTGAGGCATTGGCTAAAGACAGCAGCGTGCGCGTCATCGTGCTCGATGCCGTGGGCAGCCTGTTTTGCGCCGGTGCCGACATCGGCTGGATGCGCCGCGCCGCTGCGCGCGACCAACAGGCCAACCTGGAAGACGCGCGCCAGTTCGCCGCCATGATGCACGCCATGGCCAGCTGCCCGCACCCGGTGGTGGTGCGCATCCAGGGCGCGGCCTATGGCGGTGGCGTCGGCCTGGCCTGCGCCGCCGACATTGCCATTGCCAGCGACAAGGCGCTGTTCAGCGTCAGCGAAGCGCGCTTTGGCATCCTGCCCGCCGTGATTGGCCCCTATGTGGTCAACACCGTCGGCCTGCGCCAAGCGCGCCGCTTGGCTCTCACGGCGGCTGCGGTTGGTGCGGCTGAAGCACTGGCCATGGGCTTGGTGCACCAAGTCACCACGCCAGAGGAGCTGGACGCTGCGGTGGAGGCCACCATCGCCCAGCTGCTTAACAACGGCCCGCAAGCGCTCACTGAGATCAAGCGCCTGCTCGATCAGCTGGAAGTGGGGCCCATCACCGAATCGGTGCGCGAGCTGACGGCGCAGACCATCAGCCGCGTGCGCGCAGGCAGCGAAGCGCGCGAAGGCTTTGCCGCCTTTGTGGCCAAGAGGCCTGTCCCCTGGGTGCCACCGGCGCAAGGCTAGGGCCCTGACAGAACCCCTTGCTACAGCCCTCCCACCGCTATCAGGCCACACTAGCCGGGTAGCGGTTTTTTTATGGCTTGGCTTGATTGTTGAAAGGACAACACATGACGCACTCTCTGTTCGATGCCGTGCAACTGGGCGATGTGCACTTGAAGAACCGCATCGCCATGGCGCCGCTGACGCGCAACCGTGCGGGCAACACCATCCCCACACCCCTGATGGCCACCTACTACGGCCAGCGTGCCAGCGCCGGGCTGATCATCTCCGAGGGCACGCCCATCAGCCAGCAAGGCCAGGGCTATGCCGATGTGCCCGGCCTGTATCTGCCCGAGCAGTTGCAGGGCTGGCAGGGCGTGACCGACGCGGTGCACGCCCAGGGTGGAAAAATCTTTGCCCAGCTGTGGCACGTCGGGCGTGTTTCGCACACCAGCCTGCAGCCGGGCGGTGCCGCGCCCGTGGCCCCCTCGGCCATCACGGCGCAGAGCAAGACCTATGTGATCGATCCCGCCACCGGTACCGGGCGCTTTGAACCTACTTCGGCGCCGCGTGCCCTGCAGGCGCAGGAGCTGCCCGGCATCGTCGCCGACTTTGCCCAGGCCGCGCGCAACGCGCGCCAGTGCGGCTTTGACGGGGTGGAAATCCACGGCGCCAATGGCTATCTGCTCGACCAATTTCTGAAAGACGGCAGCAACCAGCGCAGCGACGAATGGGGCGGCAGCATCGAAAACCGCGCACGCCTGGTGCTGGACGTGGTGCGTGCCGTGTGCGAGGCCATCGGCCCCGGGCGCGTGGGGCTGCGCATCTCGCCCATCAGCCCGGCCAACGGCATCCACGAAAGTGACCCCTGGGCCGTGTTCAGCTACCTGCTGCGTGCCCTGGCGCCGCTGGGGCTGGCCTACATCCATGTGGTCGAAGGTGCCACCGGCGGGCCGCGCGAGCTGCCCGAACAGCCGTTGGACTTTGCCGCGCTCAAGGACGTGTACCGCAGCGCGGGCGGCCAGGCGCTGTGGATGGTCAACAACGGCTACACGCGCGAGATGGCGCTACAGGCCGTGGCCAGCGGCTACGCGGACATGGTGGCCTTTGGGCGCGACTTCATCGCCAATCCGGATCTGGTCGAACGCCTGCGCCAGAACGCACCGCTCAACGCTGGCCGGCGCGAACGCTACTACGGCGGCGGGGCCGATGGCTACACCGACTATCCCACGCTGAATGGGTAAAAAATATAGCTGCTGGCGCTTTATATACAAGGTTTTCAGATGTGAATCATTATGAAAACCTTGCTGAATCAGCGCAAGCAGCTATGTTTGTTGAAGCGGCTGCCCGGGTGCTTCCTGGCTGCCCAGCTGACTCAGCATCAGCGCCAGCACCAGCAGGGCCGCGCCCAGGATGGCCAGCGGCCCCATGTGCTCGCCAATCAGCAGCCAGGCGGTGATGGCGGCAAACACCGGCTCCAGCCCGTAGATGATGGCACTGCGCATGGCATCGACGCGCTGCTGCCCCCAGGCCTGCAGCACCACCACCAGCACGCTGGCCGCCAGGGCCAGATAGACCACCGCCGCCCAGGCCCCTGCGCCCAGTTGACGGGTGCGCGCCAGCAGCTGCGACCAGCCCGCGTCCTGCGCTCCCAGGACCAGCAGGCTGCCGCAGAACATGGTCAGCGCCACCGCCGCCGCCAGTCGCGTGGCGCGCAGCGGCGCCTGGCGGTTGCGTAGGGCACAGGCCTCCAGCGACAGGATGAACAGGGCAAAGCACAGGGCGCTGGCCAGGGTCAGGCTGTCGCCCAGGTTCCAGGGGCTGTCCTCGTAGAACATCAGACGCAGGCCCAGCAGGGCCAGGGCGCAGGCCGCCCAGATGGGCCAACTCAGCTGGCGGCGCAGCACCGCCCAGGCCAGCAGCGGCACCATCAGCACATTCAGTCCGGTGACAAAGGCATTGCGGTTGCTGCTGGTCAGGGCCAGCCCCTCAATCTGCAGCCAGAAGGCGATGAAGTTCAGCAGCCCCAGGCCCACGCCCCAGCGCCATTCGGCGGCGCGCATGCCGCGCAGCAGCGGCAGCAGCGCCAGCGCGGCCAGGCCAAAGCGCAGGGCGATGATGTGCAGGGGCTGCAGGTGAACGGAAAGTTGCTTCATGGCGGGAAACGTGGTGCCCCAGATCACCGTGACGGAGAGCAGGGCCACCAGGCCCCAATGGCGGTGTTGCATAGCGATGGCAAACGAAAAAGAAAAGAGAAAAAAGCAAACAACAGCGCGCCACCGTGGGCGCGCTGGGGATGGTGGCGGTGTGCCGGGGCCTAGGTGAAGAAGGCGTCCTTGCCGGTCTTCAGAATCAGCGCGCCGACCACGACGATGAAGATCACGCGCACAAAACCTGTGCCGTGGCGCAATGCCAGCCAGCTGCCCAGGACGCTGCCGAGCACATTGGCGGCGGCCAGCGGCAGGGCAAAGTGCCACCACACATGGCCCTTCCAGGCAAACAGCAGCAAGGCGGCCAGATTGGTGGACAGGTTGAGCAGCTTGGCGCTGACGGAGGCGTTCAGAAAGTCGTAGCCCAGCACGCGCACGAACAGAAAGACAAAGAAGCTGCCGGTGCCCGGGCCGAAGAAGCCGTCGTAAAAGCCGATCAGCCCGCCAATGGCGGCACTGCGCCATTGCTCCTGCAACCCGCTGTGCGTGGGCGCGTGGGTGCGGCCCAGCTCCTTTTTGGCCAGGGTGTAGATCAGCAGCGCCAGCAGCACGATGGGCAGCAGCTTGCGCAGAAAGCTCGGGTCCAGCAGCGTGACGCACCAGGCGCCAACAAACGCCCCCGTCAGGGCGGCGGCGGCGCCAGGCAGCAGCGCCGGCCAGCGGATCGCCACGCGGCGGCTGTACTGCCAGGTGGCCACGCCCGTGCCCCAGATGGCCGCGCTCTTGTTGGTGCCAAACAGGGTGGCCGGAGGCGCGCTGGGGAAGACGGCAAACAGGGCGGGCAACAAGATCAGCCCGCCGCCGCCCACAATGGCATCGACAAAGCCCGCCAGGGCCGACGCCAGGGTCATGACAATCCATTCCATAGGGGGGCGATTGTGCGGGCTGGTCATGACAGCCGCTGGCAGAGGGGCAAGCGGACAGGCGAAAAAAAAAGCGCCGACGGTGTCGGCGCGGGGGGATGGAGTGTCAGCACCTCTGTGGGTGGGTGCTTTATGTGAGCGTTGTTGTTATGGATCGAGTTGTCTCCTCGGGCCCCTCAGTACGCCCACCTTCAAGGGTGCGGCGCCAGAAGTAAGTTAAATGTAACAGTGACCCCGATAGGAAAAATCTAGGATTTTCCCTAGGTTACTTCGGTTTAACCAATCTCATGCCGCGATGTCAGCCATCGCGTGCCGGCGGGTGTGCTCCTGCAGGATCCAGGCCGCAGCCTTCTCTGCCAGCATCAGCACCGGGCTGTTGGTGTTGCCGCTGGTGATGGTGGGCATGGCCCCGGCATCGACCACGCGCAGACGCTCGATACCGCGCACCCGCAGGCGCGCATCAAGCACGGCCATGGGGTCGTCGTCGCGCCCCATCTTGGTGGTGCCCACCGGGTGGAAGATGGTGGTGCCAATGTCGCCTGCCAGGCGTGCCAGGTCGGCATCGCTGGTGTATTGCGCACCGGGCAGGTATTCCTGCGGGGCAAACGGCGCCATGGCCGGTTGCGTCACGATGCGCCGCGCCACGCGCAGGCTGTCGGCGGCGACCTGGCGGTCCTCGTCGGTGCTCAGGTAGTTGGGCGCAATGATGGGCGCATCGGTGAACGTGGGGCTCTGGATGCGCACGCTGCCACGGCTGCCGGGGTTGAGGTTGCAGACGCTGACGGTGATTGCCGGGAAGGGGTGCAGCGGCTCGCCAAAGGCATCCAGCGACAGCGGCTGCACATGGAACTGGATGTTGGGGTGTGGCCGCGTCGGGTCGCTGCGCGTGAAGGCCCCCAGCTGCGAGGGCGCCATGCTCATCGGCCCGGAGCGTGTGAGGAGGTATTCCAGACCGATGCGCATCCTGCCCCACCAGGAGCTGGCCAGCGTGTTCAGGGTCCGGGCTCCCTGCACCCGGAAGACGGAGCGGATCTGCAGGTGGTCCTGCAGGTTGGCACCTACACCGGGCAGGTCATGGGCAACGGCAATGCCGTGCTCATGCAACAGGGCCGCCGGGCCAATGCCGGAGAGCTGCAGCAACTGCGGCGAGTTCACCGCCCCGGCGCAGACGATGACTTCCTGCGTCGCGTGCACATCGACCATCTCCGCGCCTGTCCACACGCGCACCCCGGTGCAGCGCTGCTGGCCGTCAGCACCCGTGTGCAGCAGCAGGCGCGTGGCCTGGGCGGAGGTCCACATCTCGAAATTGGGGCGTGCGTAGCAGGTGGGGCGCAGAAAGGCCTTGGTGGTGTTCCAGCGAAAGCCGTTTCTCTGGTTGACCTCGAAATAGGCCACGCCCTCGTTGTTGCCGCTGTTGAAGTCGTCGGTGGCCGGGATGCCGGCCTGCTGCGCGGCCAGGGCAAAGGCATCCAGAATCTCCCAGCGCAGCCGCTGGCGTTCGACGCGCCACTCACCTGCATCGCCGTGCAGGGAGCGGAAGGTGGGGCTGGCCTCCTCCTGGGCGCTGGTGGTCTGCTCGGCATCCAGGCGCCAGTGGCTTTCGTGCTGCTTGAAGGCAGGCAGCACCTGGGACCAGCTCCAGCTTGCATCGCCCAGCAGTTGTGCCCAGTGGTCGTAGTCGCGCGCCTGGCCGCGCATGTAGATCATGCCGTTGATGCTGGAGCATCCGCCCAGCGTCTTGCCGCGTGGGTAGCGCAGGCTGCGGCCGTTGAGGCCTGCTTGCGGGGCCGTGTGGTACAGCCAGTCGGTGCGCGGGTTGCCGATGCAGTGCAGATAGCCCACCGGGATGTGGATCCAGTGGTAGTCGTCCTTGCGCCCGGCCTCGATCAGTAGCACCTGGATGTCCTTCTGCGCACTCAGGCGGTTGGCCAACAGGGCGCCTGCGGTGCCGCCGCCAATGATGATGTAGTCAAACGTGGGGTGCTCGCTCATGCTGGGTGTGCTTGCTGGGGTCGGTACCATGCCCGGTGAAAAAGGCAAAGGGGCGCGCGCCATTGTCTGCGCTGCCCCCGGGGAGGCCGCTAGGGGAAAGCGCCAGGGTGCGCCGTGAGCATGTGCAACAGTTGTGATACAACCAGTCCCCTCGCATGCATTCCGAAACCGAAAACCCTTCCCTGCCTGCATTGCAGATGCGCAGCGCCGCCGACGGCCCCTGGCTGTACGCCCACGGGCGTTGGGGGGCGGCCCAGCTGGGCGCGCGCGGCCAATGGCAGCAATTGCAGCGGCGCCTGCAGCAACTGCAGGCCGAACACCCCGAGCCGCCTGGCTGGGATCTGACCGAGCTGACCTGGCTGGACCACGTGGGCGCGCAATGGCTGTGGCGCCACTGGCAGGGGCGCTGGCCCGAGCGTCTGCGCGCCACGCCCGCACAGCGCGCCATGCTGCAGCGCGTCGAGCGCTTTGCCATGCTGCCCCGGGACAAGCCGACTTCGCACTACCTGGTGCGCTCGCTGGAGCACCTGGGTGATCTGGTGCTGGGCATGCTGATGCACTTGCGCGACCTGGTGGTGCTCATGGGCCAGCTGCTGCTGGATCTGCTGCGCCTGTTGCGCGCGCCGCACAAAGGCCCGTGGCGCGATTTTTCCGGCCACCTGTACAACATGGGCGCCACCTCCCTGCCGATCACTGCGCTGGTTGGCTTTCTGATCGGGGTGGTGCTGGCCTATCTGATGGCGCTGCAGCTGCGCCAGTTCGGGGCCGAGGCGTTCATTGTCGATATTCTGGGCATTTCGCTGATTCGCGAGCTGGGACCGCTGCTGGGCGCAATTCTGGTGGCCGGGCGCTCGGGGTCGGCCATCACCGCACAGATTGGCGTGATGCGCGTGACCCAGGAGCTCGATGCCATGCAGGTCATGGGCATCTCCCACGGCTTTCGCCTGGTGTTGCCGCGTGCCATGGCATTGGCGCTGGCCATGCCGCTGGTCAGCCTGTGGACCACGCTGGCGGCGCTGACCGGCGGCATTCTGGCGGCGGATCTGACCATGGACATCTCCCCCGCCTATTTCATTCAGGCGCTGCCTGATGCGGTGGAGGTGAGCAACCTGTGGCTGGCCAGCGTCAAATCCATGGTGTTTGGCATCTGGATTGCCCTGATCGGCTGTCACTGGGGCCTGCGTGTCGAGCCCAACACCCAGAGCCTGGGCGCGGGCACCACGGCCTCGGTGGTCAGTGCCATCACCATGGTGATCATCGTGGATGCGCTGTTTGCCGTCGCCTTCAAGGACGTGGGGTTCTGATGGGCACGGCGGCAACTTCCAACCCCGTGGTGCAGGTGGAGAAACTCTGGAGCATCTTTGGCCAGGGCGACAAGGCCTTTGCCGTGCACCAGGACCTGGACCTGACCGTGCAGCAGGGCGAGATGCTGTCCATCGTCGGTGGCTCGGGCACCGGCAAGACCGTGTTGTTGCGCCAGATTCTGGGGCTGCTCACCCCCGGCAGGGGATCGGTCACCACCCTCGGGCGGCCCGCGCAGGAGCTGTGCCGCGAGGGCGCCGCAGCGCGCGTGGGCATGCTGTTTCAGCACGGGGCGCTGTATTCGGCCTTCAATGTGCTGGACAACATCGCCTTTGCCCTGCGCGAGCAGGGCGGCCTGCCCGATGACGTGGTGCGCGAGGCAGCCATGATCAAGCTGCAGATGGTGGGCCTGAAGCCCGAACACGCCAGCCGCAATCCGTCGGACTTGTCTGGCGGCATGATCAAGCGCGTGGCGCTGGCGCGCGCGCTGATCATGGATCCGCCGCTGCTGCTGCTCGATGAACCCACCGCCGGGCTGGACCCCACCAGCTCCGACGAGTTCTGCGACCTGCTGCGTGAACTGCACGCCGAGCTGGGCCTGACCGTGATCATGGTCACGCACGATCTGGACACGCTGTTTGCCCTGTCCACCCGCGTGGCCGTGCTGGCCGAAAAGCGCGTGCTGGTCAGCGGCACGGCGCAGGAAGTGGCGCAGTTCGAGCACCCCTTTACCACCACCTTTTTTCAGGGCGAGCGCGGCCGCCGCGCGATGGCGCCTGCTCCCCAAGGAGGGCATTGACCATGGAAAACAAATCCCATGCCATGGCCGCCGGCATCTTCATGCTGGTGCTGGCCAGCATGCTCGTCGGACTGGCGCTGTGGCTCACACGCGACCAGCGCCAGTACACCTACTACGAGCTGTCCACCAGCGACGCCATCAGCGGCCTGCAGCCCCAGGCCATGGTGCGCTACAAGGGCGTGGCCGTGGGCAAGGTCACGCACATCGGTTTTGACGAAAAGCGCAGCGGCCAGGTGCTGATCCGCATCGCGGTCGATAGCCAGGCGCCGGTCAATCCCAGCTATACCTACGCGCAGCTGGGCTACCAGGGCGTCACTGGCATCGCCCACATCCAGCTCGACGACGAAAGCGGCCCCTCGCTGCCCCTGCCACCGGGGGAAAGCGGCCTGGCGCGCCTGCCCATGAAGTCCTCGCCGCTGACGGTGCTTGCCGACCAGGGCATGCTGATCCTGAGCAAGGCCGACGAGGCCGTGCAACGCATCAACCAGCTGCTGGGCAACGACAACCAGCGCCGCGTCAGCCAGCTGCTGGACAACCTGAACGCCACCACCAGAGAGGTGCAACTGCTCAGCCAGAGCCTGCAGCGCAGCCTGCACCAGGGCGTTGACCCGGCACTGGCGCAGCTGCCCGCTCTGATGCAGGACAGCCGCAACACCCTGCAGGCCGTGCAGGCGGCCAGCCAGCACATCGGCACCCTGGCCGAGCAGCTGCAGGCGCCCGGCGGCACCCTGGAGCAGGTGCAGACCAGCACACAAGGCCTGGCCGCCTCGGTGCAGCGCTTTGAGCGCCATACCCTGCCGGGCATCCAGCGCGCCACCAGCGATCTGGGCCTGGCCTCGCGCCAGATGGGGCGCACCATGGCCAATATCGATGCCAATCCGCAGTCGCTGATCTACGGTGCCGGCGTGGTACGCCCCGGCCCCGGCGAACCCGGTTTTGTGGCCCCTTGAACTTGCACGGAATGCCTATGTTTACCTTGACTGCAACGTTGCTGCGCAGGCCGGCTGCGGCGCTGAGCGCTTCCCTGCTGGCCCTGGCGCTGGCCGGCTGCCAGGCCCTGCCCACCCCACCCAAGGAGCCGGTGCGCTACGACCTGGGCAGCGCCCAGGTGGCTGCGACCGACGCTGCTGCTGCCCCGCGCACCCTGGTGCTGGCCGACATCCAGGCCCCCTGGCAGGCCGAAGGCAGCAGCACCGCCATGCATTACCGCCTGGCCTACGACCAGCCCCATGCCCTGTTTGCCTACAGCCTGGCCAGCTGGCGCCTGCCGCCCGAGCTGCTGGTGCAGGAGCGCCTGCGCCAGTGGCTCAGCCAGGGCGGGCGCACCGTGCTCAGTGCCGAAGGCGGGCGCATTCCGCCGCTGGTGGATGCCGCTGGTGCCACCCACCCGCCCACGCTGTACCTGGCCCTGGAAGAATTCCACCAAAGCTTTGCAGATGCACAGCACAGCCACGCCAGCGTGCGCCTGCGCGCCACGGTGACAGGCGGTCAGGGTGGTGCGGAAGTGCTACTGGGCCAGCGCCTGTTTGTGGCCACCCCGCCGGCGCCCAGTGCCGATGCCGCAGGCGGCGCCCAGGCGCTGGCTACCGCAGTGGATCAAATTGCGGCCCAGCTGCTGCCCTGGTTGCAGCAGCTCTCGCCACAGCCCCAGTCCCAACCTTGATGCGCTACAACCCCGGGACATGCCGCAGTTGTTAAGCTGCGGAACCTGCTTTTGTTTGTCGATTTTTTTCAGAGAGAACCTGCCCCATGACCACCTTGCAATGGGACGATGCCCTGCTCCTGGATCAGCCCGAGCTGGACACCATTCACCGCGAATTTGTGGATTTGCTGATCGAGGCCGAAAGCGCCCCCGACGAGCAGCTGCTGGCGCTGTGGCAGCGCATCATCACCCACACCGAAGGGCACTTCGGCCTGGAAGACCGCTGGATGCTGGCCGCCGGCTTTGCCCCGGAAAACTGCCACATGCACCAGCACAAGATGGTGCTGGACATTCTGCGCGAAGGCGTCTCCCAGGCTGCAGCAGGCAACCTGCAGCTGCTGCGCGACATGCTTCCCGACCTGGCCAAGTGGTTCGACTACCACGCCCGCACCATGGATGCGGCCCTGGTCTATCACCTGCAGACCACAGGTTTTGACGTCCACGCCGAGCCGTCTGCCGCCGCCCCTGCGGTGGCCCTGGCGGCAGCACCCAGCGGCTGCGGCTGCTCGGGTGCCGGTTCCAGCAACGCGTGCGGCTGAGGCGGGGAAGGAGCGTCATGGAATCGCAATGGGTACGTCTTTACGCGCAGGATGGCTTTGCCTTTGATGCCTGGGTGGCGCGCCCCAGCGGACCGCTGCGCGGCGCAGTGGTGGTGGCGCAGGAGATCTTTGGCGTCAACAACCACATCCGCGCCGTGACCGAGCGCATGGCCACGCGCGGCTTTCTGGCCATTGCCCCCGACCTGTTTGCCCGCATCGAGCCGGGCCTGGATCGCGGCTACACCGAGGCCGACGTTGCCTTCTGCCGCGAGTTCAAGAACCAGGCCGAGGCCATGCCCGAAGCCGTCATGCAGCAGGTGCGCGCTGCCGCCCAGTGGTTGCTGACGCAGCAGCCCTGCAAGGTGGGCATGCTGGGCTTCTGCTGGGGAGGATTGCTGACATGGCGCGCCGCCGCGCAGCTGCCGGAGTTATCGGCTGCCGTGTGCTACTACGGTGGCGGCATGACCAGCGCACAAGAGATGGCGCGCCAGCCGCTGTGCCCGGTGCAGGCGCACTTTGGCCGGCGGGACCCCATCCTGCCCCTGGACGGCGTGCTGGCCTTTGCCCGGCGCCACCCCGAAGTACAGGTGCACCTGTACGACGCCGACCACGGCTTCAACTGCGATCAACGCGCCAGTTACGACGACAGCAGCGCCGTACAGGCCAAGGACCGCACGCTGCAGTTCTTCGATCAGCACCTGGCTTTATAAAAAAGAGAGCTGCTGGCGCTCATAAATAGCCGAATTTCGTTGCTTTTGTAGCTGAAACCCTTGCAGCATCAGCGGGGTAAGCTATGTTTTTAGGCGGCCATGGCCACCGGTGCGGCCTCGGCGGCGATCACCTCCTGCACCAGGGCGTGCAGCAGCGCCAGGCCCAGCGGCCAGTCGCCGTGGCCGGAGGCGATGTTGATATGCCCGGCCTGTTGCAGGCTGACAAACTCGCTGCCCCAGGCGCGCGCATAGGCGCCTGCCAGCCGGATGGAACAGTACGGGTCGTTGCGGCTGGCCACCAGGATGCTGCGGTAGGGCAGTGGCTGGCTGGGCGTGGGGGCAAAGTCGCTGAGCACGGCGCGCCGCTCCGGGTTGGCCGGGGCCACCAGCAGCGCGGCCTTGACGCGCGCCGCCGCCTGCGCGCTCATGTGCGTGGTGGCGATGCAGCCCAGGCTGTGCGCTACGATCACCACCGGCTTGGGCGCGGCCAGCACGGTGCGCTCCAGGGCACTGACCCAGGCGGTGCGCGTGGGCGTGACCCAGTCGTCCTGCTCCACCCGTTGGGCGCCGGGCAGCTGCTGTTCCCACAGGCTTTGCCAGTGGCCCGGGCCACTGCCGCGCCAGCCCGGCACGATGAGGATGGAGACATCGCGCGCGGCTTGCTCCAGTGTGGGTGCGGTGGTGGTGGTGCTCATAGGGACAGCCTTTCTTGCGA
The DNA here is from genome assembly GCA_947306475.1 of uncultured Comamonas sp. Taxonomy (GTDB): domain Bacteria; phylum Pseudomonadota; class Gammaproteobacteria; order Burkholderiales; family Burkholderiaceae_C; genus Comamonas. The sequence continues at coordinate 220,338 of CAMZGS010000003.1, forward strand.
GGACAGGGGCAGCCGATCGCTGCCGCTGCGTGGGAGCCGGCCGGTTTACAGCTTGGCGATGGACACTTCCGTGGACTTGATGAGTGCGACGACATCCGAGCCGATGGTCAGGCCCAGTTCATCCACCGAGCGTGTGGTGATGACGGAGGTGACGATGCCCCAGGGGGTTTCGACATCGACTTCCGAGAGCACATCGCCGCGAATGATTTCGCGCACCTTGCCCTTGAACTGGTTGCGTACGTTGATGGCTTGGATGGACATGGTTCTCTCCTTGAAAAGTCCGTTGCAATGAAAAGAGGTGGAAAGGCGAAAAAAACTTTGCAGCGCTGCCTCAGATCGCCCAGCGCAGGCCGTGCGCTGGCACACCGGGCCAGGCCCCGTCGGATGTGGGGGCCTGCGCTGCGGGTTTTTGCAGCACGCGGTCCAGAATGCGTTGCTCCAGCGTGGCAAAGGCGGCGTTGTGCTGGCGCGGGCGGGGCAGGTCGATGCGCTGGTCCAGCGCAATGCGCCCGTCTTCAATCAGCACCACCCGGTCGGCCAGGGCGACGGCTTCTTGCACATCGTGTGTGACCAGCAAGGCGGTAAAGCCCAGGGTCTGCCATAGCGACTCGATCAGGCGGTGCATCTCGATGCGCGTCAAGGCATCGAGGGCACCCAGCGGCTCATCGAGCAGCAGCAGGCGCGGCTGGTGCACCAGCGCCCGGGCCAGGGCCACGCGCTGGCGCTGGCCGCCGGACAGGCGCGCGGGCCATTCGCTTTGGCGCTCGCCCAGGCCCACTTGGGCCAGCACTTGCGCAGCCGCATCGCGCTGGCTGGGCGCCAGGCCCAGGGCGACGTTGTCCAGCACACGCTTCCAGGGCAGCAGGCGCGCATCCTGGAACATGATGCGGGTGCTGCTGGAGAGGCCCTGTAGCGGCTGGCCATCGAGGTGAATCTCACCGCTGGTGGCCGATTCCAGCCCCGCCACCAGGCGCAGCAGCGTGCTTTTGCCGCAGCCGCTGCGCCCGACGATGGCGACAAACTCGCCCGGGGCAATGTGCAGCTGGGCCTGGCGCAGCACCTCGCGCTGGCCGTAGCGCTTGCCCAGACCGTACAGGTCCAGGCGCACGCCGCCGGCCGTGGAAGAAGATGTGTGGTTTTGAGTCAAATTGGCCTCCAGTGCCCGTGTGACGGGCGCTTCCAGCTATCAAATCTTGTTGCTTCGGGGGCAGGGTCGCTCAGGTGTTCTGGTAGCCGGGGTGCCAGCGCAGCCACCAGCGCTCCAGCGCCTTGGCAAACCAGTCGGCCAGCTTGCCCAGCAGGGCGTAGAGCAGGATGCCCACCAGCACGACGTCGGTCTGCAGGAACTCGCGGGCGTTCATCGTCAGGTAGCCAATGCCGGACTGCGCCGAGATGGTTTCGGCCACGATCAGAATCACCCACATCAGCCCCAGCGAGAAGCGCAGCCCCACCAGAATGGACGACAGCGCACCGGGCAGCACGATCTGGCGGTAGAGCTGCCAGCGGCTCAGGCCATAGGTGCGGCCCATCTCGATCAGGCCGGGATCGACGCTGCGGATACCGTGGAAGGTGTTCAGGTAGATCGGGAAGAACACCGACACGGCAATCAGGAACAGCTTGGCTGCCTCATCAATGCCAAACCACAGGATGACCAGCGGAATCAGCGCCAGCGCAGGGATGTTGCGCAGCATCTGCACGCTGGTGTCCAGCAGCGTCTCGGCCTGGCGCACCGAGCCGGTGAGCAGCCCCAGCACCAGCCCCAGACCGCCGCCAATGGCCAGGCCCGTGAGGGCGCGTACGGCGCTGATCCGCACGTGCTCCCACAACTCGCCTGAGACGGCCAGCGTCCAGGTGGCTTGCAGCACATCCAGCGGCGCAGGCAGCACACGGCTGGAGAGCCAGCCCAGGGAGGCAGCGCTCTGCCACAGGATCAGCAGCGCCAGGGGCACCAGCCAGGGCAGCAGCTTGTGTGCGGCAGTGCGCAGCAGCCGGGCCCAGGCATTGGGTTGGGCGTCGCCGGCAACAGCGGTGGCCGGCGCGTGCCCGGTCAGGGTGGAGGAGGTCGTCATCGAAGGCTCCCGGATCGCAGGGCGATGGTCAGTACGAGATGGCGAAATTCAGGTGCTGCAAGCGGCGCACTGGCTGGTGCAGACCCCAGGCGTTGGCCGTGGTGTCCAGCAGGCGTTGCAGACGCAGTTGCCAGAAGAGGGGCAGAGGGCGGGGCAAATTGGCGTGCATGGCGTGGCTCCTGAATTTCTGAAATAAACAAGTGGTGTGTGGCGGTCAGAGCAGGGATGCCGGTGGGGCAGCCAGGCTCAGGTCGATCTTTCTGGGGATGAGCTTGAGGGCGTGGAAGGTGTCGGCGATGGCCTGCTGCTCGGCCAGGATCTCGGGCGTGACCGGGGTCAGGCCGAACTGGATGCGGTCCACGTACAGCTGGGTGATGGGCTTTTCCAGGCCGAGCACGGAGGCCAGCTCGGAAGCCGCAGCGTCCCGGTTGGCGGCGGCCCAGGCCTCGATGGTCTTGACCTCTTCCAGGGCAATGCGCAGCACATCCGCGTTGTGCGCGATGTAGTCGCGCGAGGTGAAGTAGTACCAACGGTTGCTGGCCGAGCCCTGGGCATCGGTCAGCAGGCGTGCGCCCAGGGTGTGCTGGGCGGCGGCCAGGAAGGGATCCCAGATCAGCCAGGCATCCACCGAGCCACGCTCAAAGGCGGCGCGCGCATCGGGGGGCGAGAGGAAGATGGTCTGCACATCGCTGTACTTCAGGCCGTGCCTTTCCAGCAGCTTGACCAGGAAGTACTGCACGTTGGAGCCCTTGTTGAAGGCCACGCGCTTGCCCTTGAGGTCGGCCACTGTGCGGATGGGCGAGTCCTTGGGCACGATCACCGCTTCCAGCTCAGGGCGCGGCACGGTGGCTGCGGCATAGGTCAGGGGCGCCCCTGCGGCCAGGGCAAAGATGGGCGGGGCTTCGCCCACATCGCCAAAGTCGATGGAGCCGACGTTGAGCGCTTCCAGCTGCACTGGCCCGGCGGTGAACTCCGTCCAGGTCACCTGCACACCCAGCGGGGCCAGGCGCTTTTCCAGCGTGCCGCGTTGCTTGAGGATGGACAGCCAGCCCTTCTGGTGGCCGACGCGCAGCACGCGCTTGCCGCTCTGTGCCCAGGCAGGGCTGCTGGCGCCCAGGGTGCCCAGCGAGGCAGCGGTGGCCAAGCCTGCGGCGAGAAGTTGACGACGGGTGGCAGAAAACTTCGAGGTCGAGGTGGTCATACAAAAATTCCGATCAATCTGTGCGGCGCGTGGGCAAGGCTGCGCCCTTGCCGCGCACGCGGGTTCCTGAAACTGGGTGAAAACGGGGTCGAGGTCGTTGCGAGGTAGCCGGGTTGCAGGCGGGCGGCCTGCTCAGACGCTACATCGCACCTGCGCAAACGGCACGGGCGCAAAGCCGGCGCTTTGGCCGCTGCTGTTGGGGCGCAAGGCCTCGGTAATCAGGGTGTGCACGGCATCGTCCAGACGCGCGGCAATGTCGGTGCCCACGGTGTAGGCGCCTTGCGCGGTGGAGGTGATCTGTGCGTCGCTGGCATAGATGCCGGGCAGGATGTGGCGTGCCGCCAGCGATTGCAGTACGGGGCGCAGCGCATAGTCCAGCGCCAGCATGTGGTGCGGGCTGCCGCCGGTGGCCAGGGGTAGCACGGTCTTGCCCTGCAGCGCCGACTGTGCCAGCAGGTCCAGAAAGACTTTGAGCAAACCGCTGTAGGCGGCCTTGTACACAGGCGTGGCCACCACCACCACCTGGGCGGCAGCCACCTGGGCCACGGCAGCGGCGATGTCGGGGTGCTTGGTGTCGGCCAGCAGCAGCGCGCGCGGATCCAGGTCGCGCAGCTGCAGACGTTCGACGCGGGCGCCGCGCGCCTGCAGGCGCTGACCGGCGGCATCCAGCAACGCGGCAGAGCGGGATGGTTGGGTGGGGCTGGCGGCGATCAACAGGACGGACATGACAGGGTTCCAGTGACTTGGTGAATGCAATGCACGCATTCTGAAAGTTCTTTTTTAAAACTGGAACCAATCTTTTTTGGTTTTTTTATTACCCAAACATCTAAGAAGGTGACACCCCATCGTTCAGCGGACACATCCAGGCCTGGCTGAAGGTGGCGGGCAGGGCGGGCTGCATTGACGTGGCGTCGGGCAGTGTGTGGTGGCACAGCACATGCTCACCGGCCAGATCGGCGGTAGTGGTGATGAAGGCCTCCAGCGCGCTGGCGTCGTGCAGCGCCAGGGTGATGCTTTCCACCTGGTGCAGGGCGCTCAGGCGGGCGTAGGCGCTGCGCAGGCGTGGCAGGGCAAAGCCTGGTTGCCCGGGGCTGCCCGGTGCCAGCCAGACGTGCTGGGGCAGCTGGCTTTTGTGGGCGGCCAGCCAGTCGATCTGTGCGTCGTTGTGCACCACGTGCCACAGCCCCAGGCGCGAGCACAGCTCCAGCGTGCGCGGCTCGGCCACGCCATGCAGCAGCAAAATGGGGCCGCGCCAGTCCAGACGCCGCAAAAGCGTGGCGTGTGCGGGGTCGTGCAGCGCCAGGCCATCGGCAGTGCGCAGATCGGCAAAAATTTTTTCCAGCGCTGCAGCCTCCAGATGCGCGGGCAATACAGCCCATAAATGGGCATCCGGAAAGCGATTGCGCAGGCTGCAGGCCTGTTGGTTCAGGGTGTGGCTATCCATAGAACCGGTATTGTCGTGTGGCTCACGTGATATAACCCAGCGTCATTTCTCTTACAGGGTCTTTCAGAAGACCGGCCCGCTCCCCGGAACAAGGGGCGCTGCGGGGCCAGTCTTGGTGCATTGCATGAAGCGCGGTTTCTACACCATCATGGCGGCGCAGTTTTTCAGCTCGCTGGCCGACAATGCCCTGTTCGTCACAGCTGTGGAATTGCTGCGCAGCGTGGGTGCAGGTGAGGGTCAGCAGGCCGCCCTGGTGCCCATGTTTGCCCTGTTCTACGTGGTGCTGGCACCGTTTGTCGGGGCCTTTGCCGATGCGCTGCCCAAGGGCAAGGTGATGCTGATGAGCAACGCCATCAAGGTGCTGGGCTGCCTGATGATGTTCGGTGGCGTGCACCCCCTGCTGGCCTATGCCGTGGTCGGTCTGGGCGCAGCGGCGTATTCACCGGCCAAGTACGGCATCCTGACCGAATTGCTCCCCTCGTCGCAGCTGGTGCGTGCCAACGGCTGGATCGAGGGGTTGACCATTGCCTCCATCATCCTGGGCGTGCTGCTGGGGGGGCAACTGGTCGGGCCGCACGTCTCGTCCTTCCTGCTGGGCCTGCAAATGCCCGGTGTGCACACCGCACCCCAGGCGGCGCTGGTGGTGCTGATGCTGGTCTATGGGCTGGCGGCGCTGTTCAATCTGGGCATTCCCCGTACCGAGGCCAGGCTGGTGCCGTTCTGGGGAGCAGGCGGTGGGGTGCGGGCGCTGCTGGTCGATTTCTGGCAATGCAATGGCCGCCTGTGGCGCGACAAGCTGGGGCAGATTTCGCTGTCCACCACCACGCTGTTCTGGGGCGTCTCCGGCAACCTGCGCTACATCGTGCTGGCCTGGGCCGCCGTGGCGCTGGGCTACAGCACCACGCAGGCCTCGGCTCTGGTCGGGGTGGTGGCGCTGGGCACAGCCGCAGGGGCCGTGCTGGCGGCCGTGCGCATGCGCCTGCAACATGCCACGCGCACCATTCCGGTGGGCATTGCCATGGGCTTGCTGGTGCTGTGCATGAACTTCATCGAGCACCTGTGGGTGGCGGTACCCTTCCTGGTGGTGCTGGGCGGCCTGGGTGGCTACCTGGTGGTGCCGATGAATGCGCTGCTGCAGCACCGGGGCCACTGCCTGATGGGCGCAGGCCGCTCGATTGCGGTGCAGAACTTCAACGAGCAACTGGCCATCCTGGGGCTGGGGGGGCTGTACAGCCTGGCCGCCAGCCTGGGCCTGAGTGCCTATGGCGCCATCACCGCCTTTGGCCTGCTGGTGGCCATCAGCATGTGGCTGATCGGGCGCTGGTACGTGTACAACTGCCGCAACTTTGGTGGCGAGGTGCGCAAGCTCCTCAGCATTGCCCGCAGCGATCACGACTGATTCCTGCCCCCAGCTAATTCTGTTTTTGATAGCTTGCAGCGCTTGTATATCAAGCGCTGCACTGGTTTTTGATCATGCAATTTTCAGCTGCACCGTATATTGCCCTGGTGTTCAATGCCCTGGTGTGGGGCCTGTCGTGGTGGCCGTTTCAGACCATGCGTGCTGCCGGGCTGGCCGCGCCCTGGGCCACGGCCCTGATGTTCAGCGTGTTGGCGTTGGGCATTACCGCCTGGTCACCCGGTGCCTGGGCCGTGCTGGGTGGCAAGCGCGCGCTGTGGCTGCTGGCGCTGACCTCGGGGCTGACCAATGTGTGCTTCAACACGGCCGTCTCCAGCGGCGACGTGGTGCGCGTCATCCTGCTGTTCTATCTGATGCCGGCCTGGGCGGTGCTGCTGGCCTGGCGCTTTCTGGGCGAGCGCCCCAGCGTCATGGGCATCCTGCGCCTGGTGCTGGCCTTTGCCGGCATGGCGCTGATCGTCGTGCCGCCCGATGTGCCGTGGCAAAGACTGCTCAGCGGCTTTGCCGTGCCGGATGTGCTGGGCCTGTTGGGTGGTTTTTTCTTTGCCGCCACCGGCGTGGGCCTGCGTGGCACCGCCGGGGTGCGCCCGGCAGCGCGTCTGCTGGCCATGTTTGTGGGGTGCAGCGTGGTGGGCAGCCTGTCGGCGTTACTGGGCTACGGCATGGGCTGGCTGCCTGCCTTGCCGGCGCTGAGCAGCAGCTGGCTGGTGTGGGTGGTGGTGATGGCGCTGGGCGTGGCCGCCGGCAACTGGTCGCTGCAATTTGGCGCCGCGCGCCTGCCTGCGGCCACCACGGCGCTGGTGATGCTTTCGGAAGTGCTGTTTGCCACCGTCTCGGCGTGGCTGCTGGATGCAACGGAGCTGAATGCGCGCATGCTGCTGGGCGGCGCGCTGATCGTTGGGGGCGCCGGCCTGGCGGCACTGCCCGGGCTGGGCAAGCGCGCAGCGCCCGCCCAGGGGGCCGGCAAGCCAGAGATCAGGCCTGGGGCTGAGGCGTAACCGCCGCGCGCTGCGCCTGCAGTTGCTCGGCGCGCGCCAGCTGGCGCTGCACCGCCTGGGGGTGCATGCCGTACATCTTGGCAAAGGCAGCGGGGTTGGCCGCACCGCTGGCGGCAAAGGCGTGGGCCACGGCTTCGGCGCGGGCATCGTGCTCGGCCTGCAGATCCAGGGCGCTGTGCACGATGGCCAGGGCCGCCTCATCCTTGAGCTGCGCGCGCGCCAGGAATTCTTCGCGCGTGAGGTTGCTGTCGGCAAACAACTGGGCGATGCGCCGCTGCAGGCGCTCCTGCTGCTGCTCGGCCGTTTCCCCGGGGCGGGGCCTGCGGCGCTTGCCCAGCTCCAGCATGGCGTGCAACTGGTGCTCGGGCGCCGTGGCCTCGACCACCTGCCCCTGCAGATCGTGGCGTGCGGCGCCGCTGGCCACCGCCTGCAGGTAGCGGATGGAGCGCGTGTGGATGGCCAGCGCGGTTTTCAGTGCGGCCTTGTCCACGGCATCGCCATAGGCTGCCAGCAGGTCTTGAAAAATGCCGCGCTTGAGCGGCTGCACCGTGGCGCCAAACAGCGCCGGGTAGTCGCGCCCCAACTGTTCCAGCACGGGGTGGGGTTGACGGCGGGGTGTTGTGGAAGCGGAAGTGGCGCTGGCAGGAGCGCTGTTGGTGTGATCGGTCATGAGAAAGCAGATCGTGCTGCTGCAGAAAAAACCAAGCCCGCGATGATGCCAGCATTGGGCCTACGGTGCACCTTTTGCGTTTTTGGGCGGCTTTGTCTGATGCGGCAATATTGGGGTGTAGTTCAATGGTAGAACGGTGGCTTGGTGCTGGCACCCTCTCTCACCCCGGATAGCGACACTTTTTGGAAAAGATGTCATCGATGTCTCTCTTAATCCCAATAGAGACCTCAGAATGAATGAGGTTGTCGTCGACTCAGGTATTAACAGCACAATAAAAACAGTGCTACCTGGCCTTGGCTTTAAATTGGTTGAAGAAGCATTGGAAGAGTTTGTATTGGATTGAGGCTGATATGGTGGATCGTTACGTTTTAAAGACAGACCGGAACGCCCAATGGCAGAAGCTCGAAAACCTGCTTTCGGAGACTGCAACAAAGAAGCAGATTAAGGTTTGTCGGGACTATTTTTTACATGGAATTGATAACAGCAAGCACTTTACCTGGCTTGATAGGTTTAGGCTGTATCACAACCCGACCCTCGAAAGCTGGCAAAAGCTCTTTGATAAAGAAATCCAGGAGCCGCTGACGGATGCGGATTTCAGAACCCTGCAATACTATTTCGCGGGCCAGTTACATCAGGACTTTTTCGGAATCGAGGACCAGGACTACTACTTCAAGGCCGCGTTTGGAAATCGTTATGAGGCGAACCGGCTTTTTCCCTTGCGCATCAATCGGGAACCGACCCCTCGGCGCATTACCTTGACCCCTAATCAGCTCCTGCATTCCCTAATGGCAGATCTCAGCCGGTATGTCAGGAATCCCGACCAAGATGATGTCGGTGTGTTGAGATACAACCTGGAGTATCTGGACTCCCTTCTGCTGCTGGTCGATCGCGGCTTCTTTTCCACGCGGAGTTATACCCTGCAGGATCTCACGGAAGATAAAGTGCGGTATGCCGGCATCCAGTCAGCGACGAGAAATATCACCAAAGCTGCCCTGGGTGGCATGGGACCGCAAACGGACGCTGCCCGCATTCAGGCAGCTCAAGCCGTGCTGGACGTGCTCCTGGCCCATGCCAATGAGCTGGGCGAATTCAACGCCCTGTATGAGCAAGTGAAAAAGGACGTAGAGACTGGAGGCTGACGGTCATGAGCCTGGAAGTGCAAGTAACTTTTACGACCGACTGCCATCACGAGGCGTGGGATGCCATCGGAGCATTACTGCAGCAGGGTTCGGTGGGTGCCAGGCTGCAGGATGCATTCGAAGTGTTCGGAGAGGAAACAGGCGAACAACTGGAAGAGCTCTTGGAAGCGTTTCCGGCGGAGCTGTTGTACGCATCCGGTTATAGCCGTTCAGGCGATCAGGTGGTCCTGGAATTCGAGTGGCCGGGTGGCGAGCCGGAGTTCCCTGAAGCGTTCAAGAAACTTCTGAAGCACTGTGGGGCACAAGCCATTCAGCTCCGTTCGGTGGATTTGAGTGGTGACTGAAAGAAACCAGGGCGACGAATGAATGGTTTCTATACTTGGCCAGGATGGGTCAACCACCGATACGGCCCAGGTCCTGATTGGCCTTGAGCTCTACCCAATCCCTGCCTTTAAACGCCCTGGCATTCAATTGGGTGTTTGTTCACTGTACGGGTGCAAATACCAACGCGGATTGCCCTGATTACCGATAAGCCATCGGAATCATTGCAGGAATAAGTCACGATCGTCTGGTGCCAAGAATCCGGAGGCATTTCCTGAACATGAAAATCGTACATGCGACCGGCCTGCATCCAGTCATCTCTCGGGATTTTGACCACAAAGCCTTATTACGCCCAAAACTGGGCTTGAGGCCTGCGAAATATCCATCTGGTGTTAACTTCTGGGCGTTGTAGCTCCCTCTCTCACCCCGGATAGCTACACTCAGTTCAGACACGCTGGTCGATTCACGTTGCTGCAATAAGGAGGGGTTGTAAAACCCCGTCCGTACCCAAAAGCCTGACAGAGCAATCTGTCAGGCTTTTAATTTTTTGAAGCAATTTAACCGGGAGGCCCCTGGATTGCCAATACCCAGGGTGAGTAATGCCCGGGCCAATGCCGGGCTGGTGTGGGGCCGGAGGGAAAGCCGTCAGTCAGCGAGCACTATCGCAACGCCTCATCCAGCACTTCCACCCAGTGGCGCACCGGGATGTCGGTGCCCGCTTGCAGGTGGGTGATGCAGCCGATGTTGGCCGACAGGATGGCCGCTGGCGGGGTGCCGTCGGCAAAGGCGGCGTCCAGCGCATCGAGCTTGCGCTTGCGCAGTGTTTTGGAAATGTGCGCTTGCAGGATGGAATAGGTGCCCGCCGAGCCGCAGCACAGGTGCGACTCGGTGCGCGCGGTCTTGAGGGTGAAGCCCAGTTGGGTCAGCTGCTTTTCCACGATGCCCTTGAGCTTCTGGCCGTGCTGCAGCGTGCAGGGCGGGTGGTAGGCCATGGGCGCTTGTGGCAGGCGCGCCTTGCCGGCCAGTTTTTCGACCAGCTCGGGCAGCATGTCGGGCAGCAGTTGCGCCAGGTCGCGCGCCAGGGCGCTGACGCGGGCGGCCTTTTCGGCGTAGCGGCTATCCAGGCGCAGGGCGTGGCCGTAGTCCTTGATCATCACGCCGCAGCCCGAGGCGTTGCTGACGATGGCCTCAATCTCCCCGGCCTCAATCGCCGGCCACCAGGCATCGATGTTGGCGCGCATCTGGTCCTTGCCGCCTTCCTGGTCGTTGAGGTGGAACTTCACCGCACCGCAGCACACGGCCTGGTCGATGACCACGGTCTGAATGCCCACGGCGTCCAGCACACGCGCGGTGGCGTAGTTGATGTTGGGCAGCGTCGCCGGTTGCACGCAGCCGGCCAGCAGCAGCACTTTGCGCGCATGCTCGCGCGTGGGCCAGGTGCCGTGTTCGGTTTTGGCGGGCACCTTGGCGCGGATGCTTTCGGGCAGCAGGCTGCGCACGCTCTGGCCCAGACGCATGGCCGGGGCAAACAGGCTGGAGGTGATGCCTTCCTTCAGGGCCCAGCGCTGCAGGCGCTCGCCCAGGGGGCGCTGCACCTTGGCTTCCACCACCTTGCGGCCAATGTCGATCAGGCGGCCATACTGCACGCCGCTGGGGCAGGTGGATTCGCAGTTCAGGCAGGTCAGGCAGCGGTCCAGGTGCAGCTGTGTGGCACGCGTGGGCGTGGCGCCTTCCATGACTTGCTTGATCAGGTAGATGCGCCCGCGCGGGCCGTCCAGCTCGTCGCCCAGGGTCTGGTAGGTGGGGCAGGTGGCGGTGCAGAAGCCGCAGTGCACGCATTTGCGCAGAATGGCTTCGGCCTCAACGCCGTCGGGGGTGCCCTGAAATTCAGGGGCCAGATGGGTTTGCATGCTCGCTCTTTGTGCTCAGATGCCGGTGCGGCCAGGGTTGAAGATGCCGCGGGGGTCGAATGCTCTCTTTAATTGAGCATGTACCGCTTGCAGGGCCGGGGTTTTGGGGTTGAATATCTTCCAGTTGCTGATGGAGTCAGCGGTATCAGCTCTGAATAGAGTAGCGCTGCCGCCGACGGTCTGGGCCACATCCTCCAGCGCAGCACTCAGCTCGCGCGGCGCATGCACCCAGCGCTGGGCGCCGAGCCATTCGATGGGGCCGGGCTCGGCACCGGCGGGCAGACGCAGGGCGGGGGCGGTCTGCGGCACCGACAGGCGCCACAGGCACAGGCCGTTGCCACGGGCTTGCAGGCTGTTGTGCTGCTGCTCGCGCAGGCTGTGCCAGAAGGCCTGGGCGACTTCGGGCGCCAGGCGTTCGCCACCGAGCTGGCGGCAGGCATCCTCGATGGCGGCACGCGCGCCGCGCAGGCGCAGCCACAGCTGGCCATCGTGCCAGCAGCTGGCGTTCAGCGGCAGGGGCTGGCCGCCCCAGCGGTTGAGGGCATCGAGCGCCTCCTGCTCCCGCAGGGCAAAGCGCAGGGTGGCCTCGGCCGGGGGCACGGGCAGCACCTTGAGGCTGACTTCCGTGATGACGCCCAGCGTGCCCCAGCTGCCGGCCATCAGGCGCGAGACGTCGTAGCCGGCCACGTTCTTCATCACCTGCCCGCCGTAGCGCAGCAGATGGCCCTGGCCGTTGATGATTTCCACGCCCAGCACAAAGTCGCGCACCGCACCGACGCTGGCGCGCGCCGGGCCGGACCAGCCCGCCGCCACCATGCCGCCCACGGTGGGCTGGCGCTGTGCGTCGGCAAAGTGCGGTGGCTCAAAGGCCAGGGCCTGGCCGTGCTCGGCCAGGGCGGCTTCCAGCTCGGCCAGAGGGGTGCCGGCGCGGGCGGTGATGACCAGCTCGCTGGGTTCGTAGCTGAGGATGCCGCGCAGCGGGCGCAGGTCCAGTTCCTGGCCTTGCAGGGCCAGGCCATGAAAATCCTTGCTGCCCCCGCCACGCAGGCGCAGCGGGGTGTGGTCGCGGGCGGCAGCGCGCACACGCTCCAGGATGAGGTGCAGTGCGTGGTCGGAGGTATCGGTGGTGTCCATGGGCATCGATGGTAGCGGTCAGGGTTGGCCCAGGGCTTGAATTTTTTGAACGTGCGCTGTGAAGCACTTGTGCCCAAACGGCAGGTATTTACAGGGTGGGCAGCTGCCCGGCAGGGGGCGTGATTGGGCGTTTGGCCCCATTGGCAGGGCGGCGGCACTTGCCTAAAGTGGCTCGTTTCGTGGTTGTGTCCAAGCCTGCCGTATGACCCTTGCCTGCGTTCAAAGCCGGGCCCTGCTGGGCCTGCAAGCCCCTGTGGTGACCGTGGAAGTGCATCTGGCCAATGGCCTGCCCAGTCTGAGTCTGGTGGGTCTGGCCGAAGTGGAAGTGAAAGAAGCGCGCGAGCGTGTGCGCTGCGCCATCCAGAACAGCGGGCTGGAGTTTCCGAACAACAAACGCATCACCGTCAATCTGGCGCCGGCCGATCTGCCCAAGGATTCAGGGCGCTTTGATCTGCCGATTGCCCTGGGCATTCTGGCGGCCAGCGGGCAGATTCCGGCCACGGCGCTGGAGGGCTGGGAGTTCGCCGGGGAGCTGTCCCTCTCGGGCGCGCTGCGCCCGGTGCGTGGAGGGCTGGCCAGCAGCCTGCACGGCAGCGGCGCGCAATTGGTGTTGCCGGTAGAAAGTGCGCGCGAAGCAGCCCTGGCCCCCGGCACGCAGGTCTATGGCGCCGCGCATTTATTGGATGTGGTGGCGGCGCTGCTCGATCACGAACCAGGCCCCGGCTGGCAGCGCATGCAGGCGCCAGTCCCCGACGGCCAGGCGCCGCAGCCGGACTTGGCCGACGTCAAGGGCCAGATGCAGGCCAGGCGCGCTTTGGAAATTGCCGCCGCTGGAGGGCATGGCGTGCTGCTGGTGGGGCCGCCCGGGTCGGGCAAGTCCATGCTGGCGCAGCGCTTTGCCGGCCTGCTGCCGCCCATGACCGAGGAAGAGGCGCTGCAAAGCGCCGCCATTGCCAGCCTGGCCGGGCGCTTTGATCCGGCGCGCTGGGGCCAGCGCCCGACGGTGGCGCCGCACCACACGGCCAGCGCGGTGGCCCTGGTCGGTGGTGGCTCGCCGCCCCGGCCGGGGGCGATTTCGCTGGCGCACCACGGCGTGCTGTTTCTGGACGAGTTTCCCGAGTTCGCCCGCAGTGCCCTGGAAGCGCTGCGCGAGCCGCTGGAAAACGGCCACATCACCATCGCCCGCGCGACCTGGAGCAGCCAGTTTCCGGCGCGCTTTCAGCTGCTGGCGGCGATGAACCCCTGCCCTTGCGGCTTTCACGGCAGCAGCCAGCGCCCGTGCCGCTGCACGCCGCAGCAGATTGCGCGTTACCAGAGCAAGCTCAGTGGCCCGCTGCTGGACCGCATCGACCTGCACGTCAGCGTGCCGGCGCTGCCGCCGCAGGAGCTGCTGCAACTGGCCGCAGGCGAAGCCAGCGCCACGGTGCGTGAGCGGGTCTGCGCGGCACGGCAGCGGGCCTTGCAGCGCCAGGGGCAGGCCAACCAGCACCTGCACGGCCAGGCGTTGCAGCAGCATGCGCCGCTGGATGAGGCCGCGCAGGCGCTGATGCACAAGGCGGCCGAGCGCCTGGGCTGGTCGGCACGCGCCACCCACCGCGCCCTGCGCGTGGCGCGCACCATTGCCGATCTGGCAGGCAGCGAGCACATCACCAGCACCCATGTGGCCGAAGCCATGCAGTACCGGCGTGTGTTGGGGCAGGGAGTTTAGGGTGCGGGAGCGTGATCTATGAAAACAGGAGCTGTTTGCGCTTGTCAGGCAAAGGTTTCAGGTAAAAATCTACGGGAAATACTTTTCGGTAAAGCGGTAAAAGCTCCCTTTTTAGGAGTTTTGCTGTAGCAGGGCCTGCGGATCTTCGGCGGCCAGTACCTCCTGCGCCCAGGGTGCCAGCTTGCTGGCATTGGCGCGCAGCACTTCCTGCTTGACGGCCAGCAGCTGTGCCGGGTGCATGGAGAAGCTGCGCAGCCCCAGGCCCAGCAGCAGGCGCGTCATGCCTGGGTCACCGGCCATCTCTCCGCACACGCTCACCGATTTGCCGCGCGCGTTGGCGGCGGCAATGACCTGGGCGATCAGGTGCAGCACCGCCGGGTGCAGCGGGTCGTAGAGGTGGGCGACTTCTTCGTCGGCGCGGTCGATGGCCAGGGTGTACTGGATCAGGTCGTTGGTGCCGAGCGAGACAAAGTCGAAGTGCTGCAGGAACACATCGATCATGAGCGCCGCGGCGGGCACCTCGATCATGGCGCCCAGCTGCACGGGGCCAAAGGCCTCGCCGCGCTGCTGCAACTCCTGGCGTGCCTGTTCGACCAGGGCCAGGGTCTGCGTGATCTCGTGGCGGTGCGCCATCATGGGGAACATCAGGCGCACCGGGCCATGCTGGGCGGCACGCAACACGGCGCGCAGCTGGGCGCGGAACATGGCCGGCTCGGCCAGGCTCCAGCGGATGGCGCGCAGGCCCAGCGCGGGGTTGAGGATCAGGTCGCGACCATGGCGCTCCAGCGGCTTGTCGGCACCGATGTCGATGGTGCGGATCGTCAGCGGCAGGCCCTGCATGCCTTCCACCGCCGCGCGGTAGGCCAGGTACTGCTCCTGCTCGTCGGGCAGCTGGCCATCGCGCCCCATGAAGAGAAATTCGCTGCGAAACAACCCCACGCCACTGGCCCCGGCCTTGACGGCGCTGGCGGCATCGGCGGGCTGCTCGATATTGGCCTGCAGCTCCACGGGCTGGCCGTCCAGGGTCAGCGCCGGGGCGTGGCGCAGGCGCTCCAGGCGCTCGCGCTCCAGCGCAATCTGGCGCTGGCGCAGGCGGTATTCCTCCAGCATCGCCGGGGAGGGATCGACCAGCACCACGCCGGCATCGCCATCGACGATCAGCCAGTCGTCCTGACGGATGAGCTGGTGCGCCACGCGCGTGCCCACCACGGCGGGAATGTCCATGCTGCGTGCCACGATGGCGGTGTGGCTGGTCTTGCCGCCGGCCGAGGTGACAAAGCCGGCAAACACGCTGCGCTTGAACTGCAGCATGTCGGCGGGCGACAGGTCCTGCGCCACCAGTACCAGGGCATCACCGGCCTGGCTGCCGTCGAGCAGGCTGCACTGGGCCTCGGCAGCAGGTGTCTGGGTGGCGGTGTTGCCGCGCATGTAGCGCAGGATGCGGTCCACGACCTGTTCCAGATCGGCCTTGCGCTCGCGCAGGTAGGGGTCGTCCATTTCGTCGAACTGGCGCGCCACCTGCTCCAGCTGGGTGACCAGTGCCCACTCGGCGTTGTAGCGCCGCTCCACGATCCACTGGTGGGTGCCGCTGATGAACAGCTCGTCCTGCAGCAGCAGCAGGTGCACGTCCAGCAGGGCGCTCAGCTCGGGTGGGGCATCGGGGGGCAGCTCGTCGGCCAGGCGCTGCAACTCCTGGGCCACGGCGTCGCGCGCGCGGCGCACGCGGGCCAGTTCTTCCTCGATTTGTTCGGGTTCAATGAAGTAGTGGCGTACTTCGGTACGGCTGCTGGCAGTCAGCACGGCACGCCCGATGGCAATGCCGCGTGCTACCGCCAGGCCGTGGATGGAAAAAGTCATGCAAGCTCCTTGGCGCAGTGCGCATGCGCTGCGCGGTGCCCGGTGGGCTCACTGGCCTTCGCCGAACTTGTCCTCGATCAGTGCCACCAGGGCGTCCATGGCGGCCTCTTCCTGCGGGCCGTCGGTTTCCAGCACCACCTGGGAGCCCATGCCGGCGGCCAGCATCATCACGCCCATGATGCTTTTGGCGTTGATGCGGCGCTCTCCCTTGGTCATCCAGATATCGCAGTCGAAGCTGCCGGCCAGCTTGGTCAGCTTGGCCGAGGCGCGGGCGTGCAGGCCCAGCTTGTTGGTGATGGTCAGTTCTTTTTTCAGCATAGGAACGTATCGGTCGGATTACGCCAGGCGTGCGGCATCGCGCAGCAGCAGGCCATTGTGTCCCCCGTCGAGCGCGCGCTGCGCCCACGGTTGCAGGGCCTCATGGCGGTAGGCGATGGCGCGCAGCAGCATGGGCAGGTTCACCCCGGCCAGCAGGGGCCAGCCCGTGCTCTGTGCCAGTTGCTGGGCCACGTTGCTGGGGGTGGCTCCCCAGACGTCGGTCAGCACCAGGCAGGGGGCGCCGTCGCTGCGTGCAGCCAGCTGCCGGGCGCGCGCCAGGGTGGCTTCCGGGGGCTCATCGGCAGGTACGTCCAGGGCGTGTACGAACTCGGGGGCGTCGGCAAAGACGTGGGCGGCACAGGCCTGCAGGGCACTGGCCAGCGGGGCATGGGCCAGCAGGAGCACGTGCCCGGGGGGCGAGGAAACGGTCATGGGCGGAATTGTCGGCGCAGCGCAGTCACGGAGCGATGGAGAGGGGCTTATTCGTCCAGCAGCACCAGGCGGTCGAAGAATTGTCGGGCCAGATCGTGGTAGGGCTTGGGCGCGTAGATCACGGCGTGGATGATGCGGGCCTTGTCGCCTTCCTTGCGCGCAAACCACACACCGTGGGTGGTCATGGTCCAGCCGGCGGCGCCTTCACCCTCCACTGTGGCCTGAATGGAGCGCGACAGCGGCATGGCGCCTGCGGGGACGAACGGTGCACCGCTCTTGAAGTTCTTGCCATCCACGGCCTTGAGCTTGGTCAGCACGGCGGCCTGCCAGAAGGCCAGCGCATCGTCGGCGCGCTCGGCATCGTCCAGCAGCCAGTGCGAGATGGCGTAGGTGGAGTCGATGGCGTCGCACCCCATCATGCTCACCATGACCGGGCCATCGCCCATGCCGAAGTCCACCGGTGTGCGCGCCACCTCGGGCTCGCAGGGGAAGTAGGCCAGCATGCGGGCCTCATTCAGCTGCACCTCGCGCCAGGGCAGCTCAGGGTCTTGCGCACCACATGCACCCAGGAGCATCAGCAGGGCTGCTGCCAGCGTACGGCGCAGAAGATGGGATGTTCTCAACATGCCGCGATTATCGGCATCCCGGGGTGGAGACTGAAGGCGAACTTTCCCTTTGTTTCCAGACTCTGTGGTGCAGCTTGCGCCACGGCAGGCGGCAATCCCCCGGGCGCGCTACCCGGGCATCGAATCCGAGCACAATTGCACCCACCATGAAAAAAGCCAAACACGTCATCCTCAGCGTCGCCCTGGCCGCCCTGGCCGGTCTGGGCGCCTACGTTTACTGGGGTGCAGCCGCGCAGCCTGCGCCCGAGAGCTCGTTCGTGCTGCTCGATGGCAGCAGCACCAGCACCCAGGCCATGCGGGGCAAGGTCACCCTGGTCAACTTCTGGGCCACCAGCTGCACCACCTGTGTGGCCGAGATGCCCGACCTCGTGACCACCTACAACAAGTACAAGGACCGCGGCTACGACACCCTGGCTGTGGCCATGCAGTACGACCCGCCGCAGTACGTGCTCAACTTCGCGCAGTCGCGCCAGCTGCCCTTCAAGGTGGCGCTGGACAACACGGGCGCCGTGGCCAAGGCCTGGGGTGACATCAAGGTCACCCCCACCACCTACCTGGTGAACAAGCGCGGGCAGATCGTGAAGACCTACATCGGCGCCCCCAACTTTGAAGAGCTGCACCGCCTGATCGAGCAGCTGCTGGCAGAGGCCTGAAGCAGGCTTGCCGTCCCAGCCAAAAAACAAGGCCTGATTTCATGAAGAAATCGGGCCTTTGCGCTTATGCAGCAAGCGCTGCAAGCTATGAATTATGAAGTTCTGGCTTACTTGTTCTTGTAAGCGTCGTGGCAGCTCTTGCAGGTCTGGGCTGCGGGGCCAAAGGCGGCCTTCAGTTTGTCCAGATCGCCAGACTTGGCAGCAGCCACCAACTTGCCGGCTTCTGCTTCGAACTGCTGTTGTTTTTCGTCGAACTGGGCTTTTTCCTGCCAGATGGCGGCCTTGGAGTTGCCGCCTTCGGTACCAGCGCCAAAGGCTGCCCAGGGCAGGTTGGCCACTACGGCCAGCACATCGGCGTTCTCGGCGGCCACCTTGGCATCAAACGGGGCCTTGCCGCGGGCCATGGCGCCCAGGGTGCCGAAGTGGTGGGCCAGCACGGAGAACGAGCTCTGGCGGTACTTGACGGCGTCTTCTGCCTTGCCAAAGGCCTGCTGGGCAGAGGCGGCGCCGGCAAACAGCATGGTCGAGCCGATCAGGGTGGTGGCCACAAGATTCTTGAATCGCATAAGGAACTTCCTTTAGGTTGTTGATGACTGTTTCTCGGTGTCCATGGACCCGACAGGGATAATGGACATGGCACCAGGGTTCCCGAAGCGCCCTGTTTTTGCACCATCGAATAGTATATTTTTTTCTTATCTGTTGCTCTTCACATGAATTCGACGCTTACTCGCCTGCGCGTTTGGGATCTGCCGACCCGTTTGTTCCACTGGCTGCTGGTTGTCAGCATTGTGGCCTTGATTGTGACCGGCAAAGTCGGTGGCGATGCCATGGACTGGCATCTGCGCCTGGGCCAGGGGGTGCTGGCGCTGCTGGTGTTTCGCGTGCTGTGGGGCGTGGTGGGGGGCTACTGGTCGCGCTTTTGCACCTTTGTGCCGGGGCCGCAGCGCCTGCTTGCCTACCTGCGCGGTCAGGGCAGCGAGCGTGACCATGTCGGGCACAACCCGCTCGGGGCGTTTTCGGTGCTGGGCATGCTGCTCATCATCGGGTTGCAGGTCGGCAGCGGCCTGTTCACCGACGATGAAATCTTTTATGCCGGGCCACTGATCGATCTGGTCACCTCCGACACGGTGGCGCTGGCCACCAACTGGCACAAGACCTGGGGGCAGTGGTTGCTGCTGGGGGTGATTGCCCTGCACATTCTTGCCTTGCTGTTCTACGGGCTGGTGAAGAAGAAAAAGCTCATTCCCGCCATGCTGCATGGCGACAGGGTCGGCGTGTCTGCCGATCTGCCGGCCAGCCGTGATGGCTGGGCGCAGCGCCTGCTGGCCCTGGTGTTGCTGGCCGCAGGTGCTGGCCTGGCCTGCTGGGTGTGGAGCCTGGGCGGTGGCACAGGGTTCTGACCCACGCACAAGGGCGCTGCCGTCGCTACACTTGGAACTGTTTTGGATTGAAAAAGATAGCAACGTTTTGACAGAGGATTACCCCCCCGTCGTGCTGGACCTTGCCAGCAGCGCAGAGGATCTGGAACACGTCCGTGAGCTCTTTCAGGAATACGCCAGCAGCCTGGGTGTGGACCTGAGCTTTCAGGCGTTCGAGGAAGAGTTGCTCACCCTGCCGGGTGAATACGCCCCGCCGCGGGGCTGCCTGTTCCTGGCTTACGTTGGACATACCCCGGCGGGGTGTTGCGCCCTGCGGCCGCTGGACAATTCCGACTACCCCAATGCCGCGGAGATGAAGCGCCTGTACGTGCGCAAGGCGTTTCGCGGTTTTGGTCTGGGGCGCCAGCTGGCCGAGGCGACGCTGGATGCCGCCCGTCAGGCCGGCTATGCCTGCGTGCTGCTCGACACCCTGGACGACATGGAGGCAGCGCGCACCCTCTATGGCGAGCTGGGCTTCGAGGAAGTGCCGCCGTACTACCACAACCCCCTGTTCGGGGCGCACTACCTGAAGGCGGACATTTTCTAGCCGTTGCGCAGCAAGGCCCGGCGCAGCAGGCGCGCAGCGCGGTCGCGGATGCGGAAGGGGCTGTGGCTGCGCGCCGGGTATTTCTTGGCCATGGCGCAGGCGTTCAGGAAGTCGTCCAGCAGAGGGCGGCTGTCCAGCGTGGGGCAGTCGGGGATCAGGAATTCCGGGTGCCACTGGGTGGCAGCGATGTAGCTTTGCTGGCGGTCGGTGCGGCAGATGGCTTCGGGGATGGCGTCCGGAATGCTCCAGGCCTCCACCGAGAAGCCCGGCGCCACATCCTTGATGGCCTGGTGGTGGATGCTGTTGACGCGGGCGGTCTGCACGCCCGGGTACAGGCGCGCCAGGCGGCTGTTTTTCAGAATGCTGATGTCGTGCTGGTGGCGGTCGTAGGCGTGGGCGTTGCGGTGCACCTGGGCGCCGGGCACCTGGGTCAGGATGTCCTGGTAGAGCGTGCCGCCAAAGGCCACATTGATCAGCTGCAGCCCCCGGCAGACGCCGAAGATGGGCTTGCCGGCCTGGCTGAAGGCCTCGACCACGGCCAGGTCGTACAGGTCGCGCACCCGGTCGCCCAGCCATTCGGGGCGCAGCGGCTCCTCACCGTAGCTGCCGGGCCAGACGTCGGCGCCGCCGTGCATGACCACGCCATCGAGCCATTCGGCGTAGTGCGCCAGTGTCACATCGCCCTTGGCGGTTTCCCCCGTGGGGCAGGGCACCATGACCACCATGGCCCCGGCGGACATGATCCAGTGGGCAATGGATTGCTCCACGTACTGCAGGGTCTTGCCGGTAAACAGGGGGCGGGCCGGGTCGGCATGGGAAAAGCAGGCAGAAAGGCCAATCTTGAGGCGGCGGTCAGCAGGCAAGGTCATGGGCAAGGGCCGTCGGCGGCAGGGCGAAGAGCATGGATTGTGCCCTTGTCTGCTCCATTGCGGTTTTTGCAGCCGCGTGCAGCATTTGGGCGCGTGATTGTTTTTGGGGGTGGGGTTTTCGGTTTAGGATGTACCCAGGGCCGGCGGTTGTCGCCCGACTCAGGAGGCAACCAGTCGGTATTCAGCTGCGCAGGATGCAGCGTTTGGTGACAAGGAGCATATGCATGCAGGTACAAGTTCATGCCGACGATTCCATTCAAGGCGGCGATTCCCTGGCACAGTGGGCACAAGAAGAAGTAAATGCCAAGCTCTCCCGTCTGAAGGAGTATGTGGTACGGGTGGATGTGTTCTTCTCCTCGGTGGATGCAACCAAGAGTACCGGCGCTCCTGGCAAGAAGTGCGTGCTGGAGACACGTGCCAATGGCCGTCCGCCCATTGCCGTCAACGCCGAGGCAGAAAAGGTCAAGGACGCCTTTGCCGCTGCGCTGGAAAAGCTGCGTCGTGCGGTCGAGACCGACCTGGACAAGGTCAAGGACAAGCATGGCCGCGACAGCGTGCGCGGTGTGGAGGGCAACCAGGCCGAGACGGCCTGATCCGATGCCGGCAGCCTGGCTGATCCGGTAACTACCTTCCCATGAAAAAACAGGCCTTCGCAAGAAGGCCTGTTTGCTTTTCAAGGAACGAGGGCTGCGCTCAGGCGGCAGTCAGGGCGCCGGGGGTGGTCAGCTTGTCGGCCACCAGCAGGGACTTCATCTTGTCCTGGCTCATGATGCCCAGATCTTCGGCCACTTCCGCGATGGGCTTGCCCGTGGCAATGGCGGTCTTGGCGATCTTGGCGGCCTTTTCGTAGCCGATCAGCGGGTTGAGCGCCGTCACCAGGGTCACGGACTCGTTGATGCGGGTGCGCAGCAGCTCGGTGTTGGCTTCGATACCCTCGACGCAGTTGATCTGCAGGGTGTGGCAGGCAGCGGCCAGGTGGCGCAGGCTCTTGTGCAGGGCCCAGGCCATCAGGGGCTCGAAGGCGTTGAGTTGCAGCTGACCGGCTTCCACGGCCATGGTGATGGCGGCGTCGTTGCCGATCACTTCAAAGCACACCTGGTTCATCACCTCGGGGATCACGGGGTTGACCTTGCCGGGCATGATGGACGAGCCGGCCTGGCGGGCGGGCAGCTTGATGTCGCCCACACCGGCTTGCGGGCCGGAGGACAGCAGGCGCAGGTCGTTGCTGATCTTGGACAGCTTCACGGCGATGCGCTTGAGGATGCCGGAGATGTCGGCAAAGGCGCCGGTGTCGCCGGTGGCGGCGATCATGTCGGCGGCCTTGACGACGGGCACGCCCGAGAACTCGGCCAGCTTGGTCGTCACCAGATCGGCATAGCCCACGGGGGCGTTGATGCCGGTGCCGATGGCGGTGCCGCCCATGTTGATTTCGCACATCAGGGCAGCCGATTCGCGCAGGCGCTGCTCGTCAGCGGCAATCATGGACACAAAGGAGTTGAACTCCTGGCCCAGGGTCATGGGCACGGCGTCCTGCAGCTGGGTGCGGCCGATCTTCAGGATGTCCTTGAACTCCTCGGCCTTGGCCTGGAAGGCACCACGCAGGGATGCCAGGGCGGCCAGCAGGTCCTGAATGCCGAAGTAGGTGGCCAGCTTGACGGCGGTGGGGTAGGAGTCGTTGGTCGATTGCGAGGCGTTGACGTGGTCGTTGGGGTGGATCACGTGGTAGGCGCCCTTGGGCTGGCCCAGGATCTCCAGCGCGCGGTTGGCGATCACTTCGTTGGCGTTCATGTTGGTCGAAGTGCCGGCGCCGCCCTGAATCACGTCCACCACGAACTGGTCGTTGTACTTGCCGCTGGCCACGTCATCGCAGGCCCTGGAGATGGCTTCTGCCTGCTCGGCGGTGATGGCACCCATGGCCAGGTTGGCGGCAGCGGCAGCCTTCTTCACGTAGGCGTAGGCACGGATCAGGTTGGGCATCTGGGCCACAGTGTGGCCGGTGATGGGGAAGTTTTCGACCGCACGGGCTGCGTGCACTCCCCAGTAGGCGTTGTCGGGCAGGTCTTTGGAACCCAGAAAGTCGCTTTCTTGGCGCATGGTGGATCTTTCAAACGGAAAAAACAAAAGGGTCGGCGTACTCCACGCACATCACGTGGCAACGCCTTGTTCCTCTGGGCCATTCAGGAGCACTGGAAGCAAGGACCCAGAGGGACAAGGCGCCGCAGGAATTATCAAACCCGGCAGACATGGTATGCACCCGTTTGGTGCATAACCAGCCTTTTTGTGTTTTTTTATGGTGCAAAAATATGCTCTTTGCTTGTTTGAAAGGCAAATTTATTCCTTTAATGCATGGTTTAGTTGTTTTTCCGGCATTTCCCTGTGGTGTGGTGCGATAAAAAAACGCCTGTCATGGGCGCAAAAAAAAGAGCTGCACATGGCAGCTCTTTGGTCTGGATTGGGCGGCTATGGCCGCGGGGCTCAGTGCACTGCAGCGCTGGCAGCACCCACGCCGGTCTGGGCGCGGACGTACTGGTCGTCAAAGGCTGCACGCTCGGCCTGGGCCTGGGCGCTGTTGTCCAGCTTGGAGAACACATAGATCGCCAGGAAGGCCAGCGGCATGGCAAACAGGGCCGGCTGGGTGTAGGGGAACAGCGGAGCAGGGTTGCCCAGCACATCCACCCAGACCGACTTGGAGAACAGCACGAACAGCACCGAGCTGATCAGTCCGGTGTAGCCACCCACCAGTGCGCCGCGGGTGGTCAGACCCTTCCAGTACATGGACATCAGCAGCACGGGGAAGTTGGCGCAGGAGGCCACGCCAAAGGCCAGGGCCACCATGAAGGCCACGTTCATCTTCTCGAAGGCCATGCCCAGCAGCACGGCCACCACACCCAGGGCCAGGGTGGCGATCTTGGAGACGCGGATCTCGCTGGCCTCGCTGGCCTGGCCCTTCTTGATCACGCGGGCATACAGGTCGTGCGAGATGGCCGAGGCGCCGGCCAGTGCCAGACCGGCCACCACCGCCAGGATGGTGGCAAAGGCCACGGCCGAGAGGAAGCCCAGCAGCAGGTTGCCGCCAGCGGCCTTGGCCAGGTGCAGGGCCACCATGTTGCCGCCGCCGATCAGCTTGCCGCCGACCTGGCCGCCTTCAAAGAACTCGGGGTTGGTGCCCACCAGCACGATGGCGCTCAGGCCCATGATGGCGATCACGTTGAAGAAGAAGGCAATGATGGTCGAGGCGTAGAACACCGACTTGCGCGCTTCCTTGGCGTTGGTCACGGTGAAGAAGCGCATCAGGATGTGCGGCAGACCGGCGATACCAAACATCAGGCCCAGGCCCATGGAAATGGCGGTGACCGGATCGGCCAGCAGCTTGCCCGGCGAGAGCATGTTGCTGCCCAGGCGGTGCACTTCCATGGCCTTGGTCAGCAGCGTATCCAGGCTGAAGCCGAACTGCGCAAACGCCAGCAGCATGATGGCGGTGCCGCCGGCCAGCAGCATGCAGGCCTTGATGATCTGCACCCAGGTGGTGGCCACCATGCCGCCGAAGATCACATAGACCATCATCAGCACGCCCACCACGATCAGCGCCACGTTGTAGTCCAGACCGAACAGCAGCTTGATCAGCTGACCGGCTCCGACCATCTGCGCCACCAGGTAGAAGCACACCACAGTCAGCGAACTCACGGCCGCCATGGTGCGCACCGGGCCCTGGCTCAGGCGATAGGCGGTGATGTCGGCAAAGGTGAACTTGCCCAGGTTGCGCAGGCGCTCGGCCATCAGGAACAGGATGATGGGCCAGCCGACAAAAAAGGCGACCATGTAGATGTAGCCATCCACACCGTCGCCGTAGATCATGGCTGTCAGGCCCAGCAGCGTGGCGGCCGACATGAAGTCTCCCGCAATGGCCAGGCCGTTTTGCTTGCCGGTGATGCCACCGCCAGCGGTGTAGAAGTCCGAGGCCGACTTGGAGCGCCCGGCAGCCCAGTAGGTGATGCCCAGCGTCATCAGCACGAACACAAAGAACATGCCGATGGCGTGCCAGTTGAGCGGCTGCTTCTCGGCGGCGCCCAGATCGGGGCCGGCCAGGGCCAGGGCGGGGGCCAGCAGGCCCAGGGTGGCTGCGCTGCGCAGCCAGAAGGTGGTGCGGGTGCTGGTCATGCGGTTTTCCTCAGGGCTTCTTGAATGATCTGCTCGTTCAGGGTGTCGAATTCGCCATTGGCACGGCGCACGTACACCCAGGTCAGGGCGCAGAAGAAGACAAACTGGGCAAAGCCCAGGACGATGCCCACCGTCAGGTGGCTGCCTTCGAACAGGCGAATGGCAATCACCTGCGGCGCAAAGGCCACCAGCAGCACAAAGCCGAAAAAGGCCGCAATCACCAGCAGCGCCAGCGTGGCGGCAAAACGCCCGCGGCGGCGCACCAGCTCCGCGTAGCGCGGATCGCGCTTGATGTGTTCATACAGAGGATTTGACATAAGTCTCCCTGGGCAGTGAATGTGTTGTTGTTGAAGCGATTTGTGCAGTGCAGCAATGTCGCGAGCGCGATTCTAGGGTGTCAATTTAGGTGTTTTCCCAGGGACTTATCGGTGTTTACCCGCATAAAAAAACCAGCACCGGGGTGCTGGTTCTTTAGGAGCAGCAAGCGCTGATGGAGCAAGGATTTCAGGTAGAAATCATGCGGAAACCGTGGTTTATCGAGCGCGGCAAGCTATGTTTTTTGGTGGCAAGCGCAAGTGCTTACCTGGCGGCGACCACGCGCACCATTTCCAGGCACTTGTTGGAGTAGCCCCACTCGTTGTCGTACCAGGACACGACCTTCACAAAGGTCTTGTCCAGGGCGATACCGGCTTCGGCATCGAACACCGAGGTGCAGCTTTCGCCACGGAAGTCGGTGGCCACCACCTTGTCTTCGGTGTAACCCAGCACGCCCTTGAGCTTGCCTTCGGACTGGGCCTTCATCTCGGCGCAGATTTCCTCGTAGGTGGCTTCGCTGTTCAGCTCCACGGTCAGGTCCACCACGGACACGTCGGAGGTGGGCACGCGGAAGGACATGCCGGTCAGCTTCTTGTTCAGCTCGGGAATCACCACGCCCACCGCCTTGGCAGCGCCGGTGCTGGAAGGAATGATGTTTTCCAGAATGCCACGGCCGCCGCGCCAGTCCTTGTTGGAAGGGCCGTCCACGGTCTTCTGGGTGGCCGTCGCTGCGTGCACGGTGGTCATCAGGCCGCGCTTGATGCCCCACTTGTCGTTGAGCACCTTGGCCACAGGCGCCAGGCAGTTGGTGGTGCAGGAAGCGTTGGAGATGATGTCCTGGCCGGCGTAGGTGTCGGAGTTCACGCCGAACACGAACATCGGGGTGCTGTCCTTGGAGGGGGCAGACATGATGACCTTCTTCGCGCCGGCAGCGATGTGCTTGCGGGCGGTTTCGTCGGTCAGGAACAGGCCGGTGGACTCGATCACCACTTCGGCGCCCACTTCGTTCCACTTCAGGTTGGCGGGATCGCGCTCCTGGGTCAGGCGGATCTTCTTGCCGTTGACGATCAGGTTGGAGCCTTCCACCGACACATCGCCCTTGAAGCGGCCGTGCACGCTGTCGTACTTGAGCATGTAGGCCAGGTAGTCGGGCTCGAGCAGGTCGTTGATGCCCACGACTTCGATGTCCTGGAAGTTTTGCACGCAGGCGCGGAACACCATGCGGCCGATGCGGCCGAAGCCGTTGATACCGATCTTGATAGCCATAGTTGCCTCTACTTTCTGGATGATGGCGAGATGAGAAAACGAAATCCGTGAACGCAATCCGTGTGCCGACGGGCGCGGGCCTTACTTGGCGCCCAGCACCTGGCGCACGGTGTCTGCCACATTGGCGGCGGTGAAACCGAAGTGCTCAAACAGGACCGGGGCGGGGGCCGATTCACCAAAGCGGTCGATACCGACCACGGCGGCCACGCCGTACTTCCACCAGCCGTCGCTGCTGCCCATTTCCACGGCGATGCGCGGCAGGCCCTTGGGCAGCACGCTGCTCTTGTAGTCGGCATCCTGGCGGTCGAACACGCTGGTGCTGGGCATGGAGACCACGCGTACGGCGATCTTCTCGGCGGCCAGCAGCTTTTGCGCTTCCAGCGCCAGCTGCACTTCCGAGCCGGTGGCGATGATCACGGCCTTGGCCTTGCCCTTGAGGCCCACGTCCTTGGGCTCGGCGAGCACATAGCCGCCATTGGCGATCTGGTCCAGCGCCTCTTCGCTCTTGGGCGCATAAGGCAGGTTCTGGCGCGACAGCAGCAGGGCGCTGGGGCGCTTGGCCTGCGCCAGTGCCACGGACCAGGCCACGGCGGTTTCGGTGGTGTCGGCAGGGCGCCAGACATCCAGGTTGGGGATGAGGCGCAGGCTGGCAGCGTGTTCGATGGGCTGGTGCGTCGGGCCGTCTTCGCCCAGGCCGATGGAGTCGTGCGTGAGCACATGCACCACGCGCTGCTGCATCAGGGCGGCCATGCGGATGGCGTTGCGGCTGTAGTCGCTGAACGTCATGAAGGTGCCGCCATAGGGGATGTAGCCGCCGTGCAGCGCCACGCCGTTCATGATGGCGGCCATGCCGAACTCGCGCACGCCGTAGTTGATGTGGCGGCCGATCTTGCCGTCTTCGGTCTTGACCACGTTGCCCTTGTCATCCACGCGGAAAGCGGGGGTGGACTTGGTATTGGTCAGGTTGGAGCCGGTCAGGTCGGCCGAGCCGCCCAGCAGCTCAGGCAGTGCGGCGGTGAAGCCTTCCAGTGCCAGCTGGCTGGCCTTGCGGCTGGCCACGGTGGCTGCGTCGTCGTGTGCCTGTGAGGCGATGCGTGCAGCCGTCTCGGCAAAGTCGGCGGGCAGCTCGCCGGCCATGCGGCGCTGGAATTCGGCGGCCAGCTCGGGGAAGGCCTTGGCGTAGGCGGCAAAGCGCTTGTTCCAGGCGGCTTCGGCCTTCTTGCCGGCGGCCTTGGCATCCCAGTCGGCATAGACCTTTTCGGGGATCTCGAAGGGGCCGTGCTCCCAACCCAGGGCCTTGCGGGTCAGGGCGATTTCCTCGGCGCCCAGCGGCTCGCCGTGGGCCTTGGCGGTACCGGCACGGTTGGGCGAGCCAAAGCCGATGCTGGTCTTGCAGCAGATCAGCGTGGGCTTGCTCAGGCTCTTCTTGGCCAGCGTCAGGGCGGCGCTGACGGCTTCGGCGTCGTGGCCGTCCACGGCGCGGATGACGTTCCAGCCGTAGGCTTCAAAGCGCGCGGGGGTGTCGTCGCCAAACCAGGGGGTGACCTGGCCGTCGATGGAGATGCCGTTGTCGTCCCACAGGGCGATCAGCTTGTTCAGCTTCCAGGCACCCGCCAGGGCGCAGGCTTCGTGCGAGATGCCTTCCATCAGGCAGCCATCGCCCAGGAAGACGTAGGTGTGGTGATCGACGATGGTGTGGCCATCGCGGTTGAATTCAGCGGCCAGCAGCTTTTCGGCCAGCGCCATGCCCACGGCGTTGGTGATGCCCTGACCCAGCGGGCCGGTGGTGGTTTCCACGCCGGGGGTGATGCCCACTTCGGGGTGGCCGGCAGTCTTGCTGTGCAGCTGGCGGAAGTTTTTCAGCTCGCTGATGGGCAGGTCGTAGCCCGTCAGGTGCAGCAGGGCATAGATCAGCATGGAGCCGTGGCCGTTGGAGAGCACGAAGCGGTCACGGTTGGCCCATTGCGGGTTGGCCGGGTTGTGTTGCAGATGCTGACCCCACAACGCTACGGCCATGTCGGCCATGCCCATGGGGGCGCCGGGGTGGCCGGACTTGGCTTGTTGAACAGCGTCCATAGCCAGGGCGCGGATTGCGTTGGCCATCATCTGGGTGTTTGCCATGGGAGAAAAGCTCCGATTGGATGGGAAAGAAAACCCCGGATTTTAACGGGCCCTCATGTCAGGGTTTCCAGGCGGTTACATAGTCGGGCGGCGCGCAGGTACTACAGTCGCAGCCCGACGACGGTTCCAGCGCCCCGCTGCTTTTTGTGCCTTTGGCGATTTTTTTCGATGACTGCTGCTTCCTCTGCCACCCAGCCCGCGCCCTGCGCGCCTGCTGCCATGCTGCTTGCCGCCGGGCGCGGCGAGCGCATGCGTCCGCTGACCGACCACACCCCCAAGCCGCTGCTCACGGTGGGGGGGCGCACCCTGCTGGACTGGCACCTGGCGGCCCTGCTGCGCGATGGCGTGACGCAGGCTGTGGTCAACACCGCCTGGCTGGGCGAGCAGATCCCCGCGCACCTGGAGGGTGCCTGGGCGGGCAGCGCCCTGCAACTGCGCTATTCGCATGAACGGCAGGACTTTGGTCACGCGCTGGAGACTGCCGGCGGCATTGCCCGCGCCCTGCCGCAGTTGCCGCCCGTGTTCTGGCTGGTGGCTGGCGATGCGTTTGCGCCGGATTTTGTCTTTGATGCCGCCGTCCATGCCACCTTTGCTGCCAGCGACGATCTGGCCCACCTGTGGCTGGTGCCCAATCCCGAGCACCATCCGCAGGGCGACTTTGGGCTGGAGCAAGGCCGTGCGCTGAATCTGCCGACCGAGCACCCCGGCCCGCGCTACACCTACAGCACCATCGCCCTGCTCAAGGCCGAGCTGTTTGGCCTGCCCTGGTGCCCGATTCCCGCGGGCAACCCGCAGGGCGAGGCCGCACCGCTGGCGCCGCTGCTGCGCCGCGCCATGGATGCCGGCCGCGTCGGCGCCAGCCTGTACACCGGCCGCTGGATCGACGTGGGCACGCCCGAACGCCTGGCAGCTGCGCAGACAACTATCGAAAAATGAGCTGCATCCGCTTATGTACAAAGCATTTCAAATGTAAAACCAATTGAAATGACGTGATTCAATAGGATGCAGCTATCAAAATCATTGCAACAACCCCTTCTCTCTACAATCCCCGCCATGAATTTTCTTGACATGCTGCGCGCTGCCATCGAGCGCAACCACTCCCTGCTGTGCGTGGGCCTGGACCCCGAGCCGGAAAAACTGCCCACCCACTGGCGCGGCGATGCCAGCAAGCTGCTGGACTTTTGCGTCGCCATCGTCGATGCCACTGCCGATCTGGTCTGCGCCTTCAAGCCGCAGATTGCCTACTTTGCCGCTCACGGCGCTGAGGCCCAGCTCGAAAAACTGATGGCCCACATCCGCGCCGTGGCCCCCCAGGTGCCGGTGATTCTGGATGCCAAGCGCGGCGACATCGGCTCCACCGCCGAGCAGTACGCCAAGGAGGCCTTTGTGCGCTACGGCGCCGATGCCGTGACGCTCTCGCCCTTCATGGGCTTTGACTCCATCACGCCGTATCTGAAATATGAGGGCAAGGGCGCCTTCCTGCTGTGCCGCACCTCCAACCCCGGCGGCGACGATCTGCAGGCACAGACCCTGGCCGACGTGGAAGGCCAGCCGCGCGTGTTCGAACACATTGCCCGTTTGGCCCAGGGCCCGTGGAACACCAATGGCCAGCTGGGCCTGGTGGTGGGCGCCACCCGCCCGCACGAAATCGAACGCGTGCGCGCCGTGGCGCCCACGCTGCCGCTGCTGATTCCCGGCGTGGGGGCGCAGGGTGGCGATGCCGTGGCCACCGTGCGCGCCGCCCAGGGCGGGCCGATGGTGATCAACTCCTCGCGCGCCATTTTGTATGCCGGCTCCGGCGCCGACTTTGCCAGCGCTGCGCGCGCTGCCGCCATGGCCACGCGCACCCTGCTCAACGACGCCGCCTTGCGCAGATAGACAGGCACAACAAGGCCTTAGCAGGGTTTTTCCTAGGCAGAAAAGTCCATTCAGCGGCCCAAGCTGGATGGACTTTTTCATGGGCCTTGGTTAAAAATAGAACTGTCGTTCGTTTTTGTAACTGGAGTACACAGCATGCAGGATCGCCCCTGGCTGGCCGCCTATCCCTCGGGGGTGGCTGCAGATATTGACCCCGGTCGCTACCAGTCGCTGGTGGACCTGATGGATCAGGCCTTCGAGACCTACGCCCAGCGCAACGCCTACAGCTTCATGGGCAAGGAGTGGACGTTTGCCCAGGTCGATGCCTACAGCCGCGCACTGGCGGCGTACTTCCAGTCCCTGGGCCTGCAGCGCGGCGACCGCGTGGCGCTGATGATGCCCAATATCCCCCAGTATCCGGTGGCGGTGGCGGCGGTGCTGCGTGCCGGGCTGGTGGTGGTCAACGTCAACCCGCTCTACACCGCGCGCGAGCTGGAACACCAGCTCAAGGACTCCGGCGCCAAGGCCATCGTCATCATCGAGAACTTTGCCCACACCCTGCAGCAGTGCATCGCCAACACCGAGGTGCAGCACATCGTGCTGTGCTCCATGGGCGACACCCTGGGCTGGTTCAAGGGCAGGCTGGTCAACCATGTGGTGCGCCACGTCAAGAAGCTGGTGCCGCCCTTCAACCTGCCGCAGGCCGTGCCTTACCCGGAGGCCATGGAACGGGGCCAGTCGCTGACCCTGCAGCGCCCCAGCATCGGGCCGCAGGACATTGCCATCCTGCAGTACACCGGCGGCACCACGGGGGTGGCCAAGGGCGCCGTCCTGTTGCACCGCAACCTGATTGCCAACGTGCTGCAGGCCGAAGCCTGGTACGGCCCGGTGCTGGATTCGGTGCGTGCCTCGGGCGAGCAGATCACCAGCGTGTGCGCGCTGCCGCTGTACCACATCTTCGCCTTCACGGTGAACATGATGCTGTCCATGCACACCGGCGGCAGAAACATCCTGATCCCCAATCCGCGTGACTTGAAGGCCACGCTCAAGGAACTGTCCCGGCAGCGCTTCCACACCTTCCCGGCGGTGAACACCCTGTTCAACGGGCTGGCACACCATCCCGACTTCGGCACCGTGGACTGGAGCCACCTGAAAGTGTCCGTGGGCGGTGGCATGGCCGTGCAAAGCGCCGTGGCCAAGCTGTGGCTGGAGAAAACCGGCTGCCCGATCTGCGAGGGCTATGGCCTGTCGGAGACCAGCCCCATCGTCTCGTGCAATCCCGTCACCGCCACCGAGTTCACCGCCACCATCGGCGTGCCCCTGCCCAGCACCTACGTCAAGCTGGTCGATGACGACGGCTTCGAAGTCTCGGGCCAGTCGGGCGAGATCGCCGTCAAGGGCCCGCAGGTCATGGCCGGCTACTGGCAGCGCCCGGAAGAGACGGCACGCGCCATGACGCCCGAGGGGTATTTCCGCACCGGCGACATCGGCATCATGGACGAGCGCGGCTACATCACCATCGTGGATCGCAAGAAGGACATGGTGCTGGTCAGCGGCTTCAATGTTTATCCGAACGAGGTCGAAGACGTCATCGCCCAGATGCCCGGCGTGCTCGAATGTGCCGTGGTCGGTGTGCCTGACGAGAAGACCGGCGAAGCAGTCAAGCTCGTGGTCGTGGTCAACGACCCCCAGGTCACCGAGCAGGCCATCCGCGATTTCTGCAAGGGCAAGCTGACCAACTACAAGCACCCCAGGATCATCGAGTTCCGCGACGAACTGCCCAAGACCCCCGTGGGCAAGGTGCTGCGCCGCGAGCTGCGCAAAAGTCAGAACTGACCGTTCGGACGGCGGGCCATGGTCAGCCCCAGACCAGGCCCGCAGCCAGCGCCACGGCATGCCCGATGGCGCTGGCAATCGTCAGCACGATGGCCGGGCGCAGGTGCTGCGGTTGCCGGGCGCGGCGCAGCAGCAGCCCGGCAGCGCCCAGGGCCAGCGGCAGGGTGGCCAGGCCCCACAGGGCCCCGGTCGGTGCCAGTTGCCAGTGCACACTCAGCGCCAGCCAGGCATGGGCCAGCAGGGCGACACCCAGATAGAGCCAGGCTGCGCGCTGCACGCCCAGGCGCACCACCAGGGTGCGCTTGCCCACGCTGGCATCGGCGGGCGCATCCGGCACGCCATTGATCAGCAGCAGATTCACCACCAGCAGGCCAAAACCCACGCTGGCCCAGGCCGGTTCCGCCAGCCACTGGCCGCGCTGCACATAGTAGGTGCCCAGCACTACCAGCCACCAGGCAATGCCCACGGCCAGCTCGCCCAGGCCGCGCGCCATCAGCGCCAGAGGTGGGGCCGAGTAGCCCCAGGCCAGCAGCAGCCCGATCAGGCCAATGAGCAGCAGACCGCTGCCACTGAACCAGGCCAGCCCGATGCCGGTGGGCACCAGCAGCCACAGCAGCACGGCGGCCCAGCGGCCGGTGGCGCGCTCGCTCACCAGACCCTGCTGGATCAGGCGCGAGCCGCCCGAGAATGGAAACAACCCCTGCCGGTTGGCCGCATCGGCACCGTTGCGCGCATCGTGGTAGTCGTTGAGCACATTGGCCCCGGCGTGGGCCATCACGGCCAGCACCAGCGTGACCGTGGCCGAGACGGCGTGCAGCGCGCCGCCCAGCGCATGGGCCCAGGCCAGGCCCAGCAGGCAGGCGGCGACGGTGAGCAGCAAAAAGCCCGGGCGCGTCATGCGCACCAGCATGCGCCAGTCCGGGCGCGCGGCAGCGGTGGTGGTGGATGGATGGTCGGGGCGGGATGTGTGTGCGGGCATCAGGCAACTTTCTTTATGGGCCGCACCGGGGTGGCAGCGTGCGACTCGGGAGACAATCGCCGCGCCGCCCGGGGCGGCATGTCTTTCTGGAGAATTCTTGCATGACCCTTGCCATCGTCAGCGCCCTGCCCGAGGAACAGCAGGGCCTGCAGCACCTGCTGCACCACGCCACCACCGAGCGCCACGCCGGGCGCGACTTCACGCGCGGACGCCTGCATGGGCAGGACGTGGTACTGGCCTTGAGCGGCATCGGCAAAGTGGCCGCTGCCACCACCACGGCGATACTGGTGGAGCGCTTTGCCATCCGGCGCCTGCTGTTTACCGGCGTGGCAGGAGGCCTTGCGCCGCAGGTGCAGGTGGGCGATGTGGTGGTGGCGCAGCAATTTGTGCAGCACGACATGGATGTGCGCCCGCTGTTTCCCCGCTGGCTGGTGCCCGGCTACGCGCAGCCGTGCTTCAGCAGCGATGCGCAGCTCACAGCAGCGCTGCAGCACGCTGCACAGCAGTGCGTGCAGGCGGCCCGGGGCTGGAACCTGCCGCTGCTTGGCGGCCATGCGCCGCAGCTGCACAGCGGCCTGATTGCCAGCGGCGACCAGTTCATCGTTGCGGCCAGCACTTCCAGGCGCATCCATAGCGAACTGTCCCAGGCCGGCTACCCCGTGCTGGCGGTGGAGATGGAGGGCGCTGCCATCGCCCAGGCCTGCGCCGACTATGGCCTGCCCTTTGCTGCCGTGCGCACCATCTCGGACCGTGCCGACGACAGCGCGCATGTGGACTTCCCCGCCTTTGTGCAGAGCGTGGCCAGCCGCTATGCGCTGCACATGGTGCAGGCGCTGGTGCGGACGCTGGGTGCGGAAAACTCCTGAAAACGTAGCTGCAAGCGCGCATGAAAAAAGGGTTTCAGATAGTTTTCCATCTGAAACCCTTTGTTTTTCGGCGCAAGCAGCTATCGATTATGTGATTACCGCAGCCAGCCGCGCTTGCGGAAGTAGAGCATGGGTCCGACGGCACTGGCGATCATGAGGACGATGGCGTACAGATAGCCGTATTTCCATTCCAGCTCGGGCATGGCGTGGAAGTTCATGCCATACACGCTGGCAATCAACGTCGGCGGCAGCAGCGCCACGCTGGCCACGGAGAAGATCTTGATGATCTTGTTCTGGTTGATGTTCAAGAAGCCCACCAGCGCGTCCATCAGGAAGTTGATTTTGTCGAACAGGAACTGGGTGTGGCTGTCCAGTGACTCGATGTCGCGCAGGATCTGGCGCGCGTCCTCGAATTGCTCGGCGTTGAGCATTTTGCTGCGCATCATGAAGCTGACGGCGCGGCGCGTATCCAGCATGTTGCGGCGCACGCGGCCGTTCAGGTTTTCCTGCCAGGCAATGTCGGCCAGCACTTCCTGCGCGTAGGCGTCGGTGACGCTGCCTTCGAGCACCTGGGCGCTGACCTTTTTCAGGTCGTCGTAGATGCCTTCCAGCGCGTCGGCGGAATATTCCACATCGGCATCGAACAGCGCCAGCAGCACGTCCTTGGCATCGTCGATCAGGCCGGGCACGCGCCGCGCGCGCATGCGCACCAGGCGAAACACGGGAATGTCCTCATCGCGGATGGAAAACAGCACGCCGCAGCTTTTGAGCTCGGTGTTGTGCTGGTTGAGGATGAAGGCCACGCGCACGCTGCGGCTTTCGTCATCGTCGTCGATGAGAAAGTCACTGCGGATGTGCTGCTCGCCGTTGTCCTCTTCGTAAAAACGGGCCGATTCCTCGATGTCCTCGCCCGTGGCGTCGTCGGGGATGGACAGGCCGTAGTGCTGCTTGAGCCAGCGCTTTTCCTCGCGCGTGGGCGACTCCATGTCCACCCAGATGGGCTGCAGCGCTTCGAGGTCTTGCAGTTGATTGATTTCGGCTTGCACCAGCCGTCCGTTGGACAGCATGAAGACGTTGAGCATGGCTCACTCCCAAACGATTCTGGTTTGCGCGTGCGGCCGCCACTTGCGGTGGCTGGCGGCCAATGAAGAAGGGGTGTGCGCCCAGGCGGCGCACTGACAGGGGCGCTTCCCGCGCCCCCGCGATTACAGCCAGCAAGCCAGGGGGAGCGTGGGAAGCTACCAACTAGGGTAGGGGTCCACGAAACAATCTCCGTACTACGTACCTATGGAAAACCCGGCATTATGCCCGTGGGCATGCCGGACGCAGCGCCTGGGCAAAAAAGTCCAGCACCACGCGCTGGCGTTGGCTGATCAGGCGGTTGCTGGGCAGCACGGCGTAGATGCCAAACGGCGGCGGGGTGAAGGCTTCCAGAATGGGTTGCAGCGTGCCGTTCTGCAGGTACTCATGCGCGATGAAGTCCGGCTGCATGGTGATGCCCAGGCCCTGCTGTGCGGCCAGAACCAGCGCGTCGCCATTGTTGGCCTGCAGCACATAGTTGGGCGCTACGGGGTGCGGCCGGCCATCGACCAGGAATTTCAGGGGGCGGTTGTAGCCCTTGCCGGTGTAGCCCAGGCAGGCGTGCTGCAACAGGTCGTTCGGGTGCTGCGGTGTGCCGTGGCGGGCCAGGTAGGCCGGGGCGGCCAGGGTGTAGAGCCGCCCGCTGCCCAGCTTGCGCGCGACGATGCCGGGGGCCAGCTCGGAGCTGACACGAATGGCGATGTCCATGCCCTCGTCGATCAGGTCGCTGATGTGGTCGCTGAAGTCCAGCGACAGGGTGACGTGCGGATAGGCCTGGGCAAAACGTGCCAGCTGTGGTGCGATGCAGCGGATGCCAAAGCTCACCGGCACGCCCATGCGGATGTGGCCGCGCGGAGTCTGGCCGGCGGCCATGAC
Source organism: uncultured Comamonas sp. (assembly GCA_947306475.1). GTDB lineage: Bacteria > Pseudomonadota > Gammaproteobacteria > Burkholderiales > Burkholderiaceae_C > Comamonas. The sequence goes on from CAMZGS010000003.1 coordinate 256,423, forward strand.
TTCGGCCTCGGCCTCGTCCAGGGCCTGCAGGATGTTGCGGCAGCGCTCCAGATAGGCGGCGCCTGCGCTGGTCAGGGTCAGCTTGCGTGTGGTGCGCTCCATGAGCTTGACACCCAGGTGTTCTTCCAGCGCTGCCACGCGCCGGGTGATGACCGAGCGCGCCACTCCCAGCTGCGCAGCGGCGGCAGCAAAACTGCCCAGCTCGGCAACGCGCACGAATTGCTGCATGGCATCCAGACGGCTCATTGTTGCTCCTTTGGCAATAAATTTTTGACGATTGTCCTCTATTACTCAATCAACAAACTGCTTACAGTGCTGGTTTATCACTTATCCATTGATCAATCGTCCTCTTTCAGGCGTTTTGTTATGAATCCATCCACGCACTCGGGCCCGGCTGCGGGCCACTACAGCGCTGTCGCCAAATGGCTGCACTGGGTCATGGCGCTCATGATCCTTGGGCTGCTCGGGCTGGGCTTTTACATGCAGGGCCTGCCCCTGTCGCCGGCCAAGCTGCAGTACTACTCCTGGCACAAGTGGGCTGGGGTGACGGTGTTCGTGCTGGTGCTGCTGCGCCTGGTGTGGCGCGCCACACACCGACCGCCGGCGCTGCCGGCGCACATGTCCACCCTGGAGCGGCTGGCCGCCCATCTGGGGCACTTTGCCCTGTATGTGCTGATGCTGGCCATTCCGCTGTCGGGCTGGCTGATGAGTTCGGCCAAGGGCATTCAGACCGTGTGGTTTGGCGTGCTGCCGCTGCCCGATCTGCTGGAGAAAAACCGCGAGCTGGGCAACGCCTTGCAAACTTTGCATGCGGTTTTGAATCTGACCCTGATCGCCGTGCTGCTGGGACATGTGGGCGCGGCGCTCAAGCACCACCTCATGGATAAGGACGATGTGCTTGTCCGCATGCTGCCGCGCCGCAGCTAAGTTTCTGAAAGGATTTTTCATGCAAAAACTCGCAATTGCCGTGGCCGCAGCCTGCCTGTGGGCCGGTGCTGCCCAGGCGGTGGAATACACCCAGGTGCAACCCAAGGACAGCAAGATAACGTTCAGCTACCAGCAGATGGGCGTGGACATGCAGGGCGTGTTCAAGACGTTCAGCGGTCAGCTGAACTTTGATCCCGCGGCGCCGATGCAGGCGCGCGCGGCACTGGAGGTGGACCTGAGCAGCGTCGATGTCGATGACGACGAGGCCAATGACGAGCTGGCCACCTCCACCTGGTTCAACACCAAGGCCTTTCCCAAGGCCAAGTTCGTTTCCACCAGCGCCAGGGCCGTGGCCAGCGGCCAGTACGAGGTGAGCGGCCTGCTCACCATCAAGGGCAAGACCCAGAGCGTCGTGGTGCCGACCCGCTTTACCGAGCAGGGCGGCAAGGGCGTTCTGGAGGGCCAGCTGACCATCCAGCGCGGCACGTTCTTGATCGGCGAAGGCGCCTGGAAGGCCTTTGACATCGTGGCCAACGACGTGGTGGTGAACTTCCGTCTGGCCGTTGCGCCCTAGCGCGCCGTACTCCGGTAGACCCTTCTTACCCCCTCTTACCCGTTTTCATTCCCCTGATCTGCAGCACCTGCTGCGCACTGCTGAAAGGATTTTTTCATGCGCCCCCTGCCCCGACTTGCCGCCGCCTTTGCTGTTGCCGCAACCCTGGCCGCTTCGGCCATCGCCGCGCCGGTGACCTACGTGATCGACGCTTCGCACACCTTCCCGAACTTCTCGTACAGCCACATGGGCCTGTCCACCCAGCTGTCCAAGTTCAAGAACACCAAGGGCACGGTGGTGCTGGACAAAGAGGCCAAGGCCGCCTCGGTCGAAGTGGTGATCGACATGACCAGTGTGGAAACCGGCTTTGCCATGTTCAACGAGCACATCCAGGGCGAGGATTTCCTGGACACGGCCAAGTACCCCACGGCCAGCTTCACCTCCACCAAGGTGAACTTTGACGGCGACAAGCCCGTCAGCATCGAGGGCAACCTGACCATCAAGGGCGTGACCAAGCCGGTGACGCTGAAGGTGGAGCACTTTGTCCACATGCCCCATCCCATGCTGAAGAAGGACGCCATCGGCGCCAATGCCAGCACGGTGATCAAGCGCTCCGAGTTCAACGCCGGCAAGTACGCCCCGGGCGTGGGCGATGAGGTGACCATCACCGTCTCGCTGGAGGCAGTGGCCAAGTAAATTCAGGAATAGTCCTGAAAAAGGAGCTGCTTGCGCTCAAGGTTATTGGGTTTCAGGTGATAAATGGCCTGAAATCCTTGCCCTTGAAGCGCAAGCAGCTCCTTTTTTTATTGATTCTCCCGGCCCAGATGCCAGGCGCGGCACAGGTCGGCCCAGGCATTGGGCTTGGCGTGGGCGGCGCGCAGCAGATACGCCGGGTCGTAGCTGACGGCGGTGGGAATGCCGTCGAGCACGTGCGATTGCAGGCGCAGCTGGCCCACGGGCTCGGTGCGCTGCAACAGGATGCGGGCGATCTGCTGGCCCAGGATCAGCACGCGCGCCGGGCGCACGTCGGCCAGGGCCTGCGGCCAGCGCGTGGTCAGCGGCTGCCAGTCCACGGGCGCCAGGCTGCCGGCAATGGGCAGGGCCTTGCTGTGCGGGCGCTGCACACCGGCCAGCCAGACCTGGGGGTGCTGGTGCAGCTGCAGGGCGCGCAGCATGTTGGTCAGCAGCTGGCCCACGTCGCCGGCCAGCGGCGTCAGGGGGCTGGGGCTTTCCAGCACGATCAGCCAGGGGCCGCCATCGGCCGGGCCGCTGGCTTGCGGAAACAGCTGCACCCAGGGGGCCATCTGCCACAGCGCGGCGTCGGTGTCCTCGTGGGTCGGCGCTGTGGCCGGGGTGGATGCCGTCGGGAGCGTCGCCTGTTGCGCCGGGCTGGGGGATGGGTGCGGTGGAGCGCTGGCGGCAGGCGCTGTGGTGACCACGGGCGGTGGTGGCGCGATCACCTGGGCAGCGCTGGGTGCAGGAGCAGCACATTCTGGACGCTGTGGGCGCGGCGGTTGCTGCGGCAGCGGCTGTAGTGCCACGCCGGGGGCCTGGGGCCACCACAGGGTGATGCCCATTTCCTCCAGCATGGCGCGGTGGCGCGGATCCAGGTTCAGGTGCATAACAGTCTGCACATGACGATGGCCGCCTCGCGCCGGCCGCCATCGCAGGGGTAATAGTTCTTGCGCTCGCCCACCTGGGCAAAGCCGTGGTGCTCGTAGAGGTGGCGTGCGCGCTGGTTGCTGGCGCGCACTTCCAGCCACAGCGAGGTGGCGCCGTGCTGCACAGCCCAGCCGTGCAGCGCCAGCAACAGGGCATGGCCGTGGCCCTGGCCCTGATGGGCGGGGGCGACGCTGATGCACAGCAGATGCCCTTCATCCAGCGCCTGCATGGCCATGAAAAAGCCCAGCAATTCGCCTGCGCGCACCAGCACCTGGCCGTGGTAGCCCGCCTCCAGGGCGTCGCTGAACTGGCGCAGCGTCCACGGGTGGGCCTGGGCCTGCGCGTCCAGCGCGGCCACGGCGGGCAGCCAGTCTGCCGTCATGGGCAGCAGCTGGGTGGGCGCTTGGGCAGATGGTGTCATGGCTGGGTGGTGGGGACGGCCGTGCGCGCAGCGGCCAGGGCGGCGCGCTCGGCGGTGGTCTGGGCCACCTTGTCGCGGATGTAGGTGGGCATGGCCTCTTCGGGGGCCACGGCCGCGCCTGCGGCCAGCAGGGCCGGGGCCAGTTGCAGCAGGGCGGTGGCGCTGGGCAGGGCCGTGACGTGCCGCGCCTGCGGGGCCAGGTCGGCATAGACGGGGTGGGCGTTGCCGGCCACGGTGCAGCCATCCGGCACCTGCACGGCCGCGGGGGCGCTCAGGCCGATGGCCTCGGGCAGCTGCCACTGCGTGCCGTCCCAGTGGTAGGGGGCGTGATAGACCTCGCCCATGCGGGCATCCAGCACGGCCAGGATGTGACTGAGGCCGTGCGCCTGGCGTGCGCTGTGTGCCACGGCCAGCAGACTGTCCACCGGCAGCACGGGCACGCCGGCCCCCAGGGCCAGACCCTGGGCCACGGAACAGGCGGTGCGCAGCCCCGTGAAGGAGCCGGGGCCCTTGCCAAAGACGATGGCATCCAGGCGGGCCACGCTCAGGCCAAGGGCTGCCAGCCCCTCCTGGATCCTGGGTATCAGATGGGTGGAGGACTGGGGGCCGCCCGCGCCCTGCCATTGCCACAGCGCGTCGTCGTGCTGTACGGCAATGAACATCTGGTCGGTGCTGGTGTCGAAGGCAAGCAATCGCATAGGGGGTGGATTATGGGCGCTGGTCAGGTTCTACACTCGCAGCCATGAAAACGCCAAGCTTGAAAAAACTTTTGCATTCCTTGTGTGCGGGTCTGTTGCTGGCGGTGTCGGGCAGTGCCGCCGTACTGGCTCAGGAGTCGGACCAGCAGGCCCTGCCCACCCCGGTGCAGGCGGCGCTGGCGCGCCTGCAGATTCCGCCCGAGGCAGTGTCGATCTACGTGGCGCCGGTGGACCATCGCCAGCCCGCGCGCCTGACGTGGCGCAGCCAGGAGGCGCGCAATCCGGCCTCGGTGATGAAGCTGGTCACCACCTACGCGGCGCTGGAGCAACTGGGCCCGGCCTATGTGTGGCGCACGCCGGTGTATCTGGATGGGGTGATGGAGGGCGGGGCCTTCCGGGGCACGGTGTACATCCGGGGCACGGGCGATCCCAAGCTGGTGTCGGAGCGCCTGTGGCTGCTGCTGGGGCGCTTGCGCGGCCTGGGGGTGCAGGTGATTGTGGGCGACATCGTGCTCGATCGCAGTGCCTTTGCCCTGGAGACGCACGACCCGGGCGCGTTCGACGGCGAGCCCCACCGGCCCTACAACGTCGGGCCGGATGCCTTGCTCATCAACTACAACAGCCAGGTGCTGGGCTTTGTCCCCGATCCGGCTGCCGGTGTGGCGCGTATCCACTATGAACTGCCGCTGGCGGGCGTGCGCCTGCCCGACACTGTGCCCCTGGCCCCGGCGGGCACGGCCTGCGGCGATTGGCGTGCCAGCCTGCAGGCCGACTGGTCGCAGCCTGATACAGTGCGCCTGAGTGGCGTTTATCCCGCCAGCTGCGGCGACAAGAGCTGGCCCGTGGCGCTGGCCCAGCCGCAGCGCTTTGCCCACCGGGCGGTCGAGGGCATGTGGCGTGCCTTGGGAGGGCAGCTGACGGGACAGGTGCGTGACGGGCAGGTGCCCCCCGGCCTGAAGCCGGCCTGGGAGAGCCAGTCGCCCGCACTGGCCGAGGTGATTCGCGACATCAACAAATACAGCAACAACGTCATGACGCAGCAGCTTCTGCTCACCATGGGCAAGGAGCGCGCCGGGGTGGGCAGCTTTGCCGTCGGGCGGCAGGTGCTGGCCCAGTGGTGGCAGCAGCACTGGCCGCAGGAGCCGGTGCCCCAGGTGGACAACGGCGCCGGCCTGAGCCGGGAAGCACGCATCAGCGCCCAGGCACTGGGGCGCATGCTGCAGGCGGCCTGGAATTCGCCGGTGATGTCGGAGTTCATGTCCTCGCTGCCGATCGCCGGCCTGGACGGCACGCTGCGCCGCAGCAAGGCCAGCGCCACGGCCCATCTGAAAACCGGCTCGCTGCGCGACGTCAATGCCCTGGCCGGGTATGTGGATGGGGCCAGCGGCCAGCGCTATGCCCTGGTGGCGCTGATCAACCACGCCAATGCTGGTGGTGCCCGTCCGGTTCTGGATGCCTTGGTCGATTGGGTGGCACAGGACGCCGGGCGCTAGCAGGGTTGATGCCTAGGGGTTTACCTTGGCGGCTGAATTGTCATTTTTTTCGTGGAATGTGCACAATCAAGGGCTGATTTATTGCTGTCGTAGGAGGGTGCCGTCATGCAACGTCGTCGATTCATTTCCCTGGCCTCCCAAGCTGCCGTGGCGGTCGCTGGGCCAGCGTGGGCGTTGCGGGGCTGGGCTCAGGAAGGTGCAGCCGTACCTGGGGTGACGGACCAGACCATCACCATCGGCAGTTCGCTGGCGTTGACCGGCACCCTGGCGGGATTTGGTCAGGCCATTGAGCAGGGGGCCGGCGCAGCCTTCGCGCAGGTCAATGCCCAGGGCGGCGTGCATGGGCGCCAGCTCAAGCTGGCACTGGTCGATGATGGCTACGAGCCGGAGCGCTCCGTGGCCAACGTGAAAAAAATCCTGCAGGACGGCAGCGCCCTGGCCCTGCTGTCGTGCGTGGGCACAGCCAACAACACGGCCATCACCCCCTTGATCGAGGCCGCCGGCATTCCCCATGTGGCGCCCTTGAGTGGGGCGGCCTCGCTGCGCAGGAACGAGCGCTTTGTCTTCCACGTGCGCGCCGGCTACACCGAAGAGATGCAGCGCCTGGTGCAGCGCCTGGTGGGCATGGGGCTCAAGGGTATTGCCGTGGTGTATCTGGCCAATGGTTATGGTCGAGAGATGCACCAGGTGGCCGTGGCCGAGCTGCAAAAGCGCGGCGCCAGTGCCGCCGCCGAGGTGGAGCTGGAAGTGAACGGCGGCAACATCAGCAAGGTGCTGCAGACCTTGAAGCAGGCCCGCCCTTCCGCGGTGCTGCTGGCCACGGCCGGCACGCCCTCGCTGGACATGGTGCGCGGCATCAAGCAGCAGCTGCCGGGGGTGCTGCTGGCCGGCCTGAGCGTGACCCTGCAGGGCCTGAAGCTGGACGAGTCCGTGAGCGGCATGGCGGTGACCACCATCGTGCCGGATCCGGACAAGGGAAAGATCGCCCTGGTGCGCGACTACCAGAGCGCCATGCGTGCCGCCGGCCATACGGAGTTTTCCAACGGCAGTCTGGAGGCCTACATCAGCGCCCGTGTGCTCATCGACGGCCTGCGTCGCGTGGGCAAGGACCCGGCGCCGATTCGCCTGCGTGCGGCGCTGGCCAGCATCCGCAACTTTGACCTCGGGGGCTTTGTCATCGACTACGGCGGTCAGCCACCGTTCGTTGGCTCCCGCTACATCGAACTGGGCGTGCTGGGCGGCAACGGCCGCTTTATCGGCTAGGCAGCAGGCCCGCACACCGACCAGGCCGGGTTGGGCACTGCGTGCTCAGTGTCCGGCAAAGTCCACCAGGGTGAACAGGGAGAGTCCCCCCGTGGTGCGCAGCAGCTCGGAGCCGCCCAGCTCCGGCAGGTCCACAATGGCCGCGCCCTCCATGACGGTGGCGCCCAGTTTTTCCAGCAGTTTCTTGCCGGCCATCATGGTGCCGCCGGTGGCGATCAGATCGTCGATGAGCAGCACCTTGTCGCCGGGTTGCACGGCATCGGTGTGCAGCTCCACGGTGGCGCTGCCGTATTCCAGTTCGTAGGTTTCCTCGACGGTGGTGAAGGGCAGCTTGCCTTTCTTGCGGATCGGCACAAAGCCCACGCCCAGCTCGTAGGCGATCACCGAGCCGATGATGAAGCCGCGCGCATCCAGGCCCGCCACCACATCGGGGCGCAGGGCCTTGTCCATGTAGCGGTGGATGAAGGCATCGATCAGGATGCGAAACACTTTCGGATCCTGCAGCAGCGGGGTGATGTCCCGAAACTGCACGCCCGGCGCAGGCCAGTCGGGCACGGTACGGATGTGATCGCGCAGGTAGTCTTGGACGCTGGAGGGGTACATGGCAGGAAACAAGGGTGAGGGTCTGCAAGCTGTCGTAAAGGCTTGCAAGTGTAGCCGTGAGGCTGGCCCATAAAATCACGACCATGACTTCTCGCGCTTCGCATGCTCCCACGGTGGACGCCACGCAGGCACTGGCCACGGCCCGTGAAACCCTGCAGATTGAAATTGCCTCGCTGCAAGCCCTGGCCCAGCGCCTGGGCGGCACCTTTGTGGAGGTGGTGCAGGCCATGCTGACCACCACCGGGCGTGTGGTGGTGATGGGCATGGGCAAGAGCGGCCACGTCGGGCGCAAGATTGCCGCCACCCTGGCCTCGACCGGCACGCCGGCGTTTTTCGTCCACCCTGCCGAGGCCAGCCACGGCGACCTGGGCATGGTCACCAGCAAGGATCTGGTGCTGGCGCTGTCCAACAGTGGCGAGAGCCAGGAGATCACCGGGCTGTTGCCGGTGCTCAAGCGCGAAGGCGTGCGTGTGGTGGCCATGACGGGGCGCCCGAACTCCACCCTGGCCCAGCATGCCGACTGGGTGCTGGACAGCAGTGTCGAGCGCGAGGCCTGCCCGCTGAACCTGGCCCCCACGGCCAGCACCACCGTGCAGCTGGCCTTGGGCGATGCACTGGCCACGGCGCTGCTGGAGGCACGCGGTTTTCGGGCTGAGGACTTTGCCCGCTCCCATCCCGGAGGGGCTTTGGGGCGCAAGCTGCTCACGCACGTGCGTGATGTCATGCGCAGCGGCGACGATCTGCCCATCGTGCGTCCCGAGGACGACTTCTTCACCCTGATGCGTGCCATCAGTGCCAAGAATCTGGGCGCTGCTGTGGTGGTCGATGGCGACAGACAGGTGCTGGGCATCTTCACCGACGGTGACCTGCGCCGCCGTCTGGAAGTCGGGGCCGACCTGCGCCCGGCCCGCGCTGCCGAGCTGATGCACCCCAATCCGCGCACCATCCAGGCCCATGCCCTGGCCACCAAGGCGGCGCAGATGATGGAGCAGCACGGCATCACCAGCATTCCAGTGGTGGATGCGCACGGCACGCTGACGGGCATGGTGCACATCCGCGACCTGATGCTGGCCAAGGTCATTTGAAACTTGCAGAAGAAAGGATGCTGCCATGCCCCAAGCCGTGACTGGCCCGGCGCTGCAATTCGACCCGGCGCTGCTGCTGCGGGCACAGCCGGTGCGCGTGGTGTTTTTCGACGTGGATGGCGTGCTCACCGACGGTGGGCTGTATTTCTCCGAGTCCGGGGAGACCCTCAAGCGCTTTCACACCCTGGATGGCCACGGCATCAAGCTGTTGCAGCAGGCGGGCATCACCCCGGCCGTGGTGACGGGGCGCGACTCGGCCCCCCTGCGCCTGCGCTTGCAGCAGCTGGGGGTGCAGCACGCCATCTTTGGCACGGAAGACAAGCTGCCGGCAGCCCAGAGCATTCTGGATCGCCTGGGCCTGGATTGGACGCAGGCCGCCGCCATGGGCGACGACTGGCCCGATCTGCCCCTGATGCGCCGCTGCGCCCTGGCGTGTGCGCCTGCCAACGCACATCCGGAAAACCTGGCGCTGGCCGACTGGGTCAGCCCCTTGCCCGGCGGTGGCGGCGCAGTGCGTCAGCTGTGTGATCTGCTGCTGGTTGCCAGTGGCCACTACCGGCGCCTGCTGGCGCACTACCAGCCATGAAGCGGCCGGTACTGCATTTGTGGGATCAGCTCTCGCTGTATCTGCCCCTGTTGCTCATGGGCTTCATGGCGCTGGTCAGCTGGTGGCTGGTGCGCACGGCGCCGGAGCCTGTGCGTCAGGCTGCTGTGGCTCAGGTCAGCGATGAGCCGGACTACAGCCTGCACCAGTTTTCCGTGCAGCAATTTGATGGTCAGGGCGGGCTGCGCAGCCAGATGTGGGGCGAGCAGGCGCGCCACTACCCCGTGCGCGATGTGCTGGAGGTCGATGCCGTGCGCACGCGCAGCGTGGGCGAGGATGGCAGCGTGACCACGACCAGCGCGCAGCGCGGCATCAGCAACAGCGACAGCTCCGAGGTGCAGCTGTGGGGACAGGCGCAGGTGCGCCGCAGCTACGCCAAGGCCGACCAGCCCGATCTGCTGCTGCAGGGGGAGTTCCTTCATGCCTGGACGCAGCAGGAGCGTGTGCGCTCCCATCTGCCGGTGGTGATCACGCGCGGCGGCAACCGCTGGACGGGCAATGCCATGGAGTACGACCACCTGGCACAGGTGCTGGAGCTCAAAGGCCAGGTGCGCGGGGTGTTGCAGCCGCGCGGGCGTTGAGCGGCTGACCTACGTCGCCGCCGGAGTGCCGGGGGTGCGGGAGAGGTTGGGATTGAGGCGGCGCGGGCCCGTGCTGTAGGGGCTGCGAAAGCCGTTGTCCTTGCGCCCGGCGTAGCCGTTGCTGCGCGGCGCGGCCTCGCTGGGCTGGCTGGCGGGGGGGGAAGGCGGGCGCGGCTGCATCGGTCGTGCGGCGCTGACCACCAGGTTGCGCCCGCCCAGGGGCTGGCCGTGCAGGGCGCTGATGGCGGCATCGGCCTGGCTTTCTTCCAGCATCTCGACAAAGCCGAAGCCTTTGGAGCGCCCGGTGTCGCGCTCGAGCATCACCCGGGCGTGGGTGACGGTGCCAAAGGGGGTGAACACTTGTGCCAGCTCGCTATCGCGCACGGCGTAGGGAAGGTTGCCGACATACAGTCTGTTGCCCATGGGCCACTCCTTAAGAAAACGGCCTGCGCTGCGCAAGGGGGAAGGAAAAAAGGGGGCAGGCAGGCTGGGGGCATCACAGCACAAGAGACGGGGAAAACCAAGCCGGATTTGCCCGACAGCTGTCGCGCAGCAGAGACAAAAAAGGGAGCCCGAAGGGCTCCCTTTGCGCTATCTCAAATCGGGTTGCGATCAGTAGCTGCTGCGGCGGTTGTAGCCACCGCCGTTGCCGCCGCCGAAACCGCCGCCAAAGCCACCGCTGCGGGGAGGGCGGGGCTCCATGGGGCGGGCCACGTTCACCACCAGATCACGGCCACCGATGTTCTGGCCGTGGGTACCCTGGATGGCGGCCTGGGCTTCGGCATCGCTGCCCATTTCCACAAAGCCAAAGCCTTTGGAGCGGCCGGTGTCGCGCTCCATCATCACCTTGGCGCTTTGCACTGTGCCGAAGGCGCTGAAGGCCTGTTGCAGGTCTTGGTCGCGGAAGGAATAAGGCAGGTTGCCTACGTACAATTTGTTGCCCATGTCAGGACTCCTGAAAGAAAAAAAGAAACGCGATGGAGCCCTGGCCAGAATCACTCAGACACGGTAGAGACGCAAACGCACACGCTCTTGTGCCCATGCACCTGAGAGCGCGGCCATTATCGGGGAAGCTTTCAAGGTCAAAGACAGTTTTTTGCACAATTCGTGCTCTAAACAACACATGCCCCGTTTACCGCAGGGGCTGTGAGCAAGAGAGACAATGCGCGCCCTTATGGAAGCATTGTTTTTTTCGACTTTGGTGGTGGCACTGGCCGAGATGGGTGACAAGACCCAGTTGCTGGCCCTGGTGCTGACGGCGCGCTTTCGCCGTCCGTGGCCGATTGTCCTGGGCATCCTGCTGGCCACCGTGCTCAACCACGCACTGGCTGGGGCCGTGGGGGCCTGGGTGGTGCAATGGCTGGGGCAGGAAGCGCTGCGCTGGGTGCTGGGCCTGTCCTTCATTGCCATGGCGGTGTGGATGCTGGTGCCCGACAAGCTTGAGGACGACGACAGCGTGCACGGGAACCCCGGCTGGGGGGTGCTCCTGACCACCACCGTGGCCTTCTTCCTGGCGGAGATGGGCGACAAGACCCAGGTGGCCACCGTCATGCTGGCGGCGCAGTACCAGGCTTTTGTCTGGGTGGTGGCTGGCACCACGCTGGGCATGCTGCTGGCCAACGCGCCGGTGGTGTGGTGGGGCGACAAGCTGGTGCGCAAGCTGCCCATCCGGCTGGTGCATGGCGCCTCGGCGCTGATCTTTCTGGTGCTGGGCGTGCTGGCCTTGCTGGGCGATGGTGCGCTACTGGAGGTCAGTCCCGCGCAGCCGTGAGGCTTTGCAGCCGGCAGCCTGCGTGCGCCCGAGGCGCTGGCATAATGGCCGCTTCACTTTTCTTCATGCGCCGATTTGCTTGAGCTTGCGGGCGCTTTATAAATCCAGCTAAAAACCCGTCCGACGAACACATGCATCGACCCGGCCTCGTTTTTAGCGAGGTCGGGTTTTTTTATGTCCTTCATCGCTACCCCCCAATCCATGCACTTTCCGGATGCGCTGCCGCTGCAAAGCGGCGCCAGCATCCGTGATTACCACCTGGCCTACGAAACCTACGGCCAGCTCAACGCCGACCAGTCCAACGCCGTGCTGGTGTGCCATGCGCTCAATGCCTCGCACCACGTGGCCGGTTACTACCCCGGTGAAGAGAAAAGCACCGGCTGGTGGGACAACATGATCGGCCCCGGAAAGCCGGTGGATACGGACAAGTTCTTCGTCATCGGCGTCAACAACCTGGGCTCGTGCTTCGGCTCCACCGGGCCGATGCACATCAACCCCGACACGGGCCGGGTGTACGGCGCCGACTTCCCCGTGGTCACGGTGGAAGACTGGGTCAACGCCCAGGCACGCCTGCTCGATCGTCTGGGCATCCAGCGGCTGGCTGCCGTGCTGGGCGGCAGCCTGGGCGGCATGCAGGCGCTGAGCTGGACGCTGCAATACCCCGAACGCATGCGCCACGCCGTGGTGGTGGCCAGCGCGCCCAATCTGACGGCGGAAAACATCGCCTTCAACGAAGTGGCGCGCCGTGCCATCGTCACCGACCCGGACTTTCATGGCGGCAACTTCTACCAGCATGGCGTGATTCCGCAGCGCGGCCTGCGCATTGCGCGCATGATCGGTCACATCACCTACCTGTCCGACGACGTGATGAACCAGAAGTTTGGCCGTCAGCTGCGCGAGGGTCTGGAGCTGAAATACAGCACGCAGGACATCGAGTTCCAGATCGAAAGCTACCTGCGTTACCAGGGCGACAAGTTCAGCAGCTACTTCGATGCCAACACCTATCTGCTCATCACGCGCGCGCTGGACTACTTCGATCCGGCGCGCCGCTATGGTGGGCAGCTGTCGCAGGCGCTCAAGGTGGCAAGCGCCAGGTTCCTGCTGGTGAGCTTCACCACCGACTGGCGCTTTGCCCCGGCGCGCTCGCGCGAGATCGTCAAGGCGCTGCTGGACAACGGCCTGCAAGTCAGCTACGCGGAGATCGACGCCCCCCACGGGCACGATGCCTTCTTGCTGGATGACCCGCGCTACATGAGCGTCATGCGCTCTTATTTTGAGAACATTGCCAAGGAGGTCGCATGAGCAGCAAAGCCACCATGCAAGCCATTGCCGCCCTGGTGCCCCAGGGGGCGCGCGTACTGGACCTGGGCTGTGGTGATGGCTCTTTCCTGGCCCTGCTGCAACAGGAGCGCGGCTGCACCGGCTACGGCGTGGAGCTGGACGACGCCAACGTGCTGGCCTGCGTGCGCCGGGGTGTGAGCGTGTTGCAGCTCAACCTGGAAGACGGCCTGGCCATGTTCGAGGACAACAGCTTCGACGTGGTGCTGCAGATCGACACCCTGCAACACCTGCGCAATGCCGAAACCATGTTGCAGGAGACAGCGCGCATCGGCCGCGCCGGCATCGTCGCCTTCCCCAACTTTGCGCACTGGCCCAACCGCCTGTCCGTGCTGCGCGGGCGCATGCCGGTGACGCGCCACCTGCCCTACCAGTGGTACGACACGCCCAACATCCGCGTGGGCACGTTCAAGGACTTTGAGGTGCTGGCGCGCAAGAACCGCCTGCGCATCCTGGACTCGTTTGGTCTGGACAACGGTCAGGTGGTGCGCCGCCTGCCCAACCTGCTGGCCAGCCGCGCCGTGTTCCACTTCGAGCGCCACTAAGCCGTTATCAAAAACCAGAGCTGCAGGCGCGCACTAGGCAATATTTTCGGCATGAAAATGCTTTGAAATCCACAACTGGTAAGCGCAAGCAGCTCATTTTTTAACTGTCATCATGCCCCGCTTTGCCGCCAACCTGAGCCTGATGTACCCCGAGCTGCCCTTCCTGCAGCGCTTTGCCGCCGCGGCGGCCGATGGTTTTGCGGGCGTGGAATACCTGTTCCCTTACGCCCACAGCGCCGCCGAGCTGGCAGCCATCCTGCGCGACCATGGCTTGCAGCAGGTGCTGTTCAACGCCCCGCCTGGTGGCCGGACCCTGAGCGAAATGGCCAGCGCCTGGGATGCGGGAGCGCGCGGCAGCCTGTGTCTGGCAGGTGCAGAGCATGAAGCCGCCTTCCGCGCCGGGGTGTTGCAGGCGCTGGACTATGCCGCGGCGCTGGGCTGCCCACGCATCCACCTGATGAGCGGCGTGCTGCCTGCCGGGCAAGGCTGGCAGGGCGTGCAGGGCATGGTGCAGGAACGCCTGCACTGGGCGCTGCAACAGGCGCAGGGCAGCGGCGTGACCTATCTGCTCGAACCCATCAACCAGCGCGACATGCCTGGCTATGCCCTGTCCTGCCAGGCGCAGGCGCACGACCTGGTGCAGGCCATCCACCACCCGCAGCTGCAGGTGCAGATGGACCTGTACCACTGCCAGATCATGGAAGGCGACCTGGCCACCAGACTGCGTCAGTACCTGCCCACGGGGCGCGTGGGGCATATCCAGATCGCCGGCGTGCCCGAGCGCCATGAGCCCGACAGCGGCGAAGTGCACTATCCCTATCTGTTTGCTCTGCTGGACGAGCTGGGCTACAGCGGCTGGGTCGGCTGCGAATACCGCCCACGTGCCGGCACCAGTGCCGGGCTGGGCTGGCTGCGTGCGGCCACGGCGTCATCGGCCTGACTGCCACAAAGAGCCGAAAAAAATAGCGGCTGCCGCTTGCCCAGCTTCGGTTTCCAGGAGTTTTCCTTGTGAAACCGTTGCCTGGCCGGAGGCAGCCGCTATTTTTTTATGTAGATCCTCAGGCCGTCAGACGCTGCAGAGCCTCGCGATATTTGGCAGCGGTCTTTTCGATCACTTCCTGCGGCACGCGCGGGGCGGGGGGCTTCTTGTCCCAGGGCTTGCCGTTGACCTTGGCCTGCTCCAGCCAGTCGCGCACAAACTGCTTGTCGAAGCTGGGCGGGTTCACGCCGGCCTTGAGCGCGTCCTCATAGCCTTCCACGGGCCAGTAGCGCGAGCTGTCGGGCGTCAGCACCTCGTCCATCAGCACCAGGGTGCCGTCTTCGGTCAGGCCAAACTCGAACTTGGTGTCGGCAATGATCATGCCTTTTTCCAGGGCGATGGCAGCTGCCTCGGTGTACAGGCGCAGGGCGGTGTCGCGAATTTGTGCGGCCAGCTGCTCGCCGACCATCTCCACGGTGCGCTCGTAGGTGATGTTTTCATCGTGGTCGCCCACTTCGGCCTTGGCAGCCGGGGTGTAGATGGGCTCGGGCAGCTTGGCGGCATTGGTCAGGCCGGGGGGCAGGGGCACGCCGCAGACCGACTGGGTCTGCTGGTATTCCTTCCAGCCGCTGCCAGCCAGGTAGCCACGCACCACAGCCTCGATCAGCACGGGCTTGAGGCGCTTGACCAGCATGGAGCGGCCTTGCACCTGGGGCACCTCCTGCGGCGTCACCACCGATTCGGGGGATTCGCCCGTCAGGTGGTTGGGGCAGATGTGGGACAGCTTGTCGAACCAGAACAGCGCCATCTGCGTCAGCAGCACGCCCTTGCCAGGGATGGGCTCGCCCATGATGACGTCGAAGGCGGAGAGGCGATCGCTGGCCACCATGAGGATACGGTCGTCCCCCACCGCGTAGTTGTCGCGCACCTTGCCGCGGGCCAGCAGGGGCAACGAGGAAATGTTGGAGGTGTGCAGGGCACTGGGACTGGACTGGGTCATGACAGGCAAACCGAGGGTATGAAATAAGGCAGACAAAGAAACGTACCGCCACAAAAAGAGCATGGCGGCCAACCGGGCATTCTAGTAGCCTCGGGCGGTCCTGTTTGTGGGTGCGAATGCGACACTTGCGCAGGTACCCCTCGGGGAAAATCCGACTTGTGGTTGCAATTAAGCGGATTTGGGTACATTCTTGACCCTTGGCCGCCCGCAAGGGGGCTTTTCTTTTCGTACGCGTGCAGCATTAATGACGGAACCCATGAATCGCCTTGCCTCCATCTTGCCGTCCACCCAGGTTCTTGTAGGAGTGGACGCCACCAGCAAAAAACGCGCCTTTGAAGAGGCGGGTTTGTTGTTTGAGGGTTTGCACGGCCTCTCGCGTGCCCTGATCACCGACAGCCTGTTTGCGCGCGAGCGCCTGGGCTCCACTGGCCTGGGCCATGGTGTTGCCATTCCGCATGGCCGTATCAAGGGACTCAAATCGCCCATGGCCGCAGTCTTCCAGCTGGTGCGCCCCATTGGCTTTGACGCGCCCGATGAGCAGCCGGTCAGCCTGCTGATCTTCCTGCTGGTGCCGGAGGCAGCCACCCAGCAGCACCTGGAAGTGCTGTCGGAAATTGCCGAGCTGCTGAGCAACAGCGAGCTGCGTGAAGCGCTCAAGACCACCACCGACGCCGCCGCCCTGCACGCCCTGATTGCCAACTGGCAATCGTCCTCTTCCAGCGCCGCCTGAGCTCTGCTGCACGAGCGGCCTCCGGTCTTTCCCCACTGCCATGCGCCATAAAGCCATCAACGCCGACAAACTGTTTGACGCCTTCCGCGACTCCCTGGGCTGGCAGTGGCAGGCCGGTCACGGCAATCCCGAGCGGCGCTTCGATGAAATGGCCGTGCGCTCGGCGCGCTCGGGCGCCGATCTGGTGGGTTACCTCAACTACATCCACCCCTATCGCCTGCAGGTGCTGGGCGAGCGCGAAATCGCGTATCTGACCAATGCCACCGACGCCGATTGCGAACGCCGTGTGGCCCGCATCACCAGCCTGGAGCCGCCGGTGCTGGTGCTGGCCGACGGGCAGACCGCCCCGCCGCAGCTGATTGCCATGTGCGAGAGCGCGCACATTCCCCTGTTCTCCACCGACGAGGCAGCGGCCTTTGTCATCGACGTGCTGCGCGCCTACCTGTCCAAGCACTTTGCCGACCGCACTACGGTGCACGGCGTGTTCATGGACATTCTGGGGCTGGGCGTGCTCATCACGGGGGAATCCGGTCTGGGCAAGAGCGAGCTGGGGCTGGAGCTGATCACGCGCGGCCATGGCCTGGTGGCCGACGACGCTGTGGATCTGCACCGCATCAACCAGACAACGATTGAAGGTCGCTGCCCCGAGCTGCTGCAAAACCTGCTGGAAGTGCGCGGCATTGGCCTGCTGGACATTCGCGCCATCTTTGGCGAGACGGCGGTGCGGCGCAAGATGCGCCTGAAACTCATCGTGCACCTGGTGCGCAAGGAAACCATGGAACGCGACTACGAGCGCCTGCCGCAGGCGCCGCTGACGCAGGACGTGCTGGGCGTGCCCGTCCACAAGGTGGTGGTGCAGGTGGTGGCCGGGCGCAACATGGCGGTGCTGGTGGAAGCTGCCGTGCGCAGCACCATCCTGCAATTGCGCGGCATCGACACCTATCAGGAATTCGTGGATCGTCAGCGCTCGGCCATGGCGCGCGACGCGGGCGCCTGATTCGCCCGATGGCCGCCCGGCAACTGCCCGGGGGCGGAAGTGGAGGAGGGGGCGCTTCAGCGACTCTTACGCGGTGGCGGCAGCCTTTTGCAGGCAGCTGGCACAAATGCCGTACAACGACATGGAGTGGTCCTGGATGTTCCAGCCCAGGCGCTGCGCCACCATCTGCTGGCGCTTTTCGATCTCGGGGTCGTAAAACTCCTCCACCTTGCCGCAGCTGGTGCAGACCAGGTGGTCGTGGTGCTGACCCTCATTGAGTTCGTACACTGCCTTGCCACTCTCAAAGTTGCTGCGCAGCAGGATGCCGGCCTGCTCGAACTGCATCAGCACGCGGTACACGGTCGCCAGGCCGATGTCGGAGCGCTCGTCCAGCAGAACCCGGAATACATCCTCGGCCGTCATGTGGCGCTGCTTGCCCGTCTGAAAGATCTCCAGGATCTTCAGGCGCGGCAAAGTGGCTTTCAGGCCGGTACTTTTGAGGTTGTCGATGTTGTTTTGCATACAATGGTCCGCATCATATCCGTCTCTGTATTTCCCATGCATGTACCAGATCGTTGCCGCTTGCAAACGGCCTTAGCCCTTGCCTTGCCCCTTGTTTTGGCAGCGTGCAGCAGCGTTGGTGACGCTACGCGCAGCACCATGCACAAGCTCACCCCCTACAAGGTGGAGGTGGTGCAGGGCAACTTTGTCTCCCGGGAGCAGGTGCAGGCACTGCAACGCGGCATGAGCCGCCAGCAGGTGCGCGAGATTCTGGGGACGCCTCTGGTGACCAGTGTCTTCCATGCCGATCGCTGGGAGTACGTCTTCACCATCAAGCGCAAGGGCGTCTCCGAGCAGACGCGCAAGCTGACGGTGTTCTTCCAGGGCGATCTGCTGGAGCGGGTCGAGGGCGATGAAATGCCCTCCGAGGCGGAGTTCGTGGCCACTCTGGGCAAGTCCCAGGGCAAGCTGAAGATCCCGCAGCTGGAGGCCACGGAAGAGCAACTGGCCAGGCACCCTGGCCACCAGGAGCAACAGGCGGCCAGACGCGCATCAGCGGCCGCCGAGACCGGCAGCGCCGAGGTTGCCCCCGGCAGCCGCAGCTACCCGCCGCTGGAGCGCCAGTAACGCGCCTGCCACTTTTTTGATCGTCCCTGACATTTTTTCTGTCCCATGATGACTACTCCTTTTCGCGTGGCTGTTGCCGGCGCCAGCGGCCGCATGGGCCGCATGCTGATCGAAGCCGTCCACCAGAGCACCGACTGCCAGCTGGCTGCCGCCCTGGATTTGCCCGACAGCCCCAGCCTGGGGCAGGATGCCACCGCCTTTCTGGGCCACAGCAGCGGCGTGGCCATTGAAAGCGATGTGCGCAACGCCTTGAGCAAGGCCGACTTCCTGATCGACTTCACCCGTCCGTCCGGCACACTGGCCCACTTGGAGGTGGGTGCCGAGCTGGGTGTGAAGACCGTCATCGGCACCACCGGCTTCAGCGAGGAGGAAAAGGCGCGCATCGCTGCTGCCGCTGCCCGCGCTGCCATTGTGTTTGCCCCCAACATGAGCGTGGGCGTGAACGTCACGCTCAAGCTGCTGGAGCTGGCCGCCAGGGCGCTGCCCATGCTGGATTACGACATCGAAATCATCGAAGCGCACCACCACCACAAGGTGGATGCCCCCTCGGGCACGGCGCTGAAGATGGGTGAAGTGATTGCCCAGGCGCAGGGCACCCAGCTCGATGGCCGCGCGGTGTACGAGCGCTATGGCCACACCGGCGCGCGTGAGCCAGGCACGATCGGCTTTGCCACGGTGCGCGGCGGCGATATCGTCGGTGACCACACGGTGCTGTTTGCCGGCACGGGCGAGCGCATTGAAATCACCCACAAGGCCTCCAGCCGCGCGGGCTATGCCCAGGGTAGTCTGCAGGCCGTGCGCTTCCTGGCACAGCAGAGCACGGGCCTGTTCGACATGTTTGATGTGCTCAAGCTGCGGTAAGCGAGCGCACAAGCCATGAAAAATCCCGCCTGGCGTAATGCCAAGGCGGGATTTTTTTCGTCGTCCAACTGGATGGCGCTAAGGCTTAGAACGGGATGTCGTCGTCGCCAAAGTCGTCAAAGCCCGAAGCGGGCTGGGGTGCCGGGGGTGTCATCGGGGCTGCGGCGGCAGCGGCTGCAACCGGTGTTGGTGCGGCGGCAGGAGCCGGGCGTGGTGCGGCAGCGCGTGCCTGGGGGGCATAGCCGCCACCGGGGGCGTTGCTGCTGCCAAAGCCGCCATCGTCCTGGCCGTAGCCACCACCCTGACCGGCGCGGCTGCCCAGCATCTGCATGGTATCGGCACGGATTTCCGTGGCGTAGCGCTCCTGGCCGGTTTGCGGGTCGGTCCACTTGCGCGTGCGGATCGAGCCTTCAACGTACACCTGCGAGCCCTTGCGCAGGTATTGGCCGACGATTTCGGCCAGACGGCCATTGAAGACCACGCGGTGCCATTCGGTGGATTCGCGGTTTTCGCCGGTGTTCTTGTCGCGCCAGCGATCGGTGGTGGCGATGGTGACGTTGGCCACCTGATCGCCGCTGGGGAAGGTGCGCAGTTCGGGGTCGCGCCCCAGGTTGCCGACCAGAATGACTTTGTTGACGGATGCCATGGTGAGTTTTCCTTTGGGTGGCCCAGGGGGTTCAAGGGGGAGGCCCCGGGCCAGATAGATAAGGTGCGGTCCCTCCGACAGACCGCAGGTGCGCAGGATATCCCAAGCGTGGCAAAGCGGTCGAGCGCTTCTAAAAAATGAGCTGCTTCCGCTTCAAATACGCCATTTCAAGATGAAAACCATCTGAAATGGCCGTATTTACAGCGTAACAAGCTATGGCTATTGCTTTTGCAGCAGCTTGGCGGCCTCGATGGCGAAGTAGGTCAGGATGCCATCGGCCCCGGCGCGCTTGAAGGCCAGCAGCGCTTCCATCATCACCGCGTCGTGGTCCAGCCAGCCGTTGGCGGCAGCGGCCTTGAGCATGGCGTATTCGCCGCTGACCTGGTAGGCGAAGGTCGGCACCTTGAACTCGTCCTTGACGCGGCGCACCACGTCCAGGTAGGGCATGCCGGGTTTGACCATCACCATGTCGGCGCCTTCAGCAATGTCCAGCGCCACTTCGCGCAGGGCTTCGTCGGTGTTGGCCGGGTCCATCTGATAGACGTTCTTGTCGGCCTTGCCCAGGGCGCCGCGCGTGCCCACGGCATCGCGGAAGGGGCCGTAGAAGCTGCTGGCGTACTTGGCGCTGTAGGCCATGATGCGGGTGTGGATGTGGCCGTGCGCTTCCAGTGCATCGCGGATGGCGGCAATGCGCCCGTCCATCATGTCGCTGGGGGCCACCATGTCCACGCCGGCGGCAGCGTGCGCCAGGGCCTGGGAGACGAGCATTTCCACGGTGTCGTCGTTGATGATGTAGCCGCTCTCATCCAGGATGCCGTCCTGGCCGTGGCTGGTGTAGGGGTCCAGGGCCACGTCGGTCATGATGCCCAGCTCGGGGCAGGCTTGCTTGAGGGCGCGCACGGCACGCGGAATCAGGCCATCGGGGTTGGCTGCTTCCCTGCCGTCGGGAGTTTTCAGGCTGGGGTCGATGGCCGGAAACAGCGCCATGTAGGGGATGCCCAGGGCAACGCATTCACGCGCCACGTCCAGCAGCAAGTCCAGCGACAGGCGTTCCACGCCGGGCATGGAGGGTACGGCCTCGCGGCGGTTTTCGCCTTCGTGCACGAACACCGGGTAGATGAAGTCGTGGGCGCTCAGGCGGTGCTCGCGCACCAGGTTGCGGGTAAACGCATCGCGGCGCAGGCGGCGCGGGCGGTTGGCGGGGAAGGGGGTAGGGTTGGATAAGTGCATGGCGCCAATTGTGCCCCTGCCCGGCGGCGCTGAAGGTGTTGGGGATAGTCCCATCTGTGCATGGGCAAGGACGCTGCTAGATTGCTCCAGGGGCGGCCATGCTGCCCTCACCTGCTTGACCTCCCTGAGCAGGCCTCGTTTCCACGAGGATTTCCGTGCCCGGCCAAGGCCGGGCCTTTTTTTGGCTCTGCGCTTTACGGCACGCACGTACACTGCGGTACCTATGTTGTGGGTCAAAGCTTTTCACATCGTCTTCGTGGTCAGCTGGTTCGCTGGCCTGTTCTACCTGCCGCGCATCTACGTGAATCTGGCCATGGTGCCGCCTGGCTCGGTGGCCGAGCGGGAACGTCTGCTGCTCATGGCGCGCAAGCTGCTGCGCTTTACCACGCTGCTGTCGGTGCCGGCAGTGGGTCTGGGTCTGTGGCTGTGGCTGCAGTGGTGGTGGGGCGCCACGGGCTGGCTGCACGCCAAGCTGGTGCTGGTGCTGGGGGTCATTGCCTACCACTGGACGTGCGCGCGCATGCTGCGCCAGTTCCAGGCTGGCAAGACGCTGCACGGCCACCGCTGGTACCGCTGGTTCAATGAGATTCCGGTGCTGCTGCTGACGGCAATTGTGCTGCTGGTTGTGGTCAAGCCCTTCTAGGGCTGCGTAGGCCGGGCATGCTGCACAAGTCCTCCGCCTGGCCGCTGGCGCTGCTGTACGCAGCGCTGATTGTTTTTGCCAGCCTGTTTCCTTTCGAGGGCTGGCGTGACCAGGGGCTGTCGTGGTGGGCCATCCTCACGCAGCCGCTGCCGCCGCAGTACTGGACGGGGTTCGATGTGGGCGGCAATGTGGCCGGCTACGTGCCGCTGGGCTTCCTGCTCGGGCTGGCCATGGTGCGCTCGGGGGCGGCGCGTGGCGCGGTGCTGCTGGCCTGGGTGCTGGGCACGCTGCTGTCGCTGACGATGGAGGGCTTGCAGCTGTACCTGCCACGGCGTGTGCCGTCCAACCTGGATCTGCTGCTCAACAGCGCAGGTGCGGCCCTTGGGGGGCTGCTGGCCTGGCTGCTGCACTGGCTGGGTGGGGTGCAGCGCTGGTCGGACTTTCGTGCGCGCTGGTTTGGTGTGGCCGGGCAGGGTGGGGTGGCCCTGTTGCTGCTGTGGCCCTGGGCGTTGCTGTTTCCGGCGGCGGTGCCTTTGGGTCTGGGGCAGATCTGGCCACGGCTGGCGCCCCTGCTGGAACAATGGCTGGCCGATACGCCCTTTGCCTCCTGGCTGCCCCTGACGCAGGTGCAGGCCGGGATGCTGACGCCGTGGAGCACCATGGTGTACGTTGCCAGCGGTCTGCTGGTGCCCTGTCTGCTGGGGCACATGCTGGTGCAGCATGTGGGGCGGCGCATGCTGCTGAGCGTGCTGCTGGCCGCTGCCGCGGTGGGTGTTTCGGCACTGTCCACCGCACTGAGCTATGGCCCGATACATGCCTGGGTGTGGCTTGGGCCACCGGTTGCGCTGGGCATGTTGCTGGGCCTGGGCGTGGCGCTGGTTCTGGCGTGGCTGCACTGGCGGGTGAGTGCGGTGGTGCTGTTGCTGGGGCTGGTGTGGTTGCTGCATGGCCTCAACCATGTGCCGACCAGTCCTTACTTCGCGCAAACGCTTCAGATTTGGGAGCAAGGTCGGTTCGTGCAGTTTTACGGTGTGGGGCAGTGGCTGGGCTGGCTCTGGCCTTATGCGGCTCTGGTGTATGCCGCTGCCCGTCTGACCCGGCGTCAGCAGGACTTTTAGAATCCCCCGCATGAATGCGCCACTTTCTTCCCCGGCAGCTTCCCAGGTGGACAGCGCTGCGGGTTACTACCGTTACCACGTCTTCTTTTGCCTGAACGAGCGCCCCAATGGGGAGGACTGCTGTGCCTTGCACGGCGCCAAGGCTGGCTTTGATTACTGCAAGCGCGCCGTGCAGGCGGCGGGGCTTGCCGGGCCGGGCCAGGTGCGTGTGAACAAGGCCGGTTGTCTGGATCGCTGCTCTGCTGCGCCGGTGCTGGTGGTCTATCCCGAGGGTGTCTGGTACACCTTTGTGGATGAGTCGGACATCGACGAAATCATCGAATCCCACCTGAAGAACGGCCAGATCGTCGAGCGCTTGCTGATTCCACCCCACATGGGGCGTTGATGTGGGATGTTGAGAGCAGGCATGTTTTTGCCTTCAAACCTTTGCCAGGCAAGCGCTGATAGCTATATTTTCAAGAATTCATGATCGCTCAAACCGAAAACATCACCCTGGACGGCATGGTCGGTCCGCTGGAGGCGCTGCGCAATCGTCCAGCCGGGCCTGCGTGTGGCGTGGCCGTGGTGGCGCATCCCCATCCCCTGTTTGGCGGCACCATGCACAACAAGGTGGTGCAGACCATCACGCGCGCCCTGGTGCAGGCGGGTTGGGAGGTGGTGCGCTTCAATTTCCGTGGCGTGGGCGCCAGCGCGGGCGAGCACGACCAGGGGCGCGGTGAATTGCAGGACCTTCTGGCTGTGGTACAGCAGGCAGCGCCCAGTGGGCCACTGGCGCTGGCGGGGTTTTCCTTTGGCGCCTTTGTCACGACCCATGCTGTGCAGGCGCTGTGGGCCTCGGGGCGTGTACAAAAGATCGTGCTGGTGGGAACTGCCACCAGCAGATTTGATCCAGCACCATTGCCGCCCGAGAGTCATGAGCGCACTTTGGTGCTGCATGGTGAACAGGACGACACCGTTCCCCTGGCCAGCGTCATGGACTGGGCGCGCCCGCAGGTGTTGCCGGTAACGGTGGTGCCCGGCGGGGGACATTTCTTCCACGGCCAGTTGCCTTTGCTCAAGAGCCTGGTGCTGCGCCACCTGAGCGCGCACTGAGGGTGTTCTGAGTGTTTTCACGGCCTGCGGCAGCAGGCCTTGTTTTTTGCCCTGAGAGATTGATGAAAAACTTTGCCAACCGCGCGCGCACACTGGCTTTGGCCGCCGCGCTCTCTCCCATGTTGTGGATGCCGTTGTCGGCCAGCGCCCAGATTGCGACCTTGCAGCCGCCGGAAATTGCTGCCCGCAACTACATGCTGGTGGACATGACGGCCAACCAGGTGCTGGCCTCCAAGGATGTCGATGCCCAGATCGAGCCGGCATCCCTTACCAAGCTGATGACCGCCTACCTGGTCTTTGACGCGCTGCGCGCCAAGAAGATCACGCTGGAGCAGCGCCTGCCGGTGAGCGAGCGTGCCTGGAAGATGCCCGGCTCGCGCATGTTCATCGACCCCAAGATGCAGGTGCCGGTGGACGACCTGATCAAGGGCATGATCGTGCAGTCGGGCAACGACGCGACCATGGCGCTGGCCGAGGGCGTGGGTGGCACGGCAGAGAACTTCGTGCGCCTGATGAACGAGCAGGCCAAGGCGTTGGGGATGACCGGCACCAGCTACCGCAATCCCGAGGGGCTGACCGAGCCCGGACACCTGACCACAGCGCGGGATTTGTCCATTCTGGCAATGCGCCTGATGCGGGACTTTCCCCAGTACATGCATTACTACGCCACCAAGGAATACCGCTACGAGGGCACGCCTGCATCCAACAGCAAGAACCGCAACCTGCTGCTGTTCCGTGACCCCAGTGTGGACGGCCTGAAGACTGGCCACACCAACGCAGCCGGCTACTGCCTGGTGGCCACCGCACAGCGCGACATGCCCAACGTGGGCGCGCGCCGCCTGCTCTCCATCGTGCTGGGGGCCGGCAGCGAGAATGCGCGCGCCAACGAGAGCCAGAAGCTGCTCAACTGGGGCTATACCGCCTACGACGCAGTCAAGCTGTTCGAGGCGGGGCAGGTCATGGAAGAGGCGCCTGTGTGGAAAGGCAGCCAGAGCACGGTCAAGCTGGGGCGCGAAGCGGCCACGGTGGTCACCGTGCCATCGGGCAGCAGCGGCAAGCTGGTGACGCGCATCGAGCGTCAGGAACCTCTGGTGGCGCCTGTGGCCAAGGGCCAGCAGGTGGGTACCCTGCACGTGCTGCTGGGGCAGGATACGGTGGCCCAGCTGCCGGTGTTTGCCCAGGAAGAGGTCGCGGAAGGCGGTTTCCTGCGGCGCCTGTGGGATGCCATCCGCCTGTGGCTGCGCTGATCTATCCGGTGGCACACAAGCCTGAGCAGGCCTCGGCTTGCCAGGCTATGTGCAAACTGATAGAGTTGCGAGCTTTTCGGAATTTTCCGAAGGGATTCACGTTTTCGCTTTTCAAGCAATTCACGTTTTCACGTTGAGGGACGTTATACATGCCAACCATTAACCAACTCGTGCGTCAGGGCCGCGCGGTCGAAGTTGTCAAATCCAAAAGCCCTGCTATGGAAAACTGCCCCCAGCGACGTGGCGTGTGCACCCGTGTGTACACCACGACGCCCAAGAAGCCTAACTCCGCTCTGCGTAAGGTGGCCAAGGTGCGCCTGACCAACGGTTTTGAGGTCATCTCCTACATCGGCGGTGAAGGCCACAACCTGCAAGAGCACAGCGTGGTGCTGGTGCGCGGCGGTCGTGTGAAGGACTTGCCCGGTGTGCGCTACCACATCGTGCGTGGTTCCCTGGACCTGCAAGGTGTGAAGGACCGCAAGCAAGCCCGTTCCAAGTACGGTGCCAAGAAGCCCAAGGCCAAGTAAGCACTGGTTTGAATTTCGGTGCTGTATCCCGCGTGGCGCGGTGTGCAGCGTAGTGACCCACAACGCACATGGTGTGCGCGGGTCGAGTAAGTGGGAGTCCCAGGTTTGGCTCTCGCGGTACCTGAGATGGTGCCAACTGAAGCAAAGATAGAGGTAAAAAATGCCACGTCGTCGCGAAGTCCCCAAACGTGAAGTTCTGCCGGATCCCAAGTTCGGCAGCGTTGAGCTGTCCAAATTCATGAACGTGATCATGGAAGGCGGCAAGAAGGCAGTGGCCGAGCGCATCATCTACGGCGCTCTGGAACTGATCGAGAAGAAGCAGCCCGAGAAGAACGCTCTGGAAGTGTTCATGACTGCTGTGAACAACGTCAAACCCCTGGTGGAAGTGAAGTCCCGCCGCGTGGGTGGCGCCAACTACCAGGTGCCCGTGGAAGTGCGCCCCGTGCGCCGCCTGGCTCTGTCCATGCGCTGGTTGAAGGAGGCTGCCCGCAAGCGCAGCGAAAAGTCCATGGCCCAGCGCCTGGCCAACGAGCTGATGGAAGCCACCGAAGGTCGTGGCGGTGCCATGAAGAAGCGTGACGAAGTGCACCGCATGGCCGAAGCCAACAAGGCATTCAGCCACTTCCGCTTCTAAGGCTCCCCGCCCCTTGTGGGGTCCGCAGGTCGCCGGCAAATCCTTGCTCGCGGCCTTGTTTGGACTCTGGGGCTATCTTTTGCAGCGGCTGCTGCGCCATTGATCGGCAGCCGCCACTTCCATACGATCATCAAGGATCCATCATGGCTCGCAAAACCCCTATCGGCCGCTACCGCAACATCGGTATCTCGGCCCACATCGACGCCGGCAAGACCACCACGTCGGAACGTATCCTGTTTTACACGGGTGTGACCCACAAGCTGGGTGAAGTGCACGACGGTGCCGCCACCACAGACTGGATGGAGCAGGAGCAAGAGCGCGGCATCACCATCACCTCCTCGGCCGTGACCTGCTTCTGGAAGGGCATGGACATGTCCCGCCCCGAGCACCGCATCAACATCATCGACACCCCCGGCCACGTGGACTTCACCATTGAAGTGGAGCGTTCCATGCGCGTGCTGGACGGCGCCGTGATGGTGTACTGCGCCGTGGGTGGTGTGCAGCCTCAGTCTGAAACCGTGTGGCGTCAGGCTAACAAGCACAAGGTGCCTCGTCTGGCCTTCGTGAACAAGATGGACCGTACCGGTGCCAACTTCTTCAAGGTGGTGGATCAGATCAAGACCCGCCTGGGCGGCAATCCCGTGCCCGTCGTGGTGCCGATCGGTGCCGAAGACGGCTTCCAGGGTGTGGTGGACCTGCTGAAGATGAAGGCCATCATCTGGGACGAAGCCACCCAGGGCATGAAGTTCGAGTACGGTGACATCCCCGCCGAGCTGGCTGAAACCTGCCAGAAGTGGCGTGAAAACATGGTCGAGGCTGCTGCCGAGGCCAACGAAGACCTGATGAACAAGTACCTGGAGGAAGGTGACTTGTCCGAGGCTGAAATCATCGCTGGCCTGCGTCAGCGCACCATCGCCACCGAGATCCAGCCCATGCTGTGCGGCTCGGCCTTCAAGAACAAGGGTGTGCAGCGCATGCTGGACGCCGTGCTGGACTTCCTGCCTTCGCCCGTGGACATTCCCGACGTTGCCGGTACCGATCCCGACGACGAAGAGAAGAAGCTCACCCGCAAGGCCGACGACGAAGAGAAGTTCTCCGCACTGGCCTTCAAGCTGATGACCGACCCCTTCGTTGGTCAGCTGACCTTCGTGCGTGTGTACTCGGGCGTGCTCACCAAGGGCGACACCGTGTTCAACGCCACCAAGGGCAAGAAGGAACGTATCGGCCGTATCGTGCAGATGCACGCCAACGAGCGCCAGGAAGTGGACGAAATCCGCGCTGGTGACATCGCTGCCTGCGTGGGTCTGAAGGACGTGACCACGGGTGAAACCCTGTGCGCCGTTGACTCTCCCATCGTGCTGGAAAAGATGGTGTTCCCCGAGCCGGTGATTGCTCAGGCCGTGGAGCCCAAGACCAAGGCCGACCAGGAAAAGATGGGTATCGCCCTGTCGCGTCTGGCGGCAGAAGACCCCTCGTTCCGTGTGAGCACCGACGAAGAGTCCGGTCAGACCATCATTGCCGGTATGGGCGAGCTGCACCTGGAAATCATCGTGGACCGCATGAAGCGCGAGTTCAATGTGGAAGCCAACGTGGGCAAGCCCCAGGTGGCCTACCGCGAAACCGTGCGTTCGACAGTCAAGGACGTCGAAGGCAAGTTCGTGCGTCAATCCGGTGGTAAGGGCCAGTACGGTCACGTGGTGTTCCGTCTGGAGCCCAACGAGCCGGGCAAGGGCTTCGAGTTCATCGACGAAATCAAGGGTGGCGTGGTGCCGCGCGAATACATCCCTGCTGTGCAGAAGGGTGTGGAAGAAGCGCTCAACAATGGCGTGCTGGCCGGCTACCCCGTGGTGGACGTGAAGGTGGCTCTGACCTTCGGTTCGTACCACGATGTGGACTCGTCCGAACAGGCGTTCAAGATGGCCGCCATCTTCGGTTTCAAGGAAGCCGCCAAGAAGGCCAACCCCGTCATCCTGGAACCCATGATGGCCGTGGAAGTGGAAACTCCCGAAGACTACGCCGGTACCGTGATGGGCGACCTCTCCAGCCGCCGTGGCATGGTGCAGGGCATGGACGACATGGTTGGTGGTGGCAAGGCCATCAAGGCCGAAGTGCCCCTGTCCGAGATGTTCGGCTACGCCACGCAGCTGCGTTCCATGACCCAGGGTCGTGCCACCTACACCATGGAGTTCAAGCACTACGCTGAAGCTCCGCGCAATGTGGCCGATGCCATCATTGCCGCGCGTGCCAAGTAAGCGCTGAAACTTTGAGTCAAATACGCTGCCAACGCTTGTCCTGCAAGCGCTGGCAGCTATGAAATCTGCAAAATATTTTTGCAATCTGCGATTCGGTGCCGCCCTGTTGTCCTGTGCAGGGCGATGCAGCGACCGGGTGCAGACGTTAAACCCCGCACAGGCATGCTCTTTTGGAGAATTTGCAATGGCAAAGGAAAAATTCGAACGTACCAAGCCCCACGTGAACGTGGGCACCATCGGTCACGTGGACCACGGTAAGACCACGCTGA
>CAMZGS010000004.1 GCA_947306475.1 uncultured Comamonas sp.
GCGCTGCACCGGGAAACCCTGCGACGGCTGCACACCACCCAGCAGGCTGCAGAGCGAATGGCTCCCACCCCACTGCTGCGCCAACTCAGCTGGGACCGCGCAGGTCGGCTGCAAGCCATGCGCTACCAAGGTCTGGGCATGCCCAGCACCCCCCAAGCAGCAGCCAGCCCAACCTTCGGGCAGCTGCACCCCGCAGAAATCACAGGACAGCTGAGCGCTCGCCACTACCACTACGACAGCCTTGGGCAAATGGTGGGCATCCAGACCCCGCAAGGCATGAGCGAGTTTGCCTACGACGCAGCGGGGCGCCTGACGCAAGCCACAAGCCCGCACGCAGGCAAGCAGCGCTGGCGCTTTGATGCAGCAGGCAACCGACTGCCCATCACCGATGCAGCATCTGCCCTGCAAGGGCCGCAGCGCCGCAAGCACCAGGACCTCATCGTCAGCCCCGAGCAACTTGAGCGCCACGACTTTAATGCCTTTGGAGAAGTCGACGCAGCCGCAGAAGGCAAGCCCCAACCCCAGCACTACTGGGCAGGCAACCGGGTGCTGCACTACAGCAACAGCGAAGACCCCAGCGCCCAAGGCCTGCTCTACAGCTACGACTACGACAGCCGAGGCAACCGCATCCGCAGCAGCGAGCGCTACGCACACGAAAGCGCTAAGAGCAACGCCCCAAGCCGCAGCCTGGCGCTGGACTACGACAGCGGCAACCAACTGGTGCAAGTGCGGCTGCAAGAACAAGCGGGCACTATCCAACGCCAATGCACCCAGCGCTACCGCTATGACGCCTTAGGCAGAAGACTGGCCGCCTACCGCAGCGTACACAACGCCAATGGCACCACCGAGCACAGCGCAGACTACTTTGGCTGGGACGGAGACCGGCTGGTGCACACCGAGCGCTACCAGGCCCCTGACACCCCACCAGAGATCATCCACACCATCTACGAGCCGGGCACCTTCACCCCGCTCATTCAGCTGCGCCGAAGCGCCAAGGCTGCGCCCGATGTGGTGGAAGCCCTCATTGCCCAAGCGCCAGCCGGCATGGTGCAAGACGAGCTCAGAGCCATGCTCAGCGACCTGAGTGCCACCCAAGCCTTGATGAGCCAAAGCCTTGGAGCCAACAGCCAGGCGGTCAAAGAGCTGCAGCAACTGCAAGCGCTGCAACAAGCACAGCACAAAGAGCGCAACCAAAGCACCGAAGTGCGCTACTACCTGTGCGACCACCTGGGCACCCCCAATGCCCTCATCAACCAACGCGGAGACATTGCATGGGCAGCGCAGCTCGATGCCTGGGGGCAGGTGGTCAAGGAATACAACCCCCACAACCTTTACCAGCCGATCCGCCTGCCGGGGCAGCACCAAGACCAAGATACGGGGCTGCACTACAACCGGCATCGCTACTATGACCCGCGCATGGGCAGGTATGTGACGCAGGATCCGATTGGGTTATTGGGTGGAAGCAATGTGAGCGAATACGTTATTGGAAATCCACTGCAACGGAAAGATTCGCTTGGATTGGACTGGATTGAAAATTTGACAATACTTGCGAGAGTAAGTCCTGCAGGAGTTCCTCAATTACTTGCGATTAGAAAAGATGCCTATGCATTTGGAGAATTAATGGCAGATAAATATGATGGCGTCCATAATGGCCCTGCAGACGCATTACGGCATTGCTATCTGCTGTGTAGACTTTCCAGAACCTTTGGAAAAAATGCCGCTCGCGGAATCGGAATAGATCATGAAGAATCTGGTGATAGAAGTACTCCGCCGCAACCAAAAGGAGAAAAAGAAATGGATTTAAAAAATAATGAAGTTGGATTAACTTGCGCAGAAGAAAAAGGAAATTGTGCTGATAATTGTCAAGCAAAATATAAAAATGGAGAATTATATGGATACGGAGGTGATCTGATGCCGGCACCACCAAACCCCTCAGAAAATTCAGGAGGTTATGATGCTCCGACTTATTAAAAAGTATGGAAAGTTTATTTATGCTGCAGTAGTTTTATTATCAATATTATTATATTTTTCCTTAAAAAAAGATGATTTGATTAAAATGAACGATGTATTTGATATTAGCTCTATAGACTTAAATTCAGGAATTGAAATTGAAAATACATTTTCAGATAGAGGAGGTGGTTTTCATATCGAAAAATATTCCATAAAAAATAATTTAAATTATACAGGGATTTCTGAAATAAGAATATCATTCTACAACAAGTCATATTATTCAATTTCATTTTTCGGAGATGATTTATCTAAAATTGAATCTACTTTAAAGCATAATTTCAAAATGCCATTAATCGATAAATGTACAAAAAAACACAATATTCAAATTTGCAAATATAAAATCAATTCAAAAAATGGAGAAATGCTTAATATTAGCGATAAAAATATTACAGAGGCAATAAATTCCTGGATTGGGAAATACTCTTAAAAAATTTGGCGGATTTCGGGTCCCGGATGATTGCACATGTTCTTAGAGCGTGTTATGAACGGCGGATTCAATTCCGAAGTGCAACACCCTTGGGTTCAATGAATGAGGGTGGAGTGTTGAGGTGAGTTGATTAACAACGTATGACGTTGGCCGCACTGGCAGGCTGGAACGCAGGGAGCTTGACCAGTATGAGCAGGCGGCTGGTGCGCTCGACCAAGGTGCCCACAGCGCTGGCGTTGCCAGCGCCCTTGATGAGGTCACCTTCCCAGTGCCCTGGGAACTGGCGGTCTTCAACCTCGGGTGGCCGCATATGGATGCTGAGCATGTCTGGGATCTGGCCACGGCGATCTTTGCCCTTGCTACGAGGCAAGCGTTTGTTCTTCGCCTGGCCTAAGGTGGCAATCAATTCTTTGCACAGCTCACCGACTGGCTGAGCGTAGATGCAGTTGTAGATGGTCTCGTGAGACACGCGTAACTCATGGCCTTTGGGGTACAGGTGTGACAGTGTCAACGCAATTTGCTCGGGCGACCAGCGAAGGCGCAAGAAATGAACGACCAATTGCCATAGCAGGCTTTGCGGATGCAGCTTGGGCAATGGTCTTGCGCGGTGCCTTCTTTGCTCGCTGCGCTGCTGAGCTGGCTTGCTGGCGTATCTTTGATCGCAGTCGCGGTTACGAGAAATCTCTCGGCTAATGGTGCTGGCACAGCGTCCCAACACGCGAGCAATGCTACGCACGCTATAGCGCTGTTGTAGCAAGCTGGCTATGGTGAGACGATCTTCGGGTTGGAGTTGGCGGTATGACGAACGACTTGCAGACATCTGCTGACCTTAACGGTTGCAGGTGTTGCACTTCAGGTTTGAACCCGCCCCCGCAACGACGCTGCCAGAGCAGCGCCGGCAAGCACTAGCACTTGTACCAGAGCCCGGTTTCCTCCGCGCAGGCCACCAGGCCCTGGCCTTGCAGAAAGTCCAGGTGCTGGCTGATGGCGCACTGCTCAATGCACGGAATCTGGGGCATACCCAGATCCGGGGGATAGAGCAAACCACCAGCCACCAGCTGCGCCATGCTGCGCGGCCCCTGAGCCAGGGTGTCCAGCAGGCGCTGATGGCGCACTTCGATCTGCGCGCCAAAGCGCTCCAGCGCTTCCAGAAACTGGGCACGATCGGTCACCACCCCCTTGTGGTGCGAGGTAACCCAGACGCGCGCCTCAATGTCGCGCACGCGCTGCAGGCTGCGTGCAAATTGCAGCATGTCCGAAGAGGCATCACCGTAGTACGGGCCAAAGCTGCTCAGGTCGATGTCGCCGATGAAGGCCACACCGCTGCTTTCTTCCACCAGTGCGCAGTGCCCGCTGGTGTGGCCCGGCAGGTGGTGGGCGCGCACACGCACGCCGCCGCCCAGCTCCCACAGCTGCCCGTCGTGGTAGGCCGTGGCATCGGGCCGGGGGGTGAAGCCAAAGGTCTGGGAAAACAGCGGGCGCAGCTGCTCGATCACGTCGGCGCCGTAGCCATAGTGCTGCTCCAGCCCCTGCCACGATTGCACGGAGGGCAGGTCGGCTGCGTGCACCTGCACCGGCACGTGCAGCAGATCGCCCAACGCCACGGTGTGGTCCTCATGGACATGGCCCAGCACGATGCCATCGACCTGGCGCAACTGCTCCAGCAGCTGACGCGCCACCAGCGGGGTGTCGAACGCCAGGCAGGTATCACTGCCCCGCACGATAACCTGGTTGCCATCCGGGAACTTGCCGTTCTGCGCGCCCAGAAACACCTGCACTGGCCCGTAGGTCGCGCTGGGGGGCATGGGAATCTCCTTCATTTTCATAGCTTGTCGCGCTTTCCTGTCCACACTTTGGCGGATAAATCATGCATATATTGGCTTCTGGCCAGCCTCCAGCGCTAGCAAAAACTTTTTGCGCTGCAGACCGCCGCTATAACCGGTCAAGCGGCCATCGCTGCCCAGCACGCGGTGGCAGGGCACGAGGATGCTGATCTTGTTCTGCCCATTGGCCCCGGCCACGGCGCGCACGGCATTGGCTTGGCCCAGGGCGGCGGCCTGCTGCGCGTAGCTGCGGGTCTGACCAAAGGGGATGGTCAACAGCACCTGCCACACCCGCTGCTGAAAGTCCGTGCCCACCCAGTCCAGCGGCACGTCGAAGTGCTGGCGCTGCCCGGCAAAGTACTCATGCAACTGCTGGCGGGTGCGCTCCAGCAGCGCTTCACCCTCTTGCGCCCGCTGCGTGCTGCCGCGTGCCTGCTGCACCTGAACGATGCTGCGGGGCAGATCCCTGGTATCGACAAACTCCAGCAGGCACAGCCCGCGTGCGCTGGCCATGGCCAGCATGTCGCCCAGGGGGGTGGAAATAGTGGAGGTGTGCAACATGCTGTGTCTCTTTCCCGGCGCCAGGCCGCATGAACTGGCTAGTCTTCAATGCCACGCTGGGCAGGCACCCCAGCGTTGAAGGCGTGTTTGATGAGCTTCATCTCGGTCACCGTGTCGGCCAGGTCGATGATTTCCTGCGGGCAATCACGCCCCGTCAGGCAGACATGCACGTGGCGCGGGCGCTGTTGCAGCACCTCCAACACCTCCTGCACCGGCAACCAGCCAAAGATCAGAGGATAGGTGACTTCGTCCAACACCACCAGAAACTGCTCACCCGAGAGGATGTCAGCGCGCGCCCTGACCCAGCCGTCGCGCGCCAGTTGCGCCGAGTGCTCCAGGTCCTTGCTGTCCCAGGAAAAGCCATCGCCCAGGCCTTCGACGCTCAGCCCCACGCGCTCGGCCAGGCGGTGCTCGCCAAAGCGGGCACTGGGCACCTTCATGAACTGATAGACCTTGACCGCCTTGCCCCGCCCCAGGGCGCGAAAGGCCAGGCCGAAGGCGGCGGTGCTTTTTCCCTTGCCGTCGCCGGTGTGGACGATGACCAGGCCACGGCGCTCGCCCTCGGGCTTGATGAAAGGTTTTTCAGTGGGAGGGGATTGAATCTGCATGGCGTACTGGCTGGCGGTGGATGGTGCGCTGGCAGGCGCCGTCGGGCCCCGTGCCCGCCCGGCGTGGGCGCCAGCCCTCAGTTGCTGCGGTTGCCCCATGGCCAGTCGGGATGCTTGCGCACAGCGTCGGCAAACATCATGTCCTGCTTGCGCAGCCACAGACCGTAGGGGCCCTGCTTGAGATCCTCCACCTCGGCACGCTGCCACAGCTGGGGATCGACGATCTGGATCGGCGGGCGCTGCACCGGGGGCTGGGGCTGGCCGTCCTCGGCCGGCGGTGGCTCGGGCACGTCCTCGCGCCAGTAGATGCCCTGGTTGTCCCAGCCTTCGATGAGCGGCATGGCCGCCTGCAACATCAGGGTGCGGATCTGGCGCTTCTGCGGTTGCAGCCAGTGCAGGCTCCAGGTGCTGACCACGCCATAGGCCGGGCGACTGGGGCATTGCAGCACCAGCCAGCCATCGCCTTCGGGATGCGGGTAGGCCGACGGGCCGGTGCCGCACAGCACCAGGCCACTGCGCGTGACGCTGATGCCCTCGCAGCGCGGCACGATGTTGTCGTCCTCGGGTTTTTCCGGGGTGTACTGGCGCATGCCGCCCCACCACCACAGCTCGTCGCGCACGTCCTTGCTCCACAGGTAATCGCCATCGGCACAAGGGTGTTGCACACCGGCCACGCTGCGCCAGCTGGGCAACAGGCGCCACACGCCCTGGCTGTCGGGCAGGATGTCGCGCACGGTGTAGAGGGGCGAGACGCCGGTCTTGTCCAGGCGCTCGGGCGAGTAGCTGTCCTGGTACCAGCGCCAGCTGGGCTTTTGCAGGTCCACGTCCTCGTCCTTGACCACGCCGGTGATGGCCAGCAGGCGCACACGCGCGGCCTGCCCGCCAGCGATGCTGGGCACGGGCAGCAGGCGCTCCACCGGCCAGGGCAGCTCCAGCGGGTTCAGGTCGCGCCCGTTCCAGATCCAGATCTGCGCGTTGTGTTCCTTCTCACCCTCTTCCCGCACCAGATCCTGCGGGTGGCGCATCAGCACCGCCCAGTGGCGGCGCACCACGACGTGCTCCAGCTCCCACAGGCCGGGGATATTGGAATCGCCCCAGCGCAGCCGGTAGCCCGGGCGCCCCGAGGGGGTGTCCATGCCGGTGAGCTCCAGCATCCAGGTCAGCGACTTGCCCTCCACCGGCTCGCTGCTGGCCAGCCATTGTTCGGGCTTTTGCAGGTTGCGCTCCCAGATCAGGCTGGTGTAGGGCACCTCACGCAGCAGCAGCCGGCCATCGTTCTGATGCCCTGCCGGCATCAGCAGAGCGTCCTTGCCGTACTCGATGCGGGTGCCATGCTGCCAGCGCTGCAGCAGCGGGGTGTCGATGCGCACGCGCTGCAGCAGCTTGTCCCGCATCCAGCGAAACGCCGGACGCCCCTGAATCTGGGGCAGCGGCAGCAGCGCCCAGGGCTTGCGGTCGGAAGGCTGCTGCTCGGCCCATTTCTGCCAGCCGCGCTCGTGCTCCCAGACGGCCAGGGCCAGGCGCTGCTGGCGCCCGCCCTGCCCCAGCGGGTAGGCGTACATGGCCAGGGCGCAGCCATCCTCGCGCCAGACAAAGGGCATGTCCACCGCCACCACCCAGGGCTGCGGCTCGCCGTTGAAGAGCAACTGCCACTGCGGCTGGGTGAACAGCAGCAGCGGCTGGCGCTCGGTGCGCAGGGATTCGGGCCAGTAGCGCTGCACGCCGACCGTGGTGCCGCCGGCCGGCGGCGGGGGCAGCTCCGGCGGTGCCTCTTCCTTTTGCACCGGCACCATGTCCCAGGGCACCCACAGGTCGCGCAGCTCCACCATCGGCATGGCCTGATTGGCCACATTGGCGGCCAGCCAGGCGTTGAAGTGCGCATCCGACAGCGGGCCCTGGGCATCTTCGTGCATGCTGCCGCCGCTGGACTCCTCGCCGCTCCAGCGCGGCAGACGCCAGTGCATGCTCTCCAGCATGCTGGCCTCCTCGGCGCTGAGCGTCCAGGTGCAGCGCCGCTTGCGGTCCACCAGGTAGGGGCTGGCGTGGCCATAGCTGGAGATGCGCAGCCAGCGCCCGTCCATCGACGTGGCAAAGCCGGACTCCCACAACAAGGGTAGATACACGCCATCGGCACACATGATGTCGCCATAGGCAGCATTGCTCAGGCCGCTTTCGCCCTGCTTGCGAAAGACGATTTCCTTGAGCTTCTGGTTCTGCTCGTGCTTGAGTGCCAGCTCGCG
Source organism: uncultured Comamonas sp. (assembly GCA_947306475.1). Lineage (GTDB taxonomy): Bacteria > Pseudomonadota > Gammaproteobacteria > Burkholderiales > Burkholderiaceae_C > Comamonas. The sequence continues at coordinate 7,670 of CAMZGS010000004.1, forward strand.
CGCACGCGCTGCCTGCGCGGCGCGCTGCGCCGCATCCTCGCGGTACCAGTACACCAGCGGCACCAGCACCACAGCGGCACCCAGCAATATGATCCACCACATCATGTCAGGCCTTCATCGGGTCAACAAGCTATTGCTAAAATAGCATTCAGCGCTTGCCCCGTAAGGGCTAGCGCTGATCTTCATCAAGCGTTACAGCGCTTCCTGGCGCAGCTGCTCCGCACTCTTGGGCGAGATCCAGCCCGGGGCCACATCAAACACCGTCTTGGCGCCATGCATGCCCCACTGTGCCATGCGATGCACAGCGCGTGCGTAGGCTACCAGCACGCTGGAAGTGAATTCCGGATTGCTGTCCAGTTGCAGACGATATTCGACCACCTGATTGACACCGGCGCTGGTGGTACCGCTGCGGATCACAAAGCCGCCGTGAGGCATGGTGGCGTGGTCGCGAGCCAGTTCCTCGGCGCTGATGAAGTGCACCGTGGTGTCGTACTCATCGAAGTAGTGCGGCATGTTGACGATGGCCTGGCGCACGGCTTCGGCATCGGCACCTTCCTGCAACACCACATAGCACTCGCGCTGGTGCTTCTGGCGGGTGGTCAGCTCCGGACGGCTGCCGCTGCGCACGGCCTCGATCGCCTCAGGCACGGGGATGGTGTACTGCACACCACCGGCCACGCCCGGCACGCGGCGAATGGCGTCCGAGTGGCCCTGGCTCAGGCCCTTGCCCCAGAAGGTGTAGGTGGCGCCATCGGGCAGCAGGGCTTCGCCCAGCACGCGGTTGATGGAGAACATGCCTGGGTCCCAGCCGGCCGAGATCAGCGCCGTGGTCTTGCCGGCCTGGGCAGCGGCATCCACTGCGGCAAAGTGCTCGGGAATGCGTGCGTGGGTGTCGAAGCTGTCCACGATGTTGAACTGCGCCGCCAGCGCGGGCGACTGCACGGGCAGGTCGTCCTTGGAGCCACCGCACAGCACCAGCACGTCGATCCGATCGCGGTGCTTGGCCAGTTCGTCCATGTGGAACACGGGCGTGCCGGCGTGCTGCGGCTTGAGCTGCTCGGGCGCGCGGCGGGTGTAGATGCCGGCGACCACCAGGTCGGGGTTGAGCGCCACTGCAGCTTCCACGCCACGGCCCAGATTGCCGTAGCCAACAATCCCGAGGCGGATCGGGGTCACAGTGGGGTTGCTTTGCTTGTTTTGCACGATGTTTCCTTTACGTGTGTGTGGAAAAAATCAATCCGTTGTGGAGGCAGCAGGCGCCGGCACGGACGCTGACGGCACGCTCGGGCGCATCTGTGAACGCATCTGCCACACGCCCTCCAGCGCCATCACGGCCACGGCCGCGCCGATCAGGACATACATGGGTTCCTGGCCGGAGGTGATGCGCTCGCCCAGCAGCAGGGCGGCCAGCACCAGCAGGATGGGTTCGACGTAGGAGAGCATGCCAAACAGCCCCAGCGGCAGCAGCTTGTGCGCCGTCATGTACAGCGCCAGCGCCACGCTGCTGGTGATGCCCAGCAGCGGCACCAGAATGTGCAGCCTGGGCGTGGCCAGCAGCGTCTGCCAGCCGTTGCTCGTACCCTGCCCGGTCAGCACAAACCACAGGCAGACAGGCAGCAGGATGAGCACATCCAGCCAGTGCCCGGCCAGGGTGTCGGTGCGCAGCTTGCGGCGCAGCACAAAGTAGGCGGTGTAGCCCAGCACCACCACCCAGGTCGGCCAGGCCAGCCCCCCGGCGCGCAGCACCTCCCACAGCACCCCGGCGGCGGCCAGCGTCACCGCCAGGCATTGCATGCGGCTCAGGCGCTCGGCAAACACCACGCGCCCGGCCAGCACCATGGCCAGCGGCAGCAGAAAGTACCCCAGGGACGTGGGCAGCGCCAGACCATGCAGCGGCGCCCACAGAAACAGCCACAGCTGCACGCCGAACAGGGCCGCGCTGAGCAGCAGCAGCCCCGCCAGAGGCCAGTGCCGACGCACCCGCTGCACGATGGCGCCCACCCCGGCAGCCTGGCCGGTGTAGATGAGCAGCAGCGTGGTCAGCGGCAAGGTCATCAGCATGCGCAGGCCAAAGACCTGCTCCCCCGTCAAAGGCGCCAGAAAGGGAGCCAGGTAGTACAGACCGCCAAACAGAAACGACGCCACCACCGAAGCCACCACACCGCGCACCATGAACTTGCCTTCACCCTCATTCAGATTGACGTCCGGCAAAAGTACCGGGCGCAACCGCGCATTGTCTGGGATTTTGTGCCGCCCACTACACTGCAAGGCTTTGCCACGTCCATGTCCCAGACCTTGCCCACCCACATCAGCGCCAGCGCCGAAGCGCACGCGCACAGCCTGGACCACCCGCTCTCTATTTTGTATCGCGATGACGACCTGATCGCCGTGTACAAGCCCGCCGGCTGGCTGGTGCACCGCAGCGCCATTGCGCGCCAGGAAAAGCGCTTTGTGCTGCAACGCCTGCGCGACCAGATCGGCCAGCATCTGTGGCCCGTACACCGCCTGGACCAGGGCACCTGCGGCGTGCTGGTGTTTGCCTTGAACAAAGACTGCTGTCAGCTGCTGGCGCAAGACTTTGCCCAGCAAAAAGTGAGCAAACACTATCTGGCTTTGGTGCGCGGCTGGCTGCCCGCGCAGGTGGAAGTGGACTATGCCCTGCGCCCCGAGGACAGCGCGCCCGATGCGCCCGCACAACCGGCCCAGACCAGCCTGCGCTGCCTGGCCACGCTGGACTGGCCCGAGAGCTTCGACCCACGCCACGCGAGCACCCGCGCCAGCGTGGTGCTGGCGCAGCCGCACACCGGGCGGCGCCACCAGATCCGCCGCCACCTCAAGCATGTGGCCCACCCCATCCTGGGCGATGCCACGCACGGCAAGGGGGCGCTGAACCGCTGGTGGGCACAACGCCTGGGCGGCCAGCGTCTGTGGCTGCACGCCCACGCACTGGACTGCATCCACCCACGCACCGGCGAGCCGCTACACCTGTGCGCCGACTGGCGCGCGCTGCAGCACGTAGCGGAAGTGCAGCAATGGCAGCAGATGCTGCGTCTGCCCGGCTGGCAAGGCTTGGAGGCGCTGCCAGCCAGTTGCGGCCTGGCCTGCGCATCCGTGTAGCACCTAAAAAAAGAGCTGCTGGCGGCCAGCGTTTGTCTGCCTGCTTACGCCTTTTTGACACGCGAGGCACGCACCAGCGCGCCTGCTTCATCGCGCACCAAAGCCGCCGAAGTCACCTCGGCGTAGCTGGCGGTGGGGTCGGCGCGGAAGTTGCCGCTGAGCAGCTCGGCCAGGCGCTCGTGCCCCATCTTGCAGCCGCAGGCCTGCGCGTGGCCGCCACCGCCCAGGCTCTCGGCCAGGGGGATGCAGTCAAAGCCGCTGCGCGAGCGCAGGCCCAGTTTGACGCCGTGCTCGTTGGCACTCCACATCAGCGCAAAGGTGCCCGTCTCGCGCGCCAGGATATCGCCCACTTGGCTGTGGAACATGCCCGGGCAGTTGACCATCAGGCCCTGCACGCCGTTGAAGACGATGGGGTGGGCGCCCTCGGCAATGTCGGCGCACAGCTTCTGGAATTTCTCGTCCATGGCACCACCACGGGCCATGAAGGCCGCTTCCTGCTCGGGCGTGAAGGCGGCAATCTCGGCCCAGCGCTCCAGGTTGCGCGGCTCCATGTCCAGCGCGGCCAGGAACGGGGCGCTTTCGGCAAACTCCCATTTCCAGATGTCGCGGTCTTCGATGTAGCGGATCAGCCCCGGCACCGGCTTGTCGGGGTGGAAGAACTCCCAGGCCAGCCGCGCACCAGAGTGGTGCATGTCAAAGTGCACCTGGCCGCAGCGGCACTGAAAGCCGGTGAGCTTTTCCGCCGCGCTCTTGTGGTGATCGAGCACCACCAGCTTGGCGGCGCGCGCATCCAGCTCAGCCGTCAGCTCCGGGCCAAAGGCAAAGTCCAGCATATAGACGGTGCGCCCTTGCACGTCGCCCAGGTCGTCGATGCTCTGGATCTCGCCATGGTCCAGGCCGCGCATCTCCACATCGGGGCCAAAGAACAGCCATGCCGCCAGGGCCGCGCCAAAACCATCGGGGCAATTGCGCCCGTGGTACAGAATGAGCGGGCGCGCATCGTGCACATCCGGGCGCACGAACAGGGAGGGGGGGAAAATGCTGGTTTTCATAGTGGCGCCATTGTCGCTGCAAAGGCAGGCTGGCCGCCCATAATGGATGCCTTGCCCCACCCCGGCAGCGCCCGCTGCAAAGTTGGCGCGCAAAATGCTTAAGCCCAACGCACCTGCTGTCCATTTGCCATGTCTGCCTCCATGCTTAGCCCCCACCTGTCCCAGCTTTTGAGCCTGCGCCACGATCTGCACGCCCACCCCGAACTGAGCTACCAGGAGCAACGCACCGCAGGCCGGGTCAGCGCCTACCTGCAGGCGTTGGGCCTGCAGGTGCACAGCGGCATCGGCCAGACCGGCGTGGTGGCCAGCATCCACGGCGCCGGCTTTGATGCAACCAACCCCGGCCCCAGCCTGGGCCTGCGCGCCGACATGGACGCCCTGCCCCTGACCGAGACCACGGGCCTGCCCCACGCCAGCCGCCACAAGGGCCGCATGCACGCCTGCGGGCACGATGGCCACACCACCATGCTGCTGGGCGCCGCCCACCTGCTGAGCCAGCAGCGCGACTTCCCCGGCACGGTGCACCTGATCTTTCAACCGGCCGAAGAAGGCGGCGCTGGCGCCAAGGCAATGATCGACGACGGCTTGTTCCAGCGCTTTCCCTGCCAGGCGGTGTTTGCCCTGCACAACTGGCCCGATCTGCCCCAGGGCCAGATGGCGGTGCGCGTGGGCCCCATCATGGCGGCCAATATCCGCTTCGAGATCCGCGTGCGCGGCCAGGGCGGCCACGCGGCGCTGCCGCACACCACGCGCGACCCGGTGCCGGTGGCCTGTGCCATCGTCACGCAGCTGCAGACGCTGGTTTCGCGCACACTCGATCCGGTCGACAGCGCAGTCCTGACCATCGGCAAGATCGAAGCCGGCACGGTGGAAAACATCATCCCCAACGAGGCGGTGATCTACGGCACCCTGCGCACCCTGCGCGACGAGACGCAAACCGCCTTGGTGGCGGGCATCGAGCGCATCGCCACCCACATCGCCGCCGCGCACCAGTGCCAGGCGCTGTACATCCACAAGCCCGGCTACCCCAACACCACCAACAGCGAAAAAGAAGCGCGCTTCATGGCGCGTGTGATGCAGGAAGTGGTCGGTGCCGAGAACACCCACCCCCAGATCGACCCGGCCATGACCAGCGAAGACTTTGGCTTCATGCTGCAACAGCTACCCGGCGCCTATGGCTGGATCGGCAACGGTCGGGACGGGCAGAAGGGCATCGGCCTGCACCACCCGGGCTACGACTTCAACGACGACAACATCGCCCTGGGCGCACGCTTCTGGGACACCCTGGTGCGGCGCTGGCTGGCCGAGCAGGCAGGCGCTGCCTGAAGCACAGCACCCGGTTGCTCTCATAAAAAAAGCGCCTGGCGCTGATTAGGCAATGGTTTCAGGTTATTTAATACCTAAATTCCCCGCCCAATCAGCGCCAGGCGCTATGTTTTTATCCAACACCGCCCTGCTGGCAGCGGCAAACCCACCGGGGTTTAGATGTACTTGACGGCCACGATCTCGTAGCTGCGCTCGCCACCAGGGGCCATGACCACGGCCACATCGCCCTCTTCCTTGCCGATCAGCGCACGGGCGATGGGGCTGGAGACGTTGATCAGGCCGTGCTTGAGGTCGGCCTCGTCCTCACCCACGATCTGGTAGGTGACGGTGGCGCCGGTTTCCTCGTCCTCCAGCTCCACCGTGGCACCAAAGACCACGCGGCCACCGGCATCCAGCGTGGCGGGGTCGATGATCTGCGCAGCCGAGAGCTTGCCCTCCACCTCCATGATGCGGCCCTCGATGAAGCCCTGGCGGTCCTTGGCCGCTTCGTACTCGGCGTTTTCACTCAGGTCGCCCTGGGCGCGCGCTTCGGCAATGGCGGCAATCACTGCGGGGCGATCGACGGTCTTCAAGCGTTGCAGTTCGGCTTTGAGCTTCTCAGCGCCACGCTTGGTCAAAGGGATGGTTGCCATGTTCAGTTTCTCCACATACGGCTGAGCGGGCGGGCCTTGCCCTGCGGCAGTGCCCGCGCCACAACAAAGGCATGTCCAGAAAGCCACAGCAGCGTGGCAGTTCAAGGGTTATGCCCAAAAAGCAAACCGCCGCGCGAGTGCTGCGCGGCGGTGTTCCTAGGTCAGGGCGTGATTATGCCGTGTTTGGCACGCTTGACCAGCCCCCTGGTAGCGGTTTGCAACCTATCAGGCCAGCTGGGTCAGCAGCTCCTGCACGGAGGTCACCTCCAGCGGGCCGGCGCGCATGGCCTTCATGCCATCCACAGCCGCCTCGGCACCGAAGATGGTGGTGAAGATGGTCACGCGCGCAGCCAGGGCGCTGGTGCGGATGGCACGCGAGTCGGCAATGGCGTTGCGGCGCTCTTCCACCGTGTTGATGACCATGGCGATCTCGCCGTTCTTGATCATGTCCACGATGTGCGGGCGGCCCTCAGCCACTTTGTTGACGACCTGCACTTCCACGCCAGCTTCGGCAATCGCCGCAGCGGTGCCGCGTGTGGCGCACAGGGTGTAACCCATGGCGGCCAGCTCCTTGGCCACTGCCACGGCACGCGGCTTGTCGGCGTTCTTCACGGTCAGGAAGATCTTGCCAGAGGTGGGCAGCTGCACGCCAGCGCCGAGCTGGCTCTTCACGAAGGCTTCGCCGAAGGTCTTGCCCACGCCCATGACTTCGCCGGTGGACTTCATCTCGGGGCCGAGGATGGTGTCCACGCCGGGGAACTTGACGAACGGGAACACTGCTTCCTTGACGCTGAAGTACGGCGGGGTCACCTCCCTGGTGATGCCCTGCTCGGCCAGCGTCTGGCCGGCCATGCAGCGTGCGGCCACCTTGGCCAGCTGCACGCCGGTGGCCTTGGAAACAAACGGCACGGTACGCGAAGCGCGGGGGTTGACTTCCAGCACGTAGATCACGTCGCCGTTTTCGGTTTCCTGGATGGCGAACTGCACATTCATCAGGCCGACCACGTTCAGGCCAGCGGCCATGGCCGCGGTCTGGCGCTTGATTTCCGCAACGGTTTCGGCCTTCAGGTAGTAAGGCGGCAGCGAGCAGGCCGAGTCACCGGAGTGCACGCCGGCTTGCTCGATGTGTTCCATCACACCACCGATATAGACAGCGCCGGTCTTGTCACGCACGCAGTCCACGTCGCACTCGATGGCGTTGGACAGGAAGTGGTCCAGCAGCACGGGCGAGTCGTTGGAGACCTTCACGGCTTCGCGCATGTAGCGCTCCAGATCGCGCTGCTCGTGCACGATTTCCATCGCACGGCCACCCAGCACGTAGGAGGGGCGCACCACCAGCGGGTAGCCCAGGCCAGCGGCCTTTTCCAGGGCTTCTTCTTCGGTACGCGCAGTGGCGTTGGGCGGCTGGCGCAGACCCAGGTCGTTCAAGAGCTTTTGAAAACGCTCACGGTCTTCGGCGGCGTCGATCATGTCGGGCGTGGTGCCGATGATCTTCACGCCTTCGCGCTCCAGACCCAGGGCGAGCTTGAGCGGCGTCTGGCCGCCGTACTGCACGATCACGCCTTCGGGCTGCTCCTTGTCCACGATCTCCAGCACGTCTTCCAGCGTCAGCGGTTCGAAGTACAGGCGGTCGGAGGTGTCGTAGTCGGTGGAGACGGTCTCGGGGTTGCAGTTGACCATGATGGTCTCGTAACCGTCTTCACGCATGGCCAGCGCGGCGTGCACGCAGCAGTAGTCGAACTCAATGCCTTGGCCGATGCGGTTGGGGCCACCGCCGAGCACCATGATCTTTTTCTTGTTGGTGGGCGCCGCTTCGCATTCCTCGTCGTAGGTGGAATACATGTAGGCGGTGTTGGTGGCGAACTCGGCCGCACAGGTGTCCACGCGCTTGTACACGGGGCGCACGTTCAGCGCCTTGCGGGCTTCGCGCACGGCCTTTTCGGTGGTGTGCAGCAGCTTGGCCAGACGCCGGTCGGAGAAGCCCTTCTGCTTGAGCAGGCGCAGCGTGGCAGCGTCCAGCGATGCCAGTGCGGCTTCGCCCTTTTCGGCGTAGAGCTTGTCCAGCTCCAGCTCGATCTTGACGATCTCTTCAATCTGCACCAGGAACCAGCGGTCGATCTTGGTCAGCTCGAACACTTCATCGACCGACAGGCCCATGGCAAAGGCATCGCCCACGTACCAGATGCGCTCGGGACCGGGCTCGCCCAGTTCCTTTTCCAGGGTCTCGCGATCCTGGGTCTTTTCGTTCATACCATCGACGCCCACTTCCAGGCCACGCAGGGCCTTCTGGAAGGATTCCTGGAAGGTGCGGCCCATGGCCATGACTTCGCCCACCGACTTCATCTGGGTGGTCAGACGGTCGTTGGCGGCCGGGAATTTTTCGAAGGCAAAACGCGGGATCTTGGTGACCACGTAGTCGATGGTCGGCTCAAACGACGCGGGGGTGGCACCGCCGGTGATTTCGTTTTTCAGCTCGTCCAGGGTGTAGCCCACGGCCAGCTTGGCAGCGACCCTGGCAATCGGGAAGCCCGTGGCCTTGGAAGCCAGCGCCGAGGAGCGGCTCACGCGCGGGTTCATCTCGATGACGATGACGCGGCCATTCCTGGGGTTGATGGCGAACTGCACGTTGGAGCCGCCGGTATCCACGCCGATTTCACGCAGCACGGCAATGCTGGCGTCGCGCAGGATCTGGTACTCGCGATCGGTCAGGGTCTGGGCAGGCGCCACGGTGATGGAGTCACCGGTGTGCACGCCCATGGGGTCCAGGTTCTCGATCGAGCAGACGATGATGCAGTTGTCCGCCTTGTCGCGCACCACTTCCATCTCGAACTCTTTCCAGCCCAGCAGCGACTCTTCAATCAGCAGCTCGCTGGTGGGCGAGGCTTCCAGACCACGCTTGGCGATGGTCTCGAATTCTTCGGCGTTGTAGGCAATGCCACCGCCCGTGCCACCCAGCGTGAAGCTGGGGCGGATCACGGTGGGGAAGCCCACGTGCTTTTGCACCGCCCAGGCTTCTTCCATGGTGTGGGCAATGCCCGAACGGGCCGACTCCAGACCGATCTTGGTCATGGCTTCCTTGAACTTCTGGCGGTCTTCGGCCTTGTCGATGGCCTCGGGCTTGGCGCCGATCAGCTCCACGCCGTACTTGTCCAGCACCCCGTTGCGCCACAGGTCCAGCGCGCAGTTGAGCGCCGTCTGGCCGCCCATGGTGGGCAGGATGGCATCCGGGCGTTCCTTGGCGATGATGCGCTCCACCGTCTGCCAGGTGACGGGCTCGATGTAGGTGACGTCCGCCGTGGCGGGGTCGGTCATGATCGTTGCCGGGTTGCTGTTGATCAGGATGACCTTGTAACCCTCTTCGCGCAGCGCCTTGCAGGCCTGCACGCCGGAATAGTCGAACTCGCACGCCTGACCGATGATGATGGGGCCGGCGCCAATGATGAGGATGCTCTTGATGTCAGTACGCTTGGGCATTATTTCTTCTCCTGTACGGCTGCCATGGACGCAGTGAAACGGTCAAACAGATGGCCGATATCGTTGGGGCCAGGGGCCGCCTCAGGGTGACCTTGGAAGCTGAAGGCCGGGCGGTCGGTGCACTCCAGGCCTTGCAGCGTGCCGTCAAACAGGCTGATGTGGGTGGCGCGCACGTTGGCGGGCAGGGTAGCCGTATCCACCGCAAAGCCGTGGTTCTGGCTGGTGATGCACACGTGGTTGTTGGCCAGGGTCTTGACGGGGTGGTTGCCGCCGTGGTGGCCGTGCGCCATCTTGAAGGTCTTGGCACCCAGTGCCAGCGCCAGGATCTGGTGCCCCAGACAGATGCCGAAGATGGGGATGCGCTTTTCCAGCAACGTCTGCACGGCAGCGATGGCGTAGTCGCACGGCTGCGGATCGCCAGGGCCGTTGGAGAGGAACACGCCATCCGGGTTGAGCGCCAGCACTTCCTCCGCGGAGGTCTGTGCAGGCACCACGGTGAGCTTGCAGCCACGGCTGGTGAGCATGCGCAGGATGTTGCGCTTGACGCCAAAGTCATAAGCCACGACGTGGAAGCGCGGGTTCTCCAGCGTGCCAAAGCCCTGGCCCAGCTTCCACTCGGTCTGCTCCCAGACATAGGGCTTGGGCGTGCTCACCACCTTGGCCAGGTCCAGACCAGCCATGCTGGGCGCTGCCTGTGCCGCGGCAACGGCTGCGGCAACGCGTTCGGGCGTGACTTCCTGGCCCTCCTCCAGGGCGACAATGGCACCGTTTTGCGCACCTTTTTCACGCAGCAGGCGCGTCAGGCGACGGGTATCGACGTTGGCAATGGCCACCGTGCCCTGGGCCTTCAGGAACTGCGGCAGGCTTTGCTCGGCACGGAAGTTGCTGACGACGGCAGGCAGGTCGCGGATCACCAGACCAGCGGCATGCACCTTGGCGGACTCCATGTCCTCGGCATTGATGCCGTAGCTGCCGATGTGGGGGTAAGTGAGGGTGACGAGTTGCTGGCAGTAGCTCGGGTCTGTCAGGATTTCCTGGTAACCGGTCATGGCCGTGTTGAACACCACCTCGCCAACAGTAGTGCCAGCGCTACCAATGGATTGACCAATAAAGACCGTGCCGTCTGCAAGCGCCAGGATGGCTGGCGCGAAATGTGTCTTGAGCGACAAAAACACTGGGTTCTCCGATGAATGACGGTTACGCCCAGCGCACACCTGACCAACCTACACCTAGGGCTGGCGGCAGCTTACAGTAGAAGTAGCCAAAAAACGACGCTAGGCGTAGAACGATATAACTGAAAGCCTCTCATTATACCCAGACGCCCGCACAGCTCCGCCGAACACACTAGGGATTACCCGAGTGGTCGTGTGGCCTGTACTGCGCTTGCGTGCAAACAGATCGCTGCTGCTGCCGCCACGTTCAACGACTCTTCGCCACCCGGCTGGGCAATGCGCACCCATTGGCTGGCCAGGGCCTGCACCTCGGGCCCCACGCCCTGCCCTTCATGCCCCATGGCCCAGGCACATGGCCAGGGCAAGGTCTCCTGGTGGATGAAGGCCCCCTGGTGCGAGCTGGTGGCCAGCACCGGCAGTTCCAGCTGGGCAATGTCGTGCGGATCGGCCGACTCCACCAGATGCAGGCCGAAATGGGCCCCCATGCCGGCGCGCAGCACTTTCTGGCTCCACAGCGCAGCGGTGCCCTTGAGGGCCAGCACCTGCTCGAAGCCAAAGGCACTGGCACTGCGCAGCATGGAGCCCACATTGCCGGCATCCTGCACCCGGTCGAGCACCAGGGTGGGCACGCCAGGGCGCAGCAACGCCCCCTCTCCCGTCCAGGGCAGGAGGTAGCCCATGCGTGCGGGCGACTCCAGGCCACTGATGTCGGCAAACAGGGCATCCGGCAAGACTACGGTTTTGGAAGCAGCCTGCGCCCATTCTGCGGGCGCTTGTGGCCAAAAAGATGCTGAAAACACGGCCGTTGCCGGGCGCAGGCCACGTGCCAGGGCTGCGCGGCACAGATGGTCCCCTTCCAGCCAGACGTGGCCCAGGCGCCGGTACGCACCGGACTCCCTGCTCAGGCGACGCAGCTCCTTGACGAAGCCGTTGTCGCGCGAAGTGATTTCAATGACGTGCATGTTTCTGCCCTTTTCCAGTTCCTGCCAACACGCAGCTAGCCATTCTGACGCTGCGCTGCCAGAACGCGTGCCACTGGGGCAAAGCTGCGCCGGTGCTGCTCGGTGGCGCCATAGCGCGCCAACGCCTGCAGGTGTGCGGCCGTGCCATAGCCCTTGTGCGCCGCAAAGCCATAGTCGGGATAGCGTTGCGCAAACTCCTCGCACCAGCGGTCGCGCGTCACCTTGGCCAAAATGGAGGCTGCAGAAATGGCCGGCACCAGTGCATCGCCCTGCACGATGGCCTCTGCCCGCACATCCAGGCGTGGCAGGCGGTTGCCGTCGACCTGCACCAGGGCCGGCCGCAGGCGCAGTCCCTGCACCGCCCGCTGCATGGCCAGCATGGTGGCCTGCAGGATGTTCAGGCGATCAATCTCCTCCACCGAAGCCTGCGCCACACAAAAGCACAGGGCCTTGGCGCGGATTTCATCGAAAAGGGCTTCGCGCCGCCGTGCACTGAGCTTCTTGGAATCGTTCAGCCCGGCAATGGGCTGCAAATCGTCCAGGATGACGGCGGCAGCCACCACCGGCCCCGCCAAGGGGCCTCGCCCCGCTTCGTCCACCCCTGCCAGCAAACCGTCCGTGGGCCAGGGCAACACCACTTGTTCAGGCATGCAACAACTCCGCCATGGCTTGGGCAGCCAGTGCGCCCGTGTCGCGCAACAACAATTGGTGCAACTGGGTAAAGCGCGCCTGCACCTGAGCCACCTGTGCAGCGGCACCAGGCTGCAACCACTGCGCAACCGCCTGCGCCAGGGCCGTGGGTGTGCCACGCTCCTGCAACAACTCCGGAACAACAAAATCGCCGCACAAAATGTTGGGCAGCCCGACCCAGGGCTGCAACTGCTTGCGGCGCATCAAACGCCAGCTGATGGGATGCATGTGGTAGCTGATCACCATGGGGCGCTTGTACAGCGCTGCTTCCAGCGTAGCCGTACCACTGGCGATCAGGGTGCAGTCGCAGGCAGCCAGCGCCGTGTCCGATTGCCCCTGCAGCAGGTGCACACGCTCGCCCAATCCCAACTCGGCAAGCAGGGACTGCAAGCGTTCGTACAGCGCCGGTACAGCAGGCAGCACCACCTGCAACTGCGGCATTTCCTTGAGCAACAACGCGGCTGCTTCCAGAAAGGGGCGTGCGATGTACTGCACCTCTGCACGCCGACTGCCCGGCAACACAGCCAGCACCGGCCCCTGCTGACGCAGACCCAAGGCCGCGCGCGCCGCTGCCTGATCGGGCTGCATGGCAATCTGCCGGGCCAGCGGGTGTCCCACATAGGTGGCGGCAATGCCATGCTGCGCCAGCAAATCGGGCTCAAACGGGAACAGGCACAGCACGTGATCGGCAGCTGTACGAATCTTGTGCACACGCTCCGGACGCCACGCCCAGATGGAGGGACAGACAAAATGCACCGTCTTGATCCCGGCAGCGCGCACATCGCGCTCCAGCCCAAGATTGAAGTCCGGCGCATCCACGCCAATGAAAACCTGGGGGCGCTCCTGCAGCAGGCGCTGCCGCATCTGCTTGCGAATCGCCAGAATGTCGCGCAGGCGCATGAGCACTTCCAGGCTGTAGCCATGCACCGCCAGGCGTTCACTGTCGTACCAGGCCTGAAAGCCGCGCTGCTGCATGGCGGGTCCGCCAATGCCGCATGCCTGCAAATGCGGCCAGCGCTGCAACAGGCCATCGAGCAGCAGGCCTGAGAGCAAATCCCCCGACGCCTCCCCAGCCACCATGGCCACGCGCAGTGGCTGCGCTACCGCATCCGTCATGGGATCAGCGTGCAATGCCACGCGTGCTGGATTGCAGGAAGGCCTGCATCAGGGCCACGTCCTCATGCGCCTCTGGGTACTCCTGGGCAACGGCAGGCAAGGCTTCCATTGCCGCCTGCAATGTCAGGCCCTGGCGGTACAGCACACGGTGCATGGTTTTGACCGCGCGGATACGCTCAGGGCTGAAGCCGCGGCGGCGCAGGCCTTCGATATTGAAGCCACGCACCGCCAGGGGATTGCCATCCACCATCATGAAGGGCGGCACGTCCTGCGCAATGTGGCTGGCAAAGCCGGCCATCGCATGGGCCCCGATGTGGGTGAACTGATGCACGCCGGTAAGGCCGCCCAGAATCGCCCAATCGCCCACATGCACATGGCCTGCCAGGGTGGCGTTGTTGGCCAGGATGGTGTGGCTGCCGACCTGGCAGTCGTGGGCGATGTGCACGTAGGCCATCACCCAGTTGTCGTTGCCCACACGCGTCACGCCACCATCCTGCACCGTGCCTGTATTGAAGGTGCAGAACTCGCGGATGGTGTTGCCATCGCCAATCTCCAGGCGCGTGGGCTCACCGGCGTACTTCTTGTCCTGCGGCTGCGCGCCCAGGGAGGCGAACTGGAAGATGTGGTTGTTGCGCCCGATGCGGGTATGCCCGTCCAGCACGCAGTGCGAGCCAATGCGCGTGCCCTCGCCCACCTGCACATGTGGGCCAATCACGCTATACGCCCCCACAGACACCGAAGGGTGCAGTTGTGCACCCTCTGCAATCACCGCGGTAGGATGAATCAGGTCACTCATGCTGCGCTTACGCCTGTTTTTCAGGCCCCACATAGCGCATGGTGCACATCAGTTCGGCTTCACACGCCACTTCGTCGCCGACTCGGGCAATGCCCTTGAACTTCCAGATGCCTGCACGCACACGGTCGATGGATGCCTCCAGCAACAACTGATCACCCGGCTCCACCGGACGCTTGAAGCGCGCCGAATCGATGCCGACAAAGTAGTAGATGTTGTTTTCGTCTGGCACCTGCCCCATGGCATCAAAGGCCAGCAAGCCTGCCGCCTGCGCCAGCGCTTCCAGCATCAAGACGCCGGGCATCACGGGACGGCCCGGGAAGTGACCGGTAAAGAACGGCTCGTTGTAAGTGACATTCTTGACCGCCAGGATGCGTGCGTTGCGCTCCAGCTCCACCACCTTGTCCACCAGCAGGAACGGGTAGCGGTGGGGCAGTTGCTTCAAAATTGCGTGGATATCCATCATGTTTTTTCTTCGCTCTGTGTCCAAGCGCTCAGCGCTTTTTCAAGTTTTTTGATTCGCTCACGCAACTGATGGAGTTGCTTGAGCGAGGCGGCATTCCTCTCCCACTCGGCATTCGTCTGCAAGGGAAATATGCCGGTGTACAAGTCTGGCTTATGGATTGAGCGCGTCACCATGGAAGTTGGTGAAATACTCGTGCCGTCGGCAATGCGCAAATGCCCCAGAATATTGGCTGCCCCACCAATGGAGCAATGCGCGCCGATACGAGCACTGCCGGCAATGCCGGTGTTGCCGGCAATGACCGTGTGCTCTCCCACTTGAACGTTATGGGCAATCTGCACCAGGTTGTCGATCTTCACGCCATCGCCGATGACGGTATCGTTCAATGCTCCCCGGTCGATACAGGTGTTGGCACCGATCTCCACGTCGTCGCCGATGCGCACGGCGCCCAGCTGGGCGATCTTGAGCCACTCACCTCCCTGCGGCGCAAAACCGAAACCGTCCGCACCAATGACAACCCCGGGGTGCAGAATGCAGCGCTCCCCGATGACGCATCCCTGCGCCACAAAGACCCGCGCCCTCAGCACCGTGCCCGCCCCGATCACGGCATCGCGCTCCACCACGCACAGCGGGCCGATACTGGCCTGCGGATGCACCCGAGCCTGCGGGTGCACCACCGCTGTGGGGTGAATGCCCTGCGGCCACGCCGGCGGCTGCTGCGCCTGCCACAGCTGCGTCAGACGGGCAAAGTAAGCGTAAGGGTTTTCCGTGACGATGCACGCCCCACGCGCCAACGCAGCCTCGCGCATGGCGGGAGCCACAATGACGCACGCCGCCTGCGAAGAAGCCAGCTGACTGGCATAGCGCGGATTGTTCAGAAAGCTGATGCTACGAGCGTCGGCACTCTCCAGCGGGGCAATGCGCTCCACCTCCGTGGTACGCGCCCCTCCCTCCAGGCTACCTCCCAGGAGATCGACGATCTGACCAAGCTCTATGCCCACGCCGGCACCACCTTTGCCAACACACACGATCCGTGGGTTACTTGGTGGCCGCGTTCAAAGCCTTGATCACCTTGTCGGTGATGTCGTGCTTGGGGTTGACGTACACCGCTTCCTGCAGGATCACGTCGTATTGTTCGGTCTCAGCCACTTGCTGCACCACCCGGTTGGCCTGATCCAGCACGCGCGCCAGCTCTTCGTTCTTGCGATTGCTCAGGTCTTCCTGGAACTCACGGCTCTTGCGCTGGAATTCGCGATCCTGCTCCACCAGCTCGCGCTGCTTGGCAATGCGCTGGCTCTCGGCCATCGTGGGCGCGTCGCGCTCAAACGCTTCGGAAGCACGCTTGAGGTTGTCGCGCAAGGTGATCAATTCCTTCTCGCGCTTGGTGAATTCCTGCTCCAGCTTGGTCTGCGCAGCCTTGGCCGCATTGGCCTCGCGGAAGATGCGGTCGGTATTCACAAACCCGGCCTTGAACTCGGCAAAGGCGGAAAAGCTCAGGCCTGCCAGCAGGGATGCTGCCACGACGGTACGGGTAAAGTTTTTCATCAGAAAGAAGTCCCAATTTGAAATTGAATTTTCTGCAGTTTGTCTTCAGGCTTTTTACGCAACGGCGTAGCCCAGGCCAAACGCAAAGGCCCCAGCGGTGAAATCCAGCTCAGACCGATACCGGCCGAAGCACGCAGTTCGCCGGCACGGATAGGGTCCTTTTCAGCAAATACGTTCCCGATGTCAACGAACGTGAACCAGCGCAACGTCTTGTCGTTGCCGTTGCCCGGGAAGGGCGCCACCAGCTCAAAGTTCATGACCGCCAGCTTGGCACCGCCCAGATAGGAGTAGGAGCTGCAATTGTCGGGCGCGCCGGACTCACCCTGATAGCAGTACGAGCGAGGCCCCAGGCTGCCCTGTTCAAAGCCACGCACCGACCCCAGACCACCGGCATAGAAGTTCTTGAAGAGCGGGAAATCCTTGCCACCCAGGCCCTTGCCCCAGCCCAGCTCCGTGTTCCACGCAAAGGTCACCGCCTTGGTGATCGGGATGTACTGCTGGAACTGGTAGTTGGCCTTGATGTACTTCAGGTCCCCCGCCACGGACCAGTCGGCGCTCAGGCGCTGGTAGCGCCCGGAATTGGGTGCCAGGGCACTGTCGCGCGAGTCACGCCCCCAACCCAGAGTCAATGGGATGGCCGTATTGCTCTTGCCCGAATAGGGCAGCAGGTACATGGGCATGAACTGGCCGGACTTGACGCTGGTCTGCTCGGCACCAATACCGAAGTACACCGTGTCCTCTTCGCTGAAGGGCACGCCAAAGCGCACCGATGCCCCCTTGGAGACGATCTTGTACATCTCGCTGGTATCCACCTCGCGATCGTCCACCACGTAGGAGTAAGGACGGGAGGTGCGGTAATACAGGTCCAGGGTGCGCGAAATCCCGTCCTGGGTGAAGTAGGGATCCACGGTGCTCAGCACCAGGGTACGGTTGTACTTGCTGGTGTTGACGTCGATCCCCAGGTAATTGCCGGAACCAAAGGCATTTTCCTGTTTGATGCCAAAGCTCAGCGTCACCTTTTCTGCACTGGAAAAGCCTGCGCCCAAGGTCACCGAGCCCGTGGGCTTTTCCTTGACGTTGACCGTCAGATCCACCTGATCGGGAGAGCCCGGTACCTCCTGGGTATCCATGTCCACTTCGGTAAAGAAGCCAAGACGGTCCACCCGGTCGCGCGAAATCTTGATTTTTTCGCCGTCGTACCACGAGGACTCGTACTGACGGAACTCCCGGCGGATGACTTCATCGCGCGTGCGCTCGTTGCCAGCCACATTGATGCGGCGCACGTAGGCGCGGCGGGATGGGTCGGCCTGCAGCACAAAGGACACCAGGTTCTTCTCCCGGTCAATCTCCGGCACCGCCTCAACGCGCGCAAAGGCGAAACCAAAATTGCTGAAGTGGTCGGCAAACGCCTTGGTGGTCTCGGTCACCAGCTCGGCGTTGTAGGGCTGGCCAGGCTTGATCTTCACCAGGGACTTGAACTCATCTTCCCGATCCAGGTAGTTGCCCTCCAGCCGCACGCCCGAGACCATGAAGCGTTCGCCTTCATGGATATTGATGACCAGGGAAATGCTCTGTTTGTCGGGCGAGATGGCCACCTGCGTGGAATCGACACGGAAATCGATGTAGCCCCGCTTGAGGTAGTACGAACGCAGCGTCTCCAGGTCGGCATTGAGCTTGCTGCGCGCATAGCGGTTGGACTTGGTGTACCAGCTCATCCAGCCGCCGGTATCCTGGTCCATCTGCTTTTTCAGTGTGGACTCGCTGAACGCATTGGCACCGACGATGCGGATTTCGCTGATCTTGGCAGGCTTGCCCTCCACAACAGAGAACGTCAGATTCACGCGGTTGCGCTCGATCGGAGTGACGGTCGTGACCACCTCCGCACCGTACAGACTGCGGCTGATGTACTGGCGTTTGAGCTCCTGCTCTGCACGGTCTGCCAGGGCCTTGTCGAAGGGACGCCCCTCGGCCAGCCCCACATCGCGCATGGACTGCTGCAGGGCCTTCTTGTCAAACTCCTTGGTGCCGACAAACTCCACATTGGCAATGGTCGGACGCTCTTCCACCACCACCACCAGCACGTTGCCATCGGCTTCCAGACGCACGTCCTTGAACAGACCCAGGGCGAACAGGGCGCGAATGGCGGCCGCCCCCTTGTCGTCGTTGTACTCATCGCCCACACGCACGGGCATCGAGGCAAAGACCGTGCCGGCTTCAACACGCTGCAGGCCTTCGACGCGAATGTCCTGCACCTGGAAAGGCTCCAGGGCCCAGGCCATCTGGGCCATGGAGAGCATGGCTGCAACAGCCACAGCTGTGCGCACACCAAAGCGTTGAGCGGGTAATTTCATGAGAATCACAGGCGGCCTGCACGAAGGGGCAGGCAAAAAGTTGATCGGGTTGGGAATCCTTGGTCAGGCCAGCAGTCGTTGCACATCGTTGAACAAGGCGATGCCCATCATGAGCAACAACACCCCGACACCTACGCGCTGCAGCCCCTGCATCCACGCGTCACTAACCGCACGGCCAGTGACCGCCTCCCACAGATAATACATCAGGTGCCCACCGTCCAAGACGGGCAGCGGCAGCAGATTGAGCACCCCCAGGCTGACGCTGATCAGCGCCAAAAACAGCACGTACTGCATCCCCCCCATGCTGGCCGATTTGCCTGCGTAGTCGGCGATCGTCAGGGGACCGCTCAGGTTTTTCACCGACGCCTCGCCGATCAGCATCTTGCCCAGCATCTTCAGGCTCAGCAGCCCAATGTCCCAGGTCTTCCGAGCGCCGGCAACCAGCCCATCCCACCAGCCGTATTCCACCAGCACCATCTGCGGTGCAGCGCCCAGCATGGCTCCGATGCGCCCCATGGTTTGCTCGGGATGCGCCGGATCGGGCACCACTTCCGGTGTAACGGGCAGCTCCAGTACCCGACCGGAGCGCTCCACGCGCCAGTGCAGCGTCTGGCCCTGGACCGCACGGCGGATCAGAGCGCGCAGCTGCGTGGCATCGCTCACCTCCACGCCATCCACCGACACCACCACATCACCCGGCTGCAGACCCGCTTGCTGCGCGGGCTGATCGGGCAACACCTCGCCCACCACGGCGGGCATCCAGGGCGCCACAATGCCAATGCGCTGCAGCAGGGCCGCATCCACGTCGGCCGTTTGTATGCTTGAGAGCGGCAAAAACACGCTGCGCGCGCGCTTGCCCTCGGGATCCGTGACATGTAGTTGCACATCGCGCCCACCGATGACCGCCTCGGTCAGCACCCAGCGGATATCGTCAAACGAGCGCAGCGGCTGCTCCTCACCGTCGAACTGCACGGCACGCACCCAGTCCTGAGCACGCAGGCCCGCCTGCTCGGCCAGACTGCCTGGCAGAGGCGCTGCCACGATTGCCTGCGGCGCCTGCACGCCCATCCAGTTGACGGCGCTGTAAAGCAGCACCGCCAGCAGCAGATTGGCCAGCGGCCCGGCGGCCACGATGGCAGCGCGCGCACGCAGCGGCTGGGTATTGAAGGCCAGATGGCGCTCGTGCTCGGGCACACTGCCCTCACGCTCGTCCAGCATGCGCACATAGCCCCCGATGGGCAACGCCGCCAGCACGAACTCTGTGCCTGAACGCTTACCCTGCCAGCGCAGCAGGGGCGTTCCCATGCCGATGGAAAAGCGCAGCACCTTGACACCACAAGCCACCGCCATGCGGTAGTGCCCGTATTCATGGATGGCAATCAGCAGCCCCAGGGCAACCACAAAGGCCAAAACCGTCAGCAACATCGCTGGCCTCCTTGTCTAAGTGTTGAACGATCCGCCACGCGCAGGCAGTGCTCACATGGCCCAGCGCTGCGCCATGCGCGCGGCCACCGCACGGGCCTGCGCATCCAGCTCCAGCAGTGCGGCCACGCTGCCTGGGCGCTCTTGTGGCACCAAGGCTTCCAGCGTAGCCTGATTGACGGCATGGATGCGGTCAAAGCGCAGGCGCTCATGCAGGAAGGCATCCACGGCCACTTCGTTGGCAGCATTGAGCACCGTGGTCGTCCCCTCGGGCGCGCGCAGTGCCTGCCAGGACAGATGCACTCCCGGAAAGCGCTGGGCGTCGGCCTCCTCGAACGTCAGCGCCGCCAGACGGGTGAAGTCCAGCGGCTCCACCCCACTGATGATGCGCTCGGGCCAGGCCAGGCCGCAGGCAATCGGCACACGCATGTCGGGCGTACCCAGTTGTGCCAGGATGGAACTGTCCTGCAGCTGCACCATGGAGTGAATGATCTGCTCGGGGTGCAGCACCACGCGAATCTGCTCCGGTGCCATGTCGAACAGCCAACGCGCCTCGATGACCTCCAACGCCTTGTTCATCATGGTGGCCGAGTCCACCGAAATCTTGCGTCCCATGCTGAAGTTGGGGTGCTTGCAGGCCTGCGCAGGGGTGACCTCATGCAGCGTGGCCGGATCGCGCTGGCGAAACGGCCCGCCCGAAGCGGTCAGGATGATGCTGTGCACGCGCCGCGCCCAGGTGCTGCGCTCCTCGGGCAGGCACTGGAAGATGGCCGAATGCTCGCTGTCGATGGGCAACAGCGTGCAACCGTGGTTGCGCACGGTTTCCATGAACAAGGCGCCTCCCACCACCAGCGCCTCCTTGTTGGCCAGCAGCAGGCGCTTGCCCGCGCGCGCTGCTGCCAGGCACGGCGCCAGGCCGGCAGCACCCACGATGGCGCCCATGACGGCATCCACCTCTTCGTGCGATGCTATGGTTTCGAGAGCTTCTGGCGCTTGCAGAACAACCGTTTTTGCCGAATTTTGCTGTAATTTTTCTGCCAGCAGCCTGGCATGCGCGGCGCTGGCCATGACGGCATAGCGCGGCTGAAACTCCAGGCACTGCGCCAGCAAGGCTTCCACCTGGGTGGCGGCGCTGAGCGCAAAAACTTCAAACTTCCCGGGGTGGCGACGGACCACGTCCAGCGTGCTGGTGCCAATGGAGCCGGTCGAACCCAGCACCGTAATGCGTTGCTTCATATGCAGAGACTTTGCGTAAATCGGGCGGCCATGTTTCAGGCCACGTAACTGGCCAGCAGCATGGCCAGCGGCAGGGTGGGCAGCAGGGCGTCGATGCGATCCAGCACACCGCCATGCCCTGGCAGCAGCTGGCTGCTGTCCTTGACACCAGCGCTGCGCTTGATGAGGGACTCCACCAGATCGCCCAGCACACTCATTGCCGTCAGGAACAGGGCCGCCAGCACCAGAAACCCGGTGCCCGCGCTGGCCAGTCGGCTGTACAGGCTGAGCGACTGCGGTGCCTGGCTGGCATCGCACTGCACCCACACCAGGGCCATCACCAGCACACCGATGGCACCACCCAGCGCCCCCTCCCAGCTTTTGCCGGGGCTGATGCTGGGTGCCAGCTTGACGGCAATGAGGCGCTGCCCCAGAGCTCGGCCGGCGAAGTAGGCAAACACGTCTGCCACCCAGACCAGCAACAGCACCGAAAGCAGAAAGTTCACCCCCAGGGCACGCGCCTGCACCATGGCCAGGCCTGCCACGGCCAGGGCCAGCATCCCCGCCGGCCAGCGCAGCGCCAGCGGCAGACGCCCCCAGACGGGCACCCCGGCACGCACCAGAAACACTGCCGCCAGCACCCAGGCACTGCCGGCGATCAGCCACAGCAGCGGGTAATGCCCCTGCAACCAGCCCTGCTGCCAGGCCAGGCCACCCAGCGCAGCCAGCACGGCTCCACTGGCCAGCGAACCCGCCTGCCCCAGTCCGTTGAGGCGCCCCCACTCCCAGCCTCCAGCGGCCACCATCAGCACCACGATGGCGTTGAAGCCCACGGTGTTGGGATGCAGCAGCGCGGGCAAAAGCACGGCCAGCAGGATCAGGGCGGTGATGACGCGCTGCTTCAGCATGGGATGGTTCCTTCCTCACAAGCGCCGTGCCTGGCACGACGCTCCAAAAAAACAGGAGCTGCTTGCGCTGGCTGTACAAGGATATTAGCAATAAAAAGCCTTGAAATCCGCGCCACACCAGCGGTAGCAGCTATTCATTTCACTATTCGCTCGCTGCCTGAGCGGACACCTGGGCCGAAGTCTGACCGAAGCGGCGCTCGCGCCTGGCGAACTCGGCAATGGCTGCATCCAGGTCTGCCGCATCGAAGTCGGGCCAGAGCCGGTCGCTGAACAGCAGTTCGGCATACGCCGCCTGCCAGAGCAGAAAGTTGCTCAGGCGCAGCTCCCCACCGGTGCGAATGATCAGGTCCGGGTCGGGCACATGCGCCAGCGCCATGGCGGCGTTGATGTTCTCTTCGGTCAAGGCCTGCCCCGCGGCGGCCACCCTGGCGGCGGCCTGGGCCATGTCCCAGCGGCCACCATAGTTGAAACAGATGTTGAGCACCAGCCTGTCGTTGGCGGCTGTGGCCACTTCGGCCTGTGCCAGGCCGGTCTGCACCTTGGCGGGCAGGCTCTCGCGCTCGCCCACAAAGTGCAGGCGCACGCCTTCCCGGGCCAGCTCCGGCACCTCGCGCGTCAGCGCCGTGGCCATCAGCGCCATCAGGCCTGAGACTTCGTCCTGCGGGCGGCCCCAGTTCTCCGAGGAAAAGGCAAACACCGTCAGCACCGCCACGCCGCGCTCCATGCACAGGCGCACACAGCGGCGCAGGGCATCCAGCCCCTTCTTGTGCCCGGCCAGACGCGGCAGGAACCGCCTGGTGGCCCAGCGGCCATTGCCATCCATCACGATGGCAACGTGCCGCGGCACCGCACCTGCCGCGCTGTGGCTTTGGTCGGAAGCTGCCACGTATTACACCGCCATGATGTCCTGCTCTTTGGCAGCGACCAGGGCGTCGATTTCAGCGATGAACTTGTCGGTCAGCTTCTGGATGTCGGCTTCGCTGCGCTTTTGTTCGTCTTCCGACACTTCCTTGTCCTTCACCAGCTTCTTCACCGACTCGTTGGCATCGCGACGCAGGTTGCGCACGGCCACCTTGGCGCCTTCGCCCTCGCTGCGTGCCAGCTTGGTCATTTCCTTGCGGCGCTCTTCGCTCATGGGGGGCATGGGCACGCGGATCAGGTCACCCATCGCCGCGGGATTCAGACCCAGGTCGCTTTCGCGGATGGCCTTTTCCACCTTGGCCGACATGTTCTTTTCCCAGGGCTGCACGCTGATGGTGCGCGCATCCAGCAGCGAGACATTGGCCACCTGCGACAGCGGCACCATGGAGCCGTAGTACTCGACATGGATCACATCCAGCAACTGCGGGCTGGCACGGCCGGTGCGAATGCGCGAGAGGTTGTTCTTCAGGGCCTCGATGGATTGCCCCATCTTGGTTTCGGCATTTTTCTTGATTTCGGCGATGGTCATTGGGCTTACCTCTGAAAGCAAACGGCCTTCCATTGTTCGCACAAGGGAAGGCCAGGAAACGTAAGAAAACGATCAGGCGGACACCAGTGTGCCCTCATCCTCACCCAGCACCACGCGCAACAAGGCGCCGGGCTTGACGATGGAGAACACCCGAATGGGCAGCTTCTGGTCACGGCACAGCGCAAAGGCCGTTGCGTCCATGATGCCCAGGTTGCGCACGATGGCCTCGTCGAACGAGAGCCGCGAATACCGCGTTGCGGTCGGATCCTTCATCGGATCTGCGGTGTACACCCCGTCCACCTTGGTGGCCTTGAGCACCACCTCGGCACCGATCTCGGCACCGCGCAGCGAAGCTGCCGTGTCGGTGGTGAAGAACGGGTTGCCCGTGCCGGCGGCAAAGATCACCACCTTGCCCTCTTCCAGGTACTGCAGGGCCTTGGGGCGCACATAGGGCTCGACCACCTGCTGGATGTCGATGGCCGACATCACGCGCGCGGTCAAACCCTGCTTGTCCATGGCATCGGCCAGGGCCAGCGAGTTCATCACCGTGGCCAGCATGCCCATGTAGTCGGCCGTGGCACGATCCATGCCAGCCGAACCACCGGCCACACCCCGGAAGATGTTGCCCCCGCCGATCACCACCGCCACTTCCACACCAATGCGCGTGACCTCGGCAATCTCGGCCACCATGCGCTCGATGGTGGTGCGGTTGATGCCGAAGGCGTCGTCACCCATCAAAGCCTCGCCAGACAGCTTGAGCAAGATGCGCTTGTGTACGGGGCGAACCTGGGTCATGGTGTGTAACTCCAAAAAAGCAAAGTGGCAAACAGAGAAACAGGCAGGGGCGGTCTGAGCCTAACCCCTCTTAGGCGTTCTTGGCAGCGGCCATCTGGGCGGCCACTTCAGCGGCAAAGTCGTCGGCCTTCTTCTCGATGCCTTCACCCACCACGTACAGCGTGAAGCTCTTGATGGTGGTGTTCTTGGCCTTGAGCATGGCGCCCACGGTTTGCTTGCCGTCTTCGGCCTTCACGAACACCTGATCAGCCAGCGACACTTCCTTCAGGTACTTCTGCACCGAGCCTTCGACCATCTTGGCGACGATCTCGGCAGGCTTGCCGGACTCGGCAGCCTTGGCAGCGGCCACGGAGCGCTCTTTTTCGATCAGCTCGGCGGGCACGTCGGCGCTGGTCAGGGCCACGGGCTTCATGGCAGCCACGTGCATGGCCACATCCTTGGCAGCGACGGCATCACCCTCGAACTCCACGACCACGCCGATGCGGCTGCCGTGCAGGTAATAAGCCAGGTTGGAGCCGGAGAATTGCTTGAAGCGGCGGAAGGTCATGTTCTCGCCGATCTTGCCGATCAGGCCCTTGCGCACGTCTTCCAGGGTGGGGCCAAAGCCGTCCTGCTCGTAAGGCAGGGCACCCAGAGCTTCCACGTCGGCGGGGTTGTGCTTGGCCACCAGCTCGGCTGCTGCCTTGGCCATGGCGACGAAGCTGTCGTTCTTGGACACAAAGTCGGTTTCGCTGTTGACTTCGATCAGCGCACCCACACCACCTTCCACATAGGCAGCGACCACACCCTCAGCGGTCACGCGAGCGGCAGCCTTGCCAGCCTTGGTGCCCAGCTTGACGCGCAGCAGCTCTTCGGCCTTGGCCATGTCGCCGTCGGCTTCGGTCAGCGCCTTCTTGCACTCCATCATGGGCGCGTCGGTCTTTGCGCGCAGTTCAGCCACCATGCTTGCGGTAATTGCAGCCATTTTGTTTCTCCGTATTCAATACTTTGCAAAGGTAAAGCGCAGTTACAAAAAGGGGGCTACCAGAGCCCCGCTTTTCCCATGCGCTGCGAGACGCGGCCTGGCAGATCAGGCAGCAGTGCCCTCTTGCACTTCGACGAATTCGTCAGCGCTTTCGCCGGACGCAGCCTGCACCACGTCGTTCAGACGGGCCTCACGGCCTTCCAGGATGGCGTCGGCGATGCCACGGGCGTACAGCGCCACAGCCTTGGCCGAGTCGTCGTTGCCGGGGATGACATAGTCGATGCCATCGGGGTTGTGGTTGGTATCCACCACGCCAATCAGGGGGATGCCCAGCTTCTTGGCTTCGGAGACGGCAATCTTGTGGTAGCCCACGTCGATGACGAAGATGGCATCGGGCAGGTTGTTCATGTCCTGGATGCCACCGATGTCACGCTCCAGCTTGGCCAGCTCGCGCGAGAACATCAGCTGCTCCTTCTTGGACAGGGAATCCAGACCAGCTTCCTGCTGGGCCTTCATGTCCTTCAGGCGCTTGATGGAAGTCTTGACGGTCTTGAAGTTGGTCAGCATGCCACCCAGCCAGCGCTGATCGACATAGGGCACGCCAGCACGGCGAGCCTGCTCCACCACCAGCTCACGAGCCTGGCGCTTGGTGCCCACCATCAGGATGGTGCCCCCGTTGGCAGCCAGCTGCTTGGCGAACTTCTGGGCGGCCTGGAACATGGGCAGCGTCTTTTCCAGATTGATGATGTGGATCTTGTTGCGCTGACCAAAGATGTAGGGAGCCATCTTGGGATCCCAGAAACGGGTTTGGTGACCGAAGTGGACACCGGCCTCCAGCATTTCACGCATGGTGACGGACATAAGTTTCTCCAGAAGGTTAGGTCTAAAATCCAGCTCGATTTTGCGGATACGGTCTGTGCGTACCGGGCAACACCTCATGGGAGCTGGTTCGCTATTTCGCTTGCGGCACAGGCGCCCGTCAGATGAAGCACAGGGCTGGCAGCAGCAAAGCCCGAGGATTTTAGCACACGTTCATGCTCACCGATTTCACCGCCCTGCGCGCGCAGCTGCTGCACGGCGCATCCGCCCCCTCCCCCAGCCACGCCATCCAGGCCAGCATTCAGGCCATGCACAACAAGGCCTACGCGCACGCCTATCTGCATACCGATGCCGACGGCGCCCTGCTGGCAGCGCAGCAGCCCCTGTCCGCTGCCCGCCCGCTCACAGGCGTGGCCGTGTCCATCAAGGCCCTGTTCGACGTGCAGGGCTGGGTGACCCATGCCGGCTCTGCGGTACTGCGCAACAACCCGCCCGCCACTGCCGATGCGCTGGCTGTCGCACGCCTGCGCGCCGCTGGTGCCAGCCTGATGGGGCAGACGCACATGGTGGAGTTCTCCTTCTCCGGCGTGGGCACCAACCCGCACGATCCCACCCCACTGGCCATGGACGGCCTGTGGCAGCAGACGCTGGATGCCGCCTACGTGCCCGGCGGCTCCTCCTCGGGCTGCGCCGTCTCGGTGGCCAGCGGCAGCGCCTGGATCGGCCTGGGCTCGGATACCGGCGGCTCGATCCGCATTCCGGCTGCGCTCAACGGTCTGGTCGGCTTCAAATCCACCGCTGCGCTGGTACCCATGCAGGGCAGCATTCCTCTGTCCACATCGCTGGATACGGCCTGCGCCATGACGCACAGCGTGCGCGATGCCATCACCGCCCACAGCATTCTGGCCGCCCGACGTGTCACCCCCAGCCCGGCGCCCCTGTCGGCCTGGCGCCTGGCCGTGCCCCGCACGCTGATGCTTGATGCGCTGCAACCCAGCATCGCACGCGGCTTTGAACGCAGCCTGGACACCCTGCGCCGGGCCGGTGCACGCATTGAGGACATCGACCTGCCAGAGCTGCACGAGCTGACCACCATCAACGCCCAGGGCGGCCTGACCGCTGCCGAGAGCTTTGCCTGGCACCGCCAGCTGTTGCAGCAGCATGCCGACGCCTACGACCCGCGCGTGCGCACACGCATCGAGCGTGGCGCCCAGATTTCCGCCGCCGATTACATCGCCACCCAGCAGGCACGCGCCAACTGGGTGGAGCGCATGCAGCAGCACCTGCGCGGCTACGATGCCCTGCTCAGCCCCACCACGCCGATCACGGCACCACTGCTCAGCAACGTGGCCCCGGCCGATGGTTCGCCCGAGGATGCGGCGCGTGATGCCGCTTTCTTCCAGGCCAACGCCTTGCTGCTGCGCAACACCAGCGTGGTGAACATGCTCGATGGTTGTGCCCTGAGCATCCCATGCCACCACCCTGGAGAGCTGCCCATGGGGCTGATGCTGTGGCACGCCGCCGGACACGACGATGCCCTGCTCGCCCTGGGACTGCTGGCCGAGGCAGCCCTGCTGCAACCGGCACTGGACCAGGGCGCGCAACGACGCATCTACCCCATATAAAGGAAGGCGACCCCATGCCCCTGCTGCCCGATCCCGCACAACCCCATCCACTGTTCGATACGGCCAGCACCCGCCAGCTGGAATACGCCGCCCTGCAGCGCCACCCCACCCCCAGCCTGATGCAGCGTGCCGGCCAGGCCAGCGCACAACTGGCGCGTGCCATCGCCCCCCATGCCCAACGGGCCTGGGTGCTGTGCGGGCCGGGCAACAACGGCGGCGACGGTCTGGCAGCAGCAGCCCAGCTGGCGGCGGCAGGTCTGGCCGTGCACGTCAGCTGGCTTGGCCAGCCAGAGCGCGCCAGCGCCGATACCCTGGCGGCACTGCACCAGGCGCGCGCCTGCGACAGCATCTGCTGGGACATGCAGCCGCCGGCACTGCAGACCGATGACGTCGTCCTCGATGCCCTGCTGGGCATTGGCCTGAGCGGCGAGCGCCCCTGCGACGACACCATTGCCCAGCTGCTGCAAGCGCTCTACCGCAGCCCGGCACACTGCCTGCACATCGACGTACCCTCCGGGCTGGATGCCGACAGCGGCAACTACCTGCCCGGCTACGCCCCCACCCAGGTGCGCCGGCACAGCAGCCAGCACACGCTGAGCCTGCTGACCCTGCACCCTGGCCTGTACACCACCCATGGGCGCGATGCGGCGGGCTGCATCTGGCTGGACGATCTGGGCCTGGCACGC
The DNA here is from genome assembly GCA_947306475.1 of uncultured Comamonas sp. Classification (GTDB taxonomy): domain Bacteria; phylum Pseudomonadota; class Gammaproteobacteria; order Burkholderiales; family Burkholderiaceae_C; genus Comamonas. The sequence goes on from CAMZGS010000004.1 coordinate 36,247, forward strand.
ATGGCCCTGCCTCTGCCAACGCCCACCGCCTGGCTGAGTGGCCCTGCGCCAACGCGCCTGCGCGCACACGCCAGCCACAAGGGCAGTTTTGGCGATGTGCTGGTCATTGGCGGACAAGGCCTGCAGGCCGGTGCTGCCATGCAGGGAGCTGCCATCCTGGCCGCCATCGCAGCCCTGCACCACGGGGCGGGGCGCGTATTCCTGCACCTGCTGGATGGCGGGCACATCATGCACCTGCCGCAACAGCCGGAAATCATGCTGCGCGGGCAGGTGGCCGCGCTCAACCAGCTGGAAAGCAGCAGCGTGGTCTGTGGCTGTGGAGGAGGAAGCAGCATCGTCGCCCTGCTGCCCAAGGTGCTGGAACACAGCGCGCGCCTGGTGCTGGATGCCGATGCGCTCAACGCCATCGCCGCCGACACCATGCTGCGCCAGCGCCTGCAGCTGCGCCAGCGCCAGGGGCTGCCCAGCGTGCTCACGCCGCACCCGCTGGAGGCCGCGCGCCTGTTGCACTGCAGCACGCAGGAGGTGCAGGCCCACCGCCTGCAGGCTGCACAAACCCTGGCCGACACCTTCCAGTGCACGGTACTGCTCAAGGGGTCCGGCAGCATCATCGCCAGCCCCGGGCAGACGCCACACATCAACCCCACCGGCAACGCGCGCCTGGCCTGCGCCGGCACGGGCGATGTGCTGGCCGGCATGCTGGCGGCCTGCTGGCAACCCGACATCGACAGCCACCACGCAGCCTGCCACAGCGCCTGGTGGCACGGCCATCTGGCTGATCGCTGGCCCGCACAGCAGCCACTGACGGCTGGCGCACTGGCCCGTCAGGAAATTCACTAAAAAGTGAGCTGCTTGCGCTGAAAAACAAAGGACTTCAGACAAAAATTATCCTGAAGTCCTTTATTGGAAAGCGCTTGCAGCTATGTTTTTAATTCTTCTAACGCCCACAGCTGCTCCACAGGCACCGGTTGTCCGAACAGATAGCCCTGGTAGGCGTAGCAGCCGTTGCGCGCCAGCTCCTCGCGCTGCACGGAGGTTTCCACCCCCTCGGCGATCACATCCAGCCCCAGGTTGTTGGCCATGGTGACGACGGTGCGCACAATGGCCGTCGCGCGCAGATCCCGACTGCCCAGGTCGTGCACAAAGCTTCTGTCGATCTTGAGCTGGCTCAGCGGCAGCTGACGCAAATAGGCCAGGGAGGAATAGCCTGTGCCAAAGTCGTCCAGCGCAAAGCGCACACCCAGCGCCTGCAGGGCCGCCATCTTCCGGACGGCATCCTGTGGGTTGTCCAGCAGCAGGCTCTCCGTCAGCTCCAGCTTCAAGCGCTCAGGTGGCGCACCCGTACGCTGCAGCACGTCGCGCACCTGATCGACAAAGTCCTCCTGCTGCAACTGCCGGCCACTGACGTTGATGGACACCGTCAGGTGCTGGTACCGCGGATCGTCCCGCCACTGCGCCAGCTGCTCGCAGGCGGCCTGCAGCACCCACTGACCCAGCGGCAGGATGAGGCCCGTATCCTCAGCCAGGGCAATGAACTCGCCCGGCCCCACCACACCCCGCTGCGGATGCTGCCAGCGCAGCAGCCCTTCCGTTCCGACCATCCGCCCCTGCAGATCGACCTGCGGCTGGTGAAACAGCCGCAGCTGGTTGTCCTGCAGGGCTGTGCGCAGCTCCTTTTCCAGGGCGATGCGCTGCATCACGCTGGCCTGCATCTGCGGGTCGAAAAAGCGCACCGTGTTGCGCCCGTCGTCCTTGGCCTGGTACATGGCCAGGTCGGCACGCTGCATCAGATCCTGCACGCCCACCTGCAGCCCCATGAACAGCACCACGCCGATGCTGCCCGTGCATTGCAGCTCCTGACCGGCCAGCACCACGGGGCGCGCCAGCGCGTTCAGGATCTTCTTGGCCTGCGCCTCGGCCTCAGCAGCGGCATTGAGCGCCTGGGCATCCAGCCCTTCCAGCACCACGACGAATTCATCGCCGCCCAGGCGGGCAACGGTGTCGCCCTCGCGCACGGCAGCCACCAGGCGCTGCCCCATTTCCTGCAGCAGCACATCGCCCTGCTCATGTCCCATGCTGTCGTTGACCAGCTTGAAGTTGTCCAGATCGATGAACATCAGGGCGCCATGGCAGCGGGTGCGGCGGCTGCTGAGCAAGGCATGCTGCAGACGGTCGATGAGCAGGCGACGGTTGGGCAGGCCGGTGAGCAGATCGTGGAAGGCCAGATGCCGGATTTCCGCCTCGGCCGCCTTGCGCTGGGTGATGTCCGTCAGCGTGCTGACGTAGTGCGTGACCTGCCCGCCCTCATCGCGCACCGCGGTGATGGTGAGCCACTCCGGGAAGATGACCCCGTCCTTGCGCCGGTTCCAGATCTCGCCCGACCACATGCCGGCCGTGGCCAGGGAGGTGTGCATGGAGGTGTAGAAGTCCGGCCCGTGGCGGCCCGATTTGAGCAGCTTGGGGGTTTGCCCGACAGCTTCCTCGGCGCTGTAACCCGTGATGCGGGTGAAGGCGCGATTGACGCGCAGGATGACTCCCTGGGCATCGGTCACCAGGATGCCTTCCTGCGACTCAAAGGCAATTGCCGCAATGCGCAGGTTCTCCTGCGCGCGCTGCAGTTGACGGTGGTAACGGGCAAACAGACGCCGCGACCACCGTGAGAACACCAGCGATCCCAGCATGCCCAGCGCCAGGGAGCCCAGTACCACCAGTGCCAGCTCCAGGCGCTGCTGGCTGGCATCCTGGGCATGCGCCTGCTTTTCCGCAGCCAGCGCCGCCTCCAGCTCATCGTTGAAGATGGAGGTGACCAACACCCAGCCCCAGGGGGCATAGGTGCTGACCAGGGCCGTCTTGCGACCCAGCGGCGCGCCAGATTGCGCTCCGGGGCGCGGCCAGTCGTATTCCACAAAGCCCCCGCCTTCCTGGGCCTTGGCGCGCAGCTTCTGCAGGGCACGCCGCTGGATCTCAGGCATTTGCTCGGGCAGCATCCCCTCGATGGAAAGGTCATTGGGGCTGAGCAGCGAGCGCCCCTGGATATCGATCAGCCCCACCGTGCCGGTGGCGCCAAAGCGCAGGGCACGCAGGCGCTGCATGGCTTCGCTCTTTTGCTGCTCCTCCCACTCCAGCAGATAGTCACCCGTTCCGATCAGCCAGTCGTAGGGAACAAAGCGGCGCACATAGGCCACCTTCTGCGCCATGCGACCAGGCGTGTTCGGGTGATACCAGCGGTAATGGAAAAAGCCGCCGCCCTCGGGAAGGCTGGCCGCATTGATCAGGCCGCGCATGATGTAGGCGCCCGAGTCATCGCGATTGTCGATGCCTGCGCGGCCCTCGTACTCCGGCGCTATGGGCAGCAACACGAAGTCGCCCTGCATGGTGTCGATGAAGATGTAGCCACGGCCATTGAAGAAGCGCACCGGGCGCAGGGCCTCCACGATCAGCTGCTTGACCTGCTCGGGCGGTATGCGGCCGGCTTCACGCGTGTGGATGGCCTGCGCCATCTGCACGGCCGCATCGACCTGCTCGACGATGTTGCGACGCAGCACCTCTTCGGTTCGCTGGCGCAGAAATTCCAGGAAGTTCACGGCAGACTGCATCTCCGCCGTCAGCCGCGCATGCTGCTGCGCCGTCATGACCTGCGTGATGTGTGCCAGCGAGTTGCGCTGAAGACGCTCATTGCGCCAGGAATAAAAGGTCGCCAGCGCCAGGGTGACCGCCAGAATCAGGCACAGGGTGCCGATCAGGTGCAACCTGGGCATGGTGGCTTCGTTGATGAAACGCTGGCTCGGGCTTTTTTCAGGCACTTAGCAACACTTTCCCACAATCCCCTGGTTGTGCACGTCCAGATACGGCACGCCTCGCACAACGAAAAGCCGTGCGAGGCGTACCGACTATACACAAACATTTACCGGGTTTTCTTGCCCGTTTTACCCGATGGCTTTGCAGAAGCTTTTGGTGTCTTGGCGCTCTTGCCGCCCTTGGTGGCCTTGCCGGACCTGGCAGCCTGCGCACCGCGCGCTGGGGCTGTCACGGCCGCCTGGACCGCACGGGAAGACGCGACAGAGCCGGCCGAAGGGACGAATCCGTCCTCATCATCCTGCTGTTGCAGCAGGGCAGCTGCCCGCCGCGCCGCACGACTGCGGCCCGGGCCGCGCTGGGGCAGGCTGGCCGCTGTCCGTTCGTCCTGTACCAGACGAAAATCGATGCGCCGCGCATCCAGGTCCACCCGCCCCACCTGCACCTGCAGACGCGTGCCAATGCTGTAGCGCTGGCCGCTGCGCTCCCCGCGCAGCTCCTGGCGCATCTCATCAAAGCGGAAATAGTCACCACCCAGCTCGCTGATGTGCACCAGGCCCTCTACGTACATGGCATCCAGCGTGACGAACAGACCAAAGCTGGTGACCGCAGACACCGTTCCGGCAAATTCCTCGCCCAGATAGTCGCGCATGTACTTGCACTTGAGCCATGCCTCCACATCACGGCTGGCCTCGTCGGCACGCCGCTCATTGGCACTGCAATGCAGGCCGGCAGCCTCCCACCCCTGGAACTGGGCCTTGGCCAGGCGACTGGTGGCCGCCGTCTGAGCGCTGGGCGGCGCCACGCGCTCGGCCAGCTTCCTGGCCAGCTTGGCCTGTGCCTCGCCGGGGGTGGGCAATGCCGGCAACTTGTAGGTCTTGTCCGCCAGAATGGCCTTGATGACGCGGTGCAGCAGCAGATCGGGGTAACGCCGGATCGGGCTGGTGAAGTGGGTGTACGCCTCGTACGCCAGACCAAAGTGCCCGGTGTTCTGCGGTGTGTACATGGCCTGCATCATGGAGCGCAGCAGCATGGTGTGGATCTGCAGGGCATCCGGCCTGTCGTGCGTGGCCTTGGCAATGGCCTGAAATTCCGCTGCCGTGGGGTGATCGCTGATGTTGGCGGGTATGGCCAGGGCCTTGAGATAGGCGCGCAGGATTTCCACCTTCTCCGGCGAAGGCTGGTCGTGCACGCGAAACAGCGCCAGCTGCTGGTTGTGAAGGACAAAGTCGGCAGCGCAGACGTTGGCCGCCAGCATGCACTCTTCAATCAGGCGGTGCGCCACGGTGCGCTGACGGGGCACGATCTTCTCGATGCGCCCCATCTCGTCGCTGACGATCTGCGTCTCCACCGTGTCAAAGTCCACAGCGCCACGTGCTTCACGCGCCTGCAGCAGGGATTGATACACGCCATGCAGATGCAGCAGATGCGGCACCAGCTCGGCGCGCTGCGCCGCCTGAGGACCACGGGTGTTCTCCAGAATGTCTGCCACCTCGGTGTAAGTCAGTCGCGCGTGGCTGTTCATCACCGCCGGATAGAACTGGTAGGCACGCACCTGTCCATCGGCGTCCACCAGCATGTCGCACACCATGCACAGGCGATCGACATGGGGGTTGAGCGAGCACAGGCCATTGCTGAGCTTCTCCGGCAGCATGGGAATCACCCGCCGCGGGAAGTACACGCTGGTGGCACGTTCATAGGCGTCCACGTCGATCGGGCTGCCGTTCTGCACGTAGTGGCTCACATCCGCAATGGCCACCAGCAGGCGCCAGCCCTTGCTGCGGCCCACCTTGGCAGGTTCGCAGTACACGGCATCGTCAAAGTCGCGTGCGTCTTCACCGTCGATCGTCACCAGCGGTACATCGCGCAGATCGACACGTCCCTTGCGATCCTTGGCCAGCACCTTGTCGGGCAGCGCCTGCGCGGCATCCAGGCACGCCTGCGAGAACACGTGGGGCACCTGGTACTTGCGCACCGCGATTTCGATCTCCATGCCAGGGTCGTCAACCTCACCCAGCACTTCCACCACCTGCCCCACCGGTTGACCATACAGGGCGGGGGCCTCGGTCAGTTCCACCACCACCACCTGGCCGACCTTGCCGTCACCCGGACCGTGGGGCAACAGCACATCCTGGCCAAAGCGTCGGTCTTCCGGCGCCAGCAGCCATACGCCGCTTTCCTGCAACAGGCGACCGATCATCTGGCGCACTGGACGCTGGACGATCTCCAGCACATGGCCTTCCGGGCGCCCCCGTTTGTCCTGCCCCGTGATGCGCACGCGCACCACGTCCTGGTGCAGGACGGCGCGCATCTCATTGGGTGGGAGATAGATGTCTGCCTGCCCATCGCTGCGCAGGACAAAACCATGCCCATCACGGTGGCCCTGGACCTGGCCTTCAATTTCTTTTTGCAAATCGCGCAAATTTGCGCGTGACGCATTTTTTTTACTGTACAATTCGAGTCTTTCCTGAAATGCCCAGGTGGCGGAATTGGTAGACGCACTAGTTTCAGGTACTAGCGCTGAGAGGCGTGGAGGTTCGAGTCCTCTCCTGGGCACCAAGTTTAACGACAACTGCTTGCAACGCAGCGTTGTCCGCAACAATAAAATCGGCTGAGTAAGGCCGATGGATCGGGAAAGAAAGTTTAAGCACGAGCTGCGCGCAAGCGCACTCAGGCCCAGATGGCGGAATTGGTAGACGCACTAGTTTCAGGTACTAGCGCTGAGAGGCGTGGAGGTTCGAGTCCTCTTCTGGGCACCAAAATTTATTCAGGCGCAGGCTGTTCAGTGCTACCACACTGATACCAAAGGCAGCTTGCACAAGCCCAGGTGGCGGAATTGGTAGACGCACTAGTTTCAGGTACTAGCGCTGAGAGGCGTGGAGGTTCGAGTCCTCTCCTGGGCACCATGAATGAACAGACCGCTGCAGTCCGTGGATTGCAGCGGTTTTTCTTTTGCTGCACACCGCAAAGCCCCCCACACACAGCCACTGCAACAAAAAAGCCCTGGTCCAATGCAGGGATTGGATCCAGGGCCTGGACAAGCTGCCCCTGGGCAGCCTGTGCGTCCTACTTGTTGCGCAGCAAACTCTTGAGCACGTTTTGCAAACGCTGCTCATGCTCCGGCGTGTGGGCACTGGCCAGCACCGTAGCCACATCCTGCCCCCACGTCTCTTGCGGTGTAGCGGCCTTGCGCTGCGTAAGCAACTGCAGCTGCAGCATGCGCCGTGCACCGTGGTGCTCGGCAGGCGTGGGCACATCGGCCGCCACTTCCAGACGCAGCAGCGCCGTGCCGGCATCGCCCTGTGCAGCGCCAGACAGCGCCTGCTGCCAGGCATTGCGCACGGCAGCGGTGACTTTGCCCCCCAGTTCCTGCTGCGTGGGCAGCAGTGCCGCATCGCGCTGCGCCCAGGCCTGCATGCACTGGGTCACGGCCTTGCCATGTGCCTGAGCCGCCAGCTTGCGCAAGGCATGCTGTGCCTGCTCCATGGCTTCGCGCTGCGCACGGAAGGCCACATCCCCCAGGCGCGGACCACGCTCGGCCCGCTCCGGGCGTTCGCCCTGGCGCTTGCCGTTGCGCGCGGCGCGCATTTCACGAGCGGCAGGTTCAACCTTGGCGCCGTGCCGATCATCACCACGCACGGCGCGCACAGGGCGCTCTGCCGTGGCGGCTGCGGGAGCAACCTGCGCATCGGCTGCCGGTTGTGCAGCCTCCTCAGCCTGGGCCGCAGCCGGCTGCGTCTGACATGCAGCCTCCAGCGCCGCCATGGCAGCGCGAATGGCTTGCGCATCACCACTGGCGCTGGCAGCTTGCAACGCCTGCGCAGCCTCCACCACCGCCTGATCGTGTGCCGACAAAGGCTGTTGCGCAGCCGTGCGACCCCGCTCCGCAGGCTTGCGGGCAAATGCCGCATCCAGCGGCTGACGGAAGGCATCCCACAGCTTCTGCTCCAGCTTGCGCTCCAGCGGCACCGCCTGGGCCAGCTCCTGCCAGCGCTGCTGCAGGGCCTTGACCGCATCCACGCGCAGCGCTCCAGCAGCATCGGCCAGCGCCTGAGCCTCTGCGATCAACGCCTGGCGCTGCTGCACACTGACCTGCTGCGCAGCACGCAAAGGTGCCTCGGCAGCATGCAGTGCCTGCTTCCACAGGGGTTGCAGTTCGGCGAACACCTTCTCCCCCACATGCCCACCCTCACGCCAGCGCTGGGCAAACTGACGCAGGGCACGCGCCATTTCCTTCCAGTCCTGGCTGTTGGCGTGGGCCAGGGTCCAGGCCTGCACCTCTTCAATCAAGGCCATGCGCGCCGCCTTGTTCTGTTCCGACTCTGCGCGCACCCGCCCCAGCAACTGCTGCACCTGCTGGTGCACGGCGGTACAGGCCTCATCGAATTTCTTCCACAGCCCGTGGTTGGACGGCGCCACCTGATCCAGCTGGCGCCATTGGTCGCGCAACTGCCGCAGGCTCTCCTGCATCTTGCGGGCGCTCTGCCCCTCGCCAACGGATTGCAGCGCCTGCGCCTGCTCCAGCAGACTGTGTCGCTGGGCATCGGCCTGTTGCGGCTGCCAGCCATGGGGGTCGCCGGCGGCCAACAGCTGGGCGTGCACCTGCTCGGCAGTACCCGCATCCAGCCAGCGGCCATGCTGCTTGAGGGCGCTGCGCACCTGTGCAATCGCCGCTGCCTTGCCTTCGGGTGCTGCCTCGGCCAGCGCCTGCAGCACAGGGGCCAGCGCAGCAGCAGCGGCCTGCTGGCGCTGTGCCGGATCGAGCTTGACCTTGCCAGGCGCCGCAGCGGCAGCGGGGGCTGGTGCAGCAGCCAGTTCCGAAGGCAGGCCACGCGCCACGCGGATCTCGTCGGCCCAGACGGGCACGCTGGGCAGATCCATGCTGGCATCCTGTGCCGCCAGGCGGGTAGCTGCCAGAGCATCCAGGAAGGCCTGCCACACCAGCAGCAATTGCGCCTCCGAGCTTGCCAGCGACTCCACCAGACGCTGCTGCACGCTGGGCCAATCGGCTGCGTTGCGCAACTTCAGCGCCTGCTGGCGCCACTGGGTGACATCGTTTTGCAGGCCATCGAGCGCCTGTTCAGCTTCCTTCCACGATTTGGTGGACAGCACTTCAATGCGCTGCGCCAGCAGCACGGCCACCTCGCGCTGCACCTGCACGTTGTGCTGCAGCTCTTCGATGGTCTTCACACGCTCGGCCAATTGCGCCTTCAGGCTGGCCAGGGGCTCGCGTGACAACGGCGCACCAGCCTTGGCCGCATCACGCTGCCAGTCGATGGCGCTTTGCAGGGAAAAGCTGGGGGCCTGCAGCAGGGCCTGCGCAGAGGCGGCCCATTCGCCGGCAATCAGTTCCTGATCCTTGGCACGGCGCAGCTCATCCATGCGCTCGCGCACCAGGCGGGCAGCACCCTTGTCGCGCACGCTCAGCTCTTTGAACACTTCCTGCAATTGCTCGGGGGTCGGATCCTTGGCCAGCCATTCGCGCAGACAGGCGGCACGGTCGCCCGAGGTTTGCGCCGAAAACGCCCCCCCCGTCAAAGCATCCAGGGGGTGGGCCTCGACGCTCTTGCCAGCAGTCGGGGGAAATTCGGGTACGTCAGACATAGTGCTGAAAAATAAACAATCGTAGGGATAAAAGAACGGCCCAGGCCAGGCTGCCGCCCGTCCTGGGCATCTTCCGGAATGCCGATGGCCACAGCATGCTCAAGGCCACGTTGTGGGGTATTTTCGCCTTGAAAACGGCCACGCCCAAACAGGCGCACCGCCCCGGGTTTCAAAATATGAAAGAAAAATGGACTCAGGCCAATACCAGCAAGCGCAGGCAGCTATCAATATTGGCAACCGTCAAGCCACATGCCCCCAGTAGATCAGGGCATCGCGCCCTTCGACAGACAGCGACACCGGTGCACCCACAGGCAACAACACCTTGGTGGGCACATGGCCATAGGGCAGGCCCTGCAACACCGGAATGGCCAGCTGCGCGCGCAACCAGTCGATCACACTTTGCAGCTTGTAACCCTTGTCGTGGCTGGTGAGTTTGAATTCGGTGAACTGACCGAACACGATGGCCTTTTGTCTGGCCAGCACGCCGGCGTGCAGCAGCTGCGTGAGCATGCGCTCGATCCTGTAGGGGTGCTCGCCCACGTCTTCCAGGAACAGAATGCCGCCTTCCACCTGCGGGAAGTACGGCGTGCCCAGCAGCGACACCAGTACCGCCAGATTGCTGCCCCACAGCGTGGCACCGCCTTCGACATAAAAGTCATCGGGCACGACACCCTCAGGCTGCTTGGGCATGCGCCAGCCGGCACCTTCGCCGTAGCCGTGGAGCAGGTCCTCGAAGCAATCGAGCATGATGTCGTCCACCCCATCCTTGGGGCCAAAGTCGGCCAGCAAGGCCGGACCAGCCCAGCTGATGGCACCGGTCTGCGCCAGCAAGGCGTTCTGGAAGGCGGTGAAGTCGCTCAGCCCCACAAAATGCGTGCCCTGCTCGATGGCCCTGGCCACCGCCTGGTAGTTGATGCCCGGCAGGATGCGCGAGAGGCCATAGCCACCGCGCGAGATCAGCGCCACATCGGCGCCGCTGGCGGCCGCGCGTTCGATGGCGGCAATGCGTGTGGCGTCGTCGCCCGCAAAGCGCTGGTAGCTGCTCAACGCATCGGCATCCACTTCCACCTCATGCCCCATGGCTTGCAGGCGCCTGATGGCGCGCTGGAAGGCGGCCTTGTCACGCACCGCGCCCGAGGGTGAGTACACGTAAATATGCCTGGGGCCGTGGCTATGGTCGTGCGCGCAGCAGCCACCGTGCGCATGGTCATGTTCGTGGTCATGCTGACAGCAGCCATGCGCGCCACAGCCATGCTCATGATGCTCGGGCGCGGGAGAGGTTTTTTTCTGGGAAGTCGCCACAACGTGTCATGCAGCACCGGGCTGCATGCTCCGTAGATATGAAGGGTTAAGAGGGGGCTGATGATGGGAGCGGTCCGGACACAGCGCTCCCGTCAGAAGATGCCGCAAAGTATTCCACAGCCCGCACCGCACCGACGGCTGCCTGCGCGGGAAGCATGGGGTATGCCGGGGTCTGCCACAGTGCGGCCGGGTACTCGCGCAATGCGGGCGTCGCCGCCTGCCAGGCATCCGCCCAAGCCTGCTGTGCGGGCATCAGGGCATTGCTGGCGCTGCGGGTGATCCAGCACCGATTCCGGGCCAGCCACTGCGCCAGCAGCTCCTGCGGCACGGCAGGCAGCTGCGCCTGCACTCTGGGCCATGCCTTCAATGCGGCGCGGTGCCCGGCCTGTGCAAAAGGTATAGCTAGTGGCGCTTGCTGCATCTGCCCTGCAGGCCAAAAACCTGCCTGAACCATGCCCAGCACCACCTCCCACTGCGGCTTGTTGGCTGCCGCCTGCAGCCATTGCGCCAGCGGCCTGGGCGGCGTGCTGCCGGGCCAGCAGTCGATCAGCCAGCCGCCCGCAAAGCGCCCGGGCATGGCCTGCGCCACCGCCAGCCCGAGCCGCGCGCCATCGCCCTCGCCCACCAGCACCACATGGCGCAAATCCATGGCCTGCGCCAGTTCCTGCAGGATCTGGATGTGCCACGCTGCGGTATGCGCCTTGTCGCGCTTGGGCTGGTCGCTGCGGCCAAAGCCCGGCAGATCGGGCACGACCACGCGCTGCCCTGCGGCCAGCCACTGCGCCACCAGATGCCGGAAGCCATAGCCCCAGCTGGCTGCGCCATGCAGGCACAGCCAGGTCAGCGGAGCCTCTTTCGGCCCTTCATCGACCACGGCCATGCGCAAACCGCCCAGTGCAGGCAGATCGCTGCGCCACTGCGGCGCATAAGGCCAGTCGGGCAGATCGGCAAAGGCACTGTCCGGATTGCGCAGTGCCGTGTCCTTGAGCGGATGGTTGGCCAGCGCCACGGCACGCTGCTGCGCACGGCGCTGCTGGAAGAACTCTGCCAGCACGGCCGCGCATTCCTGCGCCAGCACGCCGCGCACCACCCGGGTCTGGTGGTTGATCTCGGGGTAGTCAAACACATTGAGCACGGAACCTGCGGCACCCGTTTTGGGCTCGGCCGCACCATAGACCACGGTAGCGACGCGCGCATGCAGCATGGCGCCGCTGCACATGGTGCAGGGCTCCAGCGTCACATACAGGGTGCAGCCATCGAGCCGGTAGTTGCCCAGTTGCTGGGCTGCCGCACGCAGCGCCTGCACCTCGGCATGCGCCGTCGGGTCGTGGCGGGCCAGCGGCGCATTGGCGCCCTCGCCCACCACCTGCCCATCCTTGACCACCACCGCCCCCACGGGCACTTCGCCAGCGGCTGCCGCTTGGCGGGCCAGCTGCAGCGCGTGCTGCATCCAATGCTCGTGCTCGGAAGTCGGCTTTTGCATACGCGAAATGGGGTTGTAAGGGTGGTGCTGGATGGCTTGCCGATTAAAAGCGGTGGCGGATACCCACGATAAAGCTGGTGCCCGCTGCTGCCGCCGCGCTGCGCTTGCTGGCTTGCTCGCCAAACTGGTAGTGGATGTTGGCCGACAAGCCCTTCCAAGCGGGTGTTGAATAGGTGATCTGATTGCTCCAGCCCGTATCGGAGGCGGTGGTCGTTTGATCCACACCGATCTGGTTGGCCATGTTGGCATGCATCACCAGGGGCGACACGGTGAACGAATCGCCAAAGGGGTTGAACAGGATGGTGGGCAGAAAGTTGGGCGCCATCGCGCGGCCCAGCTTCACCGTACCCCACTGGCCAGACAGCGACACATGGGCATCGCGTGCAAAGAAAGCATCGCCATTGAAGCGGCCAGGGGTGCCTTCATCGGCGCGCATAAAGGCGCCCAGTGCAAACCCAGCCTTCAGACCATTGCCCAGGTCTTCTGTACCGCTGATGCCCCACCAGGATGTGGTCAAACCGCCAGAACCCACGGTGCCTTTGCGCTGGCCACCAGGAGCGTGCACAGAGCCCGCGTAAACATCGACCAAGCCAGACACTTGTACATTGCTTTGTGCTTGTGCAGCGCCTGCACACATCAACACCGCACCCAAAGCGATCAAAGCGGTTTTCATCGGAAATCTCTTGAAAATCGAAGCAAAAAAGGAGGCGGAGGGTACTGGATGCACGCAGCTTTTGCTGGCACTTTGCCAATATCCAACCAATAGCCCCCAGGCACCACCGCAACCATGCGCACGCGGATAATCCGCCCCCTATGTCCCTACTGCCTCATCAACTCGAACTTCTCTCTCCTGCCCGCAACGCCGACATCGGCATCGAGGCAGTGAACCATGGTGCGGACGCTGTGTACATCGGCGGCCCCGGCTTTGGCGCGCGCGCCACGGCAGGCAATGAGATCCGCGATCTGGAGCGCCTGATCCAGCACGCACACCGCTTTGGCAGCCGCATCTTCATCACGCTCAACACCATCCTGCGCGACGACGAACTCGAAGGCGCGCGCAAGATGGCCTGGGACGTGTACAACATCGGCGCCGACGCGCTGATCATCCAGGACATGGGCCTGCTGGAGCTGGACCTGCCGCCCATCCAGCTGCACGCCTCCACCCAGTGCGACATCCGCACACCCGAGAAGGCCCGGTTCCTGCAGGACGTGGGCCTGTCCCAGCTGGTGCTGGCGCGCGAGCTGGACTTGAAGCAGATCCGGGCCGTGCGCGAGGTGCTGGACCCCGGCACCACCATCGAATACTTCATCCACGGCGCGCTGTGCGTGGCCTATTCGGGCCAGTGCTACATCAGCCACGCGCACACGGGCCGCAGCGCCAACCGCGGCGACTGCAACCAGGCCTGCCGCCTGCCCTACGAGGTGATGGACCAGCACGGCCGCATCATTGCGCACCAGAAGCACGTGCTGTCCATGAAGGACAACAACCAGTCCGACAACCTGCGCGCGCTGATCGACGCGGGCGTGCGCAGCTTCAAGATCGAAGGCCGCTACAAGGACATGGCCTACGTGAAGAACATCACGGCCCACTACCGCAAGCTGCTCGACGAAATCATCGAGGAGCGCGAGTTCTCCGAGCTGCCGCTGGCGCGTTCGTCCTCCGGCACAACCACCTTCACCTTCCACCCCGATCCGGACCAGAACTTCAACCGCGAGTTCACCGACTACTTTGTCAACGGCCGCCAACAGGACATTGGCGCCTTTGACACGCCCAAGACGCCCGGGCGCACGATTGGCTGGGTCACCCAGGTGGGGGACAAGTGGTTCGAGCTGGAAGTCCACGACAAGGACACCGTGCTGAACAACGGCGACGGCCTGTGCTACTACGACCTGCAAAAGGAACTGATTGGCGTGCACATCAACCGCGCCGAATGCGTGAATGCCAAAAAAGGCATCTGGCGCGTGTTCCCCAAAGACCCGATTGCCGGCTTCAAGGACCTGCGCAAGGGCCTGGAGATCAACCGCAACCGCGACATGAACTGGGTGCGCATGCTGGAGAAAAAGTCCAGCGACCGCCGCATCGGCCTGTGGGCCGAGTTTGCGGAAACGGCCGAAGGCTTTGCGCTCACGCTGACCGACGAGGACGGCTTTGCCGGCAGCTCCAGCATCGCGCAGGAACACCAGGCCGCCACGGACGCCGGCAAGGCCGAGGCCACGCTGCGCGAGCAGCTGGGCCGCTTTGGCGCGACCATCTTTGCGGTGCACGACATTGCCCTGAACATCAGCCAGCCCTGGTTTGTGCCCGCCTCGGCGCTCAACCAGCTGCGCCGCGACGCCGTGGCCGCACTGGGGCTGGCGCGTGCGGGCGGCTTTGTGCGCCTGCCGCGCGCCAAGCCCGTGGAGCCGCCCGTGCCCTTCCCCGAAGACACGCTCACCTATCTGGCCAATGTCTACAACCACAAGGCGCACGACTTCTACATGAAGCACGGCGTGAAGGTGATCGACGCAGCTTACGAGAGCAAGGAAGAGCTGGGCGAAGTCTCGCTCATGATCACCAAGCACTGCGTGCGCTATTCCATGAGCCTGTGTCCCAAACAGGCCAAGGGCGTGATTGGCGTGAAGGGCACGATCAAGGCCGAGCCGCTGCAGCTGATCAACGGCAAGGAAAAACTCACCCTGCGCTTTGACTGCAAGCCTTGCGAGATGCACGTGGTCGGCAAGATGAAGCCATCGGTGCTGAACCAGCATGCCAGGGAAATGAAGGCCATGCCCATGCACTTCTACCGCAAACGCCCTGCGGCAGCAGTCAAGGCATAAAACCATAGCTGTTTGCGCTTGTGGGCTGCCGAATTCAGGAATGAATTGATCTGAATTTGGCTTTTAATCAGCGCAAGCAGCTCTTATTTTTGATTTATGGCACCACGCCTGCGCCCGCCCTCCAAAGAAGAAAGCCAGTTGCTGCCGCCGTATGAGGCGCTGGATGAGCGTGCCATTTTTGTGCCGGCCACAGAGGCGGAATTTGCGCAGGCACGCGCGACCTTGCTGGCCCAAAGTGCCCTGGGGTTCGATACGGAAAGCCGGCCCGTCTTTCAGGCGGGCCAGCCCGATACCGGCCCGCACGTGGTACAACTTGCCACGCCCCAGGCGGCCTGGATACTGCAACTGCACCACCCCCAGGCACTGGCGCTGGCCTGCGAGGTCATGGCCTCGCCCAGCATCCTGAAAGTGGGCTTTGGCCTGAGCAACGATCTGCGTACCCTGCCGCAGCGCCTGGGAACACCGCTGGTCAACGTGCTGGATCTGGACAAGGTCTTTCGCAGCCACGGCTATGGACACAATGTGGGCGTGCGCGCGGCCATGGCACTGGTCCTGGAGCGCAGCTTTACCAAGTCCAAGCGCACCAGCACCAGCAATTGGGCGGCACGCCAGCTCTCACCGGCACAAATCCGTTACGCCGCCAACGACGCCCACGCGCCGGCGCTGATCCACGCCGCTCTGCCAGCCTGGCAGGCCCGGCAGCCCCAGGCGCCGCGTGCAGCAAGGCCGCAGCGTCCTCGTCCTGCCCGTCCGGCTTCGCCCTCCTCACCACCCCTGCCCAGCATCCCGCCCCACCACAACCACCCCAGCCTGCCCATGCGCTGGCTGCTGCGCGGCTTTGCCGTGCTGTGCCTGGCCCTGGGCATTGCAGGCGTATTCCTCCCGGGCCTGCCCACCACCGTTTTCATTCTGATGGCCAGCTGGGCAGCTGCACGCAGCTCCCCACGCATCCACGCCTGGCTGCACCGCCATCGCCTGTTCGGCCCCATGCTGCGCAACTGGGAAGCCGGTGGCTACGTCAGCCGCCGCGCCAAACACAGTGCCGCCATCACCATGGCCATCAGCGCCGTCATCCTGTGGTGGCTGACCCAGCCCTGGTGGGTTCCCGCCCTGGCCACCAGCTGCATGGCCACGGTGCTGCTGTGGCTGTGGCGCAGGCCGGAACCACCGACTGCGCGGGGCTGAACAATTTTTTTGGGAATTTGCCAAAAACCAAAAAAATCTGTGCCTATAATTGCGCTTCTTCCCCGATAGCTCAGTCGGTAGAGCGACGGACTGTTAATCCGCAGGTCCCTGGTTCGAGCCCAGGTCGGGGAGCCAAGTTACAACGTGGTACCGAAAAATTCCCCGATAGCTCAGTCGGTAGAGCGACGGACTGTTAATCCGCAGGTCCCTGGTTCGAGCCCAGGTCGGGGAGCCATAATCAAGCCAGACAGATTTATCTGTCTGGCTTTTTTGTTTCAGGCTCTCAGCATCCCCCATGCCCTACCCCAACCTACCCTGGCTGGACGAACGCACTGCCTTCCCCCCCGTGACCGATGCCTGGGATGAGACTTCGCCGCTGCCCGGTCTACTGGCCAGCGGCGGGGTGTTGAATGCTGATTCCTTGCACGCCGCCTACCAACAGGGGATCTTTCCCTGGTTCAGCGCCGGACAACCGATCCTCTGGTGGTCACCCGATCCACGCATGGTGCTGCAAGTCAAGGAGTTCCGCCTGCACCGCTCGCTGCGCAAGACCCTGCTTCAGTTTTTGCGCACGCCGGGGTGCAGCATTCGCATCGACACCCAGTTCCGTCAGGTCATGGAACACTGCGCACGCACCCCTCGGGCCGACCAGGATGGCACGTGGATCGTGCCCAGCATCATCGACGCATACACCGATCTGCACCACGCCGGCTTTGCCCACAGCGTCGAAACCTGGGTGAACGATCGCCTGGTCGGCGGCCTGTACTGCGTGGCCATCGGGCGTGCGGTGTACGGCGAGTCGATGTTTGCCCACGCCAGCAACGCCTCCAAGCTGGCCCTGTGCGCCCTGGTGGCACTGTGCCGTGCGCATCAGGCCCTGCAAATCGACTGCCAGCAAGCCACAGCACATCTGGCATCGCTGGGTGCCCGGGAAATACCACGCGCCCAGTTCCTGGCCACCGCCCAGGCACAGCAAAAACTTCCTGCCATGCGCTGGCATTTGCTGCCGGAATACTGGGAGCTCCTGCTGTCGCGTGAGACCATCGCGCCATGACGACCAACGCCGAGTTGAGGACCCTGCGGCTGTACACCACAGCCAGCTATCCGTGCAGCTATTTACCAAACCAGAGCGCACGCTCCGAAGTGGCCACCCCCGATCATCTGATCGACGCGCACGCGTACTCACAGCTCATGCGCCTTGGCTTTCGGCGCAGTGGCAGCTTTGTCTATCGTCCACACTGCCCGCACTGCCAGGCCTGCCAATCGCTACGCATCCCGGTTGCTGCATTCACCCCCAATCGCAGCCAAAGACGTGCCTGGCGACAACATCAGCAGCTGCAAGCACGGGTACTGGCGCTGAGCTTTCACCCGGAGCACTACGCGCTCTACCAGACCTATCAGCGCGCACGCCACAGCCAGGGAGGCATGGACTGCGACAGCGTGGAGCAATACAGCCAGTTCCTGTTGCACAGCCGGGTGGAAAGCCGGCTGGTGGAATTTCGCACCCCTGGCGATGAAGGCGCCTTGTGCATGGTGTCGCTGATCGATCTGCTGGACGATGGCATTTCAGCGGTGTACACCTTCTACGCCCCCGAGCCCAAAGCCAGCTATGGCACCTACGGCATCCTGTGGCTGATCGCGCTGGCGCAACAGCTGGGGCTGCCCTATGTCTATCTGGGCTACTGGATCGAGAACTCGAGCAAGATGCTCTACAAGCAGGACTTCGAACCCCATGAGATCCTGCGCGATGGTATCTGGCAGGAGCACAGCCGCACACATCCGGCCAACGCTGGCTTACAGGGCTAAAATCCGCCTTTTGCCAGTCTTTTCATATGAAGAAAAACGATCCGATTACTTCCAATAAGCCCAGCGTACAAGTATTGGAACGGATGTTTGCCCTGATGGACGTCTTGGCAGCACGCGAGGAAGCGGTCACCCTCAAAGAAATCAGCGAAAAAACGGGGCTCCACCCTTCAACCGCGCACCGTATCCTGAACGATCTGGCTATTGGCCGCTTTGTCGATCGCCCCGAATCTGGCAGCTACCGTCTGGGCATGCGCCTGCTGGAGCTGGGCAATCTGGTCAAGGCACGCCTGAGCGTTCGTGAGGCAGCCTTGCCGCACATGCGCCAACTGCACAAGCAGATCCAGCAACCCGTCAACCTCAGCGTGCGCCAGGGCGACGAAATCGTGTACGTGGAGCGCGCATACAGCGAACGCTCAGGCATGCAGGTCGTGCGCGCCATCGGCGGTCATGCCCCCCTGCACCTGACTTCCAACGGCAAGCTCTTCCTGGCAGCCGACGACCCCCAGCATGTGCGCGCCTACGCCATGCGCACCGGCCTGGCCGGGAACACCCACAACAGCCTGACCCAGCTACCCATGCTGGAGCGGGAGCTTGCCAAGGCACGCCAGACCGGCGTGGCACACGACAACGAGGAACTGGAGCTGGGTGTGCGCTGCATGGCCGCCGGCATCTATGACGACCAGGGCAAGCTGGTGGCCGCGCTGTCGATTTCGGCCCCCGCCGACCGTCTCGATGAAGGCTGGCTGCCCAAGCTCAAGGCTTGTGCCCACCAAATCTCCCTGGCCCTCGGGTTCCGAGGCCACCCTGCCGATGGGGACACGACAACGTAGTTTCCCCCTCCCCGGAAGCAAAAGGGACTGCAACCTGTGCGGCGCAGTCCCTTTTTCGTTCAGGCAGTCTTCTTCAGTGCAGGTGGCGCGGCCTGCGCCCACCACCGCCGCGCGGGCCATTGCGTGGCGGGTATTTGCCGATATCCAGCGAACTGACCAGGTTGTCGAAACGCTGCACGAACAGTTTATCGATCTCGGCCACCACGCCCACCAACTCCGAGGCGTCAAAGTGACGCTCCATCATGTGGATCACATCCTGCACCAGCAGATCGCGCTGCACGCGCATGATGGCCGCTGGAGTGGGACCTACGAACAGCATCAGGAAGTCATCGCGCGATTGCTCATCGGGCGTTTCTTCCTCGTCGAACTCGGCGTCATAGAACGTAACCTCGATGGCTGCGCCTTCCTGCGCCAATTCGTTCAAGCCCATGCACATGTCATCCAGGGCATAGCGAAAGTCGTCGTTGCCCGCCACCGTCCAGCACATTTGCAAGGTGTGCTCGGCTTCGTCAAAACGGATGCCCGGCTCCTCCTCATAGGCGCTGGCTGCACCAGCGCGCAGGGAGCGTGCACCCGCATAGCTCCACAAGGGGCGCAAGGCCTCTTGCACCTGTGCAAACGTCACATCGGCACGCAAGGGCACCTGACCATGCACATGAATTTCAAAGGGGGTGTTATAGCTGGACATAGTTCAATCCCATGGTGCCCCGGGCCGGGGTCGAACCGGCACGCCCCTTATTCAGGAAGCAGCGGATTTTAAGTCCGCGGTGTCTACCAATTTCACCACCGGGGCCACACTCACTTAAGCCTGTAGGCTGTAAAACTCAGAGCCTACTCCATTTCGCAACGCCAACAGAGCTCTGAGCCAAGTGAACATGAAAAAGGGAAG
The DNA here is from genome assembly GCA_947306475.1 of uncultured Comamonas sp. Classification (GTDB taxonomy): domain Bacteria; phylum Pseudomonadota; class Gammaproteobacteria; order Burkholderiales; family Burkholderiaceae_C; genus Comamonas. The sequence goes on from CAMZGS010000004.1 coordinate 55,958, forward strand.
CTTTCTGCTTCCCTTTTAAATGGAGCGGGAAATCGGTCTCGAACCGACGACCTCAACCTTGGCAAGGTTGCGCTCTACCAACTGAGCTATTCCCGCGTATTCTGGAGGCGCGATCCGGAGTCGAACCGGACTAGACGGATTTGCAATCCGTTGCATAACCGCTTTGCTATCGCGCCCAAGGCGTTACTGACCTTGAGTGTCTGGAGCGGGAAATCGGTCTCGAACCGACGACCTCAACCTTGGCAAGGTTGCGCTCTACCAACTGAGCTATTCCCGCGTATTCTTCAGAGCCTTAGATTCTACAACCTATCGCATCTCCGATGGAAGGGATTGTAGCGCATTTTTTTCACCTTTCGGCAATCTGATGCACGTTCCCGTATCAATGCTTGACCGTCCTGGCCCTGCTTTTGCGCGCTGCAGGCTTGCTGGTTGTCCCTGGCTCAGGCACCTCCACGTCCGACAGGCTCTCCTCCTCGGTAGGCAAGGGGGCCGGCAGGCGTTCCAGGGCCAGCTTCAGCACCTCATCCACCCACTTCACGGGCACGATCTCCAGCCCTTGCTTGACGTTCTCCGGGATTTCCTGCAAGTCCTTCACGTTTTCCTGAGGGATCAGAACGGTCTTGATGCCCCCACGCAAAGCTGCAAGCAGCTTCTCCTTCAAGCCGCCAATCGCAGTCACCTCACCGCGCAGCGTGATCTCGCCCGTCATGGCGACATCTGCCCGCACCGGAATGCCCGTCAGAGCAGAAACAAAGGCCGTGGCCATGGCTGCACCCGCACTCGGGCCATCCTTGGGCGTCGCCCCATCGGGCACGTGCACGTGGATGTCCTTCTTCTCGAAGGCACTGTCCCCAATACCCAGCGAGCGAGCGCGACTACGCACCACGGTGCGTGCAGCCTCGACGGACTCCTTCATCACATCGCCCAGCGAGCCAGTGCGCAGGATGTTGCCCTTGCCAGGCATGATTGCCGCCTCAATCGTCAGCAGATCGCCTCCGACCTCCGTCCATGCAAGGCCCACGACCTGACCCACATGGTTTTGCTGCTCGGCACGCCCATACGTGAATTTGCGCACGCCCAGATAATCAGCCAGGTTCTCTGAATCCACCACCACCGTGGGGGCCAACTTCTGAAGCTGCACCCCCTTGACGACTTTCCGGCAAATCTTGGACAGTTCCCGCTCCAGAGAACGCACCCCCGCTTCCCGGGTGTAGTAGCGTACGATGTCGCGCAGCGCCTCTTCCTTGATCTCCAGCTCGCCTTCCTTCACGCCGTTATTGGCCAACTGCTTCGGCAACAAATAGCGCTTTGCGATATTGACCTTCTCGTCCTCGGTGTATCCCGAAAGCCGGATGACCTCCATACGGTCAAGCAAGGCCGAAGGGATATTCAAGGAGTTGGACGTCGCCACAAACATCACATCACTGAGATCGAAATCGACCTCCACGTAATGATCGGAGAATGCGTGGTTTTGCTCAGGATCCAGAACTTCCAGCAAGGCGCTGGACGGATCGCCGCGGAAATCCATTCCCAGCTTGTCGATCTCATCCAGCAAGAACAGCGGGTTGCGAGTCTGAACCTTCTCCAGACTTTGCAGAACCTTGCCAGGCATCGCGCCTATGTAGGTGCGTCGGTGGCCGCGAATTTCTGCTTCATCGCGCATGCCGCCCAAAGCCATGCGCACGTACTTGCGCCCAGTGGCCTTGGCTATCGATTGACCCAACGATGTCTTGCCCACGCCCGGTGGCCCGACGAGACAGAGGATGGGCGCCTTGACCTTGTCAACGCGCTGCTGCACGGCCAGGTATTCCAGGATGCGATCCTTGACCTTTTCCAGGCCAAAATGATCGGCATTCAGCACCTCCTCGGCATACGCCAGGTCGTGCTTGATACGCGTCTTCTTGCTCCACGGCAGTCCCGTCAGAACGTCGATGTAATTACGCACCACGGCGGCCTCTGCCGACATCGGAGACATCAGCTTGAGCTTTTTCAGCTCTGCCTCGGCCTTCTTGCGCGCAGCCGCAGGCATTTTCGCTGCCTTGATCTTTTTCTCTATGCTCTCAAAGTCAGCGCCATCCTCGCCTTCACCCAGCTCCCTTTGAATGGCTTTGACCTGCTCATTCAAATAGAAGTCGCGCTGATTTTTCTCGATCTGGCGCTTGACACGGCCGCGAATCTTCTTGTCAACGTTGAGAATCTCAACTTCACGCTCAATCTGCTGTAACAGATTCTCCAGACGATCACGAATATTCGACAGAGCGAGCACAGATTGCTTGTGCTCCAGCTTGAAAGGCAGATGCGCAGTAATCGTGTCTGCCAGTCGACCCGGGTCCTCAATGCTGGCAATGGAAGTGAGAATCTCGGAAGGAATCTTCTTGTTCAGCTTGACGTACTGATCAAAGATTTGCGAAACCGCACGACGCAAGGCCTCCACCTCACTGTCGGACTCCTTGCCGGTCGATTCAAGCAGCTCGCAGGAGGCACGAAAACAATCCTGTGCGTCCAGCACCTTGTGCAGTGCAGCGCGCTGATGTCCTTCCACCAGCACCTTGACTGTGCCATCAGGCAGTTTGAGCAGCTGCAAGATACTGGCCATGCAGCCAACATCGAAGAGGTCGTTGGCATCAGGCTCGTCCTTGGCCGCAGCTTTTTGTGCCACCAGCAAAATGCGCCGGTCTGCCTCCATCGCCAGCTCCAGGGCCTTGATGCTCTTGGCACGACCAACGAACAACGGAATCACCATGTGCGGAAACACCACCACGTCGCGCAAGGGCAACAACGGCACTTCGATGATCTCAGAAGACAGGGGCTTGGTTGCAGACATAAAGCTCCTTACAGCGGCAGGTTCAGACCTGCCGCACCAAAAATCCGAATAAAACAGGCCAAAAGCTATGCAATAGATAGCTGCTGACGCAGGAACATCAAGCCTCTTTGGCCATTTCCTTGTAAATCAACAACGGCGGCTTACCCTCAGTAATGGTTGCTTCCTCCACCACCACCTTGCTCACATTCTTCATGGTGGGCAGCTCGAACATGACACCCAGCAGAGCCTGCTCCAGAATGGAACGCAGCCCACGCGCGCCCGTCTTGCGTGCAATGGCCTTGCGCGCAATGGCGGTCAAGGCATCCGGAAGTACCTCAAGCTCCACGCCCTCCATCGCCAGCAATTTGCTGTATTGCTTCACCAGCGCATTCTTGGGCTCGGTCAGGATCTGCACCAGGGCCTCTTCACCCAGCTCTGCCAACGCCGCCACGACAGGCAGGCGCCCAACCAGTTCAGGAATCAGGCCAAACTTGATCAGATCCTCAGGCTCAATATCCTGGAACCATTCCGTCAGCGATCGGCTTTGCTTGCTGCGCACTGCTGCTCCAAAACCAATGCCCGAAGCTTCCGTACGCCCTTCGATGACCTTCTCCAGCCCCTGAAAGGCACCACCACAAATGAACAGGATATTGGTGGTATCCACCTGAAGGAAATCCTGATTGGGGTGCTTGCGGCCCCCCTGGGGAGGCACACTGGCCATCGTGCCTTCAATAAGCTTGAGCAGCGCCTGCTGCACGCCTTCGCCGGACACATCGCGCGTTATGCTGGGGTTGTCGGATTTACGCGATATCTTGTCGATTTCGTCAATGTAGATAATGCCGCGCTGAGCCCGCTCGACGTTGTATTCGCAGCTTTGCAGCAGCTTGCTGATGATGTTCTCAACGTCCTCCCCCACGTAACCGGCTTCCGTCAGCGTGGTGGCATCGGCCATCACAAAGGGCACATTCAACTGTCGTGCCAACGTCTGGGCCAGCAGCGTCTTGCCCGAGCCCGTCGGACCGATCAGCAGGATATTGCTTTTGGCCAGTTCAACATCGTCGCTCGAGCCATGATCCTTATGGTTCAGACGCTTGTAATGGTTGTACACCGCCACCGACAAGGTCCGCTTGGCCTGCTCCTGCCCGATGACGTAGCTATCCAGAACGGATTTGATTTCAGCTGGCGTTGGCAGTGATGGGTCCAGCTCCCGCGCAGCCCCCGCCAAAGGCGCATCATCCCGAATAATTTCATTGCACTGAGCAATACACTCATCACAGATGAACACCGATGGACCAGAGATCAGTTTTTTAACCTCGTGTTGACTTTTGCCACAAAAGGTGCAGTAAAGGTTTTGCTGGCTGGATGTACCTTTTTTATCGGCCATGGAAATCGGTGCCTTGTTGACTCAAACTTGGTGATGATTGCAATGAAAAAGCAGCATCACCCCCATGGGGGCAACGCTGCAGACGCTGCCCGGAATCAAGCGGGTCGCTTGCTGATGACCTGATCGACCAGACCGTACTCCTGCGCCTCATAGGCCGACAGGAAGTAATCACGCTCGGTGTCGCGCTCAATGCGCTCCAGCGGTTGACCAGTACGCTCGGACAGGATCTTGTTCAGGCGCTCACGCGTCTTCAGGATTTCGCGGGCGTGAATCTCGATCTCCGTGGCCTGCCCCTGCGCACCGCCCAAGGGCTGATGGATCATGACCTGGGAATTGGGCAGGGCAAATCGCTTGCCTTTGGCGCCGGCAGCGAGCAGGAAGGCCCCCATGCTGGCGGCCATCCCACAGCACAACGTGGAGACGTCAGGCTTGATGAAATTCATGGTATCGAAGATCGCCATGCCCGCGCTAACCGAGCCCCCCGGGCTGTTGATGTAGAAGGAAATATCCTTTTCCGGGTTTTCGCTTTCCAGAAAGAGCAACTGAGCGACCACCAGGTTGGCGGTCTGGTCATTCACTGGACCGACCAAGAAAACGACCCGCTCCTTGAGCAGGCGCGAATAAATGTCGTAAGAGCGCTCGCCACGGCCAGACTGCTCAATGACCATGGGAATCATGCCCAAACCCTGTGTATCCAATGCGCTCATTTTTTCTCCAAACTTGCTACAAAGCGGTAGCCAGCAAATGAAATGGGGCCTGTGCCTGAAAGCACAAGCCCCCTGTCAGGCTTGGCAGGGGCCGTACAGCCCTTGCTCCCATGCTACTCGCCTTAGGCTTGTCCCATCAGCTCTTCAAAAGAAACCTGCTTCTCGTTGACTTTGGCCTTGTTCAGGACAAACTCGGTCACGTTGTTTTCTACCACAACGGCTTCCACGTCCGCCAAGCGTTGACGGTTGCCGAAGTACCAGCGAACCACCTCCTCGGGCTTCTCGTAGGAAGCAGCCAGCTCGTCAACATGGGCCTTCAGCTGCTCCGGCGTGGCTTCCAGGTTGTTGGCCTTGACCAGCTCGGCCACCACCAGACCCAGGCGCACGCGACGCTCGGCCTGAGGCAGGAAGATATCCTGAGGAATGTCTGCCTTGTCGGCATCGGGAATTCCACGCTGTTTCAGGTCGGCACGGGCGCTTTCCAGCAGACGCTGCACTTCTGCCTGCACCACTGCCTGCGGCAGATCCAGCTCGGCCACGGAAACCAGCGCATCCATGACGGCCTGCTTGTTGCGTGCCTGGAGACGGAACTTGACTTCACGCTCCAGATTCTTGCGAATGTCTGCACGCAGCGCGTCCACGGTACCGTCAGCGATGCCCAGCGACTTCACGAAGGTCTCATCCACTTCCGGCAGGTGTGCGGCCTCAATCTTTTTGACGGTCACCAGAAAATCGGCCGTCTTGCCAGCAACATCCTTGCCGTGATAATCCTCGGGGAAAGCCAGGGGGAAAGTCTTGGACTCACCCACCTTCATACCGCGAACAGCGTCCTCGAACTCCTTGAGCATCTGGCCCTCACCGACCAGGAACTGGAAGTCGTCGGCCTTGCCACCAGCGAAGGGTTCGCCGTCGATCTTGCCTTCAAAGTCCACCGTGACACGATCACCGTCCACCGCAGCATCCGCAGCTGCGCGCTGGGTGAAGGTGCGACGCTGCTTGCGCAGGATATCCAGGGTCTTGTCGATGGCCGCCTCATCCACATCGGCAGAGAGCTTCTCAACTTCCGCGGTGGATAGATCACCGATCTTCACTTCGGGGAACACTTCGAACACAGCATCAAAGTCTGCAAACCCCTCGGCAGCGCCCTCCTTCTCGGAAATGCGCGGCTGACCAGCAACACGCAGGCCGGCTTCCTGCACGGCCTGAGCAAAGGCTTCCGTGACCTTGTCGTTCATCACCTCGTACTGCACCGAGTAGCCGAAGCGCTGAGCCACCACGCTCATCGGCACCTTGCCAGGACGGAAACCGTCCATCTTCACGGTGCGCGCAACTTTTTTCAGGCGATTCTCAACTTCAGATTGGATCGCGGCCAGGGGCAGGCTGAGCGTGATTTTGCGCTCCAGCTTCTCAAGGGTTTCAACGGTTACAGCCATGATGAATCCTAAAACAGGAAGGAAAGTGAACTATGCCGACTGTAGTAACAAGCCTGCACCGGCATGTGCAAAGTCTATGTGTGGTGCGCGGGGGGGGACTCGAACCCCCACACCATCACTGGCGTCAGGACCTAAACCTGGTGCGTCTACCAATTTCGCCACCCGCGCTACGAAGAACATGGGTGAGAGACATTGCATCCCCCACCCACGTGCGTTATGGTCAACCGCCGATTTTAGCCGTGAAACACGGTCCTAAAAAAATACACATGTGTTTTTGTGTCCCCCGGCGTATCCGGTCTGCCTAGGCATCCTCTGGGCGCTTCACCCTGAACCAGGCGGCGTACATGGCCGGCAGCGACAGCAACGTCAGCACCGTGGCCAGCAACAATCCCCCCATGATGGCAACGGCCATCGGCCCCCAGAACACGCTGCGCGAGAGCGGAATCATCGCCAGCACCGCAGCAGCAGCTGTAAGCACGATCGGGCGCAGGCGGCGCACTGCGGCTTCCACGATGGCGTCCCAGGCCTCCACCCCCCTGGCGCGATCGGCCTCGATCTGATCAATCAGGATCACCGAGTTGCGCTGGATCATGCCCATCAGCGCCACCACGCCCAGCAAGGCCACAAAACCAAATGGCCGATCCAACACCAGCAGCGCAACGGCAACGCCAGCAATCCCTAGCGGCCCGGTCAGGAACACCAGCATCGCGCGACTGAAACTGTGCAGCTGCAACATCAGGAGCGTGAACACAATGAACAGCATGACGGGCATACCGGCAGCAATGGCCACAGCGCCCTTGGAGCTCTCCTCCACCGCGCCAGCGACCTCAATGCGGTAGCCATATTTGCCCTCCTCGGCCCAGCGCTGCTCCATGGCGCGCAGCGTTGGCAGCAATGCCTGCGTCAACGTGGCACCCTGCAACCCGGCACGTACGTCGCCCTGCACGGTGATGGCGTACTCCCGCCCCTGGCGCCACAGCACCCCGGGCTCCCACGTCAGACTGGGCTGCGCAATCTGCGTCAGGGGAATGGCACTCCCGGAAGCTGTCGGCACATAGGCCTGCTCCACCGCGTCCAGCGTGCTGCGTTCGGACTCCGGCTGTCGCAGCACGATATCGATCAGCTTGTCGCCCTCGCGATACTGGCCAATGGTCGCGCCGCTGAAGATGATCCTGCTGGCCTCGGCTATGGACTGGCTGCTTACCCCCAAGGCTCGCGCCTTGGTCTGGTCGATTTGCAGACGCACCGCCTTGACCGACTCATTCCAGTTGTCGTTCACCCCACGCATGTCCGGATGCTCGCGCAGCACCTGCTTGACTGCATCACCCAGCTCCCGCAACTGCCGTGGATCAGGCCCCACAACACGGAACTGCACTGGATAGGGCACTGGCGGCCCGTTGGAGAGCAGCTTCACCCGACCACGCACCTGGGGGAACTGCCGGGCCAGCAGCTGCGGCAACTGTTCCTGCAGTTCCTTGCGGGCCTGCAGGTTTTCCGTCTGCAGGATGAACTGGGACACATTGGGCTGAGGGAACACCTGATCCAGCGGCAGGTAAAAGCGCGGTACGCCCGACCCCACCCAGACCGTCACGCTTTGCACGCCCGGCAATGCTGCAAAGACGGTTTCCATCTCCTGCACCACCGACTCGTTGTAGGCCAGGGCCGTCCCCTCCGGAAACCATGCATCCACCATGATCTCCGTGCGGCTGGAATCGGGAAAGAACTGCTGCTGCACACGCGTCATGCCCAGCAGGCCCAGGGCAAAAATCACGGCAGTGGCGCCAATGGTGAGCCAGCGGTGTTCCACACAGGCATACACCAGACGGCGAAAGCGGTTGTAGAACGGCGTGTCAAAAACCTCATGCGGATGGGGCGCAAAGCCTTCCTGCACAGGCAGTGGACGCTCCTTCAAAAAGAGCATACCCAGGTACGGCACAAAGTACACCGACGCCAGCCAGCTCAGCACCAGGGCCAGCACCGTGACGGCGAAGATGGCAAAGGTGTACTCCCCCGTCATGGACTTGGCCATACCGATGGGCAGAAAACCCGCTGCCGTAATCAACGTGCCCGTCAGCATGGGGATGGCCGTGATCTCGTAGGCAAAGGTGGCCGCACGGAACTTGTCGTAACCCTCCTCCATTTTGCGCACCATCATCTCCACGGCGATGATGGCATCGTCCACCAGCAAGCCCAGCGCAATGATGAGCGAGCCCAGCGAGACCTTGTGCAGGCCGATGCCCCAGTACCACATGCCCAGAAAGGTGGCCGCCAGCACCAGGGGAATCGTCACCCCCACCACCAGGCCAGGGCGCGGATCGATGTACCAGCGCTTCCACCACACCGGGGCGTCCTTGCGGGTATGCAGGCCCAGGCTGACGAAGCTCACGGCCAGCACCACCAGCACGGCTTCCATGAGCACCTGCACAAACTCGTTCACGGAAGCAGAAACCGCCCGAGGCTGGTCCTGCACATTGCTCAATTTCACCCCTGCCGGCAGCCGCGCACCAATCTGCTGCACCGCCTGACGCAAGGCCTTGCCCAGCGCAATGATGTCCCCACCCTTGGTCATGGAAACACCCAGGGCGATGATCTGCGCCCCTTGAAAGCGCACCTTGACACTGGCCGGATCGGCGTAGCCGCGCGTCACCTCTGCGATATCGCCCAGGCGCAACTGCCTGCCAGAAGGCGCCCGAATGGGCAAGGCTCGTACATCGGCCACGGCATCGAACTGACCATCCACGCGCAGCTGCACCTGCTCCAGCGCGGTGGTGATGACGCCAGCGCCCTCCACCGCGTTCTGCTGATTGAGCTGCCCGATGACCTGCTGCATGTCCAGCCCCAACTGGGCCAGCCGCTTTTGCGAGATTTCGACGTACAGCTTCTCGTCCTGCACGCCAAACAGCTCGACCTTGGCCACATCCTTGACGCGCAGGAGCTGCTGGCGCACGTCGTCGGCCAGATCCTTGAGCTCTGCCGGGCTGAAGCCATCGCCACGCAAGGCATAGATCACGCCGAACACATCGCCAAACTCATCGTTGAAGAATGGCCCCAGCACGCCTTGCGGCAGGGTGTAGCGCACGTCCCCGATCTTCTTGCGCACCGTGTACCACAGCTGCTGCACCTCCTTGGGTGGTGAGTTGTCGCGCAGCTGAAAGATCACCTGCGACTCACCCGGCTTGGAATAGCTGCTGATCTTGTCCGCGTAGGGCACCTCCTGCAGCACACGCTCGATCTTGTCGGTCACCTGCTCGGCCACCTGCTGGGCCGTGGCCCCAGGCCAGTAGGTGCGCACCACCATGGCGCGGAAGGTGAACGGCGGGTCCTCGTCCTGACCAAGCTGGAAATAGGCCAGCGTACCCAGCAGCAGGATCACCAGCATCAGGTAGCGCGTCAGCGGAATGTGCTGCAGCGCCCAGCGCGAGATGTTGAAGTTCGGCTTGGGATCGGGCAGGCGGCTCATGGCTGCGCTCCAGCGGCAGGCTGGTACACCCCCACCTTTTGCCCCTCCTGGAGCACATGCACGCCCACTGCCACCACTTTCTGCCCAGGCTCCAGACCGCTGCGCACCACCAGCTCACTGCCCTGCGCCCCGGCCACCTCAATCCGCCGGGCACGCACGCTGGAGCTGGCTTCCTCCCACACCCACACGGCAGAGCCGCCTTGCGGGTGCTGCCACACGGCACTGGACGGCAGGGTGATGACCTCCGGCGCCTGTCCCTTCCGGGCGGCAGCATCGGAGACGTCCACCTGCGCTGTCGCCCCCAATGGGGGCTGCGCATCGTCCGGCAGGGCGACCTTGACGGTGAAAGTGCGCGTCACCGGATCGGCGCTGGCCGCCAGTTCGCGCACCACACCTGACAAGACCGTTGCGCTGCCCCATACCCGGACCTGGACAGGTTGCTCCAGTTGCAGGGAGGCACGCAGATGCTCAGGCACGGCAAATACGGCATCGCGCGGACCATCCAGAGCCAGGGTAAGTACAGGAGTGCCCGCCGTCAGAACCTGCCCTGGCTCTGCGTGCACCCCGGTGATGACGCCGGACGCATCGGCCAGCAGTCTGGTATAGGCACTCTGGTTGCCCTGCACCGCTGCCTGGGCCTGGGCCTGCTCCAACTGTGCCTGAGCGGCCTGCAGGCTGGCACGGCGCCGGTCCAGCTCCACCGGGCTGATGAAGCCTTCTGCCTCTAGCGCAGAAAAGCGCTGCCAATCCGCCTGCGCCAGATCACGCTGGGTGCGTGCCGCCTGCACCTGGGCCTGGGCCGCCTGCACGCCCAGGGCGTAGTCCTGGGCATCCAGGTGCGCCAGCACCTGCCCGGCCCGCACGCTCTGGCCCAGCTCAACTGCCCGCACGGACAGCTTGCCCGCCACCCGAAAACCCAGGCGCACTTCCGTACGTGCGCGAATCTCTGCCGCATAAGTACGCACCTGCTCCGCCTGATGTGCCCCCACCTGCAACAGCTTGACCGTGCGCATCGGCTCCGGCGCTGCCTCCTTGCGCGAGCACCCCGCCAGAACCATCATCCCCACCACGACCAGCGCCCATGGACGCACCGCTTGTAACCACGACATGCCGACTCACATTTCTCTGAATATCTGAAGCAGCTGGAAATCTCCACGCGCAAGGGGCGGCAATCTAAGAAGGCCACCCGCCCCTGTCAAGCGACAATGCGACAGTGAACACCCCCGACCTGACACACGCATCGGCCCAGACCCTGGCCGCCACCCATTACGAAAATTTTCCCGTCGCCTCCTGGCTGTGCCCGCCGCACCTGCGTGCGCCCATTGCCGCCATTTATGCCTTTGCCCGCACCGCCGACGACCTGGCCGACGAGGGCACACACAGCGCCGCGCAGCGCCTGGACGACCTGAACTGCTACCGCCAGGACCTGCACGCCTGCGCCGCTGCCGGCACCACCAGCGGACGCTGGCCCAACGTCTTTGGCGCCTTGCAGCCCATCATCGCGCAGCACAGACTGCCTCTGGATTTGCTGGATGCCTTGCTGAGCGCCTTCATCCAGGACGTGGAAAAGACCCGCGACGCAGCTGGCTACGCCACCCGGGAAGAGCTGCTGGATTATTGCAGCCGCTCTGCCAACCCCATCGGACGCCTGCTGCTGCACCTCTATGGCATCCACAGTGCCCAGGCCCTGGAGCAAAGCGACGCCATCTGCACCGCCCTGCAGCTGATCAACTTCTGGCAGGACCTGAGCGAAGACCTGCCCCGAGGACGCTACTACCTCACCGAAGCCGACTGCCAGCGCTTTGGCATCACACGCGCCGACCTGCTCAAGGGGGAACCAACTCCAGCAATCAAAGAATTGATAGCTGATAGCGCTTGCTGGGCAAGGCTTTGCATGCAAAAAGGCTTGAAACTTGTGCATACCCTTCCAGGGCGCATGGGCTGGGAGCTGCGCCTGGTGGTGCAAGGCGGGCTGCGCATGCTGGAGCGTGTCGAGGCCCAGCAAGGCGCCAACCTGCATACCCGCCTGACCCTGGGCAAGCGCGACGTGCCCATCGTCCTGTGGCGCGCGCTGCGCATGTGAAGGCAACCGCCCGTCCCTAGGCCCCCTGGCGCCAGTGCTCGAACAGCGCCACCACCCAAGGCATGGCCAGCGCCGTGGCCACGCCATTCAGCCCCATGGCCAGAGCCGCAAAAGCCCCTGTGGTGGGATGGATCTGCAACCCCCGTGCCGTACCAATGGCATGCGCCGTCAGCCCCAGGGCAAAGCCCTGCACCGCAGGATCATGGATGCGCAGCCAGCGCATCCAGGCCGCGCTCATCATGGTGCCCGCAACGCCAGTGATGGCCACCGCCACGGCAGCCAGCGAAGGCAGGCCTCCCAGGCGCTCGGCCATGGGCAAGGCAATCGGAATCGTGGCGGACTTTGGCGCCAGCGACACCAGCGTCTGCCAGCTGCCACCCAGCGCCCAGGCAATGCCCATGGCCGAGAGCAGCCCCACCACGCAGCCCACCAGCAAGGCCAGCGAAATTGGCCGCCACAAAGCCGCAATGCGCTGGCGCTGGGCGTACAGGGGTACCGCCAGCGCCACGGTCGCCGGACCGATCAGAAAGGTCAGCCACTGCACCCCTTCGCGGTACACGGCATAGGGCGTGCCCGTGAGCATCAGCACCGCCACCACCAGCATCACCCCGGTGAACACCGGTATCAGCAACGGATGAAAGTTGCTGCGCCGATAGCCCCACACCGCCAGCAAGTAGGCGGAAAAAGTAAGTACCAGCCAGGGCAGTGGCCCGGTCAGCAGGTTGGGGAGCTGATTCACTGTCCCTCCTCCTGCTTGCCGCTGCCGTAGCGCGCCAGCATCCAGCGGAAAACCAGTGCCGTAACCACCAGCGTCAAGGCCGCCCCCACGATGCAGGAGACGATGAACGGCAGCCACTCGCTGGCAATGCGCTCAAAGTGCAGCATGACGCCCGCAATGATCGGGATGAACAGCAGCATCATGTTCTGCAACAGCGCGCCGGAAACCTGCTCCAGGGCCTTGGGCAGACGCCCCAGGGCCAGCAAAGCGGCCAGCAGCAGCAACGCCCCGACCAGAGCCCCCGGCAAGGGCCAGCCCAATGCCCGCACCAGCACCTCACCCAGCCACTGAAAGGCCAACAACGCCAGTACCGCATAGAGCACTGCACACCTCCTGAGACAGACCGAAAAATCGCAAAACCGATCAGTGTAGGAGAGATGGACTGCCTAGTTTCTGAGCAGCCCAAACAGCAGCAAGCAAAAACAATGGGTTAGCCAGAGAAAATTCACTCTACCCAGTGTTATCCACACGGTTTTGCAACGATTTGGTGGATAAACCTAGGGTTCACCCTAGTACCGCTGCCCCCACCTCCTGCCGCCCCGTGCCGGGGGCCGATAATCGACCGCTCTGTTTCGCCCCGGCCACATTCCCCCACTTTCTCTGCCATGAACACATACACCTCCAACGACATCCTGGGCACCAACGACCTGCTGACCAGTCTGTGCAACTCCGTCACCCGGGTGCTGAGCGTGGCCACCAACAGCCAGGTGCAGTACTCGGCCATGGTGCAGCGCATCAAGAAGACCTATCTCAAACCCGACATCGGCTGCTTCGTATTGTTTGATGGCGGCTTTTCCGGCCTGGTCATCATCAATTTTTCCGCTGATGCCGCCATGGAGCTGTACCGTTCCTACCTGCTGAACATGGGGCTGAGCAAGGACGATCTGGCCAACTCGCACACCTCGGACGAAGTCAGCAACGTCATGGGCGAGCTGATGAACCAGGTGGTGGGCGACTTCACCGGCAAGGTGCGCCGCGAAATGCAGACCCACATCACGCAGAACCAGCCCAAGATGCTGGTGCTCAACAAGCAGGTGCAGCTGAGCGTTGATGCCAACCTGGACAACCCCGAAGCACGGCGCGTCACTTTCTACACCGCTGGCGGCAACATCTTCTACCTGGAGCTGGCGGTGGACAGCACCGAATTCATCAAGCTGCACGACTTCGACATTGCCGAGGAAGTGGACCCCGATGCCATCATGGCCCAGGCGGCCGGGACCGCTCAGACCGCCCCTGCCGACAACGCCGGCAGCGGCGCCGACGAAGCCACCGAAGCCCTGCTCAAATCCCTGGGCATGTAGGCCCGCCACCAGGCATGTCCCATGCCAGGGCCGGGGCGTGGGACAATGCCTGTGCCCATGAATATTCCGCAAACTTACGTTCAGCAAAAAGCTGCTGCCTCGGGCAGCAGTTTTTATTACGCCTTCCTCTTTTTGCCTGCCGCGCAGCGTGCAGCCATCACGGCCTTTTATGCGTTCTGCCGCGAAGTGGACGACGTGGTCGATGAAACGCAAGACGCCCAGGTGGCAGAACGCAAGCTGGCCTGGTGGAGCCAGGAAGTGAGCCAGGCCTTCGCAGGCCGCCCCACCCATCCGGTCATGCAGGCGCTCATGCCCCACACCAGCCACTACGGCATTCAGGAAGCGCAGCTGCAGGCCATCATCGAAGGCTGCCAGATGGATCTGGAATACACACGCTACCAGGACTACGCCGGCCTGCAACGCTACTGCCATCTGGTTGCCGGCGTGGTGGGCGAAGTGGCCGCCCGCATCTTCGGCCAGACCCAGGAAGCCACCACGCAGTACGCCCACACCCTGGGCCAGGCCCTGCAACTGACCAACATCCTGCGCGATGTGGGCGAGGACGCGCAGCGCGGACGCATCTACCTGCCCATCGAAGAGTTGCAGCGCTTTGAGGTCAAGGCCAGCGACATCATGCATGGCCGCTACTCCGAGCGCTTCACGGCGCTGATGCAGTTTCAGGCCCAGCGCGCGCACCAGCTCTACGACCAGGCGCTGGCCCTGCTGCCCGCTGCCGACAGGCGCGCACAAAAGCCGGGGCTGATGATGGCCAGCATCTACCGCACCCTGCTGCGCGAGATCGAAGCCAGCAACTTCCAGGTGCTGCACCAGCGCATCGCCCTGACGCCGCTGCGCAAGCTCTGGCTGGCCTGGAAGATGCAAGCCCTGGGCCGGATGTGAGCACGGTCGCCGTCATCGGTGGTGGCTGGGCCGGCATGGCTGCCGCCGTCACGCTCGTGCGGGCAGGCGCACACGTCAGCGTCTTTGAAAGCGCCCGGCATTGGGGCGGACGCGCGCGCGCCTTGAGCATTACCGGCCCCCAGGGCCAGGACTGGCTGGTCGATAACGGGCAGCACATCCTGATCGGCGCCTACACGCAATGCCTGGAGCTGATGAACACCGTGGGGGTGAACACCGCAAGCGCACTGCTGCGCCAACCGCTGGACCTGCGCGACATCCACGGCCAGGGCCTGCACCTGCCTGACCTGCCGCCGCCTTTTGACGCTGCTCTGGGCATTGCCCGCACCCGGGGTTGGCGCCTGAGCGACAAGCTCGCCCTGTTGCTGCGTGCCAATCGCTGGCAGCAGCAGGGCTTTCGCTGCGGCCCCCATGAGAGCGTGGCCGACCTGTGCGCCGGACTGCCAGAGCGCCTGCTGCGCGACTTTGTCGAGCCGCTGTGCATCTCGGCTCTCAATCTGCCGATGGAGCACGCCAGCGGCAGCCTCTTCCTGCGCGTGCTGCGCGACAGTCTGTTTGCCGGGCGGGGCGGCTCCAACTTCCTGCTGCCGCGTGTGGACATGGGCGCACTCTTTCCCGATGCCGCTGCCCGCTGGCTGGAGCAACAGGGTGCCACCCTGCACCTGGGCCGGCGCGTGCAGCGACTGCAAGCCAACGCCAGCGGCCAGAGCGGCTGGCTGGTGGACGGGCAGGCCTTCGACGCCGTGCTCCTGGCCACCCACAGCCACGAAGCGGCGCGACTAGCGCTACAGGCTGCCGGCAACCGCACCCCACACGCCAGCGCCTGCCGCAACTGGGCCAAGGGCGCCGCCGCGCTGGAGCACACCGCGATCGCCACCGTGTACGCCTGGGCACCACCTTCGCCCCAGGGCACGCTGCTGCCCACCCCCATGGTGGCCTTGCCCTGCAGCGCCCAGGAGCCGGCGCAATTTGCCTTCGACAAGGGGCGACTGAACGGGCCGGCCGGCCTGCTGGCCCTGGTGGTCAGCGCCTGCACCCTGCCGCGCCAGGCCCTGCAGGAGCGGGTACTGGCACAGGCGCGCCAGCAGTTGCAGCTGCCCCGGTTGCAGGGGCTCAAGACCGTGATCGACAAACGCGCCACCTTTGCCTGCACCCCGGCGGTGCAGCGCCCGCCGGCGGCCATTGCCCCCGACCTGTGGGCCTGTGGGGACTACGTGCAGGGCCCCTACCCCGCAACGCTGGAAGGCGCCGTGCGCTGCGCGCGCACGGTGGCCCAGGCGGCGCTGCAGGAGTGCGCAAGGATCAGTGGCTCTCCAGATACCACTGGATGATGTACTTGGCGACAAAGCCAATAAAGCCCACCGCCAGCCCCAGGAACAGCACAAAGGTGCCGAACTTGCCGGCCTTGGACTCCCAGGCCAGGTGGCCGATGATGAACAGCATGAAGATGATCAGGGCGGCGACCCCGTAGGTCATGAAAAATTCGGCAAATTGCTCTTCTGTCAAGCCAAACACGGCGCATCCTTTGCAAAACTGAAAGCCGCGCGATTGTGCCGCAGGCAGGCAAACCAACACTGCCGACCATGGGACTGCCACCGCATGCGCATCCTGGTGCCTGCCAGGCCAGCGCCTCTGGTGGACTCATGCACAATCGCGCCCATGCGTTTTGCCCCAGAGCCCCCCGCCCCCGCAGCCCACGCTGCGCGCACCGCCATCCTGCTGTGCAACCTCGGCACCCCAGCCGCCCCCACCGCCGCCGCCGTGCGCCCCTATCTGGCCGAGTTCCTTGGCGATCAGCGCGTCGTTGAAATTCCCAGGCTGCTGTGGTGGCCCATCCTGCACGGCATCATCCTGCGCCTGCGCCCCAGGGCCTCCGCCGAAAAGTACCGGCAGGTCTGGGACCAGGGCGGCGCCAGCGGCTCGCCCCTGCTGCACTGGACGCAAGTGCAGGTCAGGATGCTGCGCGGCTGGCTCAGTCACGCCGACGCCGGTGGTGTGCTGGTGGCAGCGGCCATGCGCTACGGCAGCCCCAGCATCGCCAGCCAGCTCGATGCCCTCAAGGCCCAGGGCGCGCAGCGCATCCTGATCCTGCCGCTCTACCCGCAATACTCCTGCACCACCACCGCCAGCGTGTGCGATGCCGTCTATGCCTGGGCCAGCACCCAGCGCCACATTCCAGAGCTGCGCTTTGTGCAGCGCTATTACGACCACCCCGGCTATATCGCCGCACTGGCCGCCAGCGTGCGTGCCCACTGGCAGGACCACGGCCGCGCGGAGAAGCTGCTGATGAGCTTCCATGGCGTGCCACTGCGCACACGCACCCTGGGCGACCCCTACATCGACGAATGCCACGCCACCGGCCAGCTGCTGGCCCAGGCCCTGGGCCTGAGCGAGCAGGACTACTGCATCACCTTCCAGTCGCGCTTTGGCAAGGCACAGTGGGTCGAGCCCTACACCCAGCCCACCGTGGAAGCGCTGGCGCGCAGCGGCACATGCAGCCTGGATGTGATCTGCCCGGGCTTTACCAGCGACTGCATCGAGACGCTGGAAGAAATCAACATGGAAGTGCGCCAGGCGTTTCTGGAGAACGGCGGGCAGGAGTACCGCTACATCCCCTGCCTGAACGACCGTGCCGACTGGATCACGGCGCTGCGCGACATCGGACTGCAACACCTGCAAGGCTGGCCCGTGCAGGGCTGAGCCAGGGCAGACGCCGGGCCCGAAAAGTCTTCTTATGCATATTTCGACATAAGAAAACAGAAAAAACGTCGTTCTCACAATACAACACCGGGCGCACAATTGCCGCCCCTGCACGTTTTTTCCCTTTTTGGGTTTGATCCAGCTCATGTCCCACCGCATCCTGACCCTAGGGCTTTTACTAGCCTCATCCCATGCTTTCGCTGCCCCACCGCTGCTGAGCCCGAAAAATCTGGCTGCGCTGCTGGAGCAACCCCAGGTGCGCGTGATCGACATCCGCGATGCCAGGAGCTTTGCCGCCAACCACATCGTCAACGCCGTCAACGCCCCCTACGCCCAGTGGCGCGGCCCGGCCAGCAACCCCGGTGAACTGCCTCCGCAGGAGCAGCTCGTCGCCCTGGTGCAGCAGCTGGGGCTGACGCCCGACACCCACGCCGTGGTGGTCTCCACCGGCAAGGATGCCACCGACTTTGGCGCCAGCGCGCGCGTGTACTGGACGCTCAAGTCCCTGGGCCTGACCGAACTGTCCATCGTCAACGGCGGCATGCAGGCCTGGGAAGCGGCCAAGCTGCCGCAGACGCAGGCGGTCACCGTCATTGCCCCCTCCAGCTACGCCCCCACCTTCGACACCCGCTGGCTGGCCACGCGCGAGCAGGTCGTGCAGCACGTGCAGCAGCGGGATGCGCTGCTGCTGGACTCGCGTCCGGCCGCCTTCTTCCAGGGCAACACCCAGGCACCAGCTGCCAAGGCCGCAGGCACCTTGCCGGGCGCCAGAAACTTCGACTTCAACCAGTGGTTCAACCCGGGCAGCAGCGCTTTCAACCAGGCCACGGCCGCGCAGGTGACCAGCCGGATCCAGCTGCCCAGCGCCGCATCCGACGCCGGGCAGGTGCAGCCCACGGTGGCCTTTTGCAACACTGGCCACTGGGCCGCCACCGAGTGGTTTGCCATCAGCGAAATTGCCGGGCAACCCAACACCAGGCTGTACGCCGGCTCCATGGTCGATTGGACGCAGGCCCCCCAGCCCCTGCCCCTGGAGAACGCCCCCAGCCGGGGCGAGCAGCTGCGCCGCATGTTCCTCAAGTCCCTGGACGGCCTGTTCAAGAAGTCCTGATCCACCTTCCAGCCAGCCCGGCTGCTGCCCAGGGCTTGCGCTCCTGAAAACAAAGCTTCTGGCGCTGACCAGCAAAGGATTTCACTGATAAATCCACCTGAAATCCTTTTTCATCAAGCGCCAGCAGCTCTTCTTTTTCATTCTCACCTCTCTTTTCCTTCCATGAAACGACTCCCCCTGGCCCTGGTGATGGGCGCGTTTGCTTTCTGGCTGCTGTGGAGCGTCTCGGCGCGCCAGGCGCTTTTGTTTGTCGTGGGCATCGGCCTGGGCGCCGTGCTTGCCGGTCAGCGCTTTGGCTTCACCACCGGCTGGCGCATGCTGATCGAAGACAAGGACCCCGCAGGCGTCTTTGGCCAGCTGCTGCTCTTGGCGCTGGCCGCTGCCCTGGCCATGCCCCTGCTGGGCCACTTCCCTGAGCTGACCGCCGCGCTTGGGCCACCGAGTGTGAGCCTGCTGATCGGCGCCTTTGTGTTTGGCCTGTGCATGCAGATTGCCGATGGCTGCGGCAGCGGCACGCTGTACAAGGCCGGGCTGGGCATTCCGATGAATGCCGCCATCCTGCCGGTGTTTGCCATTGGCAGCTTTCTGGGCAGCTGGCACCTGGGCTGGTGGCTGGATCTGGGCCGCGCGCCCGCCGTGGGGCTGGTGAGCCACTGGGGCTGGGGCACGGCACTGGCGGTCACGCTGGCCGCTCTGGGCGCGGTGGCGGCAGGGGTCGCCTGGTACACCCGACGTGCCAATAGCGCACTGGGCCTGGCACCGCGCGCGCTGTGGAGCCGCAAGTGGCTGATCGGCGCGGTGCTGCTGGCGCTGCTGGCCACCTTGAATCTGGTGATCGCCGGCCAGCCCTGGGGTGTGGTCTATGGCTTTGGCCTGTGGGCTGCCAAGATCGCGCAGGCTGGTGGCCTGGACTTTGCCGGCAACTGGTTCTGGAGCCAGCCGGGCAACGCCGTGCGCCTGCAGGAGACAGTGCTGCTGGACGTGACCAGCATCACCAACATCGGCATTCTGGCTGGTGCCCTGTGGATCAGCGCTGGCCACCCCAGCGCGGGCAAAAAGCTCACCGGCCAGCAGTGGCTGGTGGCACTGGCCGCTGGCCTGCTGCTGGGCTACAGCTCGCGCCTGGCTTTTGGCTGCAACGTCGGGGCCATGCTCTCGGGCATCTCCACCGGCTCCATCCACGGCTGGATCTGGGTGCCCCTGGCCTTTGCCGGCACCATTTTTGGTCTGCGCATCCGCCGTCACTTTGGTTTTTAAGCGAGGTCCTGCATGTCCAACGCATCCCCACAATCCACTCCCCAGGCCCACACCTCCAGCACCTGGGCACTGCGCATCGTCTTCTGGCTGCTGCTGATCGGCTTTCTGGCTTGGGACGTCATGCACTCGGCCCCCATCGATCTGCGCTTTGAAAAGCCTCTGATTGCCGCCGGCTCCGGCCAAAGCAGCGTGGGCGGGCACTGCTCCATGCCAGACTAAGCGCCGTTTAGCGCACAGCAAAAAGGGCACCTTGAAGGCGCCCTTTTTTATGGCTGGCTTTCTGGCTGACCCGCTGGAGCCACCGCCTTACTCATGGCGCAAGGCCTCGATGGGGTCGAGCCGCGCGGCGCGCCGCGCCGGGAAGTAGCCAAACAGCACGCCAATGGCCGCCGAGAACACGAATGACAGCATGTTGATGCCCGCGTTGAAGACATAGGGCACCTGCATCACCTGCGTCAGCACCAGCGAGGCCACCGTGGCCAAGGCGATACCGACCAAGCCACCCAGGGCGGCCAGCACCACCGCCTCAATCAAGAACTGCAGCAGCACCTCGCGCTCCAGCGCGCCAATGGCCAGGCGCAGGCCAATTTCGCGCGTGCGCTCGGTCACGCTCACCAGCATGATGTTCATGATGCCAATGCCGCCCACCAGCAGACTCACTGCAGCCACGGCGCCCAGCAGCGTGGTCATCACCTGCGTGGCACCAGCCATGGTGTCGGCCAGTTGCTTGGTGTCGAGCACGTTGAAGTTGTCCTCATCGCCCGGCGAGAGCTTGCGCAGCTCACGCAGCAACTGGTTGAGGTTGGCCTTGACGCGCTCGGGATCGCTGCCCTCGGACATGGATACCAGAATGGTGTTCAGGCGCTGATTGCCTGTCACACGCCGCTGCAAGGTGTTCAGAGGCAGCAGCACCAGATCGTCCTGGTCGTTGCCGAAGGCGCCCTGCCCCTTGGAGCCCAGCAGACCGATGACCTCGCACGAGAAGGATTTCACGCGCACCTTCTCGCCCAGCACCTGCGGGTTGTTGTTGAACAGCTCGCGATGCAGGGTGGCACCGATCAGGCACACCGCAGCGCCGGCGCGCTCTTCCTGCCGGGTGAAGGAGCGGCCCTGCTCCAGCCGCCAGTTACCGGTCACCAGCCAGTCGTTGGTACTACCGATGAAACTGGTATTCCAGTTGCGGCCATTGGCCACCACGGTGCCGGCAGAGCGGGCCTCGGGCGCCACGGCGGCAACACCGCCCATCTGCTGAGCGATGATGGTGGCATCGGTCACCTTGAAGGCTGGCGCTGGCGTGGCCCCCGGCCCCATGCGCTGGCCCGAGCGCACTTGCAGCAGATTGCTGCCCAGGCCGGCAATCTGGTTCTGCACGGCCTGCGTGGCGCCATTGCCCAGGGTGACCATGGTGATCACGGCGCTCACGCCAATCACAATGCCCAGGATGGTCAGAAAGGAGCGCAGCAGATTGCGCCGGATGGAGCGCAACGCCAGCAGGATGGTGTTCCACAGCATGGCTATACCTCCTCAGCCACAGGGCGCAGCGGCAGGGGCTGGTTGGGCTGGTCACTGTCCAGCTGCCCATCGACAAAGCGCACGATGCGCCGCGCGTAGGCGGCCATTTCGGGTTCGTGCGTCACCATCAGCACGGTGATGCCGTGGCGCTCGTTCAAGTCCCAGAGCAGCTCCATGATTTCAGCGCTGCGCTGACTGTCCAGGTTGCCCGTGGGCTCGTCGGCCAGCAGCACCAGGGGGTTGCTGACAATGGCGCGCGCAATGGCCACCCGCTGCTGCTGCCCGCCCGACAGCTCCGCCGGAGTGTGGTGCTCCCAGCCCTTGAGGCCCACCGCCTCCAGCGCCTTGCGCGCCGCCGCGTGGCGCTGTGCCGTGCTCTCGCCCCGGTACAGCAGGGGCAGCTCCACGTTCTCCTGCGCGCTGGTGCGCGGCAGCAGGTGAAAGCCCTGGAACACAAAGCCAAAGTAACGCCGCCGCAGGCGCGCGCGCTCGTCGCGGTCCAGCCCCTGCACGGGCACACCCCGGAACCAGTACTGCCCCGAGGTGGGCCGATCCAGGCAGCCCAGCGTGTTCATCACCGTGGATTTGCCCGAGCCGCTGGGGCCCATGATGGCCACAAAGTCCCCCTGCTCGATGTCCAGATCCACGCCCTTGAGGGCCTGAAACGCCAGTGCCCCCTGGCCATAGGTCTTGGTGATGTTGCGCAGACGGATCAGCGGAAACTGCTCTGCGCCACTCATGCGCCCGCTCCTGCAGCGCGCTGGTCGGTAATGACCAGATCGCCTTCCTTGAGCTCCTGGCTTTGCACCTCGGTCATGCGGCCATCGGAGAGGCCTGTGCGCACCTGCAACTGCTGGGGCTGCTCCTTGCCATCCACCTGACGCAGCACCCACAGCTTGCGTGCCTGTCCGGGGGCACTGCCCTCTGGGCGGGCGCCACCGGGGTTACGGTTGCGCGCCGGCCCACGCGGCATGATCTGATCGACCAGTCCCGTGCCCCCCTTGGGCTTGGCAGCGGCTGCACCATTTTCCAGGGGGGTGAAGCGCAGCGCCGCATTGGGCACCAGCAGCACGCCCTTGCGTTCTGTGGCATTGATGGTGGCGCTGGCGGTCATGCCTGGGCGCAGGCTCAGGTCGTGGTTATCCACTTCCAGACGCGCCACGTAGGTGACTACGTTGTCGGTCTTGGTAGCGCCGTAGTCCACACGCGTGACGTTGGCCGGGTAGTTGCGCGCGGGGTAGGCGCTTACCGTAAAGCTGGCCGTTTGGCCTTGCTGCACACCGCCCACGTCGGCCTCATCCACAGCCACTTCTAGGCGCAGCTGTTTAAGGTCTTCGGCCACCGTGAACAAGGTCACGGCCTGCAGCGAAGCCGCCACGGCGTTGCCCGGATCGACCGAGCGCGTCAGGATCACCCCATCGATGGGCGACTTGATGGCAGCCTTGGACAAATCGGTCTCCACCGTCACCAGCGAGGCCCTGGCATCGTCCACGCTGGCCTTGGCCGCCTGCACATCGGCCTGGGCACGCTCCAGCGCTGCGCGCCCGCCATCCAGCTCTGCGGCCGAGGGCAGCTTGCCGCCCGAGATGCGCTGCACTTCCTCCAGACGCTTCATGTTGGCCTCGGCCTCACGCAGCGAAGCCTGCGATTGCACCAAGCGTGCCTGAGCGGAAGCCAGGGCAGCGCGCGAGCGGCCCAGCTGGGCATTGAGCTTGTCGGTGTCCAGCTCCACCAGCACCTGGCCCTTTTTGACCTCATCGTTCACATCCACCAGCACACGGCGCACGGTGCCGGAAAGCTCCGAGCCGACGTTCACCGTGCGCGTTGGCTGCAAGGTGCCGTTGGCCGACACCGTCAATGCCAGATCACCGCGCTTGACCGGCTCGGTCACATACAGCGGTCTGGCCTGGGCAGCAGCACGTTTTTGCCACCAGATGCCGCCCCCGACGGCAACGGCCACCGCCACCGCCCCCAGCCACAGCGTGGGGCTTTGCCACCAACGGCGTTGCAGGCCATCGCCCAACAGTTCCTGTACTGCCTGTGCATCGGCAGCGGAGTTGTTCTTTTGCTTCATCTTCTGGGTTTCCCTGGTTGTTCGGTCTTACTCGCTTGCGTCCGGGCGATATGCCGCCGTCGCTGTCTGCCCGGCTGCATGCTCGGGCTCGGCCTGCCAGCCCCCGCCCAGCGCCTTGAACAGACGGATGTAGTCGTTGTTGATGGCCGCCTGGGCGCTGGCCAGACTGTCCTGGCTGGAGAGCAAGGTACGCTGACTGTCCAGCACCGTGCGAAAGTCCACCAGACCGCTTTCGTAGCGCTGCTGGGCCAGCAGCTGTGCGTTGGCCGCAGCTTCGGCGGCGGTGCTCAGGTGCAGCAGCCGCTCCTGGTCGCCCTGCAACTGCACCAGGGCATCCTCCACCTCCTGCAACGCTGTCAAAACACTAGCGCGCCACGCTTGTCTGGCTTGCTCTACAGCCGATTTTTGTGCAGAAATCTGTGCCCGATTGGCTCCAGCATCAAACAAGGGGGCGGCCAGGCTGGCCGCAATGCTGCGCGCCACCGAGGCACCATTGGTCAACGCCCCCAGGGTGAGTGCGCTCACCCCCAGGCTGCCCGACAGGCGCAGCGTCGGAAAGTTGGCCCGCTCCTGCGCCGACAGATTGGCCAGTGCGGCCTGCATGCGGTGCTCCTGCGCGCGAACGTCGGGGCGCTGGCGCAAGGTATCGGCAGGCAGCAGCAACGCCAGCCCCTGTGGCGGTGTGGGCAGTGGCTCTGCCTGTGCCAAACGCTCTTGCAGCGCTTCAGGCGTCTGGCCCGTCAGCACGGCCAGCGCATGACGGGTCTGTGCCAGGCTGGTTTGCAGCGCGGGGATCTGGGCCGACGTCTGCGCCAGCGCCTGGCGTGCCTGCTCGCCATCCAGCGCCGCTGCCAGTCCCGCCTGCACACGCCAGCGCGTCATCTGCTCAGTCTCAGCCTGGAGCGCCAGGTTCTGCTCGGCAATCGCCAGGCGCTGCTGCAGGCTGCGCAGCTGGATGTACTGCAACGCCACCTCAGAGGCCAGACTCACATGCGCGGCATACAAGTTTTCACGGCTGGCCAGATAGCTTTGCCAGCTGGCGCTGACGGTGTTGCTGCGCTTGCCCCACAAATCCAGCTCCCAGCTGGCATCCAGCCCAACGTTGTAGCTGTTGCTGGCATCGTCCGTGCCCTGCTGACTGCGCCGCGCGCCAGCGCTGGCACCGACACTAGGCCACAGGCCGGCGCGCTGCACGTCACTCAGCGCGCGCGCCTGCTCCATGGCAGCCCGGGCACTAAGCACGGTGGTATTGGCCTGCTGCGCCTGGGCAATCAGCTCGGAGAGCTGGGCATCGCCAAACTGCTGCCACCAGTGGGACAAATCCTGCGCCTGGGCCGCTGCCGGCGCGGTGCTGCTCCATTGCTCCGGGACAGCAACATCCAGACCCTGCTGCGCCAGATCGGTGGTGTGGCTGCACGCTGCTAGCAGCGCCGCAGCGGCCAGCGCACTGGCCGGGGTAGAAAAACGGGGGGTGAAGGTGACCATAGCCCCCGATTGTGCAGCCGCCCTGTGACGCCCTGACACACCTTGTGTGAAGCGCAGGTAAAGCTCTGTCAACGTTCCACGGTGATGCTGTCAAGCGGCCAGCGCGGTTTGACGTCAAAGGCGTAGCGGGTGTCGGGCGTTTGCTGGCCTGCCTGAATGCGCATGGCAGCGGCCATGGCGATCATGGCGCCGTTGTCGGTGCACAGGTGCAGCTCGGGGTAGTGCACCCGAATGCCGCGCTGGGCACACGCTTGGTTGAGCTGCTCACGCAGCAAGCGGTTGGCGCCCACGCCACCGGCCACCACCAGGCGCTGCATGCCGGTTTGCTGCAGGGCTGCTAGCGTTTTTTTGACCAGCACTTCCACAATCGCCGCTTGCGTGCTGGCGGCCAGATCGGCTTTGCGCAGCTCCAAATCAGCGCCCAGCTTGTTGGCTTGGGTGAGTACGGCGGTTTTTAAGCCAGCAAAGGAAAAGTCCAGGTCACCGCTGTGCAGCAGCGGGCGCGGCAGTTTGAAGGCTTTCGGGTCGCCATCAAGGGCCAGCTTGGACAGCTCTGGCCCGCCTGGATACGGCAAGCCCAGCAGCTTGGCCGATTTGTCGAAGGCTTCGCCAGCGGCATCGTCGATGGTCTCGCCCAGGATGGTGTAGCGCCCTACCCCATCGACCCGCATCAGCTGGGTGTGCCCGCCAGAGACGAGCAGCGCCACAAACGGAAACTCGGGCGCATCGGCGCTCAGGAAAGGGGAGAGCAAATGCCCTTCCAGGTGGTGCACACCCAGCACGGGTTTACTCAGGGCAGCACCCAGCGCGCAGGCCACCCCCGCGCCCACCAGCAGCGCCCCGGCCAGACCGGGGCCACGGGTGAAGGCCACCACATCGATGTCGGACAGCGCCACATCGGCCTGCTGCAGCACTTGGCGCGTCAGCGGCAGCACACGGCGGATATGGTCGCGGCTGGCCAGCTCAGGCACCACGCCGCCGTAGGCGCGGTGCATCTCGATTTGGCTGTATAGACCGTGGGCCAGCAGCTGCGGCAGGCTGCCATCGGTGGGCAGGCGCACCAAGGCCACGCCGGTTTCATCGCAAGAAGATTCAATACCCAATATGAGTTGCATGGGGCGCGAGTGTAGGACGCACGCTCCCACACCGAAGCGCGCGGGGACAAAAAAAAGCGCCCGCAGGCGCTCAAGAGAGGAGTAGCACTAAAAGAGTCGTGCCCGGGCTTACTTGCGCCCGCTCAACAAGCTGGCCCCCAGCTTGAAGAGGTCGGTGGCATCGAATTTGCCGTCGCCATTTTGGTCCAGCAGGCTGCCCAGCAGACCACCTGCCAGACCGCCTTGCTGCTGCACGCTGGCCTTCTCACGGGTGAGCAGATCGCCCAGCCCGCCAGCATCCAGTTGACCGCCTTGCACGCGCTGGCTCAAGAACTGCATCACCAGCGGCGCCAGCATGGTCAGCAGCGGGCCGATCTTCTCGCCCAGGCCAGTGGCCTGCCCCAGCTGGTTTTCCACCTGCGCGCGTCTTCCGCCCAGGATGTGGCCCAGGATGGCCGCACCATCCTGCCGGCCAGCGCCCCCCAGCAGGCTGCCCAGCAAATCACCCAGACCGGCGCCATTGCCGCCGTGGTCCTTGAGCAGGGCCCCAAACAAATCGGCTGCGCCCTGAGGCCGAGCCACGTTGTTGCCCAAAGCACCCAGCAGCAGCGGCAGCGCCTGCCCCACTGCCGATTGCAGTTGCGCCCCACCAACGCCCAGCTGTTCGGACATCTGCTGCATGGGAGCACCTTGCAACTGCGTCAACAGCTCTTGCACCAGGGAGGATGAGGGTGTGGAAGAAGTATTCATCGACGTGACGTCCTTAAAAACATGCGGGCAAGTATGCAGCAAAAGCCCCAGGTAAGCGCGGACATGAAGGAATTATTAGGATTCAAATAATTTTATTTCAAGCCAACCATGAACACCCCTTGCCCACCCAACAACGCCTATGCGGCTGCGCCCCATCTCGACCCCAAACGTCTGCTGGGCGTGCGCCTGGTGGGTGTGGGGCGGCGCTGGCGCAAGGCGCTGGATGCTCAGCTGGCGGTCGAAGGCCTGACCGATGCGGCGTGGACGCCGCTCATGCACCTGCTGCGCCTGGGGGACGGTATTTCGCAAACCGAGCTGGCCACGGCCATTGGCCTGGAAGGCTCCAGCCTGGTGCGCCTGCTGGACATGCTGGTGGCGCAAGGGCTGATCGAGCGCAAGACCCCGGCCAATGACCGGCGCGTGAAGCTGGTTTACCTCACCCCTGCAGGCCGGCAGACGGCCGCCAGCATCCGCCAGCGCGTTGCCGCCATTGAGGACGCGCTGCTGGCCGATCTGGATGCGCAGACCGCGTACGCGATGCTGCAAGCGCTCGACCGCATTGAGGCACGCATTGCTGCCATCCACACCAAGAATTGATCATTAGAAAATCCATGACCTACTCCCATGCGCGTGGCTCCTACCGCCACGCCCTGCGCTTGCTGCTGGCTCCGGCCCGGCTGCGTGAAAGTCTGACCCCCACCCGCCCCCCGGCGCTGCGCAACTCTGTCGTCGTCGGCATCCAGGTGGCAGCAGCGACGCTCCTTGTCACCGCCATCCTGCACTTCTCCCCCTGGCAGCACGTGCTGGGCTTTGCCAGCCTGGGGGCTCTGGCGGCCCTGTTCGGGCGCACGCTCGGCGTGCCGCAACGCCGACGCGTCGTGCTGATGGCTGGCACGCTGCTGGTGGCGCCCGTGGCGGTGCTGTCCGGCCTGGCGTGGCTGGGCCTGCCGCCCTGGGCCCTGTTGCTGGCGCTGGCGGCGTTCTCGGGCGTGATTGCCTCCCTGGCACACCGCATGCAGACCGGGGTGCCAGGGGCGGTGATCTTCATCTTCGCAGCCAGCGCGGCGCTCCAGCCTGTGGACAGTGCCGCCTTGCTGCTGCAACGCAGTGCCGCCACGGCACTGGGCGTGCTTGCAGCGCTGCTGCTGTGCCGACTGACCGATCACCTGCGCACCGCACCGGCAGCAGCACCTTCCCCACTGCAACACCTGGCACACAAGGTTGTGGGGCACGTCCACCCCGGCTATGCCCCCCGGCAGGCTGTACGTGTGGCGCTATGTGCCGCGCTGGCATCGGGGCTGGCCTACGCTGCCGGCTGGTCGCATCCGGCCTGGGCGGCCATCGGCGCCGTGGCCGTGCAACAGGGCGCCCACCTGCCCGGCACCGCGCACCGCGCCTGGCAGCGCACCCTGGGCACGATGGTGGGAGCCGCCATGGCCTGGGTCTTGCTGTCGTCGTCCCCCTCGCTGTGGACGCTGCTGCTGACCGTGGCGCTGCTGCAAATCTGTACTGAAGTGTGCATGGGCGTGAATTACGCCCTGGGGCAGGTGTTCGTCACCCCCATGGCCTTGCTGATGACCACCCTGGCCGCCCCTGGCGAAGCCAACGACATGGCCGTGGCCCGCATTTTCGACACTGCCCTGGGTGCTGGCGTGGGCATCGTGCTGGCCTGGGCGTTCTCGTCGGTGGATGAACGCATCTACCTGCTGCGCCACGACCTCCAGCAACGCAGAAACTCTCCCATCTGATCGGCTGATACGGCACCCGATGCGGCAAAAACCCGACATGCCATCGCACAGCAGCTGCCCCGGACACGAAACCCCCTTATAATGCGCGACTTTGCTGGCAAAATCCCCGTCGGCCAAATACTAGTTTTAGACGGGGAACAACCGCTGACCACGGCTTGCGGGCCCGATCTTCCCGCGAACCCTCTGGCAGCACAGATCTATCTGGAAATTGAATGACTACCATCCGCGTCAAAGAAAACGAACCCTGTGAAGTTGCGCTGCGCCGCTTCAAGCGCACCATCGAAAAGCTGGGCCTGCTGACCGAACTGCGCGCCCGCGAGTTCTACGAAAAGCCCACCGCCGAGCGCAAGCGCAAGAAAGCAGCTGCCATCAAGCGCCACTACAAGCGCGTGCGCAGCATGCAACTGCCCAAAAAGCTCTACTAAGCACAGGCTTCACAAAAAACCCGCACCAGGGACGCCAGGTGCGGGTTTTTTCATGCCCGAAATTTTTCCCACTTTCATGGTGCACAAGCACCGCCTGGGCAGACGGGCCACACCATCACGCCCACAACAGCAGCACGCACAGCACCAGCATGAAGATGGCAATACCGCCATCGAGCACCCGCCAGGCCACCGGATTGCGAAACAGCGGCTGCAACCAGCGCGCACCAAAGCCCAAGGCGCAAAACCACAGCACACTGGCCAGACACGCCCCCAGGGCAAAGGCCCACCGCCCCAAGCCAGGATGGCGTGTGGACAGGCTGCCCAGCAGCACCATCGTGTCCAGATACACGTGGGGATTGAGGAAAGTAAAAGCCAGACAGGTCAGCAGCACCCGCTGCCGGCTGTGCGCCTGGTTCAGACTGGGTTGCAGGGATGCTCCCGCGCGCCAGACGCGTTGCGCTGCCAGCAGACCATAACAGGCAAGAAACAGCGCCCCACCCCAGCGCAGCACCTGCAGCAGCTGCGGCCACCGGAGCACCAAAGCGCCCATGCCCGCCACACCGCACACGATCAGCACGATATCGCTGAGCGCACACACCAGCACCACCAGGCCTGCGTGCTGGCGCTGCAGCCCCTGACGCAATACAAAGGCGTTTTGCGCCCCAATGGCCACGATCAGCCCGGCACCACTGAAAAAACCGGTCACGGCAGCAGTCCACAGCATCCTCTTTTCCCACTTGCTTTTCAAAAAAGTGGGCTATGGTGCAACGCCTGCTGTATTAAGTAAAACTAGAAATTCTTCACTTCATGAAGAAAATCTAATCTCTCCCCATGGATCTGATTCACCCCCAACTGGCTGCCTTTGCCGCCGTCGTGGACGAAGGCAGTTTTGAGGCCGCCGCACGGCGGCTGTGCATTACCTCCTCTGCTGTCTCGCAGCGCATCAAGGCCCTGGAGGACCGGCTCGGCCAGGTGCTGCTCGTACGCCAGCCACCGTGCCGCCCCACCCCCGCCGGAGCGCTGCTGTTGCGCCGCGTGCGCCCGATGCAGCTGCTGCAGGCCGAGGCCCTGGCCGACTTTCTGCCCGAACAACACCCCGGCGCCCAAACGCGCCCGATTGCCATTGCCGTCAACAGCGACTCACTGGACACCTGGGTGCTGGCGGCGCTGGCGCAGCTGCACCACAGCCACGGCTATCTGTTCGATGTGCGTGTGGACGATCAGGAACACACCCTGGAGCTGCTGCGCGATGGCTCGGTGCTGGGCGCCGTCACGGCACAAGGCACGGCCATGCAAGGCTGTGCGGTGCAGGCCCTGGGCGCCATGCGCTACCAGGCCATTGCCTCCCCAGCGTTTGTGGCGCGCCACTTTGCCACTGGGGTCAATGCACAAACCCTGGCCCAGGCGCCGATGATCGTCTTCAATCGCAAGGACGCCCTGCAATGGCGCTTTATCCGCCGCATCACGCGCGCCCGACTGAACCCACCACTGCATTACCTGCCCACTGCCACCGGCTTTGTCGATGCTGCCGCGCTGGGGCTGGGCTGGTGTCTGGCGCCCGAATCGCTGCTGACAAGCGCCCTGCAAACAGGCCGCGTGGTCTGCCTGGCCGAGCACTACCCGGTGGATGTGCCGCTGTACTGGCAGCATGCCAGCGTGCGCTCTGCCACCTTGCAGCACCTGGGCGATGCCCTGCGCCGCGCCGCCAGCAGCGCCTTGCGCTGAACAGTTGCACAATGCAGCCCCTTTGCTGGACTACGTGTCCGGCATCTGCCCTTTCATCTTTGCCAAGGATTACTGCCATGAGCCTCAAAGCCCAAATCACCGAAGATATGAAAGCCGCCATGCGCGCCAAGGATTCGGCACGCCTGGCCACCATCCGCCTGTTGCAGGCGGCCATCAAGCAAAAGGAAGTCGATGAGCGCACCGAGCTGGACGATGCCGCTGTGATTGCCATCGTGGACAAGATGCTCAAGCAGCGCAAGGACAGCATTGCCGCCTTCGAAAGCGCCGGTCGCCAGGACCTGGCCGAGCAGGAAAAGGCCGAAACCGCCGTGCTGCAAGGCTATCTGCCCCAGCGCATGAGCGCCGAGGAAATCACCGCTGCCGTGCAAGCCATCGTGGCCGAGCTGGGCGCCAGCGGCCCGGCAGACATGGGCAAGGTCATGGGCGTGGTCAAGACCCGACTGGCCGGCAAGGCCGACATGGGCACCGCTTCGGCTGCGGTCAAGGCCGCGCTGGCCGGGTAATGCCCGGGTAACGATCGCCCGACAGTTCAAACCAAAAAAAGAGAGCTGCTGGCGCTGATCAGCAAAGGATTTCAGGAACTTTATGGCCTGAAAACCGCTATCAGCAAGCGCCAGCAGCTCTCTTTTTTGTATATCCGCGCTAATCGCGTCTGGCCCAGTAGCCACCCCACTGGTTGACCGCCATGCCCAACAGCACCGCCAGCGTGCCCAGCCAGTGCTGCAGCACCGGGCGCTCGCCCAGCAGCACCATGGCCGACAGCAGACCGATCACCGGCACCAGCAGCGACAGCGGCGCCACCGTGCCCACCGGGTAGCGCTGCAGCAGCTTGGTCCACAGGCCATAGCCCAGCAGCGTGGAAAGAAATGCCAGATAGGCCACGGCGCCTGCGCCCTGCCAGCTCATGCCCTGCAACTGCGCCAGCATCTGCGTGCTGCCGCCTTCCAGCCACAGCGACATGAGCAACAGCGGCACGATGGGGAAAATGCTCGACCAGACCAGAAACGGCAGCGGCTCATACGGCCCCTGGCGCGCCGCGTGGCGGCTGATCAGGTTGGCCAGGGCCCACATGGCGGCAGCGCCCAGCGTCAGGAAAAAGCCGATCAGCGTCATGCTGCCTGCGCCCTCGCCACGCGCCATGGCAATGACGGACAGGCCACCGATGGCAATGCACAGCCCGATCCACTGCCAGGGCCGGGGCTGCTCTTTCAGGAAGAGGGCGCCCAGCAGCAGCGAGATGAACGCCTGCGCCTGCAGCACCACCGAGGCCATGCCCGCCGGCATGCCCAGCGCCAGCCCGGCAAACAGCATGCCAAACTGGCCCACGCCCTGCACCAGCCCGTAGGCGGCGAGCACGCCCCAGGTCAGGTTGGCGGGTTTGTGCACAAACAGCAGCAGCGGCAGGCTGGCCAGCGCAAAGCGCAGCGCGGACAGCAGCAGCGGCGAGAACTCCTCCAGCCCCCACTTCATGACAATGAAGTTCACCCCCCAGATGAGGATGACCAGCAGCGCGCACAGCCAATCGGTGGGGCGCATCAGCTGCCTGCAACTTTCATGCGATCGATCAGGATGGAGCCCACGGTCTTGGCACCCATGGTGTAGGCATCGGCACCAATGGCCACGATGCCCTGATACATGTCCCTGAGGTTGCCGGCGATGGTGATCTCCTGCACGGGGAAGGCAATCTCCCCGTTTTCCACCCAGAAACCCGCGGCGCCGCGCGAATAGTCGCCAGTGACGTAGTTGACGCCCTGGCCCATCAGCTCCACCACAAACAGGCCGGTGCCCAGCTTCTTGAGCATGG
Source organism: uncultured Comamonas sp. (assembly GCA_947306475.1). GTDB lineage: Bacteria > Pseudomonadota > Gammaproteobacteria > Burkholderiales > Burkholderiaceae_C > Comamonas. The sequence continues at coordinate 88,531 of CAMZGS010000004.1, forward strand.
CAGCCAGATCGTCGCCCTTTTTGGTGCGGCTGGAAGTCATCACCAAGTTGTGCGAGCCACCGGCATTGCCCGTGGTGCGCATGCCCAGCTTGCGTGCCGAATAGCTGGACAGAAAGTAGCCCTGCACGCGCCCGCCATCGACCACCTTGCGCTGATGCACCTGCACGCCCTCATCGTCGAACGGTGCACTGCCCTTGCCGCCGATGATGAAGGGGTCTTCCTCGATCTGCACATGCTTGGCAAACACGGGCTTGCCCAGGCTGTCGAGCAGGAAAGTGCTGCGCCGATACAGCGCGCCACCGCTGACGGCCTGCACAAAGCTGCCCAGCAGGCCAGCGGCCAGGGGGGCCTCGAACAGCACCGGGCACTCGGTGGTGGGAATCTTGCGGCTGCCCAGGCGCGCGAGCGCGCGCTCGGCGGCGTAGCGGCCAATCGCCTCGGGGCTGGCCAGGTTCAAGGCATTGCGCTCGGAGCTGTACCAGAAGTCGCGCTGCATCTCGCCGTTCCTGCCCGGCAGCGAAGCAATGGGCGAGACCGACAGGCTGTGGCGCGAGCTGGCATAGCCGCCGCAAAAGCCGCGCGTGTGGGCACTGAAGAAATGGCTTTGCTGGGCCGAGACACTGGCGCCTTCGCTGTTGGTGATGCGCTTGTGCAGCGACAGGGCCGCATCCTCGCAGCGCAGGGCCAGCTGGGCGGCGTGTTCGCTGTCGAGCAAGGCGCCATCGACCATCCAGGGGTGGAACAGATCCAGATCGCGGTGGGTTTTATAGGGCGCCACATCGGCCTCATCGGGCAGGCCCGCTGCCGGGTCTTCGGCGGTGAAGCGTGCGATGTCGTAAGCGGCCTGCACGGTCTGCCTGACCGCTTCGGCGGAAAAATCGGAGGTGCTGGCGTTGCCCCGGCGCTGGCCGATGTACACCGTCACGCCCAGGGTCTTGTCGCGGTTGCGCTCGACGGTCTCCAGGGCCCCCTTGCGCACGCCGACACTCAAGCCACAGCTTTCCGAAGCGTCGGCTCCGGCATCGGTGGCCCCCAGTTTTTTTGCGTGACGCAAAGCCTGATCGACCAAATCTTCAAAAAACGAACGGCTGTAACTAAAGCCAGGCTGCACCTGTGGGGCGCTCGAGCGGGGGGCACGGGGGATTTTCATAGGGCGGCTATGATACCCAGCCGCGCAGCGCCCCCCGCGCTGCCACGCCATTGCCACTGAAAAACAACATGCCACGCAAACCCAAAAAAGGCTATTACGTCAAGGGCGAGTTCGTAGCCGAAGGCAGCGAACGCGATCTGCAACTCAAAGCCGAACTCAAGGGCCTGCGCGATCTTGACGACAGCACCCGCACCGATCAGAAAAAGGAAAGCGATGCCCTGCAGGCCCTGGGCAAGGAACTGCTGGAGCTGCCGCACAAAACGCTCACCCGCCTGCAACTGCCCGAAAAGCTGCACGATGCGCTGCTCGAATACCAGCGCCTGACCAACTTTGAAGCCAAGCGCCGCCAGATGCAGTTCATCGGCAAACTCATGCGCAAGTTGGAGGAGCACCAGGTCCAGGCCGCACGCACCGCGCTGCACGAAATGCGCAGCGGCACCGGCGCCCAGCAAACCCAGCTGCTGCTGGCCGAGCAATGGCGCGATCGCCTGATTGCCGACGATCAGGCGCTGACCACCTGGCTGGAACACTACCCGGCCACCGACATCCAGCCGCTGCGCGCCCTGATTCGCCAGGCGCGCAAGGATCTGTCCGCCAGCGCCAGCCAGCCGGCACCCGCCGCAGACCAGGCTGCCGAAGATGGCAATGCACCGGCTGCCGCCAAAAAGGGCCGCGCCTACCGCGAGCTGTTCCAGCTGCTGCGCCAGAGCATGCAGGACAGCGAGGACCACACCCAGGACGACGAACACGATGACGCAGCAGCAGATTGACCCCATCACGATTGGCATTGTCTCGATCAGCGACCGTGCCAGCAGCGGCGTCTATGAGGACAAGGGGCTGCCTGCGCTGCAGGAATGGCTCACGCGCGCCATGGCCAACCCCATCACTTTCGTGCCGCGCCTGATTGCCGATGAGCAAGACCTCATCAGCAGCACGCTCAAAGACCTGGTGGACACACAAGGCTGCCACCTGGTGCTGACCACCGGCGGCACCGGCCCGGCGCTGCGCGATGTCACCCCCGAAGCCACGCTGGCCGTGGCCGACAAGGAGCTGCCCGGCTTTGGCGAGCAGATGCGCCAGATCAGCCTGCGCTTTGTGCCCACGGCCATCCTGTCGCGCCAGGTGGCGGTGGTGCGCGGCCAGGCGCTGATCATCAACCTGCCCGGCCAGCCCAAGGCGATTGCCGAGACGCTCGAGGGTCTCAAGGACGAGCACGGCAACAGCGTGGTGCCCGGCATCTTTGCTGCCGTGCCCTACTGCATCGACCTGATCGGCGGGCCCTACATCCACACCCATGAGCAGGTGATCCGGGCCTTCCGGCCCAAGAACGCCCAGCGCCCGCCGCTGGCCTGAACGCGCACTGTGCAGTGCCCTACAGGCAACAAAAAAGGCAGCTTCTCATTGCTGCCTTTTTCATTGGGCCGCACCCCGTGGGGCGCGGCCTTGAAATCTACCGGGATCAGCCCTTGTAGTTGGCGATGCCGTCGGTGATTTCCTTCTTGGCGGCGTCCACGCCCTTCCAGCCCAGCACCTTGACCCACTTGCCCTTTTCCAGGTCCTTGTAGTGCTCGAAGAAGTGAGCGATCTGGTTCAGGGTCAGCTCATGGATGTCGTCCAGGCTTTCGATCTTGTCGTAGGCCGGCAGGATCTTCTTGGTGGGCACGGCCAGCACCTTGCCATCCACGCCGGACTCGTCTTCCATCTCCAGGATGCCCAGAGCGCGGCAAGGCACCACCACACCGCTGGGCAGCGGGAAGGGGGTCAGCACCAGCACGTCCACCGGGTCGCCGTCGCCAGCCAGGGTCTGGGGCACATAACCATAGTTGCAGGGATAGTGCATGGCGGTGCCCATGAAGCGGTCCACGAACACGCAACCGGTTTCTTTGTCAACTTCGTACTTGACGGGATCGGAGTTGGCGGCAATCTCGATCACCACGTTGAAGGTTTCAGGGGCGTTCTTGCCGGGGGTAACTTTTTCAAAAGACATGCTGTGCTTGCCAAGAGTGCTAAAGGAATCTCAGACCCGCGGTGCCAGGCCTGACCGAAAAAACGGCGCATTTTAGGCCCTGCCATCTTGCTGCTTGCTTGCAAAAAACGACGGGCTGTGCCCGGCAACATTAAAATGAATAGCTGCAGGCGCTTTACCACACTGGGTTCAGGGCCATTTTTATCTAAAATTGTCAGCACCAGGGTGACGTGCAAAGCCTTGGTTTTCTTACACAACTGGCACCATTTCTGCCGTCAGCCTGGTGGTCTCACCCGGCTTTTTTCTTTTGTGATTGCCATGCCACTGTCTCCTGCTTCCGTCGAACGTCAAGCCCGCCATGTCCGCCGCGTCAACTACCAGAGCTTTGAGCGCAGCGATGGCCTATGGGACATCGAAGGCGAGCTGATCGACACCAAGGCCATCGATACCCAGCGCCTGAACGGCGACACCCTGCCTGCGGGCACGCCCATTCACCACATGCACATCCGCGTGACCATCGACACCGAGCTGACGGTGCACGCCATTGAGGCGGTGATGGACGCCCACCCCCTGAAGGGCTGCCCCGGCGCCCTGACGGCGATGCAGCGCATGGTCGGCTGCAACATGGCGCGCGGCTGGCGCAAGGCCATTGAGGCCAACCTGCAGGATGTGGCCGGCTGCACCCACATGCGCGAGCTGCTGCTGAACATGGCCACGGCGGCCTTTCAGAGCATTCTCAGCGCCTTCAGCAGCGCGCCCGATCAGCCACCCTCCTTCCTGGGCCGCTGCACCGGCTGGGATTTCAACGGTCCGGCGGTGCTGGAGTTCTTCCCGCGCTTTGCCGGGCACGAGCTGCCGCCGCGGCGCAGCAAGGGCTGAAGCGAAAAGGCTCTCAATGCCCCTCCCACGCACCAGCTGACCTGCATGGGCTGGTGCGGGCAGCACGCACTCATAATCGCGAATGTCTGCGCCCAGGCCCAATCCCTCCATATTCCGCCAGCATCTGCGCACCCAATGGCTCGTCCTGCTGGGGGCATGTCTGATACTGGCGCTGGTGGGCATCGGCTTCCTGTACGAAGAACGTCAGGATGAGTACCAGCGCCACCGGGAGCAACTGCAGCGGCAGGTGGGCGTCCTGCACGATTACCTGCACCAGCAGCTGCTCACCGTACAACGCGCCCTGAACACGGTCCGCAGCGAGCTCATGCCGTGGGCTGCAGCAGCATCGCCCCAGGACTGGGCCGCCATCAACCAGCACCTGAGCACCCTGGTGACGCACATCGCCCCCATCGAGACCATGCATGTACTCGACGCCCAGGGTCGGGTGCTGGCCTCCAGCCTGCCGCACCTGGTGGGGCAGCCACTACCCACCTTTGCCCACTACCAGGATGCACTCCAGGGCAGCGCACCGGACACCCTGCACGTTTTCCCGCCCCAGCCCAATCTGCCTGGACACCGTACCCTGCCCCTGGCGCTGGTGGTCTGGGATGCGCAGGGGCAACCGGCAGGCATGCTGCTTGCCAGCATCACGCTGGAGCAGGCCAGGTCGCTGTTTGCCTACGTACTCCACACCTCGGATACGCTGATTGCCGTCATGCACCACAACGGCGATGTGGGCATGGCCGTGCCCGATGGGCTGGGGTTGCCAAGCCAAAACCTGCACACCCCGGAGCCGGACAACCTCTTTGTGCGCCATGTGCGCAGCGGGCAGCCGCGCAGCCTGTTCACGGGCATGCTGCACGCCACAGGCCGGCACAGCATGCTGGCCCAGGCCAGCGTGCAGCCACCCGAGCTGCACATGAGCCACCCACTGGTCGTGGCTGTCGGGCGCGACATGCAGGTCCTTCTGCAGCCCTGGCACATCCGCGCCAGGAATACGGCACTGCTGTACCTGCTGATCGTCAACACTTCGGCGGCCCTGCTCTGGTGGCTGCAGCGGCGCGAAAAGGCCGTCCACACGCAACTGCTGGCCGCCGATGCCGAACTGCGCCTGCAGCAGACCCATCTGGACAATCTGGCCCAGAACGTGCCGGGTGCGCTGTTTCAGTACGTGTTGCGCGCCGATGGCAGCAGCTTCTTTCTGTACAGCTCCGAAGGCATTCGCGACATCTACGAAGTTTCCCCCCAGGAAGTGGCCCAGGACGCCAGCGCGGCGCAGGGACGCATTCACCCCGACGACTGCGCCAGGGTGATGGAGAAAATCCACGAATCGGCCCGGCAACTCTCCCTCTGGGTGGACGAGTACCGCGTCGTGCTGCCGCGCCAGGGCCTGCGCTGGATTGCCGGCATGGCGCGCCCCCAGGCGCTGGAAAACGGCGACGTGCTCTGGCACGGCTATCTGCACGACGTCACCGTCGCCAAGCAGCAGCGCCAGGAGCTGCAGCGCGCCAAGGAGGCCGCCGACAGCGCCAATGCCGCCAAGAGCGCCTTTGTGGCCAACATGAGCCACGAGATACGCACCCCCATGAACGCCGTGCTGGGCATGCTGCAGCTGCTGCAGAGCACGGAACTGCAACCCCAGCAGGCCGACTACTGCACCAAGGCGCGCGGCGCAGCGCAGTCGCTGCTGGCCCTGCTCAACGACGTGCTGGACTTTTCCAGGATCGAGGCGGGGCGGCTGGAACTGGAGGATGCCACCTTCTCCCTGGACGACCTGCTGCGCAACCTGGCCGTGATACTGGCCACCGAGGTCGGGGACAAGCCCATCGAGCTGCTCTTCGAGGTGGATGCCGACATCCCATGCCAGCTGCGCGGCGATGCCCTGCGCCTGCAGCAGGTGCTGCTCAACCTGGGCAGCAATGCGCTGAAGTTCACCCACAGCGGCGAGGTGGTGCTGAGCCTGCAGCGCAGCCCGGGCAGCCAGGGCAGCGCCTCCCCCGCAGCCATCGATATCGACTTTTCCGTGCGCGACACCGGCATTGGCATTGCCCCCGAGCGACTGGAGGTGATCTTTGACAGCTTCACCCAGGCGGAAAGCAGCACCACGCGCCAGTACGGCGGCAGCGGCCTGGGGCTGTCCATCTGCCGCACCCTGGTGCGCCTGATGGGGGGTGAGCTGCAGGTGCGCAGCACCTACGGTATCGGCAGCTGCTTTTCCTTCAGTGCGCGCTTTGCGCTGCCGGACGCCCCCATGCAGCCTGCCATTGGCCAGCCTGCGGCTGCCACACCCCCCGCAGAACTGGCCCACCTGCGCGTGCTGATCGTGGAAGACCACGCCCCCACACGCCTGGCACTGCTGCGCATGGCGCAAGGCCTGCGCTGGCACTGCATCGCCGTGGCCCACGTCACCGATGCCCTGCAGCATCTGACCCAGGCCCAGGCGCAGCAGCAACCTTTCGATGTGCTGTGCGTGGACAGCAGCCTGCCCCCGACGCACAGCGAGGAGCTGGAGCAATTCATCCTGGCCCATTGCATCCCCTGGCCCTCCATCGTGCTGATGAGCACCCTGCACCAGCAGGAACAATGGCGCCTGCACCAGCAAGGGCTGCGCGGCCTGGCACTGGCAGTGCAGCACCTGATCAAGCCCATCATCCCGTCCACCCTGTTCGATGCCGTGTCCCTGGCCACACGGGGGCAGTCCGTCACCTACCCGCATCCCCCGGACGAGCCGCCGCAGCCCAGCCTGCAGGGTCTGCGCGTTCTGCTGGTGGAAGACAACCCCCTGAACCAGCAGGTGGCACAGGAGTTGCTGCTGCAGGCCGGTGCCCAGGTCAGCCTGGCCGGCAATGGCGCAGAGGCCGTGGCGCAATTGCAGGCCCACCCCAGCGGGCACTGGGATGTGGTGTTGATGGACATCCAGATGCCCACCATGGACGGCTACGAGGCCACACGCCGCATTCGTACCGAACTGAGGCTGCACCTGCCGATTCTGGCCATGACGGCCAACGCCAGCGCCGACGACAGGAACACCTGCCTGCAGGCCGGCATGGATGGCCACATTCCCAAGCCCATCGACAGCCGGCAGTTGCGCGCGGCGCTGCTGAAGTACTGCACACCGCCGCACCACGCAGCACTCCTTCCGACCTCGGCCACACTACAGGCACAGCCCCTTCCCCCCGCCCGGAGCCTTGCCGCCAGCCACCAGCCCCTGCAACAGGCCATGGAGCGCCTGGGCGGCAACCAGGTGCTGTACGCACGTTTGCTGCGCGACTTTGTCCGCACCCAGGGCAGCTGCGTGCAACAGGTGCGCCAGGCCCTGCAGGCCCAGGACTGGGCTCTGGCCGACCGCCTGCTGCACACCTTCAAGGGTCTGGCCGCCACCCTGGGCCTGCCCGCCCTCAGCACCCAGGCCGAAACGGCCTTGCAGCCCCTGCGCCAGGCACGACGGGCTGCGGCCAGATACGACAGCATGCCAGACTGGCTGGCGCCCACCCTGCGGGCACTGGATGCGCTGGAGCAGCTGTGGGCTCCTGCCATCGAACCCCTGCTGGCCACCAGCGCCACCTGGATGGGCCAGGACAGCACACCACCTTCCCCGGGGCTCAACGCAACTGCCCCCTTGCCGCAGGAACAGCTGCTGGAGCAGTTGCACAGCCTGCATGACCTGCTGCAAGCACACAACATGCAGGCACTGACGATGCTGGAACTGTTGGCCACTCAGGCGCATACTCTGGCTATGCCTTTGTGCCAAGCCATTGAAGCACTGAATTTCGACCAGGCGGCCCACCTGTGCCGTCTGTGGATAAAAAGTCTGAGCGCATGAATTCTCCTTTGCCACCTGCCCCCGAGATCCCAGCCATCCTCCCGGCCTTTCACAGCATGTACGAGCACCGGCGCCCCCGTCTGCTGGTGGTGGACGATCAGCCAATCAACATCCAGACGCTGTACCAGATCTTTCAGGACGACCACGAGGTCTTTGCCGCCACCAGCGCTGCCCAGGCACTGGCGTTGTGCGAGCGCCAGACGCTGCCCGACCTGATCCTGCTGGACATCGTCATGCCGGGCATGGACGGGCTGGCGCTGTGCCGCCAGCTCAAGCAGCAGCCTGCCACGGCGGACATTCCGATCATCTTTGTCACGGCACTGTCCAGCTCGGAGGAAGAATCCGCCGCCCTGCAGGCCGGCGGGGTGGACTTCATCAGCAAGCCCGTCAATCCCGCCGTCGTGCGGGCGCGCGTCAACACGCATCTGACGCTCAAGGCACAAAACGACTTTCTGCGCCAGCTGGCCTTTGTCGATGGCCTGACCGGCATCGCCAACCGCCGCCGCTTCGACGATGCCCTGCAGGCAGCCTGGCGCCACGGCATACGCGTGCAGGAACCCGTGGCCCTGGTGCTGGTGGATATCGACCACTTCAAACGCTTCAACGACCACTATGGCCACCAGCAGGGCGACGCCTGCCTGCGCACCGTTGGCCGCATGCTGCAACAGCACATGCAGCGCCCCTACGACCTGGCAGCCCGCTACGGTGGTGAGGAGTTCGTCTGCCTGCTGCCCGGCTGCAACCAGGAGCATCTGCACAAGAAAACCGAGCAGCTGCGCGCCGCCGTCGAGGCGCTGCAACTGCCGCACGCAGCATCGCCAACCGCGCCGCACCTGACCATCAGCGTCGGCGCTGCGCTGTGCATACCGCAGGCCAAAGCCTGCGCACACACGCTGCTGGCGCAGGCCGATGCAGCACTGTACGAAGCCAAGAACGCCGGGCGCAATCGCGTGCAGGTATTCGGGTCTCCCTGAGCCCGCCACCGGGCGAAGTCAGCCCCTGGGGCACAATCTGCGCCGTATGTCCGAGCGCCACATCATTCCCATCCACAGCGAGCCATACCCGGCCAACCGTCTGCCCAATGTGAGCGCAGACTCGCCCACACCCCCAGGCCCCTTCCTGGATCAGCTGCGCCGGCCCCTGCGCGATGTGCGCATCAGCGTGACCGACCGCTGCAACTTCCGCTGCGGCTACTGCATGCCCAAGGAGGTGTTCGACAAGAACTACACCTACCTGCCCCACAGCGCCTTGCTGCGCTTTGAAGAGATCACACGCCTGGCACGCCTGTTCGTGCAGCATGGGGTGCGCAAGATCCGCCTCACGGGGGGTGAACCGCTGCTGCGCAAGGATCTGGAGCAACTTGTGGCGCAACTGGCCAGCCTGCGCACCCCCGAAGGACAAGCGCTGGACCTGACCTTGACCACCAACGGCTCGCTGCTGCGGCGCAAGGCACGACTGCTCAAGGAGGCCGGCCTGTCGCGCCTGACGGTCAGCCTCGACAGTCTGGATGACGCCACCTTTCGCGCCATGAATGATGTGGACTTTCCCGTGGCCGAAGTGCTCGACGGCATCGACGCCGCCCGCGAGGCCGGCTTTGACAACCTCAAGGTCAACATGGTGGTCAAGCGCAGCACCAACGCCCGGGACATCCTGCCCATGGCTCGTCACTTCCGCGGCAGCGGGGTGACGCTGCGCTTCATTGAATACATGGATGTCGGCGCCACCAATGGCTGGCGCATGGATGAGGTGGTGCCCTCGGCTGAGGTCATTGCCCACATTGCCCAGGAGCTGCCCGTGGTGCCACTGGAGCCCAACGCCCCGGGCGAAACCGCCCAGCGCTGGGGCTACGCCAATGCCCAGGGCGCATACGACCCCACCCTGGGCGAAGTGGGCGTCATCAGCAGCGTCACCCGCGCCTTTTGCCGCGACTGCAGCCGCGTGCGCCTGTCCACCGAAGGGCAGATGTATCTGTGCCTGTTTGCCAGCCAGGGCTGGGACCTGCGCCACCTGCTGCGCACCGGCGCCAGCGACGCACACATCAGCGCCGCCATTGCGGCCATCTGGGAGCAACGCAGCGATCGCTACTCCGAGCTGCGCGCGCAGCTGCCGCCCCACACCGGCCCCGACCACGGGCGCAAGCGCATCGAGATGAGCTACATCGGCGGCTGATGGTGCAGCAGATCCAGCACTTCCCCCCACCCGAGACAGCAGACACCACGGGCCTGGTGCTGGCCGGCGGCCAGGGCAGCCGCATGGGGGGCACCGACAAGGGCCTGCAAACACTGCACGGCCTGCCGCTGGCACTGCGCGCCGTGCAGCGCCTGGCACCGCAGGTGGGCACCTGCCTGATCAGCGCCAACCGCCACCGGGAGCAATACGCTGCCTGGGGCTACCCGGTGCTGGCCGACACACTGCCCGGCTTTGCCGGCCCGCTGGCTGGCTTTGCCGCCGGGCTGGAGCACTGCCACACGGACTGGCTGCTCACCGTGCCGTGCGACAGCCCTTTCTTCCCCCCTGACCTGGCCCGGCGCATGGCTGCCTGCGCCGCCCGGCATGGCAGCCCACTAGTGCTGGCTGCAGCGCCCGATGCCACAGGCGTGCTGCGCCCACAACCGACCTTTGCCCTGATGCGGCGCCAGCTGCTGCCCAGCCTGCAGACCTTTCTGGCCGAAGGGGGGCGCAAGATCGGTGCCTGGGCCGCCCGGCAGCAGCGTGTGCTGTGTGCCTTTGACCTGCCGGAGGACGATCCCCAGGCGTTCTGCAACCTCAACACGCTCCAGGAACTGGAGCAACTGCACCACGCCCCGCTGCTGCCAGGCACACCAAGGCCGGCCCAGGCCGCACCCGACCGCTAGGCCAGCACCTGCTCCACCCCCAGATTGGCCAGTGCATCGGCCCGTTCGTTGCCAGGATCGCCCGCATGGCCCTTGACCCAGCGCCATTCGATGCGGTGCCCGGCACCGCCCACCAGGGCGTCCAGCTCGCGCCACAAATCGGCATTCTTCACCGGCTGCCCCGCCGCCGTGCGCCAGCCCTTGGCCTTCCAGCCGCCAATCCACTCGGTAATGCCCTTGCGCACGTACTGGCTGTCCAGGTAGAGCTGCACATCGCACGGTCGCTTCAAGGCCTTCAGGGCCTCGATCACCGCCATCAGCTCCATGCGGTTGTTGGTGGTGCTGGCCTCCCCGCCAAACAACTCCTTGCGGTGCGACCCTGCCTGCAGCACAACACCCCAGCCACCCGGGCCGGGATTGCCCTTGCAGGCGCCATCGGTGTAAATCACGACTTGGTTCAAGTTTTCTTTCCTAGGTTTTTCCGCGCAGCCGCCGCTGCAGCCTGTGCCTGCACCGGCTGACGGCGCCAGCTTGGCCCCAGCAGACGCACGCCCTGCACCCGTTTGACGGCCAGCACGCAGTATGCACCGCCCAAAACCGGCCAGGCGCGTTCGCCCAGGGCATCCATCCAGCGCCAGCGCCCCGACCAGATACGGCTGTCCAGTGCCGGGCCGTGGCAGCCAAAGTCCGTGGCCAGCACCTCCAGCTGCAACAGCTGCAACCAGTCGCGCAGCCGAAAGTACGACAGCGCGCGCGCCGCATTCAGCCCCTGCGGGCGCTCCAGCGCATGCTGCGCGCCCCAGATGCTCCAGGGGTTCATGCCGAAGATCAGCACCCGCCCTTCAGGCACCAGCACCCGCGCCACCTCGCGCAGGGCGGCGTGCGGCTGCTGGCAGCGCTCCAGGGTGTGGGGCAGCACCAGCAGATCCAGGCTGGCTTCAGGGAAGGGCAGCGCCTCGGGGTGGCACACCAGATGCGCTCCCGCCGGCAGCTGGCAAGTGTCGGCCCGATCGCCCAGATCCGTTGCCTGCGCAGCCAGCCAGCGCCGGGGCATGCGGTTGCAGCGCAGCGCCTGCAGGGCCGGCCAGCCCAATTGCAGGCTGTGGTAGCCGAAAATATCGGCTACGGCCTCATCGCAGCGCTGCTGCTGCCACTGCAGCAAGTGCTGCTGCCAGGCTGCCGCTGGTTGCGGCGGCGGCGTCTGACGGCCCTGACCTTGGATGGAACTGCTCATGAATCTGGTTGTCCCCCTGCCCGCGTTTTCCGATAACTACATCTGGCTGGTACACAACGGCCAGCAGGCCGTGGTCGTGGACCCTGGCGATGCTGCTCCCGTGCTGCAAGCCCTGGAGCAGCTGCAGCTGCGCCTGCAGGCCATTGTATTGACCCATCACCACGGCGATCACACCGGCGGCGTGGCCGCCCTGCGCCAGGTCCACCCCTGCACGGTGTACGGCCCTGCCGGCGAATCGCTGCCCGAGCCTGTCACCCGCGTGCAGGCCGGCACCACCCTGACCCTGCTGGACCAGCCCTGGCAGGTGTTGCATGTGCCCGGCCACACCGCCGGTCACATTGCCTGGTACTGCCCCACCCTGGGCGCGCAACCGGCGCTGTTCTGTGGCGACACGCTGTTTTCCGGCGGCTGTGGACGGTTGTTTGAGGGTACGGCCGAGCAGATGCACGCCTCCCTGGCGCAGCTGGCGGCGTTGCCCGGCAACACCCAGGTGTTCTGCGCGCATGAGTACACCGTGAGCAATCTGCGCTTTGCTCTGGCCGTTGAGCCTGATAATGTTGCATTGCAGCAGCACCATGCCTGGTGCCTTGCACAGCGCGAGAGCGGCCTGCCCACCCTGCCGTCCAGCATTGGGCTGGAGCGGGAGATCAACCCCTTCCTGCGCTGCGAGGTGCCTGCCGTCGTGCACGCTGCCCAGCACTTTGACCCATCCACCCCTGCCACCAACCCAGCCCAGGTCCTGGCACTGCTGCGTGCCTGGAAGAACGTTTTTGCATGACCGTCCTACGTCTTTTTCTTGTCTGCAGCCTGCTGTGGCTGGCCGGTTGTGCCACCCAACAGGGCGGCAGCTCCAGCCCTTCCAATCCCGACGGCAGCCTGAAGCCGCTGCACTCCACGCAGCTTTCCTCCGGCAAAGTGGCCTCCCTGACCCCTCCACAGGATCTGTGGGAGCGCATTCGCAGCGGCTTTGCCATGCCCGATCTGGTCGATGAGCAGGTGACCGAGCGCGAGCAGTGGTACAGCAGCCGCCCGGACTACATCCTGCGCATGACCGAGCGCTCCAGGAAGTACCTGTTCCACATCGTCGAAGAGCTGGAAAAGCGCAACATGCCCACCGAGCTGGCGCTGCTGCCCTACATCGAAAGCGCCTTCAACCCGCAGGCCGTCTCCAGCGCCAAGGCAGCCGGCATGTGGCAGTTCATGCCCGCCACCGGCACCTACTTCGATCTCAAGCAGAACATGCTGCGCGACGACCGGCGCGATGTGCTGGCCTCCACCCGCGCGGCGCTGGACTACCTGCAAAAGCTGTACAACATGTTTGGCGACTGGCACCTGGCGCTGGCCGCCTACAACTGGGGCGAGGGCAGCGTCAGCCGTGCCATCAAGCGCAATGAAAAGGCCGGGCTGGGCACGGGTTACCTGGACCTGAACATGCCTGCCGAGACGCGCCAGTACGTGCCCAAGCTGCAGGCCGTCAAGAACATCATTGCCAGGCCGGAAGACTTCGACACCGAACTGCCCGTGATCGAAAACCACCCCTTCTTCCAGGTGGTGGACATCGAGCAGGACATGGATGCCGAAGTCGTCGCCCAGCTGGCCGACATCTCGCTGGAGGACTTCCGCGCCCTCAATCCCTCGCTGAAAAAGCCGGTGATCTTTGCGGCAGCCACCCCCCAGATCCTGCTGCCCTGGGACAATGCCAAGGTGTTCGAGCAGAACCTGCGCGAACTCAAGACCGGCACCTCCAGCGTGGGCAAGCTGGCCAGCTGGACGGTGTGGACCGCGCCCAAGACCATGAGCGTGGCCGAGATCGCCAAGCGCGTGGGCACCCCCGAAGCACAGCTGCGCGAGGCCAACAACATCCCGCCACGCATGCTCGTCAAGGCAGGCTCGGCGCTGATGGTGCCGCGCACGCAGGAGCTGGATCGGGACGTGGCCCAGCACATTGCCAACAGCGCCAACCTGAACTTCACCCCTGAATACAGCCTGACCAGCGGCAAGGGCCGCACCGTGCGTGTGCAGCGTGGCGACACCCTGTTGGGGCTGGCGCAGCGCCACAAGGTCAGCGTGGCGCAACTGGCCAGCTGGAACAAGCTGTCCACCAAGGCGCAGCTGCGCGTCGGTCAGACCCTGCGCCTGTTCGCTGCAGCCTCCAACACCGTCGCAGCCGCGCCGCGCAAGCAGGCCAGCCCCCCCACCAAGCGCAACACGCCCACCAAGGGCACACCGAAAAAGCGCAACACCACGCCCAAAAAGCGCAAATAAGCCTGCGTCCGGGATCAGTGGAACGGTTGGGTGATGGGGCGGCCTTTAGCGCCGCTCCACCAGCGCGTGGGCGATGGTGCCCAGATCGACGTATTCCAGCTCGCTACCCACCGGTACGCCACGCGCCAGACGGGTGACCTGCAGGCCGCGCGCTTTCAATAGCTCGGCAGCCATGTGGGCGGTGGCCTCGCCCTCGGTGGTGAAGCTGGTGGCCAGAATCACCTCCTGCACCACACCATCCTGGGCGCGCTCCAGCAACTGCTGCAGCCCCAGCTCGCTCACCCCCACCCCGTCCATGGGCGAGATACGCCCCATGAGCACAAAGTAGTAGCCCCGGTACGCGCCCGTGCGCTCCATGGCGGCCAGATCGGCCGGGGTCTCCACCACGCACAGGCGCGCGCCGTCGCGCCCAGTGTCGCTGCAGATGGGGCAGATGGCCTGGTGCGAAAAGGTGTGGCAGCGCTGGCAATGCACCACGGTATCCAGGGTCTGCAGCAGCGCCTGCGCCAGTTCACGCGCACCGTCCTGGTCGCGCTGCATCAGGTGAAAGGCCATGCGCTGCGCGGTCTTCACCCCCACCCCGGGCAGGCGGCGCAGGGCAGCAATCAGTGGTTGCAGAGGCTGGATATCGGAAGCGTCAGACATGGCGGCAGAAACACCAACAAAAAAGGGAAAGCCCCAGCCTTCCCTTCAATAAAAATAGCTGCTTGCGCAGATAAATCAAGGACTTCAGACATAAATGCGCTTGAAATCCTTGCAGTATCAGCGTAAACAGCTCTCTTTTTAGAAAGGAAACTTCAGCCCACCAGGCAGGCCGGGCATGCCTGCGGTGAGTTTGCCCAGCTTTTCGGAGCTGGTTTCCTCGGCCTTGCGCACGGCGGCGTTGAAGGCGGCGGCCACCAGATCTTCCAGCATGTCCTTGTCCTCAGCCAACAGGCTGGGATCGATGGTGATGCGCTTGACGTCGTGCTTGCAGGTCATGACCACCTTGACCAGACCGGCGCCGGATTCGCCCTCCACCTCCATGGTGGCCAGCTCTTCCTGGGCCTTCTTCAGGTTCTCCTGCATGGCCTGGGCCTGCTTCATCAGGCCGGCAATTTGTCCTTTGTTGAACATGGTGTTATTTCCTTCTTTCGGGGCAAAAAATCAAAACCGGCGATGGTGCCACGATTGCACAGCACCGGTGCCGGTGGATGGGTTCAGGGCATCTCCAGCGGACGGATGCTGCCGGGCACGATGCTGGCGCCAAACTGCGCCATCAGCGCCCGCACCTGCGCATCCTGCGCCACGATTTCCTCCGCCCGGCGCTGACGCGCCTGGGAGAGCTGCTGGTTGCGCTGCTGGGGCGTGTCCTGCACCGCCCCCACCTGCACCTGCAGACCCGGGCAGGCAAAGGCCTGTTGCAACGCTGCGGCCAGCCGCTGCACGTTCTGCTCCTTGGCCAGGGAGGGACTGGCCACCTGCAGCTGCCATGCACTGTCGTCGCGTGACAGCAGCTGGGACTGTAGCGCCAGCTCACGGGTGAGCTTGCTGATGCTGCCCGCTGCCAGCAGCTGCGTGACGCAGTCGTACCAGAAATCCCCCAGGGCACGATCGCCCCCCTGCGCCGGAGGCTGCACTGCGGGCGTGGCGACTGGCGCAACCGTTGCGGGGACGACGACCCCTGCCTGCTGTGCGGCGTCCGGCTGTGCCGCAACCGCTTGCGGCGCAGTCTCTGGGGTATGCAACGGCGCAGCAACGGAGGCGGGCTCGGGCAGCGCACTGCGGCTGGCGTAAGCGTCCGGCGCCTCGTCGGCATCCGGGGGCAGATCCATCCACGGTGGAATTTCCTGCGGCGGCAGTTGCGCTGCCTGAGGCAGGGGGGCTGACGGGTTGGCGAGCTCTGGCTCTGGCACAGGCTCCGGTGCGGCAGCCGGTGGCTGAGGCACTGGCGCAGCGGGAACAGGCTCAGGTGCCGGTGCCGCATCGGTCGTCGGAGCTGGCTGGAGCGTCACTGCCGGTGTGGCTGCATGCTTCTGTGCCGGTGGTTCTGCAGGCGCAACAGCAGCTGCTGCAGACACAGGCGTGCGCTCGGCCACGGGTGCCGCTGTGGCAGTGCCCGCCGCATCAGGCGACGGCGCGCTAGAGCCACCTGTCGGGGCCGCATGAAACGCCAGCGGGCGCAGCAGCACCATGGTCAGACCGGCATACTCATCGGGCGCCCAACCCAGCTCCTGCAGGCCCTGCAAGGCGATGCTGTAACACAGTTGGGTGGTGTCGGGTGGCATGCGCGTGGCCAGCGCCTGCAGCTGCTGGGCATCGGGGTCGCTGGGATCGGCCCCCATGCCGGGCACGGCCTGCAGCACGGCCATGCGTTGCAGCAGCAAGCTCAGCTCCTGCAACGTGCCAGCGGCGGAGATGCCGTGGGTGCGCAGCACGTCCACCGTCTCCACCACGGCACGGCCATCGCCAGCGGCCAGGGCAGCAATCAGCTGCAGCACATGGCTGCGATCCACAGCGCCCAGCATCTGGCGCACCGCAACTTCCTGCAGCTGGCCGCTGCCAAAGGCAATGGCCTGGTCGGTCAAACTCAGCGCATCACGCATGGAGCCGCGCGCGCCACGCGCCAGCAGGCGCACGGCCTGGGGCTCAAAGGGAATGTGTTCGCGCTGCAGCACACTGCTCAGATGCTCGAACACCGTCTCGGGCACCATGGGCCGCAGGTTGAACTGCAGGCAGCGTGAGAGCACCGTCACCGGCACCTTCTGCGGATCGGTGGTGGCCAGCACGAATTTCAGGTATTCGGGCGGCTCTTCCAGCGTCTTCAGCATGGCGTTGAAGGCGGTGTTGGTGAGCATGTGCACTTCGTCGATCATGAAGACCTTGAAGCGCCCCTGCACCGGCTTATAGACGGCCTGCTCCAGCAGGCTCTGCACTTCATCGACGCCACGGTTGGAGGCTGCATCCAGCTCGATGTAATCGGGGAAACGCCCGCTATCGATTTCGGTGCACGCTGGGCAAACTCCACAAGGCTCAGCCGTGATTCCACCCTGACCATCGGCGCCGGTGCAGTTGAGCGACTTGGCCAGAATGCGCGACACCGTGGTCTTGCCCACGCCGCGCGTGCCGGTGAACATGTAGGCATGGTGCAGGCGCTGCTGGGTGAGGGCATTGGTCAGGGCCTGCACGACGTGCTCCTGCCCCACCATTTCGGAGAAGTTGCGCGGTCGGTACTTACGGGCGAGCACTAAATAAGACATAGTCGTCCATTCTACGTTCTGCGCTCCCGCCTACCCGTCTATAATCCACAGCTGACGGGCCTTCCCGCATGGGGCAGCGGCCAACCGGGTCAGGTGGGGAACCAAGCAGCCCTAACCGTGAAACCAGTGCCGGGGTCAGGCTCGTCACCCCAACATCCAGGCGCCGTTTGTGCAACACAAACGGCGCTTTTTCACGACTGTGCTTCAGGCAGCCCTTTGCGCCAGATAGGCACCAATGCCCTGGGCCGCGCGCACGCCCGTGGCAAAGCAGGCCGTCAGCAAATAGCCGCCGGTGGGTGCCTCCCAGTCGATCATCTCGCCAGCGCAGAACACGCCAGGCAGCGCACGCAACATCAAGCCCTCATCCAGTGCCGACCAGCGTACGCCACCGGCGCTGCTGATCGCTTCGACCAGGGGACGCGGGCGGCACAGCGTCAGCGGCAAGGCCTGGATGGCCTGTGCCAGGGTGGCACTGTCCTGCATCTGTTCCTTGCTCAGCAGCTCGTACAGCAGGGCCAGCTTCACCCCATCCAGGCCCAGCCGGCTCTTGAGGTGGCTGGAAAGGCTGCGCGCACCGCGTGGGTGCTGCACGGCCGCCAGCACCTTCTCGGGCGACCAGGCCGGCAGCAAGTTCAGGCTGAACTGTGCCTGCCCCTGCGCGGCGATGGCATCGCGCAGCAACGCCGAGGCGGCATAGACCAGGCTGCCTTCCACACCGGTAGTGGTCACCACAAATTCCCCTTGTCGTTGCCAGGGCTTCCCATCGCCCTGCGCCACGGTGATGACCACGTTTTTCAGCGGCGCACCAGCAAAGCGTTCCCGAAACAACGCGCTCCAGCCCTGCCCCGTGCGCCCCAGCACATCGAAGCCACAGTTGGCAGGCTGCAAGGGTGCCACATCCACGCCGCGCGCCTGCAGCAACGTTTGCCACGCCCCGTCGGAACCCAGCTGCGGCCAGCTGCCACCGCCCAGAGCCAGCAAGGTGGCCCGCGCCTGTACGGGCTGCACACCCAGGGGCGCCGTACACAACAGCTGCCCCTGCACATCCCAGCCTTGCCAGAGGTGGCGCATGAGCAGGCGCACTCCTCGGCCACGCAAACGTGCCAGCCAGGCACGCAGCAGGGGGGCGGCCTTCATGTCCACCGGAAACACCCTGCCCGAGCTGCCAACAAACGTCTCAATCCCCAGCCCCTGCGCCCATGCACGCACCTGCGGCGCACCGAAAGCCTGCAGCATGGGGGCGAGCATGCTCGCCGAAGCACCATAGCGCTGCACAAAGGCGGCGAAGTCTTCGGAGTGCGTCAGATTCATGCCGCCCTTGCCGGCCAGCAGGAACTTGCGCCCGGCCGAGGCCTTGCCATCCAGCACGCACACCTGCAGGCCCCATGCAGCCAGTTGCTCGGCCGCCATCAGCCCGGCAGGGCCTGCACCAATGACGGCAACATCGCAGGTTATCGCGGGCAGTACGGGCACATCAGACATACATCACTCATTGAAAAAACACGCATGCGCCCCCACAAACGGGGGCAAAGGGCGCGCAGCATACGCCCAACTGCGCCAGTGCGGCAGCATCGACCGCGAATGCCCGGGACTGCGCCGCTGGCGACAGGCTGCTTCGTCGTTGTGAAGAGCACGACGTGCTGTTTCTGTCACAATCACCGCATCGTTTTATCCCCCGAATTTTCGGGACTGTCAGCCAAGCAAAGGACCCCATTTCATGGCAAGCGACCTCATCAAGCACATCACCGACGCCAGCTTTGAAGCCGACGTGCTGCAACCCGGCAGCACGGTGCTGGTGGATTTCTGGGCTGAGTGGTGCGGCCCCTGCAAGATGATTGCCCCTATCCTGGACGAAGTTGCCAGCGCCTACCAAGGCAAGTTGACCATCGCCAAGATGAACGTGGACGACAACCGCGCCGTGCCGGCCAAGTTCGGCATTCGCGGCATCCCCACCCTGATGCTGTTCAAGGACGGTGAGCTCAAGGCCACCAAGGTGGGCGCCCTGTCCAAGGCCCAGCTGACCGCCTTCCTGGATCAGCAGCTGGCCTGATCGACCCTCCACCTCCAGCTACTGCGGCCCATCTGGCACCGTTTGCCAGATGGGCCGCTTCATTTCCTGTCATAATTGGCGACCGTCCTGCAGCACACAACAATTCTGGCGGCTGCAACGACCGGCACCCCACACACCGCGCGGCTGGTGACCTTCCCCCTGGATACCCTGGCAGCACGCCGCACCCCCCACAAATTCTGTGAACTCCGCCCCAAGGAGTATTTTTCATGCACTTGAACGAGCTCAAGGCACTGCATGTGTCTGAAGTGGCCAAGCAGGCCGAAGAACTGGGCATCGAAAACATTGGCCGCATGCGCAAGCAGGAGCTGATGTTCGCCATCATCAAAAAACGCGCCAAGGCCGGCGAACAGGTCTTTGCCGATGGTGTTCTGGAAATCCTGCCCGATGGCTTTGGCTTCCTGCGCAGCCCCGACACCAGCTACACCGCCAGCACCGACGACATCTACATCAGCCCCAGCCAGGTGCGCCGCTTCAACCTGCACACAGGCGACATGATCGAGGGCGAGGTGCGCATCCCCAAGGACGGCGAGCGCTACTTTGCCCTGACCAAGCTGGATCGCGTCAACGGCGGCGCGCCCGAGCAGAACAAGCACAAGGTGCTGTTTGAAAACCTCACGCCGCTGTTTCCCAAGCAGCAGATGCGCCTGGAGCGCGACATCAAGGCTGAGGAAAACATCACCGGCCGCATCATCGACATCATCGCCCCCATCGGCCGCGGCCAGCGCGCGCTGATCGTGGCGCCGCCCAAGAGCGGCAAGACCATGATGATGCAGCACATCGCCCACGCCATCACGGCCAACAACCCCGACGTGCACCTGATGGTGCTGCTGGTGGATGAGCGCCCCGAGGAAGTGACGGAAATGCAGCGCTCGGTGCGCGGCGAAATCATCGCCTCCACCTTCGACGAGCCCGCCACCCGCCACGTGCATGTGGCCGAGATGGTGATCGAGCGCGCCAAGCGCCTGGTCGAGCTGAAGAAGGACGTGGTGATCCTGCTGGACTCCATCACCCGTCTGGCCCGCGCCTACAACAACGTCGTGCCTTCGTCGGGCAAGGTGCTCTCCGGTGGTGTGGACTCCAACGCCCTGCATCGTCCCAAGCGCTTCTTTGGCGCCGCGCGCAATGTGGAAGAAGGCGGCTCGCTGACCATCATCGCCACCGCACTGGTCGATACCGGTTCACGCATGGACGAAGTGATCTTTGAGGAATTCAAGGGCACGGGCAACTGCGAAATCCACCTGAGCCGCCGCCTCTACGAAAAGCGCGTCTTCCCTGCGATCGAGCTGTCCAAGAGCGGCACGCGCCGCGAAGAGCTGCTGCTGGCGCCCGAGATCCTGCAAAAGACCCGCATCCTGCGCCAGTTCCTGTTCAACATGGACGAAATCGAGTCCATGGAGCTGATGATCAAGAAGATGAAGGAGACGAAAAACAACTCCGAATTCTTCGAGGCCATGCGCCGCGGAGGCTAGCCTTTTACGGGCAGCCATTGCGCAAAGTGAATACAGCAGGCGGGCCGATAGAATCACAGCATTCAACTGCGTTGAAGACACGTTTTCACTCACGATGTTGGCAACCGCAACATGCTCGACCTCTTTCACCGCCTGCTGAAGCGCGAACCCCGGACTGCTGTCCCCTCACCCGAGGCCAAGCGGCAGTTTGACACGCTCAACCAGCTGGCCCCGCTCAAGCCCGCGACTGCAGGCAAGCCCAGTGCCCCCGAGAAGTCGGCTGCCCAACCCCAGCTGATCAAGGAGACGCTGTCCTTAACCTCCTCCTTCGTCTGCCGAGAGCCGGTGCTCAACCGTCAGGAACAGATTGCCGGCTACAGCTTCGAGCTGCAGGAGGGCTTGCAGACCCGTCTGCAGGGGCGCGAGAAAATGCTGCACCGCGCCTACGACGACGCCCTGCTGCGCAGTCTGGCCGCCCTGAACATCAACAGCCTGCTGGGCCACCGACTGACCTTCATCGGACTGACGCCCGCCTCGCTGAGCAACCCATTGATCTTCAAGCTGCCGCCACAGAACACGGTGCTGTTGTTCAAGCCCGGCAGCGAACCGCTGAACGTGGCCGAGCTGGTGCCGCAACTCAAGGCCTTGCGCAAGGCCGGCTTTTCCCATGGCTGGGTGCTGAGCAAACCGCACCTCAAGAAGCACCACCCGACGCTGGCACAGCTGGCCATTCAGGCCGACTACATCCAGCTGCAGACCTCCAGCTTCAATGGCCGTGAAATCGACAGCCTGCGCAAGGCACTGACTTCCAAGCGCACCCTGCAGCAGGGCAAGCTGCACCTGCTGGCCAGTGAGCTGCACAGCTTCGATGAATTCAACCTGTGCTTCAACAGC
Organism: uncultured Comamonas sp.; assembly: GCA_947306475.1. Lineage (GTDB taxonomy): Bacteria > Pseudomonadota > Gammaproteobacteria > Burkholderiales > Burkholderiaceae_C > Comamonas. The sequence goes on from CAMZGS010000004.1 coordinate 110,334, forward strand.
GGCTTCGATTTCTTTCAGGGCAGCTTTGTCACCAGCCGCGAAAGCTGGCACCCGCCCAAGAGCGAAATCAACCGCGTGCTGGCGCTCAAGCTGCTCAATGCGCTGCGCACCGATGAGGACCTCAAGACCATTGCCACCCAGATCACCGCCGATCCGGTGATGACCTACAAGCTGCTGCGCTACCTGAACTCGCCGGCCATTGGCCTGCAGACGCCGGTCCTGACCATCGAGGGCGCCCTGCAGCTGCTGGGGCGCGAGCGCTGCTTTCGCTGGCTGTCGCTGCTGCTGTTCGACATCAAGCAGATCGGCTTTCGCGAGCGCCTGCTCACTGAACAGACACTCACACGCGCCTTTTTCCTGGAAAGCCTTGCCGGCTGCGGGCAAATTCCCAACCGCAAGGACGAGCTCTTCATCCTGGGGCTGTTTTCCATGCTGGACGTGCTCATCGGCCACCCGCTGCCGGAACTGCTGGAGCACACCCAGCTGCCCCAGGCCATACGACAGGCGCTGCTGGAGCACACCGGTATCTACCACGTTGCCCTGGCGCTGGCCCGTGCCAGCGAAGCGCAGCAGTCGGACAACACCGCCAAACTGGCCGAAGCCTGCGGCATCAGCGCCCTGCAGATCCTGGAAAGCAGCATCGGCGCCCTGAGCAAGGCGCACGCCACCATGAGCCTGAGCGAAGCCTGAGTTCCACACATTCCCGGATCGAGGTAGAATATGGGGCTTTTCTATGCGGCAAGTATGCTGGGTTTTTTCAGCCTCGCAGTGGTTGCAGGCGACCGGGTACGGCTACCGCACTTGAACGAAGGAAGATCATGAAAGAAGGCATCCACCCCAATTACCGCGAAGTCCTGTTCGTGGACCTGTCCAACGGCTTCAAATTTGTGACCCGCTCCTGCGTGAACACCAAGGAAACCGAAACCTTCGAAGGCAAGGAATATCCCCTGTTCAAGCTGGATACCTCGTCCGAATCGCACCCCTTCTACACCGGCACGCAGAAATCGGTGGACAACATGGGTGGCCGCGTGGAGCGCTTCCGCAACCGTTTCGGCAAGAAGTAATTCTCTGCTGCGACCAACACGCCAGAAAGGCAGCCGGGCAACCAGGCTGCCTTTTTTGTTTGCAGCCCTGCGCCAGGCACCTGTGCCAGCCTGGGGGCAGTGCTTTGCCAGACAATGCGCCCTGAACGGGTAACGGACCGCGCCCTTTTTTGTGGACGTGCGTTGCGTTGTCCTGTCTGCCTTCCCCGTCTCCACTGCGTTCTGCCTTCATGCCACTACCTACCCCCGCCATCGTTGCCCAAAGTGCCGTGCGGCGCCTGCCGCGCTGGGTCATCCTGCTGCTGTGCACGACCTACATCCTCACGGGCTTTGTTGCGCGCCATCCCTGGCGTGAACGGGAGATGGAGGCCTTTGCCCTCATGCAGGCACTGGCCCAGGGCCACAGCCCCTGGTTGATGCCCCAGATCGACGGCCTGCTGCCCAACCAGCCGGGCCTGCTGCAATACTGGCTGGGCGCCTGGGCGCTGCAACTGCTGCCCGCAGGCTGGCCTGCCGATATCGTCACCCGCCTGCCCTTCATGCTGCTGCTGGCACTGGCGCTGGCCTGCACTTGGTGGGCCGTGTATGGGCTGGCGCGCACGCCCGGCGCCCAGCCCGTGGCCTTTGCCTTTGGCGGCGAGGCCAACCCACGCGATTACGCCCATGCCCTGGCCGATGGCGCCCTGCTGGCACTGCTGGCCTGCCTGGGATTGGCGCAGCTGGGGCACAGCACCACCTATGCCCTGGTGCAGCTGGCCGCAGTCTGTGCTCTGTTCTACGCCGCCAGCAACCTGTGGTGGCAGCCGCGCTGCGCTGCCGTGGCCACGCTGCTGGCCCCCCTGGCACTGGCACTGTCGGGCGAGCCAGCCATGGCCATGGTGCTGGGCGTGCTGGCCATGGTCATGGTGCTCAGGGCACCCAGTCCGCGCCTGCCCCAGCGCTACACCTGGGCCGCCTGGTGGTTGCTGAGCCTGGCCCTGGCCGCCAGCACCGCTGCCGTACTGCACCTGTGGCAGTGGCCCCTGCTGCCCTGGGGTTCCGGGCGCGACTGGGACAGCCTGGCACGCGCGCTGCTGTGGTTCAGCTGGCCGGCCTGGCCTCTGGCGCTGTGGACCCTGTGGCGCTGGCGCCTGCAGCTGCGCCAGCCCTTGCGTCAACTGCATCTGGCCATCCCCCTGGGCCTGTGGGTCGTGGCCCTGCTGTTTGCCACCTTTGGCCTGGAACGCGACAGCGCCGTGCTGCTCACCCTGCCCGCGATTGCCGCCATGGCGGCCTTTGCCCTGCCCACCCTGCGCCGCAGCCTGAGCGCCCTAATCGACTGGCTGACGCTGGTGTTCTTCACCATCAGCGCCATCACCATCTGGGTGGTGTGGCTGTCGGTGCAGACCGGCTGGCCAGCCAAGCCTGCAGCCAACGTGCTGCGCCTGTCCGATGGTTATCTGCCGCCCTTTGAGGCCCTGCCCTTTGCCATTGCCCTGGCGGCCAGCGCTGCCTGGCTGCTGCTGGTGGCCTGGCGCACGCGGCGCCACCGTGCCGCCATCTGGAAGAGCCTGGCCCTGCCCGCCGGTGGCAGCGTGCTGGGCTGGGTGCTGCTCATGACCCTGTGGCTGCCCATGCTGGACTATGGCCGCAGCTACGCACCGCAGATTCAGCGCCTGCAGGCGGTCCTGCCCGCCAGCGCCACCTGCCTGGGCACCTGGGATCTGGACAGCGCCACCGTCGGCGCCCTGCGCTGGCACACCGACCGGCACATCCTGCCCTGGCATGCCGCTCCCACCGACAAGCAAGCCCCTGCCTGCCCCTGGCTGCTGACCACCCCACAGGCCTGGTCGGCGCTGGGTGCGGCGCAGCCCCTGCTGCACTGGCAGAGCCATGCCGACATCGTGCGCCCCACCCAGCGCAATGACCGCTGGCTGCTGCTGCACCACCAACCCTAAAAACGCCTTGGCAGCTGCCGCACCTGCCCGGCCGCTGCCTGCTGCGCCCGTTATGTCGTCTGAAATTTCCCTCATCGCCCGCCATGCCGGCACCGTCCTGGTGGGCCAGCTGGCCGTGATGGCCTTTGGCGTGACCGACACCATCGTTGCCGGTCGGTTTTCTGCCGATGCACTGGCGGCGCTGTCCGTGGCCTCGGCGGTGTTTGTCAGCGTCTATGTCTCGCTCATGGGCGTGCTGCAAGCCTTGCTGCCAGTGTGGGCCGAGCAGTACGGGCGTGGCGAAGCGCAGGCCATTGGCCAATCGTTTCGCCAGTCGCTGTACCTGGCCCTGGCTGCCAGCGCGCTGGGCATGGCGATCCTGCTGTTTCCCGAGCCGTTGCTGCGCCTGACCGAAGTGCCCGACAGCATGCAGGAAAGCGTGCGCCACTACCTGATCATCGTCGGCTGGGCGCTGCCCTCGGCGCTGTTCTTTCGTCTCTACACCACGCTCAACCAGGCGCTGGGCCATCCGCAGCTGGTCACCTGGATTCAGGTAGGTGCCCTGGCGCCCAAGGTGCTGCTGTCCATCTGGTTCACCTTCGGCGGCTGGGGCCTTGAGCCGCAGGGCGCTGCTGGCTGCGCCTGGGCGACGCTGCTGGTCGATTACGCCATTGCCGCCATGGCGCTGGTGCTGATGCGCACGCAGCGCCTGTACCGGCCGCTCCAGTTGTGGCAGCGCATGGAGGCACCCGACTGGCAGCATCTGGGCAATTTTTTGCGCCTGGGCATTCCGGCCGGGCTGGCGATTGCGGTGGAGGTGACCTCCTTCACCCTGGTGGCGCTGTTTGTTGCCCGCCAGGGCACGCTGGCAGCGGCCAGCCACCAGATTGCCGCCAACCTGGCCGCGCTGTGCTACATGCTGCCACTGTCGCTGGGCATTGCCGTCAGCGCCCGCGCCAGCTGGTGGCGTGGCCAGGGGCAGGAGGCCCACGCCCAATCGGTGGCCTGGCTGGGCGTGCGGCTGGCGCTGATCTGCGGCACCGTGCTGAGCGCGGGCATGCTGCTCACGCGCCAGTGGCTGCCGCAGATTTACACGGGCGATGCGCAGGTGGTGGCCCTCACGGCAACACTGCTGTTGTGGGTGGCGCTGTACCACGCTGCCGACAGCATCCAGTGCGTGTGCATCTTTTTGCTGCGCAGCTGGCGCGTGACGCTGGCGCCCCTGGTGGTGTACTGCGCGCTGCTGTGGGGTGTGGGCCTGGGTGGCGGTTACTGGCTTGCTTACAAAAATGAAGCTACGCGCGCTTACTGGTCAACGACTCCAGCACCATTTTGGATTGCAGTGGCCGCTGCACTGGCGGTTGTAGCTATTATTTTTGTTGTCCTGGTGCAGCGCGTGTTTGCTGCACAGCGCCACGATGTCTGGCCGGCCCGGCCCGATGCAGCATGAATGCCCAACCAATGCCCGCCACCTGGCTGTCACGCCGTTGTCACGCGGCCTTTTCAAACTGCGCCGCTGGCCCACGCCGGTCTGGACTCATCGAGCGCAGCCCCCTTCCCTTTCTCTCCTGATGGACTTGCACCATGGCCCCTGAATCCCTGCTTGCCGCCGTTGACCTGGGCTCCAACAGCTTTCGCCTGGAAATTGGCCGCATCGGCTCGCACCAGCGCATCGAGCGCGTGGAATACCTCAAGGAGACGGTGCGCCTGGGCGGCGGCCTGAACGCGCAGCACGATCTCACGCGCCAGACCATGGAGCGCGGCTGGGCCTGCCTGGCGCGCTTTGGCGAGCGGCTCAAGGGCTTTGCCCCCGAGCGGGTCTGTGCCGTTGCCACCCAGACCCTGCGCGAAGCACGCAACAGCGCCGAATTTGTCGCGCGCGGCAGCGAGCTGCTGGGCTTTCCGATCCACGTCATCCCGGGCGAGGAAGAGGCACGCCTGATCTACCGGGGCGTGGCCAGCGCGCTGGCCCCCAGCCAGCAGCGGCGCCTGGTGATCGACATTGGCGGGCGCTCCACCGAAATCATCATCGGCCAGCACAGCCAGGCGTTGCAGTGCGCCTCGTTCGCGCTGGGCAGCGTTTCCTGGAGCAGCCAGTTCTTTGCCGATGGCGTGCTGCACAAATCGCGCTTTGCCGCCGCACGTGAAGCAGCGTGCAACACCCTGGCCGCCGCCCGCAGCGCCTACCCCAGCCATGCCTGGGACTGCGCCTATGCCTCCTCGGGCACCGCCAATGCGCTGGGCGAAATCCTGAGCGCCCTGGGACTGGAGGGCAACCTCCTCACCGCGCGCAAGCTGCGCCACCTGCAGGAGCTGCTGCTGCAAGCCGGCCACATCGACAAGCTGCGCCTGCCCGCCCTCAAAGAAGAGCGCCGCCCGGTGCTGGCCGGGGGCATCAGCGTGATGCTGGCCGTGGTCGAACTGCTGGACATTGCCGAGCTGGAAGTGGCCCAAGGTGCCCTGCGCCAGGGCCTGCTGCACGACCTGCTGGAGCACGAGCCCCCCGCCGACAAGGAAGCTGCCGAAATCCTGGCGCTGCAGCAGGACTTTGGCGTGGACGCCACCCAGGCCGAGCGCATCTGCCGCGTGGCCACGCAGCTGTGGCACGGCATCCGCCCCGTCGATGCGCACGAGGACGATGCGCGCGCCCTGCGCACCGCCAGCCTGCTGCACGAAGTGGGCATGCGCGTGGCGCTGAACGACTACCACCACCACGGCGCCTACATCCTGCGCCACTGTGCGCACGCCACCTGGCCCACGCACCTGCGCGAGCGCATCGCCCAACTGGTGCTGGGCCACCAGGGCAAGCTGCGCAAGCTCGACGATGCCATTGCCGATGCCGCGCTGGCCCTGCCCCTGATGGCGCTGCGCCTGGCCATCCAGCTGTGCCACGCCCGGCGCGAGCCGCAGCTGCAAGGCATCCACCTGACGCGCCAGGGCAGCACCTGCCGCCTGCACACGCCCAGCGGCTGGGCGCAGGACTATCCGCAATCGGCACGCCTGCTGCAGCAGGAAGCCCAGGCCTGGAGCAAGACGCCGTGGCAGCTGGTGGTGCAGCTGGATGCCTGACCCACAGGCCGCTGGATTTCAAGCATGAAAAGTGCCAAAAACGCAGACCACACAAGCGCTTGCAGCTATCATTCTCGAAAGTTGGCAGGCGCTTACTGCGCCGCAGCGCGCATGCGTGGATGGCGCTCAAACAGCACGCCGCAAGCCAGCCCCAGGGCGATGACCAGCGAGCAGAAGGTGCACACTGCCACCGTCATGCCCCAGTGGTCGGCAATCCAGCCCATGGCCATCATGGGCAACATGCAGCCCACATAACCCACCACCAGATAGGTGGACAGCAGCCCCGAACGGCTGCTGGGCGTGGCAATGCGGTTGACCATGCTCATTCCGGCCAGCATGCACATGCCGTGGCCGATGGCCGTGAACAGCACGCCCAGCACAAACAGCACGGCAGAGCCCGCCCACAGGTTGATCATCAACAGCGCATTGCTCAGCGCCAGCCCGACCAGACCGATGGCGCCACACCACTGCATCGGCATGCGCCCGACCAGCATCTGCGTACCGGCCGAGGCAAACAGAATCACCGCAATCGAGGTGCCACTGACCACCGGACCATGCCAGGGCACCAGCTTGTCCAAAAACAGCGGCGACATGGCCGCGTACAGGCCGAACACGCCAAAGGCCAGAAACGGCAGCGCGCAGGTCAGCACAAAGGCCGACGAGTCGCTGCGCTGCGGCCAGGTCAGCTTGGGCAGCACATCCTGCGTGCCCAGGGCGCCGCCCGGGTGCTGGCTCCTGGCACGCTCGGGCAACTGCAGGCGCGTGAGCACCACCAGGCCCAGCGCTCCCAGCAGCAGGGTCGGCACGTACGTGCTGCGCAGCGGCCAGGGTGCCCACTGCCCCAGCACGCCCCCCACCAGCGGCCCCAGACCAAAGCCCAGCGCCATCAGGAAACCCGTCACCATGGCCACGCGCTGCGCATGCCCGGGGCGCGACAGCGCCGCCAGCCCGTTGGTGGCGCTGGTGGTCATCATGCTGGAAGCCACGCCCACAATGAAGCGCCCAATCACCAGGCTGGCCATGTTCCAGGCCAGCAGGCTGATGGCGGTGCCCAGCAGAATCAGCACCAGCCCCACCTGCATCACCGGCTTGAAGCCGATGCGGTCGGGCAGGCGCCCCAGGAACAACAGGCCGCACAGGGCACCGGCCATGTAGATGGTGTAGATCAGCGAGATGTCGCTGGCCTGCAGCTGCCACGCCTCCTTGTAGAGCGCATACAGGGGGCTGATGAGCGCGGTGCCCATCACACCGACGATCATGGCAAAACTCACCCAGGCAAAGGGTGATGGTCTGAATGTCATACGAAATCCGTCGTTCCTTATGGTTCTTCTGGCACCTGGTGCCCAAACGGCAACGCGCCTGAGCAAGCTCAGGCGCGTTGGCAACCGAAGGCACGGCAATAAATCACGGGCCGGTCATTCTTTCAGAATCCGCCGCACCACGCAGGCGCTACCGAAAAACACCATGCCGTGCTCAGACAGCAGCCACCGGCCCCAGCCGGCGCAGTATCTCCCGGCTCTGGACACTCAGCACTTCAGGGTGTAACGCTGCATCAGATGCAGCTGCGCGCCAAAGCCCTCGCTGGGGCGCATGGGTTTGGCGTAGCTGCCATCGCCCGCCAGCGTCCAGGCATTGCGGTCGTCGTGCAGGTACTCGGCCAGGCACTCGTCGATCACGCGCTGGCGCAGCTTGCGGTGGGTCACCGGCCAGGCCAGCTCCACGCGGCGCAGCATGTTGCGGCTCATCCAGTCGGCGCTGGACAGGTACAGCTCCTCGTGCTTGCCCCAGGCAAAGTAGAACACGCGCGAATGCTCCAGAAAGCGGCCAATCACCGAGCGCACGCGGATGTTGTCTGTCCAGCCCTGCTGCTGCGCGGGCAGCTGGCAGGCGCCGCGCACGATCAGGTCAATCTGCACGCCCTTGCGGCCCGCTTCGATCAGCGCGGCAATCAAGGCCTCATCGGTCAGGGCATTCATCTTCAGCACGATGCGCGCGTCGGCGCCCTTGGCGGCTGCACTGGCGGCTTTGCCCACCAGCTCCAGCATGCGGCTGTGCAGGTGAAACGGCGCCATCACCAGGCGCTGCAGCTGCGGCAGCTGGTTGTGGCTGGAGAGGTGACGAAACACCGCGTCCATGTCCTCGGTAATCGCTGCATCGCACGTCAGGTGGCTGATATCGGTATAGAGCCGGGCGCTGCGCGCGTTGTAGTTGCCCGTCGATAGATGGCCATAGCGCTGCAACTGGCCGCTGCGCTTGTCGCGCCGGGTAATGAGCAGCATCTTGGCATGGGTCTTGAGGCCCACCACGCCATAGACCACCTGCACACCACGCGATTCGAGCTTTTCGGCCCAGTTGATGTTGGCCTCTTCGTCAAAGCGCGCTTTAAGCTCCAGCACCGCCAGCACTTCCTTGCCGCGCGCCACGGCCTCGGCCAGCAGGCGCATGATTTCCGAATCCGAGCCGGTGCGGTAAATGGTTTGCTTGATGGCCAGCACCTGCGGATCGTTCACCGCCTCGCGCAGCAGTTGCAGCACGGCATCGAAGTCTTCAAACGGCTGGTGAATCAGCACATCGCCACGGCGCATCTGCGCCATGACCGACTGGCCCACGGCCAGCTGGCGCGGCCAGGCCGGTTTCCAGGGGGCAAACAGCAAGGCCGGGTCATCGACCAGATCGACCAGCTGCATCTGGCGCACCAGATTGACCGGCCCCTTGACGCGAAACAGCACCTGCTGCGGCAGGCCGTACTGCTCCAGCAGCAAGTCGGCCAGCTCCGGCGAGCACGAGGACGATACCTCCAGCCGCACCGCCTGCCCGTAATGGCGGTGGTGCAGCCCCTGGCGCAGGGCCATGCGCAGGTCGCTGACATCGTCTTCATCGACGGCCAGATCCGAATGGCGCGTGACGCGAAATTGCGAAAACTCAACCACCTCGCGCCCCGGGAACAGCTCGGCCAGATGCGCACGCACCACGCTGGAGATGCTGACAAACAGCCGCTGCCTGCCGGAAATTTTCTCGGGCAAGGCAATGATGCGCGGCAGCGCGCGCGGCACTTTGACAATCGCCACCGCGTTGGCACGGCCAAAGGCATCGACGCCGCCCAGGCGCACGATGAAGTTGAGCGCCTTGTTGGCCACTTGCGGAAACGGGTGCGAGGGGTCCAGCCCCACCGGCACCAGCAGCGGCTGCACTTCGCGCAGGAAATACTCCTGCACCCAGCGGCGCTGCGCGGCGTTGCGCTCGCCGTGCGAGATCAAACGAATGCCCAGGGCGTGAAAGTCCGGAATCAGCGCCTGGTTGTACAGCTGGTACTGGCGCGCCACCAGGGCCTGGGCGCGCTGCATCAGCGCGGCAAACCCGGCGCGTGAATAGCTGCCCTGCCCGTCACCTGCCCTGGCCGCCGAGACGTAGGGCGCGCAGCGCACCTCAAACCACTCATCCAGGTTGGAAGAGACGATGCACAGGTAGCGCAGGCGCTCGAGCAGCGGCACATCCTTGCACTCGGCCCAGAACAGCACGCGTTCGTTGAAGGCCAGGATGCTCTGGTCGCGATCGAGCAGCGGCTGCCCGGATACCGCGTCCGGGGTGGAAGTGGGTGCCGGCGCAGCCGGTTCGGCTGTATCGGCCACTTCGGGCACGCCTTGCGTTGCGGGCTGCGCTTCGGTGGCCCCCAGGAGGATGGAACTGGCATTCAGTTCCAGAAACGCTGGGGAATGGGGACCCGCATCGCTGGCGGCAGCGTCCTGCGGGACGTCGTGGGGCAGTGTGTTCGACATGGCTCAGCAGAAATGATCGGGCACCTGTCACGGTGCCACTGGCAACGCCCCTTGCAGGGCCTGCCCGCCAGTCTGCCGATGCTGTGTGACAACTGTATGAACAACGCGGCTGGGGGCTGCTTCTGTCCGAACCACTACTAAAAAAAGAGCTTTTCCCGCTTTACAGACAAGGATTTTCAATACATTTCTGTATGAAATGCTTACCCAATAAGCGTAACCAGCACCTTTTTTTATAGTTTTGTGTGCTGCGGGCCACTCAGGGCGTCGGTCTCGGGCAGGCGGATGCGCCGCGCTGGAAAGTGGACCGAGAACACGCTGCCCTGGCCCAGCTGGCTTTCGATCTGCAGCCGCGCGCCGTGGCGCTGGAGCGCGTGCTTGACGATGGCCAGCCCCAGGCCGGTGCCGCCGGTCTCGCGCGAGCGGCTGTGATCGACGCGGTAAAAGCGCTCGGTCAGGCGCGCCAGGTGCGCAGGTTCAATCCCCGGGCCGGTGTCGCGCACCTGCAACTGGGCGCTGCCGTCGGATTGCAGCAACCAGCGCACCTGCACCAGGCCGCCGCTCGGGGTGTAGCGCAAGGCATTGGTGATGAGGTTGGAAAAGGCACTGACCAGCTCCACCTGCACGCCCAGCAGCTGCGCGCGCATGCCCGGGGCGTCCGGGGCGGGAAAGTCCAGCTGGTGCGGTTGCTCGCCCGGCTTGCACAGCAGCCGGGACAGGGCGCGCGCCTCCACCTCGCACTGTTGCAGGATGGCCGTCACGCCCACCGCCTCGTGGTAGCCCGGCAGGGGGCTGCCTTCCAGGCGCGAGAGGGTGAGCAAATCCTGCACCAGATGCTGCATGCGCTGCGCCTGCTGGCCCATGAGCTCCAGGTAGCGCTGGCGCTGCGCCTCGTCCAGCTCCAGGGTCTGCAAGGTTTCGACAAAGCCGACCAGCACCGTCAGCGGTGTGCGGATTTCGTGCGAGACGTTGGCGACGAACTCACGGCGCATGGCCTCGGCCTGCTCCAGGGCGCTCACATCGCGCGCCAGCAGCAAATGCCGCCCCGCACCGTAGGGATGCAGCTGCACCGACAGCCGCGCGCCCTGGCTGCCTTCCATGGACAGGGGCTCGGAAAAATCCCCTTCCTGCCAGTACGCCAGCAGGGCCGGATCGCGCACCAAGTGGCCCAGTGCCTGGCCCAGATCGCGCTCGGCCTGCAGGCCAAAGTGCCCCTCGGCCATGCGGTTGCACCACTCGATCTGGCCGTGCTCGTCCAGCAGGATCAGGCCATTGGGGCTGGCCTGCAAGGCGTGCAGCATGCCCTGCACACGCTGCTGGGCCGCCTGGGCACTGCGCTCCTTGGCACGCAGCCAGCGCCGCGCCGAGGCACTCAGCTGCGACCACAGCCCGTGCAGGTGCGGCACGGCAGACAGATGCCCGGATTGCAGCCAGCGCCACAGCCTGCCGGCCTGCCAGCTGTCCCACAACAACCACAGCCAGCTGGCCAGCAGGACGGCCACCAGCGCCCCCACCCAGCCAGACAGCCAGCCCCCCAGCCCGCCCAGCACGGCCTGTGCCAGCACCAGGGTCAGCCCACGCCGCCACAGCATGCTCATGCTGGCGTTGCACTCAGGCGGTAACCGGCGCCGCGCACGGTTTGCACCATGGCACCGGCCTCCCCCAGGGAGCGGCGCAGGCGCTTGACGTGCACGTCCACCGTGCGCTCTTCGACATACACCGCATCGCCCCAGATCTGGTCGAGCAACTGGCTGCGGCTGTGCACGCGCTCCGGGTGGTGCATGAAGTGGCTCAGCAGCTTGAACTCCATCGGCCCGAGCTTGAGCGGCTCACCCCGGTAGGTGACCTGGTAGGTGGCGCCATCAAGCTGCAGCTCACCCACCTTGAGCACCTCGCCCACGCTCAGCGGCGCACGCCGGCGCAGCACGGCGCGGATGCGCGCCAGCAGCTCCTGCACGGAAAAGGGTTTGGTGATGTAGTCGTCCGCCCCGGCGTCCAGCCCGGCGATCTTGTCCGGTTCGTCGCCACGCGCGGTGAGCATCAGGATCGGTACCTGGCGCGTGCGCGACTGGCTGCGCCACTGCTTGGCCAGCTCCAGGCCGCTGGCGCCGCCGGGCAGCATCCAGTCCAGCAGGACCAGGTCGGGCACGCTCTCCTCCAGCAGCTTTTGCGCGCTGGCACCGTCTTCGGCACACATGGGGGCAAAGCCGTTGTGGCGCAGGTTGATGGCAATCAGTTCGGCGATCGCGGGCTCATCTTCCACGATCAGCACCTGGGGCATTTTTTTCATGGGCGCATGCTGTGGTGAAAGTCGTCCTTGCCTTGCAGGGCCGAGACGACCTGCTCGATGCTCTGGTGGCGCACATCCTTGCCTTCGACCAGGTAGATCACCTGCTCGGCCACGTTCTTGCTGTGGTCGCCGATGCGCTCGATGGCCTTGGCCAGAAACAGCAGATCCAGGCTGGCGGAAATCTTGCGCGGGTCTTCCATCATGTAGGTGATGAGCTTGCGCACAAAACCGTTGAATTCCTCGTCGATCAGGTCGTCCTCCTTGAGGATGGCCACGGCGGCGTTGGTGTCCAGGCGTGCAAAGGCGTCCAGCGTCTTGCGCAGCAGATCCGAGGCCATTTCGGCGGCCACGCGCAACTCGCTGGAGGGCAGCGAGCGCGCAGCGCCGCTTTCGATGATGGACTGCACCATGCGTGCCATCTTGTTGGCCTCATCGCCCATGCGCTCCAGATTGGCCGTGGCCTTGGAAAAAGCCATCAGCAGGCGCAAATCGCGCGCCGTGGGCTGGCGCCGCGCGATGATGGAGGACAGCTCGTAATCGATCTCCACCTCCAGCGCATTGACGCGCTTTTCGTTCTGCACCACCTGCTCGGCGGCGGCGGTGCTGAAGCTGATGAGCGCCTGCACGGCGGTACGGATCTGTGCCTCCACCAGTCCGCCCATTTCCATGACGCGGGCAGAGACGCGGTTGAGTTCAGCATCGAACTGGCTGGAGAGATGTTTTTCGGTCATGCTGCGTTGCCTCCTTAGCCAAAGCGGCCCGTGATGTAGTCCTCGGTTTCCTTGCGCTGGGGTTTGAAGAACATTTGCTCCGTCACGCCAAACTCCACCAGATCGCCCAGGTACATGTAGGCGGTGTAGTCGCTGCAACGCGCCGCCTGCTGCATGTTGTGGGTGACGATGACCACGGTGTAGTCGGTTTTGAGCTCGGCAATCAGTTCCTCGATCTTGGCGGTGGAGATGGGGTCCAGCGCCGAGCAGGGTTCATCCAGCAGCAGCACCTCGGGCTTGATGGCGATGCCGCGCGCAATGCACAGGCGCTGCTGCTGCCCGCCGGACAGCCCTGCGCCGCTTTGCTGCAACTTGTCGCGGACCTCGTTCCACAGGGCCGCCTTCCTCAGCGCCCACTCCACGCGATCGTCCATGTCCGCCGGGCTCAGGTCCTCGAACAGCTTCACGCCAAAGGCGATGTTGTCGTAGATGGACATGGGAAAGGGCGTGGGCTTCTGGAACACCATGCCCACCTTGGCACGGATCAGCGCCACATCCTGCTTCGATTGCAACAGATCTTCTCCATCCAGCAGGATCTGCCCCTCGGCACGCTGCTCGGGGTAGAGCTCGAACATGCGGTTGAAGGTGCGCAGCAAGGTGGACTTGCCGCAGCCCGAGGGGCCGATAAAGGCCGTTACCTTTTTCTCCGGAATATCCAGGTTGATGTTTTTGAGCGCGTGGAACTTGCCGTAATAGAAGTTCAGGTCGCGCACCGACAGCTTGGCGTTGCCGGGAACGGAGGAAGTGGAGGTTGTGCTTACGGTCATGGCTCTCTCAAAAAAGCGCTCGTTATTTCTGGCGGGTGATGACACGCGCCAGGATGTTCAGGCCCAGCACGGCCACGGTGATCAGGAAGACGCCCGCCCAGGCCAGCTGCTGCCAGTTTTCATAGGGGCTCATGGCGAATTTGAAGATGGTCACCGGCAGGCTGGCGATTGGCTTGGACAGGTCGCTGCTCCAGAACTGGTTGTTCAGCGCAGTAAACAGCAGCGGTGCCGTCTCCCCGGCAATGCGCGCCACGGCCAGCAGCACGCCGGTAATGACGCCAGCGCGCGCAGCGCGCAACGTCACCAGGCTGATGACCTTCCACTTGGGCGTGCCCAGGGCGTAGGCGGCCTCGCGCAGGCTGGCCGGCACCAGCACCAGCATGTTCTCCGTGGTGCGAATGACCACGGGAATGACGATCAGCGCCAGCGCCACAATCCCGGCCCAGGCCGAAAAGCTGCGAAATTGCGCCACCACCATGGTGTACACAAACAGGCCGATCACGATGGAAGGTGCCGACAGCAAAATGTCGTTGACAAAGCGCGTGGTGCTGGCCAGCCAGCCCTGGCGGCCATATTCAGCCAGATACACCCCGGCCATGACGCCAATGGGCGTGCCCACGCAGGTGGCCAGCGCCACCATCACCAGGGAGCCAAAGATGGCGTTGGCCAGGCCGCCGGCGTCGTTGGGCGGCGGCGTCATCTCGGTGAACAGCCCCAGGCTCAGGCCGCCCAGCCCCAGGCGGATGGTTTCCCACAAAATCCAGATCAGCCAGAACACGCCAAACAGCATGGCCAGCATGGACAGGGTCAGGGCCACCTGGTTCAGGAGCTTGCGCCGGCGGTAACGCGCCTGGCGGGCAGCTGCGGCGTCGGCCGCATGGATGATGCTTTCAGAGGTCGTGGTCATGCGCGTGCGCCCTCATTCTTTTGCAGGCGGTTGAGCAGCAGCTTGGAGAGGCTGAGTACTATAAAGGTGATGAAGAACAGCACCAGTCCCAGATAGATCAGCGAGGCCTGGTGCAGGCCCTCGCCTGCTTCGGCAAACTCGTTGGCCAGGGCCGAGGTGATGCTGTTGGCCGCCTCGAACACCGACAGCGAACCCAGCTGGTTCATGTTGCCGATGACAAAAGTCACCGCCATGGTCTCGCCCAGCGCACGCCCCAGGCCCAGCATGATGCCGCCCAGCACCCCGGTCTTGGTGTAGGGCAGTACCACCTTCCAGACCACTTCCCAGGTGGTGGCGCCCAGCCCGTAGGCCGACTCCTTGAGCAGCGCAGGCGTGACCTCGAACACATCGCGCATCACCGAGGCGATGAACGGAATGATCATGATCGCCAGGATGATGCCGGCCGACAGAATGCCAATGCCCACCGGCGGGCCGGAGACCAGCGCCCCCAGATAGGGCACGCCATCCAGCAGGGCTTGCAGCGGCTGCTGCACATAGGTGGCCAGCACCGGACCAAACACCATCAGTCCCCACATGCCATAGACGATGGAGGGCACGGCGGCCAGCAGCTCCACGGCCGTACCCAGGGGGCGTTTGAGCCATGTGGGCGACAGCTCCGTCAGGAACAGGGCAATGCCAAAGCTCACCGGCACGGCAATCACCAGGGCAATGAAGGAGGTGGTCAGGGTGCCGTAGATCATCACCAGGCCACCGTATTCGTCCTGCACCGGATCCCAGACGCTGCGCACCAGGAACGCCAGGCCATATTCGCGAATGGCGGGCCAGGCCCCCAGGAGCAGCGTGACCATGATGGCCAGCAGCAGCCCCAGCGTCAGCAACGCGGCGCCACGGGCCAGGCCGGCAAACAGACGATCGGCCATGCGCCCCGTCAGGGCAGGCCGCCGGGGCGGAGGCTGGGAGATTTCCTCAGACAGCGTGGAAGAAGTTCTTAGGCTGGATGCAGTGGACATGTTTTCGCTTCGTCACATTCGGGCGTGCAACGGGCCCCGGCGGGCAGGCAGCGCGCCGAGGCACAGGTACTTATTGCCGGGCAATGCTCTTGCCGGCCTGGTCCTGGATGCCATCCCAGGACTGGTAGATCACGTCCTTGACGCTCTCGGGCATGGGCACGTAGTCCAGCTCTGCCGCCGTCCTGTCGCCCGACTTGTAGGCCCATTCGAAGAACTTGAGCGAGGTTTGCGCCTGCACCGGCTTGTCCTGCTTCTTGTGCATCAGGATGAAGGTGGCGCTGGTGATGGGCCAGGCTGTCTGACCAGGCTGATCGGTCAGGATCTGGTAGAAGCTCTGACTCCAGTTGGCGCCAGCTGCTGCGGCCTTGAAGGATTCATCGCTCGGGGCCACGAACTGTCCCTCGCGATTCTTCAGCTGCACATAGGTCAGCTTGTTCTGCTTGACGTAGGCGTACTCCACATAGCCGATGGAATTGGCCAGACGCCCGACAAAGGCGGCCACGCCTTCGTTGCCCTTGCCGCCGGCCCCCGTGGGCCAGTTCACCGCCTTGCCCTCACCGACCTTGGTCTTCCACTCGGCATTCACCTTGGAGAGGTAGTTGGTGAAACCAAACGTGGTGCCCGAGCCATCGGCACGGCGCACGGGGCTGATTTTGGCATCGGGCAGATCCAGCCCGGGGTTCAGGGTCGCAATGGCCGGGTCGTTCCAGTGTGTGATCTTGCCCAGATAGATGTCGCCCAGCACCTGACCATCGAGCTTGAGCTGGCCAGGCTGGATGCCCTTGATGTTGACCACGGGCACGATGCCGCCAATCACGGTGGGAAACTGCACCAGGCCCTTGGCCTGCAGGTCTGCGTCCTTGAGAGGTTCATCGGAGGCACCAAAGTCCACGGTCCTGGCCTCGATCTGCTTGAGGCCAGCGCTGGAACCCACCGACTGGTAATTGATTTTTACGCCGGTTGCCTTGTAGTAATCGGCAGCCCACTTGGCGTACAGCGGAGCGGGAAAGCTCGCGCCGGCGCCGGTGGCTTCCTGCTGGGCGTGGGCGGGCATGCCCCAGGAAGCGGCGGTCACTGTCAGGATGGCGATGGCGCGTGCTGCAATGCTTGTCATGCTTGAATTCCTCATGCTTGAATGGTCTGTGGGTATCCCACAGTGGCCAATGTAAGCAGCACATATGACAACTCTGTGACAGCGGCACGCCCTGCGCCCAGCAGTCACTGCCGCTCAGGACTGCCCGGGCGCAGGCTTGTGGCGCAGCTGCTCTTCCAGCTGGCCAATGTAGGCGGCGTGCACGTTGTCGCTTTCCTCAGCGCGGGCCTTGAGGTGACTCTCCAGCGTGTCCATGCGCTCCAGCAGGCGGTTTTCCAGCTGTTGCTGACGCTCCTCCAGCATGTTGCGCAGCTCGGTAAAGCGCGAGATCTCTGCCTTCTCGGCCAACTCACGCTGGGCGTGCAACTCCTTGTTGTGGGCACGCGCCTCCAGCAGCCAGGTGGCCTGCATGGCAATCACATAGGCCAGGAAGATGGCCGCCATCAGCGCCGTCAGCGCCAATATGACCAGCCCCAGCGGGGCCTCCACCTCGGTAAAGCCCAGCGACATCTGCGTGCTCTGCGCCAGGGTGGGGAAGTTGAAAAAGGCCAGATAGCCCAACAGGGCCACGATCAATACCAGCAGGGCGGTACGTGCTTTCATGCTCTAACTCCATCTTTGTCTGCAATGCCCCCATTTTGACCGAGGAGCCCACGCCAACACCGGCGCACAAAAAAGCCACCTGCTGGCAGCAGGTGGCTTGAAGGAAGGAGGGAGCCGGCGCAGCCGCCCAACGCAGCTGCGCAGTCAGGTGGTCTGAATCAGTTGGCCTGACCCAGTTGCTCCAGGATGGCCGGGTTTTCCAGCGTGGAGGTGTCCTGGGTGATGGCTTCGCCCTTGGCCAGCGAACGCAGCAGGCGGCGCATGATCTTGCCGGAGCGGGTCTTGGGCAGGTTCTCGCCAAAGCGGATGTCCTTGGGCTTGGCGATCGGACCGATTTCCTTGGCCACCCAGTTGCGCAGCTCGTTGGCAATCTGCTTGGCTTCCTCGCCGGTGGGCACGGGACGCTTCAGAACCACGAAGGCGCAGATGGCTTCGCCGGTCAGGTCGTCGGGACGGCCCACCACAGCGGCTTCGGCCACCAGGTCGGTCTTGGCCACCAGGGCCGATTCGATCTCCATCGTACCCATGCGGTGGCCCGAGACATTGAGCACGTCGTCGATGCGGCCCGTGATGCGGAAGTAGCCAGTGTTCACATCGCGCACGGCACCGTCACCGGCCAGATAGGTCTTGCCGCCCAGCTCTTCGGGGAAGTAGCTCTTCTTGAAGCGCTCGGGGTCTCCCCAGATGGTGCGGATCATGCTCGGCCACGGACGCTTGACGACCAGCATGCCGCCCGAGCCATTGGGCATGTCGTTGCCGGTTTCATCCACGATGGCTGCGGTGATGCCCGGCAGCGGCAGCGTGCAGGAGCCAGGCACCAGGGGCGTGGCACCGGGCAGGGGCGTGATCATGTGGCCGCCGTTCTCGGTCTGCCAGAAGGTGTCCACAATCGGGCAGCGTTCGCCGCCAACGTTCTTGTAGTACCACATCCAGGCTTCGGGGTTGATGGGCTCGCCCACCGAGCCCAGCAGGCGCAGGCTGCTCAGGTCGGAAGCGCTGGGGTGCAGGCTGGGGTCGGCATCCGAGGCCTTGATGAGCGAGCGGATGGCGGTGGGTGCGGTGTAGAAGATGGAGCACTTGTGGCGCTCGATCATCTGCCAGAAGCGCCCGGCGTTGGGGTAGGTTGGCACGCCTTCGAACACGATCTGCGTCGCACCGGCTGCCAGGGGGCCGTAGGCCACATAGGTGTGGCCGGTGATCCAGCCGATGTCGGCCGTGCACCAGAAGACATCGCTGTCCTGCAGGTCAAAGGACCACAGCATCGTCTGGCGTGCCCACAGCATGTAGCCACCAGTGGAGTGCTGCACGCCCTTGGGCTTGCCGGTGGAGCCGCTGGTGTAGAGCACGAACAGCGGGTGCTCGGCGGGCACGGGCTCGGGCGGGCAGTCGGTGCTCTGACCCTCCAGCAGCTCGGTAAAGGTCACGTCACGGCCGGCCACCATGTTGCATGCCGTGGCCGTGCGCTCGAACACGAACACGTTGCGCACGCTCTCGCAGCCGCCCATGTTCAGTGCCTCATCCACGATGGCCTTCAGGGGCAGTTCCTTGCCGCCGCGCATCTGGTAGTTGGCCGTGATCACGGCCACGGCCCCCACGTCGGCAACGCGCTCCTGCACGGCCTTGGCCGAGAAGCCGCCAAACACCACGCTGTGCGTTGCGCCAATGCGTGCGCAGGCCTGCATGGCAACCACGCCCTCCACGGTCATGGGCATGTAGATCAGCACGCGGTCACCCTTTTGCACGCCACGGGCCTTCAGGCCGTTGGCAAACTGGGAGACACGCTCCAGCAGCTGGCGATAGGTGAACTTGGAAACCTGACCATCGTCGGACTCAAAAATGATGGCCGTCTTGTTCTCGGTGGGCGTGCCCATGTGACGATCCAGGCAGTTGGCGCTGGCGTTCAGTTCGCCATCGGCAAACCACTTGTAGAACGGGGCCTGGCTCTCATCCAACACCTGGGTGAAGGGCTTGGTCCACACCACGTTCTCGCGCGCCAGACGGGCCCAGAAACCTTCGTAGTCCCGCTCCGCCTCGGCACACAGGGCCTGATAGGCCTCCATCCCGGAGATGCGTGCCGCCTTTTGCACTGCTTCAGAGGGAGGGAAGACGCGGTTTTCCACCAGTACGGACTCGATTGCGTTGGATGTCATGCGGGGTCTCCTTAAAAGGTTTTTTGATTCCGTCGCCCTGCAAACCCCACCAATACAGCGGCAGGCCTGCAGGGTACGGCAAGCAACTGTTGCCTCTAGTACTGTCGCCCTAGGGACTTACAGCCTACTGACGAAACACCCGTTTCCAGCCTCCCGCGCCCACTGGTGAAAACCCGCAAAATGCAGGAAATTCAGCCTTTTTGCTGATAAAAAAGCAGAACTCTTGCCTTTCTTGCAACGATTGGCTACAATCCCCCTCTTCTCAACTACCTGCGACGCAGGTAATCCTGCCCTCCGACGGGCGGGAATGACCCGGCAGTCTGCGGTCGCTACTGCGTAGCGCCGTGCTGCCACAGGCCAGTTTTTTGGCTCTGGTGCATGGACTTTTTCCCCGGTCTGCCAACCATGGCGGATCGGTGCGGTGAAAGGTTTCCGGCGGCTCTTTCCGGCGGTTGCTGCTCTCCCATTTCCTGCCTGTGGCCCTTGCGCGCACTCAGCTTGCGCCATCGGCGCCACCCTCCGCCCCCCTTGGGGGCGTGTGCTCTGTTCTTCGCGCACGGTGCATGCCGTGCGATGTGCTGGTCACTGTCAAAAAACTGGTTCCGCGTGTGGGCAGGCCGTTTGCGTGAACAAACGGCCCGCTGCACTGTGTTTCACCCTCCACAACACAAGACAAGAGAGGACAACCAGTGGCGAAATCCATTCACATCGAGCATGTGTTCAAGGTCTTCGGCGACAAGCCCGAACAGGCGCTGGAGTTGGTGCGTCAGGGCCACTCCAAGCAGGAAATCCTGGAAAGGACCGGCCAATCCATCGGCGTATTCGATGCGCACTTCGACATCCAGGCAGGCGAGATCTTCGTCGTCATGGGCCTGTCGGGCTCGGGCAAATCCACCCTGGTGCGCATGCTCAACCGCCTGATCGAACCCACCTCCGGACGCATCCTGATCGACGGGCAGGACATCAATGCCCTCAGCGATACTGCCCTGCGCGAACTGCGCCGCAAGGACATCTCCATGGTGTTCCAGTCGTTTGCCCTGATGCCGCACATGACGGTGCTGGACAACACGGCCTTTGGTCTGGAGCTGGCCGGCGTGGACAAGGCCCAGCGCCAGCAGGCCGCCCAGGCAGCGCTGGAGCAGGTAGGCCTGGGTGCCTGGGGCGCCAGCTACCCCGACGAGCTTTCGGGCGGCATGCAGCAGCGCGTCGGTCTGGCGCGCGCGCTGGCCGCCGACCCAGCCATCCTGCTGATGGACGAAGCGTTCTCGGCCCTGGACCCCATCATCCGCACCGAGATGCAGTCCGAGCTGTTGCGCCTGCAACAGATCAAGCGCCGCACCATCGTGTTCATCTCGCACGACCTGGACGAGGCCATGCGCATTGGCGACCGCATCGCCATCATGAAGGATGGCCAGGTGGTGCAGGTGGGCACCCCTGACGAAATCCTGCGTGCCCCCGCCAACGACTACGTGCGCAGCTTCGTGCAGGGCGTGGATGCGGCCGTGGTGTTCAAGGCCGGCGACATTGCACGCCAGGCCGTCACGGTGTTTTCCGAAAGCGACGACCGGGGCTGCCGTGCCACGCTGCGCCTGCTGGAGGACATGGACCACGAATACGCCTACGTCATCACCCCGCGCCGGCAGTTTCTGGGCGTGGTCTCCTCCCAATCGCTGCGCGATGCACTGCGTGGCCACCACGGGCCACTGGGGCTGCAACATGCCCTCCTTCCCAACGTGACACCCATCTCCGCGGACACCCCGGTGGCCGATCTGTTCGGCCTGGCCGCAGCGCAGCCCTTTGCCCTGCCGGTGATCGATCACCAGGGGCACTACCAGGGTGTGATCAGCCGCACCACGCTGCTGCGCTTCCTGGACCGCGAAACCCCGCCCCTGCCACCGCCGCAGGAGGAGCGCCCCCCGCTCAAGCTCAATCCGCAATTTCCCTCTGGCCAGGCAGACACCCCCGTCGTGCTCACCGAGCACAGCGACCAGCCTGCCCTTGACCATCTGAAAGGAGACGCCGCATGAGTGATGCCCAAACAACCACCACCGCCCCCGAGAGCTTTCCTTCCGCCGCTCCGGCAGACGACCCCTGGAGTGCCGCCAGCGCTCCAGCAGACAGCACCGCCAGTGGCGACGACCCCTGGGGTGCCGCCAGCAGCGGCACGGGCGACGCCACCACCCAGACCAGCGACTGGCTGAGCGGCTCTGCCGACGCTGCGCCTGAGGCCGCCCCCGGCCTGTGGCAACAGCTGCTGGACGATGGCCTGCCGGTGCAAACCTGGATCAACCAGGGGCTGGACTGGGTGGTGACCCACTTTCGCCCCTTCTTCCAGGCCGTGCGCACCCCCATCGATGCCACGCTGACCGGCGTCGAACAGGCGCTGCTGGCCCTGCCCTGGCCGGTGCTGACCGTCTTCCTGGCCCTGGTGGCCTGGCAATTTGCCGGGCGCGCA
Source organism: uncultured Comamonas sp. (assembly GCA_947306475.1). Classification (GTDB taxonomy): domain Bacteria; phylum Pseudomonadota; class Gammaproteobacteria; order Burkholderiales; family Burkholderiaceae_C; genus Comamonas. The sequence continues at coordinate 132,180 of CAMZGS010000004.1, forward strand.
CTGGCCATCGGCACCGCTATCTCCCTGGCACTGGTGGCGCTACTGGGCATCTGGCCCGAAGCCATGGTCACGCTGGCGCTGGTGCTGACCTCGCTGGTGTTTTGCGTGCTCATCGGCCTGCCGCTGGGCATCTTTCTGGCTAGCAGCGACCGGGCGCAAAACCTGCTGCGCCCGCTGCTCGATGCCATGCAGACCACACCCGCCTTTGTCTATCTGGTGCCGGTGGTGATGCTGTTTGGCATCGGCAACGTACCGGGCGTGATCGTGACCATCGTGTTTGCACTGCCGCCGCTGGTGCGCCTGACCAACCTGGGCATCCGTCAGGTGCGCCCCGACCTGATCGAAGCCAGCCGCGCCTATGGTGCCTCGCCCTGGCAGTTGCTGTGGAAGGTGCAGCTGCCCCTGGCCATGCCCAGCATCATGGCCGGCATCAACCAGGCGCTGATGCTGAGCCTGTCCATGGTGGTCATCGCTTCCATGATTGCCGTGGGCGGTCTGGGCCAGATGGTGCTGCGCGGCATTGGCCGCCTGGACATGGGCCTGGCCACCGTCGGCGGCCTGGGCATCGTGCTGCTGGCCATCGTGCTGGACCGCATCACCCAGGCCATGGGCGAGCCGCGCCGGGGTCACCAGCGCTGGTGGCAACAGGGGCCGCTGGGCCTGCTGTTCGGGTCACGCCCGTCGTCGAATTAATTTTCATAGCTTCCAGCGCTTGCCCAGCAAGGGCTGGAAGCCATTTCTACCCTTTACCAAGGAGATCGCCATGACCAAGATGAGCAAGACATTTCGCACCACCCTGTTGGCCGCCACCCTGGCATGCGCCGGCATCGGCGCCCATGCCGACGCCCTGCCCGGCCAGGGCGTCAAGGTGCTGCCCCTGAAAAGCTCGATTGCCGAAGAAACCTTCCAGACCCTGCTGGTCATGAAGGCACTGGAAAAGCTTGGCTACGAAGTGCAGCCCATCCAGGAAGTGGAGTACCCCACCGCCCACATCGCCATTGCCAATGGTGACGCCACCTTCATGGCCGACCACTGGAACCCGCTGCACGCCGACTACTTCAAGAACGCCGGTGGCGATGCCAAGCTATACCGCAAGGGCGTCTATTCGGGCAATGCCGCCCAGGGCTATCTGATCGACAAGAAGACCGCCGACCAGTACCAGATCACCAACATCGCGCAGTTGCAGGACCCCAAGATTGCCAGGATCTTTGACAACAACGGCGACGGCAAGGCGGATCTGACCGGCTGCAACCCCGGCTGGGGCTGCGAGGCCATGATCGAGCACCACCTGAGCGCCTACAAACTGCGCGACACCGTCACGCACAACCAGGGCACCTACTCGGCGCTGATTGCCGACACCATCACCCGCTACAAGGCCGGCAAGCCCATCCTGTACTACACCTGGACGCCCTACTGGGTGAGCAACGAACTCAAGCCCGGCAAGGACGTGGTCTGGCTGGAGGTGCCGTTCTCCTCCCTGCCCGGTGAGCAAAAGGGGCTGGATACCAAGCTGCCCAATGGCAAGAACTACGGTTTTGTGGTCAACAGCCAGCACATCGTGGCCAACAAGGCCTGGGCCGAGGCCAACCCCGCCGCTGCCAAGCTGTTTGAGCTGATGCAGCTGCCCGTGGGCGACATCAACGCGCAAAACCACCTGATGAGCCAGGGCCAGAACAAACCCGCCGACATTGAGCGCCACGTCAACAGCTGGATCAAGGCCCACCAGGCCACCTTTGATGGCTGGATCGAGCAGGCCAAGGCTGCGGCCAAATAACCCCCCATTCCCCCTGCGCCACCGCTGTTGAAGCGTGGCGCTTTTTTTTCACCACACTTTGCAGGAGACAACACCGCATGTCCGTTTTCACCACCCTTTCGCCAGCCCCTGTCCGCATCTCACATACCAGGGGCCGCCGCCTGCGCCAGCGCATCACCACCCTGGCAGCAGGCTGCGGCCTGGCCCTTTTCACCTGCGTTGCCAGTGCCAACGACCTGCCTGGCAAGGGCGTCATCGTCCAGCCAGTGAAAAACCCAGTACAGGAGGAAAACTTCCAGCACCTGCTGGTGATGGAACTGCTGCAAAAGCTGGGCTACACCGTGCGCCCATTTCAGGAAGTGGACTACCCCACCGCCTATATGTCGATTGCCTCGGGCGATGCCACCTTCATCGCTTCACACTGGAACCCACTGCACGCCGACTTCTATAAAAACGCCGGCGGCGACGCCAGGCTCTACCGCCGCGGCACCTACATTCGCAACGCCGCACAGGGCTATCTGATCGACAAGAAAACCGCCGATCAATACCAGATCACCAACATCGCACAACTGCAAGACCCCAAGCTGGCGCAACTGTTTGATGCCGACGGCGATGGCAAGGCCGATCTGACCGGCTGCACGCCCGGCTGGGGCTGCGAGGCAGTGGTGGAGCACCACCTCGATGCCTACAAGCTGCGCGCCACCATCACCCACCAGCAGGGCAACTATGCGGCGCTGATTGCCGACACCCTGGCGCGCTTTAAGGCGGGCAAGCCCGTGCTGTACTACACTTGGACCCCCTACTGGGTGAGCAACGAGCTCAAGCCCGGCGAGGACGTGGTCTGGCTGGAAGTGCCGTTTTCTTCCATGCCCGGCGAGCAAAAGGGCATGGACACCACGCTGCCCAATGGCAAGAACTACGGCTTTGTGGTCAACCACCAGCACATCGTGGCCAACAAGGCCTGGGCCGAGGCCAACCCCGCCGCCGCCAAACTGTTTGAGCTGATGCAGTTGCCCCTGGCCGACGTCAACGCCCAAAACTACCTGATGAGCAAGGGCGAGAACCAGGAGGCCGACGTGCAGCGCCACGTGCAGGGCTGGATCAAGGCGCACCAGCAACAGGTCGATGACTGGCTGCAACAGGCCCGCCAGGCTGCAGCCACAGGTAAGCCCTGAAGCAGCCGCCCTCGCAGCTCAGGCGGACGATTGCGCCGCCTGCGCCTGCAGCCAGGCGGCAAAGCGCTGCAGCGGCGCGCTGTGGCTGCGCTCCGGCGTGACCAGGTAATAGCTGTGCTGGCTCTGCAAGGGCACATTGCTGGCCACCACCAGATCGCCACGCTCCAGCTCCGCCTGGATCAGCAGTGGCGGTATCAGCGCCACGCCCATGCCGCAGCAAGCCGCCTGGGCCAGCATGGAAAACAGCTCATAACGCGGCCCCTCCAGCGCACGCGGTGAGTACACGCCCGCCGCCTCCAGCCACAGGCGCCAGGCATGCGGGCGCGTGCTTTGCTGCAACAGCGGCAGACGCAGCACCTCGGCCGGCTGCACCGGCTGGCGCGCCCGCCCGGGGCTGCGCGGCGCCACGGTGTCCAGCAGCAAAGGGCTGCACACCGGCACGATGCGCTCATCCATCAGCCGCAGCACCTGCACCCCGGGCCAGTTGGCCAGCTGCTCGGGCGTGCCGGCGTACAGCGCAGCATCGAACTGCGTATCGGCAAAGGTAAACGGGCGCGTGCGCACATCGATGTGCACGGTGATGTCGGGGTGCTGCTGCGCCAGCAGCGGCAGACGCGGCACCAGCCAGCGGGTGGCAAAGGTGGGCGCAGCCGCCAGCGTGATGCTGCCGCCCTGACCGTGGTGGGCCATGACTTCCAGCGTGTCCTGCTCCAGCCCCTGGAGCCAGCGCGCCGCCTGGCGCGCGTACTGGCGCCCTGCCTGCGTGAGCACCACGCCGTGGCGCGTGCGCTTGAACAACGCCAGGCCCAGCAGCTCTTCCAGCCCCATGATCTGGCGCGAGACGGCACTTTGCGTCAGCGCCAGCTCCTGCGCCGCCAGGGTGTAGCTCTGGTGGCGGGCGGCGGCTTCAAAACAGGCCAGGGCCTGGGTGGAGGGCAGGATGCGGCGCATGGCAGACCTTTGCAAGGAGTCCCGAAATCAGACGACAGCGCCGGTTATACCGCGCTCTGCGAGCGCTCCAGATATGAGTTATTCGCATGTATCTGTGCAATTAAATCGTTTGCCTTGGCGTGACAAACGCCAAACAATGCCAATGCATACGCTTAATGCATAAATTCCTGGCATGTCAGGCCCTCGGGCGTCCGGGTCTGGTGCCGCTTTTTTTCTGGAGCATCCCCATGAGCAACTTCCACTGGAACGACCCCTTCCAACTCGACCAGCAACTCACCGAAGACGAGCGCATGATCCGCGACGCCGCACGCAGCTACTGCCAGGACAAGCTGGCCCCGCGCGTGCAGGACATGTTCCGCCACGAAAAGTCCGACCCCAGCATCTTCCGCGAGATGGGCGAGCTGGGGCTGCTGGGCCCCATGATCCCCACCGAGTACGGTGGCGCAGGCCTGAACTACGTCAGCTACGGCCTGGTGGCGCGTGAGATCGAGTGGGTCGATTCCGGCTTTCGCTCCATGGCCAGCGTGCAGTCCTCGCTGGTGATGGTGCCCATCAACACCTTCGGCACCGAAGCGCAAAAGCAGAAATACCTGCCCAAGCTGGCCAGCGGTGAATTCATCGGCTGCTTTGGCCTGACCGAGCCCGACCACGGCTCCGACCCCGGCAGCATGGCCACCCGCGCCCGCAAGGTCGATGGCGGCTACAAGCTCACCGGCAGCAAGATGTGGATCACCAACAGCCCGATTGCCGATGTGTTCGTCGTCTGGGCCAAGGAGGTGACCGAAAGCGGCGCCGTCGGCCCCATCCGTGGCTTCATCCTGGAAAAAGGCATGCAAGGCCTGTCGGCCCCGGCCATCCACGGCAAGGTGGGCCTGCGCGCCTCCATCACCGGCGAGATCGTCATGGATGAGGTGTTCGTGCCCGAAGAAAACGCCTTCCCTGAAGTGCGTGGCCTCAAGGGCCCCTTCACCTGCCTGAACAGCGCCCGCTTTGGCATCGCCTGGGGTGCCATGGGTGCTGCCGAGTTCTGCTGGCACACCGCGCGCCAGTACACGCTGGACCGCAAGCAGTTTGGCCGCCCGCTGGCTGCCAACCAGCTGATCCAGAAAAAGCTGGCCGACATGCAGACCGAAATCACCCTGGGCCTGCAAGCGGCCCTGCGCGTTGGCCGCATGAAGGATGAGCACCAGAACGTCGTGGAGATCACCTCGCTGATCAAGCGCAACAACTGCGGCAAGGCCCTGGACATTGCCCGCATGGCGCGCGACATGCTCGGCGGCAACGGCATCAGCGACGAGTTTGGCATCGCCCGCCACCTGGTGAACCTGGAAGTGGTCAACACCTACGAAGGCACGCACGACATCCACGCCCTGATCCTGGGCCGTGCGCAGACTGGGATTGCCGCGTTTGCCAACTAAGCATCTATAAAAACCATAGCTTTTACCGCTGATAAGTCAACAGTTTCAAAGCCATTTGCACTGGAAACTGTTGCTACATCAGCGGTAGAAGCTATTTTTTTGAGATTCAACACCCATGACCACCAACAACCGCCCCGCAGCTCTGGCGGGCATCAAAGTTCTGGACCTCTCGCGCATCCTCGCTGGGCCGTGGTGCACGCAAATGCTGGCCGACCTGGGCGCCGACGTGGTCAAGGTAGAGCGCCCCCAGGTGGGCGACGACACGCGCCACTGGGGCCCGCCCTTCTTGAAAGACGCCGACGGCAACGACACGCGCGAGGCCAGCTACTTCACCGCCTGCAACCGCAACAAGCGCTCCATCACCGTCGATATGGCCCACCCCGAAGGCCAAGCGCTGCTGCGCAAGATGGCCGCTGAGGCCGATGTGGTGGTGGAAAACTTCAAGGTCGGCGGTCTGAAGCAATACGGGCTGGACTACGACAGCCTCAAGGCCCTGAACCCACGGCTGATCTACTGCTCCATCACCGGCTTTGGCCAGGAAGGGCCATATGCCGAGCGCGCGGGCTACGACCTGATGGTGCAGGCCATGTGCGGCCTGATGAGCATCACCGGCCATGCAGACGACCAGCCCGGCGGCGGCCCGCTCAAGGTGGGCGTGGCGGTGGTTGATGTGTTCACCGGCCTGTACGCCAGCAACGCCGTCCTGGCTGCGCTGTACGCACGCGACAACCCGCACACCGGCACCGGCCAGGGCCAGCACATCGACATGGCGCTGCTGGACGTGGGCATGGCCGTGCTGGCCAACCAGGCAGCCGGTTATCTGGCCACCGGCAAGGCACCGGGCCGCGCAGGCAACATCCACCCCAGCCTGGCTCCTTATCAGGACTTCCCCAGCAAGGACGGCAACGTGCTGCTGGCCATTGGCAACGACGGCCAGTTCGCGCGCTTTTGCGACGCCTGCGGCCACCCCGAATGGGCGCAGGATGCGCGCTTTGCCACCAACACCGCCCGCGTGCAGAACCGCGCCGCGTTGCTGGAGCTGATGGTGCCGGTCATGCAGACCCGCACCACGACGGAGTGGATTGCCCTGCTGGAAGACAAGGCCGTGCCCTGCGGCCCGATCAACACCATCGCCCAGGCATTCGAGGATCCACAGGTACAGGCACGCGGCCTGCGCGTGGAGCTGCCGCGGGGCGACGGGTCCGGCATCGACCGCATTGCCGGCGTTGCCAACCCGATGCGCCTGTCGGCCACGCCCGTCACCTACCGCAACGCCCCGCCCGCGCTGGGCCAGCACACGGACGAGGTGCTGCGCGACTTCGGTCTGGACGATGCGGCCATTGCCGGACTGCGGGCCAGCAAGGCCATCTGAGCTACTGCATGACAGATCGGGCGGCGGGCCTGCGGCCCCAGCGGTATCCCGCCCAGGCAATCCACCCCGCCCCGAGGAAAACCAAGGCGCCGCCGACCCAGCCAATGCAGGCCAGCCCACCGCGCTGCGCCACCTGGCTGCCCAGCAGCGCCCCGCCGCCAATACCGATGTTGAAGATGCCTGAGAACAGCGACATCGCCACATCGGTGGCATCCGGTGCCAGCCGCAGCGTCTGCGCCTGGATGGCCAGCGCAAAGCAGATCATTGCCGCCCCCCACACCAGGGCCACGCCATACAGCACCACCGGGTGGATGGTCGCAGGCAACAGCAGGGCCAGGCTGGTGCCCAGGATCACCAGCGCAGCCACCAGGAAAGCCAGAGGCCGTTGCGTGCCCCAGCGGCTGAAGACCGCACTGCCCAGCAGCCCGGCACCGCCGAACACCAGCAGCACCACCGTGGTGACGCTGCCCTCGAAACCAGCCACCGTCTGCACGAAGGGCTCGATGTAGCTGTAGCCCGTGAACTGCCCGGTGATTGCAATGATCATCAGCGCATAGATCGCCATCAGCATGGGGCGGCGCAACAGCACGGGCAGGCTGGCGATCGAGCCGGCATTCTCGCTGGGCAGGCGCGGCAGCCAGCGGGCCAGCCCCAGCATCACCACGCCAGCAACGCCCCCGATGGCCCAGAGCGTCGTGCGCCAGTCCAGCGCCTGCCCGAGCATGCGTCCCAGTGGAATGCCCAGCACCATCGCCATGGACGTGCCCGTGGCCAGCAAACTCAACGCCTGCGCGCCGCGCCCCGGTGGTGCCACCCGCACCACCAGCGCCGCCGTGATCGACCAGAACACCGCATGCGCCAGCGCCACACCAATGCGGCTGAACACCAGCACCGGAAAGCTCCAGGCCAGCCCCGACAGCACATGGCTCACCACAAACAGCGCAAAAGTCTGCGCCCGGCCCCGGAGCGTGGCAGACTGCGACGCTTATGCCTGAACCGACCTTGCTGGTGGCCGACGACCACCCCCTGTTTCGCGCCGCCGTCCTGCACGTGCTGCGTGAACGCTTTGCGCACTACACCACGCTGGAGGCAGCCAGTGCAGCCACCGTCAGCAGCACGCTGCAGGAGCACCCGGAGGTGGAGCTGGTGCTGCTGGACCTGACCATGCCCGGCGCGCGCGGCTTTTCCACGCTGCTGCATGTGCGCGGTGAGTATCCGCAGATTCCGGTGGTCATCATCTCCTCCAACGACCACCCGCGCGTCATCCGCCGCGCGCAGCAGTTTGGCGCGGCTGGCTTTATTCCCAAGTCGGCACCCGCTGAAGACATCGCCCAAGCCATTGCCACCGTGCTCGAAGGCGGCAGCTGGTTCCCGCCCATGGCCGCCGAGCGCTCGCAGGCCGACGCCGACCTGGCCGCGCGCCTGGCGCAACTCACGCCCCAGCAGTTTCGCGTGCTGCTGTGCCTGGCCGATGGGCTGCTGAACAAACAGATTGCACACGAGCTGAACCTGGCGGAAAACACCGTCAAAGTGCATGTGACGGCGATTTTGAAAAAGCTCGCCTGCTACTCGCGCACCCAGGCAGCGGTACTGGTGAAAAACTTGGAAAACGATTCCGAAATTTAAGTGTTTTAGGGCGCTAGCCGTTACTGGGTAAGTGCTTACAGCTATCAAGTAAAAGCATCTTGCAAGCAGGCAAAGCTGCGCACATGCACTGCCATCAAGTACCAATAGTGCCCCACAATGTCAGCCTATCAAGTACCAGGGAGGTAATGGAATGCAGACCTCTCAAAGCAAACAACCTGCAGCCCTTGCTGACAGATCGCTTCTCAGAGCTGTTGGCGCTTGGACAGCTTCCGCAGGGTACTGGCACTGCAGTGCCTCTTTGTTATTAATGGCTTTTGAAAAAGCGTCTTTCAAATCCAAAAACGCACTGTAGCAAAGAAAACTTTTATACACATTGACCGTATTTTCTTCTTGCAATAACGAATAACTATCACCAGCAAGTGGATTTTGTTGTTTTTATACGTCAACCTACTGTTGACAAAAATTAAAACAAATACAGGATGACACCGTTTCCACGCAAAAGACCGCAGAAAGGGTGTCGCTATGAAAAAAAGGCCAAATTTCAAAGCATGGAGCTTGATGACTCTTACTGTGATTGGGCTAATAGGCACAGCGCAGGCTTGCTCACTTAGCTTCACTGCACCAGGTCACCTAGCCAAGGTCAGCAGTGCCCAAATCACCGTGCGTGGCACAGGCGGCGGGGATGCATCGACAGGCGACTACGGGACCGTGACGGCCACACTCAACGGCACCACCTTCTTTTCTCAGTCTGGCTCTTTCACCGCTATGGTGTCTTTTCTGCAGTCCAGAGGTGTGTCCGTCAACCTACGTCCTGGCGCCAATTATTTTTCCGTAAAAGGTAGCGTGGGTAGTTGCTCGGCCTCAGACAGCATGACGGTGTATTACGACACTTCTGCCGTCGTTCCCATCAAGAATCTTGGCAGTGGCGAAACAGACCAAGCTGGTGGTCCGCCTACTTGTGCGGGCAATCCCATCAACTTCGCCATGGGGATCAAAGTGCAGGAAGAGGAAGACTATCGCAGCGCTCTGGAGCACTACCCCCTGCGACTGACACGCCACTTCAGCAGCGCCGATGGCTACTGGCGGCACAACTATGCAACACGTCTGCTGGTGGAAACTTCACGCGTGACGCTGTTTTTTCCCGATGGGCGTGGCATCCCCTTCACACGCAGCGGCTCGACCATCACTGCCGATGCGGACGAGCTGGGCCACCTGGCACAAACCAGCACCGGCTGGCTCTACACCGCTGTGGACAACAGCCGCTATGCCTTCAACACCCAGGGCCGCCTGATCCGGCAGAGCGAACCTTACGGCCTGTACCATGATTTAGCCTATGCGCCCAATGGCTTGGTCACCGTGACCGACAGCTTTGGCAACAGCTTCTCGTTCACAGAAGATGCCCACTTTCAGCCGCGCTCATTGACAGCTCCGGGGATCAGCGTGGCCTATACCTACGACAGCAGCGACAGACTCCTTTCAGCAACAAAAACCGCTGACGCTATCGTAGTAGGCACCCGCACCTACCACTACGAAAACCCCACCTATCCCCGTTTCCTGACCGGCATTACCGACGAGTTGGACGTGCGTTACGCCACCTTTGCCTATGACAGCCAGGGCCGCGCCATCAGCAGTAGTCACGCAGCCGGTGCCGACTTGACCCAAGTGACCTACAACGCCAATGGCACCGTCACCGTCACCAATCCGCTAGGCAAACAAAGCACTTACCACTTCAGCACCATTGTCGGCGTCAAACGCATTACACAAATTGTGGGCGAGCCTGCACCGAATTGCCCCGCCAGCAACTCCACCTTCACCTATGACACACGCGGACTACTTACCAGTCAGACCGACCACCTGGGCCATATCACCCAACACACCTACAACGCGCGTGGGCTGCGCACCTCCACCACAGAGGCCGTAGGCACTGCCCAACAGCGTGTGACCACCACCACCTGGCATCCCACACTGCCATTGCCCATGCAAATCGTGGAGCCGCAACGCACCACCACCTACACCCGTGATACCCAAGGCCGCGTGCTCACCCGCACGATTGCAGACTAACCCGCCCGCAGGAGAGCCCGCCATGCAGACCCCCACCATCCGCCAGCCCCGCCCGCTCTGCCCTTCCCGCCTGCGCCTGCTGCCCCTGGCTTTGGGCACCGCTTTGCTGCTGGGCAGCCTGCTGCCAGCCCAAGCCGCCAGCCGCACCTGGACATACACCTACCACCCCAACGGTCTGCCCGCCAGCGTCGATGGCCCCCGCACCGATGTCGCCGACACCACCAGCTACAGTTATGACGCACTGGGGCGACGCACCCAGGTACAAAACGCCCTGGGCCACAGCACCACCCTGTCCAACTTTGATATCCAAGGCCGCCCCCAGACCATTACCGATGCCAATGGCATCGCCACCACCCTGACCTACACCCCCCAAGGCTGGCTGGCCACCAGCGCCACGGCAGGCAGCACCACCGGGTATACCTACGATGCCGCTGGCCAATTGCTGGCCATCAGCCTGGGCGATGGCAGTTGGCTGGAATACACCTGGGACGATGCCCGGCGCCTGACCGCCGTAGAGAACAATCTGGGCGAGCGCATCGAATACACCCTGGATGCCCAAGGCAACCGCACCGCAGAGGCGGTACGCGACAGCACAGGCACCCTGCGCCGCCAACAGCAATGGGTGTTTGATGCCCTGGGCCGCCTGCTGCGCCATGTGGGTGCAGCAGGCCAGACCACGCACTACAGCTATGACCTGAACCACAACCTGGTCGGCATCACCACCCCCAATGCCCATAGCTACACCCAAAGCTTTGATGCGCTGGGCCGCCTAGTTGGCCAAACCGACCCCCTGGCAGGCCACACCAGCCAGACCTACGATGCGCAAGACAACCCGACGCAAGTCGTCGATCCACGGGGCGTTACTACCAGCTATACCTACAACGGCCTGGGCGATCTGATTGAGCAAAACAGCCCCGACAGCGGCAGCACCAGCTACGCCCATGATGCGGCGGGCAATACCACCCAACGCATCGATGCTCGGGGCATTGCCACCCTGTACACCTACGATGCCCTCAACCGCCCTCTTACCCGCAGCTACCCCAGCGCCCCAGCACTGAATGTGCAATACGGCTATGACGACACCAGCGCAGGCAACTACGGCCAAGGGCGGCTGACCAGCATCACCGATGCCAGCGGCACCTTGGCCTACCGCTACGATGCCCAAGGCCGCCTCATCCAGCAAACCCGCACCCTGCTGGCTGTGCAGGGACAAGCCCGCAGCGACACCCTGGGCTACGCCTACGATCTGGCCGGGCGTGTTGCCCACATCGACTACCCCGCTGGCCTGCGGGTGCTTTACCAAAGGAACGCAGGCGGGCAAGTCCACAGCGTCAGCCTGCAAGTGGATGGCACCAGCACCGTACCCATCATCAGCAGCGCCAGCTACCAGCCCTTTGGGCCGCTGAAGGCTCTCACCTGGGGCAATGGCCTGCAACTGACCCGCAGCCACGATCAGGACTATCGCCTAAGCAGCCAAAGCATCCCCAGCCTGTGGGACAGCACCTACAGCTACGACGCCAACGGCAACATCACCGAGGTAGAACACAGCCTGGGCAGTGCCCTGCAAGGCACACAAGCGCACAGCTACGATGCGCTGGATCGCCTCACCCACAGCGAACACCTGAGCGGCCTGGACGGCCATGCCCTGGGCTACACCTACGATGCCACCGGCAACCGCACAGCCCGCACCTGGGCCGACATCACCGGCGGCACCACGGGCCCCGGCACCAGCACTGCCCTGGGCTATGACACCGACAGCAACCGCCTGACCAGCATTGGCAGCCAAAGCGTGACCACCGACAGCGCAGGCCACCTGCTGCAAGACCGGGCGCAGCGCAGCTACACCCACGATGCCCAGGGGCGCCTGCAAGCGGTGAACATCAACGGCCTGCCCATTGCCAGCTATACCCACAACGCCCTGGGCCAGCGCACCCACAAACACACCCCCTACGACGGCAGCACCACCTACCTGTACGGACAAAACGGCCAACTGCTGGGCTGGACGCACTACAGCGCCGCCAGCGCCCAACAACCAGGCCAGCCCACCCAGGCGCAGTACTACCTGTGGCTGGGCAGCCAACCCATCGCCGCCGTGCAAGTGGGCTACAACAGCCTGGGCAGCATCACCAGCACCGACGTGCTGTACCTGCACACCGACCACCTGGACACCCCCCGCCTGGCCACCAACGCCAGCCAAACCGTGGTCTGGAAACTGCCACCCCACGAGCCGTTTGGCACCGCCCAAGCCCAGCAAGACCCCGACCAGGATGGCATTGCCACCGACATCCCCCTGCGCTTTGCCGGGCAGGTGTTCGATGCCGATACGGGCCTGCACTACAACTACTTTAGGGACTATGACCCGTGGACGGGGCGCTATATCCAGAGTGACCCGATTGGGCTGGAAGGGGGGCTGAATACCTATGGGTATGTTCTAAACAACCCGATCAATCTCATTGATCCGCTGGGGCTTGCGCCACCACAAAACATACCGCCTTGTGTTGACGTAGCGCAAAACATCGCAGAGGCACGAAACATGTCATACGGTCAGTGGTATGACGCGGTTAGAAATGGTGGCAAGTGGGATTACAAACAACAAGGGGCGCAATATCAGGAGTTCGGAAATTACAACTATGGCGTGACCGCAAAGGCTGTAGGTATTCCGGGCAATATACCCAACAGAGGCGCAGGATGGGCTCAGGGGCAAGCAGGGACTAGCTTGCCGCAATGGGGTAATTGGTGGGATTGGCCTTCTTCTTCGACAAGTTTTGGTGACGATCCGGAAGACCAACACTGGATCAATGAGGGCATCAAGGATTATATAAATGGTTATTACGATCCAAAAATTTATAAATAAAATGCAACTCCTAAAAAATATAACAACCTATTTCATGTTGTTTTTCTTGCTTAACCTTGCCGCATGTGGAAACGATGATCTGTGTGTTGGAGAGGATATTTCTCGTGTCTCATCTCCTGATAAAATAGTGGATGTCGTAGTAACGAAGGCTAACTGTGGTGCAACTACAAGTTACTCCTACCGGGTCTCTGTGGTTCAAACAGGTAAAACTCCGGTTGAGAGCGACATAATCTTTCTGGCTGACAAAGCTGAAGGTGTAAGTGTTTTTTGGCAGACTCCGAAGAAACTTGTGATCTCTTACAAAGAGGCGAGGATATTTAAGTTCAAAAACTTCTGGAGCTCGAAAGATCTCGACAATTTTCAATACATAGTTTCTGTTATTGAAGTTCAGCGTAACTAGCCAAGGAGACGCTGAACAGATACATCCGCACGCGACACGCTCATGATAAATCAATACGTTGTAGTAGCGGCATGCATGAAAGTTCGATGCCGATACGGGCCTGCACCACAACTACTTTAGGGACTATGACCCGTGGACGGGGCGCTATATCCAGAGCGACCCGATTGGGCTGGAAGGCGGGCTGAATACCTATGGGTATGTGGGAGGCAATCCGCTCAGCTTTACTGATCCAGATGGGCTTCAGCGGCGTCCGGGTGGTGCTCCCGTGATACCTCTCTTCCCTCGGATTGGGCCAACGCTTCCGCCTGCTAATCCGCAGGTTGGAACTACGCGTAATCCGATTGAAATTCGACGAGGTACAAATTCACCCGGCGAATTTGGAGGAGTGCCTTTCTCTGGGCATGCATTTGATCGCACACAGGGGCGAGGGATCCCCCCATCTGTGGTGATAAACACCATATTCAATGGTAGGCCAAGTCCTGGTTCACGACCAAATACTACGCAGTATTTCGATCCAGTGAATAACATAACGGTTGTGGTCAATTCGACGACTGGCAACGTCATCACGATACGCAATGTCCCACCTAGCAATACCTGTAGTACTAATTGATTCATTGAATTGAAAAAAAATCAACTTATTTCTGAAGAAATGCGCCGATTGATTGACTCGTACTACGATGGTTCAAGTGATTTGGCGCACTTGTCGCAACGTGCAGAAACCTTAATCGAAGCGATGCGCCATCATCTGCCAGCTGATAATTTCCTGAAAGCTATGAATTGCGTTTATTTGATCGAAGACATCAACGCATTAGTCATGGATGAAAACAGGAAAATTACTACTGTCGAGCAGCATGATATTAACGCACAGCTTTCAATTCTTGAGAATTTACTTGCTAAAAATAAATAGCTGTTTACAAAAGTACTATGTACGCTAGCGGTCTCTTTTCTTTTAATATCAATTTAATTGGTAGGACTATACAAAATGGAAAAGAGGTAGAGGGGGAAGAAGTGGAGCCATACCAATAGGGGGTAATTAAAATGGATTTTCACAAAATACTGAATTTCAAAACAGATAATCCTAATCTGGAATTTCCGGATTATAAGAGTCTGAGTGACTCGGTTAAAAAAAATTTAATAAAATCTTTATTTGATAATCTAAAAATATCAAATAATTTAAATGGAGTCAACCTTTCAAAGAGTATAGAGAAAAAATCGATTATTGTTGGTAAAATTTCAGATGGAGCTTTTATCTTGGATGATTTATTGAGCAATTTTGGATATTCTGCAAATGAAAAAATATATTTAAACTGGAAAAACTTTGAATCAATTGAAGAAATGTCAAAACTCTCATTTAATCAAAATTTTTTTGATATTTGGTATCCTGATGTTGATGATTTGGACATATTCGATGAAAGTTGTAATTGGTTATTATCTATAACACATGCTGGTATAGTGAAGGCACTAGTGAATACAGAAGGTCAATAAAACTTATCATCTTATTTAATCACTCATTTCACACTGGAGCACCACCGATAGTCAGCCCACCCAGGCACAGTACTACCTGTGGCTGGGCAGCCAACCCATCGCCGCCGTGCAAGTGGGCTACAACAGCCTGGGCAGCATCACCAGCACCGACGTGCTGTACCTGCACACCGACCACCTGGACACCCCCCGCCTGGCCACCAACGCCAGCCAAACCGTGGTCTGGAAACTGCCACCCCACGAGCCGTTTGGCACCGCCCAAGCCCAGCAAGACCCCGACCAGGATGGCATTGCCACCGACATCCCCCTGCGCTTTGCCGGGCAGGTGTTCGATGCCGATACGGGCCTGCACTACAACTACTTTAGGGACTATGACCCGTGGACAGGGCGCTATATCCAGAGCGATCCGATTGGGCTGGAAGGCGGGCTGAATACCTATGGGTATGTACAGGGCAATCCGCTGCGGTTTATTGATCCGAAGGGGTTGGCAATACCCGCACCAGTGATCGCAGTGACGATGGGCGGGATCGTTATTGCTACTGCAAATGCTTGCCAGCAAACTTGGAATAATATATCTCACCGATTTCTAAATTGGATGAATTCCGAGGGGGATAATACCCTTGAGCCTGGACCTTATGCAGGAGACTCTATTCCCGCACGTGGCCAAAATAGAGACTTCACAGAAGAAGAGAGAGATTCAATAAATGAAATTGGTGATGCCACTGGATGCCATACATGCGGCTCATCTGAGCCTGGTACAAAAGGGGGTAATTGGGTTCCTGATCACCAACCACCAAACTATCTAAATCCAGATGATAAGCCTCAACGTCTTTAATCCTCACTGTCTTTCTTGTAGTAGGCGACAAGGTGGGAAAATTCGAGGAAACCAAATAAGGAAAAATTAAATTATGAAATGGATAAATTCCAATGGGGGGCCATTAATAGTTTCATCTAAAAAATTAGCAGAATTATGGAGTGGAATAAGAGGTAGTTCAATTTCTTCAGATAAAACAGATTATGAGAGAGCATGTGCTGTTTCCGATTATATCGAAGTTATCCAATGCGGTGATTATGATTTGCTGGTCTTGGGTGATGAGCCTATGCAATCTGGATTTTTTTCGAACAATGAAATTATATGTATAGCTCGATGGGTATTTTGCGAATCTCCAGGGGTTGCAGATGTTATCCTAAAAAAAATCCCTAATAATTTAATTCGCCTTGCAGAAGATAAATTTATTAAATTCCCTAACGGAGATTTAATAATATTTGATTCTGCACTATCATTTTCAGAAATTGAAATCAGCGATACCAAATCAATAGATCAAGGTATTTATAGGGTGACAACAGAATTATTTAAACCGGAGAAGAAAAGTAGTTTTATTATCCATAGGTTAATAAATATTGATTAGAGCGTTGCAATACTTCTCCTATTTTATTTTTCAAATAAATTCAATCAATTATTCAAAATTGGATTTCGTAGGCTCATTGATAATAATTTAAGGAGGTACCTATTCCAAAAATTTTGCATCAATGCAGTAACCACACAAGTACCCACAAGTTCGCTGGCGTGGCCTACAGGTTGGGAGGCTGTGAAAGGATTAATCGGACAGCGTGTGATTGTGGGCGGTGCTGCGATTGGAGGCGCGGGAGCAGCTAATGCGGCTCAGACTGGTGTACGTGCAAACGATGACTGAAAAACTAGTTCTCATTTTAATTTTGGCAGGTATGGTGCTGGATATCACTTCCTGCTTTCTTTTTATTCGGCGAAATAAAAAAGGGGATGGGCCGTCAGGTCAACCTTTGGTGACATTGATTGTTTGTTATCTATTGCCACTCTTGATTACTAAGCACGCTGTATTCACTTCTTATTTTTGGTGGGATTGTCTTCTTTTGCTATGCTTTCATATAATATTTATATTTGTAATTCCTATATTTCATAGAAAAATACTTACTCTCCAGAAAAAGGCTCGGTAGCTGTCGTATCCCGCACGATTGCAGACTACCCCGTCCGCAGGAGAGCCCGCCATGCAGACCCCCTCCATCCGCCAGCCCCGCCCGCTCTGCCCAAGCCGCCTGCCGTACCTGGACGTACACCTGCCACCCCAACGGCCTGCCCGCCAGCGTCGATGGCCCGCGCACCGATGTCGCCGACACCACGGCAGGCAGCCGCACCGCAGAGGCGGTACGCAACAGCACAGGTCCCCTGCGCCGCCAACAGCAATGGGAGGTTTGATGTCCTGGGCCGCTACACCCAAAGCTTTGATGCGCCGGACCGTCTGGTTGACCTAAGCACCCTCTTGCAAGCGCAGCAGCATCTGGCTAAGCAGTGCGCGCAGCGCTGGCGGGCGCACGGGCTTGGCCAAAAAGCCCCAGCCACGCTCGGCCGCTTGGCGACGCAGCAGGGCATCGCGCTCGGCGGTGACCAAAATCACGGGTGGGCTTTGGCCCCACTGGGCACACAGCTGGGCATAAAAGTCGGGGCCGTACTGGCCGTTGTCTAGGTGCACATCCAGCAGCACCAGTTGGGGCACGGCCGTGGGGCTGGCCAGTTGCAGCGCGCCTTGCGTGCCACCGGCATAGGGCACTTGGCAGCCCCAGCGCTGCAGCAGGGCGCGCGTGGCGGCGCAGGTCTGGGCATCGTCGTCGATGTACCAGGCCACACCGCCTTGCAGCGGGGCATCGCCTTCTTGCGCGATGGTGACGGTGCTGCAGGGCGCAGGTTGTGCGGGCTGCACTGTTTGCGCCTGCCCTAGCGGCACTTTGACCCAAAACACGCTGCCCTTGCCTAGGGTGGAGCGCAGGCCAATTTCATGGCCCAGCAGCTTTCCCAGGCGCTCAACAATTGCCAGCCCCAGGCCGGTGCCCCGGTCGTCGGCGTGGCCCTCATCGAGACGGCGAAACTCTTCAAAGATTTCTTTTTGCAGGCTCTCAGGGATGCCGGGGCCTTGGTCGTGCACCTCAATGCGCACATGCTGGCCGGTGCGCCGACAGCCCACCACAATGCGCCCTTTACGCGTGTAGCGGATAGCGTTGGAGACAAAGTTTTGCAAGATGCGCCGCAGCAGCGCCTCGTCGCTGCGCACCACCAGATGGCAGGCGCGCGTGCGCAATTGCAGGCCTTCGCTTTCGGCCAGCATGCTGAAATTGTTGTGCACCACATGCAGCAGGGAGTCGAGCGCAAAGTCGCGCACATGCACCTCCAGCTGGCCTGACTCCATGCGTGCAATATCCAGCATGCTGGCCAGGATGGCGTCCTGCGAGGCCAGGGCCGCGTCGATGTTCTCCACCACACGGCGGCCGGCCTCGTCCTGCACGTAGTTGGGCAGCAGACTGGTGAACATGCGCGCGGCATTCAGCGGCTGCAGCAGGTCATGCACGGCGGCGTTCACAAAGCGGGTCTTGTAGCGGTTGGCCTCCTCGGCCTCGCGTTTGGCCGTGGCCAGGTCGCGCGTGCGCTCCTCGATGCGCTTTTCCAGCGCATCGGCCAGCGAGCGCAGTTCGCGCGCAGCATTCTTGTAGCTGGTGATGTCGGCATAGCTGGTGACAAAGCCGCCATCGGGCAGCGGGTTGCCACGAATTTCCAGCACCGTGCCGTCGCCTTTTTCGCTTTCGTGCAAATGGGGCTTGCCGCTGCGCAGGTGGTTCAGGCGACGCTGTATGGCGTCTTCCATCGGCCCATCGCCCAGCAGACCCCGCCTGGCGTTGAAGCGCAGCAGCTCCTCAATGGGCGTGCCCACGCGCATCAGCTCTGCCGGATAGCGAAACAGTTGCAGGTAGCGCGAATTCCAGGCCACCAGATTGAGGTTGGCATCGATGATCACCACCCCTTGCGGCAAGTGCTCCAGGCTGCGCGACAGTCCCATGTCGGCCCGCTGCGCGGCCTGCACGATGCCATCCTGGGCGGTACGCAGCTCCTGCGCATGCTGCTTGAGTACCGTCTCCAGCTCCTGGCGGCTGCGCAGCCGCAGGCGGATGATGCGCTGGCGCTGACGCACAAACAGCACCAGCAGCCCTCCCACCAGCCACAGCCCGGCAGCAGAGGCTGCGGCCCACCAGCTGGTGGTGGCGCTGGCGCTGGTGTCGTGCAGCAGGTGCATCTGCCAGTCGGTGCCGGGCAGCGCCACACTTTGCAGCAGCATGCGCCGGGGCAGCTCGGCGTCGTGGATGGTGACCAGGAGGCTGTCCTCGGAGAGCTGCTGCAGCACGCGAAACTCCAGGGGCGTCAGAGTTTCCGCCTGGTACTGGCGCGTGGCCGCCAGCTCGGCCTGCGCCTGGGGCGTCAACGGTCGCAACAGGCGATAGCGCCAATCGGCCCGGCTGGTCAGAAAAATGATGCCGTGGGCATCCGACACCACCACCATGTCCTCGGTGTGCGGCCACTGGCGCTCCAGCTCCTGCAGGGCAATCTTGATGGCAATCAGCCCGACGATGTCGCCCGCGTCGCCATAGATCGCCTTGGACAGAAAATAGCCCGGCAGCCCCGTGGTGGTGCCAATGCCGTAGAAGCTGCCGCTGCCCGAGGCCAGTGCCTGCTGCACATAGGGGCGGTAGCTGTAGTTCTCGCCCACGTTGTTGCGCGGCTCGCGCCAGTTGCTGGCGGCCACGGCGATGCCCTGCTGGTTGATCAGGGTGAGCGTGGACGACTGGCTGGCACCGTTGGCACGCTCAAGCTTGCGGTTGAGGTAATCGACCTGCTCGGCGCTCAAGGGCTGCTGCAAGGCCTGGCGCAGTTCGGTGTCCAGCGACAGCACCTCCGGCAGGGTGCGGTAGCGGTCCACGCGCTGCGTCAGCGCCTGGGCACGCACCTCCAGCTGGCGCCGGAACACCTCGCTTTCGCTGCGCAGGGCGTGCGTCCACGCCAGCCAGCCAACGCAGAGCATGCTCAGCAACGTGCCGCACAACAGGATGGCGACGGTCCAGGCAGGGCGGCGAATGGGAACAAACATAGTGAGGCTAGTGTGCCCGCAACGACGGGCGACATGAGCGGGCGGGCATGACGGGGACGGGGCATCTAATACCAATAGGTTATCGGCATCCGGGCAGGCCGGCAGTACAAACGAATCGGTCGCACCGCTGTGGTGCATGTGTTTACCTTTGGAAAGACTTTGTGTATGTACGCCCCTCCCGTCCAGGCTGCTGTCAGGCCCAAGCTCCCGTTCTACCGCCAGCTCTACTTCCAGGTGGTGCTGGCCATTGCGGTAGGTGTCCTGCTGGGCTACTTCGAGCCCGCCTACGGCACGGCCATGAAGCCGCTGGGTGATGCCTTCATCAAACTGATCAAGATGATCATCGCGCCAGTGATCTTTCTGACCATCGTCACCGGCATTGCCGGCATGACCCACCTGAGCGCCGTCAGCCGCGTCTTCGGCAAGGCCATGGCCTACTTCCTGACCTTCTCCACCCTGGCATTGGTGGTCGGCCTGGTGGTGGCCAACGTGTTTCAGCCCGGCGCCGGCATGAACATCAACCCCGCCGACCTGGACCAGAAGGCGGTGCAGGGCTTTGTCGCCAAGTCGCACGACATGACGCTCACCGGCTTTGTGATGGACATCATTCCCAAGACGCTGGTCAGCCCCTTCATCGGCGACAACATCCTGCAGGTGCTGCTGGTGTCCGTACTGTTTGGTGTCTCGCTGGCCCTGGTCGGTGATGCCGGCAAGCCGGTGCTGGCCTTTCTGGAAGCGCTGACCAAGCCCGTCTTCAAGCTGGTGAACATCGTCATGAAGGCCGCCCCCATCGGCGCCTTTGGTGCCATGGCCTTCACCATCGGCAAGTTCGGCCTGGGCTCGCTGGTCAATCTGGCCGAGCTGGTGCTGACCTTCTACATCACCTCGGCCATCTTCGTGCTGGTGATCTTGGGGGCCGTGGCGCGCATGTGCGGCTTCTCGGTGATCAAGCTGATCCGCTACCTCAAGGAAGAGCTGCTCTTGGTGCTGGGCACGTCTTCTTCGGAATCGGCCCTGCCCTCGCTGATGGAGAAGATGGAAAAAGCCGGCTGCAAGAAGTCCGTGGTCGGTCTGGTGGTGCCCACGGGCTACTCCTTCAACCTGGACGGCACCAACATCTACATGACGCTGGCGGCCCTGTTCATCGCCCAGGCGACCAACACCGACCTGACGCTGGGCCACCAGATCATGCTGCTGCTGGTGGCCATGCTCTCCTCCAAGGGCGCCGCTGGCGTGACCGGCGCAGGCTTCATCACCCTGGCCGCCACCCTGGCCGTGGTGCCGGAAGTGCCCGTGGCCGGCATGGCGCTGATCCTGGGCGTGGACCGCTTCATGAGCGAATGCCGCTCGCTGACCAACTTCATCGGCAACGCCGTGGCCACCGTGGTCGTCTCGCGCTGGGAAAACGGCGTGGACATGCAGCGCCTGAACGCCACCCTGAACGGTGACGTCGAGGCCGCCACCGCCAGCGCACCGGAAGCCATCTCCGTCCACGCCTGATCGGCACGCTGCTCAAAAAACCAGGGCCCCGCCATGCGGGGCCCTTTTTTGCGCCTGAAAATCAAAAAACATAGCTTGTCACGCTTTATCCATAACGATTTCATGCTCATTCACTGTAAAAATCCGCATGAAATCATCGGAAGCAGCTATGAAAAATAGCTTTCTTCTGGTGTGTGCCTCATGGCCTTCAAGCTGCTGCCACAACCATGCCGTATTGGAACGTGTTGGGCAGCCCATGAAAAAACCCCGCCAGCACAACACCAGCGGGGTTTCCAGATACAAGGCTCACGCACAGCCTGGGAATGCCCTATTCAAGCCCTCGGCCCGATGCACGCCCTGGCTTGCACGCACCAGCAGCACGACAAAAAAGAAACCCCGCTATCAGGAAGATAGCGGGGTCTTGTTTTATTTGGGGTGGCTGATGGGGCTCGAACCCACGACAACAGGAATCACAATCCTGGACTCTACCAACTGAGCTACAGCCACCGTTGAAGCCTCGAATTATAGCCTGCTTTTTTGCTCTCTCTCACAAAGTCTGCACAAATCTCGCTGTTACGGCTTGGCGACCTTGAACTGGACCTTGAACCGCTTCTTCAGCACCTCGTAGTAGGCAGCGCCTTCGGCCAGGGCGTAGAGCTGCTCGTACTGGCTCTGGATGAGCTGGGCCAGCTCGGCGGGACGCTCTTCCTTGGGCATCACCTGCCTGACCTGCACGATGGCGTAGCCCTGATCGCCCAGCTGCACGCCTTCCCAGACGGGCAGTTGCTGCACAGGGGCCTGCAAGGCGGCGTTGAGCACCTGGGGTGGCAGGCCGTGAGGGTTGTCGCGCGAGACGACCACGGCAGGCTGCAGGTTGTGGGCCTGGCTGGCGTCCTGCTTCCAGGCGGCCAGCTGGGCGGCGCCATCTTCCTGGGCCAGTTGCGCGGATTTCTGGGCGATGTAGCGCTCTTTCACCTGGTCACGCACTTCGTCCAGCGTGAGCTGCCTGGCGGCGGTGTAGTCGGTGACGCGGCCTGCCACCAGCTGGTTGGTGCCAAATTCCACCGCATCGGTATTGCGCCGGCTGTCCAGGCTGTCGCTGCTGAACAGGGCTTCCAGGAATTGCTCGCTGGCCAAGGCGCCTGTGGCACCGGGCTGGGGCTTGCGCTGCACATGGGTGGCGGTGTGGACCTTCAGACCCAGCTTTTCAGCCACGGGGGCCAGGCTTTCAGCTTCCTCGAACACCGTGTTGGTGAAGTTTTCCGCCTCTTCGGCAAACTGGCGCCGGGCCATCTGGTCCTTGAGCTCTTCCTCAATCCTGGGGCGCAAGGTCTCAAAGCTGGGCACCTCGGGCTCCTTCACATCGGTCACCAGCAGGATGTGGTAACCAAACTCGGTTTCCACCACATCGCTGAGCTGGTCCTTTTGCAGGGCAAAGGCGGCACGCTCAAACTCCGGCACCATGGCCCCGCGACCGAAGAAGCCCAGATCGCCACCTTGCGCGGCCGAGCCCTGGTCCTGGGAGTGCTCCTTGGCCACGGCAGCAAAGCTGGCCGGATCGGCCTTCACCTGCGCCAGCAGCTCCTGCGCCTTGGCCCTGGCGGCATCGCGCTCGGCCTGCGGCAGGTTCTTGGGTGCTTCGATCAGGATGTGGCTGACGCGGCGCTCCTGCTGCACGCCGGCCACACGGGCACCGTTCTCCTTGTAATAGGTGCGCAGATCGTCCTCGTTCAGCGTGATGCGCTGGCGCACGGCATCCAGATCCAGCACGACGTATTCGATGCTGGCCTGCTCTGCCTGCTCAAACTGCGCCAGGTGCTGTTCGTAGTAGCCCTGCAAGTCGGCATCGCTGGGCTGCACCTTGGCGGTGTAGTCCTTGGGGGAGAACATGGCCACCTGAATCTCACGGCGCTGCATCATGGCGTCCAGCGCCAGATCGGCCACGGCAGGGGCGGCCAAGCTGGTGCTCATCACGCCGCCGAGCACTTGCCCCAGGGACAGATCGCGACGCACGGATGCTTCAAAGCCTTCAGGGGTCATGCCCTGTGCGGCCAGCAGGTTGCGATAGCCTTCCGTGTCCAGGGTGCCATCGGCCTTGCGCAGGGCGGCAATGGCCGGAATTTCCTGGAGCGTGCGCGCCAGGGCAGCGTCGCTGGTCACCAGGTACATCTTTTGCGCTGCCGTCTGGAACACCTGATCACGCACCAGACGCTCCAGAGTGGCGTAGCGCGCCTGCGGGGTATCGAGCAACTTGGCATCGAGGCCGGGCTGCTCTGCACGCAGGCGGTCGCTTTCCATGCGGTGGGCGTTGTCCCATTCGGCCTGGGTGATGTCTCTGCCATCCACACGGGCCACCACAGGGCTGGAGCCAGAGAAATAGCTGTTATCGATCCCCATGAAGACAAAGCCAGGGATGATCAGCAAGAACAGCAAGTACATGACGAACTTGGAGTGCTTGCGGATGGATTCGAGCATAGTGGTTCTTTCTGGAACGGAAGTCGGCGTAAAGGCGAAACCTTGGGCACATGGGCAACCACGGCCACCCAGGGTAAACGTCGGATTCTAACTGTGCCCTGGGGCGCGGCAGAACGCAAAAAGGGCCTGGAGAAACTCCAGGCCCTTTGTGTGAGTGGTGGGTGCTAACGGGGTCGAACCGCTGACCTACGCCTTGTAAGGGCGCCGCTCTACCAACTGAGCTAAGCACCCACTCTGAAAATCCTCGATCAGTTGATCGCGTCCTTCAGTGCCTTGCCGGGGCGGAACTTGGGAACCTTGGCCGCCTCGATCTTGATGGTCTCGCCGGTGCGGGGATTGCGGCCGGTGCGCGCTGCGCGCTTGCCGACAGCAAAGGTGCCGAAACCTACCAAGGAAACCGTACCACCTTTTTTCAGGGTTTTCTTGACAGCCTCGAAGGTAGCCTCCAGGGCGCGCGTGGCAGCTGCCTTGGAGATATCCGCATCGTTGGCGATGTACTCGATCAATTCAGTCTTGTTCACAAGATGCCTCTTGAAAATGCATGTCTTAGCGCCTCTGGCACCCGGCTATCGTTGGCACGATGGGCGCGATTCTAGACGAATTTGGGACAGGTTTCGGAAAAAACGGGAAATTTCGCGCTCTGCAAAACCCGTGTTTATACCCCAGCCGGCGCCGTGTGCACAGCCAGCATTTCAACGCTTGACACGCGCGCGAATCTCGGGAATGGCCTTTTGCAGGTAGTACACCATCGACCAGACCGTCAGCACCGCGGCCACCCAGATCAGCACATGCCCCCACTGGCGCGTGTGTATCTGTCCCAGCAAAACGCCGTCATACAGCAGAAACGGCAGGGCCACCATCTGCACCGTGGTCTTGACCTTGCCCAGCATGTGCACGGCCACGCTCTTGCTGGCGCCGATCTGCGCCATCCACTCGCGCAGTGCGGAGATGGCAATCTCGCGCCCAATGATGATCAGTGCCACAAACACATCCACCCGTTGCAGATGCACCAGCACCAGCAGGCTGGCACAGACCAGGAACTTGTCGGCCACCGGGTCCAGGAAGGCACCAAAGGCGGAGGTCTGGTTCAGGCGGCGCGCCAGAAAGCCGTCCAGCCAGTCGGTTGCGGCAAAGACGACGAACAGCAACGCCGCCACCAGGTTGCTGGTTGCAGGTGCCAGCGGAAGGTAGAAAACACCCACGATGAGTGGAATCGCGACGATGCGCGTCCAGGTCATGGCGGTGGGAATGGTCAGGAACATGGGCGCGATTGTGGCATGGGGCAATACCCGTTTTCAGTGCAGGGCGCGGTAAATGGCCTGTGCCAGTTGTGCCGAGATGCCTTCGACGGTTTGCAGCTCCTCCACGCTGGCATTGGCCACGCCGCGCACCCCGCCAAAGCGTTGCAGCAGGCGCGCGCGCCGCTTGGGGCCGACGCCGGGAATGTCCTCCAGCGTGCTGCCGCCGGTGCGCACGCGCGCGCGCGCTGCACGCATGCCGGTGATGGCAAAGCGGTGCGCTTCGTCGCGGATCTGGGCGATCAGCATGAGAGCGGCCGAATCGTGCCCCAGGTACACCTTGGGACGGCCGTCGGCAAAGACCAGCTCTTCCAGGCCGACCTTGCGGCCCTCGCCCTTTTCCACGCCGATGATGCGCCCGATGTCCAGCCCCAGTTGCTCGAACACCTCGCGCGCCATGCTCACCTGGCCCTTGCCGCCATCGACCAGCACCACATCGGGCAGGCGCGGTGCGCTGGCAGGCAGTTCGGCGCCGCCTGCGGCCTGTAGTGCCTCGGCCACGGGCTGGTAGCGGCGCTGCAGTACCTGGCGCATGGCGGCGTAATCGTCGCCGGGCGTGATGCCGGTGATGTGAAAGCGCCGGTAACGGCTGGGCTGCATCTTGTGCTGGGCAAACACCACGCACGAGGCCTGGGTGGCCTCGCCCGCCGTGTGCGAGATGTCAAAGCATTCGATGTGCAGCGCATCCAGCTGCTCCTGCGGCAGGTCCAGCGCCTGCGCCAGAGCTCGGGTGCGGGCCTGCTGCGAGCCTTCTTCCGCCAGCAGACGGGCCAGTTGCAGGGCCGCGCCCTGCTGGGCCATCTCCAGCCAGACACGCCGCTGGCCGCGCGGCTGGGTGATGGCGGGCACCTTGCGCCCGGCCTGCTCGCCCAGCGCCTGGAGCAGCAGGGGATCGACCTCGTCGCTGAGCACCAGCAGGCTGGGCAGGCTGTGCTCGGCATAGTGCTGGGCCATGAAGGCGCCCAGCACATGCGCCTGGGGGCTGGCGCTCCAGGCATTGGCGGCTTCCGTGGGCGTTGTGCCCTCTTCGGGGGCTGGTGCGTTTTCGTCCCCGGCATCGCCCTCGTCCCCGTCCTGCAATGCCACCAGGCCCAGGGCGTCGTCCAGCTGGCTGGGAAAGTAGGCGCGATCGCCCAGATGGCGACCACCGCGCACCATGGCCAGATTCACACAGGCGCGCCCGCCCTGCACCTGTACGGCCAGGATGTCCACATCGCGTTCGTCGGTCAGCTCCATGCTTTGCTGTTGCAGCACGCTGGCCAGGGCGCTGATCTGATTGCGCACCTGGGCGGCCTCTTCGTACTCCAGCCGCTCGGCGTGCGCCATCATGCGTGCCTGCAAGGTCTCCAGCAGGGACTGGGTTTCGCCAGTGAGCAGCGCCTGGGCATTGGCCACGTCCACCGCGTAGGCCTGGGGGCTGATGTGGCCGACGCAGGGGCCGCTGCAGCGCTTGATCTGGTACAGCAGGCAGGGGCGGGAGCGGTGGGCAAAGACCGTGTCCTCGCAGGTGCGCAGGCGAAAGACTTTTTGCAGCAGCTCGATGGTTTCCTTGACGGCCCAGGCGTTGGGGTAGGGACCGAAGTAGCGCTGCTTCTTGTCGGTGCTGCCCCGGTAGTAGGAGATGCGCGCAAAGCACTGGCTGGGCGGTGCGCCCACCTGCCCGTCGGTTACAGGCAGACCGGAAATTTTCAGATAGGGGTAGCTTTTATCGTCCCGAAACAGGATGTTGTATTTCGGGTGCAGGGTCTTGATGAGGTTGTTTTCCAGCAGCAGCGCCTCGGCCTCGGTGCGCACCACGGTGGTTTCCAGCCGGGCGATCTTGCTGACCATGTGGCCAATGCGTGTGCCACCGTGGTCTTTCTGGAAGTAACTGCTCACCCTGCGCTTGAGGTTGCGCGCCTTGCCAACATAAAGCAACTGCCCCTGCGCATCGAAATAGCGATACACACCGGGCAGCGCCGGCAGGGCGGCCACCTGGGCGAGGAGCTCTGGGGAATGGGTGCTTTCAGCCATGACCGGGATGGTGCCACCAGGTGCGCGGGAGGATTTCCTGCGCCGCACTTAAAAATATGATAGCTGCCTACGCTGATCCTGCAATGATTTCAGGAAGATTTAACACTTAATTTCTTGTCAGACAAGCGGGTACAGCTATCTTTTTTAGCCTCATCTCCCATGGGGAAAAGGCAGCCGCAGCTGCCCTGTTCCGTTCGGGGATGTGCCGGGCCTACTTGCTGCCGGGCACCTTGCCTTCCACGCCCTGCACGAAGAAGTTGATGCGCGAGAGGAATTCGTCGTCCGCCACCTGACCTTCCGGCAGCACGACCTGGCCCTGGTTGTCCGCGATGGGGCCTTTCCAGATCGCCAGGCTGCCGTCCTTCAGACCGGCCTTGGCGGCAGCGACCTTGTCCTGCACTTCCTGCGGAATGTCGGCGGGCATGGACACCAGGTCGATGGCACCCTCCTTCACCCCCCACCAGGACTTGCCTTCGCTCCAGGTGCCGTTCAACACGTCGTTGACTGCCTTGGTGTAGTACGGCACCCAGTTGATGGCGGCCGAGCCCAGGTGGGCCTCAGGGCCGTAGGCCTGCATGTCCGAGTCCCAGCCAAAGGCGCGCACGCCCTTTTCCTGGGCGGTCTTGAGCACGGCGGGCGAGTCGGTGTTCTGGAACAGCACGTCCACACCGCTGTTGATCAGGCTGGTGGCCGCTTCCGTCTCCTTGGGCGGGCTGAACCACTCGTTCACCCACACCACCTTGGTGGTGATGTTGGGGTTCACGCTCTGCGCGCCCAGGGTGAAGCTGTTGAGGTTGCGCAGCACTTCCGGAATGGGCACGGAGCCGACCACACCCAGGCGGTTGCTCCTGGTCATGCTGCCCGCCACGATCCCGGCCAGGTAGGCACCCTCGTAGGTGCGCGAGTCGTAGGTGCGCACGTTGGCGGCAGTCTTGTAGCCGGTGGCGTGCTCCCACTTCACGTCGGGGAAGTCGGCGGCCAGCTTCTGGATGGTGTCCATGTAGCCAAAGGTGGTGCCGAAGATCAGCGTATTGCCCTGGCTGGCCAGATCGCGCAGCACGCGTTCGGCATCCGCCCCTTCGGGCACGCTTTCGACGTAGGTGGTCTGGATCCTGTCGCCAAACTCGGCCTGCAGCTGCTTGCGCGCCTGGTCGTGGGCAAAGGACCAGCCGCCATCGCCCACCGGGCCGATGTAGGCAAAAGCCACCTTGAGCGGCTGCTGCGACTGCGGGGTGGCGGCAGCCGGTGCTTCAGGCGCAGCGGCAGGTTGGGGCGCAGCAGCCTGCTCGGCCGGTTTGTCGCCACAGGCAGCCAGGGTCAGTGCCGAGAGGGCCGAGACGGCCGCCAGCTTGAAGAACTGTCGTTTTTGCAAAGTGCTCATGACAACTGCTTTCGTGAAAATCAAGGGAAATCGACCGGACAGGCCAAGTGTGTCAGCAAATGGCTGCAGATAGCTTACTGGCCGGTGCCAGGGACGCTGCCCTCCACACCCTGCACATAGAAGTTGATGCTGCGCAGAAAGGCTTCATCGGCCACCACGCCTTCGGCCAGCACTTCATTGCCCTGGTTGTCGCGAATGGGGCCGGTCCACACGGCAAAGCTGCCATCGCGCAGGCCTGCCTTGACTGTGGCCACCCGATCCTTGGCTTCCTGGGGCACCTGGTCGGCAATCTTGACCAGATCCATGGCGCCTTCCTTCACGCCCCACCAGAAATTGCCGCCCTGCCACTTGCCATCCAGCGTGTCCTGCACCACCTTGGTGTAGTACGGCTCCCAGTTGATGACGGCCGAGCCCAGGTGGGCCTTGGGCGCATGGGCGCTCATGTCACCGTCCTTGCCAAAGGCAAAGGCGCCACGCTCCTGTGCGGTCTTCAGCACGGCCGGAGAGTTGGTGTTCTGGTACAGCACATCCACCCCACCGTTGATCAGGGTGTTGGCCGCTTCGGCCTCCTTGGGCGGGCTGAACCATTCGTTCACCCACACCACCTTGGCCTGCACCGCAGGGTTCATGCTCTGCGCGCCCAGCACAAAGCTGTTGATGTTGCGCACCACTTCCGGAATCGGCACCGAGGCGACCACGCCCACGGTGTTGGTCCTGGTCATGCTGCCCGCCACGATGCCCGCCAGGTAGGCGCCTTCAAAGGTCTTGCTGTCGTACACGGCCACGTTGTCGGCCTGCTTGTAGCCGGTGGCGTGCTCAAACTTGACCTGCGGAGCATCGGCAGCGGCCTTCTGCACGTATTCCTGGTAACCGAAGCTGGTGGCAAAGATCAGCTGCTTGCCCTGACCGACCATGTCGCGCAGCACGCGCTCGGCATCCGGCCCTTCGGAGACGCTTTCGACAAAGCTGGTGGCGATGCGCTCACCAAACTTGGCCTGCACGGCCTGGCGGCCCAGCTCATGCTGATAGGTCCAGCCGCCATCGCCAATCGGGCTGACGTACATAAAGCCCACCTGCAACGGAGCCTCTGCGGTCTGAGGGGCGCTGTCGCCCTGAGCGACCGGTGCCCGGGCCTCTTCTTCCCCGGAACCACAGGCCGTCAGCACGGCCACCGATACCGCAGAGCACGCCAGCATCCTGGCCCACTGGCCCATGGGCCGGCGTCGTTGAGCAAGCATAGTCATGGAGTTTTCTCAATCACAAAAAATGAAAATGAAAAAGCGAGCCTGCACGGC
Source organism: uncultured Comamonas sp. (assembly GCA_947306475.1). Lineage (GTDB taxonomy): Bacteria > Pseudomonadota > Gammaproteobacteria > Burkholderiales > Burkholderiaceae_C > Comamonas. The sequence continues at coordinate 162,120 of CAMZGS010000004.1, forward strand.
TCGCTGCTTGGAAAAAAGCTTTACGCGCCTGGATAAAACGGCTTGCCCAGTGAGGCCGGCATGTTCGCACGAATCCAGGTCGGGTTGCGGGAAATCAGCACCAGCACCACGATGGTGGCCACATACGGCAACATCGACAGCAACTGGCTGGCAATGTGCACCCCCGAGGCCTGCAGGTGAAATTGCAGCATCGTCACCCCACCAAACAGGTAGGCACCCAGCAGCACCCGCGCCGGGCGCCAGGTGGCAAAGGTGGTCAACGCCAGGGCAATCCAGCCGCGCCCGGCCACCATGCCCTCAACCCACAACGGGGTGTAAACGGTGGAGACATAAGCCCCGGCCAGCCCGCACAGACTGCCGCCCGCCACCACCGCCAGCAGGCGGATGCGGCGCACCGGATAGCCCAGGGCGTGCGCCGACTCGGGCGACTCGCCCACCGCACGCAGCACCAGCCCGGCGCGCGAGCGGTAGAGCAGCCACATCAGGCCCAGCGCCAGCAACACCGCGCCATAGACCAGCGGATGGTGTTTGAACAGTGCCGAACCCAGCACCGGGATGTCGGCCAGTACGGGAATCTGGTACTTGGGCAAGGTGGGCAGCCTGGCCTGCACGTAGGACAGGCCCGCAAAGGCCGAAAAGCCCGCGCCAAACAGGCTCAGCGCCAGTCCAGTGGCGTACTGGTTGGTGTTGAGCCAGATCACCAGCACGCCAAACACCGCCGCCAGCAGGCCGCCAGCGGTCATACCTGCAGCAAAGCCCAGCCAGGTGCTGCCGGTGTGCACCACGGTGGCAAAGCCGGCCAGGGCAGCGCACAGCATCATGCCCTCGGCGCCCAGGTTGACGATGCCGGCCTTTTCGTTGATCAGCAGCCCCAGCGCCGCCAGCGCCAGCACGGTGCCAGCGCTCAGGGTGGAGGCAAAGAGCAAAGCGTAGGCTTCCATCACTGCCTCCCTTTCCGGCCCACCCAGCGCACGCGGTACGCGATCAGGGTGTCGCAGGCCAGCAGGGCAAACAGCAACAGGCCCTGAAAGACGCCCGACAGGGCCTTGGGCAAGCCCAGACGCGACTGCGCCAGCTCACCACCGATATAGAACATGCTCATCAGGATGGCCGAAAAAATCATGCCCACCGGGTGCAGCCGCCCGACAAAGGCCACGATGATGGCGGCAAAGCCGTAGCCTGCCGGCACGTAGGGCGTGAGCTGGCCAATTGGCCCTGCCACCTCCAATGCCCCGGCCAGACCGGCAGTACCACCGGAGATCAAAAGCGCCGTCCACAGCGCCCGGCGCGAGGAAAAGCCTGCGTAGCGCGCCGCCGCCGGGGCCAGGCCGCCCACCTGCAAGGCAAAGCCGGCGCGGGTGCGAAACAGAAACACCCACAGCAGGAAAGATCCGGCCAAAGCCATGAAAACGCCGATGTTGACACGGCTTCCAGCTATGAATTTAGGAATTTGCGTGACGCGCTCGAACAGCTTGGACTGGGGAAAGTTGTACCCCGCCGGGTCTTTCCACGGGCCATAGACCAGGTAGCTCAACACCAGAGTGGCGATGTACACCAGCATCAGGCTGACCAGAATCTCGTTGGCATTGAAACGGTCGCGCAACAAGGCCACGATGCCCGCCCACAACATACCGCCCAGCACCCCGGCCACCAGCAGCGCCGGCACGATCCAGGCACCGGTGTTCTTGTCGGCCAGCAGCGCCACGCCGCCTGCGGCGATGGCCCCGAGCACAAACTGCCCTTCGGCGCCAATGTTCCAGACGTTGGAGCGAAAGCACACCGCCAGCCCCAGGGCGATCAGCAGCAGGGGCGTGGCCTTCATGGCCAGCTCCCCCAGGGCATAGGCGGATTTGATCGGCTCCCAGAAAAAGGCCTGCAAGCCTTTGACAGGGTCCTTGCCCAGCAGCATGAACAGCAGCACGCCAATGCCCACCGTCAGTGCCAGGGCCAGCACCGGCGCCGCGTAGGTCCAGATGCGCGATGGCTGCGGGCGTTGCTCCAGCTTAAACATGGCCATCCTCCGTGCTGGGCTGCGCCTGTTCCATCCCTGCCAGGTGCTGCTGCACCTCGGCATTCCACAAGCCACTCATCCACTCCCCCACCAATTGCACCGTGGCATCCGCACGCGCCAGGCTGGGGCTCAGGTGCCCCTTGGCCAGCACATACAGGCGGTCACTCAATTCAAACAGTTCGTCCAGCTCTTCGCTGAGCACCAGCACGGCGCAGCCTGCATCGCGCAGCGCCAGAATTTCGGCATGAATCTGCGCGGCAGCCCCCACATCCACCCCCCAGGTGGGCTGCGCAACGATGAACAGACGCGGCTGGGCCGAGATCTCGCGCCCGACAATGAATTTCTGCAGATTGCCGCCCGACAGCGAACGCGCCGCCGCATCCGGGCCACCGGCCTTGACACCAAAGCGCTCGATGATGGCGCGCGCCTGGTCCTTGAGGCATCCCATGTGCAGCCAGCCAGCGCGCCCCACGGCATCGCTGCGCGTCAGCAGCAGGTTGTGTGCCAGGCTCATGGTGGGGACAGCTCCCCGGCCCAGACGCTCCTCGGGCACAAAGTGCAGGCCCAGGGCGCGGCGTGCCTGTGGCGCCAGGTGGCCCACCGGCTGCCCCGCCACCTGCACTGTCTGTGGCTGGGCACGTGTGTCCTCGCCCGACAGGGCGCGCAGCAGCTCCTGCTGACCATTGCCGGAAACCCCGGCAATACCGACCACTTCGCCCGCGCGCACTTCAAGATTGAGATCAATCAGATCCACACCAAAGGCGTCCTGCCGCTTGAGGTGCAAGTCACTCACCTTGAGCACCACCTCCCCGGCCTGTGCCGGGCGATGCTCCAGCGCCGGCGGTTCGGCACCAATCATCAGGCGCGAGAGCGAAGCGTTGCTCTCATGCTGAGGCTGACACACCCCCGTGACCTTGCCAGCGCGCAGCACCGTGCACTCGGTGCACAGGGCGCGAATCTCGTGCAGCTTGTGGCTGATGTACAGAAGAGAGCAGCCCTCGGCAACCAGCTGGCGCAGCACCACAAACAGTTGCTCCACCGCCTGCGGGGTCAGCACGGAGGTGGGCTCATCCAGAATCAACAGGCGTGGATTGGTGAGCAGCGCCCGCACGATTTCCACGCGCTGCATCTCCCCCACGGACAGGGTGTGCACCGGGCGCTCGGGGTCGATCTCCAGGCCATAGTGCCGGCCCTTGCTGAGAATGCGCTGCCGGACCTCCTCCAGCGCGATGCGCTGATCCAGCCCCAGCCAGACGTTCTGCGCCACGGTCAGGGTGTCGAACAGGCTGAAGTGCTGAAACACCATGGCAATCCCCAGCTGGCGCGCCTGCTGCGGGTTGCGAATCTCCACCGGCTGCCCATCAAAGAGCACACGGCCCTCATCGGGCCGTGTGGTGCCGTAGATGATTTTCATCAGGGTGGACTTGCCAGCGCCGTTTTCGCCCAGGATGGCGTGGGCCTGACCAGCCTGTACGCACAGGCTGACGTTGTCGTTGGCCACTACCGACGGATAGCGCTTGGTGATGCCCTCCAACTGCAAACGCGGTGGCACGCTACCTGCGGTAGAACTAGGGGGGGAAGAAAACATGCGCGCGATTCTCGCTGAGAACGCCTGTGCAAGCTGTTACAGCCGGGCGGTAGCCGCAAAAAAACCTTGGACTATTCGGCCACCAGAAACATTTGTCTTGATAGCTGTACGCGCCTTACCCACAAGGGTTTTGGCGCAAAAAGTTCAAATTTCACGGATGGTGGGGCACCACCTCGCCAGTGAACACGGATGCATCCAGCCGCGCCTGCCAGTACGCCAGCCGGGCATCGTGCCGTGCCACGATGGCGGCGTCGATTTCCTCCTTGTGCACGGTGGAAAAGCCTTCCAGCTCGGCCACCAGGGTCAGCATCCTGGCTTCCAGCTCCTCCACTTCTGCGGCCAGCTGCTGCTCCCAGCTGCCATGGGCCTGATCGGGGGTGTACAGCGCTGAAGCGGCCGAGGTCTCAACCGCCTCTATGGCCTGGCAGGCCGACTCGTACACATGGCGCAACGCGTGGAAATCCTGCCTGCGGGCGTCGAATCTTTCGTGCAGCACGTGTTGCAAATGCTGCTCTGCCTCAAGATAGCGCGTGTGGCACCAGTCCACCGTCGCCTGGCGCGCCAGGCGCTCTGCCCGGGTGGCCGGCCCTTCCATGCGAAACAGCAGCGCAAAGGCCAGCACGGCCAGCGGCCCATACCACCACAGCCAGGCAGGTGGCATGGCCCATGCCCCCCAGGCCAGCACCGCCGTGCCCAGCCACGCCAGGGCATACACCAGATTGCTCTCCCAACGCACAGCACGCGGCAGGGGAATGGGCACCAGCTTGATGAGCGCATGGATGCGCGCAGGCTCCGGCGCCTGGGGCGGCTGCAGCCGGTCCACGCGCTGCGCGATTTCCTCCAGCTCAAAGCCGGGGCTGGGAGACGCGCCCGCCGTGCGCACGGCAGAAGTCCAACGCCCCAGCGCTGTTTTGGCACGACCAAGCAGTTGGAAGATGTTCATCCCCCCGAGTCTAGAGGAGAGGACGCGCCCGCTTCACCCAGGCGCCCACATTCAGCCCCATCAGATACCGGCCATGCTCTGCAGGGCATCGGGCTGGGTCAGGTTGAGAACGTTGCCGCTGCCTGCAACCAGCCCATGCTCACGCAACTGGCGCAGCACGCGCGAGAAGGTTTCCGGGGTGATGCCCAACTGCGCAGCAATCGAGCGCTTGCGCTGGTTCAGGGTGACGCGCAGGGTGCCGTTGTCCGCATGCTGGGCATGACGCAGCAGCCATTGCGCGAAACGTGCCTCGGCAGCCTGCGCCAGCCGGCTGACCGCCGTCTCCGTCTGCGCGCAGTAGCCCACTGCCATGTCGTGCAGCAAGGTCTGCACCGTCGCGGGCAAGGCAGCCAGACTGTCCAGAAACATCTGCAATGCCACACGCCTTACCCGCACGCGCGTGTCGGCAAGTATGTCCAGACAGCACGGTCTGGCCGCCAGGGCAAAGGCTGCATCCAGCCAAATGGGTCCTTCGCTCAGAAAGAGCTGGTGGCGCATCTTCTTGCTGTGCGCGTCCTCGCTCACCCCCAGCAGCACCCGACCGCTTTCCAGGTACAGCACCGACTCCAGGGGTTCACCGCGCCGACGCAGGAACTGCCCCGCACCAAGAACCTCGGTCTCGGCAAGAATTTCAAAGCGTTGTGGTAAGTGCATCATGATTGTTGACTGTGAGGGTGCACTATTGGCATGGTTTTGCGCCTCGTCAAAAACTCTCCCGCGTCAACAAAAAATCCGGGTTTACGCTGGCTTCGCGTCAATCAGCAGGGCACGAAAGTCGTTCACGTTGGTAAAGGTCGGTCCGGTGTGCACCAGACCGCCCACAGCCTGAAAGAAGCCGAAGGCATCGTGACGACGCAGCGCCTGACGCACATCCAGTCCCAGCCGGTTGGCCTCCAGCCACGTATGCGGCCCGAGACACACCCCGGCGTTGCTCTGCGTGCCGTCGATGCCATCGGTATCCGCTGCCAATGCCCAGATCCCCGGCATGCCCTGCAACGCTTGCAGCAGCCCCAAACCAAATTCCCCTGCCCGCCCGCCCTGCCCCAGTTGCTCCAGCGGCAGGCGTGCATCGACGGTGACGGTCGTCTCCCCTCCACTGAGCAGCAAACAAGGCGCGGCAAATGGCTGGTTGCAGCGCTGCACATTGCGAGCAATGGCGGCATGCACCAGGGCCACATCGCGCGCCTCGCCTTCCATGTCGTCGGCCAGCACGTAGGTTGCCAGCCCCACCGCACGCGCCGCTTCGGCGGCTGCCTCCAGCGCCTGGCGCGGTGTGGCCACCAGCTGGAAGCGGCTGTGCGCAAAGCAGGCATCGCCTGGCTTGGCGCTTTCCCAAAGGCCTTGCCGCAAGGCGGCATGCGCCAAAGGGGGCAGCTCAATGCCCCGGCGCTGCACCACTTCCAGCGCCTGAGCGCAGGTGCTGGCATCAGGTACGGTGGGGCCGCTGGCGATGATGCTGGCGTCGTCCCCTGGCACGTCGCTGATGGCCAGAGTCAACAGCTGCGCTGGTGCGCAGGCCTGCGCCAGCCGCCCGCCCTTGATGGCCGACAGGTGCTTGCGCAGGCAGTTCATCTCCGCAATGCTGGCACCGCTCAAAAGCAACTGCCGGTGGATGCGCTGCTTCTCCGCCAGGGTCAGCCCCGGCGCCGGCAAGCTCAACAGGGACGAGCCCCCGCCAGAGATCAGACACAGCACCAGATCGTCGCGACTGAGCCCCTGCACTGCCTGCAAGACAGCCTGACTCGCTGCCACACTGGCTGCATCGGGCACCGGGTGTGCCGCTTCCAGCACGGTGATGGCTGCGCGCAGGGCTGCAGGGCGCGCCGGAACATGCCCGTAGCGCGTGACAACCACCCCGGACAGCGGCGCCTCTGGCGGCCACAAGGCTTCCACCGCTTGTGCCATGGCCGCAGCGGCCTTGCCCGCCCCTACGACCACCGTGCGCCCTTTCGGTGGAGTTGGCAGATGCCCCCGCAGTGCCTGCAAGGGCCGGGCACGCGCCACGGCGATGGCAAACAATGCTTGCAGGAACTGCTGCGGCGCCTGGCGCCAGCAGGGCAGGGAGAAGGCATCGGAAGGCATGTGCATGCCACGGATTGTGCCGACGCAAAAAAGCCCTGAAGTCTCACAACTTCAGGGCTTTGCAATTCGTGGTGCGGCTGGCAGGAATCGAACCCACGACCCCTTGGTTCGTAGCCAAGTACTCTATCCAGCTGAGCTACAGCCGCACAACAGGGTCGGCATTGTACAGCAAATTTTCTTGGCGTTTGAAGCAGCCGTCTTGAGGCCGGTGCACCCCCATCCGTCTCCCCCGGCACTCAACCAACCACGAATTGCCAGACAACATTGCAGCCGACACGGGCAAATTACCAGCTTCTACATGGAAATTCACACATCCTCCATCCATCTGCACGCATTATTCAAAATCTTCATCAACACACCCTTACATCAAGGCATCTGGAAATTCACAAAGATTTACGTAAACAGATTCTTATAATCGTCCGCCCTTTTGACAGGTGGTGATTTTTTGTAAGTCGGCCAGCCTTTGAGATTTTGAGAGCCTGTCGGCCTCCCTCCCATTGAGCAGGCAGCTCAACCATTGGAAACCAGTGCATGCAACCCAAGAAAAACCGTGAACCTCAAGCTGCTCCAGAACGAGCGAAGTCTTTCTGGCCACAGCGTTGCCTGGTGGCAGCCGCTGTGCTGCTGCTGGTCACGGGATGCCAGACCACCCAGAGTGGCGGTCAGTTGCGCTATGGCACCACAACCACAGGTGCTGCCAGCGAGGACCCCTGCTCCCACAAGGCACGCAACATCGGCATTGCCGCTGGTGCGACCATCGGCGGTGCCGCCGGCCACGTCGTGGGCGAGGGAAAGACTGCAGCCATTCTCATCGGTGCCGGACTGGGTGCCCTGTTTGGTGGCGTCATTGGCAACAACATCGACCAGCGCCGCTGCGAACTGCATCGGCTGGCGCAGGAACACAACCTGCAAATGCAGGTGCAGGATATTCAATCCGTGCAGGAAGGGAAAAAAGCCAATACGCTGGGCCTGAGCGTATCTGTGCGCGATAACGGCGGGCAATTCGCCAGTGGCGCAAGAAAACCCAATGCTGCCGGCGCCAAGGCATTTGCAGCCATTGCACAAAGCTACCGCCAAAGCCTGGAGGGCGAAACGCCGCAACAAACCCAGGAACGTCTGAGGAAAATGCGGATTTTGCTGGTCGGGCACACCGACGACACCGGCTCCAGCGCAGGCAATGCCAACCTGTCGGAAGCGCGCGCCCAGGCTGTGGCCGAGATTTTTGCGGCCGCAGGCTTCAGCAAACAGCAAATCTTTTACCAGGGTGCGGGTGAAACGCTGCCCATTGCCAGCAATGCCGCCGAAGAAGGGCGTGCACTCAACCGCCGCGTGGAAATTGTGGATTTGAGCGACGACAACGCCTTCAACGCCTACCTGGCCGGGCGGCGTGCCAATACGGAGTTCTACCGCTCGTCAGCTCAGGCTTCGGTGACGGGCGCCGGTGGTGCGGCAACAACTTCCGCCAGTGGGCGCAAGCCTTCGCGCAAAGGCAGTGCTGCTGCCCCGTCCAAGGCAGGAACAGCTGCAACCGCCAGGAAGGGCGACGCACCGGCAGCGCGCCAGCCAGCCGGTACTGCTGGCAACACCACCACGACAGCGCAGGCCCCCACCCCTCGCAAAGGCGCTACGGCCACAGGGCCGGCCCGGCTCCCGGCAGGCAAGCGCTCGGGCCCGGAAATCGACTTTGGCGGACAAGCCATCGTGGGGCAGGCTACTGTCGTCGGCATTGGAGCCGTGCAGCAAAGTGGCTCAACGTTCCCGTGGCTGTCCACTGCCCAGGCCAACGAAACTGCGCCCCTGGGCAGCTGCCTGCATGACCGCCCGCGCGTGTCCCACGGCGTGAAGTCCCTGAGCACCAACGAGCTGCGTACCACCGACTATCTGCCCGGGATGTACAGCTCCAGCTGGATCGCCAACGTCAATGGGCATCTGGTGGCACTCAACCACGTGGCCGTGCTGCGCGACGGTGCTCTTCCTGCCCGCAAACCCGACCTGTTGATCTACACCAATTACACCAACGACGGCCAGGCAAAACCTACTTGGCGCAGCAGCCCCGAGGTGAATACCTACAACGGCGAGAAAGGAATCTTGTACCGGGTCTTTGCCTCCGGCCCCGTGCAATGCATGGACATTCTGATTCCTCACCAAAACCCGCGCCAAGCCCCTGGCTCCAACCTCATATACCCGAAACAGGGCGATTATTTCCAAGTCACTTTCGCCCCTGCATTGGCCAAGTAACCCGACAATCTGAAAACAAGGAAAATCTATGGACTCAATGATTGAGTTTGCCACACGCAATATTGCAGCCATCGGCTTTTTTGCCGCCACTGCACTGGTGTTGATGGCCTATATTGCCAGCAACCGTTTCCAGTTCTGGGTGACGGATTTCTGGGTGACATTTCCCTTCATCGGCCCCATGGCACGCCTGTCCAAGGACATCACACACGGCGCCAATGGCTGGTTGCGCGCCGAAGAATCGCTGTGCGGCAAGTACAAGACTTACTGCAACCTGCTGCCCCGCGACCTGTTCAACGAGCGTACCGAGTACCTGCGCAAAGCCGCTGATCTGGGGCGCACGCCCACGCCATTCTGGGTGCTGAGCCTGCTGGTGATCCTGGTGATTGCCGAAGGCCTGGGCTTTTCCTACCTGCTGGGCACCTGGATGGCCCGCGAAGGCAGCGCCAACACCCACACCTTGCTGATGTTTGCCATCGTGCTGGTGCTGTGCGTCATCCTGGTGGCCATCACCCACTTTGCAGGCAAGCAGTTTTACCGTACCTCCCTGCTGCGCTCGTGCTTCAAGCGCTTCAAGGAGCGTGGCGGCGACGACTACGCCGTGCGCCGCGTCAAGCTCGACGAGCATCAATCCCTGGACGACAACGCACCGGAGTTCAAACAGATCATCAACCGCGTGGCCCAGCACTCGCACGACAAGGGCAGCTATGCGGGCATGGTCATCGCGGTGATCACCATCATTTCGATTGCCGTGATCTCCACCTACATGCGCATGCAGAACCTGGAAAACGAAATCCTGCGCGAGACCACCTTGGCCGAGCAAAGCGCCGGCGCCGATGCCAGCTCAGGCAACCCCTTTGGGAATCTGACCCTGCCTGCTGAAGTTCGCCAGGCACAGCAGCAGGCCGACAACCAGGCGAAAAAGGAAGCCACCAATGCCCTCAAAAGCGAAGGCATGGCGGCTTTTGCCATCCTGGCGGTGATCTTTACAGTGACGCAGATTGTGGGTATCGGCGCAGGCTACATGTATGGCTTTGCCGGACAGGAATCCAAGGATGCCTACCGGGAACTGGGGGGCTTTTCCACCTACGAAAGCTACCTGGCCCACTACCGCCCACGCCGTGACCTGGCCAATTCGCGCCTGAAGGATTTGCAGCAGCGCCTGGAAGAGTCCTCGCACACTCCGCTGTCCCTGACCCGGACCTTTGACGACTACCTGTACGAGCAGCGCGTCAAGGAGGCCCAGGATAGCCATGATCCCAAGACGCACAATCCTCCCGCTGCCCCCGTCAACACTGCGCCCAGCGGGCAGACGTCCCCGACGACCAACACCGCCGCACCAGTCCTGACGCTGGACGCCATCAAGGCCGAGATCGAGCGCCTCAACAACGCAGAGGCAGAAAAGGCCTATTTCCTGACACTGCCCGCCACCCTGCGTGCCAATGCCGAGCTGCAAGCGTGGCTCAAGCAGCGCAAGAGCGACCGTGAAGCCGCCGCAGCGGCAGAAAAGGTGGACGCCGATGAGCTGTTCTGACAAACGCAAGGCACGGGCTGCTGGCGCCGCCCGTGCATGGGTCCGCCGAGGCGCTGCCGCCTGCACGGTACTGCTGGCCAGCACCCTGGCACAGGCTGCCGGGATCAGCGCCAGTGACACCCCCAGCTGCTACGCCGCCAACAAACTGGACATTCCCGCCCCCACACCGGAACGCGAAGTGTTCGTGCTGCTGGACCAGACCACGCCGCTGGATGCCACGCTGCAACGTTCCGTGGCCGAAAACCTGGATCGCCTGCTCCAGCCCGGCACCGCTTATTCGCTGGCCACCTTCTCTTCGTTCGGACAGGGGCGCTATCTGGAAGTGCTGAGCGCAGGCACGCTGGAACGCCCCCTGCCTGATGCCGCACGCAACAGCATCGGCGTCAAGGTGCTGCGCAATTTCGATGCCTGCCTCCAGGGCCAGCAACGGTACGTGCGCACGCAAGCGGCGCAAACCCTGCAACAAGGCCTGGCGGGTATCAGCACCGCCTACGTCAAGTCGGACGTGATGGCCAGCATTCGGGAAATCTCCAGCCGCGTTCAGCAGTCCAGGGCCGCCGACAGGATTCTCTTCGTGGTCTCCGACATGCTGGAAAACTCCGGCGTCAGCAGCTTCTACGCCCAGCGCAACATGCGCCAGATCGACGCGGCAACAGAGCTGAAGAAGGCGGAGGCCAACGGCATGCTGGCCAGCCTGGCCGGAGCGCGAGTCTTCGTGCTGGGCGCAGGCCTGGTGCAGGACCCGAAAGCGAAAAACGGCGTAGCCAGGGACAGCGGCGTGTACCGTGACCCCAGGGCCATGGCAGCCCTCAAGGATTTCTGGGCTCAGTACTTCCAGCGCAGTCAGGCCACGCTGGAGCAGTTTGGCATGCCGGCCCTGCTGGTTCCTGTCAACTGATCCACTGCTGCCGACACGGTGCCAGGTCGTGTCGGCAACCCATCCGGACACCTACGGCAGCCAGGTGCTGCCGCAATGCAAAAACCCCGTAGGTCCAGGGACCTACGGGGTTTTCTCATCTGGCGGAGAGGGAGGGATTCGAACCCTCGGTACGCTTGCACGTACGCCTGATTTCGAGTCAGGTACATTCGACCACTCTGCCACCTCTCCGGTGTGTCGAAGTCCACGATTCTAGCAGCAATTTTGTGTACTTCGAACAAATTACCGGCGACTCACACCCGTCAGAGAACACGCATGTCACGCCGTTTTCACATGCCTTTTGTCCAATCCCGGAAAGTTTCCACTCGAACGTTCGTGATTCCCTGCCGAAAACTGCCGACATGCGTTTGCTTCTGACCACCCTGGCTGCACTCCTGAGCACCCTGTGCCATGTGCAGGCCCAAACCCGACCAGCACAGCACATCGTGGGAGCAGGCTCCTCTGCTGCTGCACCGATTTACCGCAACTGGGCCAGCGCCTACGAACGGGCAACCGGCGTGGTGGTGGCGTACGAGGCCGTGGGCTCCTCCAGAGGCATTCAGGAAATCCGCCGGGATGCAGTGAGTTTTGGCGCTTCCGATGTGGCACTGTCTGCCCAGGAATCCGAAGAGCTGGGCCTGTTGACCTTCCCGGTGGCAATTACCGGCATTGCGCCGGTGTACAACCTGCCGCAGGTAGGCGATGGGCAACTGCGCCTGACCGGTGATGTGCTCAGCCGCATCTTTCTGGGGGAAATCACCCGCTGGAATGCCCCCGAGATTGCTGCCCTCAACCCCGACGTTCCCCTGCCGGATGCTGCCATCAGGGTGATTGTGCGTGCCGATGGCTCTGGCACCACTTACAACTTCTCGGATTACCTGGGCAAGGTTTCCCCCGCCTGGAAGGCCGTCCACGCGCCCAGGACACACCTCAACTGGCCGCAGCATTTCATCGGCGTGCAGCGCAGTTCGGGGGTGGCGCAAGCGGTCAGGCAAACGCCCTACGCCATTGCCTATGTGGACCATGGCTACGTGCGCGAGCACGGTCTGAAAGCGGCCATGCTGCAAAACGCGCAAGGGGAATTCGTCTATCCCTCGGTGGAGGCCTTTCGCCTGGCATTGATGCACAGCAGCTGGGCCAGCAGCGGCACCTACACCGAAACGCTGACCCAGATGCCAGGCAAGGGGGCCTGGCCCATCACCATGGGCACCTTCATCCTGCTGCCCAAAGTGGCGCGCGATCCGCAGCGCACGCAGGCCGCGATGCGGTTTTTCACCTGGGCCTTCCTCAATGGCGACATGCTGGTGCAACAGAGCCACTTCGTGCGCCTGCCCAACCGTGTGCAGGCAGCAGCGTTCAAGACCATGACCCTGGTGCGCGACAACGCAGGCCGCCCCATGGAGATCATGACCCTGCCGTGCGACTGGGGGGGCTGCCCGGCAGGGGCTGAAGCACGGCGTCAGGCCACGTTCAGCACGGCCACGCCGCCCATGTAGGGGCGCAGCACTTCGGGCACGGTGACGCTGCCGTCGGCGTTCTGGTAGTTCTCCAGCACCGCCACCAGACAGCGGCCCACGGCCAGACCCGAGCCGTTCAGGGTGTGCACCAGCTCGTTCTTGCCCTTGGCGTTCTTGAAGCGCGCCTGCAGACGACGTGCCTGGAAGTCCTCGCAGTTGGAGACCGAACTGATCTCGCGGTACTTCTGCTGACCGGGCAGCCACACTTCCAGGTCGTAGGTCTTGGCTGCGCCAAAGCCCATGTCGCCGGTGCACAGACTCATCACGCGATAGGGCAGGCCCAGCTTTTGCAGGATGGCCTCGGCGTGCCGGGTCATTTCTTCCAGCGCCTCGTAGCTCTTTTCCGGGTGGACGATCTGCACCATTTCCACCTTGTCGAACTGGTGCTGACGGATCATGCCGCGCGTGTCGCGCCCGTAGCTGCCGGCTTCGGAGCGGAAGCATGGCGTGTGCGCCGTGAGCTTGAGCGGCAGCTCGCCTTCCTGCAACACCACGTCGCGCACGAAGTTGGTCAGCGGCACTTCGCTGGTCGGAATCAGGTACAGCGCGCTGTTGTCGGGCACCGGCTCGCCATCCTGCCCGCCCTTCTTCGCGGCAAACAGGTCGCCCTCGAACTTGGGCAGCTGGCCCGTGCCCTGCAGCGACTCGGCGTTGACAACGTAGGGGACATAGCACTCGGTATAGCCATGCTCCTGGGTCTGCACATCCAGCATGAACTGGGCCAGCGCACGGTGCAGGCGGGCAATCTGCCCCTGCATGACGGTAAAGCGCGCGCCCGAGAGCTTGGCGCCCATTTCGAAATCCAGCCCCAGGGGGGCGCCCACGTCCACATGGTCCTTGACCTCGAAGTCGAAACTGCGCGGCGTACCCCAGCGGCGCACTTCCACGTTGCCCTCCTCATCGGCCCCCACGGGCACGCTCTCGTGCGGCAGATTGGGCACGGCCATGAGCAGGGTGGACAGCTCGGCCTGGATCACTTCCAGGCGCTGTGCGGATGCCTCCAGCTCTTCCTTGAAGGCGGCAACCTGCGCCTTGGCTGCTTCGGCAGCGTCCTTGTCGCCCTTGCCCATCAGCACGCCGATCTGCTTGGAGAGCTGATTGCGCTGGGCCTGCAACTCCTCGGTGCGGGTCTGGATGGTCTTGCGCTCGGCTTCCAGCGTGCGGAAGGCTTCCACATTCAGGAACGGCTGAGGGTTTTTGCGGGTGGCCAGGCGCGCGATGGCGCTGTCCAGGTCTTTGCGAAGCAACAGAATATCTAGCATGGCGGCAATGTATGAAAAAAGCAGGCCGCGCAAACCAATGCTGCGCGGCAAACCGCACATTGTGCCGCCAGATCCATGACATTGCCGCACTGCCTGCGCGAGCCACTACCATCGCTGCCGTGCGACGCCCGTGCACCAGCCCGCCATCCACAGCATCAAGAGACAAGGAGACAGCTGCATGTTTTACGTATTTGGCATCAACGGCCCCATGTACCAGGGCCGCAACCACGAGCGCCTGAGCCAGATTGCCTCCGTGCGCGGCGTGGCCCGCCCGGCGGGGTTGCGTGCCAATGCCTCGGGGGTGGAGTCGCGCGAAGCGCAGGCACGCCAGGCAATTGGCCAGCCCCCTTCAGACGCACCGCCGCGCCCGCGCAGCCCGGTGAGTGCCTACATCGGCACTCAGCAAGGGCCACAGACGCAGCGCCGCCCCCTGGAGACCGTGGCCGATGTGATGACGCGCGGTGCGCTGTGCGTTGACCCCCGCATGACGGTGGAAAAGGCCTGGGAGATCCTGACCAGCCACCGGGTGGGACAGGCGCCGGTGCTCAACGACAGCGGGCACGTCGTGGGCCTGCTGCTGCGCGCCGATGTGGCCCCTCCCTCACTGACCCACGGCCCCAGCCCGCAAATGGCGCAGCGCCTGGTACGGGAGGTGATGGTCACCCCGGTGCCAGCCGTCTCGGAAGAGACGCTGCTGCGCCGTCTGGCCTATGTGCTCATGGACACGGGCTTGCCTGGTCTGCCCGTCACCGATGCCAACGGCTCGCTCAGCGGCTTTGTCAGCCGCACCGACATCCTGCGCGCCGTAGCAGCCGACCCACCGCTGGATCTGTGGTCGTAACTTTTGATAGCTGTTGGCACTGAATATAAAAGGGTTTCAGATAAAAAATCATCCGAAACCCTTGTTTCACGAGCGGAAGCAGCTCTTAATTTTTTCTTTTCTGGATGCTGACCGGCTCCAGCTTCAGGCCCTTGGGCAAGGGGAACTTGACCGTCTCTTCCAGCCCTTCCATCTTGCGCACGCTCACCTCGCCCAGGCTGCGGATGCGGTCGATCACGCCGGCCACCAGCACCTCGGGCGCCGAAGCCCCCGCCGTCACGCCCACCCGCGTGGCGTTGGCAAACCAGGCCGGTTGCAGCTCCTGGGCGTTATCGACCATGTGCGCGGGCGTGCCCAGGCGCTCGGCCAGCTCACGCAGGCGGTTGCTGTTGCTGCTGGTGGGACTGCCCACCACGATCACCACATCCACCTGCGGGGCCAGCACCTTGACCGCATCCTGGCGGTTTTGCGTGGCGTAGCAGATGTCCTGCTGCTTGGGTTCGCGCACATTGGGAAAGCGCGCCCGGATGGCAGCCTTGATGCCGGCAGCATCGTCCACGCTGAGCGTGGTCTGCGTGACCACGGCCAGCTTGTCCGTCTGGCGCGGCTGCACCCTGGCAACGTCGTCCTCGTCCTCAACCAGATGAATGCCTTCGCTGAGCTGCCCCATGGTGCCTTCCACCTCAGGGTGGCCCTTGTGGCCGATCATCAGGAACTCGTAGCCCTCCCTGGCCAGCTTGGCCACTTCCACGTGCACCTTGGTCACCAGGGGGCAGGTGGCATCGAACACATTGAAGCCCCGGGCCCGGGCCTCTTCCTGCACAGCCTTGCTCACGCCGTGGGCGCTGAACACCAGGGTGGCACCGGGCGGCACCTCGGCCAGGTCTTCGATGAAGATGGCACCGCGCGCCTTCAGGTCGTTGACCACATAGGTGTTGTGCACGATCTCGTGGCGCACATAGATCGGGGCACCGAACTTGGCCAGGGCGCGTTCGACAATTTCGATGGCGCGGTCCACACCGGCGCAAAAGCCGCGCGGCTCGGCCAGCAGGATTTCCTTGCCAGCCTGGGTTTGCTGTGCCGCGCTCACGTCACAGCACTCCGATGATTTCCACTTCAAACGTCACCGGCTGGCCTGCCAGCGGGTGGTTGAAGTCGAAGCACACTGCGCCGTCCTCGCGCACCTGCACCACCGCACCGGCGTAGCTGCCCTGACCGTCCGGGGTGGGGAATTCGACCACTTCGCCCACCTCATACTGCTCGGCCGGATCGCCCTGCGCATCCAGCAGCTTGCGTGCCACCCACTGCACCAGCTGCGGGTTGCGCTCACCAAAGGCGGCACCAGCGGGCAGCTCGAACTGGGCACGCTCGCCCTCAGCCATGCCGATGAGCTTTTCTTCCAGCGCGGGCGAGAGCTCGCCCATGCCCAGCGTCAGGGTGCTGGGCTTGCCGCCGAACGTGTTCACCACGTCGCCCGTGGGGCCGCTCAGGCGGTAGTGCAGGGTCAAAAAGGCGCCCGATTGCACGCGGGCGCCCGGCGGATTCTGGGATGCGGTATCAGAGGTATGGGTCATGGAACTGCCTTTAAACTGCCCGCCATTGTAGAAAGCCCCCCAAACCCCCACGCCAACGGCGTGTGCTTGGCGCTGTGCCGCGCGCGCCCTGGTGGATGTCTTTCGTCCGCGATGTCCCTTAAAGATCTGCCCTCCGACAGCCTGCCGCGCGAGAAGCTCCTGACGCGCGGGCCTGCGGCCCTGTCCGATGCCGAGCTGCTGGCCATCCTGCTGCGCACGGGTCTGGCCGGGCGCAGCGTGCTGCACATGGCGCAGGACCTGCTCGACAGCCAGGGCGGCCTGGCGGGCCTGCTGATGGCCAACAGCGATCGGGCGCTCAGCGGCATCAAGGGCCTGGGGCCAGCCAAGCGGTCCGAAATTTTGGCCGTGATGGAGCTGGCCCGCCGCGCCACCGCCCAGCAGCTGCGCCAGAGCGAGGTCTTCGACAGCCCCCAGGCCGTGCAGCGCTACCTGCAGATGCACCTGGCGCACCTGCGCCACGAAGTGTTTGCCGTGCTGTTTCTGGACAGCCAGCACCG
The DNA here is from genome assembly GCA_947306475.1 of uncultured Comamonas sp. GTDB lineage: Bacteria > Pseudomonadota > Gammaproteobacteria > Burkholderiales > Burkholderiaceae_C > Comamonas. The sequence continues at coordinate 179,159 of CAMZGS010000004.1, forward strand.
CCTGATTGCGCTGGAGGAGCTGTTTCGCGGCACGCTCACACAGACCTCGGTGTACCCGCGCGAGGTGGTGCTGCGCGCCCTGCACCACCACGCTGCCGCGCTCATCCTGGCGCACAACCACCCCAGCGGCAGCGTCGAGCCCAGCCAGGCCGACCAGCACCTGACCAGCACCCTCAAGACCGCCCTGGCCCTGGTGGACGTACGCGTGCTCGACCACATCATCGTCGCCCAGGGCGCTTCCCTGTCCATGGCCGAGCGGGGGTTGCTATGAGCCGCCGCAGCACCCCGTCCGTGGCCCTGTCGGGCCTGCACAGCCTCAAGACCGTGGCCAAGGAGATCAAGGCCCGCCACGCCCAGCAGCAGGCACTGCGCCAAGCACAGGAGGCGGCCCAGCGCCAGGCGCAGCTGGAGCGCAACCTGTTTGCCCTCAGCGTCGGCAAGGTCACGCCGCTGCGCCCGCGCAATGTGTACCAGATCCCCATGCAGCCCGCGCCACCAGAGCCGCTACAGCTACAACTGGATGAGCAAAACGTGCTGCGCGAAGCCATGAGCGATGCCTTTGACGTCAGCACCCTGCTGGAGGTCGATGCCGAGCTGAGCTTTCGCCGCCCCGGCATCGGCCCGGACGTGACCCGCAAGCTGCGCGCCGGTCACTGGAGCATTCAGCGCCAGCTGGACCTGCACGGCCTGCGCACCGACGAGGCGCGCGAGGCCCTGGGCCAGTTCATCCGCCTGTCGCACCGCACCGGCCTGCGCTGCGTGCGCATCATCCACGGCAAGGGCCTGGGATCGCCCGGCAGGGTGCCCGTCCTCAAGTCCAAGGTGCTGAGCTGGCTGGTGCAAAAGCGCGAAGTGCTGGCCTTCGTCCAGGCCAGACCCGCCGATGGCGGCGCCGGCGCCCTGCTGGTGCTGCTGCAGCCAGGTGCGCGATTGGCACACCGTTGATCACGAATTCCCCCGAGGACGCCAAGGCTACTGTCATAATCGGTTGCAATCGTCACCGTACGTGTATCTCCGATTTCGCCACCGACTCCGCTGTCCCTGCCCACCATGCCACGCGTCCTACGCTTTCTGTGTTCTCTCCTGGCTCTGGCGGGACTCACTCTGTTCCTGACCAGTTGCGGCCCACGCTACCAGGCCCCCCTGACGCTGGGCAGCAACACCTGGATCGGTTACGAACCACTGTATCTGGCGCGTGAGCTGGGCTACTACGAGGGCCACAACCTGCGCCTGGTGGAACTGGGCTCCACCACGCAGGCCCTGGATGCGCTGCGCGTGGGCAAGCTGGATCTGGCCGCCCTCACCCTGGATGAGGCCCTGATGCTGCGCCAGGAGCAGGTACCCATCTCCGTGCTGTGGGTGCTCAACATTTCCGCCGGGGCCGATACGGTGATCGCTCAGCCCCACATCACCAGCCTGGAGCAGCTGCGCGGCAAGCGCATCGGCGTGGAGCAGACCGCCGTGGGCGCCTACATGCTGGATGCCGCGCTGCGCCACGCGGGCCTGCAGGTGGAGGATGTGACCATCCTGCCCATGCCGGTGGACGAGCACGTGCCCGCCTGGCGCCACCGCACCGTCGATGCCGTGGTCACCTTCGATCCCGCGCGCCAGATACTGCTGAACGAAGGTGGGGTGGAGCTGCTCACCAGCGCTGCCCTGCCCGGCGAGATCGTGGATGTGCTGGTGGCCCGCAACGAAGTCCTGGAGTGCTGCAGCGCACGCATTGCCGCATTGATTGCCGGGCAGCAGCGCGCACTGCGCCATCTGCGCAACCACCCGGAAGATGCCCTGCAGCGCATGGCCCCGCGCCAGGGCATTCCCCCCGAAAGCGTGGCCGAGGCCCTCAAGGGCGTGGAGCTGCCCGATGAAGCCGGCAACCGCACCCTGCTGACCGGCCGACCCGCGCCGCTGGAGCACACCGCCCAGCACCTGGCCAGCATCATGAATGAGCGAGGCCTGCTGCGCCTGCCACCAGAAAAGATTGCTCGCCTGATCGATCCCCGCTTTGCACAAGGCCCGCAGAAACCATGAGCTTGGCCCCCTCCTCTCCCACTCCCGGCACCACCCCGCCCATCCACACCATCCGGCTGCGCCTGTGGCTGCCCCTGATTGTCATTGCCATCGGCCTGCTGACCTTTGCCCTGCTCATGGCCGCAGAGCGCGTGCGCTACGAGCGCGACATGGAACTGTTCACCCAGCGCACCGCCCACAACGAACTGCTGCACACCAAGCGCAGTGTGGAAACCGTCATGCGCCGTGACGATGGCAGCGGGCTGGATGCCGTCATCTCCTCCCTGGGGCTGAACCCGGCCATTGCCCACGCCGTGCTGCTCGATGAGAACGGGAAGGTGCTGGCCGCCACCCGCTTTGCCTGGCGGGGCCTGCCAATTTCCCAGACCTCGTCCGACTTCCCGCAGGAGCTGGCCCAGCAGGCCCAAAGCCAGCAAAGCGAGGTGCTGGATCTGCAACTGGACCAACACCTGCTGCAGGCCGTGGTACCCGTCACCATGGCGCTGCGCCCCGGTGAAATCCGCAGCCAGCGCCAGGGCCTGCTGTGGCTGAAGTACGACCTCACCCCACTGGCGGCACAGTCGTGGCACACCATGCAGACACAGGCCGTGGCCTTTGCCCTGGTGACGCTGGTGACCATCGCCCTGCTGCTGCTGCTGGCGCGGCGCCACATCCTGCTGCCCGTCGCCATGCTGCGCCACGGCATGCATGCCATCGGCGCCGGGCATTTCCAGGCCGCGCCACAAATGACAGGCCACGGCGAGTTCAAGGAACTGGGCGATGCCCTGACACACATGGCGCAATCGCTGGCCCGCAGCCACGCGGCCCTGGAGGACAGCGAGGCCCGCTTTCGCCAGCTCTCCGATGCTTCCTTCGAAGCCCTGTTCCTGCATGAGAACGGGCGCATCGTGGATGCCAATGCCGCAGCCGAGCAGCTGCTGGACATGGAGCCGGGCAGCCTCGTCGGGCGCGACATCTTCAGCCTGGTAGCCCCCTACGACGTGGAAGGCACCAGCCAGCGCGCACGGATGGGCTTCGAGGGCACATGGAGCATCGACTTCATGGACTCCCACGGCAACCCCATTCCTACAGAAGTATGTGCGCGCCAACGCAAGATTGGTGGGCGCATCCTGCGTGCCGTGGCCGTGCGCGACATTCGCCAGCGCCTGCAGGCGGAGAGGGAAATCAGCCAGCTCACCAACTTCGACACCCTCACCGGCCTGCCCAACCGCCGCCTGCTGCTGGAACGCGTGGCCGAGGAGTTGCAGACAGCCGATGGCACGCAGCGCCGCGCCGCACTGGCCACGCTCAATCTGGACGGCTTCAAGGCCATCAACGACTCCCTGGGCATGGCCACGGGCGATGCGGCACTGCGTGCCATCGCCAAGCGCCTGCAGCAGCAAGTGCGCCAGGGGCAGACCCTGGCGCGGGTCAATGGCGACACCTTTGCCCTGCTCATCACCGACCTGGGCAATACGCTGGAAGCGGCCTCTGCGCAGGCGGCGCGCTGCATCGAGAACATGCTGACCTGCATTGGCCAGCCCCTGGAAGTGGAGGGCCACACCCTGCACCTGACGGCCGGCGCCGGCCTGGTCATGATCCCCAACGACAGCCGCGACCCGCCCGAGCTGCTGCGCGAAGCCGAAACCGCCATGCACCAGGCCAAGCAAAGCGGCGACAGCCGCGTGCGCTTCTTTGCCCATGCCCTGCAGGAAGCGGCCAGCGCGCGCCTGACCCTGCGCAACGATCTGAAGCGGGCGCTGGACAACGACACCAGCCAGCTGCTGCTGCACTTCCAGCCGCAAATGAACGCCCGCGGAGGGCTGCAGGGGGTGGAAGCACTGGTGCGCTGGCAACACCCCCGGCGTGGCATGGTGCCGCCGGGCGCCTTCATTGGCGAGGCCGAGGCCAGCGGCCTGATCGTGCCCCTGGGCAACTGGGTGCTGCACCAGGCGGCCACCACGCTGCGCCAGTGGCAGCGTGACCCGCGCAACGCCGCCTGGGCCGAGCCGCTGTCCATGGCGGTGAACGTCAGCCCGCGCCAGTTCCGCGAGCCCAACTTTGTGCAGCATGTATGCGACACCCTGGATGAGCTGGGCCTCAACGGCCTGTCCCTGGAGCTGGAGCTGACCGAGAGCGTGGTCGCCGACGATCTGGATGCCACCATCGAGAAAATGCACGAGCTGCGCAAGTACGGCGTGCGCTTTGCACTGGACGACTTTGGCACCGGCTACTCCAGCCTGTCCTACCTCAAGCGTCTGCCCATCGACACGCTCAAGATCGATCGCTCCTTCGTCATGGACATCGATGCCCGGGAGCCCTCCAACCTGACTGGCAAACGCCCTGCGGTGCTGATCGAGGCCATCATCGCCATGGCCCACCAGCTGGACATGCAGGTGCTGGCCGAAGGGGTGGAAACCGAAGCCCAGCGTGCCCACCTGCAGCAGGCGGGCTGCGACGTCTTCCAGGGCTACTACTTCAGCAAGCCGCTGCCCTCGGAGCAACTCCAGGCCTGGGCTGCGCAGCAGCCCCTGAATACTCAAAAAACAGAGCACTTCCCGGTCATCTGATAACGATTTTCAAGAGGATTCATCTTGAAACCGCATCCAGACAAGCGGTAGCTGCTACGTTTTTCAAGAAAACCGCCTAACGGCACGGCGTCTCCAGAGGACGCATCGGGCGGCCATAGACGCGGGCGATGCGCTGCTCCAGCGGTGGGTGGGCATCGAGCCAGTGCTCCAGGCGCGAGCTGTACGGCACCTCCACCAGCAGCATGTGCTGCACCAGCGGGTGGTACAGACCGGTGTGGCTGTGGCGCTCTTCGCGCCAGTCGCCACCATGGGCCGCCTCTGCCTGCTGGCGCTGGTAGAGCACCTTGCGCAGCACGCCTCCCAGGCCGGCGGGATTGCGCGTCCACTGCAATGCACGTGCATCGGCCAGCCACTCGCGCTGGCGCGACACGGCGGCCTTGAGCACCTTGCCACTGAACCACCCCACCCAGCCCGCGGCCATCACCGCGCTGCCAAACCAGCGCCCCAGCGCGCCGGCGTGCTCACGCAAGGCATCGCCAAAGTTGTAGATCAGCTCCAGGCCATAGACCATGCCAGCCATCTGCATGTTCAGGCGCGTGTCGCCCTCCTTGAGGTGGGAGAGCTCATGCGCCACCAGCCCTTGCAGCTCGTCGCGGCTCAAGTAGTTGAGCGCACCCTGGGTGACGGCGATGATGGCATCCTCCGGCTCCCAGCCGGCGGCAAAGGCATTGATGGCATCGGTGCGCGCCAGCACCACCACCTGCGGCGGCAGCATGTGTGCGGCCACGCACATTTCATGCACGATGTTGTGCAGCTGGCGCTCGTCGGCATGGCGCTCGGGTTGCACCGGGCGGGCACCGATGCGCTCGGCCAGCTTGCGCCCGCCGGCCCGCATGGCCTCGTGCTCCAGCCACCAGCCACCGACGATCAGAAACAGCGTCACCCCCACATTGACCAGCACAAAGCCGTGCGGATAGGGCCAGCCGTGAAACAGCAGCCACCAGGCCAGCGTCAGTCCCCCATGCACCGCTGCCAGGCTCAGGACAACGCACAGCACAAAGCCCAGCAACAGATGGCGTGAGCGGCGGCGCGCATCGGCCTGACTGTCCCAGAAACTGCGGCGCTGACCCATGGTGTGCGTGGCTGGCAGCCGTACGCCTTAGAAGCGCACCTGCGGCGCGGCGCGCTCCTGCTCGGAGTGGGTGGCCTGCAGCATGTCCAGATGCGCAAAGCCCACCAGACGCGCCACGATCAGGTCGGGGAAGCTGCTGGCCTGGTCGTTGTAGGCCAGCACTTCATCGTTGTAGGCCTGACGCGCAAAGCCCAGGCGGTTTTCCGTGCTGGCGATTTCTTCGCTCAAGCCACGCATCTGGGCGTCGGCCTTCAGGTCGGGATAGGACTCCATCACCATCATCAGACGCCCCAGGTCGCTGCCCAGCACACGCTCGGCGGCAGTGAGCGCGGCCAGCGCCTTGCCATCGTGCGCATGGCTGCGCAGGTGCTGGCTGGCCTGCACCGCCTGATTGCGCGCACGCGCAACGGCTTCCAGCGTGCTGGCCTCGTGCGCCATGTAGCCGCGCGCCACCTCCACCAGATTGGGGATCAGGTCATAGCGGCGCTTGAGCTGCACGTCGATTTGCGCAAAGGCGTTGTCCACACGGTTGCGCAGCTGGCGCAGCCGGTTGTAAACAGCAATGGCCCACAGGACGAGGACAACCCCAATGCCAACGACGATCAAGGTGGTGGTGTCCATGGTGTATTCCTTTCTCTGGGGGTGACGATCCGCCGGGTGTGCAGCCATTGCCCCGCAGCACCCCTCAACCGGGGCGGTTGCGCATGGCGTCGGCCACTTGCATGAAACTGTCGTGCAGACGCGCGCGCAGGGCCGCATCCACATTGCATTCGAGCATGGCCTGATCCATGCATGCCACCCATTGGTTGCGCTCCACGATGCCGATGGAAAACGGCATGTGGCGCATGCGCAGGCGCGGATGGCCAAAGCGCTCGATGTAATAGTCCGGCCCGCCCAGCCAGCCACACAGGAACCAGAACAGCTTGGCGCGCGCCTCGTCCAGGCTGCTGCCGTGCGAGGCGCGCAGCTCGGCGTAGGCCGGCTCCAGGTCCATCAGGTCGTAAAAGCGCTCCACGACGGCGCGCACCACTTCCTCACCTCCGATGGCGGCAAAGGGCGTGGCGCTCTGCACGGGGGCTTCGGTTGCGTCGCTGCTGGCGTCGGTCATGGGCTCAGCGCTGCTCCAGCTTGCTCTGGCAGGTGATGCAGCGCAGCGCCGCCGGGAAGGCCTTCAGGCGCGCCAGACCAATGTCGCCGCCGCAATCCTGGCATGCGCCGTAGCTGCCGTCCTGCACGCGCTCCAGCGCGGCGCGCACAGCCACCAGCTCGTCATGGTCGCGGCGTGCCTCGGCATCGCGCACGGCATCCTGTGCCACCCGGTTGGCCTGGGTGGCATAGGCGTCCTGCGGGGCGCTCTGGGCGCTCTTCATGCGCTCGCGGTGCGCGATCTGCACCTCGTCGAGTTCCTGCAGCAGTTGCTCCTTACGTGCCTCCAGCTGAGCACGCAGCTCTTGTATTTGGGTATCGGTCAAGGTAGTCATGGTCGGCAAGCATGCCATATCTTTGGGCTATGGAAAGTATTCACGACCGCTCCAGCCAGCGCTGTGCCAGCTCGTGCGCCTGCCAGGGCCGGTCGGTGGGGCAGTCCAGCGTGTGCGCCAGCTCCCGGGCACTCAGGGGCTGGGCCACCTGCAGGGCCAGCACCTGGGCATTGGCTTCCGAAGGATCGCGTCCCTGGGCCTGGCGCTGCGCCAGGCGTGCCTGCAGCACCGCTTCGGGCGCGTGGCAGTGCAGGATGGTGTACGGCACCCGGCACTGCACGGCCAGATCGGCAAAGGCCTGGCGCTGGCTGGCCTGCAGGAAGGCGGCATCCACCACCACCGGCGCATAAGCGGCCTGCAGCATGCCGCGCGTGGTCTGCAGCAGGTGCTGCCAGGTGCGGGCCGTGTGCTCCGGCGTATAGAGCTGCAGCCCCAGGGCAGCGGAGTCGGCCAGCGCCGGCAGCCCGGCCAGGCGTTTGCGCTCCACGTCCGAGCGCACGCGCACCGCACCTGCGGCCTGGAGCAGCTGCAGCGCCACGGTGGATTTGCCGCTGCCTGAGCGGCCATGCGTGATCAACAGATGCGGCGCACGCGGCTGGGCCAGCGCCAGCGCGCCCTGGGCGTAGTCGGGCGTGCTGTCGGTGGTGCCGGCCAGTGCGGCGGCCATGGCGCGCACCAGGGCACGGTACACCTCGTACACCTGCAAAACGGCCAGCCCGGCGTAGTCGCCCGAGGTGCTCAGATAGGCGTCCAGAAAACCCCAGGCCAGATCGGCACGACCGCGCAGCTTCAGATCCATGGTGAAAAAGCCAATGTCGGCCATGGGGTCGAGCCAGCGAAATGCCGGCTCAAACTCGATGCAGTCGAACGCCGTGATGCGCCCCTGCCAGCACACCACATTGCCCAGATGCAGATCGCCGTGGCCCTCGCAAATCCGCCCCTCCGCATGGCGCTGCGCCCACAACGGGCGCATGCGCGGTGCGGTACGTTGCCACCATACCTGCAGGGCTGCCACCGGCTGGGCCCAGGTGTCGGGCGCGGCGCTGCTCAGGGTCTGCAGCACCTGGGCGATGGCGCCTTCCACCTGCTCGGCCCGCCCCCAGGGGGCATCCGGCGCAGCACGCGGTGCCTCCTGATGGAAGCTGGCCAGCTGCGTGCCGAAGTCCTGCACCTGCTCCAGGCGCACAGCGCCACTGGCCACCAGCTGGGTCAGCTCCTGATCGGCAGCAAAGCGGCGCATGCTCAGCGCCCAGTCCAGCGCCGGCTCCGCACCCAGCACCGGCTGCGCCACGCTGCCGCCCACCGGATGCACGCCCTGATACAGCTCGGGAGCCAGGCGCTGATTCAGGCGCAGCTCCTCCGCACAAAAATGCGCGCGGTCATGCAGGGCCGTGAAATTGGCAAACGGCAGCTGCACCGGGCGCTTGAATTTCAGCACCCGATCGGGCAGCAACAGCACACGCGACAAGTGCGTCTGCACGATGCGAAAGTCGCCCGAGGGCGCCAGTTGCCGGGCCAGGTTGTGCACCAGGGCAGCGGCCTGGGCATCGTCGTAGGTGGGAGGGACAGTGGAACAGGAGGAAGGGGACATGAAAAAGTCTATGCGTAAATCGCCATCACCACGCACACGAGCGCGGGCAGGATTCGATCAATGTACAGCGCAGGAACTGTGCGAGTATTCCCGAACCGCCCTGGAGTACAACCCCAAGACCAAGATCACAACCGCCCAACCGGAATCAGGCACCACAAGGAACAATCCCACCATGCACCCGACACACAACGCCCCGCCCGACTGGCAACAGGCCCCTGGCCCCGAATGGCGCTGGCTGGCGCAGGATGCCGACGGGCAATGGTTCTGGTACCGCAGCGAGCCGCTGCTGAACTGGCCCGGCGGGGTGTGGCGCAGCAATTCGCGCAACCAGATGCCGGCTGGTGCTGGTCAGCCCAATCCAGACTGGATGGACACTTTGCGCACCCGGCCTGAATAAAAGCATAGCTGCTTGCGCTCATAAACAAAGGGATTCAAGCGAAAAAACACTTGAATCCCTTTTCTTTCAAGCGGCCAAAGCTATGCTTTTTAACGATTCTTGTGGATGGTGATCACCGGGCGCTTGACGGCGCCGGCGCGCGCAGCCTGAGCCACCTGCACGGCCACATCGCGTGCCAGCTTCTTGTAGATGGCGGTGACTTCGCTGTCCGGCTCGGCCACCACGGTGGGACGGCCGCTGTCGGCCTGCTCACGGATGGCCCGCGACAGCGGCAGCGACCCCAGGAAGCGCAGCCCCTTTTCCTCAGCCAGCTGCCTGCCGCCGTCCAGGCCGAAGATGTGTTCGATGTGGCCACAGTGGCTGCACACGTGCATGGCCATGTTTTCCACCAGGCCCAGAATCGGCACGCTCACCTTTTCAAACATCTGAATGCCCTTGCGCGCATCGAGCAGGGCAATGTCCTGCGGCGTGGTGACGATGACGGCGCCGGTGACCGGGATGCGCTGGCTGAGCGTGAGCTGGATGTCGCCGGTGCCGGGCGGCAGGTCCACGATCAGGTAATCCAGATCCTGCCAGTTGGTCTGGCGCAGCATTTGCTCCAGCGCCTGCACGGCCATGGGGCCGCGCCAGATCATGGCCTGGTCGGGGTTGTCCAGCAAAAAGCCGATCGACATGAGCTGCACGCCGTGGCTTTGCAACGGCTCCATGGTCTTGCCATCGAAGCTCTCGGGCTTGCCGGTGGCGCCGAACATCATCGGCTGGCTGGGGCCGTAGATGTCGGCATCCAGCACGCCCACGCGCGCGCCTTCGGCGGCCAGGGCCAGGGCCAGGTTGGCGCTGGTGGTGCTCTTGCCCACACCGCCCTTGCCCGAAGCCACGGCAATCACGTTCTTGACGCCGGGCAGCAGCTGCACGCCCGGTTGCACGGCGTGCGACTGCACCCTGCTCACCACATTGGCGCTGACATTGGCCACCCCGGCGACGCTGCGCGCGGCGGCAATCAGTTGCTGGCGCAGCTGGGGGATGAGGCTGAGTGCGGGGTAGCCCAGCTCGACGTCAAAAGCAACGTCTCCGCCCTGGATGGTGAGGTTGCGCAACGCCTGGGTGCTGACAAAGTCCTTGCCAGTGTGGGGGTCCGGCACGCCGGAGAGGGCGGCCAGCAGGTCTTGTTCGTTGACGGACATGGTCTGGTTCTTGTTGGATGAGAGGGAAAAGAGGCCTGGGAAAGCCTGCAAGGCAAAAAAACAACAGCCGAAGTCTAAGCCGCACCAGGGTGACCCTACGGGCTGTGCGTCTGCGCACAACCGTGCGGTAGCATCGGCTGCACCCGCCTCGACAGCCACCTCACCGGATGTTGACGTTGGACCACCGCCTCTGACCATGCCTGCGCTTCGCAACCTGCGTCCCTTCGTGCTGCTTCTGGCCTGCCTGATCCTCGGCCAGCCGGTGGCGACCCTGGCCGTCCCCTCCGACCTGGCCCTCAAGGCCGCCCTGCTGTTCAAGCTGCCGCGCTTTACCTACCTGCCGCATCTGGAAAAACGCACCACGCTGGACCTGTGCATCCTGGGCCACGACCCCTTTGGCAACCTCATGCACGGCCTGTCGCAAATGCCCATCGAAGGGCGCAGCATCCAGGTACACAACCCGGCCCGTGCAGACGATGCCTGGCACTGCAATCTGGTGTTCGTGCCCAACGACGCCGGCACCCGCAGCACGCTGGAGGAGACCATCCGCGCGCTCTCCCGCTTTCCGGTGCTCACGGTCTCGGACATCCCCGGCTTTGCCCAGGCCAACGGCATGGTGGAGCTGGCCAGCCTGCCCGAGGGCAATGGCCGGCTGCGGATCGTGATCAACCAGTCCGCCGCCGCCCGTCAGGGCATCAAGTTCAACGCGCAGCTGCTGCGCCTGGCCACCCTGCTGCCATGATGAAGTCCCTGCTTGCGCGTCTGCGCCCCCGCACCCTCCAGGCCCAGCTGGGGCTGGGCTTTACCGTGGCCCTGGTGCTGGTGCTGGTGCTGGTGTTTGCACTGATGCTGGGCCAGCAGCAGCGTCTGATCCGCAACGAATGGAGCGATGCCCTGCAGGCACAGGCGCGCCTGATGGCCACCAACATCCAGGCCGCGCTGGACTTTGGCGATACCCGGGAGGCCGAGCGCCTGCTCTGGTCCCTGGAGAGCAACCCCGCCATCCTGCGCGCGCGCGTCTTCGTCACCCCCTACACCCAGCCGCCATACGCCGAATTTGCCCGCACCCCCGACATCAGCACCCACGTCACCCCGACGCCACCGCCCAGCGGCAATGGCATGGAGTTCCACAACGGCAACGAAAACCACCTGCTGATCTGGACCAGCGTGCCGCACAGTTCCCCCCCGGCCACGGTGGAGCTGCTGGTGTCGCTGCAGCCCCTGCGCCAGGTCATCTGGAACACCACGCGCGAGACGGGGCTGACGCTGCTGATCGTGCTGGGGCTGTTCCTGTGGATCTCCCACCACGCAGCCCAGCGCATTGCCCGCCCGCTGCTGCGCCTCAACCAGCTCATGGGCCGCATGGCCGACAACCCCGACCTGGCCGAACGCGCCGCAGTCGATGGCCCGGACGAGCTGGCCCGGCTGGGCCGCAGCCTCAACCACATGATCGACCGCCTGCAGGAGCGCGACCACGAGCTGCGCCAGTACCGCGAGAACCTGGAGCGCCTGGTCGAGCAGCGCACCCAGGCCCTGCTGCACGCCACGCAGGAGGCGCAACAGGCCAACCGCACCAAATCGGACTTTCTGGCACGCATGAGCCACGAGATCCGCACCCCCATGAACGCCATCGTGGGCCTGAGCACGCTGCTGCTCAAGACCGACCTGTCGCCACAGCAGCGCGATTACCAGGAAAAGGTCATCGCCGCCTCGAACATGTTGCTGGGGCTGATCAACGACATCCTGGACTATTCGCGCATCGAAGCGGGCAAGCTGGAAGTCGAGCGCATCGACTTCGATCTGGAGCAGGTGCTGCACAGCGTCTCCAGCCAGCTGGCGCTGCGCGCCCAGCAAAAGGGGCTGGAGCTGCGCTTTGACACCGATGCCGCCGTGCCCCGGCAACTGCGCGGCGATCCCCTGCGCCTGACGCAGGTGCTGGTCAACCTGACAAACAACGCCATCAAGTTCACGGAAACCGGCGAAATCCTCGTCCAGACCACCCTGCTGGCACAGGACGAAGGCAGCGTGCAACTGGAGTTTTCCGTGCACGACTGCGGCATGGGCATCCCGGCCGAACGCCTGCACCAATTGTTCACCCCCTTCACCCAGGTCGATGGCAGCATCACACGCCGCTTTGGCGGCTCCGGCCTGGGGCTGGCCATCTGCCGCCAGCTGGTGGAGCTGATGGGCGGGCACATCGACGTGGAAAGCCAGGAGGGACAGGGCAGCCGCTTTTTCTTCACCCTGCACCTGCAACGCGGCGACGCCGGTGCCATCCCCGACGCGCAGTGCAGCACCACCCCGCCCGGCGCAGCGCTGGACTTTGCCCCCATTGCCGGGGCACGCGTGCTGCTGGTCGATGACATGGAGCTCAACCGCACCGTGGCCCTGGCCTTCCTGCAGGAAGCCGGCGTGCAGGTGGACGTGGCCGTGCACGGGCGCCAGGCGCTGGAAAAAATCCACGCCCAGCCCTACGACCTGGTGCTGATGGACATCCAGATGCCCGAAATGGATGGCCTGAGCGCCACCCGCGCCATCCGCCAGGACGCACGCTTCAAGGACCTGCCCATCGTTGCCATGACGGCACACGCCATGGAAGGCGACCGCGAGCGCAGCCTGGAAGCGGGCATGCAGGACCACCTGACCAAACCCATCAACCCCGATACCCTGTACGCGGCCCTGCTGCGCTGGATCGCGCCACGCCACCCACCGACGGCCCACACACCAACGGCCACCCCTGCACAACACAGCGTGGCCGCCGCGCCCGGCAGCATCCCTGCGCTGGCGGGCATAGACACCGCGCGTGGCCTGATGCAGTGCCTGGGCAGGCCCGAGCTGTATCTGCGCATCGTGGGCGAATTCGTGCGCGAATTCACCCACTCCCCTGCCACATTGCTGCAGGCCAGCGGCACCCAGGACTGGCCCCGGGCGCGACGCCTGGCGCACTCGCTCAAGTCGGCCGCTGCCACGCTGGGAGCTGGTGCCTTGGCCGAGCACGCCAAGGTGCTGGAACGAAGCTATGCCCAGGAGCAGGTACCCGACCCGACCGCCTGGCAAGCGCTGGAGCAGGAACTGGCCCGCGTGCTGGCCCTGCTACAGTCCCTGTTGCCCCAGGCCGGCGCCACCCCCTCGGTCGGCGCCACCCATCCTGAGGCACCAGCTGCCGCCGACGCCTCCCGGTACGCCACCCTGCTGGACGAGCTGGCCCGCAACCTGGAACAGGACGATGCGGGTGCCCTGCGCCAGCTCAACGCCCTGCATGCTGCCCTGAGCGCAGCCCAGCACACCGCAGCACTACAAAAACTGGAGCTACTGCGGGAGCTGGTGGAAGATATCGAATATGAATCTGCCCTGGAAGTCTTGCCGGAACTGCGCAAACTGCTCCTAGGCCAATAGCAATGCCCCTATCTGCTACTGCATTCACCCTGCTCGTCGTGGACGACGAGAGGCAGAACCGCCTGCTGCTGACCGAGTTGTTCGATGGCCAATACAGGATCATCCAGGCCAAGAACGGCGTGCAGGCGCTGGAAAAGGCGCGCCAGCACCAGCCCGATCTGATCCTGCTGGACGTGCTCATGCCCGAGATGGACGGCATGGCCGTGCTGCACGAACTCAAACGCGACGGCAGCACGCGCCACATCCCGGTGATCTTCGTCACCGCACTGGACTCTGCCGCCGACGAGGAAAAGGGCCTGGACCTGGGCGCCGTGGACTACATCTCCAAGCCGTTTCACCCGCCCATCGTGCGGGCGCGCGTGCGCAACCACCTGCAGCTGGTGCACCAGCGGCGCCTGCTGGAGCAGCTGGCCGCGCTCGATGGCCTGACCGGCATCCCCAACCGGCGCCAGTTCGATACCGCGCTGGAGCGCGAATGGCGCCGCTGCCGCCGCAATGCCCAGCCGCTGTCGCTCATCATCGCGGACGTGGACTTTTTCAAGAAATACAACGACACCCTGGGCCATGCCAGCGGCGACCGGGTGCTGCAGGAAGTGGCCGCCACCTTGCGCCAGGGCGTACGCCGCCCGGCCGATCTGGTGGCCCGCTACGGCGGTGAGGAGTTTGTGCTGCTGCTGCCCGAAACCTGTGCCGCCAACGCCCAGCTCCTGGCCCGGAACCTGCTGAACCTGTTGCAGCAAAAGGCCCTGCCGCACCCGGCATCGGACGTCGGCCCCCACATCACCCTGAGCATGGGCGGCGTCACCGCGATACCGGCGGGCGATGCGCCCGACCCCGAATTCTTCCAGCGTGCCGATGCCGCGCTCTACGCCGCCAAGGCCCAGGGCCGCAACCGAGTGTGCTGGTCTGCCTAAAATCGTCGGTTTTTGCGCCGGTTTTGCCCGCACCCTCCCCACCACTCGAACACCATCCGAATTTTCCCCACCATGTCGCAACGCAAGCTCTTTGTCACCACCGCCCTGCCCTACGCCAATGGCCACTTTCACATTGGCCACATCATGGAATACATCCAGGCCGACACCTGGGTGCGGGCGCAGCGCATGCAGGGCAACCAGGTCAACTTTGTCGGCGCCGACGACGCCCACGGCGCGCCCATCATGATTGCCGCTGAAAAAGCAGGCAAAACCCCGCAGCAGTTCGTGGCCGACATTGCCGCCGGTCGCAAGCAGTATCTGGAAGGCTTTCACATCGCCTTTGACAACTGGAGCAACACCGACAGCCCGGAAAACCACGAACTGTCCAAACAGATCTATCTGGACCTGAAGAAGGCCGGCTTCATCGAAACGCGCACCATCGAACAGTTCTTCGACCCCGAGAAGAACATGTTCCTGCCCGACCGCTTCATCAAGGGCGAGTGCCCGCGCTGCCACGCCAAGGACCAGTACGGCGACAACTGCGAGTCGTGCGGTGCCGTGTACGCGCCCACCGAGCTGATCAACCCGTTCTCGGCCCTGTCGGGCGCCAAGCCGGTGCTCAAGACCTCGGAACACTTCTTCTTCAAGCTCTCCGACCCGCGTGCCGTGGAGTTTTTGACCGAGTGGACGCAAAACGGCCAGCACGTGCAGCCCGAAGTCGCGGCCAAGATCAAGGAATGGTTCGGCACACGCACCAACCCCGATGGCTCGACCAGCACCGGCCTAGACGACTGGGACATCTCGCGCGATGCGCCCTACTTCGGCATCGAGATTCCCGATGCACCCGGCAAATACTTCTACGTCTGGCTGGACGCGCCCGTGGGCTACTTGGCCTCGCTGAAAAACCTGCTCAACCAGCGCGGCGAAGACTTTGATGCCTACATGGCCGACCCGAATCTGGAGCAGTACCACTTCATCGGCAAGGACATCATCACCTTCCACACGCTGTTCTGGCCTGCCATGCTCAAGTTCAGCGGCCGCAAGACGCCAACCAAAATCTGCGTGCATGGCTTCATGACCGTCAACAACGGCGAAAAGATGAGCAAGAGCCGTGGCACAGGCCTGGATCCCCTGAAGTACCTGGCACTCAACATGAACCCCGAGTGGCTGCGCTACTACCTGGGCGCCAAGCTCAATGGCAAGAACGAAGACATCGACTTCAACGCCGAAGACTTCATGCTGCGCGTCAACGCCGACCTGATCGGCAAATACGTCAACATCGCCAGCCGCGCTGCCGGTTTCATCTTCAAGCGCTTCGAGGGCAGGCTGGGCCAGATCTCCGAAGATGGCCAGGCCCTGCTGGCGCAGCTGCGTGAGCAGAAGAACGCCATCGTCACCGCCTACGAAGAGCGCGACACCGCACGCGCTGCACGCGAGATCATGCTGCTGTGCGACAAGGTCAACAGCTATGTGGACGCCAACAAGCCCTGGGAACTGGCCAAGCAGGAAGGCATGGACGCGCGCCTGCAGGATGTGTGCTCGACCTGCATCGAAGCCTTCCGCCTGCTGACGATTTACCTCAAGCCCATGCTGCCCGCCGTGGCCGCACAGGTCGAAGCCTTCCTGAAGATCGGCGCCCTGCAGTTTGCCGATGCCGACACCCTGCTGGGTGCCGGCCACACCATCGGCCAGTACCAGCACCTGATGCAGCGCGTCACCATGGAACAGCTCGAAGCCCTGTTCGAGCCCCCGGCTGCCCCCGCGCCCGAAGTGGTCAAACCCGGTGGCGAGGAAATCGCCCCCACCATCACCATCGACGACTTCGCCAAGGTGGACCTGCGCATCGCCAGGATCGTCGAATGCCAGCGCGTGGAAGGCTCGACCAAGCTGCTGCAACTGACCCTGGACGTGGGTGAGGGCAAGACGCGCAACGTCTTCAGCGGCATCGCCAGCATGTACCAGCCCGAACAACTGGTCGGCAAGCTCACCGTCATGGTGGCCAACCTGGCACCGCGCAAGATGAAGTTCGGCATCAGCGAAGGCATGGTGCTCGCCGCCAGCCACGCCGACGAGAAGTCCCAGCCCGGCATCTACGTGCTGGAACCCTTCCCCGGCGCACAACCGGGCATGCGCATTCACTAAATGAATAGCTAGTGGCGCTGGATGGATAAGGGTTTCAGAGCAATAAGGTTCTGAAACCCTTATTTCATGCGCGCTAGCAGCTACTTTTTTTATTTTTTAGCCACAACAAACATATAAGGGAGGACGACACCCATGCCCATTTACCGTTGCAACCAATGCGGCTTTGTCAGCGAGGACGCGCAAACGCCCGTGCAATCCCAGACCCCATGCGGGCGCTGCGGCACCCCCAGCACGGTATATGGCACGGTGTTTTTTGTGGAAGAGCTGATCAAGCGCCTAGCCAGCGTCACACGCGACTACAAGGCGCTGCAAGCTCAGCAAGCAGCGGCTACGGCTACAACTGCTACAGCTGCTGCTGCAACCACCGCTTTTCCCAAGTTGGATGCAGCCAGCGCCCCCAGCAGCAGCGCGCCACACACCGCACTGGAGCAGTGGTTTAACCAGAAAAATATTGAGGCGCGCATCGATCCCAGCGCAGCAGATACCAGCGGCTTCTTTGACGAAGCGGCCACACAACTGGGCAACGATTACGGCCTGTTTGCCGACCTACTCGACCGCGTGCGCTACGCCTACCGCAAGAGCTATACCAACGTCAATTTGGAGCTGGGCAATCTGTCGCAAAAAGACGGCCAGGCCATCACCAAGTTTTGCCGCACCTTGTATGAGCAAACCTTCTTCTCGCGCTACCACTACCAAAAGCCAGAAAAAATTGCGCGCCTGAGCCTGCAGACGGCGCCTGCCGTGCGCCAGTTCTTTGAAGGCGGTTGGCTGGAGTGGTATGCGCTGATGCAGGTGCTGGCGCTCAAGGATGGCAACAGCGGTGCTTTTTCTTACGCGCGCAACGTCAAGGTGGTCTTTGCCAACGAAGACCTGCACGAGCTGGATGTGGTCTGCCTGCCTGCGGGCCAAGCGCCCATTTGCATTGAGTGCAAGAGCGGTGAATTTCGCCGCGAGATCGACAAATACCTGCGCCTGAGCAAGCGCCTGGGCGTGGGCAAGGAGCGCTTCATCATCTGCTCCACCGACCTGACCGAGGAGCAAGCGCAGGGCCTGACGGCTATGTACGAGCTGAGCTTTGTCAATTTGCAGACGCTGAAAAAACACCTGCAAAAAATCATGTAATGCCCCCAAAAAAAGCCCGGCAGCTGCACCAAGCGCTGCCGGGCTTTTTGCTGTGCGCTCGCGGCGGTTAATCGCGCACAAAGGAGACGGGGAAGCTGTACTCGTACAGCGGCACCTGGGCCAGCGCTTGGCGGCCCTGGGCTTCAGGGTCTTGCTCCACGCGCCACTGGCTGCCGATGCGGGCGGTGAGGCGCTGGCCGCGCTCATAGGGCTTCCAGTCTTGCACGCCCGAATCGCCGCCGCCGGGCTGGCCGCTGCGCGCAAACTGGCCCCAGATGGCACCCATGCGGTCGCGCACTTGCAGTTGGTCGGGGCTGTCTTGCACCAGAGCGCGTGCAGCGTCTAGCGTGCCAAAGATGAAGGGCACTTCGGCGGTGTGCGCCGCGCCCAGCACGCCAGCGCGTGCGGGCGAGCGCCAGTCGAAAGCGTAGGCATAGACGGGTGCGCCGCCCAGGTCGGCCTGGCGATCGGCAAAGGCCAAGGTGGGCTGCTTGTAGTTGTAGTCGCTGGCCACGGCAATCAGGCGCTGCGCTGGGGTGCTGCCGGGCAGATGCTCGGCATAACGCTGCAGCAGCTGGCGGCTTTGCGCGGCCGACAAGCGCAGGAACTTTTGCACGCGCGCTTGCAGCTGCGCTTCGCTGATGGCGAAGTTGGCCGGGTTGCCCGCCAGGAAGAAGGTGGCTTCGTGCTCGGCATAACCGACCAGCACTGGCACCTGAGCCGACAGTGGTGTGGCGCGCGGATGGAAGGGCTCGTGTGGGAAGACCACGCCGTCGAGCGTGGGGCGAAACTCGCTCACGCCCCCGGTCTTGCCCATGAGCTTGAGGTAGGCGGCCACGATGTGCTCGAGCGGCAGCTCTTGGAGGCGCGCGGCACTGGCTGCGTTCAGACCCAGCTCTTGCAGCAGGCCGTGGCTGGCCTGGGCCAGCTTTTCTTGGCTGGCCAAGCGCCACAGGCCCGAGCCGCTTTGCACCACGGCTTTGTGAAACAGCCCTTGGGCTGCGGGTAGGCCCAGCAGCGCGGTGACTTTGGCAGCGCCGCCGGACTGGCCAAAGATGGTGACATTGCCTGGGTCGCCACCAAAGCGTTCGATGTTGTCGCGCACCCAGCGCAGTGCCTGCACTTGGTCGAGCACGCCCAGGTTGGCCGCTTCGGGGGCAAAGCCGGGCGCCTCGATCAGCAAAGAGCCAAAGACGTTGAGGCGGTGGTTGATGCAGACGACCACCACATCTTGCGCCTGCGCCAAGTGGCTGCCGTCAAAGCCCGGCGAGGTGCCCGCGCCCACGGCAAAGGCGCCGCCATGCAGCCACAGCAGCACAGGGCGTTTTTTGCCATCCAAAGCGGGGGTGTAAACGGCCAGCGACAGGCAGTCTTCGCTGGCGGCAATGTCCGACCAGTACCAAGCAAACTCGGGCACCGAAGCGCCTTTGGGCTGCGGGGCGCTGGCGCCATGCGCGGTGGCATCGAGCACGCCAGCCCAAGGTTTTTTGGCCACAGGCGGGCGAAAACGGTTGGCCCCAGCGGTGCTTTCGCCATAGGGGATGCCTTTGAAGGCAAAGCCTTGCTCTGTGCGCAGGCCGCGCAGGCGCCCGCTGGCCGTTTCCACTAGGGGCTCGCGGCGGCTGGCGGCGCTGGGTGCGCTGGCGCAGGCAATCAAGCCGCTGGGCAGGCTCACGATGGCCCCGGCCTTGAGGCTTGTCTTCAAAAATTCACGCTTATTCATATTGTTCAAACACTTTCTCGATGCACACCCAGGCTGGGCCTGGGCAAGCGGCGCAATGTAGAGCAGAGTGCGCACCAGTCCAACGAATAAATCCGCATGAGCTCAGATGCCAAACGCACAAAGCGGGCACAGCTGCGCAGCGCTGGCCCTAGGGCCAAGCAGTGCGGCTGGTACCCGCTGGGCGCAGGCATTCTGTTTTAGATAAGCCAGCCATCTTTTTAAAAGATGTAAGCCATATGGATCTGATAGCGCACGACGGTAGAAATTTTTTAAATAAAAAGTGGCTTTAACCCTTATGCAGCAAGGGCAAACAGCTCTCCTTTTTATTTTTACACTGCGGCGCCTAGGCCTGTCCCCGGCATGACTTGACGGGCCAACCACGGCCAGCCATGGCCGCCCTGGATGCCGCGCCAGGGCGCATGTGCGGCATATGCGCAGGCTGCACATGCTTCTAACTAGGGGTTGCAAACTGCTACCTAGAATGCGGCGCTCTACGAGCATGGCGGCGTGGCAACACTGGGCGCTGTCATGCAGCCCCATGTTGACATTGCCGGAAGGCGCGGCGCGCCCGCTCACCGGCACGCGATCGCAAGGAGACCGCATGCCTTTGTCACCCGTATCTCGTCTGCGCCCGGCCTTGTGGCTAGCGGCGGCTTTGCTGGCCCCCACGGCCATGGCCCAAAACACGGCTGCCACGACCTCTACCTCAGCTGCTGCTGGCCCGTCGGTGCAGGATGTGTCGCTGATTGCCGGCACCTGCGCCAACTGCCACGGCCCCGACGGACGCTCCACCGGCGGCATTCCCAGCCTGCGCGGCGTCAATGAGCGCCACCTGCTGCAGCGCCTGCAGGCTTTCAAGGCCGGCACGGCCACCGACGCCACCGTCATGACGCGCCTGATGAAGGGCTATGACGATGCGCAAATCCAGGCACTCGCCCAGTGGTTCAGCAAGGAGGCCAACTGATGTCGTTCAATCGCCGTACTCTTTTGGGTAGCGCCCTGGCGGGTGCTGCATCCCTGACCCTGCCCGCCATCGTGCGCGCCCAGGGTGGTTCTGCCCATGTGGTGGTGGTCGGTGGCGGCTTTGGTGGTGCCACCGCAGCGCGCTACCTCAAGGCCCGCGCTCCGCAAGTGCGCGTGACCTTGATCGAGCCTGCCGAGATTTTCTACACCTGCCCGTTCTCCAACCTGTACCTGGCCGGGCTGCGCACCTGGGACAGCATCGGTCATCGCTACGACGGCCTGCGCAAGGCCGGTATCGAGGTGATCCACGCCCGCGCCGACCATGTCGATACCGCGGGCAAGCGCGTGCTGCTGTCCACCGGCCAGGCGCTGAGCTACGACAAGCTGGTGCTCTCGCCCGGCATCGACATGCGCTGGGGCGCGCTGGAAGGCTATGACGAAGCCGCTTCTGAGCTGGCGCCGCACGCCTGGAAGGCCGGGCCGCAGACCCAATTGCTCAAGCAGCAGCTGGATGCCATGCCCGATGGCGGCAAGTTTGTGATGGTGATTCCCGCCAACCCCTTCCGCTGCCCGCCCGGCCCTTACGAGCGCGCGGCCATGGTGGCGCACTACTTCAAGCACCACAAGCCCAAGAGCAAGATCCTGCTGCTGGACAACAAGGACAACTTCTCCAAGCAGGGCCTGTTCATCCAGGGCTGGAAGGCGCTGTACGGCGACATGATCGAGTGGGTCAAGCAGTCCGACGACGGCCAGGTGGTGCGTGTCGATGCGAAGAACCTGGAAGTGGAAACCGCCTTTGGCACCAGGCACAAGGCCGATGTGCTCAACGTCATCCCGCCGCAAAAGGCCGGTCTCATTGCCGAGCGCGCGGGTGTCACGGATGGCAGCGGCTGGGTGCCGATCAAGGCCGAAAGCTTTGAATCGCAACTGGTCAAGGATGTATATGTGCTGGGCGATGCGACGATTGCCGCGCCCATGCCCAAGTCCGGCTTTGCGGCCAACACGCAGGGCAAGGTGGCCGCAGCGGCCATTGCGGCAGAGCTCACCGGCAAGACCGTGGCCACCGGCGCCTTTGCCAATACCTGCTACAGCCTGATTGGTACGAATTACGGCATCTCGGTGGCCGGGGTGTACAAGTCCGAAGGCGGCAAGCTGATTGAAGTGCCCGGCTCCGGCGGTGTCAGCCCGCTGGACGCCGATGCCAGCTACCGCAAGGCTGAGGCCGAATACGGCGCAGCCTGGTACAAGGCCATCAGCACCGATATCTGGGACCGCTGATCGGCTGCTGCACGACCCGGCTGTCAGCAGGCACAATCCACGCCTTCCGCTGCGCCCCTGCTGGCCTGCGCTGCCGGCAAGGGGCGCGGCCACATCTGGCGCAGCCTGGTCTGCGCAGGTCTGCAAGGTCCGGCGCCGAAGCACGAGGTTTTTGCCCCATCCGGCCGGACCTGCGCACCACCGCTTGAAGGACAGATATGTTGTTGTGGTCTATGTTTTTCCTGGGTCTGGCGTTCGGTGTATTTGCGCGGCTGGGCCGTTTTTGCCTGCTGCGCGGCTTGCGCCAGGTTCTGGGGCTGGATGGCAACGAACCCCAGGGCACTGCCCCGGCCTTGCAGGCCTTTGCGCTGGCGCTGGCCGTGGCGCTGCTGGCCTCGCAAACGCTGCAACTGCTGGGTCTGGTGGATCTGGGGCAGGCGCTGATCGTGCGCCCCGGTTTTTCCATTCCTGGCGTGTTCATCGGCGGGGTGATTTTTGCGCTGGGCATGGTGCTGGCCAATGCCTGCGGGGCACGCTCGCTGGTGCTGCTGGCCGGGGGCAATCTGCGCTCGCTGGTCACCGTGGTGTTTCTGGCGCTGGGCGCACAGGCCAGCTCCACCGGCGTGCTGGTGCCGCTGCGCCAATGGTTTCAGGGTCTGGCACCAACCACCGTCGAGCACACCACCCTGCAACAAAGTTTGATGGCCAATGGGGCTTCAGGCCTTGCTGCGCATGCGGCTCTAGCTATTGTTCCTGCACTGGCCTTGCTCGCTTACGCGCTCTACCGCCCGGCCCTGCGCCGCAGTCCGGCGCAGTGGCTGTCGGCCGTGGTGATTGGTACGCTGGTGGCGGTGGGCTGGTGGATCAGCGCCACGGTGGAGGTCGATCCCTTCGAGCCGGCAAGGCTGACTTCGCTGAGCTTCATCTCCCCGATGGCCGAGACCCTGCTCTACGTGCAGGTGGCCGTGGGGCGCGAATTCGATGCCGCATCGGCCATGGTGCTGGGCGTGCTGGCGGGCGCCTGCGTCACGGCCCTGGCCACGCGCAGCGCGCGCTGGGAGGGCTTTGACAGCCCGGCGCAGCTGGCGCGCAGCGCCGCAGGCGGCTGGCTGATGGGCTTTGGCGGGCTGCTGGCTGCTGGCTGCTCCATCGGCCAGGTGCTGACGGGCGTGACCACGCTGGCCTGGGCCACCTTGCCCGCAGTGGCGGGCATCGTGCTGGGTGGCCTGCTGTTTGCCCGACTGCTGGCCAGCCGCCACTGAGTGCTTTCCCCGTGCCCCATCAGGCCCGCCGGCCATTGGGGCTGTGTGCCCACTTCCCTGCTCTAGAATCCGCCCCCAGACAGCTCTGCTTGTGCCGCGTGACGGCTAAGAGGGATTTACCCATCCTTGCCCGTGGGTGGCGGCCAGCGCCAACCGCCCACCGTCCACGCCCAAGCCCGCAATTGCTGCTTGGTGGACGCAACGGATGTGGCTCCTGCTACACCAGGAGCCTGAACACTGCCGATAGCGCATGCCCACTTTCTAAAAGCGTGCGCGCCAGGCATGGTCTGTGCCCTGTGCTCCCTTTGCATTTTTGCTACCGCCAGTTGGGCGGCAGCACCTGCACGCACATGCTTGTCGATTGGATTGACCGCACTTTCCACCACGAGGAGAAATCATGACCATGCAACGTCGCCACTTTCTGCTGACCCCGCCAGCCATGGCGCTGGGCGCAGCCGCTGCTGCCACCCCGATCGCCACGCTGGCAGCGCCCACCATCATGACGCCCCAGTCGCGCATCCTGCCGCGCGAGGGCCACGGCCCGCGCATCGTGATCTGCGGCGGCGGCTGGGGCGGCCTGACCGCTGCGCGCTATCTGCGCGAGCTGATCCCCAGCTCGGACGTGGTGCTGCTGGAGCGCAACCCCACCTTCTGGTCCGGCCCCATGAGCAACAAGTGGCTGATCGACATCGTCAACACCGATTTCGTCAACCGCGACATGCTGCGCCCGGCCAACAAGTACGGCTACAAGCTGCTGCAGACCGAAGTGACCGGCTTTGAGCGCGACAAGAAGCTGGTGCGCACCGCCCACGGCCTGATCGAGTACGACTACCTGATCCTCTCCGGCGGCATCCGCAACGACTACGAAGCCTGGTTCGGCAACGACCAGAAGGCCATCGACTACACACGCCGCCACTTTCCCAACGCCTATGTGCCCAATCAGGAAATGTTTGCCGTCAAGAGCAAGGTGAAGAACTTCCAGGGCGGCACCATCGTGATGACGCTGCCCCCGCCGCCGCACCGCTGCCCGCCCTCGCCCTACGAGCGCGCGTGCCTGATTGCGTGGCACATCAAGAAGAACAAGATCCCCGGCAAGATCCTGATCCTGGACCCCAAGCCCAAGATCGCCCCCATCAGCGTGGGCTACAAGCAGGCCTTCGAGGAGCTGTACCCCGACATCATCACCCACGTGCCCAACGCGCGCGTGCAGGAGGTCGATCCCTTCCGCAAGAAGATCAAGACTGCCGCTGGCGAATTCGACTTTGACGACGCCATCCTGATGCCGCCGCACCAGGCCGCCGACATGGTCTGGTGGGCCGACCTGATCGGCAAGGACCCCGCCACCGGCAAGCCTACCGGCTGGGCCGACATGAACCCGCGCTACTACACCGCCAACAGCGACGACCGCGTGTACTTTGTCGGTGACCTGATGGGCGCCATCTCGCCCCAGTTCGGCCACTACCCCAAGAGCGGCCACGTGGCCAACTACATCGGCAAGATCGTCGCCAGGAACATCGCCCAGCGCGTGGCCGGCAAGGAAGTCACCCCGCTGCTGCCCGACAACCTGTGCTACATGATGGTCAATGGCGACCCGCAGGAAGAGATCTCGGTCAAGTTCGAGTACGAGGTGGACGCCGCTTCCGGCCACGTGCACCAAACGCAAATCGACATGGACGTCCGCTCTGCCGATCTGGTCAAGGAAGACTTCGCCTGGATCGACGGCATGTTCAAGGACTTCCTGGCTATTTAATACACGCTGATACACGCAAGCAATGAACCTCGCACCCTCCCACGCCCTGACCCGCCGCCGCCTGGTGGCGGGCGCAGCCGCAGCCGGGGCCACCATGGCCCTGCCCACGGCAGCGCTGGCACAAGCCCCGGCAAAAACACCTTTGGTCGGCCCGCTGGCACCGAACCCCGTGGAATTCAGGAAAACCATGGAGCAATTCATCGGCAGCGCCACGCCGCAGTCCGAAGGCCTGCAACTGGACATTCCGCTGCTGGCCGACAACCCCGGCGCCGTGCCCGTCAAGGCCAAGGTCACCCTGCCGATCACGGAGCAGGACTGGTGCGAGGAAATGATGGTGGTGGCCGAGCTCAACCCCATTCCGCTGGCCTGCCGCATCAAATTCTTTGCCGAAACCGGCAGTGCCGAGGCGGCCGTGCGCATTCGTCTGAGCCAGTCGCAGAACGTCCATGTGCTGGCGCGCATGAAAAGCGGCGCCGTGCTGCAAGGCAGGCAAATGGTGACGGTGGCCGCCAGCGGCTGCGGCATGTAAGCAAGGAAACACCCATGAGCATGAACAAGCCCCCACGCGTGTGGGTCAGCAACGAAAAGCCCAAGGCAGGCGACATCCTGCGCGTGCGTGCACAGATGGAGCACGTCATGGAAACCGGCCTGCGCACCGACCCTGCCACGGGCCAGCCGCGCCCGCGCCACATCGTCACGCACTTTGAGGCCAGGATGGCCGGCAAGCCCATCTTTGTCTGGGAGCTGGGCACCTCCATCTCCCAGAACCCCTACATCGAATTCACCTTCAAGGCACGCCAGAGTGGCGATCTGAGCTTCCTGTGGAAGGACGATAAAGGTGCCACACTGACGGCCAGCAAGACCATCACAGTGGCCTGAGCGTCGCCACCCTCACCGCCGACAGACAGCAAAGCCCCGCAAGCCATGTGCTGCGGGGCTTTTATTTGGATAGCAGCTTGCGCGCGTATTCAGGCGGTTTCAAAGCCAAAACCATCGGAAAGTCTTTTAGAGTCAGCGCAAGACGCTCTGTATTCTCTAGCGCCCGTTGTAGCGGCCCGGACGATGGCTCACCGCCAGAAACACGCCCATCACCACAGCGCCCAGAATGGACCACAGCACCTGCTGCAGCGGCACCACCCACAGCGCCAGCGCCACCACGGTGCAGTCGATCGCCATCTGCACCTTGCCAGCGCGGATGCCCCACTTGTCCTGCGCGTACAGCGACACAATCGTCGCCCCGCCCAGACTGGATTTGTGCCGCGCCAGAAACAGCACGCCCGTGCCCATCAACAGACCACCAGCCACGGCGGCAAACGCCGGGTGCAGGTAGTCGATATGGATGAACCGCGGGCCAAATGCCGTGATCGCCGACAGCAACGCCACCGAGACAAACGTCTTGATCGTGAAGACCTTGCCAACGTGCTTCCAGGCAAACCAGTAGAACGGCAGGTTGATCAGAAAGTAAATCGCCCCGAACGACCAGCCCGTGGCGTAGTGCAGGACAAACGCCAGCCCCGCCGTGCTGCCGGTGAGCAGCCCCGCCTGGTTGAACATCATCATGGTGATGCCGACAAACAGCGAGCCCGAAAACAGGGCCTGGGCATCTTCAAAACGGCCATGCGCCACCTCGGGCGATGCGGGCATGGCAGCGGCGCCGGTGGCCGCGGGGGACGAAAAATCGGTCTCGGTAGGTGTGGTGGTGCTCATGGCAAAAACCGTGTGACGCACGCCCCAGGCTTGTGGCCGGGCCGTCATCCAAAAGTGGCTGCAAGGGTTAAGCAAAAAGTGTGCCACATGAAAATTGTATGCAGCGACTGGCATCAACGTCGCCAGCATGGCTTAAGCTGACAGCCTCTTGCGCTGCAGCAGTTTCAACCAACACCACGCCTGCGCACCATGCCCACCCCGGGCCCTCCATACCGTTGAAGGAGTTCACCTTATGGATATTTTTCTACGCCGCCGCCTGTTGCTGGCAGCCCTTGCCACGACTGCCTTAGGTGCCTGCGGGCAAAAAACGCCAAAAATGCAGGCCTTGCCAGCACATGCAGCGATACTGGCCTTGGGGGACTCCCTGACCCAGGGAGTGGGCGCCAAACCACATGAAGCCTGGCCCACCCTGCTGGAAGAGCGCACGGACTGGGAGGTGATCAACGCCGGCATCTCCGGCCACACCAGCGCCCAGGCACTGGAGCGCCTGCCCGATTTGCTCGATGAATATCAGCCCGCACTGGTGATCGTGTGCATTGGCGGCAACGACTTTCTGCGCCAAATGAGTGCACAGGCAGCCAAGGACAACATCCGCCGCATCTGCCAGCAAGTGCAGGCCAGCGGCGCACAGGTGCTGCTGGTGGCGGTGCCGCAGTTTTCCCTGCTCGCTGCCGGCACAGGGCGCCTGAGCGACCACCCGCTGTACCAGGAGCTCGCCAAGGAGCTGAAAATCCCCCTGCTGGAAGGCGCCTGGGCCGAAATCCTGTCCAAACCGCAGTGGCGCTCCGACCAGGTGCACGCCAATGCGGAGGGCTATGCCCAGTTCGCGCAAAAAATGCAGGTCTTCATGCACGAGCACGGCTGGTTGAAGTAAGGCAAGGCGTCTCTTTTTGGGAGATATAGTTACGCCAATTTACATTCTTTTGCCCTCCGAAAGACATTCTTATGACAACGCCACTGGTCACTTGGGACGACCGCTTTGCCCTCGGAATGACTGAAATCGACGAACAGCACCGCACGCTGTTCGAGATCATGAACAAGATGTGGCTGGCCATCGTGCGCAACGAAAAGCAGGACACGATGGCGGAAATTCTTCACGCGCTGGAGCTGTACACCGTGCAGCACTTCACCGAAGAAGAAGTTTTCATGCGCAGCTTCAACTACCCCAACTACGACAGCCACATCCAGCTGCACCGCAATTTCACCCGGAAGATCGCCGATGAGAAAGCCCGTGTAGCCAAGGGTGAAAAACCCAGTCTGGATTTGTTGCACTTCTTGCGCGACTGGCTCATGAACCACATCCTGGTTCAGGACAAGCTCTACGCCGACTACTTCAAGCAGCAACAGCAACACGCCAGCAAGCCGTCGCTGCTGGGGCGCTTCTTCAAGAAGTTCGCAACCTGATCACTGCACCACCAGCTCGGCCAGACCGTACAGCGGCGCGTTCTGCCCCCAGGGGTTCCACATGGCCTCCATGGCCACGCCCATCCAGCCGTGGCTGGGGGCGACGCTGTGCGACTGGCGCAGCTGCAGGCGCGGGTGGCAGGCCGTGAGTTCCTGCATCTGGCTGATCCCCCAGTGAAACTGCGCCCGCGTGCGCCCCACGCTGGCGTGCCACTGGGCCTGGCCGACCGCGCAGCGCGCCATGGTGTCCAGCACCAGCACCGAGCCGGGCGGCGCCACCTGGGCAAACTGCTGCAGCACCTGGCGCACCTCGTCGGGCTGGAAGTACATCAGCACCCCCTCGCACACCACCAGTATCGGCTGTGCCAGGGCACGCTGGGGCAGGCGCAGGCGCTGCCACCAGCCCTCGGTCTGCAAATCCACGGTGGCCGCGCGCAGGCGCGGTGGCTGGGCCGGCAACCACTTTCTGCGCAGCGCCATGACCTCGGGCAGATCGGCATCCACCCAGGTGTTGCTGCCGTTGTCCAGCCACTGAAAGTAGTGCGACAGGCCACAGCCCAGGTTGAGCCCCCAGGCCTTGGGATGCTCGGCAAAGAAGGCCAGCGCCACATCGCGGATCAGACGCGTGCGCCACAGCACGTTGAGCACGGTGGGGCGATCGGCCAGATAGGCCCGGCCATCGACCGGCAGGCCCTGCAGCAGGCGCGAGGCCTGCTCATCCCCACAGGCATGGCCTGGATACAGGGCGCCCCCCAGGGCACGTGCCACCAGGGGAATCAGCAAGGTGTGCTGCACGGGCGTCAACACCTTCTTGCCCGGGGTCCGCAGCAGCTCCCCGCCGGCAGCATGTTCGGCACAAGCGTGATTCATGGCCATCCTTTTCCAAGTCTGGTTGTCAACGTCGCAGCAGGCTCAAGGCGCATAATTTCCGCGTCCACCGGGCAGCCATGATACGTCTCATGACTGGCTACTCCAACCTGCTGGCCGGCAGGGGGGAGTTTTTCGTTCATTTCGATCTTGAGGGTCTATGTCTTTCCAGCCACGCATTTGGGATATCTATCGCAGTTACAGCCGCCAGCGCTTCTTCGCGGACCTGGGCGCTGGTGCCACCGTCGGTGTGGTCGCACTACCACTGGCCATGGCGTTTGCCATCGCCAGCGGCCTGCCGCCGCAGGCAGGGTTGTGGACGGCCATCATTGGCGGGCTGCTGGTGGCGTTGCTGGGTGGATCCAACGTGCAGATTGCCGGGCCGGCCGGGGCGTTCATCGTCATCGTGTACGGCATCGTGCAGCGCCACGGGGTGGGCGGGCTGCTGGTGGCCACCAGCTGCGCCGGGGTATTGCTGACGCTGCTGGGCGTCTTCCGGCTGGGCAATCTGGTGCGCTTTGTGCCGGTGAGCATCGTGATAGGTTTTACCAACGGTATTGCGGTGCTGATTGCGCTGTCGCAGATCAAGGATGCGCTGGGGCTGCAGATTGCCAAGATGCCGGGCGATTTCTTCGGGCAGATCCAGGCCATCAGCACGCACCTGGACAGCTGGAACCCTGCGGCCCTGGCGCTGACCCTGGCCACGCTGGCCCTGCTGGTGATCTGGCCACGGCTGCTGAACCACAAATCGATCACGATGCACCTGGATGGCATCACCGTGCGCACCTTTGCACGGCTGCCCGCGCCCGTGGTGGCCTTGATCATCTTCACCACCGTGAGCTACCTGCTGCACCTGCCGGTGGAGACCATCGGCACGCGCTTTGGCGGCATTCCGCAGGAGCTGCCAGCCTTTACCCTGCCGGCCCTGTCCTGGGACAGCGTGCGCGAGCTGCTCATGCCCACGCTGACGATTGCCGCCCTGGGCGCCATTGAGTCGCTGCTGTGCGCGCGCGTGGCCGACCAGCTGGCCACCCACCCGGCACACCGCAAGCACGATCCCAACCAGGAGCTCATCGCCCAGGGCGCAGCCAACATCGTGGCGCCGTTCTTTGGCGGCATGCCGGTGACGGGCACGATTGCACGCACCATGACCAATCTGCGCTCGGGCGCCACCTCCCCGGTCTCCGGCGTGGTGCACTGCCTGGTGCTGGCGCTGATCGTGCTGCTGGCTGCCCCCCTGGCGCTGCACGTGCCGCTGGCCGTGCTGGCCGGAGTGCTGCTGTTTGTCGCCTGGAACATGGGCGAATGGAACGAATTCGCCCGCCTGCGCCAGTTCAGCAACCACTACCGCCTACTGCTGCTGGGCACCTTCCTGCTGACGGTGGTCTTTGACCTGATGGTTGCCGTGCAGGTGGGGCTGGTGCTGGCCTGCGTGCTGTTCGTGCGGCGCATGGCCAAGCTGTTTCGCGTGGATCCGCTGCCCCACGCCGAGGCCAGTTTCCTGACCTGGAAGCTGCACGGCGCGCTGTTCTTTGGCGCCACCGACAAGCTGGACAGCGTGCTGGCCGCCGTGGCCGTGGCCCCCACGGGCAGCCACATCGTGCTGGACATGGAACAGCTCTTTGCCCTGGACACCACCGGGCTGGATGCCTTGCAGGACATCCTCAAGGCCGTGCAACAGCGCAATGGCTATCTGGAGCTGCGCAACCCGACCGAACAGGTGGCATCGCTGCTGGAGCGCTCGGGCTTTGCCGCCACCCTGCGCCAACAGCAGGCCCTCCCGGCGGAAGCGGCAAGTACATAAAAAAATAGCTGATGCCGCTTGTCAGCAAAGGATTTCAAGCAATTTATCGCCTGATAACCATTGCTGACAAGCGCCAGCAGCTATCCTTTTCATATCCGCCACCATACCCTTGCGGGGTACCGGTGCGCAGGGGCGCAGCTCAGCGCCCCTCGGGCATCTTGTCCTGGCTGGCAGCGCGCAGCACCCGGCCATCGGCACCAAAGGTGACGGTGAAGACCTTCTCGCGGGTCGGCGGGTCGATCCAGCGCCAATCCCAGTCGGTCTCCTGCTTCAGGTCGTAGGTGACACGCCTGGCCGGCTGCCCCAGCAAGCGGCGCACCTGCTCCTGGCTCATGCCCGGCTGCACCTGGGCAAACACGTGGGGCGTGAGCACCTGGCGCAGGGCGCTCATCCTGCCGTCGGCGCCGATGGTGATCATGTAGTTCTGATGCCCCATGGGCTGGCGGTTGTATTCAAAGGTGCGGCTGCCGTCCGGCTCGGGCCAGATGGTGGTCGGCTCACCGAACTGGGCACGCACATCGGCCTCGGTGGACAGCCCTTCCTCCAGGGCATTGATGCGCTGCTGATCGCACCCCAGCAGCGTCAGAACAGCCGCGCCAGCGGCACCGACTGCCAGCAACAGACGACGAAGAACGGACATGGCCGCAGCCCTCCTCCAGAAAACGAAGCTGCCGAGGTTAACAGCCCGCCCACAGGTCCTGCGGTCGGCAAACGGATAGTTACCGCAGGGTTTTATTAAATAAGACTAATTCTCATTTAGAATAAGAACCACTGACACTCTCCGGTGCGCTGTGGCCTTGCTTCCAAGGCAAATGCCGGGCCGCAAGTGGCACCAGCCGCGCGCCCCGCCCCCGCAGCGGCGTGTTCCAGCGGGTGTGTCAGTAGATCTCAACACATTCCGCTTGCTGCCCGTTCAACCACCGTCTTCCCGCCCCAGGAGGTCCCATGTGCAACGCCTGCGCCAACGCGTCCACCCCCGCCCCCGGTTCCCGTCGCCGTCGTCTCTGGAATTTGCCCGTGCAATGCCACTGCCCGGTGATCGGGGTATGTTTTCCCCTGCCCCGGCTGCGCCAGCTGGTGCACAAGGCCCTGGGCAACAAGCCGATTGCCGATGATTACGAAATCCACCTGGGCGCAGTGGCCGAATGCGCCAGGCGCAGCCGCCTCACCGAGCTGCTGCAAAAAGACCTGGAGGCGCGCTTTGCACCCCACATTCAGGCCTTCCGCCGCGCCAGGGATGCCAAGGCCGTGGCCGAGCTCTGGGCGCAGGCCGTGCGCCTGGGCGATGTCTCGGGGGCCTTCTGGGCGGCCCTGACGCACCCGCGTTGCGATGAGTTCCTGCAGGAAGTGCTGCTGCGCGACATGCACATGCTGCAACACCAGGCCGGTGCCGCCGTGCGCGTGGACATTGCCCAAGTGCAGGCGCTGCTCAAGGAAAACGCCGTGCTGGGCCGCGAGCTGGGCAAGGCGCAGGAGCGCTGCACCCGCGTCATTGCGGAAAAGTCCGCCGAAATCGAGCAACTGAACGCCCAACTGGTGCGCCAGCGGGCCGTGGTCATTGGGCAGGAGTCGCAGATCGCCTTTTTGAAGCAGGACCTGGAGCAGCTCAAGGCCCGGATCCCGAACTATGACAACGTCACCAAACTGCAGAAAAAGCTGGAGCAGCTCACGCAACACCAAAGCGAGCTGCAAGCCCAGAACGCCCAGCTGCGCCAGGCACTGCACCAGGCCCGGCGGCTGGTGCGCCAGCAAGCCCTGGAGTCCCTGCAGTCCCCCGCCCAGCCCGTGCCGGAGCCTGCTGCGCCACCCGTACCCCAGCCGCCCTTGCAGCTCAAGGAGAAGAAGATCCTGTGCGTGGGCGGACGCCACACCAGCGTTGCCAGCTACCGCGAGGTCATCGAAAAGGCCGGTGGCTATTTTTCCCACCACGATGGCGGTCTGGAGGACAAGCAAAGCGCCCTGGATGCCGTGCTGGCTGCAGCCGACCTGGTGATCTGCCAGACCGGCTGCATCAGTCACAACGCCTACTGGCGCGTCAAGGACTTTTGCAAACGCACCGGCACGCAGTGCGTGTTCGTGGACAACCCCAGCGCCTCCTCATTCACCCGCAACCTGGAAAGTCTCCAGCTTGTCCAGCCCGCAGAGCAGGAATGAGCCCGGCCCGGACGGCAAACACGCTCTAAAATTGTGCGTTTGTCCGTCCACTTCCTGTGAGTCAGCCTGCCATGTCCTTCTTTGCCCGTCCCCACTACGAGTCCGACGCCACCCAGTTCATCAACCAGCTCAAGAAAGACCGCCCCCAGCTGGAAGCCCAGCAGCAACACGGCCGCAGCCTGCTATGGGACAAGCAGGTCGATGCCGAGGTCTGGAAAGACTACCGCGCCGGCAAGGTGGCACAGAAGGCCTACGTGTACTACTCGTACACCCCGGCTGGCAAAGTCACCAGCCCGATGTAAGCCGCACCGGCTGCCCCATCCCCATCATGGAAGTTGCCAGCCCGCCAGAGCACGATGCCAGCACAGCCCCGGCGCAGGGGGGTGAACAGGCTCTGGCAGAACAGGTGGCGCTGGCACGCCTGTACGGGCAGCCGCTGTTCAAGATCCCGGCCGACCTGTACATCCCTCCCGATGCGCTGGAGGTGTTCCTGGATGCATTCGAGGGGCCGCTGGACCTGCTGCTGTACCTGATTCGCAAGCAGAACTTCAACATCCTGGACATCCCCATGGTGGATGTCACCGCCCAGTACCTGGGCTATGTGGAAGAAATCCGCAGCCGCAACCTGGAGCTGGCCGCCGAGTACCTGCTCATGGCCGCCATGCTCATCGAGATCAAGTCGCGCATGCTGCTGCCCCCCAAGCCCAAGGAGGGCGAGGAAGAGCCCGACGATCCGCGCGCCGAGCTGGTGCGCCGCCTGCTGGAATACGAAAAGATCAAGCTCGCCGCCCAGCAGCTCAATACCCTGCCGCAGCAGGGGCGCGATTTTGTGCAGGCCCAGGTCTTTATCGAGCAGAGCCTGCAACCGCGCTTTCCCGACGTCAGCATTGCCGAACTGCAGGCCGCCTGGCGCGACATCCTGCGCCGTGCCAAACTGGTGCAGCACCACCACATCACGCGCGAGGCGCTGTCGGTGCGCGAGTACATGAGCCACATCGTGCGCCGCCTGCAGGGCCAGCGCTTTGTCACCTTCGAATCCATCTTCACGCCCGAGCAGGGCCGCGCCGTTCTGGTCGTCACCTTCATCGCCCTGCTGGAGCTGGCCAAGGAAACCCTGGTGGAGATCACCCAGGCAGAAGCCTTTGCCCCCATTTACCTGCGCCTGACCTACACACCGGCCTGACGCTGTCACCTCCCCCTGTTGAACAGCCATGAACACATCCAACACCACTTCCGCCATCCAAGACTTTGACGTGCTCATCGTCGGCAGCGGCCTTGCCGGCCTGACCGCCGCACTACAACTGGCCCCCACGCACCGCGTGGCCGTCATCACCAAGCGTGAGCTGCAAGCCGGCTCCAGCGGCAAGGCCCAGGGCGGCATTGCCGCCGTGCTGGCCGAGGGCGACAGCTTCGACGCCCACGTGCAGGACACCCTGACCGCTGGCGCCGGCCTGTGCGACCTGGCCTCCACGCGCTACGTGGTGGAAAACGCCCCCGACACCATCGCCTGGCTGCAAAAGCTGGGCGTGCCGTTCTCGCAGGAAGACGGCCAGCTGCACCTGACACGCGAGGGCGGCCACAGCGCCCGGCGCATCGTGCACGCCACCGACGCCACGGGCGCCGCCGTGCAGCAGACGCTGATTGCCCATGTGCGCGCCACGCCCAACATCACCCTGCTGGAGCAGCACACGCTGGTCGATCTGATCACCAGCCGCAAGCTGGGCCTGGGCGGCCCGCAGCGCTGCCTGGGGCTGTATGCGCTGGACGATGAAACCGATGAGGTCATCACCTTCCGCGCGCCGCACACCATCCTGGCCACGGGCGGCGCCG
Organism: uncultured Comamonas sp.; assembly: GCA_947306475.1. GTDB lineage: Bacteria > Pseudomonadota > Gammaproteobacteria > Burkholderiales > Burkholderiaceae_C > Comamonas. The sequence goes on from CAMZGS010000004.1 coordinate 213,780, forward strand.
GCAAGGTCTATCTGTACACCACCAACCCCGACACCGCTACGGGCGATGGCATTGCCGCTGCCTGGCGCGCGGGCTGCCGGGTGGCCAATCTGGAGTTCATCCAGTTCCACCCCACCTGCCTGTACCACCCCAATGAAAAGTCCTTCCTGATCAGCGAAGCCGTGCGCGGCGAGGGCGGCCAGCTCAAGCTGCCCCCTGCTGCAGGCGGCACGCGCTTCATGCCCCAGCACGATGCGCGCGAAGAGCTGGCACCGCGCGACATCGTGGCGCGTGCCATCGACTTCGAGATGAAGAAGCACGGCATCGATTGCGTGCATCTGGACATCTCGCACCAAAGCCCGCAGTTCCTGCAGGAGCACTTTCCCAACATCCTGGCGCGCTGCGCACAGCTGGGCATCGACATCACCAGGGAGCCGATCCCCGTCGTGCCCGCCGCGCACTACACCTGCGGTGGTGTGCTCACCGACCTGAGCGGGCGCACCGACATTGCCGGCCTGTACGCCATTGGCGAGACCGCCTGCACCGGCCTGCATGGCGCCAACCGCCTGGCCAGCAACTCGCTGCTCGAATGCATGGTGTTTGCCCGCGCAGCAGCCAAGCACATCCAGAGCACCCCGTCCACCGACCGCCCGCAGCTGCCCGCCTGGGACGACAGCCGCGTCACCGATGCCGATGAGGCCGTGGTCATCTCGCACAACTGGGACGAGCTGCGCCGCTTCATGTGGGACTACGTGGGCATCGTGCGCACCAACAAGCGCCTGGAGCGCGCCGCGCACCGCATTGCGCTGCTGAAAAGCGAGATCAACGAGTTCTACGCCAACTTCCACGTCACGCGCGACCTGCTGGAGCTGCGCAATCTGGTGCAGGTGGCCGACCTCATCGTGCGCAGCGCCCAGATGCGCCACGAAAGCCGCGGCCTGCACTTCAGCCGCGACTGGCCCGAGCTGGCCGCCCCGGCCGCGCCGACCATTCTGGTGCCGCACGCCTGAGCCTGCGCAAGCCTCGACCTGCCTGAACAGTTCCGCGCACGAAAAAACGGCTGCACATTGCTGTGCAGCCGTTTTTCCTCTGTCAACCAGGAAATGAAAGCGCAGCTACCGATCAGAAGCTGTGCCGCAGACCGAGCTCATAGCCGGTCACGTTCTTGCCCGCCACCACCGAGTGCGCCAGCGAGGTGCCCAGCTTGCGGTTGGCGTTGTCATCGTTGCGCATGTGCGCCAGGGTGGCGTACAGCTCGGTGCGCTTGGACAGCCTGTAGCCATAGCCCAGTGCCAGGCGCATGGAGTCACGCTCATCGCGCTTCTTGTCCTTGTACCAGGTGACCGCTGCGCGCAGCTCGCCGGGGCCCGCGGGCGCCTTCACGCCCACGCTGAACAGATCCACACGCTGCTGGTTGCCGCGCTCGCTGGCCAGCAGCACCATGGGCGTGAAGCCGCCAAAATTGTAGGAGGCGCCCAGGTTGAAATTTTTGTAGTTGACGGTATCGGCCGCCGTGCCACCCTTGACCAGGCCGTAGCCCAGCGCCACATTCAGCGGCCCGTTGGCATAACCCAGACGCACGCCCATGCTGCTGGACAGGCTGTTGCTGTTGCCCTTGGCCTTTTCGCCAAAAGCGTAGCTGGCTTGGCCGTAGATGCCGTTCATCTTGGGCAGCAGGTAGCTGACGCTGTTGGAGCTGCGCTTGGGGTTGCTGCCTTCCAGGGTGCCATCGGCCGAGCTGCTGATCAGGTTGTGGCCGCTGATGGCGCCCATGCCCGAGTCGCCAAAGGCGTGGAACGTCTCTAGGTTCTGGTAGGTAGGCGTCTTGTCGCGGCCCAGGCGCAACTCACCGAAGTCGCCCAGCACGCTGATGGTGGAGCGCCGATCGAACTTAAAGCCCGAGCCGCCGTCGTCCACGTTGATGCCGCCTTCGAGCCAGAAACCGGCCTTCAGGCCATTGCCCAGGTCTTCCACACCGCGAAAGCCCAGACGGCTGCTGGAGTTGCCGCCATTGGCCATGCCGGTGACGGAACCATCCTTGGTGGAGATATGGGCCAGCGAGGCGTCCACCACGCCAAACAGGTTGACGCTGGAACTTTGTGCCATGGCGCCAGTGGCCGCGCCCAGGGCGGCAAGGGCTAGGAGTGTGCGTTGCATATTGTCGATGTGCTGTGAAGTCAATGGAAAGGCGAAAAATTGCAAAAAGCCCGGGGGCTGAACGCATTACACAAATGCCATGTGACAAGTACGTGAAATCCCGCCTAGACTGCGCGCTTTTCGACTCCCGTCAGCCACTACAGGCCAGCACTTTGGCCCAGAACCTAGCGAGAAACCCATGCTGCGTACCCTGCTGAAATCCAAGATCCACCGCGTCAAGACCACACACTGCGAGCTGCACTACGAAGGCTCCTGCGCCATCGATGAAGACCTGCTGGATGCCGCCAACATCTGCGAGAACGAACAAGTCCACATCTGGAACATCGACAACGGCGAGCGCTTTGTCACCTACGCCATCAAGGGCGAGCGTGGCAGCGGCATGATCTCGGTCAACGGCTCGGCCGCGCGCCGCGCCTGCGTGGGCGATCTGCTGATCATTGCCAGCTTTGCCCAGGTGGACGAAAAGGATGTGCCCAACCACAAGCCGCAACTGGTCTTCGTCAACGAGAAAAACCAGCAGGTGCAGCTGCGCCACCACGTCCCCACGCAGACCCTGTCGTAACCGGGTTGTGCGGCAGCGCCACCTGCCGCATGCTGCAAACTCCTAAAAAAAGAGCTGCAAGCGCTGATGCATATTGGATTTCAGACCAAAAACATCTTGAAATCCTTTGCTGATCAGCGCCTGCAGCTCCTCTTTTGCAGTCATCAACCCCGTCGCCAGCGCCCGGCGCACCCGACCCAGCCCACACGCTGCAACTCGCCATGGTGCAGGCGATAGCGCACGCGGCCCGTGCGCTCATCCTCCTTCATGAGGGCATACAGCGCCTGTGCCTTCTGCACCTGCTCACGGCTGGGCTGGGTGCGCACCGAGAGATAACCCGTGATCTCGTCACCGGCACGCAACGGCGTGACATTGGCCTGCACCCAGTAGAAGTCACCGTCCTTGCGCCGGTTCTTCACAATGCCGGTCCACGGCTGACCGGCGCGAATGGTGGCCCACAAATCAAAAAATGCCGCGCTGGGCATGTCTGGATGACGAATGATGTTGTGCGCCTGGCCCAGCAGCTCGGCTTCGGCAAATCCACTGACCTCCAGGAATGCCGGATTGCAGTAGGTGATGTGGCCTTTGGTATCCGTGACCGAAACCAGCGTCTCGTTCTGGCCGAAACAGTATTCGCGGTCGGTAATTGGCGAATTGATGCGCATCCTTGAAACTCACTTTGCGTAAATCCGCCCAATCAAACAGCGGAAACAAAGTGTGACACCAAGCATGGCGTTGCGCCAGTGCTGTTTGCGCTATCAGTATGAACGCCAATGCTTTTCCAGCTCCTGCGCTGGCAGCGGCCGGCTTATCAGATACCCCTGAATCTCATCGCATTGCAGGGCACGCAATGCATTCAATTGATCGTTTGTCTCCACACCTTCGGCCACCGTGCGCAGGCGCAGCGCGCGTGCCATGCCAATCACGGCGGTGACGATGGCCATGCTGCCACTATCGGCCAGCATATTGGCAATAAAGGCCATATCGATCTTCAAACGCGCCAGTGGCAGTTTATGCAGGCGGGCCAGTGAGGAATAACCGGTTCCAAAATCATCAATCGCCAAAGAAAAACCCATTGCCACCAGCTGTTGCGTGGTTTTACTGGCCTGATCGGCATTGCGCATCAAGGCCGTCTCGGTAATCTCCAGCTCAATGGCCTGGGGCGGCACCTGGTGACGTTGCACCAGTTCCAGCGCCTGCTCGGCAAAGCCGTCGATCACGGAAACCTCTTCCGCCGATACGTTCACCGCAATGCTGGGCGCATCGGTCCAGCCCGCATCGCGCCAGGCACGCCACTGGCGTGCAGCAGCCTCCAGCGCCCAGGCATCGAGTGCAGCAATCAGGCCGCGCTCTTCCGCCACCGGAATGAATTCCGCCGGACTGACCCAACCCCACTGCGCGTCGTGCCAGCGCATCAGCGCCTCCACTCCACACAGGCGGCCGCTGACCAGATCCACCTTGGGCTGATAGTGCAGTTGCAGGCCGCCATCGGTCAGCGCCTGCTTCAGGCGCTGCGCCACGGCAATGCGGCGCAGCTGCTGCTGGTGCATGCCGGACTCGTACAGCAGGTAGCCGCCGCCCTGGGCCTTGATCTGGTACATCGCCAGATCGGCGCAGTGCAGCAGGCTGCCGACGCTGTCGGCATGCTCGGGATACAACGCCACCCCCACGCTGCCGCCGATGCTGTAGGCCCGGCCCCGGATCTGCAAGGGCCGGTGCAGCATGGCATCCAGCTGCTGCGCCAGCGCCAGCGCATCCTCCTCTGGCGCAAGCAGGCGCGCGCACATGAATTCATCGCCCCCCAGCCGGGCCAGCACATCGCTGGGGCGAATCCGGGCCTGCACCTGGGTAGCGACGGTCTGCAGCACGTGATCGCCCATGCTGTGGCCCAGGGTGTCGTTGATTTCCTTGAAGCGGTCCAGGTCGATGAACAGCAGCACCACGCGCGCGCCCTGCTCCCGGGCCTGCTTCAGCAGCTCGCCCAGCAGCTCCAGCCCATGCTGGCGATTGGCCAGGCCGGTCAGCGCATCGAACAAGGCCAGGCGGCGGATGTGCTCCTCCGCCAGGTGACGCTCGGTGATATCCAGCACCGTGCCATAACCACGCGTGGGCACGCCCTGGGCATCGTTTTCAAATGCGCAGCGCACCTCCACCCAGCGCGGCGACTGACCGTGTGTGGTGCGCACCAGAAACACACCGCGTCCCTGGGACAGACAGGTGCGCCACTGGGCCTGCACCCGCTCCCGGTCGTCCGGGTGCACGCAATCGAGCAGGCCGCTGGAGTTCTGCTTCGTGCCACTGGCGCAACCCAGAATGCGGGCAGCCTGGGGGGTCAGATCCACCTGCCCATCGAGCATGGACTGCCAGGTGCCGATGTTGGCCACTTCCTGGGCCTGGAGCAGATCGCGCTGGAGCTGCCTTTGCTCGCGCAGGTCCTGCACCGACAGCAGCACCCGCACCGGTGCACCCGCATGCGGCGCGGGCATGGCAAAGGCGGTCACGGCCACGGGAATGGCCAGCCGCTGCCCCAGCGGGAGCACGTCCAGCACCTCCTGCACCCGTTGCTCCTGCAAGGCCTTGTGCGCCAGGGCCACCAGGTTGCCCTGCTGCAACCACTGGTGCAGGGGGGTGCCGGTCAATTGCTCCATCCGGCAGCCCAGCAACTGCGCAAACGCATGGTTGGCAAAGACCACCTCCATCTCGGCCGTCACCACCAGCGTGCCGTAGGGCAGATGGGTGAAGGCAGCGCCGTAGTCACGCAACTCGGTGATCAGCTGATCGCGCAGGTCGATGTAGGTATCGATGGCGATGCCCATGTCCAGGAACACCACCTTGGTCAGCGCGCGCAGGGCCGCCTGCCGCTCCTGGGACGACAAGGCGGGCAGCTCGACAACCTGCGGCAGCAAGGCGCACAGGTAGTAGCTATAGGCCCCCAGGTACCACCCCGGCGGCAGGCCGATGCGCGCGTGCGCCAGGCCCACGCGCTCGCGATCCAGGCCATAGGACTCGTCGTAGTTGCCCGCCGTCAGCCGCTTCAGGTAGGTCAGCTGCGCGCGCTTGAGGCGCTGCAACACCTGCGCATCGGGCAACAAGGCACGCAGGGGGGGATACTCCACCAGATGGCGGTAAAAGCCGTCCACCAGCGCGGGCAGACCATCCTCCAGAGCGCGATGCAGCCGGACCAGAGCCCGCTCGTCGTCGGCGTCCAGACGCAAAAAATGCTTGCGCATCGAAAAGGATGGTTGCTGCTTCATGTCCTCGGCAAATCGCGTGGCGGCACACGCAAATCATTGATACAAGCTATTGATTTATGGTAACCATTGTTCCAGGTAATTTTATGGTGCAAAACCTGCTCAATCCCTGAGGTCGCATCCAGCGCCGCCCACCAAAAAATGCGCGCCTTGCCACGGTTTTTGCATGCTATGCAGGCTGATTTGCCCGATTCTAATTTGATAAATATCAAACATTTGGCAACAAAACTTGACGCATTCCCCCAAAACATCAAGGAAAGCGGCTCATTTTCCAGAGGAAGTCGGCGCATGCACGCCCCCATTCAGCACCGAATGGGTAAAGCTCTTTTGCAATCAACAGTTGCAACACTGCAACACCCCCGGGACAACGCCAGAACGCAAAAAGGGCAAGGATGGCTCCTTGCCCTGGTGTGTGGGTGGGAATGTGTGCAGGGAAGCACCTTCGCGCAGAAGGGCTCCCCGCTGTCAGGCGGCGCCCAGGTGGGGCACCAGCGCTCCGGCGTTCTGGCCGTTCTTCAGCGCGGCGGTGAAGGCCAGCATGCGGTCGATGGGCACGCAGGCGCGCGGGATGATGGCCGGATCGACCTGCACCGCGTTGGCCCCCGTCTCCAGCACATGCGCCACACCGGCCAGGCCGTTCATCGCCATCCAGGGGCAGTGCGCGCAACTCTTGCAGGTGGCGCTGTTGCCCGCGGTGGGCGCCTCGATGAACACCTTGTCGGGGTTCAGGGTGCGCAGCTTGTGCATCATGCCCTTGTCGGTGGCGACGATGAATTCCTTGGCGTCCAGCTCCCGGGCGGCCTTCAGGATGGCGCTGGTCGAACCCACGGCATCGGCCAGGGCCACGACTTCGGCGGGACTTTCCGGGTGCACCAGCACCTTGGCGTGGGGGTGCTCCTGCTTCAGCTGCTCCAGCTCCAGCGCCTTGAACTCGTCGTGCACGATGCAGGCGCCATTCCAGAACAGCATGTCGGCGCCGGTTTCGCGCTGGATGTAGCTACCCAGGTGGCGATCCGGCGCCCACAGGATCTTGTGGCCCTTGTCCTTCAGGGCCTTGACCACATCCAGCGCGCAGCTGGAGGTCACCAGCCAGTCGGCGCGCGCCTTCACCGCTGCGCTGGTGTTGGCATAGACCACCACGGTGCGATCGGGGTGCTGGTCGCAAAAGGCGCTGAACGCATCGACCGGGCAACCCAGGTCCAGCGAGCAGGTGGCATCCAGATCGGGCATCAGCACGGTCTTTTCGGGCGAGAGGATCTTGGCCGTCTCGCCCATGAAGCGCACGCCGCTGACCACCAGCGTCTGCGCGGCGTGGTCGCGGCCAAAGCGGGCCATCTCCAGCGAGTCGCTGACGATGCCGCCGGTTTCCTCGGCCAGATCCTGCAGGTCCGGGTGCACGTAGTAGTGCGAGACCATGACCGCATTTTTCTCTTTGAGCAGACGGCGGATCTTGTCCTTGAGCGCCGCGCGCTCGGCTTCGGAGGGCTCGGGCGGCACGCGCGCCCAGGCGTATTTGGTGGAACAGACCGCACCTTCAGCGGGCTGTTCGTATTCGACGTCAATCACTTGGGGCTTTTGGGACATTACAACTCCTGCACACGCATGGAAAAGTCGGTGGCCTTGACATCCTTGGTCAGGGCACCGATGGAGATGCGATCCACGCCGGTCTCGGCCAGCGTGCGCACTCCCTCCAGGGTCACGCCGCCGGAGATTTCCAGAATCGCCCGGCCCGCGTTGATCTGCACCGCCTGGCGCAGATCCTCAAGGGGCATATTGTCCAGCAGCACCATGCGTGCGCCGGCGTCCAGGGCTTCTTGCAGCTGCGCCAGGGTTTCCACCTCGATTTCGATGAAGCTGGCCTGCCCGGCCACGGCTTGTGCCGCACGCAGCACCGGCGTGACGCCACCGGCAGCGGCAATGTGGTTTTCCTTGATCAGCACCGCGTCGTACAGGCCAATGCGGTGGTTGACGCCACCGCCCACGGCCACGGCGTACTTCTGCGCCAGGCGCAGGCCGGGGATGGTCTTGCGCGTATCGACAATCGCTGCGCGCGTGCCGCGCACCGCTTCCACATAGGTCGCCGTTTTGGTGGCCACGCCAGACAGCAGTTGCAGAAAATTGAGCGCCGTGCGCTCGGCCGAGAGCAGCGCGCGCGCATCGCCCGTCATCTCCAGCACCACCTGATCGGGGGCGCAGCGCTGGCCTTCGGGCACATGCCAGGTCAGCTGCACTGCGGGGTCCAGCGCACGCAGCGCCGCCTCGGCCCAGGGGGCTCCACAGATCACGGCACTCTCGCGCGCCAGGATGCGCGCCTGCACGCGCTGGCCAGCGGGCACCAGAGCGGCGGTCAAATCACCTGCGCCAACGTCTTCCTGCAGGGCGCGCTGCACATCCGCCGCAACCTGAGCGGCAAGTATTTCGGGGTTCATAAGTTCACAAACGGGCGGTTTCCCGGTTTCCTCCAATGGGGCGCCAAGCATAGCGGCAACCTCCCCAGTCTGCGCCCTTGCCCCGCCGAACCGGGATGCCCGCCCGGAAAAACAAGGGCTTTGCCGGGCACTGGCGCCACCGCAGCGCAGGGCATAGACTCGCGGCTTTTGCTTTTCAGCCCTTCCAGGAGACACACTGATGACAGCTGACAGTGCCGCACCCGGCACGCCCTACGGCACCATTCCGCCCGCCTCGCCCCTGCCGCAGCGCAAGCCCATCAGCCTGCCGCGCCTGGCGCAAATGCGCGCAGCCGGCGAGAAGATCACCATGCTCACCGCCTACGACGCCACCTTTGCCGCCGTGGCCGATGCGGCCGGGGTGGAGACCATCCTGGTCGGCGACTCCCTGGGCATGGTCTGCCAGGGCCTGTCCAGCACCATGGGGGTGACGCTGGAGACCATGGCCTACCACACCGCCAGCGTCGCCCGCGGTCTGCGCCGTGCCCAGGGCACCGCCTGGGTGGTGGCCGATCTGCCCTACGGCAGCTATCAGGAATCGCCCGCGCAGGCCGTGCGCAGCGCCACCGCCCTGATGCAGGCGGGCGCGCACATGGTCAAGCTCGAAGGCGGCGGCTGGACGGCGCCCACCGTGCGTTTTCTGGTCGAGCGCGGCATCCCCGTCTGCGCCCACCTGGGCCTGACGCCGCAGACCGTGCACGCCCTGGGCGGCTACCGCGTGCAGGGCCGAGGCGATGCCGCTGCCGCCGAGCTGCGCCGCCACGCCCTGGAGCTGCAGGACGCCGGTGCCGCCATGATGGTGCTGGAGATGGTGCCCGCGCAGCTGGCCGCCAGCCTGACGCAGGAGCTGGTGCACTGCCACACCATCGGCATCGGCGCAGGCAACGGCACCGCCGGCCAGGTGCTGGTGCTGCACGACATGCTGGGCATGAACCTGGGCAAGATGCCGCGCTTTGTGCGCAACTTTATGCAAGAGAGCAGCAGCATCAAAGACGCCATGGCCGCCTACGTGCGCGCCGTCAAGGACGGCAGCTTCCCCGACAACGAGCTGCACGCTTGGTAAGCACACCACTCTATTTTTATGAGCTGCTTGCGCTGGTGAATACTGGTTTTAAAGGACATTTCCATCTGAAATTCCCGTATATCCAGCGTAACCAGCTCTCTATTTCGAAGCACATGCACATCGTACACACCATCCCCGAACTGCGCGCCGCTCTTGCCGGGCGTGGCCGTCCCGCCTTCGTGCCCACCATGGGCAATCTGCACGCCGGGCACATTGCCCTGGTGCGCCAGGCCAAGCCGCTGGGTGACGTGCAGGTCACCAGCATCTTCGTCAACCGCCTGCAGTTTTTGCCGCACGAAGATTTTGATAGCTACCCGCGCACGCTGCAGGCCGATTGCGAGCAGCTGCAAGCGGTGGGCTGCGACATCGTCTTTGCGCCCAAGGAAAGCGATTTGTACCCGCAGCCGCAAACCTTCAAGGTGCAACCCGACCCGCAACTGGCCGACATTCTGGAAGGCCACTTTCGCCCCGGCTTTTTCACCGGTGTGTGCACTGTGGTGATGAAACTGTTTGCCGCCGTCTTTGGCACCACCGGCGGCGGCAGCGCCGTGTTTGGCAAGAAGGACTACCAGCAACTGCTGGTGCTGCGCCGCATGGTGGAGCAGTTTGCCCTGCCCATCACCATCGTCGGCGCCGAGATCGAGCGTGCCGAAGGCGGCCTGGCGCTGAGCTCGCGCAATGGCTACCTGAGCGCCGAGCAGCGCCAGCAGGCCCAGGCCCTGTCGCGCGCCCTGGCCGCGCTGGCACAGGCTGCGCGCCAGGGTCAGGCACCGCTGGAACAGCTGGAAGCCCAGGCCAGCGCCGCCCTCAACGCTCAGGGCTGGCAGACCGACTACCTCACCGTGCGCCAGCGCCACAACCTGCTGCCGCCCCCACAGGCCGATCTGGCCACCGCCCCGCTGGTGGCCCTGGGGGCTGCGCGCCTGGGCAGCACGCGCCTGATCGACAACCTGGAGTTCTAAAAAGCGTTACAGCGTCGGCGCCTGCCCCACCAGTTGCGCCGGTATCCAGCCACGCAGGCTGTTCAGAAAGGCCCAGGCCTGTACGCGCGGCGCATCCTCCAGGTGGATGCGCGCTTCCTCCAGGCGCCCTTGCTGGAGCGCCAGCGCCCGCCCCACGCCGGGCAGCAGGCCACATTCCAGTGGTGGTGTCACCCAACGCCCATCCAGCAGGGCCGCGATGTTGCCGCGCGTGCATTCGGTGATTTCGCCAGCGGCGTTGTAGAGCAGGCTGTCAAAGACGCCGCTGCCCTCCTGCGGCGCCAGCGCCTCGTAGTGCGCGCGGCGCGTGGTCTTGAAACGCACAAATTCGCTGTGCGCCTGCGCCAGGGGTGCGCTGGCCCATTGCAGCAGCACCTGTTCAGGTGATGGCGGGCAGGCAAAGGCCTGTGCGGCCAGGCGCCCATCGGCATGCAGCAGCAGGCGCACGCGCCACAAACCCTCTGGGTGTTGCTGCGCCAAGGCATCCAGCGCGGCCTGCGCCGCCTTGCCATCCCAGGGGTAGGCAAAGTGCTGCGCCGCCTGGGCCATGCGCGCCAGATGCTGCGCGGCATGGCGCAGCTGGCCATTTTCCAGCGCCAGGGTTTCCAGAATCTCGAAGGGCTGGCTCACGCGCTCGACAAAGGCGCGCTTGGCCTGCCACTCGCGCCACTCACCGTCGGGCTGGGCATCGGCGGTGATGCCGCTGCCTATGCCGCAGCTCAATGTCTGAGCGCCGGCACCCTGCAGCACCAGGGTGCGAATCGGCACGTTGAAGGTGGCGCGGATGCCCCCGGCGCCGTCGCTGCGCACCACGCCCAGCGCGCCGCAGTACCAGCCGCGCGGCGCTGTCTCCAGCTGGGCAATGGCCTGCATGGCGCTGCGCTTGGGCGCCCCGGTGACCGAGCCACAGGGAAACAGCGCCTGCAGCACGCGCAACAGGCTGGTGCCCTGGGGCAGGCGCGCGTGCACGTCGGAAGTCATCTGCCAGACCGTGGGCAGCGACTGCAGGGCAAACAGCTGCGGCACGCTGACGCTGCCCACCTCGGCGATCCGGCCCAGGTCGTTGCGCAGCAGATCGACAATCATCACGTTCTCGGCGCGCTCCTTGGCGCTGGCGCGCAGCTGCTGGGCCTGGGCCAGATCGTGGCAGGGGGTGGCGCCCCGGGCGGCGGTGCCCTTCATGGGGCGGGTGAGGATCTGGCCGCTGCCGCTGGCGGGCTGGTGCCAGTCGAAGAACAGCTCGGGCGAGGCGCTGAGCACGGCCTGCACCCCGCCCGCCTGCCCATCCCCCAATTCCAGATGCAGGCCATAGCCCCCCGGCTGGGCGCGCAGCAAGGCGGCAAACAGGGCCTGCCGGTCCACGGGCGCCGCGCTGCTACCGCGCTGCTGCTGGGTCAGGTTGAGCTGGTAGTACCGGCCCGCTGCGATGGCCTCGTGGATCTGCGCCAGGGTGGCGGCAAAGTCTGCCTGCGTCATGCCGTCCTGCCAATGCAAGCGCCCCTGCCACGGCGCAACCGCCTCGCTGGGCTCTGCCGGGGGCGTGCCGTACACGGCAAACCAGGCCAGCGGTCCGCCGGCGGCCTGGGTGGGCAGGTCGGCCCGCAGGGCGCTGGCCGCCTCATAGGTCAGCCCACCCACGCACCAGGCCCCCTGGCGCGCGGCCTGCTCCACCACCTGCAGCACCTGGACCAGCTGTGCGGCATCGCGCGCCTGCAGGGTACGTTCCGGCCGGCCCCAGGCACCTTGCAACCTGGGGCTGTGCGGAATCAGGGGCTGGGCAAAGTCGATCTGTGCAGTGATATCCATGGCTGAAAGAACGCAGACGGGTGCAGACAAAGGCCGCAAGCATAGCGTGCGGTCTGCGCGCCGGATATTTCAAGCAGAATCGGGCATCCTCCTTACTCTCACCTGCGCTGGCAGCTATCAAATTCATGCAACGCCCCGTATGTCCCCTGTGCCTGCGCCCATGCTCGGCATGCTGGTGCGCGGCCGTGCGCCCGCAGGTGTGCAGCACCGAGCTGCTCATCCTGCAACACCCGCAGGAAGCCGGTCACGCCAAGAACACTGCACTGCTGTTGCAGCGCTGCCTGCCCGAGGCTGCCCGCATCGAAGTGGGTGAGCTCTGGGACAGTGCCACACTGGCGCACTGGCTGCATGGCGACGGCAAGCACAGTGCGCTGCTGTACCCGCCCAGTGCGCCCGATCCACAACTGCCGCTGCAGCCGCCACCGCCCCTGCCCGGTGCCTGGCTGCACGAGCCTGCGCAATTGCGTCTGGTGGTGCTGGACGGTACCTGGCGCAAGAGCCGCAAGATGCTCTACACCAACCCGCTGCTGCAACAGCTGCCGCGCCTGGCGCTGCACACGGTGCCACCGGGGCGCTACCACATCCGCAAGGCACAGTTGCCCAACCAGCGCTCCACCTTTGAAGCCTGCGTGCTGGCCCTGGCGCAACTGGGTGCCCTCCAGCCGGCGCAGCAGCAGCAACTCGACCAGGCATTTGCCCATTGGTTGCACCTGCAGCCCCAGCCCGGCGGCTTTTTTGCTGCTTTGCAACAAAAGCGCACACATCCTGACACCACGGGATACACTTAACGAGAAGTGCATCCGTTCCTGCCCGCGCCCACCCTTGCCGAGCGCCGCAGCGTCCCACCCGATTCGTTCCTGTTCCTCACCTAAGGAGTGCGACGGCCATGTCTGCCGAAACCAAGAAACACCTGCCCGCCACGGCCTTGCCCATCAGCGCCAGTAACCCTGATCCAGCCACCGCCACCCCGAACCCGGCCATCCGCAAGACGCCGCTGGACATCAAGGTACTGGCCGCGTTGGCGCGCGTGACCAATTCCATGTCGCCCATGTCGCTGGCGCTGGCTGGCATCGACTGGGCCGGGCACCTGGCCTTTGCCCCCGGCAAGCGCCTGGAACTGTTCAGCATGGGGGTCAGCCAATTGCAGAACCTGTGGCAGGAAGCTCTCAAGTTCGCGCCGCCGAGCGGAGATGCTGCCACCGGCACCAAGCCCGATCGCCGCTTTGCCGATCCTGCCTGGCAGCAATGGCCGTTCAACGTGGCCAGCCGCGCGTTCCAGGAGTCCGAAACCTGGTGGAAGGCTGCCACCACCGGACTGCCCGGCGTCTCGCGCCACCACGAGGACATGACCGGCTTCATGGCCCGCCAGTTTCTGGACATGCTGTCGCCCGGCAACTACCCGCTGACCAATCCTGTGGTGCTCAAGCGCGCCATGGAAACCAACGGCACCAGCCTGCAGCGCGGCCTGCTCAACTTCATGGACGACCTGGGCCGCGCCAGCCAGGGCCTGCCGCCTGCGGGTACGGAAAACTTCGTGGTGGGCAAGAATATTGCCGCCACCCCCGGCAAGGTGGTGTACCGCAACCGCCTGATCGAGCTGATCCAGTACAGCCCCACCACCGACAAGGTGCAACCCGAGCCGGTGCTGATCGTGCCCGCCTGGATCATGAAGTACTACATCCTGGACCTGTCGCAGCACAACTCGCTGATCAAATACCTGGTCGATCAGGGCCACACCGTGTTCTGCATCTCCTGGAAGAACCCTGGCGTGGACGAGGCTGCACTGAGCATGGACGACTACCTGAGCCTGGGTGTGGAAGCCGCGCTGGATGCCATCAACTCCATCGTGCCCAAGCAGAAGGTGCATGCCGCTGGCTACTGCCTGGGTGGCACGCTGCTGTCGATTGCCAACGCCGCCATGGCACGCGACGGGCAGGATCGTCTGGCTTCCATGACGCTGTTCACCGCGCAGACCGACTTCACCGAACCCGGTCAACTGGCCCTGTTCATTGACGACAGCCAGCTGGCCATGCTGGAAGCGCAGATGCGCGAGGTCGGCTACCTGAAGTCCGGACAGATGGTGGGCGCCTTCCAGCTGCTCAACTCCTACGACATGCTGTGGTCGCGCATGGTCAACGAATACCTGCTGGGCGAGCGTGGCGGCATGATCGACCTGATGGCCTGGAACGCCGACGCCACGCGCATGCCCGCGCTGATGCACGCCCAGTACCTGCGCCGCCTGTTCCTGAACAACGACCTGGCCGGTGGCCGCTACCCCGTGCGCGGCAAGCCTGTGGTGATGGCCGATGTGCGCACCCCCATCTTCTGCGTGGCCACCTACACCGACCACGTGGCGCCCTGGCGCTCGGTGTACAAGCTGCACTACATGACGCCCGCTGAGCTGACCTTTGTGCTCACCAAGGGCGGACACAACGCCGGCATCGTCAGCGAGCCCGGCCGCAAGAACCGCCACTACCAGATCCTCAAGCGCGATGCTGGCGCCCAGTACCTCTCGCACGAGGACTGGCTGGCCACCGCCCCGCGCGAGGAAGGCTCGTGGTGGCCCGCCTGGAGCAAGTGGCTCAAGGAGCGCAGCAGCGGCCCTGCCGTCAATCCGCCCTCGATGGGCAGCAAGAGCTACCCCGCCCTGATGGACGCCCCCGGCGAATACGTGCTGGAGCGCTGACCCCCACCACACACACCCCGGCGCGCCGGGGTTTTTCATGCGCGCGCGCCGGGTGCTGCCTGTGGCACTTTACCCTCGGGGTACAAAATCAGAGTGGACCAACCGGCCATGAAAAGATCGCAGAAAATGTGCGGACAAAAGCCCCTCAACCCTTGATCCAGCAAGCGCTGGCAGCTATGGATATATGACCATGTCCCACATCCCCACCTCCTTCACCCCCGAACTGCTGCACACCCTGGCCGACCAGTACGGCACCCCGCTGTGGGTGTACGACGCGGCCACCATCCAAGAGCGCATTGCCCAGCTCAGCGCCTTCGATACCGTGCGCTTTGCGCAGAAGGCCTGCTCCAACATCCACATCCTGCGCCTGATGCGTGCCCATGGCGTGAAGGTCGATGCTGTCTCGCGCGGGGAAATCCTGCGTGCGCTGGCCGCGGGCTACCAGACCGGGCAAGCCGATCCCACGGCGCCTTCGGACATCGTCTTTACCGCCGACGTGCTGGACCACGACACACTGAGCGCCGTGGTTGAACACCGCGTGCCGGTGAATGCCGGCTCCATCGACATGCTGCACCAGCTGGGCATGCGCAGCCCCGGCCACCCGGTGTGGCTGCGCATCAACCCCGGCTTTGGCCACGGCCACAGCAACAAGACCAATACCGGCGGCGAGCACAGCAAGCACGGCATCTGGCACACCGACCTGCAGGCTGCCCTGCAGGCCGTTGCCGACAACAAGCTGCAACTGGTGGGCCTGCACATGCACATCGGCTCGGGCGTGGACTACGGCCACCTGGAACAGGTCTGTGGCGCCATGGTCGATCTGGTCGCCGCCACGCACGCTGCCGGACACGATGTGCATGCCATCTCTGCCGGCGGTGGCCTGTCCATCCCCTACCGCGAAGGCGATGCCCGCATCGACACCACGCACTACTTCGGCCTGTGGGACGCTGCACGCCGCAAGGCGCAGGACATCGTCGGCCACCAGCTGCACCTGGAGCTGGAGCCAGGCCGCTTCCTGGTGGCCGAATCGGGCGTGCTGCTGGGCGAGGTGCGCGCCGTCAAGAACGCCGGGCACAACCACTTCGTGCTGGTCGATACCGGCTTCAATGAGCTGATGCGCCCGGCCATGTACGGCAGCTGGCACGGCATGCACATCCAGCGCCGTGGCCAGGGCGTGCTGCCCGCCGTGCGCGACACCGTGGTGGCCGGGCCGCTGTGCGAGTCGGGCGACGTCTTCACCCAGGGCGATGGTGGCGTGGTGCTGCCGCGCCCCCTGGGCGATGCGCAAGTGGGCGACCTGCTGGTCATCCACAACACCGGCGCCTATGGCGCCAGCATGTCCAGCAACTACAACAGCCGCCCGCTGGCTGCTGAAGTGCTGGTGGAAGACGGGCAACCGCGCTTGATCCGCCGCCGTCAGACGGTGCAGGAGCTGCTGGCACTGGAGCAGGAGCTGGACTGCTAGCATTACGCGCATGACTGAACATGCCGCCTTCATGCAACAGGCGCTTGAGCTGGCCGCTCAAGCGCTTTTTTTATCCAACCCCAACCCGCGCGTCGGCTGCGTGCTGGTCGCCCCGGACGGGCAGACCATCATCGGCCAGGGCTTCACCCAGCAGGCCGGTGGCCCCCATGCCGAAATCATGGCCCTGCGCGATGCCGCCGCGCGCGGCCACAGCACGCAGGGCGCCACGGCCTATGTGACGCTGGAGCCCTGCTCGCACCACGGCCGCACCGGCCCGTGCTGTGATGCGCTCATCCAGGCGGGCATCACGCGCGTGGTCGGCGCCATCACCGACCCCAACCCCCAGGTGGCCGGGCAGGGCTTTGCGCGCCTGCGCGCTGCCGGGGTGGAAGTGATCGTCGGCCCCGGTGGCGAGGCCTCGCGCGAACTCAATATTGGTTTTTTCAGCCGCATGCAGCGCGGTCGCCCCTGGGTACGCCTGAAGGCCGCCTCCTCGCTGGATGGCGCCACCGCCCTGGGCAACGGCCAAAGCCAGTGGATCACCGGCCCCGAAGCGCGGGCCGATGGCCACACCTGGCGCGCCCGCGCCTGCGCCGTGCTCACCGGCATCGGCACCGTGCTGGCCGACGATCCGCAGCTCAACGTGCGTGCCATCACCACGCCGCGTCAGCCCTGGCCGGTGGTGGTGGACAGCCAATTGCGCACGCCCCCCAGTGCTGCTGTTTTGAAAGCTGGCAGCGCCTGCCATATCTATACTTCAGCCATAAAACCTGCTGAAACCGAAGCACTGCAAGCGCAAGGCGCTACGGTTATTGCCAAACCTGCGGCCAATGGGCAGGTCGATCTGGCCGCCATGCTGCACGACCTGGGCCAGCGCGGCGTCAACGAACTGCATGTGGAAGCAGGCGCCACGCTCAACGGCGCGCTGCTGGCGCAAGGGCTGGTCGATGAGCTGCTGCTGTACCTGGCACCGAAATTGCTTGGTCAAGGCACCCGTGGCATGGCAGCCTGGGGGCCGCTGGAGCAACTGGACGAGGCCATTGCCCTGCAACTGCACAGCGTGACCCCGATTGGGGCAGACCTGCGCGTGCTGGCCCGCATCCAGACTGCGTGATGTGCTACGGAAATTGACAGTCCCAGGGTTTTTTCTATCAGGGTTTTTATGTAATGGCATGGGGAACAACACAGTACATGACATCAATGCCGCGCTTGTATATGTTGCGCCCTGCCCCCCTCCCCTAGAGTGCAACACTGTGTTTGATCCCCCTTTGATGACCAGGACTCCATGACCCACCACCCAGCCTTAGTGACTTTTCGGGGTGTACAGAAAACCTACGATGGCACCAGCTTGGTCGTACGCGACCTGAACCTGGAGATCCAGCGCGGCGAGTTCCTGTCGCTGCTGGGCCCTTCGGGCTCCGGCAAAACCACCACCTTGATGATGCTGGCCGGCTTTGAGTCGCCCACGGCAGGCGAGATCCTGCTGGGCGACACCCCCATCACCCGCACCCCGCCGCACAAACGCAACTTTGGCATGGTGTTCCAGAACTACGCCCTGTTTCCGCACATGACAGTGGCCGAGAACATCGCCTACCCGCTGCAGGTGCGCAAAACCCCCAAGGCCGAGCTGCAAGCCAAAGTGCAGCGTGCCCTGGAGATGGTGCAGATGGACAACCTCAGCGCCCGCTACCCGGCGCAGATGTCCGGTGGCCAGCAGCAGCGCGTGGCCCTGGCGCGGGCGCTGGTGTTCGATCCGCAACTGGTGCTGATGGACGAACCCCTGGGCGCACTGGACAAACAGCTGCGCGAGCACATGCAGATCGAGCTCAAGGCGCTGCACCGCCAGCTGGGCATCACCTTTGTGTACGTGACGCACGACCAATCCGAGGCCCTGACCATGTCCGACCGCGTGGCCGTCTTCAACGACGGGCGCATCCAGCAGATCGACCGCGTCGAGCGCATGTACGAAACGCCGGCCAACCGCTTCGTGGCCAACTTCATCGGCGACAACACCGAGCTGCCCGCCCAGGTGCAGGCCCTCGATGGCGAGTACTGCCAGGTGCGCCTGCCCGGCGGCACGCTGCTGCGTGGCGTCAACGTCAATCAGGCCAAGATCGGCGACAGTGTGCACGGCAGCGTGCGCCCCGAGCGCATGCGCCTGGCCCAACCCGGCCAGGACAACTGCTTACCGGCCACGGTGATGGACGTGATGTACTTTGGCGACCACCTGCGCCTGCGCTGCATGGCAGAAGGCGACACCGAGCTCATGGTCAAGCTGCCGCTGCACATGGGCGACATCCCCACCCCGGGGCGCTCCGTCCAGCTGCACGCCCCGCAGGAATATCTGCGGATCTACCGTTAAACCCACCGCAACCACAAGGAGACAACACCATGCAATACAAGAACATCCTGCGCCCTGCCCTGCTGGCCGCCGCCCTCGGCCTGGCCCTGCCGGCCATGGCCCAACAGGCCATCACCGTGGTCAACTTCGGCGGTGCCAACGGCATCGCCCAGAAGAAGGCCTATTTCGACGCCTACGAAAAGGCCACCGGCGGCAAGGTCACGCAGGTGGAATACAACGGCGAGCAGGCACGCATCAAGGCCATGGTGGAGGCCAAGAAAGTCACCTGGGACGTCGTGGAAGTGGAAGGCCCGGACATCAGCCGTGGCTGCGATGAGGGCCTGTTCGAGCGCATGGACTGGGACAAGCTGGGCAACAAGGCCGACTTCATGCCCGAGGCCGTGCATGAGTGCGGTGTGGGCACCTTTGTCTGGTCCACCGTGCTGGCCTACGACGGCGACAAGCTCAAGACCCCGCCCCAGAACTGGGCCGACTTCTGGGACGTGAAGAAATACCCCGGCAAGCGCGGCCTGC
Organism: uncultured Comamonas sp.; assembly: GCA_947306475.1. Classification (GTDB taxonomy): domain Bacteria; phylum Pseudomonadota; class Gammaproteobacteria; order Burkholderiales; family Burkholderiaceae_C; genus Comamonas. Next base: position 233,030 of record CAMZGS010000004.1, read on the forward strand.
GCAAGGGCGCGCGCTACAACCTGGAATTCGCCCTGATGGCCGATGGCGTGGCCCCCGGCGATGTGTACAAGGTGCTCAAGACCAAGGAAGGTGCCGACCGCGCCTTCAGGAAGCTCAGCGAACTCAAGCCCCACATCCAGTGGTGGGAAGCCGGCGCACTGCCGCCGCAGTTCCTGGTGGCTGGTGACGTGATCATGACCAGCGCCTTCAGCGGCCGCATCGACGCCGCCCAGCGCGAAGGCCAGAACCTGCAGATCGCCTGGAGCGGCAGCATCTACGACCTGGACTTCTGGGTCATGCCCAAGGGCGTGGCCAACAAGGAAGCGGCCATGAAGTTCATCGCCCTGGCCAGCAGCCCCGAAGCCCAGGCCGAGTACGCACGCAACATCTCCTACGGCCCGACCAACACCAAGGCCCTGAGCATGCTGGACGCCAAGGTGCTGGAGCAACTGCCCACCGCACCGGCCAACAGCAAGAACGCCCTGCTGTTCAACGCCGCCTTCTGGGCCGACCAGGGTGAGGCGCTGGAGAAGCGTTTCAGCGCCTGGGCCGCCCAGTAATCCTGGCGACTTCCCGCAAACCTTGCACGGCTGCGCTGCGACAGCGCATGCCGTGGCAGGCGTACCCGCGCGGGCCGCGTGCCCGCGCGCCCTGACTTCTGATTTCTGGCTGGAATTTGCATGACCATGAACACTGCCGCAGCCGCCCCCGCACCGATGGAAGGCGCCAGCAGCCGCCTGGCCGGTGCCAGCCTGCGCCAGCAACTGCGCAGCGCCGAGCGCCGCCGCAACCTGCAGGCGTTTTCCCTGACCCTTCCCCTGCTGGTCTTTCTGGTGGCCGTCTTCATCATCCCCCTGGCCAGCCTGCTGGTGCGCGCCGTGGAAAACCCTGAAGTGGCCGACACCCTGGGCCACACCGGCGCAGCCCTGGCCGACTGGGACCGTGCCAGTGCCCCACCGGCTGCCGCCTTCGCCGCCCTGGCGCGCGATCTGACAGCCATCCCCGAAACCGCCCAGGCCGGTGCCCTGGCCCGCCGCCTCAACAGCGAAGTCAGCGGCGCGCGCTCGCTCATCATGAGCACCTACCGCGCCATGCCGCTGCAGGAAGGTCTGTCCGACGAGGACATCCGCACCACGCTGCTGGAGCTTGATGAACGCTGGGCCGAGCTGCCCTACTGGCAGGCCATTGCCAAGAACGCTGCGCGCTGGACGCCCGACTATCTGCTCGCCTCGGTGGACCTGCGCCGCACGGCCGACGGTCACATCACCGCCGTGCCCGAAGAGGCCGCCGCCTTCCGCGACATCCTGTGGCGCACCTTCGAGATGAGCGCCACCGTCACGCTGCTGGCCATCTTGATTGGCTACCCCCTGGCCTACTGGCTCAGCACCCTGAGCGAGCGCCAGGCCAACCTGATGATGATTCTGGTGCTGGTGCCGTTCTGGACGTCGGTGCTGGTGCGCATTGCCGCCTGGATCGTGCTGCTGCAGAACAACGGGCTGACCAACCGCTTCCTGATGGGCATCGGCCTGATCGACGAGCCCCTGGCGCTGCTGTTCAACCGCACCGGCGTCATCGTGGCCATGGTGCACATTCTGCTGCCCTTCCTGATCCTGCCGCTGTACAGCGTGATGAAGTCCATCCCGCCCAACTACCTGCGCGCCGCCATCTCCCTGGGCAGCACGCCGCTGGCCGCATTCTTCCGCGTCTATGTGCCGCAGACCTATCCGGGCGTGGCTGCCGGTGGCCTGCTGGTGTTCATCACCTCGATTGGCTACTACGTGACGCCGGCGCTGCTCGGTGGCGCCAGCGACCAGATGCTCAGCTACTACGTGGCGCAGTACACCAACGTGGAAGTGAACTGGGGCATGGCCGCTGCGCTGGGTTCGGTGCTGCTGGTCACCACCCTCATCCTCTACGCGCTGTATCGCAAGTTCGGCAAGGCCGAGCTGAGCATGGGCTGACCGTGGACCTGCGTTTACCCGCCAGGAGCTTTGGATCGATATGAAAACCTCCATCTTCCCCGCCCACTACCGCCTGCCCGACAAGTTGGGCTGGCTGGGGCTGCGCGTCTTCAGCATTGCCGTGCTGCTGTTTCTGCTGCTGCCCATCTTCGTGATCGTGCCGCTGTCGTTTTCCAGCGGTTCGTTCCTGGCCTACCCGCTGCCGGGCTGGTCGCTGCAATGGTATGAAGAGCTGTTCTCTTCGCCCGAATGGGCACGCGCAGCGCGCAACAGCTTCATCGTCGCGCCGCTGGCCACGCTGCTGGCCACCACCCTGGGTACGCTGGCAGCCATGGGGCTGGCACGCACGCGCTTTGTCGGCAGGGGGCTGCTCAGCGCCCTGCTGATCTCGCCCATGGTGGTGCCCATCGTGGTCGTGGCCGTCAGTACCTATCTGGTGTTTGCGCGCATCGGCCTGTCCGAGTCCTACCTGGGCCTGGTACTGGTGCACGCTGCACTGGGCGCACCCTTTGTGGTCACCACCGTGCTGGCCACGCTGCAAGGCTTCAACCACAACCTGGTTCGCGCCAGCCTGAGCCTGGGCGCCAGCCCGCTGGAGACCTTCTTCAAGGTCACCCTGCCGGTGATTGCTCCGGGCGTCATCTCCGGCGCGCTGTTTGCCTTTGCTGCCTCGTTCGACGAAGTGGTCGTGACCCTGTTCCTGGCCGGCCCGGACCAGGTCACGCTGCCACGCCAGATGTTCACCGGCATCCGCGAGAACATCTCCCCGGTGATTGCCGCCGTGGCCACGCTGCTGACCATCTTCACCACCGCCCTGATGATGGTGCTGGAGTGGCTGCGCGGGCGGCGCAAGTAAAGCTTCCACCCATCGGGCTGCTCCCTTGCTAGATTGGCAGCACCATGTACCAGCATTTTTGCACCACCGATGTCCCCGTGGGCGAGGCTGCTGAGTTCTGGTGCTCTGCCATTTCCAAGGCGTACTTTGACCTGCAACTGCACTTTCAAACGGTGCAACAGTTTCGCGCCCAACTGGATGTCTGGAGCCTGGGACTGGTCTCACTCTCACGCCTGGAAAGCAGTGCGCTGCCATTTCGCAGCGATCAGGGCGTGGGCAAGCTCTTTAGCGACTATCTGCAGCTCAGCATGCGCCACTGCGGCGTTGATCAAAGTCCTCAAGCACTGATGCTGATGGGCCAGCAACTGCTGGACTGCAAAAGCTGCACGCAAAAACAAGCCCTGCAGCGCCCGAAAAAGAAGAATGCACTCCTGAGCCCAGTCCATTGACCGGGCCCCAAAAAACAGGAGACAAGCATGAGCACACGTCCTCAAGTCGACCCCATCACGCTGGCCGTAGTGCGTGGCGTACTGGAAACCACCCAACGCGAGATGACGCTGACGCTGGAAAAAACCGCACGCTCCAGTGTTTTCAACGTGGCCCACGACTACAGCAACGCGCTGTTCAACCACCGCGCCGAAATGATTTTGCAGGGCCAGGACATCCCCATCCATCTGGGCGGCCTGATGCCCGCCATGAAGGCAGTGGCCAGCTACTTTGGCGACGACATCCACGAAGGTGATGTCATCTACCACAACGACCCGGTCATGATGGGCAGCCACATCCTGGACTGCTGCATGTACAAGCCCGTGTTCTATCAGGGCAAGCTGGTGTTCTGGAGTGTGTGCAAGGGCCACGTCACCGACATCGGTGGCCCCGTGCCCGCCGGTTACAACCCCGATGCCAAGGAAATTTATGCCGAAGGCCTGCGCATCCCGCCCGTCAAGCTGTGGGAGAAGGGCAAGCCACGCCAGGACGTGATCAACTTTTTGCTGTCCAACGTGCGCTCGCGCCGCGACTGGGAAGGCGACCTGCACGCCCAATACGGCGCCGTGCAGATCGGTGAGCGCAACCTGATTGCCCTGCTGGACAAATACGGCATCGATCAGGTACAGGCCTGCATCGACGAGCTGATGGACATGGCCGATCGCTCCATGCGCGCCCTGTTTGCCAGCACCCGCGATGGCACTTACACCGCCAGCGCCGTGCTGGAGGACGCAGGCCACGGCCTGGGCGAACTGACCATTCAGGCCACCGTCACCATCGAAGGCGACCACTGCCATGTGCGCATCGACAGCCCTCCGCAAGTGCCCTACTTCATCAACTCGTACGAGGGCAACTCCTACTCCGGGGTGTATCTGGGTCTGATGATGTTCGCCAAGGTGGCCCCACCCTACAACGAAGGGCTGTACCGCTGCGTCAGCATCGACCTGGGCCCCAAGGGCACCTTGTGCAACGCCGCCGAGCCAGCGCCCCACGTCAACTGCACCACCACCCCCATGGAAACGCTGACCGATGCTGTGCGCCTGGCGCTGGAGCAGGCAGCGCCTGAACGCGCGGTGGGTTCCTGGTGCCATGCCAGTGGCTTGAACATTGCTGGCTATGACCAGCGCACCCGGGAGCCTTACGTGACCATGATCCTGGCCTCGCTCATTGGTGGCGCTGGGGCTACAGCACACATGGACGGCTGGAACTCGGTGGGCCCGCAGTGCTGTTTTGGCGCCTTGAGTTCGGGCGACATCGAAGTCATGGAGTATTCCTACCCCATCCAGATCCACCGCTACGGCCTCGTGCAAGACAGCGGCGGTGCCGGCTACTACCGCGGCGGCTGCGCCACCGTGTGGGAAGTGGAGCCACTGGAGCACGACATGACCGCCATCAGCTTTGGCGAAGGGCGCCTGTACCCCGCCCTGGGGGCCAACGGCGCACAAAGCGCATGCCCGCAGCTGAAGGTGGGACGCGTGGAGCGCAAGCACGGCGATCAGGTCACCGAGGTCATGCGCAACAACACCATCATGACCGTGCGCCCTGGCGAGCGCGTGGCCACCATCAACCCCGGTGGAGGCGGCTGGGGCAATCCGCTGGAGCGCGAAATCTGGCGCGTCGTGGACGACGTGCGCAATGGCTACATCAGCGTGCAAGCCGCACAGCGCGAGTACGGCGTGGTGGTTGACACCCAGAACTGGAGCGGCAAGGCCTGTGCGCCGCGCCAGGCATGAGCCACTTCAAAAACTGCAAGAGGGATACGCTATGACCACTTATCGTTTGGGCGTCGATGCTGGCGGCACATTCACCGATTTCATTCTGGCCGATGACCAGGGCAACACCCATTTGTTCAAGGCCACATCCACCCCGGAGGATGGCACCCGTGCCATTGCCGAGGGCTTTGCGCAGATTGCCGAAAAGATGCGCCAGCCCATCGGTGCCATCCTGGCCAACACGCAGCTGTGCGTTAACGGCACCACCGTGGCGCTGAATGCGCTGATCCAGCACAAAGGCGTCAAGACCGGCCTGCTGTGCACCGCCGGACACGAGGACTCACTGGAAATCCGTCTGGGCCACAAGGAAGAAGGCTACCGCTACGACGCCGAATACCCACCCGTCAAGCAACTGGTCGAGCGCCAATGGCGCATGCCGATCCGCGAGCGTATCCTGGCCGATGGCAGCGTGCGCACACCGTTGCACGAGGAGGATGTGCGTGCGGCCTGCCAGGCCTTCCAGGCCGCAGGCATTCAGGCCGTTGCCGTGTCGTTCCTGTGGTCGGTGGCCAATGGCGCACACGAGCGCCGTGCTGTGGAGATCGTGCGCGAGATGCTGCCCGATGCCTACGTCTGCGCAGGCCTGGAGGTGTACCCCCAGATGCGCGAATACACACGCACCTCCACCGCCGTGGTCAATGCCTACCTGGGCCCCGTGCTGAAAAACTATGTGGAACGCATCGATGCCTTCTTTCGTGAGCAGGGCACCAAGGTACCCGTGCGCTACTTCCAGTCCAATGGCGGCATGGCAGCGCGCGATGTGATGATTTCGCGCGCCGTCAGCGCCATCAACTCCGGCCCGGCATCGGCCCCGATGGCCGGACGCTTTCTCACCCAACCGCTGGACATCGACAGCTTCATCACAGTGGACATGGGAGGCACATCCTTTGACATCACCCTCACCCACCAAGGCAAGACCAACGTCAACAAGGACATCGATTTCCTGCGCTATCGCATCGGTATTCCCATGATCCAGGTAGAGACACTGGGCGCTGGCGGCGGCTCCATTGCCTGGATCGATCAGATGGGGGTACTCAACGTCGGACCGCAGTCGGCAGGAGCCATGCCCGGCCCGGCCTGCTACCAACGCGGCGGCACCTTGCCCACAGTCACCGATGCCAACATGGCATTGGGCTACCTGAATCCGGAAACCCTGCTGGGTGGCCGCCTGAAGGTGGATGCGGCAGCCTCGCGCCGTGCCATTTCCGAGCACCTGGCCAAGCCGCTCAACATCAGCGTGGACAAGGCTGCCTACGGCATCTACAGCATCGTCAACAACAACATGGTCAACGGCATTCGCCGTGTCTCCATCGAGCGCGGCTACGACCCGCGTGACTTTGCCCTGATCGGAGCAGGCGGTGCCACCGGCCTGCACCTGACCGCGCTGGCGCAGGAAATCGGCTGCACCACGGTGCTGGTGTCCAAGCTGGCCTCCGGGCTGTGCGCCTTCGGCCAATTGCTTTCGGACATCAAATACAACTACATGGCAGCCATGCCCATGCGCCTGGATGCACATGCGCCCATCGACGCCCTGGAGCAACACCTGTGTGAGCTGGAGCAGCAAGGCCTGGCGGCCATGCAGGCCGAAGGCGTGCCCCAAGAGCGCATCCTGTTCAAGCGCAGTCTGGACATGCGCTACGTGGGTCAGGTACATGAGTGCTCGGTGGTCATTGGCAACCTGCCCGTCAACGCCAGCACCCTGGAGCAGATCAAGCAGATGTTCCACGATCAGCACCAGCAGCTGTTCACCTACAGCGAGCCAGAGAACACCATCGAAATCGTCAACATCGAGGCCACGGTCTATGGTCAGCAAACCCCGCTCTTGCCACCCAGCCTCCCCCCAGGTGGCCAGGCCGAGGCGGCCATCCGTACGCGGCGCATGATGATTTTCGACACCAACGGTCAGCAGCAACTCACCCCGGTGTACGACGGTGAAAAACTGGGCGCTGGCGACAGCATCGCTGGCCCAGCGGTGATTGAGGAGCCCACCACCACCGTGGTCATTCAGCCAGGCTGGACGGCACTGCTACACCCCACGGGCACCTACGTCATCACCCGCAACGCAGCACACTAAACGATCACTACAACGGCCGCCGCAACAGCACACCGCTGCGTGCGGCGGTGTGCCTGCAAACCCTCCAAGAGCGTTCCGGGTGCATCAGAGCATTTCGCGCTTGGGATCGCGCTCCAGCAGCGCGCGCACTGCCGCCTGGGCGCTGATGCGGCCATCGAGCAGCGCCACCACGGCCTGCGCAATCGGCATGTCCACACCGCAGGCCTGGGCGCGCTGCACCACGGTGCGCGCGCTGTACACGCCTTCGGCCACGTGGCCCAGCGATTGCACGGCAGCTTCCAGGCTCAGGCCCTGGGCCAGCAGCAGACCCACCTTGCGGTTGCGCGACAGATCGCCCGTGGCCGTAAGGATCAGATCGCCCATGCCAGACAGGCCCATGAAAGTCTGCATCTGCGCCCCCAGCGCCACGCCCAGGCGCGTCATCTCGGCCAGCCCGCGCGTCAGCAGCGCGGCGCGCGCGTTCAGCCCGAGCTTGAGGCCATCGCACAACCCGGCGGCAATGGCCAGCACGTTCTTGACGGCGCCGCCCACTTCCACCCCCACGATGTCGGAGCTGGCATACACGCGCAGGGCCCCGCCGTGCAGCGCCTGTTGCAAGGTGGCGCTGACCTCGGCATCGGCGCTGGCAGCCACCAGACAGGTGGGCAGCCCCTGAGCCACTTCCTGGGCAAAGCTGGGGCCGCTCAGTGCAGCGCAGCGCAGCTGCGGGGCCACCTGGGCCGCCACTTCGTGCGGCATCCAGCCCTGTTCCCCCGCTTCAAAGCCCTTGCACAGCCATGCCACGGGCGCGCGCACGCCGGCCTGTGCCAGCGCAGCCAGGATGGAGCGCAACGCCGCCATGGGGGTGCCGATGACGACCAGATCCGCCCCGGCCAGCAGGGGCTCAAGCGGCCCGTGCTGCACGGCCAGCGTGGGGGCAAACACCTGCCCTGGCAGATAGCGGGCATTGCTGCGCGCTGCCTGCATGGCCTGGGCCTGCGCGGCATCACGGGCCCACAGATGCACCTCGTGCCCGGCCTCGTGCCGCGCGGCGGCCATGGCAATGGCCGTGCCCCAGGCTCCTGCGCCAATGACGATGACTTTCATAGCACGTACTCCTGCTGGTGGCTGCGCTCTCAAATCACAAGCTGCAAGCGCTTGCCTGCTGCTGCTTTTACAATTCTTTTGCTGTCAAACCGTTGCCTGATCAGCGCCAGCAGCTATTCAAATTCAAGCTGCCAGGTGGGCAGCTGTAAAAAAGCCCCATGAAGGGGCTGGCGGTGGGAGCGTGCAGCGCTTATTGCAGCTGACCGTCTTCCTTGGCGGCAGCGGCAGCCTGTTGCTGCTCGTACAAGGCCTGGAAGTTGATCTCGGCCATGTGCACGGGCGGGAAGCCTGCGCGATTGATCACATCGGCCACATTGGCGCGCAGGTAGGGGTAGAGGATCTGCGGGCAGGCCACACCGATGACGGTGTTGAGCTGATCTTCGGGCACGCCGCGGATTTCAAAGATGCCGGCTTGCTTGGCTTCCACCAGAAACACGGTCTTTTCCTGGATCTTGGTGTGCACAGTGGCCATCACGGCCACTTCGAAGATGCCTTCGGCCACCGGGGTGGCTTCCACACCCAGCTGAATGTCCAGGCCGGGCTGCTCCTGCTCCAGCAGGATGGCGGGGGAATTGGGCTGCTCCAGGGACAGGTCTTTCAGATAGACGCGTTGGATTTGAAAGACGGGAGCTTCTTGTTCAGACATACAAACTTTCTGGTGGACAGGTGAAAGGGAAGGGAAAGGGGTGAAGGTTACGCGCTAAACGCTCAGGCTCCAAGCAAAGGCAGCAACTCGCCCCTGGCATCCAGCGCCATCAGATCGTCGCAGCCGCCCACGTGGGTGTCGCCAATGAAGATCTGCGGCACGGTGCGCCGGCCGGTCAGCTCCATCATCTGCGTCAGCGCAGCGCGGTCCTGATCGATGCGGATCTCTTCAATCTGCGTCACTCCCCGGGCGGCAAGCAATTGCTTGGCGCGAATGCAGTAGGGGCAAACGGCGGTGGTGTACATCTTGACGGCTTGCATGGGGAGTTCTTCCTTTCAGAGGGCTGGCGGGCCCGGATGGGGATGGAATCGGGCAGATGGGGCGGCTTCAGCCTTTTACAACCGGCAGCCCGCCGCTGCGCCAGGCCTGCATGCCGCCGGCCAGCGCCTCGGCCTTGTCGTAGCCCAGCTGACGCGCCACCAGTTGGGCGCGCACGGCACGACCGCCGCTGGTGCACACCAGGATCACCGGCAGCGCCTTGTTCTTCACCACCAGGGGCAGACGCTCCTGCAGCTGCTCCAGGGGGACGTTTTTGGCGTTGGTGATGTGGCCGCTGGCAAACTCGTCGGCCTCACGCACATCGACGACCACGGCCTTTTCGCGGTTGATGCGCAGCACCGCGTCCTGGGGGCTGAGGGTGCCGCCGCCTGCCTTGCGCAGCGACGGCAGGGCCAGCGCAATGCCGCTTGCCAGGGCCAGCGTAAAGAGGTACCAGTTTTCGATAAAAAAGCTCACAACAGTCCTTGGGTAAAGGTGAATACCCGCGCCACGACCAGGCACGGAACGCACGGATAAAAGCCAGCAAGCGGGTTGGAAAAACGAAAAAAAGTGACAAACCCGCGCAAAGCCGCAGATTTTAGGCGCTTCCCTGCACCCCCTGCGGCTTGGTACAGGCCGCACCCCCTAAAATGCCAAGCTCGCTGGCGGCTCGCCAGCCGCTCGCAAACATCTGTTGTTTGTCGCTTCTTCGCCCACTTCTTTCTTGAGACTTTTGTGCGCCCCCCGTGGGCGCGGTATGCCACCATGTACAAACTCGTGCTCATTCGCCACGGCGAATCCACCTGGAACCTCGAAAACCGCTTCACCGGCTGGACCGATGTGGACCTGACCCCCACCGGTGTGTCCCAGGCCATCTCGGCCGGCAAGCTGCTCAAGGCCGAAGGCTTTGAATTCGATCTGGCCTACACCAGTGTCCTCAAGCGCGCCATCCACACCCTGTGGTACGTCCTGGACGAAATGGACAGCACCTGGCTGCCCGTGATCAAGGACTGGCGCCTCAACGAACGCCACTATGGCGCCCTGCAAGGGCTGAACAAGGCCGACATGGCCAAGCAGTACGGCGATGAGCAGGTGCTCATCTGGCGCCGCAGCTACGACACCCCGCCCCCGGCCCTGGAAGCCAACGACCCGCGCGGCCAGCGCGGCGAGCGCCGCTATGCCGGTCTGGCGCCCGAGCAGATCCCGCTGACCGAGTGCCTCAAGGACACCGTGGCGCGCGTGGTGCCGTTCTGGAATGAAACCCTGGCGCCACAAATCAAGGACGGCAAGCGCATCGTGATTGCCGCGCACGGCAACTCCATCCGCGCCCTGGTCAAGTACCTGGACAACATTGCCGACGATGCCATCGTGGGCGTGAACATCCCCAACGGCATCCCGCTGGTGTATGAGCTGGATGCTTCTTTAAAACCCATCCGCAGCTACTACCTGGGTGATGCCGAAGCCGCCGCCAAGGCTGCCGCTGCCGTGGCTGCACAAGGCAAGGCGTGACACACTCCCCGGCTTCGGCTGCACCACTGGGGCGGCCGGAGCCGGTTGCAAGGGCAAGAAGGTAAGGGAAGGTTTATGGGGCAAAAGTTGAAAATCGCCGGCTGGGTCTCGCTGGGCGTGCTGGCCGGGGCGCTGACCACCGTGTCGCTGCAGACCGTGGCGCGCAACGGCATGTCGCCGCTGCCGCTGGAGGAGATCCAGCAGCTGTCTGCCGTGTTCAGCATCATCAAGACCGACTATGTGGAGCCGGTGGACGACAAGAAGCTGATCACCGATGCCATCTCGGGCATGGTCTCCAGCCTGGACCCGCACTCGCAGTACTTCGACAAGAAGTCGTTCAAGGAATTTCGTGAAGGCACCAGCGGCAAGTTCGTCGGCGTGGGCATCGAGATCACGCAGGAGGACGGGCTGATCCGCATCGTCTCGCCCATCGAGGGCTCGCCTGCCGACCGCGCCGGCCTCAAGACCAACGACCTGATCACCAAGATCGACGACACCCCCGTCAAGACCCTGAGCCTCAACGAAGCGGTCAAGCGCATGCGCGGTGAGCCCAACACCAAGGTGACGCTGACCATCCTGCGCCGCGACGAGGCGCGCGACTTCCCCGTCACCATCACGCGCGAAGAAATCAAGACCCAGTCGGTCAAGGCCAGAATGGTCGAGCCCGGCTACGGCTGGGTGCGCCTGAGCCAGTTCCAGGAGCGCACGGTGGAGGACTTCGTGCGCAAGGTCTCGGAGCTGTACCGGCAGGATCCCAAACTCAAGGGCCTGGTGCTGGACCTGCGCAACGACCCCGGTGGCCTGCTGGATGCAGCGGTGGCCATCTCGGCCGCCTTCCTGCCCCAGGGTGTCACCGTGGTGAGCACCAACGGCCAGCTGGAGGAGAGCAAGGCCACCTTCAAGGCCGAGCCACCCTACTACGCACGCCGTGGCAGTGGCGATCCGCTGGACGGGCTGCCCGCAGCGCTCAAGAAGGTGCCGCTGGTGGTGCTGGTCAACGAAGGCTCGGCCTCGGCCAGCGAGATCGTGGCCGGCGCCTTGCAGGACCACAAGCGCGCCATCATCATGGGCAGCCAGACCTTCGGCAAGGGCTCGGTGCAGACCGTGCGCCCGCTGGGTCCGGACACCGGCATGAAGCTGACCACCGCGCTGTACTACACGCCCAGCGGCCGCTCCATCCAGGCCAAGGGCATCGTGCCCGATGTGATGGTGGACGAAACCGCCGAAGGCGACGTCTATGCCGCGCTGCGCATGCGCGAGGCCGATCTGGATCAGCACCTGTCGGTGGACAAGGCCGATGAGGCCGCCGCCCTGGCCGCGCGTGAAAAGGCCCGCGAGGAAGCCCGCAAACGCCTGGAAGAAGACCGCAAGAAGCCGCCAGAGCAGCGCCGCCTGCCGGAGTTCGGCTCGGACAAGGACTTCCAGCTGCAGCAGGCGCTCAACCAGCTCAAGGGCCTGCCCGTGCAGGTGAGCAAGACCCTGACCGAACGCAAGCCCGAGAAAAAGGACAATGACGACGGCGGCGACAACGACGAATAAGCCACGCCATCATTACGATAGCATTTCCCGCTGAGCACACAAGGGTTTCAGGTAGAAAACTATCTGAAACCCTTTGTTTATCAGCGGAACCCACTCTCTTTTTGTGTGCAAGCTTTATGCAAGACGAACAACTGCTGCGCTATTCGCGCCACATCCTGCTCGATGACATCGGCATCGAAGGTCAGGAGCGCATCCTGGCCGCCCACGTGCTGATCCTGGGTGCAGGCGGCCTGGGCGCACCCGCAGCGCTGTACCTGGCCGCCAGCGGTGTCGGGCGCATCACCGTCATCGACCACGATGCGGTGGACCTGACCAACCTGCAACGCCAGATTGCCCACACCACGGCGCGCGTGGGCCAGCCCAAGGTGGCCTCGCTGGCGCAGGCCGTGGCCGACCTCAACCCCGAGGTGCAGGTGCGCACCATCGCGCAGCGCGCCGATGCGGCCCTGCTCGATGGCCTGCTGACCGAGGGCGTCACCGTGGTACTTGACTGCTGCGACAACTACCGCACGCGCCAGATGGTCAACGCCGCCTGCGTGCGCCACCGCATCCCGCTGGTCAGCGGCGCCGCCATCCGGCTGGATGCACAAATCACCGTCTTCGACCCGCGCGACGCCGAATCGCCCTGCTACGCCTGCCTGTTCGACCCCGAGGCCGAGTTTGAAGAAGTGCAGTGCTCCACCATGGGTGTGCTGGCCCCGCTGGTGGGCATCGTGGGCAGCATGCAAGCGGCAGAGGCGCTCAAGCTCATCGTGGGCATAGGCCACAGCCTAGCGGGCAAGCTGCTGCTGCTGGATGCACGCACCATGGAGTTCAGCCGCATGCACGCCGCACGCAATCCCGAATGCAAGGTGTGCGCAGGAGCACACGACGGCAGCGGCCCGGCCCCCTCGGTGCTGCATGCATAAGCACGCCCTCCCCCCTCTGCGCCCATGAACCACCAACACCCTACCCCCGCACCAGCGCGCGCTGCCTGCCTGAAGACCTGCCTCAGTCGCTGGAGCCATACATGCCTGAGGGAGTACGCCCCATGACCCAGGCCGTTTCAGGGGGCGTGCGCACGCTGCTGCGCCTGGAGGGGCTGGGCGTGCTGATCGTCAGCGTGCTGGCCTATGCCCAGTTTGTGCGCGACTGGGGCAATTTCTTCCTGTTCTTTCTGGCCCCGGATCTGGCACTGCTGGGCTACGCAGCCGGTGCCAGGGTGGGAGCTGTTCTGTACAACCTGAGCCACTCCCTGCTGGGTCCTCTGGCCACCCTGGCAGCAGGGGTACTGCTGTCAGAGCCAGTGGCGACCGCTGCCGCACTGATCTGGCTGGCGCATATCGGCTTTGATCGCGCCCTGGGCTATGGCCTGAAATATTCGGCAGGCTTTGGATTCACCCATCTGGGCACCATCGGACGCCAGCGCGCGAACGACTGATCGGCGTGCCGGCAGCGCCATCACACAAGGTAGAACATCCACTTGGCCAGCAGCACGATGCCCACCACATGAGCGAACACGCTCAGGTGAATGCGCCGGGAATTGCGGCCATGCAGCTTGCCGCACCTGCGCAGCAGCATGGCCACAACGAAATGCCCGAACACACTGATGGCCAGGGCAATCTTGATCCACAGCATGAGCCCCAGGTGGCTGCCCGAAGGTGCCGCCAGCAGCGGACGGTATTGCGTCCAGGCCATGGCAATGCCCGCGCCAAACAGCGCCAGCAACACCCACGGCATGATCTTGCGTGCGCGGTTGCCGATGGCCATTTCCACCTGCTTCATCGCCTCCCTGGGCACCTTCTGGCGAATGCCTTCGAGCATGAGCACTTCGAAAAACACCGTCCCGACAAAGAACAGTGCACAAAACAGATGAATGGTCAAAAGAATGGGATAGGTCATGGGTTCTCCTGGTCGGCTTCTCCGGCTACGCTGCCAACGCGGCACCATCGGCCCCCAGCCGGCAACTGCGTGCCATGCCCCAACGCACGCACCATCTGACAAGCAGAGAGAATGTGTTCTTCCACGACATGCTCCACATGAGAATTGTTCTTGTTCATATGGTGACGCATGCTCAAGAAGGCTCCCAATGACAAATGTCAATTCGTATCCGGCACACCCAACCCCCAGCCAATGGCTGCGGGAGGCCGCCCTGTTCGCAGATGTCGCGCAGGCAGACCTGCAGCAACTGGCCGCCGACGCGCAGTGCATGCCCCTGGAGGACGGACAGGAACTGTTTCGCGAGGGAGCCGTGGCTCAGCACTACTTCTTGGTGCTGAGTGGGAAGGTGGAGGTTTTTCGCTACGGCGCCGATGGCGAGGAGCGTGTGTTCAGTGTCTTTGGGAACCGTCACCTGGTGGCACTCGCTGCCATGTTCATGGCCCACGGGCGCTACCCCATGAATGCGCGCGGCCAGGGAGATGCCGTCCTGCTGCGCCTGGCCAGACAGCCGCTTCAGGACGTGTGCCTGCGCAATCCGCACCTGTGCATGCGGATGCTGCACCTGATGGGGGCGGCGGTGTACCAGCACGTCAACGAAGTGGAATGGCTGACCGCCAGCTCGGCCCAGCAAAGGCTGGCGCTGTACCTGCTGCGCCTGAGCGAGCAGCAAGGCCCCTGCGTGGAACTGCCCCTCAGCCAGCGGCAGCTGGCATCACGCCTGGGGGTGCGGGCAGAAACGCTCAGCCGTCTGTTCTCCGACTGGCAGGCCCACGGCCATGTGGTTGGCCGAGGGCGTGCATGGAAGATCCAGAATCCTCAGCATCTGCAGCAGCTCACACATGGCGCCCAGCGGGCCTTCTAGCGGCGGCATCGGTCATGGGTGCACCGGTGCTCGAGGGCACCAAAGCCGATGCGCAGTACCTGTTTTGCCTGAAGGGCCAAAGCCCGTGCCACCGTACGGCCGCCCAGTGGGCGCATCTGCTACGCACCAATATTTGGCATCTGCTGCTGTTTTCGGGTCTGGAGTGCAGGCATAGTCCAGCCTCGGCGCTCGGGGCGAGCAGTGTTGCAGCCCGGCGCCGCTGCAAAGGCTCAGCATGTCCCAGGAAAAATCCCCTCCCCCAGGTTCCCCAAGGAAACCCAAAAAAATCATCCCCATTGCCGCAGACAACACCACGTCTTTCTACGAAGCGCGCAAGAAAATCCACCCCCGCAGCATCAGCGGCCTGTTTGCCAACTGGCGCTGGGCCATGGTGTGGATCACCCAGCTGGTCTTCTACGGCCTGCCCTGGCTGCAGTGGGGCGGGCGCCAGATGGTGCTGTTCGACCTGGAGGCCATGCGCTTCTACCTGTTTGGCCTGGTGCTGTACCCGCAGGACTTCATCTTCCTGGCGGTGCTGCTCATCATCTGCGCGCTGGCGCTGTTTCTATTCACCACCGTGGCCGGGCGGCTGTGGTGCGGCTTCAGCTGTCCGCAGACCGTCTATACCGAAATCTTCATGTGGCTGGAAAAGGTCACCGAAGGCGACCGCAGCGCCCGCCTGCGGCTGGACCACAGCGGCTGGACGCTGGAAAAAATCCTCAAACGCGGCGCCAAGCACGCCAGCTGGCTGGCCGTCTCGCTGTGGACGGGCTTCACCTTCGTCGGCTACTTTGTGCCAATCCGCACCCTGGCCGTGGAAGTGATGGCCCTGCAGGGCGCATGGCAGATCTTCTGGCTGCTGTTCTACAGCCTGGCCACCTACGGCAACGCGGGCTTCCTGCGCGAGCAGATCTGCAAGCACATGTGTCCCTATGCGCGCTTCCAGAGCGCCATGCTGGACAAGGACACGCTCATCGTCACCTACGACCAGCTGCGCGGCGAGCCGCGTGGTGCACGCAGCAAGAAGCAAGCCGCCGACGCTGCCGCCCAACTCCAGGGCGACTGCATCGACTGCACCCTGTGCGTGCAGGTCTGCCCCGTCGGCATCGATATTCGCAACGGCTTGCAGTACGAGTGCATTGGCTGTGGTCTGTGCGTGGATGCCTGTGACAGCGTGATGGACAAGGTGGGCAGCCCGCGCGGCCTGATCCGCTTTGCCACCCAGAACGGCATGCAGCAGCGCTGGAGCAAGGCGCAGATGCTGCGCCGCGTGCTGCGCCCCCGGGTGCTGGTGTACACCGCCATCATGGCGCTCTTCTGCATCGCCCTGGCCGCCAGCATGACCCTGCGCGTGCCGCTCAAGGTCAACGTCGTGCGCGACCGCGCGACCCTGGCGCGCCTGGCGCCCGGCGGCCAGCTGGAAAACCTGTACCGCCTGCAGATCATGAACGCCACCGAACAACCCCAGCGCTACCGCATCAGCGCCAGCGGCCTGGAGGGCCTGAGCGTGGTGGAGGAAGACAGCGAGCTGGAGCTGGCGCCCACCGAATCGCGCTGGGTCACGGTGCGCACGCGCATCCCCTACGGCAGCGCCACGCCGGGGGCCCATACGATGCAATTCGTGATCCAGGCGCAGGGGGCCGATGGCATCGAGGTACTGGAGCCCACCGTGTTCCAGGTGCCGCGCTAAGCTCCGGGCCAGCCTCAGGCTCCAACCGCCTGCTCCACCACACCGTCCGGACCATCATCGGCCGGATCGTGGCCTGAGCAGGCGGTTTTTTTGTTTCACGATGACTTCAGCCCGGCATTTCGCTGGACTACGCCTAAGCCCGCTACAGCAAGTTTATCAATCACTTAGGCGCGTCCATCATATGCCGGTGCTTTCCGAAACTTGACCCGGCTTCCGGTCGCGTGGCTCCCATGTGGCTCTTGGAAACCGGGCTTTCCGAGGAGTCATCATGGCGAAAATCAAGCTCACCAAGTCCGCAGTCGATGCGACGCAACCTCAAGACAAGGCCATCGAACTGCGGGACACCGTGGTGCCCGGCTTCCTGTGCAAGATCACCCCGGCAGGGCGCAAGGTCTTCATGCTTCAGTACCGCACGAACGCCGGCGAGCGCCGCAAGCCCGCCTTGGGCCAGTACGGGGAACTGACGGTCGATCAGGCGCGCACGATGGCGCAGGAGTGGCTGGCCGAGGTTCGCCGGGGCGGCGACCCCAGCGCGGCCAAGAATGCCGCGCGCAAGGCGCCGACCATGAAGGAGTATTGCCACACCTTCATGGAGGACTACTCCAAGCAGCGCAACAAGCCCAGCACGCAGCGCGGCTATCAGGGCGTGATTGACCGTTGCATCATCCCGATCATGGGGCGGATGAAGGTGCAGGACGTGAAGCGCCCGGACGTGGCCGCGCTGATGAAGAAGCTGGCCTACAAGCAGGCCGAAGCCAACCGCACCTTCGGCGTCTTGCGCAAGATGTTCAACCTGGCCGAAGTGTGGGGGCTGCGCCCAGACGGCACGAATCCGTGCCGACACGTCCCGATGTACCCGCCCGGCAAGGAAACCCGGCTCATCGTGGACGATGAGTTGGTGCGGATCTTCCGCCAGTTGGAGAAGCTGGAGGCCGAGGGGCTGGAGAACTACGTCATTCCGCTGGCGATTCGCCTGCAATTCGAGTTCGCCGCACGGCGCTCGGAAATCTGCCCGCTCGAATGGGCATGGGTTGATCTGGAAAAGCGCCGCGTCGTCTGGCCCGACAGCAAGACGGGTGGCATCTCCAAGCCCATGAGCGAGGAAGCCTATCGGCTGCTTTCGACGGCACCGCGCCGGGAAGGCTGCCCCTATGTCCTACCGTCGCCGAACGACCCGACCCGGCACCTGACCCACGGCGAGCACTACGGCGGCTGGACGCGCGTGCTCAAGGCGGCAGGCGTGCCGCATGTCGGTACACACGGCATCCGCCACCGGGCGACGACCGACATTGCCAACTCGGGTGTTCCGACCAAGGTGGGCATGAAGCTCACAGGTCACAAGACCGTGGCGATGTTCATGCACTATGTTCATACCGAGGACAAGCCGGTGCGGGACGCGGCCGAACTGGTGGCGAATCGGCGGCTGGCGATTACCGGGGCATCCCGTTCTATGGAGGCGACAGCATGACAAGGAAGACGCCTGTGGCAACGCGGAAGCCCGCCGCCTTACCTGCCGGCTACGCCGGCATCCACGGCGGCATCGTCGAGCTGCTGGATGCGGCGCGCCAGGCGGCGGCGCGCAGTGTCAATGCAATGATGACCGCCAGCTATTGGGAAATCGGCCGCCGGATCGTCGAGGCCGAGCAGAAAGGCAGGCGGCGGGCTGGTTACGGCGAGCAATTGATGGAACGCTTGTCCGCCGACCTGACGGCCCGATTCGGGCGCGGGTTCGGCGTCAACAACCTGGAGAGCATGCGGCGTTTCTACCTCGCGTACCCCCAACCAGAGATTTCCCAGACACTGTCTGGGAAATTGGGAAACGAGTCGCCCCCTGAGAAATCCCAGACAGTGTCTGGGAAATTGAGTCTGTCCGAACTGGCTCAGGTCTTTACCCTGCCGTGGTCGGCCTATGTCCGGCTGCTGTCGGTCAAGGATGACCATGCCCGCCGGTTCTACGAGACCGAAGCACTGCGCGGTGGCTGGAGCGTGCGCCAGCTCGACCGGCAGATAGGCAGCCAGTTCTATGAACGCACGGCCTTGTCCAAAGACAAGGCCGTGATGTTGGTCAAGGGTGCGGCGGCCAAGCCCGAGGATATCGTCACGCCCAATGACGCCATCAAAGACCCGTATGTGCTGGAGTTCCTTGACCTCAAGGACGAGTACTCGGAATCCGACCTGGAAGCGGCCTTGATCCAGCGGTTGGAAGACTTTCTGCTGGAGCTGGGCGAAGGCTTCACCTTCGTTGGGCGGCAGCGCCGGTTGCGCATCGACCAGACCTGGTACCGGGTGGATCTGCTGTTCTTCCATCGCAAGCTGCGCTGCCTGGTCATCATCGACCTGAAGTTGGGCAGCCTGACCCATGCCGATGTGGGGCAGATGCATATGTACTGCAACTATGCCAAGGAGCATTGGGCCTACCCGGACGAGAACCCGCCGGTGGGCCTGATTCTGTGTGCCGACAAGGGCCATGCTTTGGCGCGGTATGCGCTGGATGGCTTGCCAACCAAGGTGATGGCGGCGAACTACCGCACTGTGCTGCCAGATGCCGAGTTGTTGCAAAAAGAACTGGAGAACACGCGGCGGCTGCTCGAATCTCGCGGAGCGCTGTCCTTCAAGGACGGCAAGCCATAGTTGTGCGTCCCGGCGTACCGCCGTCGGGCTCGCGGGCTGCGCCCCGTGCTTCGTGCCGAATCACAGCCATTCGGCGCTGATCCCTGACGCCTCCGGCCTGGATCGTTGATCCGGGCCTGCGCGTGCTGCGCACTTGCCAACGGCGGGTGTGTGGCTGAGTGGGGTGTAGGCGGTCTTGCTGTTCCCTTCACCGTATCACGGCGTTCTCGCCGTCAATGACTGCGCGTGCTCGCACGCTTGCGGCCTAGTGGCCGTCTTCGATCTCTGACTGCTTGCGCTGCGCCGTGCTGGCCACGGTTCCGGGCAATTCCGCCCGAGCAACCGGAGCACGATCATGTCGCAACTGTCCTTTTCCTCGTTCGATGAAGCTTTGCTGGTGCGTGACGCCCAAGGGCGCTACCTGCCGGCATCTGTGGATCAAATTCTTGAGGCGGCACGTCAGGCCATCGAGCTGAAGATGCAACGTGGTGCTGAGTTCACTTCCCCGGCGCAGGTCAAGGAGTACCTGCGCAACAAGCTGGCAGGCTTCGAGCATGAAGTCTTTGCGGTGCTGTTCTTGGATACGCGCCACCGGCTGATCGAGTACCGGGAGATGTTCCACGGCACCATCGACAGTGCATCGGTGTATCCGCGTGAAGTGGTCAAGGAAGCTCTGCGGCTCAATGCGGCGGCGGTCATCCTCTCACACAACCATCCGAGCGGGAATCCTGAGCCGTCGCAGGCCGACAAGGCGCTGACGCAGCGACTCAAGGAAGCGCTGGGGCTGCTAGAGGTACGCACGTTGGATCATATGATCGTGGCGGGTGTAGGCACGGTGTCGTTCGCCGAGCGAGGGCTAATCTAATTCTCGGGGCTTCGGCCCCTTTCTCCGGCCTCAAATACCTCGTTGGAAGAATTGCCCTGATTATCATCAAGAATGCGCGTATCTTGTACGGCTTTGTCGTCTTCTGAATTTGATTCTTGCCCTGTAGGAGGTGCCACTTCCAAATTTATGTCTACTCTCTGGGCTGGGCTAACTTTGAAAGCTGACTCTTCAATATCAGAACTAGATAATGATTGCGACTCCCTGTTTTTATCATTGGCACTAACAGGTTCTGCTGAGTAGAAAAAAGGGGTAATAATAAAAAGGGCAATAAAAATGAATGAAGCAGCAATCATTCCCTTAATGGTGGACTTCGCTGTTTTCTTATATAGCCGAATGGCATCAAGCACCGGATGTAATGCCAGCTCTCGATAGTCCGAGCGAGTTAGTGCTATGTGAATGTTTTTATGCCAACGCCTCATGTTGCGCAGCTCATTTACCAATGATTTAGAGCTGACATGGTGCTGAAGAACAATGCTCGCCCATGTAATCGCCAAAACGACGCAGCAGAAAATTATCCCAGCAACTGCCCAGGTGTTTTTCTGAGAGGTCAGCAATGTAAGGCGGACACCTAGCCCCGTTGCTAATGCAGCCAGGCCAATCACAAAACCTGCAGAAAGTTTATGAATGCGCTCTACGATACGCGAAACATCTTCTCCAACCGCCTTCCTGAGGTCGGCCATAGCTTTTACCGTTTCTGCTGACTTTGATCTCACATAGGCACGATGATCAAGCCGAGCCCCATCAAGGGCTTCTTGCAGAGATTCAGGCAATACGGTCAGCCACTCCGGGACTCCATTGGAGTCAGAGTCTCTGACAATCGCAGAAAGACGTCGCACAAGAACTTCGTGCCGGGCTTCCGTATCCTGCTTTACGAGTATCCAATCGGCAGCTTGGCATATTTTCGTATAAGCGTTGCTATCCTGGCACTTTTCTCCGAGCGAGAAAGTGCGCTTTCTGGCGCCATTGATAGATACTTTAGTTGTATCTTCTTTCCAGACATCTGAAACTAGTAGTGTTGCCAGATTTCTAGTTGCCAGAGTCCTCCATATATTCCACGGCTCACCACTGCCGTCATGACCTACTAGCATCCAACGATAGGGGTCTGCCGGAACAGTGCTGCCAGTCAAGTCTCGCACTACACCTTTTCTAGGGTCGATTGCATCTGAATCAGGCTCCAAGCACGGCAAGCCAGGCAAAGGCTCACCATCCCAAGGCAGGACAGAAAATCCTTTGGTTTTGAACCCATCAAAAGCATTTAGCACCAATAGCTCACTAGCCAATGTCAGTGCCTTGTCTTCCAAGGCTGCTGAAAACCCTGCTAATGATGCAAAGAAAATCCTGCCTCCTACTGGCTTCTTGATTACAAGGGTGACATCCTCATTCGCAATGGCATCTGTGGAGATCTCGGAAAATTCGCCATCACGGATGGAAATCGACCAAGCCTCAGATTTCTTTCCTGAGAAATCTTCGTAGGCCCGCTTGAAATCGTCTGTTTTTTCAGGTGAGACATGCCCGGAAATGTCGATTTGCCCGATGGTTTCTCGGATGTTGGCTTGCCCCCCTAAGGAACCTCTGCATAAATCCCCAACGCATGTGCTTGCACATGCGTGCCGGGTG
>CAMZGS010000005.1 GCA_947306475.1 uncultured Comamonas sp.
GGGACATGTATGCCGAGACGGCGATCCCCGGCCATGGGGATGCTGCGCTGGATATGGAAGATTGAAGGAACAAAGGCTGTTGAAGGCCAGTATTGGGGCTGGCCATGCCTGCTGCATGCTGTTCCCCAGCATAGGGTTTGGCGCTGCAGAGGCAAGGCTGCGAGCGTTAGTCCCCGGCTAGGGTTCGCCCATTGAGGTGCTGCTCGGCAGAGTGGGGGCATGAGCACACCAACTTCCAAGCCTTGGGAACAGTTCTCCCTTCAAGAAGATACTCCGCATGCCTCAGAGCCGTGGTTGAGCTTCCAAACACCTGGGGTAGCAGCCTCAAATCCCAAGCGCTCCCTTGTGAGCGCCATCAACGACAACGTAATCGAGGCCGCCAACGCTGCTGCAGGCACCGCCTCGGCAGTGGCCAACTTCGTTCGCCCTGGCAATGCGCTGTCGGACTACATCGACAAGAACATCATTGAGGCTGGCAACGCTAAGCAGTCCGATGTCGTCAAAGCCGAGAAGGCACGCTACGCCCAGGAGATGGAGCAAGCCCAAGGCTTTGGCGATGAGGTGTCTGCCACGTTGGGTTACGTGGCGCGTAACCCGCTACTGGCTGCAGCCCAGGCGGCGGGCTCGTTTGCTGGGCCAGGTCTGGCGGTGGGTGGTGCACGTGCAGCAGCAGGTGCTCTGGGTATGGTGGGCAAGGCGGCAACGCGCACAGGCTTGGCCGCTGGTGCTGGATTTGGCATGGCATCTGCCGGTGGCGATGCAGCTGGCACGGCCTATGAGCTGTCGCGCCAAGGTGGTGCCACGGATGAGCAAGCGTTGGCGGCTGCCCGTGGTGCCAGTGTGATTCCCGCAGCCATTGGCGCTGCTGGCGGCTTGGTAGGGGCCGAGCGCCTGGTGGCCGGTGCCAAGGGCTTTACCGGCGGCTTGGCCGCGCGCGCTCTGAAGACTGGGGCTGTGGAGGGCGCACAAGAGGCGCTGGAAGAAGGTGTGACCCAGTACGAAGGCCAGCGTGCAGCGGTGCCTTTCAACCCTGATCTTGACCCGACAAAGGGCGTAGCAGGGGCGGCCACGATGGGCGCGGTGCTGGGCGGCATGACCGGTGGCGGGACTTCGCTGCTGACCAGGCAAAACCAGCCCGCCCGCAAGCCCAGCGAGGATTTGGGCCTGAACCCTGACAGTGGCCCCATCTCCAAGGTGGCCGCTGTTGCTGTGGACGGAGGGCGAGCTGCTGTGCCAGTGCAGCCTGAGCAACCCGCACAGCCCGAGGACGGCCTAAGCCTAGCACCAGAGGAACAGGCACAACCCCAAGGCCCCACCCTGGAAGAGCGCTTGGCGGCACTGCCAGAGCAAGCCCGCGCCCAGGCCGAACAGCTGCTGCGCGAAATCGCTGACGAGCGTGTGCCTGCAGGCGTCAAACGCTTTCGGGCGCATGAGCTGCAACAGATACTGGATGCATATCCAGTGCCCGAGAAAACCGACACCATCACCCCGGAAGAGCGTGCGGCCATCGGCCCCATCGTGCGCGGCTATGACCCGGCCACGGGCGAGGCGCCTGGCCGCCCGCTGGAGCTGGAGGGCGAGCGCTACCAAGATGGCATCGACTTCACCACCGATGAGCAGCCCAGCCAAAGCGCCTATCAGGATGCGATCAACCGCATTGCGCTGGAGAGCTACCAGACGCCCGGCCAGCCCCTGGCTATGGAGCAGGCCAGCCGTTTGCGCGATGCAGCGCAAGAGCAGGGCATCCCGGCCACTATCGTGCCGCACCCATCGGGCAAAGGGTTTGATGTGCAGGCCACAGCGGTGCTGCCTGAAGACGCACGCCAGCAAGTGGCCCAAGACCCCGTGGCTGCGGCCTTGCCCTACGACAACAGCCCCACGGGGCGCATGGTGGCCGATGCCCAGGGCAATGCCCGTCCAGAGCTGCGCCCGGAGGCGGTGGAGCGCGAGGTGCGCTGGAACCAAGAGCTGGCGCAGATGGATGCAGAGGCACGCCGCCGTGCTGAGTTGGGGCTGAGCAACCGCACGCCGGTAACGCCTCTGCAGGAAGATGCTGCGCCCCAGCAGCCGCAAAGCTCAGGAGGGCCACTGGCCCCGCAAGGTGGCCGCCAGCCTGTAGCCAAGCAGCAACCGCAGGATGTGCAGTTTCAGGCATCGACGGGCCGCGATGTGGCTGTGCGCAATGTGCCAGGCTTGGAGAACGCGCCCATTGATGTTGAGGCCAGCGAGGTGCACCCCAATCCAGCGCTGGGCATGACGCGCCGCTTGAGCTATGGCGGCGATGGACAACGCCTGGAGCAGGGGCAGGGCGCTGCTGCGCAGCCAGGGCCTGGCCGTGCTGGCACCCAGCAGCAGACACCACCGGCCTTGCCTGCGCCCAGCAACCTGCGCGAGCGCATCGAGGCGTTCCGCCAAAAGCAAGCCGAGGCGGCGCGCATGGCGCAGCAGGTTGGGCAAGCCCAAAAAAACAGCGCGCAACCGGCGCAGGCAGGCCAGCCAGCAGGACAAGTAGCTGCCGCCGCTGGCACGACGATGAACACTGCCAGCAATGATGCCAAGGGTGACACAACTCGCCTTGACGGCGGCACGGCTGCTAGTGTACCCGCACAGATCACTGCACGCCAAGCCCAGCAGGCAGGGGCCAAGGCGCGCCAGCAAGCCAAGCAGGCCCAGCGCCAGGCAGAGCGTGCCCAGGCTGCGCCAGAAGAAACCGGCCTGCGTGTTGGCGTAGCGCCAGGCAGCGCTGACCCTGTGACGGTGCGCGATGGCGTGGTGCACATTGGCGAGTACGAGGCGGTGAACTATGACAGCGGCGAGCCGGTCACCGTGCCCAAGGGCAGCACGCGCGCCGATGTGGCGCGTGCGCTTAAGGATGCCGGGGTGCTGAGCAGCCGCCAGAAGATGTTTGGTTTGAGTGAGAAGGCTCAGGAGGTGATGTTTAGCCGCAGTGCCATGAAGTCCACCGAGGCAAACATTGCGCGTGGGCGTGAATCGCTGGCGAAGGCACTCAACGAGAAAACAACGGCGCACCGGGCCATGTTCCGCAACGGACTAGGGTGGGTAGATTTTGTGTGGGGCGCCGAGGGTACTGTAAAGCCAAGCGGTCGAACCAAAGGAGCGATGGGTCTTGCCCACGTGTTGGAGGCAAGGCAGCGTAAAGATGGATATTCGCGTTCAGAAGCCGTTGAATTTCTGAACAGCATTGTGGATACGATCGCGCGAGGTTCTGAATTTGATCGCAAAGAAGTAGCGCAGTCCACGCGCGTCGGACTGATTCACCAAGAGACGATTGTTTGGCTGTCGAGGCACAAAGGCTCCAATGCCTGGGTTGTCACCGGGTACGAAAAAACCCCCAGTGGTACAGCTGCGGGGAGAGCCACTGCTGTACCTACACACGATGCTGCTTCGCTTACCCGCAGCACCGAGGAGGGGGTAGCGCCGATTATGGGTGAGCAGCACGCAATTAGCAACCCTGCTGGGTTCAGCCAAGAAGGCAAAGGAGCAAAAATTCTCTGGAGCGGGAGCGAACCCCGCTCGGCTGCCACCGGACGGCAGCCCCTGTATGCTGGCAGTCCTGATGCTATGTCCGGTCAGGATGCCCCCATCGCTCAGGGAGAGAATTCTGAAAATGAATCGCTTTGGAGCAGGTACCCTGTTCCTGCTGACGCGTCCAGTGTATCTGCACGCGACACTGATGCCAACCCCGACATCCTCTACAGCAAGAGCGCCAAGCCCGTAACCAACCCAACCGCCGTCAAGATGCGCCGCGCCATGGTGCAGCGCACGGTGGACGCACTGACCAAGGGCTGGGCCAAGGCTCCCAACGTCACCGTTGTGGACAGTATGCAGGATGAGCGCGTGCCTGAGGCAGTGCGCAAGGCCGATGCGGCGCAGCGCTCTCAGGGCGCTATGGGTGAGCCAGAGGGCTTTTGGTACCGGGGGCAGGTGTACTTGGTGGCCAGCGCATTGCCCACGTCGGCAGATGCTGCCCGCGTGCTGTACCACGAGGTGCTGGGCCACCACGGGCTGCGTGGCCACTTTGGCAAGGATCTGGACCGCGTGCTGGACCAGGTGATCAAGCTGCGCCGCAAGGATGTGCAGGCCAAGGCCCAAGAGTACGGCCTGGACATGGGCAACCCGGTGCATGCTGGCCATGCGGCCGAGGAGGTGTTGGCCGAACTGGCGCAGTCACGGCCCGACCTGGGGTTTGTGCAGCGGGCCATTGCGGCCATTCGCAATTTCCTGCGCGCCCATGTGCCCGGATTCAAAGCGCTGGAACTGACGGATGCGGACATTGTGCAGGGCTATTTGCTGCCTGCGCGTGGCTGGGTGGAGCGTGGAGGGGTGCGTGGCGCAGTGAATGGCGATACTCGCTTTAGCTTTGCTGGTGAGCGGGCCAAGGCTGGCGCTGACACCATCGACCAAACCGATACCGCAGCCTTCAAGCGCTGGTTTGGGGACAGCAAAGTGGTGGATGCCGATGGCAAGCCGCTGGTGGTGTATCACGGCTCAAGATTTGGTGGCTTCAGTGTGTTTATGCGTAGTGCTGGCGGGTTCATATACACAACCCCCAATGCTGACTACGCATCTAGGTTTTCGGGGTCGTCTGATGGTTCTGCCGTGTACCCTGTGTATGTCAGCATCAAGAAGCCTCTTGACCTAACGCATCTTGGTGAGCGCAGTATGTCTGCCGAAGAAGCTCGCGTAGAGTTGAGGCGACTTGGGGTCAATCTAGATGAGGTGCGGCCTTGGGAAGGTGCTCCAGCCGAGTCGGTGAAGTTGTATGGCGATGGCCCCATCTGGCGACTGATCCGAGAGGATCGCTTTTCCATTGCCGCCAAGAACGCTGGATTCGATGGAATCAAGATTAATGAAGGTGATGGTGAGGTTGCATGGGTTGCGTTTGAGTCCAATCAGCTTAAATCCGCCACCGGCAACAATGGCAACTTCGACCCAGAAAACCCGGACATTCGCTTCAGCCGCTCCCAGTCCGCAGACGCAATCCGCTCCAGCATGGGCGCCCTGACGCCTGACCAGGAGGCTGCCTGGAAGAAAGTGGCCGGCCTAGAGAAGGTGCCCACTCTGCGTGAGCGCTGGGAGAGCATCAAGGCCAACTTGGGCACGCGCATGAAACAGGCGCTGGTGGATCAGTTCGCCCCTATCGCAGAGCTGGATCAGCATGCCTACATGCTGGCGCGTATGTCTAAGGGTAGCGACGGCACGCTGGAGGCAGCGCTGTTGTATGGCCGTCCCTTCTTGCGCGATGGCGTGCCGGATGTGGACGTGAAGGAAGGCGGCTTTGCCAAGGTGCTGGCCGATCTCAAAGGGGAGCAAGACCGCTTTCTGATGTGGGTAGCTGCACAGCGCGCCGAGCGCCTGAAGGCCGAAGGCAAGGAGAATCTGTTCTCTGACCAGGACATTTCCAGCCTGAAGACGCTCAACGACGGCCAGATGCCGGACGGCTCCAGCCGTAAGCAGGCTTATGCCAAGGCGCTGATACAGCTCAACAGCTTCAACGAAAGCGTGCTGCGTATGGCCAAGGAGTCTGGCTTGATTGACCAGGCTGCCTACGAGCTGATGAAAGACCAGCCCTATGTGCCTTTCTATCGCCTGATGGAGGATGAAGGCGGGTTGCAAGGACCGACCTTCTCCAAAGGGCTGACCAACCAGAAGGCTTGGAAGAAGCTCAAGGGCGGCACCCAGCAACTGAACGCCGATTTGCTACAGAACATGCTGCTGAACTGGGGCAACCTGTATGCCGCCTCTGCGCGCAACCGTGCTGCGCTGGCGACGATGGATGCTGCCGAGAAGATGGCCATCGCCTACAAGGTGCCTAGCGATACAAAGGGTGCAGCCAAGGTGATGCGTGATGGCGTGACGGAGTACTGGATGGTGGAAGACCCATACCTACTGGAAGCCATCAGCGCATTGAACTACCAGGCCAGTCCGCTGATGAAGCCTCTGGCTGCGGCCAAAAAGTGGCTCACCCTGGGCGTGACGGTGAACCCCACGTTCAAGGTGCGCAACCTGATCCGCGATGTGGTGTCGTCCATGGCCATGGCCGACCTGAGCTACAACCCTGCGGCCAATGTCGCCAAAGGCTGGAAGCTGACCGCACGCGATTCGCAGGTCTATGCCTCGATGCTGGCCTCTGGTGGTGTGATCCGGTTTGGCACGCAGGAGCAGACCGACCGTGCCCGCAGGCAGGTGGCCAAGCTCTCGGGCGTGGTGCTGGACCAGACAGCATGGAAAAAGCTCTGGGGCCAGCTTAAAGCGCTGTATGAGGCCTATGACGATTTTGGCGACCGCACTGAAAACATCAACCGTGCTGCACTGTATGAGCGTTTGATCCAGAAGGGGCACAGCCATGCTGAGGCATCGTTCATGGCACGCGACCTAATGGACTTCTCCATGAGCGGTAGCGCCCCGGTGGTGCGCTTCCTGACGCAATCGGTGCCGTTCCTGAATGCCCGTATGCAGGGCCTGTACAAGCTGGGGCGTGCCGCCAAGGAAGATCCGCGCCGGTTTGCCACCGTGGCCATGGCCGTGAGCATGGCTTCGCTGGGGCTGCTGGCAGCCTATGCCGATGATGAAGACTGGAAGCGCCGCGAAGACTGGGACCGTGACAGCTACTGGTGGTTCAAGATTGGGCAGACGGCCTACCGCATTCCCAAGCCGTTTGAGGTGGGCGCCATCGGCACCCTGGCAGAGCGCACGGCAGAGGCTATGTTCGATGACGAAATGGACAGCAAGCGGTTCATGGAGCGCATCAGCCACATGGTCAGTCAGACGTTTGCTTTCGACCCGGTGCCCCAGGCAGTAAAGCCCCTGCTGGACATCTACGCCAACAAGGACAGCTTTACGGGCCGCGCCATCGAAAGCATGGCCGACCAGCGCCTGCGGCCACAGGACCGCTACAACGAGAAAACCTCGGAAGTGGCGCGCCTGTTGGGCCAGATGGGATTGCCTGACCCTGCGCAGTTGATCAAGGGTGAGTACGTGGGCCTGAGCCCCAAGCAGATTGACCATCTGCTGCGCGGCTACTTCTCATGGATGGCAACGGCTGCAACCATGACCAGCGATATGCTGCTGCGGAGTACAGTGGTGGATCGCGGTGAGGCGCCAGATATGCGCCTGAAGGACATGCCCTTGGTGGGCAATTTTGCGGAAAGCCTGCCTGCTGGTGGCAGCCGCTACGTGACGGCTTTGTACGAGCAGTCACGGGCTATCGAGCAAGCCTATGCCTCATACCAGGATGCCCTGAAGTCTGGGGAGCGAGACAAGGCAGCGGAGATCATGGAGTCTGAGGGTGACAAGATTCGCTCGCGCAGCTCTGTGGCTGCGGCAACCAAGTTGCTGAGCCAGTTGAACGCCCAGGCCAAACGGATTCAGGAAGACCCGGTAATGAGCGGCGAGGAAAAGCGCGCACGCCTGACGCAGCTTGAACAGAGGCGTCATGAGATTGCCAAGCGTGTGATGGGTCGCCAGACTACTTGAGCTTTTCCCAGCAGAACTGCAAGAAGCTGACCAAAAACACGAGACAGGCAAGCACAAAAGCCCACTTAAATGTGACGATCAGCCAGCCGACGAAGATGCACGCGGCTAGGCTGGTCCAGCCTTTGGTGCGACTGACCTTAAACCCATCTCGAACAATGACGTACACAAGAAACGCATA
This sequence comes from uncultured Comamonas sp., assembly GCA_947306475.1. Taxonomy (GTDB): domain Bacteria; phylum Pseudomonadota; class Gammaproteobacteria; order Burkholderiales; family Burkholderiaceae_C; genus Comamonas. The sequence continues at coordinate 7,676 of CAMZGS010000005.1, forward strand.
AAAGAACAGGACTATGCTCAAAGCGTCACCACGCCCGAAATCCTGATCTGCCTGCCACTGCGCGATGGCGGTAAACGGTATGGCTGCAAGTAGATAGGCGATGCACTTGGTCATGTGGGCCATTATGTATTCCAACTCTACGGCTCTAGCCCCCGGCTAGGGTTTTGTTGTTTCTGCGCCCAAGTAGATGCTTGGGCCATGTCCTCCAAACGCATTGGCCCGTTCCTGGGCCTGAACAACCAAGCCCCTGCCACCAAGATGGTGCGCGGGGGCGATGCGCCTGGGCACTGGCTGCGCTCTGCTGACAACGTGGATGTGACCGATGCGGGCACGCTGCGCCGTCGTCAGGGCTGGGTCAAGCGCGCGGGCGGCACACAGATGCGCGGCTTGTTCGCGCTGGCCGATGGCTCTGCCCTGGTGGCCGACTACAACCAGCTGTGCCGCCTGACCTATGAGGATGGCCAGCTGTCCAAGCAGGCGCTGATGGCCGATTTGCGCCCGGGCGCGCCGATTTCCTACACCGATACCCCCATGGGCACGTACCTGAGCGATGGCTACGGCCTGTGGGTGTACCGCGCTGGCCAAGCGCTGCGCGCGACGATGGATGTGCCCAACGCCCCCGATGTGCAGGCCGATACCGGCGGCTCTTTGCCCGGCGGTCTGTACCAAGTGGCATGCACGTTTGTGCAGCAAGACGGCACCCAGTCTTGCGCCAGCGTGGTGGCCCAAGTTTCGGTGCCAGACAAGGGCTTGCTGCGCATTGGCCTGCCCACCAGCCTGCAGCCTTTGGCAGCAGCGGTGAATGTGTACGTGTCGCCTGTCGATGGCGATGTGCTGTTTTTGGCAGAGCAGCTGCCCATGGGCACCACGCAAACCACGCTGTATGTGCCGCCCATGGAGGGTAGTCGCTGCTTCACCCTGCACATGGCGCCGATGCCTGCTGGCCAGATCGTGCGCCAGCACCAGGGCCGCTTGCTGGTAGCGCGCGGCGCGGTGGTGTTCACCAGCCAGCCCTACGCCTACGGCATCTACGACCCAGCAGAGGACTTCATGCAGTTTCCCGCTGAGGTGACGCTGCTGGAGCCAGTGCGCGATGGCCTTTTTATCGTGGCCGACAAGACGTACTTCCTGCCCAACGAGCAGGGCGCGCCCATGACAGAGGTGCTGCCCTATGGGGCGCCACGCGGCGCAGCCGTGCAGCGCGGTGAGGGCGGGGGCATTTACTGGATGGGCGAGCGCGGGCTGGTGCATGCCACCGAGGACGGGCAAGCCAAGAACATGAATGACGGGGTGCTGGCCCTGCCCAAGCCACACAGCGCGGCGCTGCTGGTGCGCGAGCAAGACGGGATGGAGCAGATCGTGGCCGCCACGCAAGCGCGCCCTGGCGCGAGTTTGGCCCAGGCGCGCAGCTTTATGGATGCGCAAGTAATCAAGCAAGGAGTTTTGAGCGATGGAATCTAAAGGTAAGTGCGGCTTCGTCTATACGGTGGAGACGCTGGACAAGGACGGCAATTTGCTGGAGCGCGAGCGCGTCCACAACGTTATGCCGGTGGAGGTGCTGAACTACATCGTCAGTGCCGCCTTTAAGCAAGGCCCGCAGTTTGGGCAGTGGTATGCCGGTCTGTACCAAGGCAGCTACACGCCTACAGGCCAAGAAGAGATGGCCACTTTCCCCAGCATGGCCCAAGAGTTCACAGGCTACGACGGTGCTAGCCGCCCAGCTGTTGTGTTCGGCCCGGTAGCCAATGGCCGTGTGGACAACATGGCCAGCCCCATTGAGCTGACTTTCACGCAGGACGTGGAGGTGCGCGGCGGCTTTGTGACCAATGGCTCAGGCAAGGGCAGTACGTCGGGCCTGTGCGCCAGTGTGGTGCGCTTTTCCAGCCCCAAGCGCCCAGGCGTAGGCGGCGTGCTGCGCATCTACATCGCTCAAGAGTTTTACAGCTGATTTTTTATAGGAGTGTCCCAAGATGATCAAAATTTCCACTGGCTTGGTCGATGCCATGATGAACGATGTGGGCGCTACTGCTGCGCTCAACGCTGCAGATCTGGAGCTGCGCATCTTCTCTGGTCCTGAGCCGCTGACAGCCGACGCGGCGCTGGCCGATGAAACATTGCTGGTCACCATCCAGGTCAATGGTGGGGGAGGCATGCAGTTTGCCTTTGCTGGCGAGGGCACCCTCATGAAGGACATTGACCAGTCTTGGCTGGGCAATGTGCAGGCCACTGGCACGCCCACCTATTACCGCCTGTGCCCGATGGATGACGACAACACGGAAAGCACCACGGCTGTGCGCGTTCAGGGCTCTGTGGGTGTAACCGGTGATTTGAAGCTGGGCACCACCACACTGGCTACGGGCAACCCGCAGTCCATTGACTTTTACCAGCTGCGCTTGCCGCAATACCTGGGGGCGTAAGCTGTGCAAGCGCCTGGCGATGCCTTCCTCGCAAGCACGTTGAGTTACTTCCAGGGCCGACAGACTATCGAGCACTTTACCTGGTCGCAGAAACAAACTCTGGAATCAGCAGTTTCATTCAGCATACACCCAAAAGAGTATGTCCGCGTGACCATCGACGATGAAGGACTCTCGACGGGCGCGTACATAGAGTTCGATATCGATGGCAGTTTTCCGCTCGTACTGCGAGAGGTGATCCCTCCCAGCCATCCCGATGGCGAATATACTGTGGTGGAGACCCCCCTCATTATGTGCGAGGGTTCTGGGCGTTATGGCGTAGAACTGCGACCTGAATTTATTCGTGGCGGCTTAATTGGTGGGGCAGATGTCGTTACGTCGGCTGCGCCATCAACACCTCACTACTGGACAAGTGCGCTTACTTTCGCGATCGGGCGTATTGGTGAAAGTGCTAATAATTTCTTCGTTTATCTGTGCGCTGGCGAGGCAAAACCTAAACCATTCTGGACTGATGGCCGGGGCTGCAATTACGTCATCCAGGCGGGGGTGAATCGATGAGTTTCTTGAAGAAAAACGGCCGGCGTGTCTGGGTGCCAGAAGTCATGGGGCGGAAGTACGTACCGGGTTATTGGTACACGTACACCGAATACGTGCCCAAGTACGTCTCGGGCGGGAGCGGTGGCAGCGCATCTGGCCCCAAGACCGAAGACAGGCACCTGAATTTTGACCACGGCCTGGGCGGCAGTGATCCTTCCGGTGTCATCGTGGATTACTAAGGCCATGCCATACATTCTCGAATTACAGACGTTCACCAAATGGATTCCTGGGTACTGGGCTGAATACACCGCAGAGAGTGGGTATTGGGCGCCAGACCCTGCTGCTGGTTGGAACGCTGGGGCGCACTCTATCGTCTGGCTACAGCAGCCCCCACCAGGCTATGAGGGCATTACTGCCCGCTACACCTTCAAGGCGCGCAAAGAATCCTTGGGCATCTTCGTTGGGTTGGCGTCCAACGATGCGGGAACGGCGCCCAGCGATGTGCTTGCCGGGGTGTATCTGTCCATGGGGCAGTGGCGCCCGGTCAGCGATGGCGCGCCGCTGGCCGGTGGCGGGGCGTTTGACGATGGCACGCTCTTTACGCTGACCTTGACGCCTGCGGGCCTGGAAATCAGCACGCCTGATGCTGCTGAGTTTGTGCCCTACATCATGCCCAGCGCGGTGTGCCTGGATGCTACGTTGTATCTCAAGGATGACGAGATTCTGAGCGCCGATGTGGCTTGTGGTGGTGGCCAGCTAGGGGTGCTGGCACCTGTGCAGGCGCTGGCTTCCGATGGCCCTATCGGGCATGCAAGCAGTGTGCTCGCTGCCGTGGTGGGGCGCGCTGGTGTGTATGAGGGCTGCGCTGGTGTGCTGGCCCCTTTGGGCGGCGTGGCCTGGGTGGGGGCAGGGCTGGGGCAGGGCGTGCTGGCGCCCATGCAGGCCGAGGGCACAGGCAGTGTTGGCGGTGGCGGTGGCGGTGGCGGTGGCGGTGGTGCAGCTTTTCAGCAAGCGCTGCTGGCGCCGATGATGGGCATTTGCATCGTGCGCTCTGGCTACAGTGGCCAGCAGCATGGTGGCGTGCTGGCGCCGGTCTATGACGCCTGGGCTTATGGTGGGTTTGATCGGGCGCTGTCCGGGCAACCCAACGCGGCCTTGGCCAGTCCTGATGGCGTGGCCTATGGCACTGAGGGCGACCACATCGCGGCCTGGGGCGAGTCGGTTTATGTGCGCACGCCTATGGCAGCGCAGCCGCTGGTGGTGCTGGTGCTCAACTCGCGCGGGCGCGTTGTCTCGATGTTTGAGGCACAGGCGGTGCTGGACGCGACCGTAGAGGACAAAGTGCAGGCACTGGGCAGCATTGCGGGCGATATGTCGCTGCTGGCCTACATCGATGCGGTGGTGCGCGGCGCCGATGGACTGCAGGGGCAAGCCTTTGGCGCTGGTGCGCCTCTTGGTGGTGGCCCAGGTGGTGGGCAGCTTCCCCATGGTGATGCAGTGCAACAGCCTGCAGATGGCACTGCCGACTATGACGGAGGCTACTTCGTGTGGGTGTTCAATGCACGCACCGGTGGGGTGAGCCGCTATCTGCGCTATGGGTTTGACTCGTTTGCCCAGATTGGCGGGCATTACTTTGGCGCTGCCGAGGATGGTGTTTACCTGCTGGAGGGCAGCACTGATGGCACCCAGCCCATCCAGGCGCGTGCTGGCACGGGTTTGCTCGACCTGGGCGCCAAGGAGCTAAAGCACATCAGCGCGGTGTATCTGGATGCGGCCAGCGATGGCGTGCTGTCGGTGCGCGTGCAGGCTGGTCAGCAGCAGTATACCTACAAGGCCCGGCGCGCCAGCCAGTACAACGCGCAGCAGCGGGTGGACATTGGTCGCGGCCTGCGGGCGACGCACTACAGCTTTGAGCTGCTCAACGGCGGCGCGGACTTTGAGCTGGACGCCATGGATGTGAACGTGGTCAAGTCGGCGCGGAGGATCTGAGCATGCTCTACAAGAAGTTTGGCGGCGACAACTTTCCAGCGCAGATGGTCGGTGAGGCCAAGCTGCGCCAGCTGGAGGGCGTGGACGCACCGTACCTCTCTGCCAGCGGGCCTGGGTTCCTTGCCAAAAAGCGTGGCGATCACAGGGAGGTGCATCTGGAAGATGTGCCGCTTGCGCTGCCCAAAGGCGACATTCAGTATGCCGTGATTGGGTCGGCAGAACACTCTTTTGCTGGGGTGACGCTGCGCACACCTTTTCAGAAAAAGAAACTGTGGACTGGGGAGTACATCGGGCGCGGCAAGACCTTCTCTTGCGTCTTGCCGCAGCTGCGCCTTCACAACCGATCAAGCACCACGCGCCCTATGTATGAGGCCCAAAAGCCTGGGGCGCTGTATTTCAGGAGCTTGTTCAAGACGGAGATTGAGGCGGGCTTCTACATTCAGGCTGACACGAGAATCATCGCGCGCGCTGAACTGCCTTGGGATATTTCGCAAGGCAATTATGGCCAGCCGCCCATTGCTGGCGGGAGTGTGACGTGGGAGGACTCGATGAATGTGCGCTCCACGCTGTACCCAGCTTTTTGGAGCGGTCGGACTGCGTTCGTCGGCTGGGTAGGGGGTTGGCAGGTTTATGCCACACCCAACACGATTTGGGATGGTAGCGCCGATGCCACAGGCGCCTATCGCGGCAAGGCCGTTATCGACATCACGATTTACCGCTCCCAGGCAAGCGCAGAGGCGTTTCAGCACCGTGTCGAGCTGCAGTTTCCACAGGGGATGGCAGGGGCCAATGAGGTTGCGGGGACGATTACGGTTTTGCGCCCCGGCGTGTTTGTGGTGCTGGCGGGGCAGTCTTTGGTGACGCAGGACGGCAAGGACACGACCGATGGGCAGATGGCCCTTTGGCACAACACCATCACCGTCGAGAACGACGGAGAGGATTGGTTTGTCGGTGTGCAGGCCAACAAGCTGCGGGAGGGGGAGGGCACGCTTTGGAGCACCACCGATCCCCGCTACGACAAGAGCAAGTTTATCTACCGTGCGGCGCGGCTGGCCTCCCAGGCTCCTGGCGTGCTGTGTTCGGACGGCCAATCCATCCTGTACGCCGTCGGCTCCCCTTGGTACGAAATGATGGACGAGAACATCGTCAGGGGTTCGCGTGATTTTGGGGTGGCCTACGTGCGTGTGGGTGTGGATGGGGTGATTCACTCGGGTGCCATCACCACGCCAGAGATATTGAAGGCCCACACGGTTATGGAGGGCGAAGACGTGTATCGCGACAAGGCATCTGGCAGTATGCCTGCATGCGATTTGCTCTATTGCGGTCAGAGGCCACGCCGCGCAAGCGATGCGCCAGATAGCCTGCGCGGCGTGATTTTGTGCCGCGTGCGCGAGTTTGTGAGCCAAGAAGTGGTGGTGCCGTCAACAGGCGCCCCGCACTCCTGGCCGATCAATAACGCGCCACCTTTGCCAAGATTCAATCGGGTGGAGCTTTGGCGCACAGAGGACGATGGCCGCACTTGGGAAAAACTGCCAGAGGGCATTGGCCTGCCGGATGGCCTCAATGTGGCCAACATTGGGGTGCCCAGCGTGGTCAAGATGCAGGAGCAGGGCTTGGCGCAACTGGTCGTGCCTATACGCGACAGGCAGGATGGCCCAATCAGGCTCGCAAGGTCTAAGGATGCTGGCTTGAGCTGGAAAAAACTGGGGGGGGGCTACCCATCCATAGTCAACGATCCTGCTGCAAATGGTGGCACTGGCGTTGATCTATTTGCACTGCGCGGCGGCGGCCTTGTGAATGCTGGTGATGCCCACCTTTTCCTGAACATTGGCACCGATGTGCTGCACAGCTACAGCGGTGAGCAGCCGCCCATTGTCAGTACGCGGCCAGGCTATCAGGTGTCAGGCGATATGAGTGGCACCGCCATAGTGAACCGCCTTTATCCAGCCTATGACAAGGCGCTCAAAGAGGTTGTACGGGTGAAGATGGGCCGCAAGGATGCCCCCAAGGATTTAGTCCGCCCCTGGATTTACGACTCAGCTTACGAAAAACCAAAGGAACCTTAAATGGCTACCACTCCCCCTTATCGACCACAAGAAATAAGCCCATTCCCCAGCCCTCATGAAGTCGTCGGCGCGGCCTGGGCAAAGGCCGAGCAGATGACGGTGCGTTACGACCAGATTGTGAACGGCAACTTCGAGGAGGCGATGCGCCGTGCCCAGGGCGGGGCCAGTATGCTCCCTGCATATCTGCAGTTTGATGCCGAGGTGCCTGTGCCAGATGTGGAAATCCCCCGGCTTGCCGAGGGCGCCTCGCTGGAGATGTTCGACAACTGGTGGAACGGCATTATCGACAAGCTGGCAGGGCTGTATGCCGGGTACATGGACAGGTACTTTCCCAACGACTGCGAATACCTCAAGCACGCCCAGCACTGGATATGCAATGCCATCACACAGGGCGGCACGGGCCTGAACCCCGTGGTGGAGGGTCAGATTTGGGACAGGGATCGCTCGCGCATCCTGCGCGATGCCACGCGCGCCGAGCAAGAGGCCGTGAGTGCGTTTGCCGCGCGCGGCTTTCCGCTGCCGCCTGGTGCGCTCAACGGCACGCTGCAGCGCATCCAGGCCGACACGCGCGACAAGCTGGCCCAGGCCAGCCGCGATGTGGCGATCAAGCAGGCGCAGATGGAAGTGGAGAACGTGCGCTTTGCCATCGAGCAGGCCATTGATCTGTACGGCACGGCTGTGGGCGCTGCCAAGGACTACATGATGGCCATGGCCGGTTCGGCCAACTCCCCAGTGCAGCTGCTGCCCAGCGTGACCGATAGCCAGTCGCGCCTGATTGCTGCGGCATCGGACTACTATCGCAGCCGCATCGCGGCCAAGGAGCTGCAGCTCAAAGCGGCCATGCCCAATGCCGAGTACCAGCAGCAGGCCAATAGCAAAAACTTGGATGCGCGCATGCAGACGATCAAAAACTCGGTGGATACCGCGGTCGAGGCTGCAAAGGCTTTGGCCACCCAGGCTGCGGCGCTGCTGAACTCGGTGCATACAAGCGCCAGCATTTCTGGCAGCCGTGGTTACAGCAACTCTGTGGGCTACAGCTACAGCGGTGACGTTACCAGGGACGTCGAACCCATGACCTATCCGGCCTAACCGGCCCCGCCTCAACCCGGCCTTTGCGCCGGGTTTTTTTGCGTCCCCCGTATAGGGTTTTGGCCAAGTGCTGTAGTTGTGGACACTGCTGGCATGAGCAATACAGCAAAAGTCTCCACCACGAGTCAGCGAGGATGTAAACCCAGTTATCTTTGGAGGGTAGTGCCGCAATGAGCGCTTTGTCCGAATACTTGCAACCAGAAAAGCAGGCAGCGCTGCTGGCTATGGTGGAGCGTGAGCTGTCGTTTCGGCAGCTGGAGCAGTACGCGGCTTATGCCAAGCAGCGCGAGTTCCACGCAGCTGGCGCGCATTTCAATGAACGCCTGTTCATGGCGGGCAACCAGCTTGGCAAGACCAAAGCCGGTGGCGCAGAGTGGGCTATGCACCTGACGGGCCGCTATCCAGACTGGTGGGATGGCGCCGTTTTCGAGAAACCCGTGATCTTCTGGGCTGGCTCGGTGACCAGCGAAGCCACGCGCGACAACCCACAGCGCATGCTGATTGGGCCGCCTGCGATACCGGATTTATGGGGCTCAGGCATGGTGCCGCGTGATGCGCTCAAGGACTACACCCGAGCAATGGGCGTGGCCAACCTGCTGGACAGTGCCGTGATTCGTTGGGGTGGCGGTGGTGATGTGCAGGCCGGTGAGAGCCTGATTGCCTTCAAATCCTACGAAAAAGGCCGCGAGAAGTGGCAGGGTCCTACGATTGATGGCGTTTGGTTTGACGAGGAGCCACCCGAGGACATCTACGCAGAGGGGCTGACCCGTACCAACAATGGCCAGCGCGGGCAGTTTGCCCAGACCACGTTCACCCCACTGCTGGGCATGTCCAAGGTGGTGACGCGCTTTCTGATGCCGGAGGCAAGCGACCTGGGCGCCAAGGCGCGCAAGGTCATAAGCATGACGATCTGGGACGTGGACCACTACACCCAGGAGCAAAAAGAGACCATCGTGGCCAGCTACCCGGCGCACGAGCGCGATGCCCGCTCCAAGGGCATCCCAACGCTGGGCAGTGGCCGCATCTTCCCTGTGGCCGAGGAGCTGATCAAAGTCACCCCCTTTGCTATTCCGGCGCACTGGCCGCGCATCAACGGCGTGGATTTTGGCTGGGATCACCCCGCAGCTGCAGTGCAGCTGGCTTGGGACCGCGACAACGACTGCATTTACGTTACCAACGCCCACCGCCAAAGCGAGGCGGTGCCGGCCATCCATGCCATGGCTATCAAGGCTTGGGGCGACTGGGTGCCAACGGCGTGGCCGCATGACGGCCTGCAGCACGACAAAGGCTCGGGCGAGCAGCTGGCTATGCAGTACGCCAAGGCTGGTGTGCGGATGCTCAAGGACAGAGCCACGTTTGAAGATGGTAGCAACGGTGTAGAAGCCGGTCTGATGGACATGCTAGAGCGCATGCAGACCGGACGCTGGAAGGTTTTCAGTCACTTGGAGGATTGGTTCCAAGAGTTCCGCCTGTACCACCGCAAGGACGGAAAGATCGTCAAGCTCAAAGACGACCTGATAAGCGCCAGCCGCTACGCACTGATGATGAAGCGCAAGGCCATCACCAAGCCTGCACCAGCCCGCCCTGTGAGCGGTGGCTGGGCACCTTTAGACCGCGAGATTGGGTACTGACATGCAAGCAACCATCAATCAAGGGGGTTTGCAGCCCCACGACGACGACACACCTGCCTTTGACGACCGCCAGGTGCTGCTGCAAAACCTGCTGGCCAAGCGCCGCGAGGCTATTGCGGGGCGTGCAGGATCGGGCATCGAGGAGGAGTGGACCGAGGACGAGGAGCACTACCAAGGCATTGACGATGCCAACCGGGCTTTCCAGGCGTCGAACATGCTGTACCGCAGCAGGTCCAAGGCCGTGCTGGGCAATGAGCGAAAGAGCGAGCAAGCGACACGCTCTGTGGTGTTCCTGAACATCACCCGGCCATACGTGGATGCGGCCAGCGCGCGGGTGTCCGACATGCTGCTGCCCACGGATGACCGCGCCTGGGAGATCAAGGCCACGCCATTGCCTACGCTGAGCCAGCACCAGCTTGCGCAGCTGGCCCAGGCCATGCAGATGGATGACCCTGCGCAGGTCCAGCAGGCGCTGGAGCTGCAGGCAGAGCAAGCCGCCGAGGCAGCCAAGAAGATGCAGAAGGCCATTGAGGACCCGTTGGTGGAGAGCAACTGGCATGGGGAGGTGCGCCAGGTCATTGAAGATGCTGCACGCTGTGGCTCTGGCGTGCTCAAGGGCCCGTATCCCGTGATGCGCACGGTGCGCATGACCCGTGAAGACCCGGTGACGAAGATCAAGTCGCAGATCAAGCTGGACGAGATCAAGCCCGGCTCCAAGCGCATCGACTTTTGGAATTTTTTCCCCGACCCGGCCTGCGGCGAGAACATCCACAACGGCAGCTACACCTGGGAGCGCGAGTACATCGGCAAGCGCCAGCTCAAGGAAATGCTCAAGGACCAGAGCTACGACCGAGCAGAGCTGATGGCTGCGCTGCTGGAAGGCCCCGCCAAGACGCGCGAGGGCACAGAAGCTGCGTACCGCCACAGCGACGATGAGTATGAGATGTGGATTTTTCACGGCCACTGCATGCGCCAGCAGTTGCAGGCTATGGGGGTGGAACTGGATGAGGGTGCCGATGAGCAGCTGCCCGCAATGGCGGTGATGATCAATGACCGCCTGGTCAAGTGCGTGCTCAGTCCCATCGAGAGCGGTGAGTTTCCGTATGACGTGCTGGCCTGGCAGCGCCGCCCTGGTATGCCGTGGGGCATGGGCATCAGTCGCCAGATTCGCACGGTGCAGCGCATGCTCAACGGCGCCGTGCGGGCCATGATGGACAACTCTGGCCTGTCGGCATCGCCCCAGGTGGTCATTGGCAACGGTATCACGCCGGCGGATGGCAAATGGACGCTGCGCCCAGGCAAGGTGTGGCGGGCAGAGACGGGCAGCGATGTACCGGATGTGCGTGGTGCTTTTGCCAGCTTTGCCGTCACCAGCGTGCAGGCCGAGCTGATGAACATCATCAACTTCGCGCTCAAGATGGCCGAGGACACCACCGGCATGCCGGCCATGCTGCAGGGCATCCGCGGCGATGCACCCAACACGCTGGGCGGCATGCAGATGCAAAACAACAACGCCACGAGCGTGCTGCGCCGCTTGGCCAAGCGCTTTGACGACTACATGACGCGCCCGCATATCCAGCGCTATTTCGACTGGATGATGGCCTACAGCGAGGACGAGAGCATTAAGGGGGACTTCCAAATCGAAGTGCGTGCATCGTCGGCGCTGGTCGAGCGTGACGCGCAGCAGCAGTTCCTGATGAGCCTGCTGCAGGCGTCGGCAAATCCTGTGTATGAGCTGGACCCGGCCAAGCTGGCAGCCGAGCTGTGCCGTGGCCAGCGCCTGGACCCCAAGAACTTCCAGCTGTCCGAGGAGAAGAAGGCCCAGCAAGCGCAGCAAGGGCAAGACCCCACGCTACAGGCCAAGACCAAGCTGCTGGAGGCCCAGGCCACCAAGGTGCAGGCCGAAGCCGTCAACAAGGCCGTGGAGGCGCAGTACGGCGCGGTGCAGGCTGCACAGGTGATCGAGCAGATTCCGGCCACGGCCACCACGGCAGACGGGCTGCTGCGTTCTGCGGGCTACGAAGACCACGATGCCGCCCCCATCGTGCCGCAGGCGGCAGGCCCAGGGCAGGAGATAGAGCTGCCCAGCAATACCAACCCGCTGACACCGGCAAATCCCGCGGTGGGGTTGCTGCAAGGCATCGAGACGCCTGGGGCTGATGGCGTGCAGCCGGGAGAGTCCCCCGGCTAGGGTTCGCGCCATGCTGTGTAAATGGGAACACTGCGGGGTATGAGTACACCAGCTATCGATTTCACATCCCCCACCTGGCATGCCATCCAGACGCTGGCTGCCCAGAAGGTGGCGCAGCTGCGTGAGCAAAACGATAGCCCGACGCTGGATGCCATAGCCACCGCCAACAAGCGGGGCCGCATTGCAGCGTGGAAAGAGTTGCTGGCGCTGGCTGAACCAAAGCCAGCCCCAGAGCAAGAGCCCGCCGCCTACTAAGGCCGAGGGTGAACCGTGAAAACAGGAGTGCATGAAGCATGAGCGTAGAAGACCAGCAAGCAGAAGACGCCGCGTTTGAGCAGGGTTTTGCCCAAGCCAGCGGCCAGCCCATCCCCGCATCCGAGGCGACAGCAGCCGATGCAGGGGTGGATACGGCCACGGAAGGTGCGCAGCCTGATGCCTCCGCCACCACCGAAGCCGTCGATGACCAGTCCGAAGCCAGCAATCATCAGCCCGAAGGCGCCCAGGTGCCCGAAGGTCAAGAGGGTGGCGACGACCTGGAAGACGACCCGGTGGTGCTGGATGGCTTCAAGCGCAGCGAAGTCAAGCGCTTGCTGGAGCAGGCATCGAAGGTGACCGACCTCGAACAGCAGCTGCGTAAAGCGCACGGGAAGATCGGCGAGCTCAACAGCAAGTTGCAAGCGCCGCCCGTGCAGCAGGCAGCGCCGGCGCACACCGCTGCGCCCGAGTTGCCACCAGAGCTGAAGCAGTTCGAGCAGGACTTCCCTGAATTTGCCGCCTACGCCAAAGCGCTGTTCCAAGCCCAACAACCAGCCGCACAGGCAGCGCCGCCAGCGCAGGAAGAGCAGACCGTGGCCACGGCTGCAGCTCCAGCGTCGGCCGAGCTGGATCCCTTGGCGATTGAGTTGGCGGTCATGGATCGCATGCACAGCGGCTGGCGCGAAAAAATCGCAGGCCAAGAGTTTGGCTTGTGGCTGGCTGCCCAAAGCCCGGACGTGCAAGCAGCCTTTAATGCAGCGGATACCGCGCAGGCGCTGGCCGAAGTGATTGGCCAGTTTGACCAGTGGAGCGCTGCCAAGGCGGCCCAGGCGCAAAAGCATGCCAAGGGCAAGCAGCGCTTGGCTGCCGCCGTCACGCCTCAAGGCAACGCGCCGCAGCCTCAAGCCGCGCTGACCGAAGAACAGGCCTTTGAAATGGGCTTCAACGCAATCATGGGCCGCCGCTAAAGCGGTAGGCCCGCAAGGAGAACATCATGGCTCAATTTAAGAGCACTGATCCAGCCGCACGCATTGGCAAGATCAAGGGCGAGATTCTGGCCCACGCCATTGCCATCGAAGTGCTGGGCATCTGCGGGCAGCAAAAAGCACTGCCCAAAAACCAAGGCAAGACGGTGGTGTACCGCCGCTATCTGCCGCATGGCGCGCTCAACACCAACTGGGACACCCGCAACCGCCCCGTGGTGGATGCAGCCGCCCATGAGCTGACCGAGGGCGTGACGCCCACGGCAGATAGCCTGACCCCGCAGGACATTACCGCTGTGATCAAGCAGTACGGCTGCCTGTATCAGCTGACTGACCAGGTGGTGGATACCTACGAGGACGATGTGCCCGCCGAGATGAAAAAGCACTGCGGCGAGCGCGTGGGCCTGCTGCGCGAAATGATCCGCTACGGCGTGGTCAAGGGCTGCACCAACGTGTTCTACGCAGGCGGCAGCTCGCGCGCCACGGTGGCTGAGGCTATTTCGCTGAACCTGCTGCGCAAGATCAGCCGCAACCTGCAGGCCAACCATGCCAAGCGCATTACCGGCGTGCTGGATGCCAGCCCCAGGATTGCCACGCGCCCCGTGGAGGCCTCGTACTTGGTGTTTGTGCATACGGATGCCGAGGCTGATGTGCGCGACCTCAAGGGCTTTATCCACGTGAGCGAGTACGGCAACCGCAAGCCTGTGCACGCCCAAGAGCTGGGCAGCTGCGAGAACTTCCGCTTCATCACCTCGCCTGAGCTGGCTCCCTATGCGGGCGCTGGCGCAGACATCGGCACTACCGGCCTGACCGGCACCACCAAGGTGGACGTGTACCCATTCATCGTGTGCGGTGAGGATGCCTGGGGTCAGCTGGCTTTGCGTGGTACGGACTCGATCGATCCGACCTACATCCCCCCTGGCCAGAAGGACAAGTCCGACCCGCTGGGCCAGCGCGGCTACATCGGTGCCAAGTTCTACATGAACGCGGTGCTGCTCAACGAGGGCTGGATGGCCATCGCTGAGGCGGGTGTGTCGGCGCTCTAACCACAGACCAACCCAAGACCCGGCGCGCCCTTGTGTGCGCTGGGCCAGTATTCAAGGAAAACTCAGCATGGCAACCCGAAACCGAACCACTCCCATCATCAGCACCAGCGGCAAGCAAATCGATGCAGGCGCCGAATACCTGGGCGACGAACAGGCCGGCACGATTGGCGAAATCACCGGCGTGGCCGGCATTGACGTGGTGGACAAGCCGATGCCCAAGGGGGCTTTGGAGATGGAGGCTTTTCTCAATGAGCTGGTCACCATCGTTATCAACCCTTCCCAAGACCCCGAAGACCCCAAGCTGGTGCAGGTGGGGGTAAACGGCACAACCCAATTCATTCCCCGTGGCGAGCCATTCACCGTCAAGCGCAAGTACGTGGAGGTGCTGGCCCGTGCCAAACGCACAGACTTTGGCCAAACCCTGGATGAACGCTTGGGTGAACGCATGAACCACCTGCACGCGATGCACTCGCTGCGCTATCCCTTCAGCGTGGTACGTGACCCTAACCCCAATGGTGGCGCCTGGCTGGTGGGCGTCTTGGCTGAAGCACGCTAGGGCAGGCCATGACCCTGGGCGAACTGATCGCGCTGTATCGCGCACAGGCAGGCGACACGGCAGAGCCTTACTTCTGCGATGACGAGCTGCTGACCATCTATGCCAATGAGGCGCAGATGGAGGCATGCCGCCGTGGCCAGCTGCTGCTGGATGCATCGCGCGTGCAGCTGCAGGCTGGGCAGGAGATGGTCAAGCTGACATCTACGGCACTGCGCGTGACCCGTGCATTTGTGGATGGCCATGCTGTGAGTCTGATCGGCGCTGAGCAAATGGATGGCCTGTACCCCGGCTGGCAGTTCGACGACCCGCAGCGCCAGGTGCAGCACCTGGTGTTTGGTGTTGCAACCGGGGCTTTGTACCTGTGGCCGCGCCCAAGCCAGGCTGGTGAATTGCACATGACGGTGCAGCGCCTGCCCAAGATGCCAATGGCGGATGCACAGGACGAGCCAGAGATTCGCCAAGAAGCGCATTCCGCCCTGGTGCACTGGATGCTGTGGCGCGCCTACAGCCGCATGGACACCGACCTCTACAACGATGCCAAGGCCGCGATTGCGCTGCAGCAGTTTGAGGCCGAGTTTGGCAGCAAGGCATCGGTGCGCAATGAGGAGTGGGTGCGCAGTGGCGCTGCCCTGATGCCGGGGCCCATTGCCTGATTTCCTTATGGATAAAGGTTTGCAGCATGAATACCTATTTCAAAAACCCCAATGTTCCCCCTGAAGGCTCTGCAGAAGCGCGTGCATTTCGTGCGCAGCGTGCGGCGCAGCAGTCAGGAGTTACCACCCCAGCCCCTGGGCCTGCACCGGCACCCAATGCGCCTGCTGGTGGCTGGGCTGCACGTGCACGCAGTGCCATGCCCCAAAACCTGGGGCGCACTGGTTTGGCTGCAGCAGCATTTGGCGCAATACCGGAAATTGCCGATACAGCCAAGGTTGCGCAAGACAAAAACTCAACGGGGATGGATGTGGCCACGCAGGCTGCAGAAGGTGCTGGTCGATGGGGTGCAACCACCGCTGGCGCGGTTATGGGTGCCAAAGGCGGCGCTACATTGGGTGCCATGACTGGCCCTTTTGCGCCTGTTGCAATACCTGTCGGCACTGCGCTTGGAGGGTTGGCTGGTGCTGCGCTTGGCAGCTGGGGGGCAGATAAAGCTATTCGGTCGGGCAGGGAGTTGACGGGTGTTGATGCTGCCAGCCCTGTAGATCGGGTGGTTGGGCAATCGTCCAGTGCACCTGAAAATGCCAGCGCAGGTGTTACTGCTACGCCGCCTGAGCAACTGGCCAAGCAGCTTGGCCCCAGCCCAAGTGCGCCTGCTGGTACACCGCAAACACAGTCCCTGGTGAATGCCGAGGAGATGCAGCGCAGACAAGCTGTTCAACCCACCGGTCAACAGGTGTCCGGCCTATCCGGCGTGTACAAGCATGGCCACGGCCAGTACAGCGACAACCCCAACGGCATGGGCTTGCCGCAGAACTTGGGTCAACCCAGTGCACAGAACATGGCTGCAGCGGATGCTTTGGCGGGCCAGCAGCAGAAGCGCTCTTTGATTGATGCCATGTACGCCCAGCAGGCGCAGCAGACCTCTATGCAGCCACGTGGCTTTGCAACGCCAGAAATCAGCCACAGTGGTAACGACTGGAGCACGCGCAACGAGCTGCGCAGCCTGCGCATGGCGGCAGAGCGCGCGATGGAGAACGCGCCGCGCAAGCGCTTTGCAGCCCAGCACCCCGCTGTGCAGGCTTACCAGGCAGCACTGCAAGCCGACATGGCTGCGCGCACAGGTGGGCAAGCGGCCTTGCAGGCCAAGACCAACGACACCAATGCAGGCCTGGTGCGCGAGCAAATGCAGCAAGAAGGGGCCAATCAGCGGGAGCTGCCACGCACCATGATGGATGCCGCGCGCCTAGAAATGGAGCGCAAGAACCAAGAGTTGGTAAACCGCCCGCGCACCATGATTGCAGCACTGCAGGAGCAGATTGCCGCAGAGCAAGATGCCGCCAGGCGCAATAGCTTGGTGCAGCGCATGCGGGATATTGAGGGGCGCAGCGGTGAGGCGGGCAACCTGAGCAACAACTTCATGCGCCGCAAGGCTCCCGTGCTCGATGAAAAGGGATTGCCGACGGGCCAGGAGCGCGAGGAAATTGTGGATCTACGCACGGGCAGGGTGTTGGGTGCGCCAGTCACCCCGGCAGCAGGTGCTGTGATGGGTGGTTATCGCTTTAAGGGTGGAGACCCGGCTGACCGAAATAACTGGGAAGCCGTTTAACGAAACTGCAGCCAGGGACCACCCTCGTCGTCATACAGCTTGCGACAGGCAAAGCCAATGAACTGAGCAGCCTTTGCGCTTCTCGTGTCTCTGGCTTTGTCTGCAATGCACTCAGTGCTGCTGGCGTATCCGAAGAAGCCTCGGCCCGACCCTTGTTTGACATCCTCTGGATATTTTTCGAGGCAACTGTTGTACACAGCCTGAGCCGCCACGTCGTTGGCTACGCCGGGCATCTTATCCAGGATGCAGGTTGCGTAGTTGGCGGCGAAGGCGGGAGCGGCGGTTAGCAGGAGTAGGGGGAGGGTGGTGCGCATGGGGGGGGAATTTAGCAGAGGGACACACTGGGGAGGTATGACCATTTCGGCAATACCCGGGCCGAACCACTGCCCGATCTTTAGCCCAACCTGCGATGTGCTGTACAAAAAACCAGTTGAAAAATTCTCAAAAATGCAGAATTTATCCACTTATCCCCAGCATCCACAAGGCATCCACAGGAACAACGGTGTAGAGTTCGCGCTCATATAAGCAGGAGGAAGAGCAATGGTTCGAGTTGGTTTTCCAGGATGGAAACTACTTGCCCGATTTGGCTTGCCTGTTCGTGTACGTGTGGTCGTGCATTTCGACAACGAGAGCAAGTCATTCTGGGCAGAGAGCCCTGACTTGGCAGGGTTTGCTGTCGCAGGCGAAAGCCTAGAGGAATTGAAGCGTGAGGCCGATGCAGTTGCCCGGGCTTTGGTTGATCTGGAGTTGGGCGGCGTCAAGAAATCGCATGGTGCTGTGGTAACCAAGCCAAGCTTGGCGGAAGTCGATCCCTGCACTGCATGAATGGCTACTACAGCTTAGTGGTAGCCGTGCTCAAACAGCACGGCTACCTTTTTTTACGCCAAGCCGGTGGCTCACATGAGATTTGGAGCAATGGATCTCATCATCAAACTGTGTCTAAAAACATGCCCTCGCGCCACATGGCGAATGCCATCATGAAGCAGGCGGGCATCGATCACCACTTCTAAAACACCCGCAAAGCGAGACGGTTACCCTTTGCCTGCACGTAACAAAGCCCTCGCAAGAGGGCTTTTTCATGTGGGTCAGTTTTGACTTAGGTCTTGTTCGGCAGTCGACGCGCTGCTCTGCATACCAGTGATGGCTTCACGAAGCTGTGTGATCTGATCTAGTACCACAGTTCGTTCCTCGGCTATTTTTTCCAGCTCAATGCCCACGGCATCCATATCGTCCTCAGTGGTGCGCATGGCTTGCAACTTGGCTTCGGCCAGCTCGAAGTCGTGATCTGTTTTTGCTTGCTTGGCGAGCAGGGCAGCTTCCGCACCCAGAGCAGCATGGCGTTCAGCGAGAGATTGCTGGCGCAGCTTAACCATCTGTATCTGCATGTCCAGCATTGCTACTTTGTTGTAGAGACTTGTGGCTTGCAGGATGGCCTGCCAATTGGTGCTGTCGCTGGCGCGACCAGCAAAGCTTTCTTCCAGGCGGGCAACGATCTCGGCGTTCAAGCTCCTGTTGGACGATTCCGCTGACGCTTTCAGCTTTTCGTACAGAGAGTGGGGAAGTCTGAACTGGCTTCTAAAAATTTCTTGCATGTCACTATGTTGACACTACAAAGTGTTCTTTGTATAGTGACACTGTGTCACTAAAAAGGAGTTGATGATGAACACACCAATCGGCAAGGTGCCCCCATTGGGGCTGCGTCTCCCACCTGATCTGAAGGCTTGGGTTGCGGAGCAGGCAAAAAAGGAGCGTCGCAGCGTCAATAGCTGGCTGACCATTCTCATTGAGCAGAAGAAAGCAGAGGCCCAGCATGAAAAGCAGGCCTGAAAAAGGAAACGCCCCGATGGCTGCAACCACCGAGGCGTCGAGTGAAAAGTCCCAACACACTAAGAAAGGAACAATCGTGAGCAATTCTACAACACTGACCATCGCAGGTGTCGTCGTCCGTCAACTCAACGGCCTTTTCTCGCTCAACGACCTGCACAAGGCCGCTGGCGGTGAAGAAAACTTCAAGCCAGCTTTCTTCCTGCGCAACGACCAAACCAAAGCGCTGATTGCAGAAATCGCAAAAGGTGCAGATTTGCACCTTTTCCTGAACGCCACCAAAGGCCGCAACGGCGGCACCTACGCCTGCCGCGAACTGGTCATTGCCTACGCTGCTTGGATCAGCGCAGCGTTCCACCTCAAGGTGATTCGCGTGTTCTTGGCCGTGACCGCGCCCCAGCCCACGCCCTACACCGTCCAACCCGGCGACACCTTGAACGAAGCCCAGCAAATCGCCCTGCGCGCCATGCTGGAAAGCAACGTCAAGCGCCTGCCACTGGAAAAGCGCGGCGAGGCAATGCGCCAGGGCTGGAGCAAACTCAAGTCGCACTTCAAAGTGCCCTATCGCCAGATACCAGCCAGCGAGTTTGAGGAAGCCCTGTCCATCATTGCCCGCCACGTTGCCCAGTGGGAGTTGGTGGATGAATCTACACAACCCGCCATCCAGAGTCAGGCAGCACTGCAACTGCCGCGTCTGGGTCTGCACATGCAGCCGCCCCCGGTTGGAACTTACCGCTACAACCCGGCCAACCCTTACCCGCGCAATGGCCGAACCATTGAAGTTGCCAAGAGCATTGCTCTGGATATCCTGAACTGGAGCGACCACCTGCCCACCGCCCAGGCCCGCCAAGATCTGCACGATGCAGCACAAACGCTGCACGACCTACTGGTCAGTGGCTGGACCGAAGTGGATGAAGCATTGAGCAAGATGCACACTGCCATGCACTTCCTCAACCGCTGGCAGGGCCGAGGTGGTGCGGTGGGTAACTGCCAATAGAAATTCATAGCTGCCAGCGCTTCTCCGGCAATGGCTAGAGGCGCATTTCGTAAAACCTATAACCCGCCCCGGCGGGTTTTTTTGCCCCCGCCTAGGGTTTGTTGCGCTGGCGCCGCGTGGGGACACTGCACCCCATTATGAGCGCCAACCATTTTGACCAAACCGCCCTGGCCGTCAGCAAGGCCGTGACCATCACAGGCGGCACCACCGCTGTGATCGGCGGCCTGACCCTCTATGAGCTGGGGGTCTGGGTCGGGATTATTGGCGTGATCCTCGGGTACATCAGCGGCCAGTATTGGAGCTGGCGCAAGGACAGGCGCGAGCGCCTGGAGCAAGAGCAGCGCGAGCAGTTCCGCCGCAACGCCCTTGAGGCCATGAAGGCTGGCAAGTGGAGCACTTGGCAAGACCCAACAGACGGGGAGGCTCCCCGTGGCTGACCGTGTACCTCAAGCCCTTCGCACCATGCTGGTTGCCATGCTGACGGCCATCGGCGCAGGCGGCAGCGCCTACCTGGGCGAGCAGGATCGCGCCCTGGCCCGTACCCAGCTGACCGAATACCTACAGGCCGTTGCCGCAGACACCAGCACCAGCGATGCAATCAAGCTGGCCATGGTGCTGGGCAGCTACTACGAAAGCAGCTACCGCCACATTGGCACGCCCTACGTTGATCGTCTGGGCCGTGGCCAGCCCCTGACGGTGTGCAACGGCATCACGGGCAAAGAGGTCGTGGCCGGACGCTACTACACCCCCAGCGACTGCTACCGCCTGGAAAAAAACCGCTACCTGGAGGCAGAGGCATTTCTGAAGCAGTCGGCGGGGGCCGCCTACCGGCGCGCAAGCCCGCTACAGCAGGCAACGTATTTGGACTTCGTTCACAACATCGGCAGCGCAGGGTTCAGCGGTTCGACCATGCGCCGCAAGCTCCTGGCAGGGGATGTGGTTGGCGCCTGCCGCGAAAACCGCAGATGGGTTTACGGGACGATCAATGGGGCGAAAGTCGCTCTGCCAGGTTTGGTTATCCGCAGAAACGCAAACAGCGACTTGTGCGCAGAAGGGCTTGAATGAATCCGGTTTTAATGATGATGCTGTGCGACCCGTTTTTATTCTGGAGGCTTGCATGGCCTTACCAAGTCCCCGATTGATTGCCGCTAGCGCAGCCCTGGTGCTGGCCTTTGGGGCAGGGTGGTGGCTGCGCGGCCTGCAGGTCAAGGCCGCTATGGTCAAACAAGCCCAAGCCCAGGCCCAGGCCGACGTGCAGCAGGCGCAGCGCACGTCCGAAGCCGTTCAGGCCCACGCCCAAGCAAAAATCGAAACGGAGATCCGCTATGTCACTGTCACGCGCGAAGTTGAGAAGCTGGTGGAGCGCCCTGTGTATCTTGAGCGCTGTCTTGATGATGACGGGTTGCGCGCCCTCAATGCCCAAATCCTCGGCACCGATGCCCCAGGCCCTGGCCCAGCCCTGCCCGAAGCTGGCCACCCTACAGGGCACGACGGGGGCTGACATGCTGCGCTGGAGCACGGATACGGTGCGCAAGTACCAGCTGTGTGCAGCTCAAGTAGATGGACTGCGCGCGGCGTGGCCCAATTGACGCACAGGCGGCAAAACACTTTTTTGCGCCAACTACGCGCCAAGCCATGCGCCTATTTCCATTCGTAACAATACGAACTCTTGCCGGCGCAAAAAGCAAAAAAGCCGCCAAGTGCTTGATACTTGCGGCCTTTTTCTGATCTGACTTGCCTGGTGCCCGGGGCCGGAATCGAACCGGCACGCCTTGCGGCGGGGGATTTTGAGTCCCCTGCGTCTACCAATTTCACCACCCGGGCGACCAATCAGAGAAGCCGTGATTATGGCACATTTACGGTATGCGAAAGAAATATCCATCGATCGAATCGACAATTGGTGCCACCCCGCTGGTGGCGTTGCAGCGTATCGGCGCGCAGGACAATGCGCAGCGCGGGAACGTGGTGCTGGGCAAGCTGGAGGGCAACAACCCGGCCGGCTCCGTAAAGGATCGCCCGGCGCTGTCCATGATCCAGCAGGCCGAGGCGCGCGGCGAGATCCGGCCGGGCGACACGCTGATTGAGGCCACCTCCGGCAACACTGGTATTGCACTGGCCATGGCCGCAGCGATCAAGGGCTACCGCATGGTGCTGATCATGCCCGAGGACCTGTCCATCGAGCGTGCGCAGACCATGAAGGCCTATGGCGCCGAGCTGGTGCTCACGCCCAAGAGTGGTGGCATGGAGTACGCGCGCGATCTGGCGGCGCAGATGGTGGCCCAGGGCAAGGGCCGGGTGCTCG
This sequence comes from uncultured Comamonas sp., assembly GCA_947306475.1. Classification (GTDB taxonomy): domain Bacteria; phylum Pseudomonadota; class Gammaproteobacteria; order Burkholderiales; family Burkholderiaceae_C; genus Comamonas. Next base: position 29,819 of record CAMZGS010000005.1, read on the forward strand.
ACCAGTTTGCCAACCCGGACAACCCGCTGGCGCATTACACCGGCACCGGCCCGGAGCTGTGGGAACAGACCGAGGGGCAGATCACCCACTTTGTCAGCGCCATGGGCACCACCGGCACCATCACCGGCGTGGCCAGATTCCTGAAGGAGCGCAACCCGGCCATCCGCATCATCGGCGCCGAGCCGGCCGAGGGGTCGCGCATTCCCGGCATCCGCAAGTGGCCTGCGCAGTACCTGCCCAAGATCTACGACCCCAGCCTGGTCGATGAACTGGTCACCGTCACCCAGGACGACGCCGAGGACATGGCCCGCCGCCTGGCGCGCGAGGAGGGGATTTTTGCCGGCATCTCCGCCGCAGGCGCCTGCTGGGTGGCCCAGCAGATTGCCCAGCGCGAGAGCAATGCCACCATCGTGTTCGTGGTGTGCGACCGGGGCGACCGTTACCTGTCCACCGGTGTCTTTCCGGTATAACCCCGGCATTGCAGCTACGAGGTTGAAGCCATGGAAATTCAGATCCACCAGGAAGTTGATGCACGCGGACTCAATTGCCCGCTGCCCATTTTGAAAGCCAAGAAGGCACTGGCCCAAATGCAAAGCGGTCAGGTGCTGAAAGTGATTGCCACGGATACCGGCTCGTTGAGCGATTTCAAGGCCTTTGCCAAGCAGACCGGCAATGAGTTGCTGGAGCAGAAGAGCGAAGGCGCGGAGTTTATCCACCTGCTGCGCCGCCGGTAGGCGCTGCCTGCACTAAGCCGCCAAAACCAAGAAACAAGCCGCTTGAAAAAGCGGCTTGTCTGTTTCTGGCGATGGTCAGCAACGCAATACAGCGCTTTGTGCAAAGGCCGCGGGCGATGGCTCAGACCTGAACGGTCTGCAAGTAAGCGCGGAAGGCCCCGCCCACTTGCGGGTGTTGCAGGGCCAGTTCCACCGTCGCTTCCAGAAAGCCTTCCTTGCTACCACAGTCGTAGCGCTTGCCGCTGTACTGGTAAGCGTAAACGGCCTCATGCTGCATCAGACGGGCAATGGCGTCGGTCAGCTGGATCTCCCCACCCACGCCACGCGGCTGGTTGCAGATTTCCTCAAAAATGCGCGGCGTGAGCACATAGCGCCCGGCCACGCCCATGCGCGAAGGGGCTACTTCCGGATCGGGCTTTTCCACGATTTCATCGACGCGCAGCAGCGGGCCACCGGCAGGCTCGCCCCTGACGATGCCGTAACGCTTGGTGTGCTCCTGCGGCACTTCCTGCACCGCCAGCAGCGAGCGGCCCTGCTTTTCAAAAGCCGCCACCATCTGTGCCATCACGCCCGGGCCGCCGTTGCTGCCCACCATCAGATCGTCGGCCAGCAGCACGGCAAAGGGTTCGTTGCGCACCAGCGGCTCGGCGCACAGCACGGCGTGGCCCAGGCCCAGGCTGCGCGGCTGGCGCACGAACAGGCAGTTCATGTCCGCCGGGGCAATGCTGCGCACCAGAGCCAGCATTTCCTTTTTTCCGGCGGCTTCCAGCTCGCTTTCCAGTTCGTAGGCGGTATCGAAGTGGTCCTCAATGGCGCGCTTGCTGCGACCGGTGACGAAGACCATGTTGCGAATGCCGGCCTCGTAGGCTTCCTCCACGGCGTACTGGATCAGCGGCTTGTCCACCACGGGCAGCATTTCCTTGGGCGATGCCTTGGTAGCCGGCAGAAAACGGGTTCCCAGACCGGCAACGGGAAAGACGGCTGTGCGAACACGGGTGGATGTCATGAAAGCTCCTGTTTTAATGAAAAAGTGAGTACCTGGCGCTGATACACAAAGGATTTCAGATGGTTTTCATTCTAAAAACCAATGTGCACCAGCGGAATCAGCTCTGTTTTTTGATGATTACCTCAACCCAGGCGGGCCAGCTGTTCCTGGATGCGGGCCAGCGTGGCGCCAAAGTCGGCCACGCGCTTGCGTTCCTGTTCGATGACGGCTGCCGGTGCCTTGGCGACAAAGGCCTCGTTGCCCAGCTTGCCGTTGGCCTTGGCGATCTCGCCCTGCAGGCGCGTCACTTCCTTGGACAGGCGGGCCTTTTCGGCGGCCACGTCGATTTCGACGAACAGCGCCAGGCGTGCGCCGCCGACCACGCTCACCGGAGCGTTCTGCGCTTCCTTTTCCCAAGCGGTGACATCGTCAAATACTTTGACTTCGCTGAGCTTGGCCAGATTGCGCAGCACGTCGGTGTTGGCGCGCAGGAAGGCAGCCTCCTCGGCGTTGTCGGCCACAGCCAGCAGCGGCAGACGCTGGGCGGGGGAGACACCCATCTCGCCGCGCAGCGTGCGGCAGGCATCGACCATCTGCTTGAGGCGCTCGACATAGCCTTCGGCGGCTTCGTCGATCTTCCCGGCTTCGGCTTGCGGATAGGCAGCAATGACGATGGATTCCCCCGGCAGACCGGCCACCGGCGCCACCACCTGCCACAGCGCTTCGGTGACGAAGGGGATGATGGGGTGGGCCAGACGCAGGATGGCTTCCAGCACGCGAATCAGCGTGCGGCGCGTGGCGCGCTGCTGGGCAGCGCTGCCGGTCTGCAGCTGCACCTTGGCAATTTCCAGGTACCAGTCGCAGAACTCATTCCAGACAAAGTCGTAGATGGTGTTGGCCACGTTGTCCAGACGGTAATCGGCAAAGCCCTTGGCGATTTCGGCCTCGACCTTTTGCAGGCGCGAGACGATCCAGCGGTCGGGCTGGCTGTAGGCCAGATCGTTGCCATCCAAACCGCAGTCGTAGCCCTCGCAGTTCATCAGCACAAAGCGCGAGGCGTTCCACAGCTTGTTGCAGAAGTTGCGGTAGCCCTCGCAGCGCTTGCTGTCGAAGTTGATCGAGCGGCCCAGGCTGGCCAGCGCGGCAAAAGTGAAGCGCAGCGCGTCGGCGCCGTAAGCCGGGATGCCTTCGGGGAATTCCTTTTGCGTGGCCTGGCGCACCTTGGGTGCGGTCTCGGGGCGACGCAGGCCCTGGGTGCGTTTTTCCAGCAGGGGTTCGAGCGCAATGCCGTCGATCAGGTCCACGGGGTCGAGCACGTTGCCCTCGGACTTGCTCATCTTCTTGCCCTGCGCGTCCAGCACCAGGCCGTGGATATAGACGTGCCTGAACGGCACACGGCCCGTGAAGTGGGTGGTCATCATGATCATGCGTGCCACCCAGAAGAAGATGATGTCGTAGCCCGTCACCAGCACGGAGGAGGGCAGGTACAGGTTGTAGTCGTCGGTGGCGGCATCGCCCTGGTCGGGCCAGCCCATGGTGCTGAAGGGCACCAGCGCGCTGGAGTACCAGGTATCGAGCACGTCTGGGTCGCGCGTAAGCGTCCTGCCGGGGGCCTGCGCCTGGGCTTCGGCCTCACTCCTGGCGACGTACACGTTGCCGTCCTCGTCGTACCAGGCCGGAATCTGGTGGCCCCACCACAGCTGGCGCGAGATGCACCAGTCCTGGATGTTGTTCATCCACTGGTTGTAGGTATTGACCCAGTTTTCCGGCACGAACTGCACCTGGCCCGAGGCCACGGCATCGATGGCCTTTTGTGCAATGCTCTTGCCCGAGTCATCGCCCGTGCCCGGCCTGGCCACCTGGTTCACGGCAACAAACCACTGGTCGGTGAGCATGGGTTCGATGATCTGGCCAGTGCGTGTGCAGATCGGCACCATCAGCTTGTGCTTTTTGGTTTCCACCAGCAGCCCCAGCGCTTCCAGATCCGCCACGATGGCCTTGCGCGCCACGAAGCGGTCCATGCCGCGGTACTTTTCGGGCGCGTTGTCGTTGATGGTGGCCTGCAGCGTGAGCACACAGATCATGGGCAGCTGATGGCGTTGGCCCACCTGGTAGTCGTTGTGGTCGTGCGCGGGCGTCACTTTCACCACGCCGGTGCCGAAGCTGCGATCGACGTACTCGTCGGCAATCACCGGGATTTCACGGTCGCACAGCGGCAGCTTGACCATCCTGCCAATCAGGTGCTGGTAGCGCTCGTCCTCGGGGTGCACCATGACGGCCACGTCGCCCAGCATGGTTTCGGGACGCGTCGTGGCCACCACCAGCTGGCCCGAACCGTCGGCCAGCGGGTAGGCGATGTGCCACAGCGAGCCGTCCTTTTCCTCGCTTTCCACTTCCAGGTCGGAGACGGCCGATTGCAGCTTGGGGTCCCAGTTGACCAGGCGCTTGCCGCGATAGATCAGGCCCTGCTGGTACAGCGTGACAAAGGTTTGCGTGACCACCTTGGAGAGATTGTCGTCCATGGTGAAATATTCGCGGCTCCAGTCCACGGTGTCGCCCAGGCGGCGCATCTGCGCGGTGATGGTGTTGCCGCTCTTTTCCTTCCACTCCCAGACCTTCTTCACAAATTCGGGGCGGCCCAGGTCGTAGCGGCTGATGCCTTGCTCCTGCAACTGGCGCTCCACCACGATCTGCGTGGCAATGCCGGCGTGGTCGGTGCCCGGCACCCAGGCGGTGTTGTGCCCCAGCATGCGGTGGTAGCGCGTGAGGCTGTCCATCACGGTCTGGTTGAAGGCATGGCCCATGTGCAGCGTGCCCGTCACATTGGGCGGGGGCAGCTGGATGGCAAACGCCGGGGCGTTGGCATCGGGCTGGCCGCTGCCGCGCACACCAGCGCGGCCATAGCCACGCTTTTCCCATTCGGGGCCCCAATGGGCCTCCAGATCGGCCGGTTCAAAGGATTTGGAGAGGGATTGCAGGCCCGGCTGGGCAAGTTCTTGAGTCATGACAAACGGAAGAAAAGCTGGAAAAGAAGCAAAACGGGAATAAAAACGGCATCTGATCGCCAGATGCCGCGCAATGTTGGGGATTTTAAGAGCTGGCCAGCGCCGCCTGGCGCCAGGCCTGTGCCGCCTGTGCCGCGTCCTCTCGTTGCTCGGCCAGGATGGCCAGCGCACGCCAGGTGCTGGCGCGCAGGGCCGCATCGGGCAGGCCGGGCAGGCAACGGCGCAGCAGCTGCTCGGCTTTGCCCCACAGCTGCCGCTGTATGCAGGCCATGCCCCCCAGGTACTGCAGCAAGGCCTCCTTGGGATAGCGCTGCTGGGCTGCCTCGATGCGCTGCAGCCAGGCGGTGTCCAGATCTTCCAGGCAGTGTTGCAGGGTCAGGAACAAGCGCTTGGTGTGCTCTGCATCCAGCTGGTCCTGCATGTACATCTGCCAGATGGGCAGCAGCCAGGAGCGCGCCTGCTCGCCAGGCCCCTGCACATCGACCAGATGGCGCGCCGCCGCCAGGGCTACGCCGGGCATCCGCTGCTCGTGCGCGGGCAGCCGCTCCCACAGGCTGTGCAGCTGCTGGGCATCGCGGCACTGGCGGATCAGCTCCAGCAGCAGGCTGCCGATCAGGCTTTCGGCCACGCTGGGGCTAAAGCCCCCATGCTTGGCCAGCAGGCGGGTGGTCTCCAGGGCGGTGAGGTTGTCGCGCGCCATGCGGGCGGCCTTGAGCTTGATGCGCAGCGCCATGGTGCGCCGCCCGGCGCCTTGGGGCATGTCGGCCAGGCGCTGCAGGCTCTCCTGCGGGTTGCGATCGTCCAGCGCCCAGCGTGCCGCACGCATCTGGGCACCTTCGCGCACCTCCTGCGCCAGGGCATCGGACGGGGACTGGGTGTCCTGCAGCAGGGCAGCGTAGTGCTGGTCGCGTGTGGACGGATCCTGCAGGGCATGGGCGCTGTCGGCAGCCAGCAGGTGGGCAATGGCGCGCAGGCTGGCGTCGTGGGGAACGGCAGCCTGGCTGCTGCGCAGGCTGTGGCTGTGTTGCAGCAACTCTTCAGCCGCCTTGCCGGCACGCACAAAGCGCCCGGCCTGCAGGTGCGCCAGGCTGCTGACCAGGGCGCGATACAGGCTGCGCTCCCTTTGCTGCTGGCGCCAGCGCCGCGCCTGCAGGGGCAGCTGCCCGAGCACGGACAGGCCGCGCAGGCTGGCATAGCCCAGAAGGAACAGGCCCAGCAACGCCAGCAGCGCCGTGTTCAGCGAAACATCCAGACGGTACGGTGGCCAGAACAGGCTCACCATTCCCTGATTGCTGCCCGCAAACAGGGCCAGGGCCACCGCCAGGGCGAACAGGCCGACAAACCAAAGCGCAGCACGCATCATGGCGGTCTCCCCTTAGTCGTTGCCGGCCGTGGCAATCGCCAGGGCCGCAAAAGTGTCCTGCAGATTGGGCTGCTGCGCGGTGCGCAGCTGTTCCTGCAGCTGGGCCAGGGTCTGCTGGACGTGGTGGGTGCGCTGCGCTTCGGCGGCAAAGTATTTGTCGATGTGCTCCTGGGACGTGCTCAGGTTGGCACGGGCCGCGTCGTGCTGGCGTGCCAGCAGCGCCAGGCGGGCATTGAGCAGCTGCAATTTGAGGTTTTCGCGCAGGAACAGCCCTTGCTCGGGGGCGAGCAAGGCTGCTTCGGGCGAAGAGATGCGGCTGATGCGCAGCACATCATGGGTCTGGCTGCGCACACCCTCCCACAGCTGCTGGGCACGGGCACGCCACCAGGCCCATTGCGTGGGGCCGGTGGCTGCGGCATCGGCACCTTCCTCGGCCTGCGCCGCGGCGCCCTCGCCAGCCTGGCGCACAGGCACCCGTTCGGCAGGCGGCTGCGGCGTGCCGTTTTGCAGGGGCAGGTCGTCGATCTGGCGCAGCACATCGTCCAGGCGGGTGAGCAGGCTGGCGGCATCCAGCGTCGGGGTCTGCAACAGACGCTCCAGGTCACGCTCCATGGCTTGCTGCACCGCCACCAGGCGCGGCTGCGCCGAGTTTTCTATGCGTTTGCTGGCGCTTTTGAGGCTGGCAATCAGCGGCTCGGTGCTGCCGGTCAGCTGGGCCTGCTGCACCGCCAGACGCATGGCTGCCTCCAGGTCCAGCGCCAGGGTGTCCTCCTGCGAGCGCGAGAGGCTGCGCACCAGCTCCTCCAGCTGGCCGCGCTGCAGGCTGACTTCGGCCATGCGCGCTTCCAGCACCGTCACGCGCGTGTTGGCTGCCAGCACCTGCTCCTGCGCCTCCTTGGCCAGGGTGCGCGACTCCACCGCCTGAGCGCTCGCCTGGCTGGTCTGCTGCGCCAGCAGCTCCTGCATGCCACTGACCTTGTTCCACAACAGGGCCGAGGTGCCCAGACCGACAGAGCCAATCAGCAAGCTCAGCCACGTCCAGCCCGGGGCAGCCGGAGGGTGGGCAGAGGCGGGCGCAGGAACGCCCTCCGGAGGATGTTCGTGCGAATAGGGGGAAGTGCTGTCGGTGCTCATGGCAGAGATTGTATGCAGCGGTGCAAGTCACTCAGGGCAGGGCGGCTCTCCAGCACCTGCGCAAAATTCAGGGCGCGGGCCTGTTGGGCAATGCGTGGGTGGGTCGCCAGGGCCAGGTGTGTCTGCCAGGGGCCGCCCTGGGCAGGGTCCCAGGGGGTATTGCGGATCAACAGCCGCAGGTTTTGCACACACTCGCTGCTGCTGAACAGCCACAGCGCCGGCTGCGCCAGACAGGCCTGCAGCTGCTCCAGCCAGGCAGGCGTGGCCAGCGGTGGGCAGCGCTCATACACCGGGGCAAACACCGCCTGCGCCTGGTGCAGGGCCAGTTGCTGTGCCAGCCAGGCGCGCCCCGTGCCCTGGGCGGGCTGGGCGCCGCCACCAGGCTCGGCGCCGCGCACGATCAGCACCCGATCACCTTGCTGAACCTGCTGTGCCACTTGCTGCCACAAGGTCTCGGACTCAAATTGCGCGGCATCGGCGGCGGGAGCATCGATCAATTCGGGCGCAACCCCTGCAGCCAGCAGGGCCTTGCTGGTGCCTGGCCCGGGCGACCAGCAACGCAGCGCCAGCGCCTCGGGCACAATACCCGCCGCCTGCACCAGGGGGTGTTGAAAAAAGTAACGCACCGCATTGGCGCTGACGAACATCAGCGCGCGGTAGCACGGCCAGTGCGCCAGCGCCTGGGTGAGGGCCGCCAGCGCCTCGGGATGGGTGCTGGGGGCAATCTCCATCAGCGGCAGACTGAGCGTGCGATGCCCCAGCGCCTGCAACTGGGCCGCCCACAGCTGGTTGTCCGGCTCAGGGCGGGTGATGACCAGGGGCCGGGGAGGGTGCCGGGCTGTCATGCGTGCTCAGTGCGCACCATCCACCGGCGGGCGTGCACCAGCGGCCTGCAGGGCCTGGGCCACGGCCAGCCCCAGCGCATCGGCCTGCTCCAGGGTGGTGATGCTGGCGCTTTGTTCCACGCGCACCAAGGCATTTTTGCCTTCGGGATCGCCCCAGGCGGCACGCAGGCGCAGCTGCGTGCCATCCAGCGTGGCAAAGGCCGCCAGCGGCACCGAGCAGCTGCCACCCATGCCACGGCTGACTGCCCGCTCGGCAGTGACACGCAACCACGTGGGCATATCCACCAAGGGCTGCAAAGCGGCGTGCAGATCGTTGCGCTCGCTGCGGATTTCAATGCCCAGGGCGCCCTGGCCGGCGGCCGGCAGCATCTGCTCTGGCTCGAAGATATGGCGAATGCGCTCCTGCAGGCCCAGGCGCTTGAGGCCCGCAGCGGCCAGTACGATGGCGTCGTACTGCCCCTCGTCGAGCTTGCGCAGGCGCGTGTCCAGATTGCCGCGCAGCGGCACGATCTTCAGATCCGGGCGCAGGTCCTGCAGCAACACCTGGCGGCGCAGGCTGGAGGTACCCACCACCGCGCCCTGGGGCAAATCCTCCAGGCGCGCATAGCGCGGCGAGACAAAGGCATCGCGCGGGTCTTCGCGCTCCATCACGCAGGCCAGGGTGAAGCCCTGGGGCAACTCCATGGGCACGTCCTTGAGCGAGTGCACGGCGATATGGGCGCGGCCTTCTTCCAGGGCCACTTCCAGTTCCTTGACGAACAGGCCCTTGCCGCCCACCTTGGAGAGGGTGCGATCCAGGATCTGGTCGCCCTTGGTGGTCATGCCCAGCAGCTCCACCTGCAGCCCCTGGGCGCGCAACAGTGCCTGGACGTGGTGGGCCTGCCACAGGGCCAGACGGCTTTCGCGGGTGGCGATGATGAGTTCAGAGTTTTTCAAAACGGTGTTCATAGAGTTCATGCTCAAGCCCCCTTGCGGGCTTGCAGGGGATGCTAGCATGCGGCGCTGCAACATCCAGACCTTGGAGTATTTCAAGCCATGACGCTGACAGAAAAGACAAGTGCGGTGCCCACGGCATCGCTCATGGAGAAGGAAAAGCCCCTGCAGGAAGACATCCGCCTGCTGGGCCGCATCCTGGGAGACATCATCCGCGAGCAGGAGGGACAGTCCACCTTTGCCCTGATCGAGCAGGTACGCCAGCTCTCGGTGGGCTTTCGCCGTGACCACGACCCCGAGGCCGACCGCCAGCTCAAGCAGCTGCTCACCAGCCTCTCCACCGATCAGACGGTGGTGGTGATCCGCGCCTTCACCTATTTCAGTCACCTGGCCAATCTGGCCGAAGACCGGCACCACATCCGCCGCCGCGCCATCCACGAGCGCTCGGGCAGCCTGCAGGAGGGCAGCATCGAAGTGACGCTCTCGCGCCTGCAGCAGGCCGGCATCACCCCCAGCGCCATCGCCCAGACGCTGGCCCAGGCCTATGTGGCCCCGGTGCTCACTGCCCACCCCACCGAAGTGCAGCGCCAGAGCATCCTGCAGGCCGAGCGCGACATTGCCCGCCTGCTGGCTGAGCGCGACGACATCCTGGCTCGTGGCCAGCAGTTCATTGGCGGCAAGGACGCCCTGACGCCGCGCGAACTGGCTGCCAACGAAGCCCGGCTGCGCGCCCGCGTGGCCCAGCTGTGGCAGACGCGCCTGCTGCGCTACACCAAGCTGACGGTGGCCGACGAAATCGAAAACGCGCTGGTCTATTACGAGAGCACCTTCCTGCGCGAGCTGCCCAAGCTGTATGCCAGCCTGGAAGAGGCACTGCCGGGCCAGGAGATCCACAGCTTCCTGCGCATGGGCCAGTGGATCGGCGGCGACCGCGATGGCAACCCCAACGTCACCGCTGAAACGCTGGAGCGCGCTCTGCGCCGCCAGAGCGAGGTGGCCCTGCGCCATTACCTCAAAGAGGTGCATCTGCTCGGCGGCGAGCTGTCCATGTCGGCGCTGCTGGTCAAGGTATCGCCCGCCATGCAGGTGCTGGCCCTGGCCTCGCCCGACACCAACACCCACCGCCAGGACGAGCCCTATCGCCGTGCGCTGACCGGCGTCTATGCCCGCCTGTCGGCCACCCTGACGCTGCTGACCGCTGGCGTTCAGGCCGAGCGCCACGCCGTGGTCGAGCAGCAGCCCTATACCGACGCGGCCGAGTTCCTGCGCGACCTGCAGACCATCGACGCCTCGCTGTCGCGCCACCATGGCGAAGCGCTGGCCCTGCAGCGCCTGCGCCCGCTGATTCGCGCGGTGCAGGTGTTCGGCTTTCACTTGGCAACGGTGGACCTGCGCCAAAGCTCGGACAAGCACGAGGCCGTCATCGCCGACCTGCTGCGCGCTGCGCGCATCGAGGACAACTACCTGGCCCTGGACGAAGCCGCGCGCTGCGCGCTGCTGCAGCGCATGCTGTGCGATGCGCGCCCGCTGCGCGTGGTCGGCGCGCAATACGAGCCGCTGACCGTCAGCGAAATGGCGATTTTCGAAACCGCCCGCAGCATGCTGCAGCGCTATGGACGCGAAGCCATCCGCCACTACATCATCAGCCACACCGAAACCGTCAGCGACCTGCTCGAAGTGCTGCTGCTGCAAAAGGAAGTGGGCCTGATGCAGGGCACGCTGGACAGCAGCACCTCGCAAGTGCAGCTCATCGTCGTGCCGCTGTTCGAGACCATTGGCGACCTGCGCGCCGCTGCCACCATCATGCGCGATTACTACGCCGTGCCTGGCGTGGCCCAGCTGATGCAGCGCAGCGGGGGCGAGCAGGACATCATGCTTGGCTACTCCGACAGCAACAAGGACGGCGGCATCTTCACCAGCAACTGGGAGCTGTACCAGGCCGAGCTGGCCCTGGTGGAAGTGTTTGACCGCCTGGCTGCCGACTACGGCCTGCGCCTGCGCATGTTCCACGGCCGTGGCGGCACGGTGGGGCGCGGCGGTGGTCCCAGCTACCAGGCCATCCTGGCGCAGCCACCGGGCACGGTGCGCGGCCAGATTCGCCTGACGGAGCAGGGCGAGGTCATCGCCTCCAAATACGCCAACCCGGACATTGGCCGACGCAACCTGGAGACGCTGGCCGCCGCCATGCTCGAAGCCACCCTGCTGCAGCCCACCAAGCCCGCCACGCCGGAGTTCCTGGCCGCCGCGCAGCAGCTGTCCAACGCCAGCATGGCCGCCTACCGCCAGCTGGTCTATGAAACCCCGGGCTTTGCCGAGTACTTCTTCACCGCCACGCCGATTCGCGAAATTGCCGAGCTGAACATCGGCTCGCGCCCGGCTTCGCGCAAGGCCACGCAGGCCATTGAAGACCTGCGCGCCATCCCCTGGGGCTTCAGCTGGGGGCAGTGCCGCCTGACGCTGCCCGGCTGGCTGGGCTTTGGCTCGGCAGTGGAGCAGTTCCTGCAGGCACCTGGCAGCACGCGCGAGCAGCAGCTGCAACTGCTGCAGGCCATGTACCAGCAGTGGCCGTTCTTCCGCACGCTGCTCTCGAACATCGACATGGTGCTGGCCAAGAGCGATCTGGCCCTGGCCTCGTGCTACAGCGAACTGGTGGCCGACCCCGAGCTGCGCCAGCGCATCTTTGGTGCCATCAGCGCCGAATGGCAACGCACCGTGGACATGCTGGCCCTGGTCACCGGCGAGAGCGACCGCCTGGCCAGCAACCCGGCCCTGGCCCGCTCCATCCGCCATCGCTTCCCCTATATCGATCCGCTGCACCTGCTGCAGGTCGAACTGGTGCGCCGCTGGCGTGCCGGGCAAAGCGACGACCGCCTGAAAAACGGCATCCACATCAGCATCAACGGTATTGCCGCCGGGCTGCGCAATACCGGTTGAGATACGCAAATATAAAAAGATGAGCTGCTGGCGCTTGCTGGATCAGGGTTTCAGATAAAAAGATTTTTGAAAACCTTGTCTGGCAAGCACCAGCAGCTCTTTTTAGAGCAATAGCCCACAAAAAAACCGCGCCGAGGCGCGGTTTTGCATGGCTTGTGCCTTGCGTGCCGGATTACTTCTTGGCGAAGGGCTCGGGACGCGGGGTCTTGTCGCTCGAAGGCGGCAGGATGGGCATGGTCAGCTGCGGCTGCTCGCCGGTCAGGGTCTTCAGGAAGGCCACGATCTTGGCGTTTTCTTCAGGCGTGAACTTCTTGCCCAGCTGGATGCGGCCCATGGTGTCCACGGCTTCGCTCAGGGTGTCGGCAGCACCGTCGTGGAAGTAGGGGTAGGTCAGTTCCACATTGCGCAGGGTCGGCACCTTGAAGTTGAAGCGGTCGGCATCTGCGCCGGTCACGGCCACGCGGCCCTCAGCCGGGTTGTCGGTCTTGTAGGGCTCCACCAGACCCATGCGCTGGAAGGAGTTGCCCCCCACAGCCGCACCGTTGTGGCAGGCCACGCAGCCGCTGTCGCGGAACAGCTTGTAGCCTTCCAGCTCGTCCTTGGTCAGAGCCTTCTGGTCGCCCTTGAGCCACTTGTCAAAGCGCGAGTTGGGGGTCACCAGGGTTTCTTCAAAGGCAGCCAGCGCGTCGGTCACCTGGTCGATGTCGATCTTGTCCTTGTCAAAGACCTTCTTGAACTCGGCCTGATAGCCTGGGATGGAGTTCAGCATATCCACGGCCAGCTCGTGCGTGAAGGCCATCTCCATGGGGTTGGCGATGGGGCCACCGGCCTGCTCCTTCAGGTTGGCGGCACGGCCGTCCCAGAACTGCGCCACGTTCAGGCTGGAGTTCAGCACGGTGGGCGAGTTGATGGGGCCTTCGGCCCAGTTGTGACCGATGGAGGTCTTCAGGTTGTCGCTGCCGCCCATGGACAGGTTGTGGCAGGAGTTGCAGGAAATGAAGCCGGACTTGGACAGGCGGGGGTCAAACCACAGCTTCTTGCCCAGCTCAACCATGGCGGGGTTGGTCACCTTGGCGGGTTCAATGGGCGCGATGGGCTCGTTGTCGGGCTTCATGGCCCAGGCTGCGGCAGATGCGCCTGCGGCCAGCAAAACGGCCAGGGCAAGGGGGCGGAGAGTGTTTTTCATCATTGGACTCCAGGTTCCTGAATGGATGGTCGTACTTGCGTTTTTGCGGCTTACACCAAGGCGCCGAGCGATGCGCGAGAGCTTATACGTCAAACGCAGGCTCTTATGCGGTTACCATCCGGCTCGGCCTTATCGTTAACCCGTAAATTGAGTGTATTTCAAACCCTACAATAAGTCCGGTTATTCCAGATTGATTTGCTATGGAATCCATAGAAGGTGCTTGACGTGCAGCGGCTTTTTTCGGGCAAGGAGACCCTTCTTTTCAATTAATTTTTCAGCCACAAGGAAGACAAAGTAGATGACAAGTCCATTCAATCAGCATCTTGACCGCAACGAAGCCAACTTCGCGGCGCTGACGCCCCTGAGCCACATCGAGCGCTCGGCCGCCATCTATCCCGATCGCCTGGCCATCGTGCACGGCGAGCTGCGCCAGACCTGGGCGCAGACCTATGCCCGTTGCCGTCAGCTGGCCCACGCCTTGCAAAAGGCCGGGATTGGCAAGAACGATACCGTGGCCGTGATCCTGCCCAACACCCCGCCAATGGTGGAAGCGCACTTTGGCATTCCCATGGCTGGTGCCGTGCTCAACACCCTGAACACCCGTCTGGACCCCGAAGCCATCGCCTTCATGCTGGACCACGGTGAGGCCAAGGCGCTGATCGTCGATCCGGAATTCACCTCCCTGGTGGCCAAGGCCCTGAAGCTGCGCGAGCGCACCGAGCCGCTGCTGGTCATCCAGACGGAAGACGAGCTGTACGGCCCCGCCGCCGTGCAGGTGGGCAGCATCACCTACGAAGACTTCCTGACCCAGGGCGATCCGGACTTTGCCTGGCAGCTGCCCGAGGACGAATGGGACGCCATTGCCCTGAACTACACCAGCGGCACCACCGGCAACCCCAAGGGCGTGGTCTATCACCACCGTGGCGCGGCCATCAATGCCGTGAGCAACGTGCTGGAGTGGGACATGCCCAAGCACAGCGTCTATCTGTGGACGCTGCCCATGTTCCACTGCAACGGCTGGTGCTTCCCCTGGACCGTGGCAGCACGCGCCGGCGTCAACGTCTGCCTGCGCCGCGTCGAGGCCAAGGCCATCTTTGATGCCATCCGCAACCACGGTGTGACGCACTACTGCGGCGCGCCCATCGTGCAGTCGCTGCTCATCAACGCCCCGGCCGAGCTGAAGGTCGGCATCCCCGCTGGCGTCAAGGCCATGGTGGCTGGCGCCGCACCACCGGCTTCGATGATCGAAGGCATGGAAGAGATGGGCTTTGACCTGACCCACGTCTATGGCCTGACCGAGGTCTATGGCCCGGCCACCGTGTGCGCCAAGCACGACGCGTGGAACGAGCTGGACATCGGCGAACGTGCGCGCCTGAACGCCCGCCAGGGCGTGCGCTACCACCTGCAGCGCGATGTGCGCGTGCTCAACCCCGAAACCATGGAGCCCGTGCCGATGGACGGCGAGACCATGGGCGAGATCATGTTCCGCGGCAACATCACCATGAAGGGTTACCTGAAGAACCCCAGCGCCACCGACGAAGCCTTCCGTGGCGGCTGGTTCCACTCGGGCGACCTGGCGGTGCAGTACCCCGACGGCTACATCAAGATCAAGGACCGCAGCAAGGACATCATCATCTCCGGCGGCGAAAACATCTCCTCGATCGAAGTGGAAGACGTGCTCTATCGCCACCCCGCCGTGCTGGCCGCCGCTGTCGTGGCCAAGCCCGACGAGAAGTGGGGCGAGACGCCGTGCGCCTTCCTGGAAATCAAGCCCGGCGCCCAGGTGACCGAAGAGGACATCATCGCCCACTGCAAGCAACACCTGGCTGGCTACAAGGTGCCGCGCCACATCGTCTTTGGCGACCTGCCCAAGACCAGCACCGGCAAGATCCAGAAGTTCGAGCTGCGCAAGCAGGTTGGCTCCAGCTCGGCCATTTCCAGCTGATCTCCCCCCGGGCTGCTGCTGATGGCGCCGTAGCCGTCTGAGCGCCCGGGCACTTCCAAAAAAGAAGCTGCCACCGCTTGATCTGCATTGGTTTTGCTGGGTTATTTCCCGTAAAACCTTGTGGAAAGAGCGCTGGCAGCTCTTGTTTTTGAATCATTCCACCCCAGGCTGGCGTGGCAGCCGCGGCTGGCTATACTCGCTGCTGCTCCGGGGTGCACGAGGCAATGGCGTTTTGACCATGGCCAGGCGTGCTGAGATGGTGGGCCAACCCACTGGAACCGCGAACTTGATCTGGTTAGTACCAGCGTAAGAAGAGCTGCAGCAGGATGATTTTCCGGGCCAGGGTGCGTCTGCGCGCCGTGCTACCCGTGCGCATCCTGCCGATTGCGGAGCATTGCCTGTCATTTTTTAAGGAATGCCCGCCATGAACGCCCCCGACACCTTCGCCCAGCGCCTTGCCAACACGCGCGCGCCGTTTCCCGCTTCCACCAAGTCCTACCTCACCGGCAGCCGCCCCGATCTGCGCGTGCCAGTGCGCGACATTGCGCTGACCAACGGCGAAGTGGTCAGCGTGTACGACACCTCCGGCCCCTATACCGACCCCAACGCCGTCATTGATGTGCGCCAGGGCCTGGCCAGCGTGCGCGCCGCCTGGATTGCCGAGCGCGCCGACACCGAGCTGTACGCCGGGCGCCCGCCCGTGGCCCTGGACGATGGACGCCCAAGCGAAGACGCAGCACGCCTGGCCGAGCTGCGCCAGCAAGTCGCCGGTCTGCAACGCCAGCCGCGCCGCGCCAGGGCAGGGCACAACGTCACGCAGATGCACTACGCCAGAAAAGGCATCGTCACACCGGAGATGGAATACGTCGCCCTGCGCGAAAACGGCAGGCGCGAATGGATGGCGCAGTACCAGCAGGATGCTGCGCGCGAGCAGCGCCTGGCGGGCAACCCCATGGGCGCCAGCATTCCCAAAATCATCACCCCCGAATTTGTGCGCGATGAAGTCGCGCGCGGGCGCGCCATCATCCCGGCCAACATCAACCACCCCGAGGTGGAGCCGATGGCCATCGGGCGCAACTTTCTGGTGAAGATCAACGCCAACATCGGCAACTCGGCGGTGACCTCCAGCATCGAGGAAGAGGTGGAAAAGCTGGTCTGGGCCATCCGCTGGGGGGCGGACAACGTGATGGACCTGTCCACCGGCAAGAACATCCACACCACGCGCGACTGGATCATCCGCAACAGCCCGGTGCCCATTGGCACGGTGCCGATCTATCAGGCGCTGGAAAAGGTGGGCGGCGTGGCCGAAGACCTGAGCTGGGAAATCTTCCGCGACACGCTCATTGAGCAGGCCGAGCAGGGCGTGGACTACTTCACCATCCACGCCGGGGTGCGTCTGGCCTATATCCATCTGACGGCCAACCGACGCACGGGGATTGTCTCGCGCGGCGGCTCCATCATGGCCAAGTGGTGCATGGCGCACCACCGCGAAAGCTTCCTCTACGAGCACTTTGAGGACATCTGCGACATCATGAAAAGCTACGACGTGGCCTTCAGCCTGGGCGATGGGCTGCGCCCAGGATGCGCCTCAGACGCCAACGACGAGGCGCAGTTTGCCGAGCTGCGCACCCTGGGTGAGCTGACGCAGATCGCCTGGAAGCACGACGTGCAGACCATGATCGAAGGCCCCGGCCACGTGCCCATGCACATGATCCAGCAGAACATGACCGAGCAGCTCAAGCACTGCCACGAGGCACCGTTCTACACCCTGGGGCCGCTGACCATCGATATCGCCCCCGGCTACGACCACATTGCCAGCGCCATCGGCGCGGCCATGATTGGCTGGATGGGCACGGCCATGCTGTGCTACGTCACGCCCAAGGAGCACCTGGGCCTGCCCGACCGCGACGATGTCAAGCAGGGCATCATCGCCTACAAGATTGCCGCGCACGCCGCCGACGTGGCCAAGGGCCATCCGGGCGCACGCGCCCGCGACGATGCGCTCAGCCAAGCGCGCTTTGAATTTCGCTGGCAAGACCAGTTCAACCTAGGGCTCGATCCCGAAACCGCGCAGCAGTACCACGACCAGACGCTGCCCAAGGACGCGGCCAAGGTGGCGCACTTTTGCAGCATGTGCGGGCCCAAGTTCTGCTCCATGAAGATCACCCAGGAAGTGCGCGACTTTGCCGCTGCCCAGGGCGTGGCCGAAACGCAGGCGCTGCAACAGGGTATGGCGCAAAAGGCACAGGAGTTCCAGCGCCAGGGCGGGCAGTTCTATATCCCCATCCAGCCGGAAAAGAGCTGAAAACTACCAAATCCATAGCTGCTTGCGCTGGGTATTTGCTGGTTTTCAGGTCATTTATGGCTAAAAACCAGATGTAGCCAGCGTCTGCAGCTATCTAAATAAAATTTCTGCCAATGGCATGATGCCGCTCTTACCTAGGAGACAAACCATGCCATCGGCAGCATCCACCACCGCATCAACACCCCACAGCGCCACGCCCAGCGTGGCCACTTTTTCCACCACCGGCTACGCCGCCCATTCGCCCACCAGTGGCTTGGGCCTGTTCACGTTTGAACGGCGCCAGCCGCGTGCCAACGACGTGCTGATCGAAATCAGTTACTGCGGCGTCTGCCACTCGGACGTGCATTGCGTGCACAACGACTGGGGCAGCGCACGCTACCCGATGGTGCCAGGGCACGAAATCGTTGGCCGGGTGCTGCAGGTGGGCGAGCAAGTCACGCGCTTCAAGGTGGGCGACCGCGTGGGCGTGGGCTGTATGGTCGATGCCTGCCGCCACTGCACGCCGTGCCGCAAAGGCTGGCAGCAGTACTGCGAAAGCGGCGCCACCTACACCTACAACCACCGCGACCGCATCGATGGCCTGCGCACCTACGGCGGCTACAGTGAAAAGATCGTGGTGACCGAGGACTTTGTGCTCAAGATCCCCGATGCGCTGGAGCTACCCGGCGCAGCGCCACTGCTGTGCGCGGGCATCACCATGTATGCGCCACTGCGCCAGTGGCAGGCCGGGCCGGGCAAGCGCGTGGCCATTGTCGGCCTGGGTGGGCTGGGGCACATGGGCCTGAAGCTGGCGCGCGCCATGGGGGCAGAGGTGACGCTGATCACCCGCTCGCCAGGCAAGGAGCAGGATGCACGCAGCCTAGGCGCCAGCCAGGTGCTGATCAGCAGCGACGCTGCGCAGATGCAGGCGGTGGCCGGGCAGTTCGACCTGATCGTCGACACGGTGCCCTACCAGCACGACGTCAACCCCTATCTGCCGCTGTTGGCCACCGGCGGCACGCTGGTGATGGTCGGCTACATGGGCCCGCAGGAGCCGCCCCTGAACACCAGCCTGCTGGTGTTTGGCAACCGCGCACTGGCCGGATCGCTCATCGGCGGCATCGCGCAGACGCAGGAGATGCTGGACTTTTGCGGCCAGCATGGCATCCATGCCGACATCGAGCTGATCCCCATCCAGGCCATCAATCAGGCCTACGAGCGCATGCTGCGCGCCGATGTGCACTATCGCTTTGTGATCGATATGGCATCGCTACAGCAGCAATAGCAGCACGCGCAGTGCCGGTGCGGGCCACGCCCTCAATACGTGGGGGCGGGCTCTGCTGCTGGTGCGCCCTCTTGCAGGGCAGCGCCGGCTGTGCCCAGCTCCTCGGGCGGCGGGGCAGGCACTGGCTGCACGGTGGCCGACGCAGTACCGGTGCGCGCAGCGGCCACTTCCTGACCCAGGTCGTACACCGCCAGGGCGTAGTAGCTGGACCAGTTGTAGCGCGTGATGGCATAGAAGTTTTGCGTGCCCACGATGTAGCTGGGCGGATTGTTGCCGTTTTTCAGCTCCACCAACGCCAGCAGGCCTGGGTGCTGCATGCCGCCCTGGGGAATGACGCCGTGATGCACCATGTCTGCTGCGCTGAAGGTGGGCAAGATGTCCGGCGCCAACAGCGTGGCCAGATCCACGCCCAGGCTGCTGAACATGGGCGCGTACCACACCGGCTGACCGGCCTGCCAGCCGTGGGCGCGTAGATAGTTGGCCACCGAGCCGATGGCATCCTGCGCACTGTGGAACAGATCAACACGCCCGTCGCCATCAAAATCCACGGCCCATTTCTCGATGCTGCTGGGCATGAACTGGCCCAGCCCCATGGCCCCGGCGTAGCTGCCGCGTGGCTCGGTGGGGTCACGGCGTTCCCTCCAGGCGGTGAGCAGGAATTGCTCCAGCTCACCACGGAAATAGGCCTGGCGCTGCGCGGCGCGCGGGTGGGCGCTGGGAAAGTCAAAGGCCAGGGTGCTCAGGCTGTCGAGCACGCGCAGCTTGCCCATCTGCTGGCCGTACAGCGTCTCCACGCCAATGATGCCGACGATGACGCTGGCCGGCACGCCGTAGGTGGCCTCGGCACGCGCCAGGGTATCGGCGTGTTGGTCCCAGAAACGCACCCCGGCACGGATGCGCGTGGCATCGATCAGGCGGCTGCGGTAGCTGCCCCAGTCGGGGGCGGTGCTGGTAGCCTTGGGCGCCGGGGTCATCAGGCGCGGCACCTGGGGCAAAAAGCGGGCCCTGGCCAGCTGCTGCTGCAGCCAGTCCAGGTCAATGCCCAGGCGCTGCGACACCTCCTGCGCCCAGGACTGGGCATCGGCGCGCTGGCCGTAGCTGAGCATGGCGGAAGAGGCTGGGGCTGTGGGTTTGGCTGGGGGGGATGCGTGGGCCACTGGGGCAGTCACCAAGGCCAGGCAGTACGCCAGGCCGATGGTGGCACCCACAGCAGCCCGCCGGGTGGCCCCAAGGGGTCGGCGGGGCAGGGGGAGGCAGTGTGAAGTCATGCAATCAATCGGGAGTGCGCCAGCGCAGCGCCCTGAAGCGGCGGCGCAAGGCCTGCAGGCTGGTGCGCGCGGAAGCTGCTGGCGCGTACCGCCATTGTTCCATGTCCAGCAACCACCTTTGGGCCTGCCGGCTTTGCGCATCCGTGCACGCCTGCAAGGCTGCAGCCAGCTGACGCGGCCCCCAGTGGGCCGTCTGCGCGGTGTCGATCAGCCCCTGCTCGGCCATGCGCTGGCGTGCCTGGTCCAGCAGGCGCAGCCAGGGGTCGCGCTGCCGCTGCTGATGCAGCCGCAACCCGGCAGCAGCCAGCAGCCCCAGCAGGACGACGACGCCCAGGCCCACGCCCAGATGGTTCAGGTTCAGCTGCTCCAGCCCCAGGCTGCCCAGCAGCTCACCCTGGGCATCGCTGTTGTAGTTGAGCACCCAGTCGTTCCAGCGGTGGTTGAGCGCTTCCCAGTTGGCCTGCAGGCGCAGCAAGGTGCTGTTGCCCACCACGCGCCCCACAGTGCTGCCGATCAGGGTGGGCGGCGGTTGCAGGCGCTGCAGCAGGTCGGTGCGCGCCGGCGCCACCGAGGCCGTGGGATCGATGCGCTGCCAGCCCTGTTCGGGCAGCCACACCTCCGTCCAGGCGTGGGCGTCGCTCTGGCGCACGGTCCACAGGCCATCGACGGGGTTGCGCTCGCCCCCCTGGTAGCCGGTGACCACGCGCGCCGGGATGTCGGCTGCGCGCATCAGCACGGCAAAGGCCGAGGCAATGTGCTCGCAAAAGCCCTGTTTACGGTCGAACCAGAAGGTGTCGGCGGTGTGCTGGGGGTAGGCCCCAGGCTCCAGCGTGTAGGTGTAGCCACCCGTGCGCAGGTGGTGCAGTGCCGCCCGGACGATGGCGGCATCATCTGCACCGTGCTCTGCGCGCAGCTGCTCGGCCCAGGCGCGGGTGCGCGGATCAAAGCCTTCGGGCAGATGGCGCAGCGATTGCAGCGTGTGTGCCGGCAGGTCGTGACCATAGCGGTAGTGCAGCATGGCCTGTGCCTGGTAGCGCAGCACCTCGGTGACCGGCTGCGGCGTGAACCACTGCAGCTGCTGGCTGGAGAGCAGGCGCCGCTGCGCCAGGTCGGGCGGCTCGATGGTGGCCTCCAGCGTCAGCAGCCAGCGCTGGCGGTGTGGCTCCAGCGTGACCTCGTAGTCCAGCGGGCGGGCGCTGCCTGCCGCCGCAGCGGCTGGATCGGCCTGCGCCTGCACCGGGCCATTGGGCGGCCAGTGCGGGCTGCCGGCGCGCCAGTTGCGCCCGTCAAACAGCGTGAGCACCGGCCCCCGAAAGTACAGCAGGCGCTGCGGCGGCGGCTGTTCGCCCGCAAAGCGCACGCGCAGGGCCACGCTGCCGTCCTGCGCCAGGCTGGCCACCTGGCCCACTTCCATGTCTTCCGACAGGCCGGTGCGCCCTTGCAGCTGCTCGGTGGGCAGACCCCACAGCGGCGGCAGACGCGGAAAGAAGATGAACAGCACCAGCATCAGCGGCATGGCCCACAGCAGCAACTGCCCTGACTGGGCCAGCAGCTGCCGCAGCGTCGGCTGGCCCGCCGGGCGGTGGGCATTGACCAGGGCAGTCAGCAGCGCCCAAAGCGCCAGCAGCGCCGCCAGGGCAGTGGGCAGGCTTTGCGAGTGCAGGAACACCGTCACCAGGCTGAAGAACCCGAGGAAGAAGATCACCATGGCATCGCGGCGGGCGCGCATCTCCAGGGTCTTGAGGGCCAGCAGCAAGGCCAGCAGCACCACCCCGGCGTCGGGGCCGACGATGGTGCGAAACTGCAACCAAGTGCCACCCACGACCACAGCCAGCACGGCAGCCACACCCCAGCGCCCCGGCAGCGCACGCTGCTGCCAGGCCAGACGGGCGCGCCACAGCAGCATGCACAGGCCCAGGACGCTGGCCCAGATGGGCAGATGCACCACCTGGGGCAGCAGCACCAGTGCCACGGCCAGCAGCACCAGCAGGGTGTCGCGCGTCTCGCGGGGCAGGGTGGAGAGTTTGGAAACTTTCATTTTCATAGCTTCCAGCGCTTGCTGTGCAAGGGCAAAACTGGTTTTTTATGCATTTTTACTGTCCCAACCCATCCAGCGCCAGGGCACGCAGGCAGGCGTGCAGGTGGGCCGCTCCACTGTCCGGCTGCAGGATGTGGCCGCTGGGCAGGCGCAGCCCCCAGCAGTGGCCTTGCTCATGGACGTGCAGCACCCAGGCGGTCAGGCGGGCAATCTGCGCCTCGGTATCCGGCAGGGCTGTGGCCCGCGCATCCAGCCACAGCTGCTGCGGGGGCGCGGCCTGGCCGCTGCGCACCACCAGCGTGCCGTGGCCGCTGGCCAGCACAGGGGCCGACTTTTTCCAGGCGATGTCGCGCAGGCGGTCGCCACGCTGGTAGGGGCGCACATTGTCCTGGGCCTGCTGACCGTGACTGCTTGCGGGAGCGGTGCTTTGCACGAGCGGGCTGTCGGGCGCATCGGGCTGCTGCAGTGGCGGACAGGGCGACTCGGGCGCAGGATAGACCAGCAGGCGCGCACTGGGTTGCCAGTAGCTCCACAACCGGAAGACCCCCAGCGGGTAGTGCGATTGCAGCTGCAACCGGGGCAGGGCCTGCCAGCCGCGCTGCTGCGGGGTGTAGGTGAGGGTGACGGTCTGGCTGTGGCCGGCAGCGATGTCGGCATGGCTCCAGGCCAGGGCAGTACCCCGGCTGCGCTGTGCGGGCAGCAGCGCCAGGGCCACGGCAAAGCGCGCGCACCCACCAGCGTGCAGCACGATGGGCAGCAGCGCCGCCTGGTGGGCAAACACCGGCTCCAGCGCACCCAGGCGCACCCGCAACCCACGCAGGTTGCGATGTCCCTGCCAGACACTGGCCAGGGCCGCCGCCAGCAACCAGAAGGTGAGCAGATAACCCAGATTGAGCTGGAAGTTGATCGAAGCCAGCAGCAGCAGTGCCAGCGTCACCCCCAGAAAGCCCCCCGCCTTGCTGGGCAACACGTAGATGGTGCGTTGCGTGAGCATCTGCTCGCTGCTGGCCGGATGGCGCCGCGCAGCCCAGGCCTGCCACTGCCGCTGCCACCAGCGGGGCGAAGCGGACGCCTTCATGGCAGGGGCGTGGCCGCCAGCATGGCCTGACACTGTTCACGACTGCCACGGCCCGCCTGGGCCACGGGCTGCAGGCGGTGCGCCATGGTTTGCACAAAGACGGCCTGCACATCGTCCGGCGCCACGTAGTCGCGCCCGGCAATCAGTGCATGCGCCTTGGCCGCACGCAGCAGGGCAATGCCGGCGCGTGGCGACAGGCCCTGGACAAACCACTGACCGCTGCGCGATGCCTCCAGCAAATCCTGCACATAGTGCAGCAGCGGCATGGCCGCATGCACCTGCAGCACCGCCGCCTGCAGGCGCGCCAGCCCGTCTGCCGTGAGTTGGGGTTGCAGCTGGTCGGCCATGCGCCGGTGGCCATTGTCCTGCAGCAGTTGCAGCTCGGCCTCGCGGCTGGGGTAGCCCAGGCTGATGCGCATCAGAAAGCGGTCGAGCTGGCTCTCCGGCAGCGGGTAGGTGCCCAGCTGCTCCTGCGGGTTCTGGGTGGCGATGACGAAAAACGGCTCGGGCAGGGGGCGGGTCTGGCCTTCGACGCTGACCTGTTTTTCCTCCATGGCTTCCAGCAGGGCGCTCTGCGTCTTGGGGCTGGCGCGGTTGATTTCGTCGGCCAGCAGGATCTGGGTGAATACCGGGCCAGGATGGAAGACAAACTCCTGACTGGCCTGCTCGAAAATGCTCACGCCCGTCAGGTCGCTGGGCATGAGGTCCGAGGTGAATTGCACCCGCGCAAACCGCAGGCCAAAGCTGTGTGCCAACGCATGGGCCAGCGTGGTTTTGCCCACGCCGGGTACGTCTTCAATCAGCAAATGTCCCCCGGCCAACAAACACGTCACGCAGTCGCGGACTTGCTGCTTTTTGCCCACGACTACCGTGTTAAGCTGCTGAAGAAGTGATGGGATAGTGTGTGCAGGCATGCGCGAAACCTATCTGAAAACAAGGAGAAGCTGGAGGCATTGGATATGAGCAAAACCGGTTATTACACCCACGATCTCTGCCGCAAACACGACATGGGCCCAGGCCATCCGGAGTGCCCGGATCGTATTTCGGCGATAGAGGATCGTTTACTCATCAGTGGCGTATTCGATGCGCTGGAGCGCATGGACAGCCCCCCAGCCAGCTACAGCGATATCGAACTGGCCCACGATCGTATGTACATCGCAGCCATTCGAGGCTTGACCGACCGGCTCATCGAGGAGCAGCAGGCCGGTGGCCCCGAGTATGCCCAGATCGACACCGACACTTCGATCAACGCCTACACTTTTGATGCCGCGCGCCGCTCCGCCGGCGCCGCCCTGGCCGCCACCGATGCGGTGATCTCCGGCCAGCTGGAAAATGCCTTCTGCGCCGTGCGCCCGCCAGGGCACCACGCCATGCGCGAAAAGGCCATGGGGTTCTGCTTTTTCAATAACGTGGCCATCGCCGCCCTGCATGCCCTGCAGCGCCGTGGCCTCAAGCGCGTGGCCGTGATCGACTTTGACGTGCACCACGGCAACGGCACGGAAGACATCCTGGCCGGCGACGAACGCGTGCTGATGGTCAGCTTCTTCCAGCACCCGTTCTATCCGTTCTCCGGCGACAAGAACCCGGCGCCCAACATGCTCAACGTGCCCGTTCCGGCCTACACCAAGGGCATGGAAATCCGCGAACTGGTGGAGATGATGTGGATTCCGCGCCTGGAGGAGTTCAAGCCGGAGATGATCTTCATCAGTGCCGGCTTCGACGCCCACCGCGAGGACGACATGGGGCAGCTCGGCCTGACGGAAAACGACTACACCTGGATCACCGAACGCCTCAAGGACGTGGCGCGGCGCTTCTGCCAGGGGCGCATCGTCTCCTGCCTGGAGGGCGGCTACATGATGAGTCCGCTGGCGCGCAGCGTGGAAGCGCACCTGCGCGTGCTGGCGGATGTGTGACAACAAGGAGATATGTCTGCAATGACCGACAAGACAACCGACGCTGCCACCACCGACGAGCTGGTGCTGCTGCAGCGCGATGCGCGTGGCGTGGCCACCCTGACGCTGAACGACCCCAAGCGCTTCAACGCCCTGGGCCAGGAGATGCTGGCGGCCGTGCAGCGCACCCTGGATGCACTGGCCCGGGACGAGCAATTGCGCGTGGTGGTGTTGGCCGGCAGCGGCAAGGCCTTTTGCGCCGGGCACAACCTCAAGGAAATGTCGGCCCATCCCGAGCTGGCCTGGTACCAGCAGCTGTTCAGCCAGTGCTCGCGCATGATGCTGTCCATCCAGAACCTGCCGGTACCGGTCATCGCGCGCGTGCACGGCATGGCCACGGCAGCGGGTTGCCAGATCGTGGCCCAGTGTGATCTGGCGGTGGCCAGCACCGAGGCCAGCTTTGCCACCAGCGGCATCAACTACGGGCTGTTCTGCTCGACCCCCAGCGTCCCCCTGGTGCGCAACATGCCCATCAAGCGCGCCATGGAGATGCTGCTCACCGGTGACTTCATCGACGCCCAGACTGCGCTGGAGCAGGGGCTGGTCAACCGCGTGGTGCCTCCTGCCAGGCTGGACGCTGAAGTGCAGAAGCTGGTGGACTCCATCCTGCTCAAGCCGCCAACAGCCGTGCGTATGGGCAAGGCCATGCTGTACCGCCAGCGCGAAATGGGGCTGGAGGCCGCCTACCAGCTGGCCGGTCACACCATGGCCGTCAACATGATGGACGAACAGGCCCAGGAGGGCGCCCGGGCATTTGCCGAAAAGCGCACCCCGGCCTGGCGCAGCGCCTGAGCAACGGCCATTCGCCCCGTCGCTCAGGCACGGGGCGAATGCATCGCACCCAAGGGTAATCCCTTGAAGAAGGGGCCGCAAATGTTGCACAGGGCACGCGGTAGGTGATTAGAATAGAACGACCGTTCTTTTTCTGAACATCGAATGCGGTTTTGCAGAAATTCCCGAAAAAATTTCCGCTTTCCCTGCAATCGACCCCTTTGTGGCCCGGAAGCGTCCGCTTCCTGCCCTAGAATGTACAGTTTACGTTAACGTCAATTTGAAGACAGACAAGGAGCCGCAGCATGAAGGTATTGGTCCCAGTCAAGCGCGTGGTGGACTACAACGTCAAGGTTCGCGTGAAATCGGACGGCACGGGTGTAGATATCGCCAACGTGAAGATGAGCATGAACCCCTTTGACGAAATTGCCGTTGAAGAGGCCGTGCGCCTGAAGGAAAAAGGCGTTGCCACCGAAGTCATCGCCGTCTCGTGCGGCGTGGCCCAGTGCCAGGAAACCCTGCGCACGGCCATGGCCATCGGTGCCGACCGCGCCATCCTGGTGCAGACCGATGCCGAGCTGCAACCCCTGGCCGTGGCCAAGCTGCTCAAGGCCCTGGTGGACAAGGAGCAGCCCAGCCTGGTGATCCTGGGCAAGCAGGCCATTGACGACGATGCCAACCAGACCGGTCAGATGCTGGCCGCGCTGGCCGATCTGCCCCAGGCCACCTTTGCCTCCAAGGTGGAAGTGGCCGACGGCAAGGCCCAGGTGACCCGCGAGGTCGATGGCGGCATGGAAACCCTGAGCCTGAGCCTGCCCGCCGTGGTGACCACCGACCTGCGCCTGAACGAGCCGCGCTACGTCACCCTGCCCAACATCATGAAGGCCAAGAAGAAGCCGCTGGAAACCATCACCCCCGAAGACCTGGGCGTGGACGTGACCCCGCGCATCAAGACCCTGAAGGTGGCCGAACCTGCCGGCCGTCAGGCTGGTGTGAAGGTGCCCGATGTGGCCACCCTGGTTGACAAGCTGAAGAACGAAGCCAAGGTGATCTAAGGAGGATATGGACATGACCGCACTCGTTATTGCTGAACACGACAACGCCTCCCTGAAGGGCGCCACGCTCAACACCGTCACGGCCGCTGCTGCCTGCGGTGGCGATGTGCACGTGCTGGTGGCCGGTGAGAATGCCGCCGCCGTGGCCCAGGCCGCTGCCCAGATCGCCGGTGTGAGCAAGGTGCTGCACGCCGATGGCGCTGCGCTCAAGGATGGTCTGGCCGAGAACCTGGCCGCCCAGGTGCTGGCCGTGGCCGGCAACTACAGCCACATCCTGTTCCCCGCCACCGCCAGCGGCAAGAACGCCGCCCCGCGCGTGGCTGCCAAGCTGGACGTGGCCCAGATCTCCGACATCACCAAGGTGGTGAGCGCCGACACCTTCGAGCGCCCCATCTACGCCGGCAACGCCATTGCCACCGTGCAATCGAGCGACGCCGTCAAGGTCATCACCGTGCGCGGTACCGGCTTTGATGCCGCTGCTGCCACCGGTGGCAGCGCAGCCGTGGAAACCGTGGCTGCCGTGGCCGACAGCGGCAAGAGCAGCTTCGTGGGCCGTGAACTGTCCAAGAGCGATCGCCCCGAGCTGACCGCCGCCAAGATCATCGTCTCCGGCGGCCGTGCCCTGGGCAGCGCCGAGAAGTTCCAGGAAGTCATCACCCCCCTGGCCGACAAGCTGGGCGCTGCCATCGGTGCCTCGCGCGCTGCGGTGGATGCAGGCTATGCTCCCAACGACCTGCAAGTGGGTCAGACCGGCAAGATCGTCGCGCCCCAGCTGTACATCGCCTGCGGCATCTCGGGCGCCATCCAGCACTTGGCTGGTATGAAAGACTCCAAGGTCATCGTGGCCATCAACAAAGACCCCGAAGCACCGATCTTCTCGGTGGCCGACTACAGCCTGGAAGCCGACCTGTTCGCTGCTGTGCCGGAACTGACCAAGGCGCTGTAAGCGATTACGCGTCATCCAAAGGGGGGCAGCCCCCTTTTTTTTCGCGTGCAGCAGGCGCACGCACGACCGTTTGAATCCGAATTCGCTGTGAATTCAACCCATTGCTCGTCATTACAGGAGTTGCTGTCATGAGTTTTTCCGCCCCCGTCAAAGACATGCTGTTTGCCATGGAGCACCTGGCCAACATCGAACAAGTGGCCCAGATCCCCGGCTTTGAGGATGCCGGTCTGGAAACCGCCCAGGCCGTGCTGGAAGAGTGCGCCAAGCTGTGTGAAGGCGCCATCGAGCCGCTGAACATCATTGGTGACACCCAGCCCTCCAGCCTCAAGGACGGCGTGGTCACCACCACCCCCGGCTTCAAGGAGGCTTACCAGCAGTTTGTCGAAGGCGGCTGGCAGGGGCTGCAGCATCCGGTGGACTTTGGCGGCCAGGGCCTGCCCAAGACCATCGGCGCCGCATGCCTGGAAATGCTCAACAGCGCCAACCTGAGCTTTGCCCTGTGCCCGCTGCTGACCGACGGCGCCATCGAGGCCCTGCTGACCGCTGGTGGCGACGAGCTCAAGGCCACCTATCTGGAAAAGCTCATCTCCGGCCAGTGGACCGGCACCATGAACCTGACCGAGCCCCAGGCTGGCTCCGACCTGTCGCTGGTGCGCACCAAGGCCGAACCCCAGCCCGATGGCACCTACAAGATCTCCGGCACCAAGATCTTCATCACCTACGGTGAGCACGACATGGCCGAAAACATCGTCCACCTGGTGCTGGCACGCGTCAATGGCGCTCCCGAAGGTGTCAAGGGCATCAGCCTGTTTGTGGTGCCCAAGTTCCTGGTCAACGCCGACGGCAGCCTGGGCGCGCGCAACGACGTGCACTGCGTCTCCATCGAGCACAAGATGGGTATCAAGGCCAGCCCCACGGCTGTGCTGCAGTTTGGCGACAACGGCGGCGCCATCGGCTACCTGGTGGGCGAGGAAAACCGCGGCCTCGAATACATGTTCATCATGATGAACGCCGCCCGCTACGGCGTGGGCCTGCAGGGCGTGGCCATTGCCGAGCGCGCCTACCAGCGTGCCGTGCAGTACGCCCGCGAGCGCGTGCAAAGCCGCCCCGTCGATGGCAGCGTGGCCGGTGCCGCCAGCATCATCCACCACCCCGACGTGCGCCGCATGCTGATGACCATGCGTGCCTACACCGAAGGCTGCCGCGCCATGGCCAGCACCGCCGCTGCGGCCTACGACGCCGCCCACCACCATCCCGATCCGGAAGTGCGCAAGGCCAACGCCACCTTCTACGAATTCATGGTGCCGCTGGTCAAGGGCTTCAGCACCGAGATGAGCCTGGAAGTGACCAGCCTGGGCGTGCAGGTGCACGGCGGCATGGGCTTCATTGAAGAAACCGGCGCTGCGCAGTACTACCGCGATGCCAAGATCCTGACCATCTACGAAGGCACCACCGCCATCCAGGCCAACGACCTGGTCGGCCGCAAGACCGCGCGCGACGGTGGCGAGAACGCCCGCGCCATTGCCGCGCAGATCGCCAAGACCGAAGAGGCCCTGCGCGCCAGCGGCACGCCCGCAGCCCTGTCGATGGCCGAGCGTCTGCAGGCCGCACGCGAAGCCTTCCTGCAGGCCGTGGACTTTGTCGCCGGCAAGGCCAAGGCTTCGCCCAATGCCGTGTACGCCGGCAGCGTGCCGTATCTGATGCTGACCGGCAACCTGGTGGCCGGCTGGCAGATGGGCCGCGCCCTGCTGGTGGCACAAGAGCAACTGGCCGTTGGCAACGACGTGGCGTTCATGCAGGCCAAGATCACTACGGCGCAGTTCTACGCCGAGCACATCCTGACCAAGGTGCCCGGCCTGGCACACACCGTCTGCACGGGTGGTGAGAGTGCCTGCGCCCTGCCGCTGGATGCGTTCTGAGTCGCCTTGGCAACTCGGCATCTGAGCACTTGGTGCTAAAAACGTAGCTGTTGGCGCTTGTTGCTTCTTGATTTCAGGTACTTTTCCATTTGAAATCAAGAACTGGTAAGCGCTGGCAGCTATTTTTTTATAAAACCCTTCAAGGAGACCCCGCCCATGTCACGTTTGCCTGCTGCCCTGCAGAACCTGCGCCTGCCGCTCATCGGCTCCCCGTTGTTCATCATCAGCAACCCGCAACTGGTGATTGCCCAATGCAAGGCGGGGATCGTCGGTTCCATGCCTGCACTCAACGCCCGCCCGGCAGCGCAGCTCGATGACTGGCTGGCCGAGATCACCGAAACCCTGGCCGCCTGGAATGCCGCCCATCCCGAGCAACCAGCAGCCCCCTTTGCCATCAACCAGATCGTGCACAAGAGCAACGACCGGCTGGAGCAGGACATGCAGGTCTGCGCCAAATACAAGGTGCCGCTGGTCATCACCAGCCTGGGCGCGCGCGAGGACGTCAACCAGGGCGTGCACAGCTGGGGCGGGGTGGTGCTGCACGATGTGATCAACAATCGGTTCGCCCACAAAGCCATTGAAAAGGGCGCCGATGGCCTGATCGCCGTGGCCGCTGGTGCCGGTGGCCATGCGGGCAGCAAAAGCCCGTTTGCCCTGGTGCAGGAAATCCGCCAGTGGTTCGATGGCCCGCTGGCCCTCTCGGGTGCGATTGCCTCAGGCGGTGCCATCCTGGCTGCGCAGGCCATGGGCGCCGACTTTGCCTACATGGGCTCGGCCTTCATCGCCACGCACGAGGCCCGCGCCAGCCAGGCCTACAAGCAGGCCATCGTCGAGTGCAATTCGGACGACATCGTGTACACCAACCTGTTCACCGGCGTGCATGGCAACTATCTGGCACCGTCCATCCGCGCTGCGGGCCTGGATCCGGAGCACTTGCCTGAGGCCGATCCGAGCAAGATGAACTTCGGCGGCAACACCGCTGCCAAGGCCTGGAAGGACATCTGGGGCTGCGGGCAGGGCATTGGTGCCATCGACAAAATCCAGTCGGCCGCTGAGCTGATTGCCCAGCTGCAGGCCGAGTACCAGGCGGCACGCCAGCGCCTGCTGGGCTGAACACCGCCCAGATGAAAAAACCTCCGGCGCTGCGCAGCGCCGGAGGTTTTTTGCAGGTGGTGTGCGAGGCAGGGGAGAAACCGCCCTCAGGCACGCAGGCTGTCGGCCAGGCGCTGTGCCCAGGTGCAGGCCAGCGCCTCATCCTGCGCCTCGACCATGATGCGCAGCAGTGGCTCGGTGCCGCTGGGGCGAATCAGCACCCGGCCTTGCCCCGCCAGCGCCGCCTCGGCCTCAGCACGCGCTGCCTGCAGGGCAGTGCTGCCTTGCCAGTCCTGCCCGGGGTAGAGGCGCACATTGATCAGCTCCTGCGGGAAGAGCTGCAAATCCTGCAGCAGCTGCGCCAGGGTCTTGCCGCTGCGCACGCAGGCCTGCAGCACCTGCAATGCGCTGATCAGGCCATCACCCGTGGAGTGCTTGTCCAGCGCCAGCAGGTGGCCCGAGCCTTCGCCGCCCAGCTGCCAGCCTTTGGCACACAATTGCTCCAGCACATAGCGGTCGCCCACCTTGGCGCGCACAAATTCCACCCCTTGCCGCTGCAGGGCCAGTTCCACCGCCATATTGGTCATCAGCGTGCCCACGGCGCCAGGCACCGGCTGGCCCTGCTGCAGGCGGTCCTGCACCATCAGGTAGAGCAGCTCATCGCCATTGAAGATGCGCCCCTGGGCATCGACCATGAGCAGGCGATCGGCATCGCCATCCAGGGCCACGCCGTAGTCGGCATGGTTGGCCCGCACGGCCAGCGCCAGGGCCTCGGGATGGGTGGCCCCCACCTGATCGTTGATGTTCAACCCGTTGGGCTGGCAGCCTATGGCGATCACCTCTGCCCCCAGTTCGTGAAACACCTTGGGTGCAATGTGGTAGGCCGCGCCGTGGGCGGCATCGACCACGATCTTCAGACCGTGCAGGGACAGGTCGCTGGCAAACGTGCTCTTGCAGAACTCGATGTAGCGGCCCGCAGCATCGTCCAGGCGCTGTGCCTTGCCCAGCTCGGCAGAGCCGACCCACTGCGGCTCTTCAGCCAGGGCCGCTTCCACATCTTCCTCCCACTGATCGGGCAGCTTGTTGCCCTGGGCGCTGAAGAACTTGATGCCGTTGTCGGGGTAGGGGTTGTGGCTGGCGCTGATGACGATGCCCAGCTGGGCACGCTGGGCGCGCGTCAGATAGGCCACCCCCGGCGTTGGCAGCGGGCCCAGCAGCATGACGCTGGCACCTGCGGAGTTCAAACCAGACTCCAGCGCCGCCTCCAGCATGTAGCCGGAGATGCGTGTGTCCTTGCCGATGAGCACCAGGGGCTTGTCGTGGCTGCGTTTGAGCACGCGCCCCACCGCATTGCCCAGGCGCAGCACAAAGTCCGGGGTGATGGGCGCCTGCCCCACGGTGCCACGGATGCCATCGGTGCCAAAAAACTTGCGTGTCATGGTGTTTGTCTCGTTGTGTGTCAAATGTCGTTGTCGTGCATGGCCTGCCACACCCTCAGCGCGGTCACGGTTTCGGCCACGTCGTGCACGCGCACGATACGGGCGCCACGCTCCACCGCCAGCAAGGCAGCGGCCACGCTGGGCAGCATGCGCTCCTGCACCGGCAGATCGCACACCTGGCCCAGTGAGCTCTTGCGCGACCAGCCTGCCAGGAGCGGAAATTCTGTGCCCAGCAGCTCCCTTTGCCGCGCCAGCAGGGCAAAGTTCTGGGCCACGCTCTTGCCAAAGCCGATGCCGTAGTCCCAGACAATGCGGGCTGCATCGACCCCCAGGTCACGCAGCGCCTGCGTCTGCTGTTGCAGGAAATCAAGCACCTGTGGCACGGGATCGCCCTCCATGGGCTGCACCTGCATGTCCAGCGGGGTCTTGTGCATGTGCATCAGCACGATCCCACAGTTGGGGTGGTCTGCCACCACCGCCTGTGCCCCTGGCTGACGCAGCGCCCAGATGTCGTTGATGATGTCGGCCCCGGCATCCAGCACCGCCTGCATGACGGCGGCCTTGTTGGTATCGACGGAGATGGGCACGCCAAAGCGCACCGCCTCCTGCACCACGGGCAGAACGCGTTGCAGCTCCTCCTCCTCAGGCACTACGGGAGAGCCCGGCCGGGTGGACTCGCCGCCAATGTCCAGGATATGCGCCCCGTCCTTGAGCAGCTTTTCCGCATGCTGCAGGGCGGCGGCAATGCCGTGGTGGCGTCCGCCATCGGAAAAGGAGTCCGGGGTGTTGTTCACAATGCCCATCACCAATGGGCGCGTCAGGTCCAGGGAAAAACGTGTGGTCTGCCAGATGGCCATAGCAATAAAGCCCCAGGAAAAAAGAAAAAAGGGGCCAATGTGGCCCCAGGGGGAATGCACTACAACTCAGGTTGCGCTGGGAGAGGGCGTGTGCGCTGCGGGCGTGCCGCCGCTGTCGTTGCCATCGTCCTTGGGCTGGCTGGGCTGGCGCGGCGTCCAGTCCTTGGGCGGGCTGGGCTCGCGGCCTTCCATGATGGCATCAAGCTGCTCCGCGTCGATGGTCTCCCACTCCAGCATGGCATTGGCCATGGCGTGCATCTTGTCCTTGTTCTCTTCGATGAGCCTGCGCGCCAGGGCGTACTGCTCGTCGATGATGCGACGCACCTCGGCATCGACCTTCTGCATGGTTTCTTCGCTGATGTTGCTGGGCTTGCTCATGGAGCGGCCCAGGAACGGCTCGCCTTCCTGTTCGGCATAGACCATCGGCCCCAGGGCATCGCTCATGCCGTAGCGCGTCACCATGTCACGGGCGATTTGCGTGGCACGCTCGAAGTCGTTGCTGGCGCCCGTGGTCATCTGGTTCATGAACACTTCTTCGGCAATGCGGCCGCCGAACAGCATGGCGATCTGGTTGAGCATGTACTCCTTGTCGTAGGAGTAGCGGTCCTTCTCGGGCAGGCTCATGGTCACGCCCAGGGCACGGCCACGGGGGATGATGGTGACCTTGTGCACCGGATCGCACTTGGGCAGCAGGCGGCCAATCAGGGCGTGGCCCGCCTCGTGGTAGGCGGTGTTGCGGCGCTCCTCCTCGGGCATGACCATGCTCTTGCGCTCGGGGCCCATGATGATCTTGTCCTTGGCCTTTTCGAAGTCCTGCATCTCCACCACGCGGGCGTTGCGGCGCGCAGCCATCAGGGCGGCTTCGTTGCACAGGTTGGCCAGGTCGGCGCCGCTCATGCCGGGCGTGCCGCGTGCCAGCACGGAGGGGTTGACGTCCTCACCCACCGGGATCTTGCGCATGTGCACCGCCAGAATCTGCTCACGGCCGCGGATGTCGGGCAGGGTGACGTACACCTGACGGTCAAAGCGCCCCGGACGCAGCAGGGCTGCATCCAGAATGTCCGGGCGGTTGGTGGCAGCCACCACGATCACGCCCAGGTTGGTCTCAAAACCGTCCATTTCGACCAGCATCTGGTTCAGGGTCTGCTCGCGCTCGTCGTTGCCACCGCCCAGGCCCGCACCGCGCTGGCGGCCCACGGCGTCAATTTCGTCGATGAAGATGATGCAGGGGGCGTTCTTCTTGGCGTTTTCGAACATGTCGCGCACGCGGGCAGCGCCCACGCCGACGAACATTTCGACAAAGTCCGAACCGGAGATCGAGAAGAACGGCACCTTGGCCTCACCGGCAATGGACTTGGCCAGCAGCGTCTTGCCGGTACCCGGAGGGCCCACCAGCAGCAGGCCACGCGGGATGCGACCACCCAGCTTCTGGAACTTGCTCGGATCCTTCAGGAAGTCCACCACCTCCTTGACTTCTTCCTTGGCCTCGTCGCAGCCGGCCACGTCGGCAAAGGTGACGGTGTTGTTGTTCTCATCCAGCATGCGCGCCTTGCTCTTGCCGAAGCTGAAGGCACCGCCCTTGCCGCCGCCCTGCATCTGGCGCATGAAATAAATCCACACACCAATCAGGAGCAGCATTGGCCCCCAGCTGATGAGCAGGCTCAGCAGGAAGGAGCCTTCCTCACGGGGCTTGACGTCGAACCTGACGTTGTTGTTGATCAGGTCGCCCACCAGACCACGATCCAGATAGGTGGCCGTCGTGCGCACACGACGATCGTCCGTGGTGAACGCCACAATCTCGGTGCCGCTGGGGCCTTCCTGAATGGTGGCGCTCTTGATGCGGTTGTTGTGGACTTCGTTCAGGAAGTCGGAATAGCCGATATAGCTGGCCCCCACGCTGCTGCTGCGCGTATCAAATTGCTTGAAAACGGTGAACAGCACCATGGCGACAACCAGCCAGACGGCAATTTTTGAAAACCACTGATTATTCAAGCGGGGCTCCAGAAGGGGAAAGAAGTGAAACGGCTCAGGCAAGCCTGCGTGTGACAGTTGGAGTCCATTTTAGGGGTTTCAAGCCGGCCACCGGCAAACCACCGTCCATAGCTGTCATGACGTGTAAAGAAAAACGCCTAGGCAGACACCTTCAGGCGCTGGCCGACCAGAAAGGTTTCCGCCGACTTGTCACGCGATGAACGCGGCTTGAATGGCTTGACCTGCTGGAAGTGCGCGCGAAACAGCCGCACCAGATCGTCGTAGCCCGGACCATGGAACACCTTGGCCACCAGGGCACCCTGCGGGCGCAGGTGCTGGCTGGCAAAGTCCACGGCCAGCTCGATCAGGTGCGCCACACGCGCTGCGTCGGTGACGCTGTGCCCGCTCAGGTTGGGGGCCATGTCGGACACCACCACGTCCACCTCGCGCCCGGCCAGCACCGCCTGCAGTTGCGCCAGCACACTTTCCTCGCGAAAGTCGCCCTGGATGAAGTGCACGTCCTCAATCGGCTCCATGGGCAGAATGTCCAGCCCGATGATGACCCCGTCCAGCTGGCCGGCGGCAGCCCCCTGGGGCGCCAGCGTGCGGCGCAGGTACTGGCTCCAGGCGCCAGGGGCACAGCCCAGATCCACCACCACCTGGCCGGGATGGATC
Organism: uncultured Comamonas sp.; assembly: GCA_947306475.1. Lineage (GTDB taxonomy): Bacteria > Pseudomonadota > Gammaproteobacteria > Burkholderiales > Burkholderiaceae_C > Comamonas. Next base: position 65,513 of record CAMZGS010000005.1, read on the forward strand.
AGCTTGAACGTTTCGTTGATTTCCTTGAGCTTGTACGCCGCGCGCGCGCGGTAGCCGTCCTTTTGCGCAGCCTGCACGTAAGGGTCGGTGACGTGCTGGTGCAGCCAAGTCTTGTTGACCTTCTTGCTTTTGGTTTGAATCTTCATCGGGAAATTCTCACAGACTCGATAATACGCGGATGCCTCAAATCGAATTGACCCCCGCTCAGCGCCGGGAACACCGCGCCAATGCCCACCATTTGAACCCCGTCGTGCTGATTGGTGCCGACGGGCTGACCCCGGGCGTGCAAAAGGAAGTGGATGCCGCCCTGAGCGCACACGGCCTGATCAAGATCCGTGTGTTCAGCGATGACCGCGCCCAGCGCGAGACCATGTACCAGCTGCTGTGCGAGGAGCTGGGCGCAGCGCCCATCCAGCACATCGGCAAGCTGTTGGTGCTGTGGCGCCCGATACCCGAAAAAACCAGAACACTGGACGAAGACCGCAAGCCCGGCCCCAGGGAAGTGCGGCTGCTCAAGTTCAGCCGTCCCGGCACCAAGCCCACCGTCAAGCAGGTGCGCATCCTGGGCAACCAGCGTCTGACGGCTGCCGGCACCATCAAGCGCGCCAAGAAGCGTGGCCCCAAATCGCTGAAAAAGGGCCTGGCGTAAATGGCAACGGGCCAGACCGCCACAGCCAGCACCACTGCCCAACGCCATGTTCTGTGCATGAAGTGGGGCACCAAGTACGGACCGGAGTACGTCAACCGCCTGTACGCCATGGTGCGCCGCCACCTGCAAGGGGACTTCAACTTTGTCTGCCTGACCGATGATGCCAGCGGCATCCGCCCTGAGGTGCAATGCCTGCCCATCCCCTCGCTGCAACTGCCCCCGGGCATTCCGGAGCGTGGCTGGACCAAGCTCACCACCTTCAGCGCCGACCTGCACGGCCTGCGCGGCACGGCGCTGTTCCTGGATGTGGACGTGGTCATCACCGGCCCCCTGGACGAGTTCTTCACCTACCCGGGGGAGTTCCTCATCATCCATGACCACAAGCGCCCCTGGCGCATCACCGGCAATTCCTCGGTCTATCGCTTCGAGCTGGGTGCCCACCCCGATGTGCTGGAATACTTTCGCAACAATTTCGAGCGCATTCGCAAGCAGTTCCGCAACGAGCAGGCCTATCTTTCCGACGTCCTGCACAAGCAGGGCAAGCTCAAGTACTGGCCTGCCGCCTGGTGCCCCAGCTTCAAGTACCACTGCATTCCGCGCTGGCCGACCAACTACTGGCGACCGCCGTTCGTGCCGCCAGGTGCGCGCATCGTCATCTTCCACGGCGAATGCAACCCGCCCGATGCCCTGGCCGGGCGGCGCAACCGCCGCTTTCGCTTCATCCGCCCCGCCACCTGGGTGGCCCAGCACTGGCGGGAATGAATCTGCCACCACCATTGAGGAGTCCACGCCCTATGCCGCATACCCCCAGCCGCCTGCTGCTTACCCTGGTCAGCGCCGCCGTCGTGGCTCTTGTCGGATGTGCCCAGAACACGCAGCCGCCAACGGCTGCCGGCGCCAGTACCGCCACCATGAACGACAGTAATACCTCCTCCATGGAGCGCACCGTGCAGCGGCACATCTGGACGCTCACGACCATCCGTCCCGCCCCCGGCGGCAGCGCCGAAGCCAATCTGGCCGCATCCACCCAGGGCGTGCAGCTGCGCTTCATGCCATCCAAGACTGCGGATGCTCCTGCGTCGGTACAGATCAACGGCCTGTGCAACCGCATGCATGCGGCCTACCAGACAAAAGGGGCAACACTGCAAATCTCCCAGGTGGCTGGCACCCTGATGGCCTGCCAGAACGATGCACTGATGCAGCTGGAACGCGTCGTCGGCCAGACCCTGCCCAAGGCCCGGAACTGGCGCCTGACGGGCCCCGAGACGCTGGAAATCACCTTTGCCGACGGCCAGCGCTGGCAGTTGCAGGGCACGCTGCACTATGAAGCCATGTATGGCGAGCCGGAACGCATCTTCCTGGAAGTGGCACCGCAGTTGCAGGACTGCACCCACCCTCTCATGCCCGAGGCCCAATGCCTGCGGGTGCGCGAAGTGCATTACGACGACCGGGGCATCAAAACCGGCACCGGGGAGTGGGGGGCCTTCTACGACAGCATCGAAGGCTATGCCCACCAAGGCGGGCTGCGTCAGGTGCTGCGCCTCAAGCGCTATACCCGCCAGCCGGATCAGGTGCCGGCCGATGCCTCGCGCTATCTCTACGTGCTGGACCTGGTGGTGGAAACCGGGCCGGCACACTGAGCCGCAATCGATTCAAAAAAGAAAAAACAATAGCTGCTTGCGCTTGCCATACAACGTTTTGAGCTGCTTTTCAGGCCGAAATCGTTGTACAGCAAGCGCAAGCAGCTATTTCTATTGATGCCCTACTGTTTTTCAAGGGGTACTCATGGACAAAGGGGCTGCGATGCCAGCTGAATGCAGCATGCTGCCAAGGCGCTGGCCACCGTGCTGCCGGGCGCAGCAGACTGCTGGCATGTGCATTGCTGCGTCGGAGCGCTCATGAAGCCCTGGGTGGCCTGCTGCTGGCCATCGTCGAACATCAGGGTGCGCTCGGGCCAGCGCAGGGCGGCCAGACGCAATTGCTCGGTGGGCCGGTTGTTCTGGCGCGCCTGCGCGCGGGCGCCGACGGAATAGTCCACGCAGAACACATTGCGCCGCTGGCCATGCCAGGCAAAAGGGGCGATGTCGGCAAACAAGCCCTCCTGCGTCGGGTGGCCGGGCTCGGCGCTGCGCCAGTAGTGTCCCATCACCACGGGCGTGGCATCGGTGTAGTTGTCCCACCAGGCCTGACGCTGCACAAAGCGCCACTTGTTGCCGGCAAAGAATGGCTCCGTGGCGGGATCTTCCAGACCGCAGGTCAGCACCTTGAGCGGGTTGTAGGTGGACTTGTTGAGTTCGTTGTCGCAGTGCGCCTGCAGGAAGGGCGGGCGGCGGCTGCCATCCTCCAGGCTGTAGGGCCAGCGCTGCTTTTCCTCTTCCATCCGCTGTGCGATGCGGCTGGCACGGGCCGCCGCGCTGGCTTCTTCCTCCCAGGCATCGTAGGCTGCGCGCGCGCTGCCCAGCGGCTGGCGCCGTGCGGCCTGGATGGCCGGGGCACTCCAGGCGGCGTGGATGATGCGCAGGTCCTCGCGCTCCAGCGCCAGGGGCAGGTCGCTGAGGAAACGCACGATCACCTCGCGCTCTGCCGCATCATGGACGCGCGCAAAGCCCGGGTATTTGCGCAGGTCACTACGCAGGCGCGCATCGAAGAACCAGCCCGATCCATCCTTGGGATCCTGGCGCAGCAGGTTGATTTCGTGGTTGCCCAGAATGGCCACCGCCTTGCCGGTGCGCACCAGCTGGCGCACCAAGCCGATCACGCCAGGGCTGTCCGGTCCGCGATCGACGAAATCCCCCACAAATACCAGGGTGCGGCCCTGGGGGTGGTTGCCGCGCGCGTCATACCCCAAATGCCGCAGCAACTGCAGCAAGGGTTGCAGCTCGCCGTGGATGTCACCAACGATATCCAGCGGCCCGGGGGGCAGAGGTTGTATCAGACTCATGGCAAGCAAGACCGCACGACACGCAGGGCGTGCCCAGGCGGACGACCGAGAAAGGGTTGATGTTGCAGTGCAGCATAACCGCTTTCCAATTCCTACAGTCTGAGAGGGTTGAAAAAATACCCCAGGGTTTTTACCGGGTTGCGGTTATTTACGTTCTCATATAGCGAACAAAACGCAGCTGCATGCCCTGAGCGCTGGTGCAGGTCTTTTGCTCCTGCGGCTGCCATTCCGGCCCCAGGGTCGGGGCGTAGGCATCGCCTTCAAACTCCTGTTCGATGTGGGTCACTTCCACCCGGTCGGCCAGGGGTAGGGCCTGGGCATACACCTGCGCCCCCCCCATGACCCAGACTGTGTCTGCCTGGGTCCTCCGTGCCACCTCCAGCGCCTGCTCCAGGCTGTGCGCCACCTCGGCGCCACGGGCCTGCCAGCCGTCCTGACGGGTGATGACGATGTTGCGCCGCCCGGGCAGCGGGCGGAAGCGCTCGGGCAGGGAATCCCAGGTCTTGCGCCCCATGATGACAGGGCAACCGCTGGTCAGCGCCCGAAAGTGGGCCAGGTCTTCGGGCACATGCCAGGGCATGCTGCCGTTGCGGCCAATGACGCCATTGGCCGCAACGGCATAGATCAAAGCAATCTGCATGGTGATAAAAAGTAGAGCTGCTCCCGTAGGAGCAGCAAGGGATCAATCGGTTTTTTTGTCTTTTTTGGCCTTCGACGCGGCCTGCTCCGCGTCGGGGGGGAGCTGGCGCTTGATGGCCGGGCGTTGCAGGCGCTGCTCTGCCCGGCGCTTGCCGACCCGGGCACGCTTGAGGCGCACCTCGGCAACCAGGCCGTGGTCGCTGGCATTTTCCAGGATGAGCGTGCCCCCCATGCGCTGCACGGTCTTGTCCACGATGGACAGCCCCAGACCAGCCCCGGCCGCAGCGGTACGCGCCCGGTCGCTGCGAAAGAAGGGCTCCACCAGTTGCTCCAGCTGCTCCGGCGGCACACCGCAGCCATGGTCGCGCACCCGCAGGGCAATGCAGTCGCCATCCAGAACGCAGGAGATGTCCACCTGCGCAACCTCCGTATCCGGATTCTTGCCATAGCGGCGCGCGTTTTCCAGCAGGTTGGAGATGACACGTGCCAGCTCCACCTCATCGGCCTGAACCAGCAGCTCATCCGCCACGTCCATGCTGATCTGCAGCTCATGGTGGTTCTGCACCGCATACACACACGAGGACACCACCTGGTGCAAATTGACCGACTCCAGGGTGATGTGATCGGGTCGCGCGTAGTCCAGGAATTTGTCGATGGTGGCATCCAGCTGCACGATGTCGGCCACCATGTGCTGGCGCGCCACATCGTCGCTGACGCTCATCTCCGTCTCCAGCCGCAGCCGTGCCAGAGGAGTGCGCAAGTCGTGCGAGATGCCGGCCAGCATCACCGCACGGTCCTGCTCCAGACGGGCCAGCTTTTGCGCCATGCGGTTGAAGCCGATGTTGACGGCGCGAATCTCGCTGGTGACGGCTTCCTCGTCGAGCTGACTGTCCACAAAGTCGCCTTCGCGCACCTTGTTGGCGGCCTGGCTCAACTCCTTGAGCGGCTGGTTGATCAGGCGCGCAATCACGGCCGCGCCGGCCAGCGACAGCACCAGGGCTGCCACCAGCCAGGCCAGCCAGGTACGCCCGCCGGCGTACAGCCCCTGCACGCGATCGAGCAGCAGCCAGTTGGGGTCACCGTTGATGCTGAAGCCGATCCAGGTGCCAGCCTCGTCATTGACGCTGCTGGCCACGATGGTGTCGGCCCCCAGTCGGGCCGTCAGGGTCTGGATCAGGCGCAGATTGCTTTCCGTGGGAGTCAGGGCAACGTAGCGATCCTCCGGCTCACGCGGCACGATGCGCAGGCCCTCCTGCTCGGCCAGGGTCTTGATGAGCGAGACGCGCGTGATGGCATCCGAGTGCTCCAGCGCGGCACGGCTCAGATTCACCAGGGAGGCCGTCTGCTCGGCCACCTGCAGGCTGTGCGGCTCGGCGTCGAAGGCGCGCAGTGCCTGCAGCCACGACAGGGTACTGCCCAGCAGCAGCAGCCCCAGCAGAAAGAACGTACGCCAGAACAGGCTCAGCCCCAGCTTGTGGGACGAGCGGCCGGTCGAAGGGTTTTTTGGCACTGCGTCAGGGAATCAGGTGGTCGAGGCAATCGGGGAGGGGATCGGGCCGGACACGAAGGCGCGGCGGCTCAGTGGTTGCCATCGGGCACGAAAACGTAGCCCACACCCCACACGGTCTGGATGTAGCGTGGGTTGGTGGCATCGTCCTCGATCAGCTTGCGCAGGCGCGAGATCTGCACATCCAGACTGCGGTCAAAGGGCTCGAACTCGCGACCACGTGCCAGCAGGGCAAGCTTTTCGCGCGACAGGGGCTGGCGCGGATGGCGCACCAAGGCCTTGAGCATGGCAAATTCGCCTGTGGTCAGCGGCTGCTCTTCGCCATTCTTCAGCAGCACACGGGTGCCCAGGTCAAAGTGGAAGGCGCCAAAGCTGACGGTTTCGTTGTCCGTGGACGGCGCGCCGGGCGCCTCGTGCGTGGGGCGGCGGCGCAGCACGGCATGGATGCGCGCCAGCAGCTCGCGTGGATTGAAGGGCTTGCCAACGTAGTCGTCGGCACCAACCTCCAGGCCAACGATGCGATCCACGTCCTCGCTCTTGGCCGTCAGCATGATGATCGGGGTGCGGTCGTTGGCCGCACGCAGGCGGCGGCAGATGGACAGGCCATCCTCGCCGGGCATCATCAGATCGAGCACGATCAGGTCCACCGCTTCGCGCAGCAGCAGGCGATCCAGCGCCTTGCCGTCCTCGGCGACCACAACTTCAAAGTTCTCTTGGGATAAATAGCGACGCAGCAGGTCGCGGATGCGGGCATCGTCGTCCACAACCAAAATTTTGTCGGTGCGTGCAGTGGGTGTAGACATCCAGCTTCCTTTCTCTTCCAAGTTTGTAACAGCGTCGATTGTGCCGAGTTCGAACCTGTGCACAGCGATTTTGTTCGCTTGTCTGACCAATATTTACAAAATTTGCGGGTGCAAGCAAAAAAGCGCAGACGGGCCGCTATGCTTCCAGGCTCTGTATTCTTGGGAGTTGAACATGCACCAAACCTTGAAAAGCATAGCTGCCTGCGCTTTACTGGCAAGCGTTTCCACGGGATTTATTCCAAACGTCCATGCGCAGGAGCTACGCAATGTGGTGCAGCTTTCCGCTTCTGCCAGCGTGCAGGTACCCCAGGACTGGCTGGTGCTGACCCTGAGCGTCACGCGCGACGGTCGCCAGGCGCAAGAGGTGCAACAACAGTTGCAGCAGGTGCTGGAGCCTGCCCTGCGCAGCGCCAAGGCCATGGCGCAGGGCGAGGACCTGCAGGTGAGTAGCGGTGATCTGGGCGTCTATCCGCGCCACGACGGCAAGACCGGCAAGGTGGTGCGCTGGCAGGGCAGGGCCGAACTGCAACTGCAAGGGCGCGACTTCGCCCGCATCACCCAGGCTGCTGCCAGGATAGACGGCATGACCCTGAGCAACATGGGTTTTGTGCTCTCCCCAAAGGGCAAGGCCCGGGTGCAGGAACAGGCGCAGACCGAGGCCGTGGCAGCCTTCCGCGAACGTGCCCAGCAATTGACGCAAGCCTTTGGCTTCCAAAGCTACAGCCTGCGCGAGGTACGGGTTCAGACCCAGGGCGGCTACGCTCCGCGCATGCACATGGCCCAGGCCAGCCTGCGCATGGACGCTGCCAAGGCCGAAGCCGATCCCATGCCCGTGGAGGCAGGCACCACCGAAGTGGTGGTGGAGGTTTCCGGCTCCGTGCAGTTGCAGTGATCATCCGGAGCCACCCAGCTCGCCGCAGCCCACAACCACCGCTGCAAGCAGCAAAAAAACCAGGCACTCCCCGTTGTGGGTCGTGCCTGGCCTGCTACTAAAAACTCAAGAGAGGGCAGGGCTTACTGCGCCGCCCAACCACCGTCCATATTCCACGTCACGCCGCGCACGTTGTTGGCCGCAGGCGAGCAGAAGAACACCGCCAGCGCACCCAGCTCTTCGGGCGTGGTGAACTGCATGGAAGGCTCCTTCTCGCCCAGCAACTGCCTGGTGGCCTCTTCGACGGAGATGCCTTGCTGCTCGGCCTTGGCATCGACCTGTTTTTGCACCAGCGGCGTGAGCACCCAGCCGGGGCAGATGGCATTGCAGGTCACGCCCGTGGTGGCAGTCTCCAGGGCCGTGACCTTGGTCAGCCCCACAACGCCATGCTTGGCGGCCACGTAGGCGCTCTTCTGCGCCGAAGCCACCAGCCCGTGCACCGAGGCAACGTTGATGATGCGCCCCCAGCCCGCCTCCAGCATGGCGGGCAGGGCCAGGCGGGTGGTGTGGAATGCGCTGGAGAGGTTGATGGCCAGGATGGCGTCCCACTTCTCGGGCGGGAAGTCCTGCACGCTGGCCACGTGCTGAATGCCGGCGTTGTTCACCAGAATGTCCACGCGCCCGAAGCGCTGGGCGGCAAACGCCATCATGGCGGCGATCTCATCGGGCTTGCTCATGTCGGCACCGTGGTAATCGACCTCGATGCCGTGGGCAGCACCTGCTGCGCGCACCGATGCCATGACCTCCTGGTACTCACCAAAGCCGTTGAGCACCACATGGGCCCCCTGCGCTGCCAGGGCCTTGGCAATACCCAGGCCGATACCGCTGGTCGATCCCGTAACAAGAGCTGTTTTACCTTTGAGCATGGTTGTCTCTTTCTGTCAAATTAAATAGCGTCAGAATGAATTAGGATGAGCGAACTATTATGGAACGCCTGCTGCCATGACCGATTGCACGCTTGAACCTAGGCTGAATTACGTACTGTGCCCTGCAGCCGCGCTGCAGCATCCAGAAAGCGGCATGCACCGCATGGCGTACTGGGAATGGAACCAGACGGGCGATCCACAGCACCCGCACGTCATTGTCTGCGTGCACGGCCTGACGCGCCAGGGGCGCGATTTCGATGTCCTGGCGCGGGCACTCAGCCAGCATGCACGCGTCATCTGCCCCGACGTGGCTGGCAGAGGGCGCAGCGACTGGCTGCACGATGCCAATGCCTATGCCGTTCCGCAATACGTGTCGGACATGCTTGTCCTGCTGCACCACCTGCACGCCCAGGCGCCCATCGAGCGTCTGGACTGGGTGGGCACCAGCATGGGCGGACTGATCGGCATGGGGATGGCCGGCGCACCGCAGCTCCCCCTGCCACGCCCCATGGACCGCCTGCTGCTCAACGATGTGGGCCCGCGCCTGGAGTGGGCCGCATTGCAGCGCATCGGCGCCTACGTGGGGCAACCGGTCCACTTCGCCACGGAAGAGGAGGGCGCCGCCGCGCTGCGCGTTCTGTCTGCCGGCTTTGGTCCGCACACCGACGCTGCATGGCTGGCCCTGTCACGCCCCATGTTCAAGCCCCTGCCCGAAGGCGGCTTTGGTCTGCACTACGACCCGCGCATCGCCCAGCCCATGCAGACCATGACACCGGAGACCAACGCACAGGCCGAGCAGCTGTTGTGGGCCCTGTACGATGCCATTACTGCCCGCACCCTGGTGGTGCGCGGCGCGGAATCCGACCTGCTCAGCCCAACCACCGTGCAGGAGATGCGCCAGCGCGGGCCGCGCGCTGAATCTGTGGAACTTGAAGGCGTCGGCCATGCCCCTACCTTTGTGGATCCGGGCCAGGTGGCCGTCGTGCAAAACTTTCTTTTCGGGTGATCGATTGGGTACAACAACAACCTTCCCAGCAGCCATGCAGGAGGCACCAACATGCGCAGCGTAACTTCCTTGCCTCCAACCACCGGCGACAGCCCCAGCATCGCGCAGCTCCACAAACAAATGGAGCAGGCACGGACGGCACAGGCCGTGCCGGACCTGATCGCCGCCACGGCCCACGCCATCCCCGGTCAGGTCAACGCCCTGGTGCGTGCACGCACCTTCGCCGAGCCCCTGCTGGCCGGTGAAGTGCTGGGCACCGGGGAAAACGTCCTGGCCCACGCCGATGCCGTGGCCGCCATCCTGCAGGGCATTGGTGGTTCCGAGACCATGCAGGCAGCGGTGTACCTGGTCTATGCCAGCCTGCACCTCAACCGGCCGCTGGAAGTGCTCACCAAGGCCTTCGGCCCGCACTTTGCCTCCCTGGCAGTGGAAACCGTCAAACTCATGCACGTGCAGCAGCAGTCGCGCAACGCCGAACGGCTGGTGGCCCAGGCCCACAACCCTGCCTTGCAGACCGAGACCGTGCGCAAGATGCTGCTGGGCTTCTCGCGCGACGTGCGCGTGGTGCTGCTGCGCCTGGCCTCGCGCCTGCAAACGCTGCGCTGGTATGCCGCCGACAAGCAGCCCATCCCCCCGGCGCTGGCCCACGAAGCGCTGCACGTGTTTGCCCCCTTGGCCAACCGCCTGGGCATCTGGCAGCTCAAGTGGGAGATCGAAGACCTCTCGTTTCGCTTCCTGGAGCCGGAAACCTACCGCGAAATCGCGCTGCTGCTCGACGAAAAGCGTGCCGAGCGCGAGATCTACATGGAGCAGTTGCGCCAGAGGCTCGAAGCGCAGCTGCGCGCGGCCAGCATCAGTGCCAACGTGCAGGGCCGGCCCAAGCACATCTACAGCATCGTCAAGAAAATGCGCGGCAAGCGCCTGAGCTTTGACCAGCTGTTCGACATCCGCGCCCTGCGCGTGGTGGTGCCCACCGTCAAGGACTGCTACTCCGCCCTGTCGTGGGTGCACCAGCACTTCACGCCCATCGAGTCCGAGTTCGACGACTACATCGCCCGCCCCAAACCCAACGGCTACCAGTCGCTACACACCGTGGTGCGCGATGCCCAAGGCAAGGCCATCGAGATCCAGATCCGCTCCCAGGCCATGCACAACCACGCCGAAAACGGCGTCGCCGCACACTGGGCCTACAAGGAAGCGGGCACCAAAGGCTACGCCGGCGTCAGCGCCACGGGCGAGTACGACGCCAAGATCGCCGTGCTGCGCCAGCTGCTGGCCTGGGGCAAGGACCTCTCCGAAGGCCTGCCCAGCAAGGGCCTGTTCGATGACCGCATCTACGTACTGACACCCAACGCCGCCGTCATCGAACTGCCCGAGGGCGCCACCCCTGTGGACTTTGCCTACGCCGTGCATACCGACCTGGGCCACCGCTGCCGGGGTGCGCGCGTCGATGGCGTCATGGTGCCGCTCAACGCCCCGCTGCAAAGCGGGCAGACGGTGGAGATCATCACCGTCAAGGAAGGGCGCCCCTCGCGCGACTGGCTCAATGCCGAGTTGGGCTACCTGCACAGCAACCGTGCCAAGGCCAAGGTGCGCGCCTGGTTCAACGCCCAGGCCACCCAGGAGACCGTGGCTCGCGGGCGCGAGTCCGTGGAAAAACTGCTGCAGCGCGAAGGCAAGACCGCCCTCAAGCTGGACGATCTGGCCCTGCAGCTGGGCTTCAAGAGCGCCGAAGCCCTGTTCGAAGTGGTGGGCAAGGACGAATACTCCCTGCGCAACATCGAGGCCGTGCTGCGCCCGGCTGAGCCGGAAGTCCCGCAGCAGGACCCGCAATCGCTGGTACGCAAGCCACGCTCCGGCAACACCGGTGGCAAGGGCGGGGTGCTGGTGGTGGGCATGGGCTCGCTCATGACGCAACTGGCCAAATGCTGCCGCCCGGCGCCGCCGGATCCGATCTCCGGCTTTGTCACGCGCGGCAAGGGTGTCAGCGTGCACCGCCAGGATTGCAGCAACTTCCGCGAAATGGCCGGGCGCAACCAGGAGCGCGTCATTGAAGTTGCCTGGGACACCCCCAAGGCCAACAGCGCGCAGACCGCCGTCTATCCGGTGGACGTTGCTGTGCAGGCCATGGACCGCCAGGGTCTGCTGCGCGACATCTCCGATGTCTTTGCGCGGGAGAAGACCAACGTCATCGGCGTGCAGACCCAGTCCGTCAAGGGTGTGGCCTGGATGACCTTCACCGTTGAAGTCTCCGACGCCGGTCATTTGCACAAGGTGCTGGGCATCGTCGCCAGTGTGCCCGGCGTGCGTTCGGCCAGGAGGCGCTGAGCCGGCCTTCCTCGTCGGAAACGGCAAAAAGCGTGCTACAATGCGCGCTTCGATAAACGACAGGCGCGTAGCTCAGTTGGTTAGAGCACCACCTTGACATGGTGGGGGTCGTTGGTTCGAATCCAATCGCGCCTACCAGATACCGCAGGTGTCACTTGCAAACAAAATGCCCGCTAAGAAGCGGGCATTTTTATTGGCGCAGCCAGATCCTCCCCCTTCCGGGAAACTGCACGAAGCATCCAGGCTTCGTGCTCCCACATTGCAAGCCAGCATTCCCGAGAATGCGGACGGTCAATGACTGGTCTGTTGTTGATTCACCTTCTGCACCAGCTCCAGAAAGTTGTCTGCCGGTATGGCCTTGCTGAACAGCCAGCCCTGGTAGGCCGTACAGCCGTGCCTGGCGAGGAACACGCGCTGCGCCTCTGTTTCAACGCCTTCGGCGATCAGCTTCATCCCCATCTCGGCGCCCATGCTGATCGTGCTGCGGACCAGCGCTTCGTACATGGGATTGCCGGGGATTTCAACGATAAAGCTGCGGTCAATCTTGAGTTTGTGCACTTGCAGCTTGCCCAGGCGTGCGAGCGATGAGTAACCAGTGCCAAAATCGTCCAGCGCCAACGAAAACCCGGCACCGGACAAGGCCATGATTTGCTGGTTCGCCAACTCCGGGCTTTGCATGGCAGCGCTTTCGGTAATTTCCAGTTCCAGCAAATGCGCCGGGCAATGATGCCGCTCACACGCAGACTGGATTCTTTGCACCAGATCCTGTTGCCTGAACTGGTAAACGGAAAGATTGATGGAAACCTGCAAAGGTAGCCCGATGGCATTCCAGGCTGCGATCTGCCGGCAGGCGGTATCAATCACCCAGTCCCCCAGAGGCAGTATCAGCCCGGAGGCCTCCGCAACTGGAATAAACCGCCCCGGCGACACCGAACCCAGCTCTGGATCGTCCCAGCGCAGCAGTGCCTCTGCGCCAATGATGCGGCCACTCACTGTATCCACCTGCGGCTGGTAGTACAGCTTCAGGTCCCCTTTTCCTATAGCCGCTTTCAGGCGGGCGAGGATATGCATGTGCTCATTCGAGAGCACATCCATTTCATCGCAATACGCAACTACGGTTCCGCGGCCGGCGGATTTTGCCGCATACATTGCCGCATCGGCATACCGCAGCAAGGTTGCGCCGTCAGTGGCGTCCTTGGGGCACACGCAATAGCCAATACTGATGCTTGGCGTGAATTCCTGCGCATTTACCCACACCGGCTCACTGACCGCCTTGAGCAGGCGTTTGGCCGCACTGTACACCTGGGCCTCATCCTTGATGTCCACCATCATCACGACATATTCATCGCCGCCAAGCCGGGCAACGGTGTCACCATCGCGCAGTGAGCCACTCAGCCGTGTCGCCAGCTCAATCAGCAAGGTATCTCCCTGGTGGTGCCCAAAGCTGTCGTTGACCACCTTGAAATTGTCCAGATCCAGCAATAACACACCAATGAGGCTGTTATGACGCTGTGCCCGCGCGATTTCGCGCGAAAGACGGTCCATAAACAGCGTGCGATTGGGCAAACCGGTGAGTGCATCGTGCGTGGCCAGATACTGCAGACGGTCTTCGTTTTGCTTGCGCTCGGTGATGTCATTCACCAGCCCGACATAACGCATTTTCCCCTGGTGAACAATTTGCGAGATGGCAATCTCCAGCGGGAAGAGCGTGCCGTCCTTGCGTACTCCCTCCATCTCGCTGCCCTTGCCAATGATGTTCGCAATCCCCGTGGCCTGGTGGTTGCGCAAATACGTGTCGTGCCGATCCGCATGCGGCTTGGGCATGAGCCGTCGGACACTCTGCCCCAGCATCTCCTCTTCGGTATAGCCAAAAATACGCTGTGCTGCCCGGTTGAAAGACTGGATGATGCCGTTGCCATCAATGGTAATCAGTCCATCCACCATGTTGTCGATAATGGCTTGGGTATAACGCGCCTGCTCAATCAAGGCCTGCTCAATACGCTTGCGCTCCGCTATATCACGCACGATGGCCACAAAGTGGGGGCGTTCCTGCAGAGGGCAGACGTATTGCAGAAAGACTTCCACAGGGATCATGTTCCCTTGCTTGCCGCGATGCACGGTATCGAAAGTCAATGCGTCCTGCTCACCAGATATCAGCGGCGCCAGCATGGCGCGGAATTTCTCTTCCGTGAAATGGGGCTTGATGTCGTAAGGGTGCATCGTGAAAAGCTCGGATTTCTCATAACCCACCTGCCGAAATGCCCCTTCGTTGGCATAAAAAAACCGCAGCTCCTCGGCATCGAACATGAACACGCAGTCCAGCGTCTGATCGAGCGTGTTCTTGAACTGCCGCAGCTCCTGCTCCGACTGCCTTTGCTCGGAAATATCGGACTCAATGGCCATGAACCCCTGGACCACCCCCTGGCTGCTGCGCAGTGGGGTGCAACTGATGCGAATCCAGTAGGGCCGACCATCCTTGGTGTAATTGATCAGCTCGACCTCAAAGCCCTCACAGCGTGCCAGTGCTTCATGCATGGTGGCAATCGCCTGGACATCGGTTTTCGGCCCCTGCAACACATCGCCAGGCTTCTTTCCCAATAAATCGTCCAGTTGGAATCCCGTGATGCGGGTAAAGCCATCATTGATCCATTGGACCCGACCTTCGGTATCCGTAATCACCACACCGTTGGTCGTTTCACTCGCCACACGGGATAGGCGTGAGAGTTCCATCTCCGTCTGCTGCTGCTTGCGTCTGATACGTCTGGCACTGACCAGTTGCCCAATCGTGACAATCAAAGGCTGCAGGTAAGACAGCAGCTTTTCGTTGTACCCCCCGGGCCGGTTGGCCATGCCGAACATGGCCAGCATTTCTCCAGCATGGAACACAGGGACACCCAAAAATGCATCAAGTGCCGGGTGCCCCTCCGGCAAGCCACATTGACGCGGGTCACTGGAAGGCGCATTGGCGATCACAGGCTCGCCGGTGAGCATTGCAGCGCCAAACAGGGAGTTCAGATTGGTGAACTCCATTCCCTGCGGCGCGTGGGCATCGTAAAAGGCGCGCGTCTCATCATTCCACGCAATATTGGTGATGGCGTAGGTCTTGAGATAAGGCTGGCCATCTGCGCGCTGGCAAACCTCGCCAATGAATCCATACTCGCTGTTTGTCAGGTCCAACAGGCCCTGAAGCAAGCTGTCAAAAGCGCTGCGCTGCGCATCTTCCTGAATGAACTCGGATTGCGCCAAGCTGATGACATCCTGCAGTTTCTGCGACATATCCAATGCCTGCAGCTGACGCAGCAAATCGATTTTCTGAATCTCGGCCTCAACGCAATCGGCCAGCTCACGAAGAATGCCGCGCTCCTGGTCCGTCAATTGCCGGGGCTCGTTGTCAATGACGCAGAGCGTTCCGATTCGGTAGCCTTCCTGTGTACTCAGGGGTGCGCCGGCATAAAAACGTATATGGGGAGCACCAGTCACCAGGGGGTTGTCTGCAAAGCGCTCATCCAGGTGCGCATCCGGAATCTCAAAGATGCCACCATCCAGAATGGCATGCGCACAAAAAGAGACATCCCGTCCGGTTTCGCGCACTTCAAGCCCCTGGCACGATTTGAACCACTGTCGATCTGCATCCACCAGCGATATCAGTGCGATGGGAACCAGCAGCACCTGCTGCGCCAGCTTGGCCAGCCGATCGAATCGCTCCTCTGATGGACTATCCAGCAAGCCCGTGTCGAGCAGCGCTTGCATGCGTTGTGTTTCGTTAGCAGGCGTGGAAGGGGAGCGCATCTCAAAATCCTTTTGGAAAACTGTCTGGGCAACCGGCACTCAACGTGCATCCAGGGTTTGCCCGTGCGTAACGAAATTTTGCAATCGTAATCGCAACAACACAGCCCAAACCGGCACGGGCCCTTGCGCATTTGAAGATCCCTGCCCACGGCCGAACACCACGGAGACCGTGGGGGAAGCGGCCCGAAGGCCGCATCCAGGGATGCCCGGGGTAGTAGCACTTCAGCGGTGGTGACACATGCTGGCACCGACCGCCTCGCGCACCGGGTCACTGCGCGCTTTCAGACACCCCGGCGCTGACCCCGGGCGAGGCGGGATTGTTACATCTCGGCAAGAGGCCAGACCCGCCGTGCCTCATTTTTTGCAGCAGCACCCCCTGCTGTGCGTTGGTTGTACGCCTGCTCCTTTGCATATTTCAAAAACTCATTAACAAAAAAAAATATATTGGTTTGAGTTTTAAGACGAAATTCGCACAATCGCGGCATTCATAACACCTTTGGGATGCAAGACATGTTCTCCTCCACCGTGAAATCCGTTGTGCTTGCCGCTGCCCTGGCCGTGGGGGGCACAGCGCTGGCGCAAGACAGGTTGCTCAATGTTTCCTATGACGTGGCACGCGAGTTCTACAAGGACTACAACGCCGCCTTTGTTGCCCACTACAAGAAGACCACGGGCAAGGATGTGAAGATCGACCAGTCCCACGGCGGCTCCAGCGCCCAGGCACGTGCCGTCAACGACGGGCTGGAGGCCGATGTGGTGACCTTCAACACCACCACGGACGTGGAGTTCCTGGCCAGCAACGGCGTGGTGGCCAAAGACTGGGCCAAGCAGTTCCCGCACGATGCTGCCCCCACCACCTCGACCATGCTGTTTCTGGTGCGCCACGGCAACCCCAAGAACATCAAGGACTGGGAAGACCTGATCCGCCCGGACGTGAAGGTCGTGGTGGTCAACCCCAAGACCGGCGGCAATGGCCGCTATGCCTACCTAGGCGCCTGGGGCAGCGTGCGTGAGAAGGGCGGCAGCGACGCCGATGCTGCCGAGTTCATCAGCAAGCTCTACAGGAACGTACCCGTGCTGGCCAAGGGCGGGCGTGATGCCACCGCCACCTTCCTGCAACGCAACGTGGGCGATGTACTGATCACGTTCGAGTCGGAAGTGGTCTCGGTCGAGCGCGAATTCGGCAAGGGCAAGGTCGATGCCGTGTACCCCTCGGTGAGCATCACCGCTGAAAACCCCGTGGCCGTGGTGCAACGCACCGCCGCCAAGAAGGGCAGTGGCGAGCTGGCCAAGGCCTATCTGGACTACCTGTACTCCGAGGAGGCACAGGAAATTGCCGCCAAGCACGCCATCCGCCCGCGCTCCGAGACAGTACTCAACCGCCACCAGGAGCAGTTCAAACCGATTCGCCAGTTCCCGGTGTCCAAGTACTTCGGCTCCCTGAGCCAGGCGCAGCGCGAGCACTTCAACGACGGCGGCAAGTTTGACCAGCTCTACCAGGGCCCGGCCAAGTAATGCCCCTGGCGCCCGAGCCGACGACGACCCATTCATAACAAGAAGCGAAAGACTGCATGAGTGCAATTGCGTTGGGGCCCTCGGCCCCGAGCCGTCCCCAGCGGCCAGGCCGGGTGCTCCCCGGCTTTGGCATCACGCTGGGCTATACCCTGTTTTACTTGAGCGTGGTGGTGCTGATCCCGTTGCTGGCCCTGGTGTTCAACACCTTCAGCATGACCTTGGGGCAGTTCTGGGATGCCGTGACCGCCCCGCGCGTGATGGCCGCCTACCGACTCTCGCTGGGCGCCTCGCTCCTGGCTGCGGTGGTCAACCTGGTGTTCGGCCTGCTGATTGCCTGGGTGCTGGTGCGCTATGAGTTCTTTGGCAAGAAGCTGGTCGATGCCCTGGTCGATTTGCCGTTTGCACTGCCCACCGCCGTGGCAGGGATTTCGCTCACCGCCTTGCTGGCCGGCAACGGCTGGGTCGGGCAATACCTGGAGCCGCTGGGCATCCAGCTGGCCTTCCAGCCCGGCGGCGTGGTGATTGCGCTGATCTTCATTGGCCTGCCGTTTGTCGTGCGCACCGTGCAGCCCGTGTTGCAGGACTGCGAAAAAGAACTCGAAGAGGCCGCCACCAGCCTGGGGGCCAACCGCTGGCAGATCTTCACGCTGGTGATCCTGCCCAGCATCACCCCGGCGCTGCTCACCGGCTTTGCCATGGCCTTTGCGCGTGCGCTGGGTGAGTACGGCTCGGTGATCTTCATTGCCGGCAACATGCCCATGGTGTCGGAAATCGTGCCGCTGATCATCATCGGCAAGCTGGAACAGTACGACATGGCCGGCGCCACCGCCGTGGCCGTGGTGATGCTGGTGCTGTCGTTTGCCATGCTGCTGGTCATCAATCTGCTGCAAGCCTGGCAGCGCCGTCGTGCGGGGATGCAAGCATGAGTGCTCCTACTTCTTCTTCCAATCCTTCTGCGGCTGCGCGCCGCATTCAGGCTGGCACCACCGAGGCACCCTGGGTGCGCTGGCTGCTGACCGGGCTGGCCCTGGCGTTTCTGGTGCTGTTTCTGGTGCTGCCGCTGGCCGCCGTGTTCACCGAGGCGCTGCGCAAGGGCTGGGCCGCCTACATCGAAGGCCTGCGCGAGCCCGACGCCTGGTCGGCCATCAAGCTGACGCTGATCACCGCCGTGATTGCCGTGCCGCTGAACCTGGTGTTCGGCGTGGCGGCGGCCTGGTGCATTGCCAAGTTCGAGTTCCGGGGCAAGGCACTGCTGGTGACGCTGATCGACCTGCCGTTTTCCATCTCGCCCGTGGTGGCCGGTCTGATGTACGTGCTGGTGTTTGGCGCCCACGGCTGGCTGGGCCCCTGGCTGGCTGCGCACGACATCAAGATCATCTTTGCCGTGCCGGGCATTGTGCTGGCCACGGTGTTCGTCACCTTCCCATTCATTGCGCGGGAGCTGATTCCGCTGATGCAGGCCCAGGGCAACGACGAAGAGCAGGCCGCCATCGTGCTGGGTGCCAATGGCTGGCAGACCTTCTGGTACGTGACGCTGCCCAACATCAAGTGGGGCCTGCTGTACGGCGTGATCCTGTGCAACGCCCGGGCGATGGGGGAGTTTGGCGCCGTGTCCGTGGTCTCGGGCCACATTCGCGGCCAGACCAACACCATCCCGCTGCACGTGGAAATCCTCTACAACGAGTACCAGTCCGTGGCCGCCTTCTCTGCTGCCTCGCTGCTGGCCCTGCTGGCCCTGGTGACGCTGGCCATCAAGACCGTGGCCGAGCACAAGAGCGCCGCGCAGCAACGCGCCGCCGCCGCGCTGCCGCCTGAGCGCCCCAGCACCTCTGTGGACACCTCCGATGCAAAAACCATAGCTGCTGGCGCTCACAGCGCATAGGTTTAAGCATTGTTTGTCATTGAAATCGTTTATTCATAAGCGCTAAAAGCTACTAAAAATGAGTATTGAAATCCGCAACATCGACAAGCGCTTTGGTGACTTCCACGCCCTGCGCAACGTGAGTCTGGACATCGCCTCGGGCGAGCTGGTCGCGCTGCTGGGGCCATCGGGCTGCGGCAAGACCACGCTGCTGCGCATCATTGCCGGGCTGGAAGGTGCCGACAGCGGCAGCATCCACTTCTCCGGCCAGGACCAGACCAGCGTGCACGTGCGCGAACGCGGCGTGGGCTTTGTGTTCCAGCACTACGCCCTGTTCAAGCACATGAGCGTGTTCGAGAACGTCGCCTTTGGCCTGCGCATGAAGCCGCGCAAGGAACGCCCCAGCGAAGCGCAGATCCGCACCAAGGTGATGGAGCTGCTCAGCCTGGTGCAGCTGGACTGGGTGGCCGATCGCTTCCCCTCGCAGCTCTCCGGCGGCCAGCGCCAGCGCATCGCCCTGGCGCGCGCCCTGGCGGTGCAGCCGCAAGTGCTGCTGCTGGACGAGCCCTTTGGTGCGCTGGATGCCAAGGTGCGCAAGGAACTGCGCCGCTGGCTGCGCCGCCTGCACGATGAGCTGCATGTGACCAGCATCTTCGTCACGCACGACCAGGAAGAAGCCCTGGAAGTGGCCGACCGCGTGGTCGTCATCAACAAGGGTCAGATCGAGCAGGTGGGCACACCCCAGCAGGTCTGGGACAACCCGGCCAGCCCGTTTGTCTATAGCTTCCTGGGCGATGTGAACCTGTTCCGGGGCCGCGCCAGTGACGACGGCAAGGTGGTGCTTGACGACGGTTTTGCCCTGCCGGAAGACACCGAAGCTGCCGCCACCGCAGACGCCGGGGCCAGCAACGGCTCCGCCCTGGCCTATGTGCGCCCGCACGAGCTGGAAGTCAGCCGCCCCGTGCCCGGCCAGCCCAACCCGCAAGGCATGCTGGTGCAGCTGGAGCGCGCCATCGTCGTCGGCCCGATCGCCCGTCTGGAACTTATTGCCGCGCAGCGTGCCGAACAGCCCCACAATCGGGGCACCCAGTCCAGTGTGATCGAGGCGCACATTCCCGTGCAGCAATACCAGGCACTGGACCCGCAAGCAGGGGAGACCCTGGTTGTCACCCCCCGACGCGCCCGCGTGTTCGTCGATCAGGGGGCAGGTATCTGAAACAGGCGCTGGCCCACACGGCTTTCATCCGACGCGAGACAGCGCCACCCAACAAGGAACTATTGCATCGTGATGAAGTTGCTCTGTGCCGCGCCGCGCCGCACCCTGGCGCTGGTGGCAGCGGCCTGTGTGGCCATGCTGGCCTTTGGTATGTATTTGCAGCACGTCGTGGGGCTGGAGCCATGCCCCATGTGCATCGTGCAGCGCTACGCTCTTTTTGGTGTGGCTGTTGCCACAGGCCTGGCAAGCCTTAGGGCGCCCAATCTTTGGTGGAAGTCCTGGAGCCTCGTCGCCTTGCTGATGTGCGGCCTGGGCGCCTTCACCGCCGCGCGCCAGAGCTGGCTGCAATGGAACCCGCCGGAATTTGCCACCTGCGGGCGCGACTTCTACGGCATGATCGAGAACTACTCCTTCAGCCGCGCACTGCCCATGATCTTTCGCGGCTCGGGCGACTGCTCGGCGGTGGACTGGACCTTCCTGGGCGGCACCATCGCCAACTGGTCGTTCCTGTGCTTCAGCGCCTTCGCCATCGTGCTGATCGCCTTGCTGCTGCGCCGTGGCCATTGAGATGCCGGCGCGCACCACACCACAGCCCGGACTGCGCTACGTCCTGTTCCACAAGCCCTACGGGGTGCTGTCGCAGTTCACCCCGGAAGATGGCGCGCGCAGCCTGGCCGAGTTCGATCTGCCCCCTGGCATCTACCCGGCAGGCCGCCTGGACAAGGACTCGGAGGGGCTGCTGCTGCTCACCAACGACGGCCCGCTGATCGAGCAGCTCCTGAACCCGCGCAACGCCAAGCCCAAGACCTACTGGGCCCTGGTCGAGCGCGTGCCCGATGAGGCAGCGCTACAGCGCCTGCGCAGCGGCCTGCGCATCGAGGACTACGTCACCCGCCCGTGCCAGGCACGCATCCTGCAGCCCCAGCCTGAAGTGCCGCCACGCGATCCACCGGTGCGCCTGCGCAAGAGCATGCAGGACGTGTGGCTGGAAATCACCGTGGTGGAGGGCAAGAACCGCCAGGTGCGCAAGATGACAGCGGCCATCGGCCACCCCACGCTGCGCCTGATCCGCCGCAGCATCGCCAACCTGACGCTGGACGACAGCCTGGCCCCCGGCCAGTGGCGCGAAATCTCGCGCGCAGACATTGCCTGGGGAAATGCTCCCCGGCGCACCGTAGCGCCACGCCACAGCCCCACGCGCCCAGTCCAGAAGGGCAGGGCGGCGGTGCACACCAGACGGTTGAAGAAGTAGGCAGGCCCCCCCCGTGCGCGTCACCTGCGCGGCAGCAAAGGCCACAGCAGGTGCTCCGACAATTTCTGCGCCTTGCACGTTTTCGGAGAAAGAGACTAGAATCCCAGGTTTCCGTATTTCAGCCGTCAGGCCCTCTGTTTGCTTGGTGTGGTTCAGCCCGTCAGGCCTCTCGCTTTTTTGTCCATAAGACTGTCCACAGTCGGTGTGCGAGGTTCTCAGCAAAGGCGCCGCACACATTCAACGAAGAAACGAAGAGATAGCATATGGCAAAAGAAGAACTGATTGAAATGCAAGGCCAGGTCACCGAGGTGTTGCCGGATTCGCGTTTCCGCGTCACCCTGGAAAATGGTCACCAACTGATCGCCTACACCGGCGGCAAGATGCGCAAGCACCACATCCGCATTCTGGCTGGCGACAACGTCTCGCTGGAGATGTCGCCCTACGACCTGAGCAAGGGCCGCATCACCTTCCGTCACCTGCCCAACCGCACACCGGCTCCCTCCAACAACAACCGCCGCTAAGACCGGCGGTCGCAGCTGGTACCCCAAAAACAGCAGGCCCCAGGTGTTTCCTGGGGCCTTTTGTCGTTTGCGCTAGTGCGAGGTGCCTTCGCTGCGCGTGATCTTGTTCCACAGGTTGTACTTGCCCACTGGCTTGACCATGGGCAGGCGCTTGACCTCCTTGAAGGTGCGCGCATCGAACACGATGATGGCGCCGTCCATTTCCCACACGCTGGCCAGGGCATAGCGCCCGTCCCGGGTGAACTCGATGTGCGCCAGCGTCTTGCCCGGCTCGCGCACCTGCGCCACGGGCTCCAGCGTGCGCTTGTCGATGATGGTCAGCGTGTCGCGGGCCGTCGGGCTCATCATCGAATCCGTCCAGGCGTAGGGCGTGTTCTCATGGCTGCGCATGAAGAAACCCGGCCCCGGCGTGGGAATGGTGCGCACCGTCTTCCAGGTCTTCATGTCGATCACGTCGATGGCACCGCCGCCCAGATTGGGGCTGGCCAGCACCGTGGTGTCCCGGTAGGCGAAGGTGATGCCCGAGCCCAGGTGCGGCATGCCGGCAATGGGTAGATCGGCCACCTTGACGCGTGCATCCAGATGCACCACCTGAGCGCTGGCCTGACCGTCGCCCTGGCGCGGGCGAGTGGCCCCCAGCGCATGCTGGTAGCTCTGGTCAAAGAAGAAATCGTCCAGCGGCTGCTCCAGCGGCGTGCGGCGCACGTTCAGAAAGCCGCTCCTGGCCAGGCCTTCCCCCATGCGGTGGTCGTGCACCAGACCGTCGTAAATCGGCGCGGCGTTGCGGTCGTAGGAGATTTCCCAGATCTCCGCAATGTCCTTGAGCGCCACCACAAAGCTGCGGCGCGGTGCAGCGTCGTACACCGCCGATACGCGCGAGCTGTGCCTGCCATCCAGCGTGGCAGCGTCGTAGGTCCTGACCAGATTCAGGTCGGCATCGAACAGCGCCAGGGTGTGCGGGAAGTAATTGGCCGCCATCACCCAGTGCCCGTCGCCACTGACGGCCACGTTGCGCATGTTCAGGCCGGCGCGCACCTCGGCCACCACACGCAGGCGGTACAGGTCGTACTTGGTGATCCAGCCATCGCGCGAGCCAAAGAAGACATAACGCCCATCGGGGGTGAACTTCGGCCCGCCATGCAGGGCAAAGCGGCTGGCAAAGCGGTGGATGACCTCCAGACGGTCGCCATCGAGCAGGGAGATGTGATGGTCCCCGCCTTCCACCACGACGAACAGGTTCATCGGATCGGCCTGCCACAGGGGCGTGGCCGGCTCGTCGGGCGCCACGGGCGTGACGATGCGCGAGGCCTGAATGTCGGCGGCGCTCCAGCGCGGCACCGGCAACACCGGGGTGCGAATCCAGTCGGCCAGCGCCTGAATCTCACCATCGGAGAGCTGCCCGGCAAAGCCCTGCATCTGCGTGGCCTGGCGACCCTGGCGGATCACACGCAGCACCTCGGGCGCGCGGATGCGCTCCAGACTCTCGGGCAGCAGGGCCGGCCCCATGCCCCCAGTGCGCTGCACGCCGTGGCAACTGGCGCAGTGCTGCTGATACACGGCCGCAGCATCGATGCCCGCCGCTGCACCGGACGGCGCAGCCTGCGCGGCAGCACCCAGCGCAACCAGGGCAGCCAGAGCACAGCTGGCCAGACGGACGGCACCAACATGCAGCAAATGCAGAAAGGGGGGGCGAGGGCGGCAGAGCATGGCGGGTACGTGGTATTCAGGCATTTTCAACCTCTGCGCTGGGGCGGCTGCGGGTGACGCTACAGTTTTTGGGATCGAACGGCGGGCTGGGCGTGCTGGCGGCGCCCACTTCGGCATCGCTCAGATAGCAACCCGGGTCTTCAAACCACGGATTGCCCGTGAGCTGCTGGGCACGCACGCGCGTATTGCCGTTGCAGATCGACAGATAGCGGCATGCTGCGCAGCGCCCCTGCACGGGCCGGGGACGTTGCTTGAGCCCAGCCATGAGGGGGTCGGACGTATCGTTCCAGATGGCCGAGAACGGCCGCTGGCGCACGCTGCCCAGGTCGTGGTGCCACCACATGGTGTCCGGGTGCACGTGGCCCAGGTTGTCGATGTTGGCCACCATCTGCCCGCTGGCGTTGCCGCCCCAGCGCACCAGGCGCTCTGCCAGTGCGTCGTGCCACTGCGGCAGGTGCTGGCCCACCCATTGCAGCAGGAAGGGGCCATCGGCATCGTTGTTGCCGCTGACGTAATCGTCCATGCAGCCAGCCTGGGCATCCTGCCAGGCGCGCGCAAAGAGCAGCTCCATGGCCTGGCGGGTGGCCTGGTGGTGCGCATCCTTGTCGCGGTAGATGTTGCCGCGCCCGGCGTAGTTCAGGTGCGAGAAGTAGAACTTGTTGGCACCTTCGTCCTTCATCAGTTGCAGCAGATGCGGCAGATCGTGGGCGTTGAGCGCGGTCATGGTAAAGCGCAGGCCGACCTTGACGCCACAGGCCCCCAGATGACGGACGGCGGCCAGGCTGCGCGCAAAGGCACCCTCCATGCGGCGGAACTTGTCGTGCGTGGGTTGCAGGCCATCCAGGCTGATGCCCACGTAATCGAAGCCGGCCTGCGCCACACGCTCGGCCATGGGGCGATCGATCAGCGTGCCGTTGGACGACAGCCCGGTGTAAAAGCCCATGGCGCGCGCCCGGGCGGCGATCTCGAAGATGTCCGGGCGCAGCAGCGGCTCCCCCCCCGAAAGGATCAGGGCCGGCACGCCAAAGGCCTTGAGGTCTTCCATCACGGCAAACACCTCGTCCAGCGTCAGCTCACCCGCATAGTCGTGGTCGGCCGACAGGGCGTAGCAGTGCTTGCACGTCAGGTTGCAGCGGCGGATCAGGTTCCAGATCACAACCGGGCCCCGGGCGCTGCGCTCGCGCACTGCGGGGTAGTGCCCCAGTTTTTCGGCTTGCGCCAGTTCGCGCATGTATTGACTGATTCGAAACATGGGGTACTCGCTTTGGTAGGTGGCAAAGATTCAGGTCTGCAAGCGCAGGCCGGTTTTTTTCAGGATGGCCGTGGAATACAGAATGTCGTGGCTGCGGCAGGCGCTGCCCAGCAGCCGCGCCACCTCCTCGGCCTGCGCGGCCACCTCTGCACGGCTGGTGCCGTGCAGCATGGCAAACAGGTTGTAGGGCCAATCGGGCAGATGGCGCGGGCGGCGGTAGCAGTGCGACACGCCGGGCAGCTGGGCAATGCGCCGTCCCAGCTCGTCCACCCGGGCATCGTCCACATCCCACACGCTCATGCCGTTGGCGGTGTAGCCCAGGCGGTAATGGTTGGGCACGGCACCGATGCGGCGGATCAGCCCTGCCTCCAGCATGGCCTGCAGGCGCTGGCGCACCAGCGCCTCGCTGACGCCCAGCTGCTCGCCCACCGCCGCGTACGGGTGCGCCACCAGAGGCAGCCCCCCCTGGGTGGCGGCAATCAGGGCGCGGTCCAGTTCGTCCATGTGCACATCCATGTTCATGCTGCGCCCCTTGCTGCCCCGGGCGGAATGGGCCGCGCTGGCAGGCGCAGCTCCACAAAGTACTCCTCCTCCTTGGGGAAGGCGTACACCCGCAACCCCGTCTCCCGGGCAATGCGCTCCAGCGCAGCCTGCGCCAGCGCGGGCGTCTCTGCCGCCACCACAAACCACATGTTGAGCCGGTGCGCGCGCCGGTAGTTGTGCGCCACCTCGGGCAGGCGGTTGACGATGGCACTCACCGCATCGAAGCGCTCCTCTGGCACCTGCAGGGCCGCCAGCACAAACTGGCCGCCGGCCCGCTCGATCTGGAACAGCGGACCAAAGCGGGTGAGCACACCCTGCGCCAGCAGATGCTGCAGGCGCTCCAGCACGTACGCCTCGCTCCAGCCCAGCTGCGCCCCCACGGTGGCAAACGGGCGCTCGTCCAGCGGAAAGCCGCCGTGCAGATGGTTGATGAGCCGGGCATCGTCCGCCGTCAGGCCTGGGGAGGGAGTGGATGTTTCATGCATAAAATCGGCCTCAAACCCTTTACTGGCAAGCGCTTGCAGCTATTGGTTTTGCAAATTCATTCGCTGCCACGGCAGCGAACCGGCGTGCGCCAGTCTGCTTGAAGCGCCGGCGCGAGAACAGCGTTGCCCTGGGCAGGCCCTGCAGGCCGGCATGCTCGATGGCCTGCTGCACCGTCTGCAGCACGCTGTCGCGGTCGCGCCCATGCACCATGCAGTACAGGTTGAAACTCCAGCCCGGTGCGCGGGCGCGCCGGTAGGCCAGGGTGATGCCCGGCACCTGGGCCAGCGCCAGGCCACAGGCATCGACCTGTGCATCCGGCACGTCGAACACCGTCATGGCATTGGCGGCAAAGCCCAGCTCGTGGTGGCGCACCACCACGCCAAAGCGACTCATCACCCCCGCATCCAGCCAGGATTGCAGGCGTTCCAGCACCGCCGGGGTGTTGCAGCCCAGCTGCCGGGCCCAGACATCGAAGGGCGCTGCCACCAGGGGCAGCCCTTGCTCAGCCAGCGCGGCCAGGGGCAGATCGTCGGGCGCCAGGGCACGCGGCGCAGCACGGGTGGCGCCACTGCGGGTGGACTGGGTGCCATGCAAGTCAAAGCCGGTGTCGATGCGGTAGGGCCGCACCATGGGCAGGCGCAGCACGGCCAGGTCCGTGGCCGCCTCAATGCGGCACAACAACTGCTCCACCTGGCCGGCATCGCCGCCCGTGGCAACGAACCACAGGTTCACCGTGTGCTCGCGCTCGTAGTTGTGGTTCACCCCGGTAAAGCTGGAGACGATGGCCGCCACCTCGTCCAGGCGCGCCTCAGGCACGGCCATGGCCGCCAGCAGCGAGGCCCCGCCAGCGCCCGGCGCAAACACCGCGCCAATGCGGCTGAGCGATCCACGCCGACGCAGCGCGTCGTAGTGCTCCAGCACCTGGGCAACCGTGAGCTGCTGTACCCGGGCAATCTCGGCAAACGGTTCGGCCAGCAGGGGAAAGTTGCGCTGCCAGTGGTTGAGCAGCGCCAGTTCCTGTGCGGTGTGCTGCATACCCACCCCCACCACGCTAAAAGCCCATGCGCTGAGCGCGGGCTGTAAAGAAGATCCCGCTGGGTGCATCAACCGCCAGACTGGCCTGCGGCTGCAGGGTGTGCGTGTCGTACACCTGCACCAGATTGCTGTCGCGGCAGCTGATCCAGACCGCCTCGCCACGCGGGGTGAACTCCATGTGCAGCACGGCCTTGCCCGGCTCCAGGGTGGCGACCACCTGCCGGCTGGGCGTATCGATGACCTGCACGCGGTGGTAGTCGGGCACCGCAAAGTTGACCCACACCTGACGTCCGTCCGGGCGGGCCATGACAAACACCGGCTGGCCTGCCACCGGGATGCGGCCCACTTCCTCCCAGGTGGTGGTGTCCACCACCAGCACCTCGCGCCGCCCCACGGCGGGCAGATAGGCATGGCGCCCGGCAATGGCCCAGCCACGCAGGTGGGGCATCTTGTACACCGGCAGCGGCTGCTCGCCCCGTCCATAGCCACCCAGGATGCGCCGCACCTGCAACCTGGGCGCCCACATATCGACCATGGCCAGGCCATCTTCGCCAAACAGCCCGGCAATGTAGGTGCGCCCATCGGGCGAGAGCAGAGCATCGTAGGGCTGCTTGCCGATGTCGGGCAGGGTGGTGACGCGCGGCTGGCGCGGGTTGCTGCAATCGGCAATGCAGATGGCGCCTGCGTCGAACAGGCTGTAGATGAAGCGCCGTTGCGGCAGATCGGCCAGCCCCACCACGCGCGAGCGTTCCCCGCCAGGCATGGCGGCCGGCACATCGGCCAGCAGTTCCAGCGTGGCCGCATCCAGCACCTTGATACCACCGGGGGTGTAGTTCTGCGCCACCACCAGGGAGCCATCGTCGCTGATGGCCCCGCCAATGGAGTTGCCCGCCTGCATCACGCGGTGGGTGATGCGCCGGGTAAGCAGATCCACCCGGGTGGCCGCACCATCGCGCCCGAAGACGTAGGCATAACGCGCATCGCGCGAGAACACCACCGAGGCGTGCGACAAATCCCCCAGCCCCGGCACGCGCCCGATGGCGCGGCGCTCGGTGGTACTGACCACGGTGAGCGCGCCTTGCGCCCGCTCGATGACCACGCCCAGATCTCCCGTGCCCCGCAGCAGCGCGGCGGCATCCGGGCCGGCCTCGTCAGGCGCAGCATCCGGCCGCGTGCCGGCGCAGGCCGCTGTCAGCAGCGAGGCCCCGGCCGCAGTCAGGGAAAGTACGGCGCGACGTTGTAGTGTGTGCATTTATCGGGCGCTCCTGTTTTCTTCGGGAAAGCCTTGCCAGAGTTGCTCGGCAATCCATTGGGCTTCGGTAGGAGAGAGCAGGGCACTCCACGGCGGCATCGGCGTGCCGGGAATGCCATGCAGGATGACGTGTTGCAGATACGGCGGCGGCTTGTGCTCCAGGGCCGCAGGGGTGAGCGCCGGGCCCAGCCCCCCCGTCAGCCGCATGCCATGGCAGGAGCCGCAATCCTGGCGCACCATGCGCGTCAGCTCCTGCATCCGCTGCGGTGCGGGGGCCTGCGCCCAGGCCGAACCTGTGCAGACTGCCACCATTGCCGCCACAGCAAAAAAAACAGATCGCTTCATGGCAAAAACTCCTCTGGCAGAGCAGGGAACTGGCGCAGTTCTGGAACAATTCATGGCCGCCGATAGTGCCGTGGCGGCAGCATCCGGGGCTTAAGCTATATCAAGGATACTTGTTTTGAATCCTTCAACAATGCCGACCACCCACATGCCCGCAGGGCCCACCGCAGACAAGGAAACACCATGGATTTTGTTGAAGATGCACGCTGGTTTGCCCCCACTGCCGAGGGCGGTCAGGAACCGGGCCGGGTCACCCTGGTAGGCGCCGGCCCCGGCGCTGCCGATTTGCTGACCCTGCGCGCCGCCAGGGCGCTGCAACAGGCACAGATGGTGCTGTACGACAACCTGGTCAGCCAGGACGTGCTCGACTTGGTGCACCCCGATGCACAGCGGATCTACGTCGGCAAAAGCGCCTCGCGCCACACCCTGCCGCAGGAGGCCATCATCGACCTGATGCTGCGCCTGGCGCGCAGCGGGCGCAATCTGGTGCGCCTCAAGGGCGGGGATGGCTACATCTTTGGCCGTGGCGGCGAAGAAGCCCTGGCCCTGGCGCAGGCCGGCATCCCGTTTGAAGTCATTCCCGGCATCACCGCAGCACAAGGGGCGGGCGCCTGCGCCGGCATCCCGCTGACGCACCGCGACCATGCCGCCACCCTGGTGTTTGCCACCGGCCACCTGCGCGCCGGCAAGGACGTCGCCCTGGACTGGCAGGCCCTGGCCCGCCCGCACCAGACGGTGGTGATCTACATGGGCATCGGCACCCTGCCCATCATCTGCGAACAGCTGCAGGCCCACGGCCTGACAGGCGACACGCCCGCCGCACTGGTCGAGCGCGCCACCCTGCCCAACCAGCGCTGCGTCACCGGCACGCTGGCGCAACTGCCCCAGCTGGCGCAGGAGCACGGCATCAAGGCACCGGCGCTGATCATCATCGGCCATGTGGTGAGCCTGCATGCGCAGTTGCAGCCAGGCTGTCAGACTGTGGCACCTGCGCCTGAACTTCAACCGGCGCCCTGACCCCAACAGGGGAGGGCGAAGGCCCCGGGCACGGCCTTCGCCCTCTCGCACAACCCGCAACCGAACACCTTCCTTCATGCAACAACAAGACATTCTGATCAACTGGTCGCCCCAGGAGACGCGCGTGGCCATCGTCGAGGGCGGCTCCGTGCAGGAGCTGCACATCGAACGCTCGCTGGAGCGCGGCCTGGTGGGCAACATCTACCTGGGCAAAGTGGTGCGCGTGCTGCCCGGCATGCAATCGGCCTTCATCGACATCGGCCTGGAGCGCGCCGCCTTCCTGCACGTGGCCGACGTCTGGCACCGCCAGGAAGGTGGCGAAGCCCCCATGTTTGCCCGCAAGCACGAAACGCCCGAGCCGATTGAGCGCCAGATCTTCGAGGGCCAGTCCATCATGGTGCAGGTCATCAAGGACCCCATCGGCAGCAAGGGCGCGCGCCTGTCCACCCAGATCAGCATTGCCGGGCGCATGCTGGTATTCCTGCCGCAGGACGACCACATCGGCGTCTCGCAAAAAATCCCCGCGCAGGAACGCGACGCCCTGCGCCAGCGCCTGCAAAACCTGGTGCAGGAAATCTGCAGCAACTCGCAGGAGCCCAGCGGCGGCTTCATCCTGCGCACCAACGGCGAAGACGCCAGCGACGAAGAGCTGTGCGAAGACATCGCCTACCTGCGCAAGACCTGGTCACGCATCAAGAGCAGCGCACTGCGCCTGCCACCCATGTCCGTGCTGCACCAGGACCTGAACCTGCTGCAGCGCGTGCTGCGCGATCTGGTCACCGAACACACCAGCAGCATCCGCATCGACTCGCGCGAGCAGTTCGAGCTGCTGCAAGCCTTCGGCCAGGAATTCATGCCCAGCGCCGCCGCCAAGCTGCAGCTGTACAAGGGCGAGCGCCCCATCTTTGACCTGTACGCCATCGACCAGGAAATCGCCAAAGCCCTGGGCAAACGCGTTGATCTCAAATCCGGCGGCTACCTCATCGTCGATCAGACCGAAGCGCTGACCACCATCGACGTCAACACCGGCGGCTTTGTCGGCGCGCGCAATTTTGACGACACCATCTTCAAGACCAACCTGGAAGCGGCCCAAGCCATCGCCCGCCAACTGCGCCTGCGCAACCTGGGCGGCATCATCATCGTGGACTTCATCGACATGGCCCAGCCCGAGCACCGCGACCAAGTGCTGGCCGAGTTCAAAAAACAACTGGCACGCGACCGCGTCAAGACCATGGCCGGGGGCTTTTCGCAGCTGGGCCTGGTGGAGATGACACGCAAGCGCACGCGCGAATCGCTGGCGCACATGCTGTGCGAACCCTGCCCCTGCTGCCAGGGCAAGGGCAGCGTCAAGACCGTGCGCACCATCTGCTACGAAATCCTGCGCGAAATCCTGCGCGAAGCGCGCCAGTTCAACCCCAAGGAATTCCGCATCGTCGCCCATGCCGACGTCATCGACCTGCTGCTCGAAGAAGAAAGCCAGCACCTGGCAGGCCTGAGCGACTTCATCGGCAAACCCATCTCCCTGCAAGCCGAAGCCACCCTGGGCCAAGAGCAGTACGACATCGTGCTGCTCTGATCTGCGTGCAGATATGCTCTAAATACAAGAGCTTGTCACGCTCACTGCACAAGGGTTTCAGAGCAAAACTACTCTGAAACCCTTTGTTTTTGTTCGGATACAGCTCTTTTTTCTATATCACACCACCAGCGCGCGCCATCAACCACGCCATACATCGCCACACCCTCGCCAACGCCGCACGCCGTTGCGCCGCGCGCCGCACACCATGACCCACTCCCAGCCCTTGCCCCCCAGCCTGGCCGCAGCGCAGCAAGCAGCAGCTGCCCCCCACGCCGTCGCCCACCTGCGCGCTGAGCGCCTGGCGCGCAGCAGCAAACCCTTTCTGGCCCGAGGCGGCCCCAAAGGCGCGCGCTGCCCCGGCTGCCGCCTGCTGCCCAGCCACTGCCTGTGCAGCCTGCGCCCCAGCGTGCCCACCCGCGCCGGGGTATGCCTGCTGATGAGCGACATCGAACCACTCAAACCCAGCAACACCGGCTGGCTGATTGCCGACGTCGTGCCCGACACCTTCGCCTTCCCCTGGGCGCGCACCGAAGTGGCCCCCGGCCTGCTGGCACTGCTGGCCGACCCGCAATGGCAGCCGCTGCTGGTCTTCCCCGGCGAATTCGCCCCGCCCGAACGGGTGGTCACCAGCGTGCCAGTCCCAGAACCGGACAAGCCAGGCACCGCCCCACGCCCCTTGCTGGTGCTGCTGGATGCCACCTGGCAGGAAGCGCGCAAGATGTTCCGCAAAAGCCCCTATCTGGACCGCTTGCCCGTGCTCAGCCTGGCGCCCGAGCAGGTATCGCGCTACGCACTGCGCCGCTCCAAACGTGGCGACCATTTCTGCACCGCCGAAGTCGCCGCCATGTGTCTGGACCTCACCGGCGACCACCACGCCGCACAAACGCTGGACGCCTATCTGGACGTCTTCACCCACCACTACCTGCAAGCCAAAAACCAACTGCCGCCCCAGTGGGATGGGCCGGAACACCAGCGCCTGCGGGCAGTGGGATCGGCAGCACACATCGACTCATGCGCTCTGCCACGCACGCAACATGTACAATGACCTGTACATGCAAAGGAGTAAGTCATGCAAGTGGTGAGCTTTACCCAGGCGCGCAACGAGTTCAAATCCGTGATTGATCGCGTGGTGGCCGATTGCGACGCAACCCTGATTCATCGCCGCGATGGAGAAAACGCCGTCCTGATTTCCGAGTCCACATACAACAGCATGCTGGAGACATTGCACCTGCTGCAAAGCCCCGCCAATGCACGCCGGCTGATGGCTGCTGTGGAGCAGGATCGCCAGGGCATGGCCAAAACCCAGGCATTGGTTGAAGAGTGAGTCGCTCGATCAAGTTCCTGCCGAACGCCTGGGAGGATTACCTGCATTGGCAGGGCCAGGACAAGAAAACGCTCAGGCGCATCAACCAGCTATTGACCGAGGCTGCACGCGATCCGTTTGCAGGCATCGGCAAGCCAGAGCCCCTGGTGGGCAACCTGACAGGCTACTGGTCCCGGCGTATTGACCAAACCAACCGACTGGTCTACCGCGCTGACGATGAGGACCTGGTGGTGTTGCAATGCCGATACCACTACGACGACTAAGATGAGAAACCGCCCGCAAGGCGGTTCTTCTTTGCCCGACGTAGGCCAGAGAAGCTGCTGGATGAGCAAAGTGCCCCCACGCTTTGCTCCAAATAAAAGAGTTACTGCCGCTGAAAAGCCAATGGTTTTGCGGTTTTTTTGCCATGAAACCCTTTGTTTTCAAGCAGAAACAGCTCTCTTTTTAGAAAAGCTCAATCGCCTCCGGCGCCAGCCCCAGATAGCGCTGGGTGTGCGGGCGCTTGCCGGTGGTTTGCAGCAGATAGGGCGCAGCGGCCAGGCCCAGCTGGGCGCGCAGAACGCGCTCCAGCTTGGCGTTGTTTTCTTCAAAAAACGTTTTTTCCATACCGTCTTTCAGGCGCCGCTGCGCGTTTTCAAAGACGAGCGCGTCGATGGTGACCACGCGCTGGTACAACTGCAAAAAGCGCTGCGCGTTGGCCGTGCGCCAGCTTTGCGGGCCTTGGCCTTGCAGCGTGTTATCGGCCCACCAGGCCAGCCAGGCCAGCAGCGCCGGGGGCAGTTTGATGGGGGTATCGCCGCACAGCACCAGGCGCTGCGCCAGGTCGATGCGCAGGCGCGCCGGTTGCAGGCTTTTTTCGATGGCCGCCACCGTCGCGCCAAAGCTGGCCTGGCCCT
Source organism: uncultured Comamonas sp. (assembly GCA_947306475.1). Classification (GTDB taxonomy): domain Bacteria; phylum Pseudomonadota; class Gammaproteobacteria; order Burkholderiales; family Burkholderiaceae_C; genus Comamonas. Next base: position 98,767 of record CAMZGS010000005.1, read on the forward strand.
GCAGCAGCGCCTGGGGCTGACCGTGGCGCAAATGCACCACCGGAATACGCGCCAGCGTGATGCGCGCATCGGCGGTATCGATATGCGTGCCATCGCGCGTGGCCAGGCGCCGGGGCATGGCCGGGGGAAAGAAAAACTCCGGGTGCCCCTCAAACGGATGGTTCACCAGCACATGCGACAGCTCATCCTGCGGGCGCGCGAACAGCGAAAACGCATAGCCCAGATAAAACCCCATCGTCTTGCGCCCCCCGGCAATCGACACATGCAGCTGCGCCTGCGCATCGCTGGTGAGCTGCGCCATCAGCGCGGTAATGCAATCGGCAGCGCAGGCATTTTCTTCGGGGGTGCGGATATCGGCCAGCGGCTGACCCTGCGCGTCGTGGATGACGTGGATCTGCCCCTCATGAAACACCGGCCGCCCCAGCGCCGGGTAATTGGCCAACAGCGCATGGAACTGCCCACCATCGGGGTGCAACAAGGCCGTGCGCGCCAGCTTGGCACCGTCGCTGGTGGTGAGCAAATGGATCTCGGTCGGAATGAACGGCGCCTGCTCCTGCCCCGGGGGCTGCGTGGCAAACCCGCCCAGCGCGTACACCGTCTCCGTCAGGATTTGCGGATACAAGCCCGTCACCGCCAACAAAATACGCCGCGCAAACGCCATTTCTATCCCCTCTTGGGCACGCGCTGTGCCTCTGCCATTCCACCCAACACCCCAGCGCCCACCGGCTGCACATGAAAGCGCTGCAGCGTTGCGCCCAGGTTGTGCAACTGCTGCGCCGACAACTCCTGCCCGCGCGCGGGCTGGGGTACGTGCAGCACCAAATGCCAGTACTCGGCCCCCTTGGCGCACACCTGCGCGGCCAGCTGCATGGGCAACGTGCCCACCACCCAGTCGCCCGACTGCACATCGTCCAGCGCCAAATGCTCCACATGGCGATCAAACGCCGGGCCATGGCGCTGCATCCACTCCAACGCGCCGGGATGGCGGCTGACAAACCAAACAGTCATGGCAAACACAGACTCCCATACACAAACCGCGCCGATTGTCGCTGCCCACCGCCCCCCGGCGGGGCCTTGGCAAGCTTGTCGGCACCAGATTCAGCGGCGTGCGCCATCGTCGGCATCCACATCCACGTCCTCATTGGCACCGGCCATGCCCGCCTGCAGCCAGACGGCTTGCCACTGCGGCGGCACATCGCCCAGCACCACCCCGGCGGGCAACGGCCCCGGCCCCAGCACCAAACGCAGGCCACGCCGGGGCAGGGGATAGGCACGGATGTCGTCGTGGTGCTCGTTCATGAGCGTGGCCAGCTCGGCCAGGCAGTGCGCCAGCTGCTGCTCGGTGCCCGTAAACAAAAACACCGAATACTGCAACGCCAGCGCGCATTGCTTGAGCGCACGGTGGATGCGCCCCAGCCGCCGGGGGCAGGTAATGTCGTAGCAGATGATGTACTGGCGCATAAAACTACCACTTTCATAGCTTGCAGCGCTGATCCAATCAGCAATTTGACCTCTCAGGACCCCCAGGCGTCCACCTCGTCAGCGGCAGGCGCTTCCAATACCGTAGCAGGCTCGGGCAGCTCGGGGCTGATACGCCGGGCCAGGTCCTTGACCTGTGCGGCCATGGCACGGCGCAGGGGGCGGGCGTTTTCTTCATACGCCTGGTAATAACGCACACGCCCGGCCTTGCCCAGCAGGCAGGCACCGCCCGTGCTGGCCGTAGAAAAATGCTGCGCCGTCAGCGTCTGCTGCGCCACCATGCGCAGGCACAGGCGATCGATCAACGGGCGCAGCGGCTCCAGCACATCGCAGGCCAACGACTCGCGCCCGTGGCTGATCTGGTGGTAGTACCCAATACACGGGTCATAACCAGCAATGTGCAGCGCCATGGCCAGCTCCGCCGTGGCGATGGTGTACGTCAGCGACAGCAACACATTGAACGGATCGCGCGGCGGGCGGCGGTTGCGCTCCTGAAAGTTCAGACTGGGCGGCACCACCGCGCGCAGGCCGGCAAAGTAGGCCATGGCAGCCGCCCCCTCCATGCCGCGCAGGCTCTCCAGGCTGGACACCTGAGGCAGGCGCTGCATCTGCTCCTGCAACTGGCGCATGGCCTGGGTCAGCGGCAGGCGCTGGGCCGGGTAGTGCTGGCGCAGCTCATCCAGGCTGGACACCTGGGCCTGCAACTTGCCAAGCACCAGATGGCGTGCGTAGTCCAGGCAAAAGCCACTGTCCAGACTCAGGCGCGTTTGCGCCACGCGGCGGCGAATGTCGTTGTGCCCCGGCCCCAGCAGCAAATGCGGATCGCCATGACGCCCCGACAAAAACAGCACCCCCACCCCGCGCCGGCCCAGATGGCCCAGCAGCGCCGCCTCCAGCGTGACCCTGCCGCGCAGGATCAGACGCGTCAGCGGTGCCAGCGGCACCGTGGCACTGCGCTGGCCGTTTTCATAGAAAACGATGGCCCCGGCATCGTGCCGCAGGTGCACATCCCGACGATCGACATACAGGCTGGTCATGGTGGTGTCCTTTCTGCGGGAGGGAGGTGTGCCGTCAAACGACACAGAAAAACGGCGTGTGAAAAGTCTGCGCCTGCCCCATGCAGTGGCGCCGCTGGCGTGGATCGAGCGCCAGGATGTGCAGACTGTCCTCGCTGGTGTCGAGCAGGCGCTCCAGATCGTGTTGGATGTGCGCCAACTCGGCATCGGTCACCCAAATCTCCGGCACGCTTTTTTGCCCGGCCACGCGGTAGCTGTGGAAGTAGCGCCCCACCTTGGCCAGGCGTTTGGGGTCGCGCACGTCGTAGGCAATCAGATACAGGGTGCGGGCCATGACAACCTCCTGAGAACAAACGATGGTCAGAAACATCCGGCAATGGCCCCATTGTTCAGCCCCAGCGCAATAAAAAACCGCCTGGCAAGCTTGCCGAGGCGGTGGGAGGGGAGAGATGGGTGCAGCGCTATCAACCTGGTAGCTTATTGCGCTGATTGCACAAGCTTTTTACCGACTTTTATATTGAAAACCTAGACTGATTCAGCGCAAGTCGCTTGTAATACCATAGCATGATAAATCCCTTTGAAATCAGGGCAAGCTTGAAACCGTTGTTGAGTTTCAGACGTTTGATAGTCAACGTCTTAATTCCTTTGAAATCAGGGCAAGCTTGAAACTCAACCCAATCACCAATCCAGTGCGCGTATCCGGGGTCTTAATCCCTTTGAAATCAGGGCAAGCTTGAAACCGCGAACATGGTAAAGGGCAATCCGCGCAGCCGTCTTAATCCCTTTGAAATCAGGGCAAGCTTGAAACGGTTGATGATGCCAACTTCCAGTTGGCCGAGGGGTCTTAATCCCTTTGAAATCAGGGCAAGCTTGAAACCGGTGTGGAATGCGGCTTACGAAGCGGGAAGTGCGTCTTAATCCCTTTGAAATCAGGGCAAGCTTGAAACGCGGGCGTTCCAACGAACCCTTCCACAAAGTATGGTCTTAATCCCTTTGAAATCAGGGCAAGCTTGAAACATACCCATTTGATCCAATGACCTTAAAAGAAGCGGTCTTAATCCCTTTGAAATCAGGGCAAGCTTGAAACCTACTTTCTATGATGAATTCAAGCGCACAGGAGAGTCTTAATCCCTTTGAAATCAGGGCAAGCTTGAAACTCGTTATCTGATGAATCCTTGATGGAGTGGTGTCTTAATCCCTTTGAAATCAGGGCAAGCTTGAAACCCCGTATGGGACGTGGAGAACAATTCGGGTTCGTCTTAATCCCTTTGAAATCAGGGCAAGCTTGAAACTGAAATCAGGGCAAGCTTGAAATTTTAACGGAAGTCTTAATCCCTTTGAAATCAGGGCAAGCTTGAAACGCCACTCGCGGAAGACTTCAGCGCACAATTGGGGTCTTAATCCCTTTGAAATCAGGGCAAGCTTGAAACGAGATTTAAAGATGAAATACGAAAAGTTTGAAGGTCTTAATCCCTTTGAAATCAGGGCAAGCTTGAAACCGAAATTGACATTATAGGGTTATGCTGCGATTACAGTCTTAATCCCTTTGAAATCAGGGCAAGCTTGAAACCACATTAGAATGTGCAATTATTGGGGCACTATTTGTCTTAATCCCTTTGAAATCAGGGCAAGCTTGAAACGACGGTGAAGTACAATTTCAAGATCAAGGATGAGTCTTAATCCCTTTGAAATCAGGGCAAGCTTGAAACCAACGTCGGGGTGTGCATTTCAACTAAACGGGTACGTCTTAATCCCTTTGAAATCAGGGCAAGCTTGAAACGCTGCAACTATGCAGAATGGCGTTGCAATAATTGTCTTAATCCCTTTGAAATCAGGGCAAGCTTGAAACATACATGACTGGAGGATTAACCCTTATTACCGTCTTAATCCCTTTGAAATCAGGGCAAGCTTGAAACTACAGCAGACGCAGAACTTATCGCCGCCTGCGACGTCTTAATCCCTTTGAAATCAGGGCAAGCTTGAAACTCAATTTCCGGAACAGTCAGGATTTTGGGCAGTCTTAATCCCTTTGAAATCAGGGCAAGCTTGAAACCGACACGGCGCAGGCCATCGGCGTCAAAGAATGGGTCTTAATCCCTTTGAAATCAGGGCAAGCTTGAAACCTCGATTGTATCGAGGAATATCTGCAAGAAAACACCGTCTTAATCCCTTTGAAATCAGGGCAAGCTTGAAACCGCACCGCCAAAAAACTTCAATCCTGACAAGCACTTACAGAGGGGGTTATGGAAATTTTCCATGTCGTCTGAGATGTCTTGGCAAGCAGAAAGACCGCGTGGTTTCAAGGAGGAGCAGTGTAGGCGATGGGCAGCGCCGCCCGGACGTTCTTGGCTGCGTCCTTTGGAGGTGCCCCATCGCTGTTGGCGAAGGGACCTGCGGCTACTGGAGGTGGGGGGCCTAGCTGGCGCTTTGCAGCCCTGCGGGGGTGGACTCGGCTGGGACAGGCTGCTGGGGCTTGGCCGTCTCAGGCTCGGCTGGCAGGGGCAGCGGCTCGCACTTCTTGGCGATCATGGTTTGCTGAATGGCGTCGTACTCGCCCTTGAGGCGGGCGTACTCTGCCTCCTGCTGCTTGGTGCCGCCCAGGGCAAACAGCGCTGGCCAGAACAGCACCAGGCCAACGCCCATGAGCACCTTGTCGTTGCTGGCAGCCTCGTCCAGGCGCCCGGCCAGCTGGTTGACGCGGGCGTGGATGCGCTGCGCCTCGCTGCCCAGCTGGGCGCAGTCGTAGCCCTGGTACTGCAGCGGTGCGGTGTAGGTGGCGGCAATGTCGGCCGAGGAGGTGGCGCAACCGCTCAGGGTCAAGGCAATGGCTGCGGCGCTGGCGATGATTTTTTGTGTCTGCATGGTGCTTTTCTTTCTGTCAAAAAAAGTAAAGGGATGCCGTGCAGTATGTTTTTTTCTGTTCCGCGCAGGGGCCGCCGCAAGCTTGCCAATTTGGCGCGGGCAGGGCGCATTAGGTGCTTGCAAAAAAAATAGCTGCCCGCGCTTGATGGGTAAGCGCGGGCAGCGGTTTTTATGTTGAATTTTGTGGGGGTGGTTAGAACAGGCTTTTGCGCAGCGCGCGCAGTTTTTTGTCCAGCGCTTGCTGGTCTTGCAGCAGGGGTTTGGCATTGCGGTTGTCGCTGCGCACACCGTGGGTCATGGCGTTGCGCAGGTGTTTGAGCAGCCACACATCCTGATTCTTTTCTGCGTCTTTGAAGGCCCGGTCGCGGTCTTCAAACTGGTTGACGTTGCCGCCAAACTTTTCGGTGGCGCGCGAGATGTAGGCCTCGCACAGATAGGTGATGGCGCGCAGGTAGTCCTTGCGCTGCAGGTAGCGGTCGGCCAGGGCCAGCTCCCAATCGGCGCGGCTGCCGCTGCGAAACCAGCTGATGTGCTCGCTCAACTGCTCCTTGAACAGGCTGCCCAGCGGGCCGGGGTGCTCGCGCACGTGGCTGTGTGCGCCGCTGAGTGCCTGCTTGGCCTGCACGGGGTTGCCGCAGCGCTCAAAGTAGGCCGCCTGGGCCAGCAGGTTGGCGCGCTCGGCGGGCATGCCGTCTTGTTGCAGCAGCGGAGCAAAGATGCCGTAGTTGCCGCTGTGCTCGTACACCGCCAGCGCGTCCACCCAATCGAGCATGTGCAGCATGGCCGACAGGCGCAGCACCGGGGTGCGCCCCGTGGCTGGGTCGGTCATCTCCAGCGCGCCGTAATACACCTCTTGCACCTGCACGCCGCGCACCCGCGCCAGGTAGCGCGCGGCCACCAGGGCCAGCATGGGCAGGTGGCGAAAGCCGTGGGTGACGTCCAGGATGACTTCTTCCCCCGCATGCAGGTGGCTGGCCAGGTCGGTGAGGATGGCGGCCTGTTCGGCTTCATTGCGCGCGTAGGAGATCAGCAGGCATTGCACAGGAATGCCCAGCTTTTGCGTCAGGCGCTGCTCGTGGATGGCGAGCATGTCGGTGGTCACAGCCTCGTTGGCTACGGCGTCGATCAGGTCCAGGGTGGCGGCGTCGTCGGTTTGCTGGTGGTCAAAGAACACGTCCCACATGCTGCCGCTGGTGCCGACCAGGATCAGGCGCTCGGGCTTGGCATGCTCCAGCAAGGCCATGCCAAAGAAGGGTTCGGTGCGTACCGTGTGGTCGTCAAATACGTAGTTGGCTGTGCGGTAGCCTTTGGCGGCTTTGCCCAGTAGGCTGATGAGGGTGGTCATGGTGCAGGTCTCACTTTCTGTGGGGTGGAGTGGAGTGGTGTGGAATGGTTGCAGCGTAGCTGGATAATTTTGTCGTAACATACAGACAAACTATTTTTAGGAGGCGCGCATGACCATTGCCACCATGAACAGCCGCACGTTTGCCCGCGATGCGGCCGCCGTCAAGCGGGCGGCGCAGCAGGGGCCAGTGATCATTACCGAGCGGGGCAAACCGGCCTTGGCGGTGCTGTGCATTGAAGAGTATTACCGGTTGACGGGACAAACCAACGGCCCCAGCCTGCTGCAAGCCATGCAGGCCCTAGAGGCCCCCGCCGGGGTGGATTTGGAGTTGCCGGTGCGGGCCGAGGCGGCGGGTTTTGCTGCGCGGGTGCCCGACTTCGGCATGCCGGTGGAGCGCTGATGTATTTGCTCGATACCAACGTGCTGTCTGAGTTGCGCACGGGCAAACCCCAGCCTGATGCGCAGGTGCTGGCTTGGGCGGCGACTGTGCCGCTGGCAGCGCAGTATGTGAGCGTGGTGACGTGGATGGAGATTGACATTGGCATCTTGCGCTTGCAGCGGCGCGATGCAGCGCAAGCCCAGGCGCTGCAAGCTTGGTTTGCCCAAGTGCGCGCCTTGTTTGCCGGGCGTACGCTGCCGGTGGATGAGGCTGTGGTGCAGCGCGGTGCCCAGCTGCATGTACCCAACCCCGCCCCGCCGCACGATGCGCTGATTGCAGCCACGGCCTTGGCGCATGGGCTGACGCTGGTGACGCGCAATGTGCGCGATTTTGTCGGCATGGGGGTGCAGTTGCTCAACCCGTGGCAGCTGCCCCCCACCTAGTCAGGCATGAGCCGGTAGCCGCCCAGCCCCATGGTGGCGTTTTTGCCGATGTGCAGCCATTGGCCCAGGTGCAGCAGCTCGGCAAAGGGTGCCAGGTCGCCGTGCAGCTGCACGCTGCCCAGCAGGCCGCCCAGCTGCATTTCTTGCTGCTGGCGTTGCGAGTAGCGACCCCAGTCGAACCAGTGCAGGTCTTGGGCTTGCAGCGCGACAGCCTGGGCCTGTTCGACCAGGGTTTTGAAATCGTATTGCGGGGCGGCAGTGCCCAGATGCACATCGCACAGCAGCTGGTGGCGCCGCGCCAGGGCAATGAGCAGATCGCGCGCGGTGAGCTGCCCGGCGCGCGCGGGCTTGCCTTGCACCTGCAGGCGCAAGGGGGTGTGAAAGTGCAGCGTGGCCTGCGTGCCCAGTGCAGGCGCGGGCGGCAATGCGGCATTCAAATTAAATAGCTGCTCGCGCTTGTCTGGCAAGGGCTGGAGGCCATTTTCATCATTAATTTCAAGCAGCGTGCAGGGCGTGTACCCCGGGCCCAGGCCGGTGCGCAGCGCGCGCTGCCAAGCCTGCTTCACCACGGGCAGCAGGCCCAGCGCCTTGCCGATGAGCACCAGGCCAAAGCCAAAGCTTTGCCCGGCCTGCAGCTGCTGCGCCCCGGCGCTGGGTGGCTCGATCACATAGGGCTGGGGCATGTGGCTGAACTTTTGCAAGCTGTGCCCGGGCAGCGGCGGCGCGGCAAAAAGCTGGCAGTAGGGGCAGCGGGCGTGCAGCGCGCAGGGCTGGCCGTCGGTGTGCGGCAGCGGGCTGAGCGCCAGCAGCGCGTGCCCAAAGGCGCCGCGCAACATGCTGCCCGCGTAGGGTGGCAGCTGCAGCGGGCCTTCGGCGCGCACGGTCAGGTGCAGGCGGGCGATGGGCAGGGGGCTGGACATCATGCCTTTTCAATGCGCAGCAAGACGCCTTCGGCCACGTAGGCGGTGAGTTTGACGAATTGGTTGGTCTTGATCTTTTGCTGCAGGTCTGCGGGCAGGGTTTGCAGCAGCGCTTCGCCCTGCGGGGCAATGGCGATGGCGGTTTTGCCGTTTTTCTCCACCGTCAGGGCACCGTTGGCGCGGTTGAATTTCGGTCTGGCGCCTTCCCAAGCCACGGCGTTTTCTTGCTGGCGTTTTTGTGCTTCGGCTTTTTCCAGTTCTCGGGCTTTTTCGGCCTGTTGCCGGGCGCGTTCACGTTCGCGCTCTACCTGGGCTTGGGACTGCATGGCCCCATAACCCACGGCGGTCTTGGCACCAAAGCCCAGCCATTCAAAGGCGTGTTCAAAGGCGGCGGTCAGCAGGGTTTGCCAGCGTTGGTTGTGTGCCAGATCGGGTGCCAGCCACTCCAGGTGCGCCATGTCGCAGCGCACATGAAAGGTAAAGTGTGTGCCCGGTGGCAGAGTCAGAAAGCTGATGGGGTTAGGTGCACCGCTGTCGTGCGGGCTGGTGCTGTTGCCGCTCTTGCGATCTTGTTTTTGCTGGTAGTAGTGGCTCTGGTGCGGGGTCATGATGTCCACGCTCAGGCTGTCGCCGGGGATTTGCGGCAGGGCATCCCAAAAGCTCAGGGCACCACGCACATGGTCGCTGCTGCCGTCTTCGGTTTCGCGGCCAAAAAGGGCATCCAGCACTGAGAGATCAATCTTTCTGCCGTCGCTCCATGGCGGCTGGTGGATGAGTTCTTCGGTCCAGCCGCAGGTATCGCCCCACTGTCCGCTGGCCAGCTCACGTGCAGCCTGGCGCAGCACGCCCTTGATGCCGCTACCCGGCAGGTAGGGCAGGCCGTAGGGGTTGAGGAAGGCAAAGCCGTTTTCCAGCGGGTGTTCGTTGCCCAGGCCGGTGGTGAAGGGGGCGGTGGCGGTGGCCTCCAGCGTCAGCACATCGGCGCAGGCTTGGGCGGTGTGGCTTTGGCGTTGGGCTAGGGCGGCCATGGTGGCTTTGTCGTTGGGAGTGAGTTTGCAGGCTTGCTGCAGGGCAAAAGTTTTGTTCTCGACCTTGATTTCACGCTCTTCGCGCTGCTGGCCGCGCACGGCGTAATCAATGTCTGCAGTGCTCCACAGCAATTGCTGCGTGCGCCGGTTCACGCCCCACAGCGGCAAATACATGCCAAAGCGCAGCCCCGGCGATGCACTGCTGAAGTCAGCTCCCAAGTAAGCGGGTACGGCAGCAATGGGCATATCAACTCCCTCCTTGGGCTTGGTTGCGTGCAGCAGCCATCTGGCGCAGCCATTTGAGCCAGGCAAAGGCTTCGGCGTTGATGGCCTGGTAGGTGGCGGGGCTGGGCTCCTGCATCAGTGCCTGCATGAAGGCCGAGAAATCCGCGCCTTGCCGGAAGGTTTCGCGAAAGCGCTGCGCCAGCCAGATGCGCAGGTCGGTGGCCACATCGGCCTGGGCCTTGCCTTTCTCATGGCAGAAAGCCAGCACTTGCATCAGGCCGCTGTTCATGATGAGCGCAGGCAGGCCTTTGGCGGCGTTGACATGCTCTTTGCTGTAGGAGGCGCAGGCGTTCCAGGCGTTTTGCGCGCGCTGCTGCTCCAGCGTCTGGCGTGGTGCGCCGCTGGCGGGGCGGGCAGATGCGCTGGTGGCGGCAGGGGTGTTTTTTTTCAGGGTCAGGGTAGCCATGGTTCAACCCTCCGAGGTGGCAACGGTGGCCACCACCAGGCCGCGCCCGGTGGTGGCATCGCCGCCTAGTTGCAGCAGGCGGCCATCAAGCAGGGGGCGGATTTTGGCCAGCACTTCTTGGGCCTGCAGGTGTTCAGCGGAAGGGCCGCCGCGCGTTTGGCTCGCCATGAGGGGGGCAATCATCAGAGACTCGGGCGGCAGGTTTTCGGTGTAGAACAGGCCGCCATCGTCGGCTGTGCCCGTTTCGGGGTCGATGCGCACATGGGGTTCGACCAGCATGGCGTGCTTGGCAAAGTAGCCAAAGTCGGTATCGGAGAGCACCACCAGGTCGGACGAGAGTTTTTCGGCAAAGAACCGGTAGGCAGCATCTTGCGGCAGTGCGCGGCGTGCAATGTCGGCAGCGATTTGCGCAGTTTCATTGGAGTCTTTGGCGCTGTATTCAAACGCTTCCAGGTGCAGTTTGCCGTCGCTGAGCAAAGCCCGGTTGGCAAACAGGCATTGGCCATCCTCTACGGCCAGCGCTGGCCACGCTGGAGTGCTTCCGGTCAAAGCCAGCAGGCGCTGGGCGCGTGCCAAGGCTTGCGGGCAGGTGGCATAGACGTAGCCGCCCTTCAGGCTGCGCACGGGCAAGACCAGTATTTGGGCATCGCCAAAGCTGATGGCACCGGCGTGCAGCGTGCTGCTACCCGATTCAGGGCCTAGCAAGAGATCTATATCTTCCTTCTCTCCACCCAATGCCGCGTAGCTGTGGCGCACGGCCCCCTTGATGCCTGAGCCGGCAAAGCAGGGGTGCTGGGTGTGGCGCTCGCGCTGGATGGGGTTGTCGATCACGTCCACGGCCTGGCCTGCACCCATATGCACGGGGCTGACGGCGTAGAGGAAGACGGCGGCGGTTTTCTCGAACATATTGTCTTTCCTTTTTTAATAAAAAATGGCTGTAGCCCTTATGTAGCAAGCGCTATTAGCTATGTTTTTAAATCCACAATGTCTCGCACAAGGCTCAGGTCCAGGCGGCCAATGCAAAGCGGTTGAAGCCTTCTGCACGTCGGGCCGCATCTTCACAGGGTTGGCTCCACAAACCATGCTCCACAAGCTTGCCAAGGGCTTCGGGGGTGGCCTGCAGCTCCTGCAACCAGTACACGCTGGCACTGCCTGCGGCTTTCTGGGCAGGTTTGGGGCGGTGTTGGGCCAGGTCCCAGCCAGAGATGGTGTCGGCACGATTGACGGCAGCGGCAACCACTTTGGCACTCAGTCCGGGCAGGGTCAGTTGGCCATCTGCACCCATACCCGGCAAGCGCCAGCCGTCGTCAAAGATGCCAGGGCTGGTGAGCACCAGGCGGCAGCGGCCAGCCTGAGCGATGGCGGCGTAATCCGGCGCGGGCCAGGTGATGTGCGCGCTGTGCAGGTGCGCTGCACGGCCATCGCCGCCCAGGCGCAGGCTGGCCTGCTCGGGCAGTGCGGCACCGGCTACGGCTACGGCAAAACCCACCCCCTCTTTAAACGCCACGGCGCGCGCGGTATAGAGCTTGCCTTCGGCAGCACTGCGCGTGCTTTCGTCCAGGCCGATGCCGATGCGCTCGTCATAGGCCCACAGGTCTTTGCTGTGCACCAGATCGGCGGCCTCCGGCATCTGGCCTTGCAGGTATTTGTGCCAGCCACTTTGCCGCAGCCACCAGCCGGTGCTGGCTTTGCTGCGCCCGCTTTGCGCCAGCACGGGCACCAGGGGCAGTGGGCTGGAGGTGGCAATGGTGGGGTGCAGTACGGTGGGCTTGAGCGCTGCGATGCTGGGGGGCGCGTCCTGATCCTGGGTGACCAGCAGATCGGCTGGCAGGGGGTGGATGGTTTCCACATCGCTGCCCTCAGGCCTGCGCCGCGCCAGGTGGAAGTGCTGCAGCACAAAGCTGCCGGGCTGCGCTGGCGTGCCCAGTTGGGGGTGCGAGATACGCCCGGCTGCAAAGGCGGTAAGATCAATGCCATCGCCTGCCAGGATGCGCGAGCGCAGGGCACCTGCCGCTACCGAGGGCCAGGGGGGCATGAGCGCTTCGCCGTAGCTGCCAGCCTCACCAAAAAGCTGGTTGCCGCGCAGGAACAGGACGTCCAGCGGTTCGATGAAGCGGGAGGTGGTGGTGTCTTGGAAGTGGTGCATGGCTTGATGGGTCATGGCTGGGTGCTTGGATGCCCTGGCTGTTGGGCAACGGGGTGGCGCACTTCACGCGCCAGAAACTCGGCCACGCTGATGCATTGGCGCAGCCAGTCGATGCCGTGCCCTGGCTCCAGAGTCAGGGCGCTCAGGCGCTGGGCCAGTGCCGGTGCCTGGGCACGTGCAGCACCTGTGGCCTGACGGTCAAACTGGTAGGTCAGCAGGCTTTGCAGCATGTCGGCAGGGATGGGCTGGGGCAGCTCGTTGGCGTCAAGCCACTGCAAGCAGTGGTAGGCCGCGCGGCGCGAGACGCCGGGATCGGCCAGGAAGCTTTGCAAGGCTTGCAACACGGCCACTGGCTCGCCCCATTTGGCCGTCAGGCGCAGCGTGCCGCCCGAGCGCTTGACGATGGTGATGGAAAACGCATCGCGCCCGCCTTCGTTCTTGGCGCGCTGTTCGGCGGCATGCAGCTCACGGCGCACGGCTGCCAATGGGGCCTGGTGGTGGGCAATGACAGCCCCGCACGAGGCCGTGGCCTGGGTGCCCATCATGCGCATGAGCTGGCCTCTCAAGATGGCAAAGCCACCTTGCAAGGTGAGTCCATGCAAATCGCGTCCACCTTGGTGCTCAGGGTCGTGCCCGCTGTAGGCGTAACGCAGGCGCTGCATGGCGGGGAGCAGGTCGGCCACGGGCAGCATGGCAAACACATCGTCGCCCCCAGCGTAAATCAGGCGGCCCAAATGCTCTTTCTCTACGACGTGGCGTACCACGGTCAGAGAGAAGTCGTTGAGCGCCCCCGAAATGGCTTGGTGTCGGCCCGGCGAAAGGGCACGGGCTTGGCTGCCATAGCGCTGCAAGTCGGCATGGCGGGCGGCGCGTTCGTCAAAGCCTTCTTGCACCTGCGGGTGAAAGCTGGAGCGGTAGCTGATGGCGTTGTCGCCTGAGAGCCAGGCACCCATGCGGTCGCCATCGAGCAGGAGCAGGCTGTAGTAGGTTTCCAGCCTGTCGTCGCTCTGGTTTTCGCGCACGCTGGCCAGGGTTTGGCGTACTTCGCTGCGCAGGATGTGGGCTTCTTGCTCACTGATGCTGTCTTCTTGCTCGCGGATGCTGGCTTCTTGCGCCAAGTCCAGTAGGGCGGGCAATAGGGCGGCGGTTTGGAAGGCAGCTTCGGCATCAGCGTCATAGGCACGCTGCACCAAGCGCTGGGGCAGTGCCACGCGGCTCAGTTGTTTGCCATAGCGCTCTAGGCGGCGCGCAAGCGCTGGGGTGACTTGCCCCGAACCCTTCACCCATTGGTCAAGCTGGTGCGCCAGCGCCATGGTGTGGGTAGAGACGATAAAGCGCCCCATATCTTTGCCCAGTGCATGACCGACTTCCTTGGCAAAGAGGGTCGGCCACAGGCGTTTGAGTGCCGCCAGTGCTCCCAGGTGTTCGCCTTTTTTGGCCCAGGCGGGCTTGGCTTGTGCCACCCTAGCCCAGAGGGTGTGGCTGCGCTGACCGGGCGGCAGGTGCAGTTCAGTGCGGTCGGTGGTCAGCCACTCGGTTTCGCCGCTCAGGCTGCAGCGCCAGCCCTCGTGGGTGTTTTGCTCAAAGGGGCGCAGCGCCTTGGTCGCGGCCAGCGCGCGCTCGGCCAGCTCGTGTACGGCAGGGTAGAGCACGCCTGGATTGGGGCGAAAGAAGGTGAACTTTTGCCCGCTGCCATCCTGCGCCTGCAATGCCTGGCGCAGCAGCTTCCAGGCATCGGTGGCGAGAAAGCCGCTGTCAGCGCCTTGCGCACTACCGAAAAAGGGCCGCATGGCCTCGGACAGTTGTGTGGTGTCCAGCCCGGTTTGCGTCTGAGCATCGGCGATGCCGATGAGCGAGAACGGCACTACCGCCCAATGCACTTCGGGAAAGCCTTGCAACTGCTCACGCATTTGCACCCAGCAGGGCAGTTCGGTGTCGTTGGCATCCATGCCTGCGGCTTGCAGCAAGCGTCGCACCACGGCCTGTCCTTGCTCTTGCAGCCATTGGCGCACCTGCTGCTGCACGCTTTCTGCCAGCGCCTTGGCCTGGCTGGCGGGCACCACGGCCACAAAACGGTTGGGCAAAGCGGCGGCAAAAAGGGGGTTGCTGTCGGTGCTGCCTTGCATCCAGTCGCAGTCTTTGAACAGTTCAGGCGGCAGGCCACAGGTGTCGCGCAGCCACAAATCGACTTGCGGCACGCCACGCAGGCGCGGGAACAGGATGGCATCCGGCCCCAGTTGCTCACACACCACGCGCATGGCTTCCCAGGACAGGCGCGCCAGCAGGTGCGAGCCGGCCCACAGGTCTTCCATCTTGCGCGCGCTGGCAATAAAGGGCTGCACCGGGCCGATGGCCAGCGTCAGCAGGGCAGCCTCGCCCTGCGGATCAGCCGCAAAGGCTCCGGCAAAGGCGCTGGTCAGGTCCAGGTGATCCCAGATGGAGTGGTCGGGGATGCGGGTGTCGGCAGGCAGCAGCTTCCACAGCTCGCCCAGCTTGCCGTTGTCGTTTTCTTCGCTCAGCTCGGGGGCAAAGCGCCAGAGTGTGAGCAGGGTTTTCTTCCAGTCTTGCGCTTGGCCGGGGGCTTGGTCTTCCAACGCCCGCAATAAATAGCCGTGGTGGTTAAAACTGCGCTGCTTGATGTCCCCGAAATCCGTCTCCGTAAGGCTGCCGAGGTTGTGCTGCTCGCCCGTCAGCGGGTGAATCAGCACGGGTTTGCTGGTCCAGCGCACTTGCGCCCAGTTGGCTACTGCCAGCGTTTTTTCTTCTCCCTTTTTCGTGGTGACGGTGATTTCGCGCAGCGGCCATTGGGGGCGGTCGGCAGCAGCGGCCCACCAGTCGGCGCGCTGCACGTGGCGGTACATATCGGCCGGAATGCCTTTCTTGAACAGGGTGCGCGCTAGAGCTTCATCGTTGTCGGCGTCCACGGTATCGCTGCCAATGGCGTCAAAACCCAACAGGCGCGTGAGGGCGCGGCTGGTGCCGTTTTCGTGGCCTGCGGGGTCGCGCAGCAGCACCAGGGCTTTTTCAGCCGGGTCGTGCAGGCGGGCGGCGAGTTTGGTTTGCCAGAGGGTGTCGGTGTTGTGGTTCATGGCTGTCCTCTTAGGCAGAAATGCGTTGCAGTGCGGATTGGGCGTCTAGGAATGCATGAACGGTTTGCCAGACGCGCTCGATAGCACGCGGATCGGGTTGAAACGCCGGGGGCGGCAGGCAAGGCACATGAACAATCACGCCTACCAGTTGTTGTGGGTTGCCTGGGGCTGGCCGCACCTTGAAGCGCAAGCTATTGGGCAGACGGGCATTGCCGCTCCAGCTTTTGACGCTGTGGTTGGTGACCGGGTAGCTCAGCCAATGGCGGTCTTCAGGAGTCGTGGCATCTTTGCCGGAATGAAACTTGAACTGTGTACGCTGCGCAATCTTGATACGCGCCAGCTCTTGCATCAGTTTTTTCCAGTCGTCAAAAGCTGTGGTTTGCCAGACCAGGGCGCCACGTGCATCGCTGCCAATGGCATGTGGCCAGTCCAGGCGCAGCGCGTCTTGCCAGGGCTGGACGACGTTTGTTTCCTTGAATTCATTGGGCAGAACGGGCGTGTTGCCATCTGCAGGCGTCAGCGAGAACGAACCCCAGCCATTGCGGCTGCGCCCACCCAGGGTTCCGTACAGATTCATCAGCGCCAGTGCTGTGTGGATTGCATTGGCATGCTCATCAGGTACGGCCAAGCTCAAGGTAGCGCTATCGTTGGTTTGGATAGCAGCGTTGTTTTTCTTTGCAAACTTGGTACCACCACGGCCATCCAAAGGGCCATAGCCAAGATAGGCATGTGGCCCAACTTGGTAATTGGCCTTTTCTGCCTCTGGGTGGTGGATGGATCCTTGTTCTAATCCATCCCAGGTCTTGAGCCTGCCTTCATTCCAGTGGCTTAGCCGCAGCCGCACCTGGCTTTGGCGTGCAGCCACTTTTTGCTTTCGCCCCTTGCGCTCCACTGCATCATCTTCTAGCCAGGCATGTCCAAACAGGATGGCCTCTTTGCGGCGCATGGATGCAGCTGCGTCGGCGTTGAATTGCCTTTCTGCCATGTAAGCCACCCGCCACCACTGCCGCAACAACGCCTTGATGGGCGGTGTACGCCACTGGCCTTGTTGATTGGCATTACCGAGAAAAGCAGGAGTAACAAATCGAAGATCGTAGCGATAGGTGTGCATGGCAGGTCCGAATGACAGTGGCTGTTTTTCTTCAAGTATCCACGTCAGCGACGTAGTTTTTACATCTGGCAAGCTTGCCAGAAAACTCTTACCAATCTTTTGTAGCTTGCAGCGCCAAAAAACAAAGGGTTTCAGGATCAAATCATCCTGAAACCCTTTGTAGATAATCGGTGGCCGCTTTTATCTTTATAGCTTTCTCAACCGCTCCAACGCTGCGTGCAAGGTGGCGTCCTGCTTGGCAAAACAAAAGCGCACCACCTGCTGGTCAAAGCCATTGCCATAAAACGCCGATAGCGGAATGGCGGCCACGCCGATTTCCTGCACCAGCCAGCGGCAAAAATCGGCTTCGTTCAGGTCGGTGACGCCGGAGATATCCACGCACTGGAAATACGTGCCGCGTGTGGGCAGGGGTTTGAGGCGCGTGGCCTGCAGGCCTTGCAGGAACAGGTCGCGCTTGCGTTGGTAGAAGGCGGGCAGCTCTAGGTAGGGCGCGGGGTTGCTCATGTATTGCGCCAGGCCCACTTGCATCGGGGTGTTGACGCTGAAGACGTTGAATTGGTGGACCTTGCGGAATTCGGCCATCAGCGCGGCGGGGGCGGCGACGGTGCCGACTTTCCAGCCGGTGACGTGGTAGGTCTTGCCAAAGCTGGAGACGATGAAGGCGCGCGCGGCCAAGCCAGCAAAGCGTGCGGCGCTTTGGTGTTGCTGGCCGTCAAAGACCATGTGCTCATAGACCTCGTCGCTGAGCAGCAGCACGTTGGTGGGGGCGAGCAAATCCTCCAGTTGCTGCATTTGCGCGTCGCTCCAGACGGTGGCACTGGGGTTGTGCGGGCTGTTGATGATCAGCAAGCGCGTGCGCGGTGTGATGGCGGCGGCGATTTGGTCGAAGTCGGGCGCAAAGCTGCCGGGGGTGAGCGGCACGCGCACGGCGGTGCCCCCGGCCAGCTCGATGTTGGGCACGTAGCTGTCGTAGCAGGGGTCCAGGACGATGACTTCGTCGCCCGGCTGCACGCAGGCGAGGATGGCGGTGAGGATGCCTTGCGTGGCCCCGGCGGTGACGGTGATTTCGCTATCGGCGTCGTAGCGGCGGCCATAGAGGGCGTGCATTTTGTCGCTGACGGCCTGGCGCAGCGCGGGGATGCCGGTCATGGGGGCGTATTGGTTGTGGCCCGCGTGCATGGCGTCGGTGACGGCTTGCAGCAGTTGCGGGTCGCAATCAAAGTCAGGAAAGCCCTGGCCAAGGTTGACGGCCTGGTGCTGCTGCGCCAGGGCGGACATGACGGTGAAGATGGTGGTGCCGACCTGGGGCAGTCGGCTGGGAAAGCTGGGGGTCAACATGGCGGTGAAGCGTCGTTGGGTGGGGTGCGTCGGAAAAGGGGGCCGGGCGCTTATGCGCTTATGTCCTACGTATTACAGGCCGTAGTCGTGCGCGTCGCCCTGCATGGCGCGCAGGATGAGGTCGCGGCTCAAGCGGTCGCTCAGGGTTTCGGCAAACTTATAGACAAAGTTGCGCAGGTAGGCGCCGCGCTTGAAGGCCACGCGTGCCACGCTTTGACCAAACAGGTGGCCCAGGGGGCGGGCGACGAGGTCGCCTTGCAGGTCGTCGCGCATGGCCATTTCCGCGACGATGCCGATGCCCAGGCCCAGGCGCACGTAGGTCTTGATGACGTCGGAGTCGATGGCTTCCAGCACGATGCGCGGCTGCAGTTGGCGCGCTTCAAAGGCGGCATCGAGCTTGCCGCGTCCGGTAAATGAGGGGTGGTAGGTGATCAGGGGTTCGACCACCAGGTCGTCCAGGCCGATGCGTTCCTTGCGCGCCAGCGGGTGGCTGGGGGGGATGACCAGCACGTGTTCCCATTCGTAGCAGGGCAGGGTGACCAGGTCGGGGTAGTCGGCCAGGGATTCGGTGGCCATGCCGATTTCTGCCTGTTCTTCCAGCACCATGCGTGCCACTTCGTGCGGGGTGGCCTGGTGCAGGCTGATGTGCACCTTGGGGTAGCTGTTGCGCAGTTTGGCTACGGCGTGCGGCAGCACGTAGCGCGCCTGGGTGTGGGTGGTGGCGATGCTGAGGGTGCCGCTGTCCTGGGCGCTGAACTGCTCGCCAATGCGCTTGAGGTTGCCGACCTCGCGCATGATGACGGCGATGCTCTTGAGCACGTGCTCGCCCGGCTCGGTGACGCGCTTGAGGCGCTTGCCGTGGCGCGCGAAGATGTCCACGCCCAGCTCTTCTTCCAGTTCGATGATGGCTTTGGAGACGCCGGGCTGCGAGGTGTGCAGGGCCTTGGCCGCTTCCGTCAGGTTGAGGTTGCGGCGCACGGCCTCTTGGACGAAACGGAATTGATGCAGGTTCATAAGAGAAGAATCAAAGACAACTTTTCTTCATTATGACTGATTCTTCTTAGACTTTCCTTACTTATAAAGCTGCATGGTTCAACAATTACCCGCCCGCAGGTGCTACTGGCGTGCCACCAGCCAGCCAAACGCGGCCAGCGACAGGGCGGAGTAGATCAGGCCCGGCGCAGCAGCACTCCACAGCGGTGACCAGTGCTGCAGGTTGCCCGCGTAGCTGAAGACGTTGTTGAGCAGGAAGAAGCTGATGCCGGCCATCACCCCGCCAAAGATGTAGCCTGCAATGCCGCTGGAGCGGAAGTGCAGATAGGCAAAGGGCAGGGCCAGCACGACCATGACCAGGCAGCTCAGGGGGTAGAAGACCTTGCGCCAGAACTCGATTTCGTATTTCTGCGCCGATTGTTCGTTGGCTTTCAAGTGCTGGGTGAAGCGCCACAGCTCCAGCATGGGCATGTGCGCGGGCTTGTGGACGGCGGCCAGCATCATGTCGCCGGTGATGTTGCTGGCGTATTCCAGCGTGGGCAGGTGCTCGCGCACCACGCTGCTGGCGATGTTGTCGGACTCTGCTGCATCTGTGTAGGCAAAGCGGCTGCGCTGCACTTCGTACAGCTGCCATTGGCCTTCGGTGGGCGCCACCTGGGCGTGCGCGGCGTGCAGCTGCTGCAGCATGCGGCCATTGGCATCGAATTCAAAGATGCGCACATGCTGCAGGCGCCCGTTGGCATCCACGGTGCCGGCGTTGACGGCAATGGTGTGCCCGTCCACACGCTCCTTGAGCCAGGCGCCCGTGCTGCCCGTGGATTTGCTGCGCCCCAGGTACTTGGCCTGGGCCTGCAGGGCCAGACGTTCGGCAGCGGGGGCCAGGTAGTCGCCCAGGATGCCGGTCAGCAGCACGAAGCCGAGCCCCAGCACCACCATGGTGCGCAGCGCCAGCCACGGCCCCATGCCGCTGATGCGCATGATGGTGAATTCCGAGGTCTGGGCAAAGCGCGCCATGACGAAGATGGTGCCGATCAGCACCGTGATGGGCAGCAGTTCGTAGAGATGGTTGGGAATCTCCAGGGCCACGGCCATCAGGGCGTACGACAGGGTGTAGCCGGGGACGCGGCCAACGCTGCGCATTTCGTCGAGCAGGTCAAAGAAGAAGAACAGCGCCAGAAAGCCGAGGGAGACAAAGGCCACGGCGCTGAGGACCTCTTTGTAAATCAGACGGCGGACGATCTTCATGCGCTGGCCTTTCGCAGACGCTGCAGCAGTTGCAGCGGGTTGCACTGGTGATGGCGCAGCAGCAGGCCACCGACGCCCAGCATCAGGGCGCTGCCGTGCAGTGCCAGCAGAAAGCCGACCATGCCCATGCGCCCGGCGGCCACCCAGCTTTGCCCGGTGTTGAGCAGGTTGTAGTACACGACAAACACCAGCAGGGCCAGCAGCAGGCCGCTGCTTTTGCCGACCCTGGGGTTGACGCGGGTAATGGCCAGGGCCAGGAAGATCAGGGCCACGCCTTGCAGCGGCAGGCTCAGGCGCCAGCCCAGCTCTGCGCGGTGGACGGGTTCGCTGGCCCGCAGCAGATCCCAGCTGGGAATGGCGCGCGTGCTGTATTCGGCCACGGCGTCACCGCCGGAGTTGAGCAGCACGCGGTAGGTGTCGAACTGGGTCAGCTTGGTCTGGCCGCTCTGGAAGTCGGTTTCCACCCGCTGGCCGTTGTGGAGCACGACAAAGCGGCGCTCGCCTTCATGCTCCACGCGCGCCGATTGGGCGGAGGTGACGAACTGTCGGTTCTGGCGGTTTTCCACGACGAAGACGTTGCGCGCGGCGTCCTGGCTGATGCTGTCCTTGTCGATGAAGAACACCCGGCTGCCGTCGGAGGATTCCTGAAACTCGCCCGGGGCGATGCGGTCGAGGTCGCTGCGCTGCTCGAACTGGGCGCGCAGTTGCAGCACCTGCTGGTTGCTCCAGGGCCAGGCCAGCAGGGCCAGCCCCGCCACGGCGGCCAGAATGGGCCAGGAAAAGCGCAGAAAGGGCCGCAGCACGCTGCCCAGCCCCAGGCCACTGCTCATCCAGATGGCCATTTCACTGTCGCGGTACATGCGCGAGAGGGTGCCGACCATGGCAATGAACAGGCTCAGCGTCAGGATTATGGGCAGGTAGCCGACCACGGTCAGTCCCATGACGAGCAGTACGTCCGAGGGGCTGATGACGCCCTTGGACGCCTGGCCCAGCATGCGGATGAGCATCATGGTCATCACCACCGTGACCAGCACCAGCAATGTCGCCCCGAAGCTGCGTGCCAGCTCTTTGCGTATGGATGAATCGAATAACATTGGCTTCAAAGGAAAGAGTGCGGATTATGAACTTTGAACTGAAGACTCTGGATCTCGCTGGCGCGGCCAGCGCCCGTTGCGATGTACTGCTGGTGCCGGTGGCCCAGCCCCAGGTGCAGGCGCTGCAGGCCGACACGGGGGCCCTGTCTGCCCTGCTGAACAGCGCCATCCAGCATGAGGATTTCTCTGCCGAGGCCGGCAAGCAGCTGCACCTGTACCAGGTGGCCAACGTGGCAGCACGCCGTGTGCTGCTGCTGGGGGTGGGGCAGGGCAGCGCGCGCGAACTGCGCAATGCCTTGCTGGGCACTGCACCATACCTGAAGGGTGAGGGCGTGCGCCATGCGGTGCTGTGTCTGTCGGCACTGGGTGAGCAGGCCGACGTGGCCGGCGCGGTGCAGAGCCTGGATGAGGCCTGCTATCAGTATCAGCTGACCAAATCCAAGGCCAAGCCGATTGCGCTGCAAAAAATCACCGTGGGCGTGCCCGACAAGCGCAAGGCCAGTGCCGCCTTTGCCCAGGGGCAGGCCATTGCCCTGGGCCAGCAGCTGGCCAGGGAGTGGGGCAACCGCCCGGCCAACCATGCCACCCCGACGGCCCTGGCCAAGGCTGCCCAGGAGCTGGCCAAGGCCCCGCAGATGAACTGCAGGATCCACGGTCCCAAGGAAGTGGCCAAGCTGGGCATGCATGCCTTCATGGCCGTGGCCCAGGGCTCGAAGGAGCCGCTGCAATTCATCGAGCTGCACTACCAGGGTGCGGGCAAGGAGCAGGCACCTGTCGTGCTGGTGGGCAAGGGCATCACGTTCGATACGGGGGGCATCAGCCTCAAGCCGGCGGCGGCCATGGACGAGATGAAGTTCGACATGTGCGGCGCCGCCAGCGTGCTGGGGGTGTTCCGGGCCCTGGCCGAGCTGCAGCCCAGGATCAATGTGGTGGGTCTGATCCCAGCCTGCGAAAACATGCCCGATGGCGGTGCTGTCAAGCCCGGCGATGTGGTCACCAGCATGGACGGCCAGACCATCGAGATCCTGAACACCGACGCCGAAGGGCGCCTGGTGCTGTGCGATGCCCTGACGTACGCCCAGCGCTTTGAGCCCAGCGCCCTGATCGACATTGCCACGCTGACCGGCGCTTGCGTGATCGCCCTGGGTGGCGTGCGCAGCGGCATGTACGCCAGCTGCGACGAGCTGGCCCAGCAACTGCAGCAGGCCGGTGAAAGTGCCCAGGACCTGTGCTGGCGCATGCCTCTGGATGAGGAATATGGCGAGGGCCTGAAGTCCAACTTTGCCGACATGGGCAACGTGGCCGGGCGTGCTGCGGGCTCGATCACCGCCGCCAAGTTCCTGCAGCGCTTTGTCGGCAAGAGCCGCTGGGCGCATCTGGACATTGCCGGCACGGCCTGGAAGGAAGGCAACGCCAAGGGCGCCACAGGACGCCCCGTCGGTCTGCTGGTGCACTATCTGCTGGGCCAGACAACATCTGCACCGGCCAAGGCTGCTGCGGCCAAACCGACAACAACCAAAAAGGCCAGCGGCAAGGACGGCAGGAAGTCCTCCACCGCCAAAAAGAAGTAGGCCAGACAGGAAGAGGGCGCTGATCCCGATGCAGGTGGATTTCCACATTCTTCAGGGCGACATCCACGACTATGTCTGCCGCCTGGTGCGCAAGGCTGTGCGCCAGGTGGCGCATGTCTGCATCACGGGGGATGAGCCCAGCCTGCGGCGCACCTCGCGCGCGCTGTGGCAGTCGGGCCCCACGGACTTCCTGGCCCACGCGGGCGACTGGGATGCGCCGCAGGTGCAGTCCCTGAGCAGCATACGGCTGCACCAGGACCCGCGCGTTGCACCGGCCAAGGAAGTGCTGATCAACGTGGGCAACGACAACATCCTGAGCGCCCACGCCGGCTATGCGCGCGTGATCGAAATCATCGATGGCAACAACCCCAGCCAGGTGCAGCAAGGCCGCGCCCGCTGGAAGCAGTACCAGGCCCAGGGCTACCATCCGAAGCTTCACAACCGAACACTTCAGGCCAGCTCATGAATCCCTATCCTCAGCGACAACCTCCACGCTTTGTGCCCACCCTGACCCAGGTGGTGGCCGGGGAAGAGCAGGGCGCAGCGGCAGCACCGGCAGTTTCTGCGCCAATTGCCCCTCCACCGGCAAGGCCCGTCCCGCCTGTGGCACCTGCGGCGGCCATTCCCCCTGTGGCGGCGCGCCCTGTCACGCCACCCCCGACAGCCGTCATCCGGGATGCCCAGGTCCTGCAGCAGCTGGAAGACCGGCTGATGGCCCGGATACAAGGGGTGGTGGAAGAAAAAATCGCTGCCATGGTGCAACGGAATTTCCCCGTACTGATCGGCGCCATGACCAGGGAAATGCTGCGGGAAATTCAACCCGTGGTGCGCGAGGCGCTCCAGGAAATCAACAAACCGTAAAAGGCGTGGTTATTTGAGAACGTCGGGATTGAGGATGTTCTCTGGCACGCCTTGCTGGAACTTCAGGACGTTCTGAAACGCAACGCCCAGCATCTCTTCGTAGCCCTCTTTTTCCACATGGCCGATGTGCGGGGTGCAGATGCAGTTTTCCAGACGCAACAGCGAATGGCCCTGCAATATGGGCTCGGTCTCATAGACATCGACCGCCGCCATGCCCGGCCGCCCGCGCTGCAGGGCAATGGCCAGGGCTTCTGGTTCGATCAGTTCGGCGTGCGCGGTATTGAGCAGCAGGGCGGTGGGCTTCATGCGCGCCAGATCCACCAGGCGCACGCTGTGGCGCGTCTGGGGCAGCAACTGCAGGTGCAGGCTCAGGACGTCGGACTGCAGAAACAAGGCTTCCTTGCTGCTGGCAACGTCCAGGCCATCGCGCACTGCCTGCGTACGCGAGGCCTCCCGGCCCCAGACCAGTACCCGCATGCCAAAGGCCTTGCCATACGAGGCCACCAGACGGCCCACGCGGCCATAGCCCCAGACGCCCAGTACCTTACCTTGCAGACGGCTGCCCAGGCCGAAATTAGGAGGCATGGAGGCCGTTCTCAGCCCGGCCTGTTGCCATGCCGCGTGTTTGAGGTTGGCGATGTATTGCGGCAGGCGCCGCATGGCCGCCATCAACAGCGCCCAGGTCAGTTCGGCCGTGGAAACGGGTACGTCGCTGCCCTGGGCCACTGCCACCCCGTGGTCGGAGCAGGCCTGCAGATCGACGTGCGGCCCCATGCGGCCGGCCAACGCAATGAGCTTGAGGCGCGGCAGCTTTTCCAGCAGGGCTCGCGTCACGCTGGTGCGCTCCTGGATGAGCACCACCACATCGGCATCGCGCAGCCGCATGACCAGCTGCCCCAGGCCCTTGACCGTGTTGTTGTACACCTTGGCATTGAGTCCATGCAGCCGCTCCGAGCATGCCAACTTGCGCACGGCATCCTGGTAGTCATCCAAGATCACGACGTTCATGTGCGCTTCCCACTTCTAAAAATTCCGATACACACAGGCCAGGGGCAACCAAAGTAACAAAAAAAGCTCCCTGAAGTCTAAGAGAGCTTGTGCGTTCGGATCGTTGTTTTTACGAAGATAAACATCAATACAATGTGTATTATGTTAAATCGCAAATTTGCACAAGAAAAAACCCGCAGGTAAAAACCTGCGGGCTGGGTCGCGTTGGGGTTCAAGGGTGCGGCTTACAGGCGCTCGGCCACCCAGGCCTGCACGCTGGACAGTGCCGCCGGCAACGCCGCCGGCTGGGTACCACCGGCCATGGCCATGTCGGGCTTGCCGCCGCCCTTGCCGCCCACTTGCTGGGCCACAAAGTTCACCAGTTCGCCGGCCTTGACCTTGCCCAGGGTGTCGGCGGTCACGCCAGCGGCCAGTTGCACTTTCTCGCCATCCACGGTGGCCAGCACGATCACTGCGGTCTTGAGCTTGTCCTTGAGCTTGTCCACGGCTTCGCGCAGGGTCTTGGCATCGGCGCCTTCGAGCTTGGCGGCCAGCACCTTGACGCCCTTGACCTCCACGGCCTGACCCAGCAACTCATCGCCCTGGCTGGAAGCGAGCTTGCCCTTGAGGGCGGCGATTTCCTTTTCCAGCGCCTTGACCTGCTCCAGCGTGCTGGCAATGCGGCCTGTCAGGTCGGCCACCGGGGCCTTCAGGGCAGCGGCGGCGGCATCCACCGTGGTTTCCAGCTCCTGCACATAGGCCAGCGCATTGGCACCGGTGATGGCTTCCACACGACGGATGCCGGCGGCCACGCCGCCTTCGGCCACGATCTTGAACAGACCGATATCGCCCGTGCGTGCCACGTGGGTGCCGCCGCACAGCTCGCGGCTGGTGCCGATGTCCAGCACGCGCACGGTTTCGCCGTACTTTTCACCGAACAGCATCATGGCGCCGGTGGCTTTGGCCGATTCAATGTCCATCACGCGCGCGTCGGTGGCGGTGTTGGCCAGGATTTCCTGGTTCACACGGCGCTCGATCTCGCGGATTTGCTCGGCTGTGACGGGAACGTTGTGCGTAAAGTCAAAACGCGTGCGCTCGGCATTGACCAGGCTGCCCTTTTGCTGCACGTGCTCGCCCAGCACTTCGCGCAGGGCCTTGTGCATGATGTGCGTGACCGAGTGGTTGCGCATGGTGGCGGCGCGCAGCTGGGCATCGACTGCTGCCTGCACGCTGTCGCCCACGCGCAGCACGCCCTCGGCGACCTCGCCGTGGTGGCCGAACACGTCGGCCTTGATCTTCTGCGTGTCGTGCACGACAAAGCGCACGCCCTCAGCGTTGATGACGCCCTGGTCACCCACCTGACCGCCGCTTTCTGCATAAAAAGGAGTGCTTTCCACAACCACAACGCCACTTTCACCAGCTTTCAGCTCTGAAACTGGCGTACCTTCAGCGTAAAGCGCTACGATTTTCGTATCACCGACCAGGTGTTCGTAGCCGGTGAAGGTGTTGCCTGCGCCGCTGTACTCCAGCACGCGGTCCATCTTGAACTTGCCTGCAGCGCGCGCCTTGTCCTTTTGTTGCTGCATGGCGGCGTTGAAGCCCTCCTCGTCCACGCTCAGGCCGCGCTCACGGCAGACGTCGTTGGTCAGGTCCAGCGGGAAGCCATAGGTGTCGTGCAGCTTGAAGGCCACATCGCCGGGCAGCTGCTGGGCGCCGCTGGCCAGGGCGCTGTCCAAAATCTCCATACCGTGGGCCAGTGTCTCGAAGAAGCGCTCTTCTTCGACGCGCAGCACTTCGGTGATGCGCTCCTGCTGCGCGGCCAGCCTGGGGTAAGCGGCGCCCATCTGCTGCACCAGGTCCTTGACCAGCTTGTGGAAGAACGGGGTCTTCTGGCCCAGCTTGTAGCCGTGGCGGATGGCGCGGCGCACGATGCGGCGCTGCACGTAGCCGCGCCCTTCGTTGCTGGGGATGACGCCATCGAGCACCAGGAACGAGGTGGCACGGATGTGGTCGGCAATCACCTTGAGCGAGGGGTTGCTCAGATCGCTGGTGCCGGTTTCGCGCGCGGCAGCCTTGATCAGCGCATCGAACAGGTCGATTTCGTAGTTGCTGTGCACGTGTTGCAGGATGGCGGCCAGACGCTCCAGGCCCATGCCGGTATCGACGCAGGGTGCGGGCAGCGGCACCACGGAGCCGTCTTCCTTCATGTCGAACTGCATGAACACGTTGTTCCAGATCTCGATGAAGCGGTCACCATCTTCGTCGGGGCTGCCCGGAGGGCCGCCAGGGATTTCCGGGCCGTGGTCGTAGAAGATTTCCGAGCACGGGCCGCAGGGGCCGGTGTCGGCCATCATCCAGAAGTTGTCGCTCTTGTACTTGCCGCCCTTGTTGTCGCCAATGCGGATCACGCGCTCGGGCGGCAGGCCGATTTCCTTGGTCCAGATGTCGTAGGCCTCATCGTCTTCGTGATAGACGGTGGCCAGCAGGCGCTCGGCGGGCAGCTTGTACACCTCGGTGAGCAGCTCCCAGGCCCACTTGAGCGATTCGCGCTTGAAGTAGTCGCCAAAGCTCCAGTTGCCCAGCATCTCGAAGAAGGTGTGGTGGCGCGCGGTGTAGCCCACGTTTTCCAGGTCGTTGTGCTTGCCGCCGGCGCGCAGACAGGCCTGCACCGAGGCCGCGCGCACGTAGGGGCGCTTGTCGGTGCCCAGGAACACGTCCTTGAACTGCACCATGCCACTGTTGGTGAACATCAGGGTGGGGTCATTGCCGGGCACCAGCGGGCTGGATTCGACAATGGTGTGGCCTTTGGCTGCAAAGAAATCCAGAAAGGTCTTGCGAATATCGGCAACAGTGAAAACAGGTTGGCTCATGATGGGCAAGTACTAGGAAAGTGCAGATCGCAGGATGGGAAGCCCCGGCGACCTGAAACAAGGGATGTAGGGAAGGCAGAGACAACTTGGCGGCAAGAAACGCCAAAGCGCCGCAAGCGGCGCTCCGGCAGCGGCTCAACCGTTCAAGCCTGCCATTTTTGCAGCAATTTCTCGGGGGTCAGGCTGTCGTAGCCCTCGAAGGGCTGGTGAATCCAGGGGTTGGTCGGCAGCTCCTCGACCGAGTAATCGGCCTGGAAGGTGGAGACGCCCTTGGTCCAGATCACGGCAGTGCGCAGCTCGGTGATCGGCGGATAGCTTTCCCGAAGACGCTGCACCACGGCCGTCAGGGTGATGCCTGTGTCGGCCAGGTCATCGACCAGCAGCACACGCCCGGCGATTTCCCCCTTGGGGGTGGCAATGAAGCGGCCAATGTCCAGATGGCCGCGCTGCGTGCCCGCCTCGGCCCGGTAGGAACTGGTGGACATGATCGCCAGAGGCTTGTCGAAGATGCGACTGAGGATGTCGCCCGGGCGCAAACCACCTCGGGCCAGGCACAGGATGGTGTCGAACTCCCAGCCCGATTTGTGAATCTGCAGCGCCAGTTTCTCAATCAAGGCGTGGTAGTCGTCGTAGCTGACGTAGAGGTGTTTGCCGTCTTCAGTAAGCATGTTGGCTCGTCCTGTGGGCCTTAATCGGCGCTGTAGGGGTTGTGCAGCAGGATGGTGTGCGCACGGTCGGGGCTGGTGGACACCATGGCGATCGGCACGCCCGTCACTTCCTGGATGCGGTCCAGGTAACGACGTGCATTGGCAGGCAGCTTGGCGTAGTCGGTGACGCCCACAGTGGACTCGGTCCAGCCGGGGATGGTCTCATAAATGGGCTTGCAGCGCTCGATTTCGTCGGCACCCAGGGGCAGGATGTCGATCTTCTCGCCATCGAGCTCATAGCCCACGCACAGTTGCAGCTCTTCAATGCCGTCGAGCACGTCCAGCTTGGTGATGCACAGGCCGGACAGGCCGTTGATCTGCGCCGAGCGCTTGAGCAGCGCGGCATCAAACCAGCCGCAGCGGCGGAATCGACCGGTGGTCACGCCCTTTTCTGCGCCCACGGTGGACATGATCCAGCCAGGTGTGCCCTCTTTCTGCCATTCCAGCTCGGTGGGGAACGGGCCGCTGCCCACGCGGGTGCAGTAAGCCTTGGTGATGCCCAGCACGTAGTGCAGCATGCCGGGGCCCACGCCAGCGCCGGCAGCAGCGTTGCCGGCGACGCAGTTCGACGAAGTCACATAGGGGTAGGTGCCGTGGTCCACGTCCAGCAGCGTGCCCTGGGCGCCTTCAAACAGCAGGTTGCCACCGGCAGCATGCAGGTCATTGAGCTCGCGCGAGACGTCGGCGATCATGGGCTTGAGCAGCTCGGCATGGCGCATGGCCTCGTTGTACACCGCGTCAAACTGCACTTCGCCATCCTTGACATAGGGCTGCAGCGCGGGGCCGAAGTCAAAGCTCCTGGAGCCCAGCACATGAACCAGGATGTGGTTGTGCAGCTTGAGTAGCTCGCGCAGCTTGGTGGCAAAGCGCTCGGGGTACTTCAGGTCCTGCACGCGCAGCGCGCGGCGGGCAATCTTGTCCTCATAGGCCGGGCCGATGCCCTTGCCGGTGGTGCCGATCTTTTGCACACCGCCCTGCTCGCGTGCGGCCTCGCGGGCCACGTCCAGCGCCTGGTGGAAGGGCAGGATCAGCGGGCAGGCTTCGGAGACGCGCAGACGATCGCGCACGCTCACGCCAGCCTTTTCCAGGCCTTCGATTTCCTCGAACAGCTTGCCAACAGCCAGCACCACGCCGTTGCCGATGAAGCACTTCACCCCGGGGCGCATGATGCCGCTGGGAATCAGGTGCAGCGCGGTCTTGACACCGTTGATCACCAGGGTGTGACCAGCGTTGTGACCACCCTGAAAGCGCACCACGCCCTGGGCACTTTCGGTCAGCCAGTCCACCAGCTTGCCCTTGCCTTCGTCGCCCCACTGGGTGCCGACCACTACCACGTTACGAGCTTTTTTTGCGTTCATCACGTCCACGTCCATGTAAAAGGAAAAATGCGTTAAAGAGGCTGCACGACCCACTGCCCTGCGCTGTGGACCAGCACGCGATCGCAATGGAACTCGTCAACCCGGTTGGGGTGCCCCGGCAGGGCGCAAACCACGGTTTCCCCGGCCGCGCGCAGTTGGGCGATGGTTTTCTGCAACTCGGCATCGGCTGCCCAGGGGGCACGGATCGCCGCCTTCAACGGACGTGCGGGCACGACGGCCACCAGCTGCTTGATGTCCAGACTGAAGCCTGCGGCCGGGCGGTTGCGCCCGAATGCGGCACCGACCTCGTCGTAGCGACCGCCGCGCACCAGCGCATCGCTGGCCTGAGGCGCATACACGGCAAAGCGTGTGCCGCTGTAGTAGGAGTAACCGCGCAGGTCGGCCAGGTCGAAGGTGAAGTTCACATCGGGGAACTGCTCGGCCAGCCAACGCAAGTTTTGTAGCACGTTACGCACGGCTGGCGAGGATTTCAGGGCAGTTTCTGCCTCTTTCAGAACCTGGGCGTCCCCGTACAGCTGCAAGATTGCTAGCAGGCCCTCACGCGCCGCCGCAGGGAAGTTCCGGGTGAGTCGTGCCAGTTCGGTGGCATCCTTGACGGCCAGCGCCGCGTGCACGCGCTGCAACACCGCCGGATCGACGATCACGCCGGCGCACAGATGGCGCACGATGCGCACGTCCGACAGATCGACGCTGAAGTCCTGCACGCCCGCACCGCGCATGCAGTCCAGGGCCAGGGCCAGGACTTCGACGTCGGCCTCGGCGCCCTCGTGGCCGTAGATCTCGGCACCAAACTGCAACGGCTCGCGCGTGGCGCGTGGGCGATCGGGATGGGTGTGCAGCACCGGGCCGCAGTAGCACAGGCGGGTGATGCCCTGGCGGTTGAGCAGGTGGGCATCGATGCGTGCCACCTGCTGGGTGGTGTCGGCTCGCAGCCCCAGGGTGCGGCCAGAAATCTGGTCAACCAGTTTGAAGGTTTGCAGGTTGAGCGCCTCGCCTGCGCCGGTAAGCAGGGAATCCAGGTACTCAAGCAAAGGGGGCATGACCAATTCATACCCGTAACTGCGCGCCGTATCGAGCAGACCTCGACGCAGCTCCTCGATGTGACGCGCCTCGGAAGGCAACACATCGGCGATGTGATCCGGCAGGACCCAAGCAGACATGAAAAAACGGAGGGCTGTTAAAAAAGTGATTCTATCGGTTCACAGGCCCTGCCCCGATGAAAGAGCAAGGCCTGTGCTGCGGAATGCGACGCCCGGTACACCACCCCGGGCACAAACTGGTAGCGCGGTGCTGTCTCAGTTGGCTCCTGCGGCAGGGCCGCCGTTGCGGTAGGCCTTGAAGAACTCCGTGTTGGACGGATCGACCACCATGACATCGCCCTTGTTGGCGAAGCTGGCCTTGTAGGCCTCCAGGCTGCGGTAGAACCTGGCGAACTGCGGATCCTGCCCAAAGGCCTCGGCGTAGATGCGTGCGGCCTCGGCATCGCCCTCCCCCTTGACCTTCTGGGCTTCGCGGTAGGCGTTGGCCACGACGATCTCGCGCTGGCGGTCGGCATCGGCGCGGATCTTTTCGCCCTCGGCAGCGCCGGTGGAGCGCAGCTCGTTGGCCACGCGCTTGCGCTCGGCTTCCATGCGGCGATAGACCGACTCGGTGATCGTCTCGGCGTAATCGACGCGGGTGATGCGCACGTCCACCACGTCCATGCCCCAGGGCTTGCCACGGCTGATGGCTTCGAGCACTTCCTTCTTCACGTCGGCCATGAGGGTTTCACGCTTGGAGGACAGCAGCTCGCGCACGGTGCGGCGGTTGATTTCCTCCTGGAAGGCGTTGCGCACCACGCGGTTGAGCTGCATGGCACCGGCCGATTCGTCCAGCCCCACGTTGCGGATGTATTCCGAAGGATCGGTAATGCGCCAGCGCACGTACCAGTCGATGACCACACGCTGCTTCTCGGCGGTGAGCATGGGCTCGGTGTCGGTGCTGTCCAGGGTGAGCAGGCGCTTGTCGATGTAGCGCACGTTCTGGAACGGGGGCGGCAGCTTCCAGTTCAGCCCCGGCTCGGTAATGACGCTCTTGATCTGCCCCAGGGCATAGACCACGCCGAACTGACGCTGGTCCACGACGAACAGCATGGAGCTGGCCAGGGCCAATGCCACCAGGATGGTGACGGCGAAAAATCCTAAACGATTCATGGTGAGCTCTTCTCCTTGGCGCAATCAACGCTCCCGCGAGCGGTTCACGTCGCGCGAACGCGCATCCACGCTGCTGGTGGAGTTCTGGGGAATGGAGGATGCGGGTTGCGTCAGACGGGTGGCTGCCTCCTGCGCTGCAGGAGCGGCCACACCGGCGCTTTGCATCAGCTTGTCCAGCGGCAGGTACAGCAGGTTGGAGCCCTGGTGCGCATCCACCAGCACCTTGGTGACGTTGCTGTACACCTCCTGCAAGGCCTCGGTGTACAGGCGGTCGCGGGTCACCTGCGGCGCCTTCTTGTACTCGGCCAGCACGTAGCGGAAGCGCTCGGCATCACCCTCGGCCTGTGCTGCCACGCGGGCCCGGTAGGCTTCGGCCTCCTGCGTCAGGCGCGAGGCGGTACCGGTGGCGCGCGGGATCACATCGTTGGCATAGGCCTGGGCTTCGTTCTTGGCGCGCTCACGCTCCTGTCCGGCCTTGAGCACGTCGTCAAACGCTGCCTGCACCTGCTCCGGCGGGCGCACCCCACCCTGCTGCAGGTTGATGCCGACGATCTCCACGCCGACCTTGTAGCGGTCCAGGATGGTCTGCATCAGTTCGCGCACGCGCGGGGCGATCTGGTCGCGCTCTTCGGCCAGGGCCGAGTCCATTTTCATCTTGCCGACCACTTCGCGCACGGCAGACTCTGCTGCCTGCACCACGGCCACATCGGGGTTCTTGCTCTCGAACAGCCAGGCACGCGCATCGTTCAGGCGGTATTGCACGGCAAACTTGATTTCGACGATGTTCTCGTCCTCGGTCAGCATGGCCGACTCGCGCAGGCCGGTGCTCTTGATGATGATGTCGCGGCCGATATCCACCGAGCGGATCTGCGTCACAAACACCAGCTCATGGCTCTGGAAGGGGTATGGCAGGCGCCAGTTGAAACCCGCGCCCACCGTGGAGTGGTAGCGGCCAAACTGGGTGATCACGGCCTGCTGGCCTTCCTGCACGATGAAAAAGCCCGTGCCCAGCCAGATCAGCACCGCCAGACCGGCAATCACACCAATGCCCAGCCCGGTACCCTTCATGTCCGGCGGCTGGCTGCCACCCGCGCGACCGCCATTGCCGCCCTGTCCGCCCGCGGGACGACCGCCCAGCAGACCACCGAGCTTGCGGTTCAGGTCACGCCACAGCTCATCCAGATCCGGTGGCTGGCCACCTGGCGGCTGCCCACGCCCACCGCCGCCACGTGGTGGCGGAGGGGGTGGCGGAGGGGGCGAAGAGGGACGATCGTTGTCGGCGTTGGAGCCAGAGGCAGGGTCGCTGTTGTGGTTATCCTCTCCACGCCCCCAGCGGGGGTCGTTCAGATTGAACATGCCACGCAAACCTTGGGGCAAGGCCGCCAGACGGGGCAGACGATTCAAAAAACTCATGGGCACAAACTCAATGGATCTCAATGAAACGGCATGCAGCGGCGGTCAGGCCACGGGAAGGGAGGGCTCGGCCTGCTGGGCTGCCAGCACCGCTTGAGCAAGGTGCTGGCGCAGCACATCCAGCCCCTGATTGGCGGCAGCGCTCACGAAGATACGAGGCAGTTGCTGGCCCTCGACCTCGTACCAGTCCTGCAGGACCTCGGGGCGGCGCTGCGCGGGCAAGGCGTCGAGTTTATTAAAAACCAACACCTGCGGAATCTGATCTGCGCCGATTTCTTTCAGCACCTGGCGCACCTGCTGCATCTGCTCCGGAAAGGCTTCGTTGGAGGCGTCAACCACGTGCAGCAGCAAGTCGGCATCGACGGCCTCCTGCAACGTGGCCTGGAAGGCCTTGACCAGACCGTGGGGCAAGGCACGGATGAAGCCCACCGTGTCGGACAGTGAAACCGAGGTCTGCGCCTCGGCCAGGTACATCTGCCGGGTGGTGGTATCCAGGGTGGCAAACAGCTGATCGGCCGCATAGGTGCGAGCCTTCACCAGCGCATTGAACAAGGTGGACTTGCCGGCATTGGTGTAGCCCACCAGCGAGATGTTGAACACCTCATGACGCTGACGCTGACGTCGCTGGGTGTTGCGCTGCTTTTGCACCTTGAGCAGCTTTTCCTTGGTGCGCTTGATGGCTTCGCCGATCATGCGCTTGTCCAGCTCGATCTGCGTCTCACCGGGGCCGCCGCGCTGGCCGATACCGCCCTGCTGGCGCTCCAGGTGGCTCCAGCGGCGCACCAGGCGGGTGCTCAGGTATTGCAGCCGGGCCAGCTCGACCTGCAGCTTGCCCTCGTGGCTGCGCGCGCGCTGGGCAAAGATCTCCAGGATCAGCATGGTGCGGTCGTTGACCGGCATCTCCAGGTAGCGCTCCAGATTGCGCTGCTGGGCGGGACTCAGGGACTGGTCGAACAAGACCTCTTTTGCGCCGTGCATTTGCGCCAGGAGCTTGACCTCATCGGCCTTGCCGCTGCCGATCAGCAGTGCGGCATCGGGCGCCTTGCGCTTGCAGGCAAGACGTGCCACGGGGTGCAGACCCGCTGTCTGGGCCAGCAGGCCCAGCTCCTGCAGGTCGGCGTCGAAATGGGGGAAACCAAAATCCACCCCGACCAGAAGGACCGGGGTGGACGATTGCGATGCGGATGCGCTCATGCGTATGTGGCCCTTGCTGGCCGGAGCGCTGGCATGGGAAGGAGCGCCTGCTTCAAGCTGCAGCGCCGTCGCCAGACTCGGAGATGCTGAAGTTCACCGGACGGCCGGGAACGATGGTGGAGATGGCGTGCTTGTACACCATTTGGGTGACGGTGTTGCGCAGCAGCACAACGTATTGGTCGAAGGATTCGATCTGCCCCTGCAGCTTGATACCGTTGACCAGGTAAATCGAAACTGGCACATGCTCACGGCGCAGTGCATTCAGGAAGGGATCTTGCAAGAGTTGGCCTTTATTGCTCACGATATAACTCCGTGTTCGGACATGTTGTTGTAAACCGACACCTTAACACAGCCCAGCCCCGGCTTGCAGCGCACGCGCTTGACGTACCAGGGATTCTGGGTGTTTGCCGACACCAGCGCTACTTGCGCGCCTTGTCTGCGTAGGGGTTGTGCGATGTTTTGAACTCGATGCGCAGCGGGGTTCCCACCAGATTGAATTCCTTGCGGAAGCGCCCTTCCAGGAAACGCTTGTACGCGTCCGTCACCAGCTCCAGGGAATTGCCGTGGATCACGATCAGCGGCGGATTCATCCCGCCCTGGTGGGCGTAGCGCATCTTGGGGCGATAGGCGCCCACCTTCTTGGGGGTCTGGAACTGCAGGGACTCCTGCAGCACCCGCGTCAGCACCGGGGTGGGCATCTTGCACGTGGCGGACTTGTGCGCCTGCGCAATGGACGACCACAGCGGCCCCAGGCCCTGGCGCTTGGTGGCCGAGATGAAGTGCACCGTCGCAAACTTGAGGAACCCCAGGCGGTTTTCGATGGAGCGTTCCACCAGCTGGCGCTGGTAGTCGTCCACCGCATCCCATTTGTTGACGGCCAGTACCACAGCACGGCCGCTGTCCAGGATGTAGCCGGCAATGTGCGCGTCCTGATCGGTCACGCCTTCGGTGGCGTCGATCAGCAGCAACACCACATTGGCCGACTCGATGGCCTGCAATGTCTTGACGACCGAGAACTTCTCGATGGCCTGAAACACCTTGCCCTTGCGGCGCAGGCCGGCGGTGTCGATCAGCTCGAACTTCTGACCATTGCGCTCGAACGGCACGCTGATGGCATCGCGCGTGGTGCCGGGCAGGTCAAAGGCAACCAGGCGCTCCTCACCCAGCCAGGTGTTGATGAGCGTGGACTTGCCCACATTGGGGCGACCGGCCAGTGCCAGCTTGATGGGGCGTGGCCCCTCTTCCTGCGGATCGGGCAGCTCATCGGGGTCAGGCAGTTGCAGCGGCGCCAGCGCCAGCTCCACCAGGCCACGCACACCCTGGCCGTGGGCCGCAGAGATGGGATAGACCTCACCCAGCCCCAGCTCGTAGAACTCGGACAGCTGGGCGCCGGCCTGCATGCCTTCGGCCTTGTTGGCCACCAGCAGGCAGGGCTTGCTCAGGCGGCGCAGGTAGTCGGCGATTTCGTGGTCCTGGGCGGACAGGCCGTCGCGCGCATCGACCACGAACACCACCACATCGGCCTCGGCCACTGCCTGGCGCGTCTGCTTGGCCATTTCACGAAAAATGCCCTGCGAGGCATCGGGCTCAAAGCCGCCGGTGTCGATGACGATGTATTCCAGCTTGCCCTGACGGCCCTGGCCATAGTGGCGATCGCGCGTCAGACCCGCATAGTCGGAGACGATGGCGTCGCGCGACTTGGTCAAACGGTTGAACAAGGTGGATTTGCCCACATTGGGCCGCCCCACAAGGGCAATGACTGGTTTCATGCGAAAAACTTCGAGGGATGGGATCCGAACTCAGTCCGGGCGGAAGCCATACAGGCCGCCATTGCGCGTGAGCACCACCAGGGTGTCGGCTGCCACCACAGGCGCCGTGGCCACGCCACTGCTGTCGGTCGGAAAACGGTTCAGAGGACTGCCGTCCTGCTTGGAAAACATGTGCACCAGGCCGGTGCTGTCGCCCACGATCACGGAGCGGCCCAGCACCAGGGGAGCGGAAAGCTGGCGGTGCTGCAGGCGCTGGTTGCTCCAGTCCTTGCGGCCATCGGTGCGGTTCCAGGCCTGCACGATGCCGTTGCTTTCCGTACCAAAGACGCGCTCGGCATCGGCTGCCACACCGACCGAGCCCTTGGCCGGCGTGGTCCACAGCAGGCGCGCCTGGGCCACATCCACACAGCCGATGCTGGACTGGAAGGCGCGCGCACACACCACGTCGCCATCGCGTGCCGACGGGGCCACCAGATCCACCAGACGCTCCACATCGTTGGTGCCGCGCGGCGCGGCAATGGGCGCCTCCCAGATCACCGCACCGTTGTCGGGATTGAGGGCCACCAGACGGCCCGAGAGGCCGGCCAGCAGCAGGTTGCCATGCGCCCGCAGGATGCCCTGCTGGCGCAGCACCAGGGGCTCGCTTTCGCGCCTGTGCGTCCACAGCAGGCTGCCATCCTGGGCGTCGTAGGCCGACAGATGGCGGTCGGCAGTCTGCACAAAGACGCGCCCACCGGCCACCAGGGGAGCGGTATACGAAGCGGCTGCCAGGGGCTTGCTCCACAGGGTACGCCCCTGCTCCAGCACCGTCAGCGCATTGCTGGCCGTCACCACGGCCACGTAGCGGCCATCGCTGCCCACGCCGCTTTGCAGACTGCTGCCCACCTGGGCGCGCCAGTTCTCACGCCCCGAGGCGGCGTTGACACTCACCACCGTACCATCAGCACCGGCCACCACCACATCCTGCCCCAGCACCTGCGGCGCGATGCTGGCGTTCTTCAGCGCCGGGATGCTGGTGTGCCACACCTGTCGCACTGGCAGCAGCACCACGTTGGGCCCCAGCTCTGCGGGCTTGGGTGGCTTGCTGGAGGAGCAGGCACTCAGGCCGGCAACCAGGGCCAGCGCCAGAGCAGTGTGCCGCGCCCAGCGCGGAGCAAGACGGCTACGAAAGAAGTGGGGGCGTTGCTGCATCACGATTGCGACTCCGTTGTGCTGGTGGCCACGCCCAGGGCATTGAGCTTGTAGCCGACCAGGGCGCGATATTCCAGACGACCGTCCAGTTGCTGCCAGGCCTGACGGTAGGCGGCCACGGCCTCCTGCGTCTTGCCTTGCAGCTGCAGCACATCACCCAGGCGATCCAGCGCCAGGGGCTTGAACTCGGCGGGGAAGCTGCCTTGCAGCAGGGCCGCAGCAGCATCCAGCTCCTTGGCCTCGATCTGCAAGGCTGCCAGGCGCAGCCTGGCCGTGGCCTGATAGCCCTCATCGGAAGCGTGGTCGATGGTCCATTGCAGGGCTGCCTTGGCCACGTCGGACTTGCCCGCGGCCTGCGCCGACTTGGCCACCTGCAAGGCTGCCTGGCTGGCCTGCACGGTGCTGGCGTAATCCTTCTTCAGCGCTTCAAAGGCCAGGGCCACACGGCCCGCATCTTCGGCCTTGACGGCCACGGCCACCGCATCGGCCAGGGCTGCGGCCTGCGTGGCCTGGCGCTGCTGCCACAGTTGCCAGCCGTTCCACGCGGCAAAGCTACCGAGCACCACCACCAGAATGCTGGTGATCGGGGTGCCCCATTGATTCCAGAAATGCTTGAGCTGATCAAGCTGCTCTTGTTCTTCCAAGTCCAGGTGCTTTGCCATGTGCAGATGAAGTGAGATGTGAAACTTTAAGCGCGCGATTGTAGGCTGGCCGCCCAGGTCGGCGCGTCAGCCAGGGCACGCGTGACTTGTGCGCCCTGCCCGTCGCGCAGGGATTTGATGGTGACCTCGCCGCGCGCCAGCTCGTCGCCGCCAAAGATCAGCGCAAAGTGCGCGCCGCTGGCATCGGCCTTCTTGAACTGCGACTTCATGCTGCCCATGCCCTGCTCGGTGGCAGCATGCATCTGCACGCGCACGCCCGCCTCGCGCAGCTGCGTGAGGGTCCTGAGCACCTGCGGCATGCTGGCGGCATCGGGCACGATGGCGTAGGCATCGGGCTGCGGTGCGGGAATGTCGGTGCCCAGCTCCTTGACCAGTTCCAGCACGCGCTCCACACCCAGCGCCCAGCCCACGGCCGGTGCGCTCTTGCCGCCCACCTGTTCGATCAGGTAGTCGTAGCGGCCACCGGCGCAGATGGTGCCCTGCGCGCCGAGCAGGTCGGTGACGAACTCGAACACCGTGAGGTTGTAGTAGTCCAGCCCGCGCACCAGACGCGGATTGAGCGTCCAGGGCACATCGTTGGCATCCAGGATGGCCTGCACGCCGCGCAGGTGCGCCAGCGAGGCCTCGCCCAGGTAATCGATCAGCTTGGGCGCGGCATTGACCATGTCTTGCATGGCTGGGTTTTTGGTGTCCAGCACGCGCAAGGGGTTGCTGTACATGCGCCGCTTGGCCTCTTCGTCCATCACGTCTTGGTGCTGCTCCAGATAGGCGATCAAGGCTTCGCGGTGCGCCTTACGCTCTTCGGGCTGGCCCAGGCTGTTGATTTCCAGGCGCCATTGGCTCAGGCCCAGGCGCTTCCACAGGGCCACGGCCAGCAGGATCAGCTCGGCGTCCACATCCGGGCCAGCAAAGCCCAAGGCCTCGGCACCCACTTGGTGGAACTGGCGGTAGCGGCCACGCTGCGGGCGCTCGTGGCGAAACATCGGCCCCATGTACCACATGCGCTTGCCGCCGTCGTAGAGCAAGTTGTTCTCGATGGTGGCGCGCACCAGGCTGGCCGTGCCTTCGGGCCGCAGCGTCAGGTGCTCGCCGTTGAGCTTGTCCTCAAACGAGTACATCTCTTTTTCGACGATGTCGGTCACCTCGCCGATGCCGCGCACAAACAGCTGCGTGTGTTCAACGATGGGCGTGCGCACATTGCGGTAGGCAAAGCTGTCCATCAGCGCGCGGATTTGGTCTTCGAGCCACTGCCAGCGCTCGGACTGGCCGGGCAGGATGTCGTTCATGCCTTTGACGGCCGTGAGTTTGTCGTTTTTTGCCATGGGAGGTCGCAAATCTTAAAAAAATGAGCTGCTAGCGCTTGTTGGGCAAGGATTTCAATGTGTTTTTATTTTGAAATCCTTGTAAGGCCAGCGGTTGCAGCTACCGATTTTATGCAGCGTAGCGCTGCTGGATGTAGTTGAGCACGATGGCCTGGAACTCTTCGGCGATGCGCTCGCCACGCAGCGTCATGGCCTTTTCGCCGTTGATATACACCGGCGCGGCGGGTGCCTCACCCGTGCCGGGCAGGCTGATGCCGATGTCGGCGTGCTTGCTCTCACCGGGGCCGTTGACGATGCAGCCCATCACGGCCACTTTCATGCCTTCAACGCCAGGGTATTGCTGGCGCCAGATGGGCATATTGGCGCGCAGGAAATCGTCGATGTCCTTGGCCAGCTCTTGGAAGACGGTGCTGGTGGTGCGTCCGCAGCCAGGGCAGGCGGTGACGCTGGGCACAAACGAGCGCATGCCCAGGGCTTGCAGGATTTCTGCGGCCACTACCACTTCTTGGGTGCGCGCTTCGCCCGGCTGGGGGGTGAGCGAGACGCGGATGGTGTCGCCAATGCCTTCCTGCAACAGAATGCCCAAGGCCACACTCGAAGACACGGTGCCGCGCGTGCCCATGCCCGCTTCGGTCAGGCCCAGGTGCAGGGCGTAGTCGCAGCGGCGCGCCAGTTCGCGATACACGGCGATCAAATCCTGCACGCCGCTGACCTTGCACGACAGCAGGATGTTGTCGCCATTGAGCCCCAGCGCTTCGGCGCGGCGCGCCGAGTCGATGGCCGAGGTGATCAGCGCCTCGTACATCACCTGGCGCACATCCCAGGGCTGGGCGCGCTGGTTGTTGACATCCATCAGCTGGGCCATCAGTTCCTGATCCAGACTGCCCCAGTTGACGCCAATGCGCACGGCCTTGTCGTAGCGCGCGGCAATTTCGATCATCTGGGCAAACTGCTTGTCCTTTTTCTCACCCTTGCCGACGTTGCCGGGGTTGATGCGGTACTTGGACAGCGCCTGCGCGCAGTCGGGATGGTCGGTGAGCAGTCGGTGGCCGTTGTAGTGAAAGTCGCCCACCAGCGGCACCGGGCAGTTCATGCGGTCCAGTTGCTCGCGGATATAGGGCACGGCCGCCGCCGCTTCGGGCGTATTGACGGTGATGCGCACCAGCTCGGAGCCGGCCTGCGCCAGATCACGCACCTGGATGGCGGTTTCCACCGCATCCACGGTGTCGGTATTGGTCATCGATTGCAGGCGTACCGGGGCGCTGCCGCCCACGGTCACTACATGCTCACCCCAGGCGATGCGGGCCACGCGGCTTTTGCGCGGCAGGGGGGCGGCCAAGGCAATCGGGCTGGCTGCGCAGGGAGTTTGTTCAGACACGTTTACTTCACCTCAAAACGCGCCACGTTGTCGCGCGCTTTGGCCAGCACGTCAAACGGGGCGCCGTCAATCTCCACTTCCGTGACATCGGCCTTGCCCAGCACCACGGAAAGCGGCCGGCGCGCTGTGGCATCCACCACTTCGCCGGCTTTCAGGATTTTTTCGACCACCAGACTCCCGTCGGCATCGCGCACCTGCACCCACACCTCCCCCGTGGCGCGCAGACGCAAGGCCGGTGTGCCACCAGCCGCAGCGGCAGGCGCTTCGGCCACCGACGCAGCAGAGGCATCGGTCTGAGCGGAAGCCTGGGGCGCCGGCGCAACCGCCGCGCCCTGCCCTGCTGCCGCGCCGGCCTCATCGCTATCCAGCGGCGCATCGGCCGGCACCTGCCCCGGCGCAAACAATGGCTGGTCGGCCTCCGGCGCCGCAGCGGAGAAAAAGGACGACGAGGACGACGGACTGGCCGGCGCAGCGGCCACGCTCGCGCCTTCTGCGCTTTCTTCCTGCCCCTGCTGCCACTGCCAGGCGGCATATGCCAGGGCCGCACCAGCCAGCAGCAGCACCGACAGCAGCGCCAGCCGGCGGCCCAGGGGACCGGCGGAAGGCGTCAGGGCCGAAGGCACGGCGCGATCGCGCACCGGTTCGTTGATGCTGGGCCGTGCGTTCAGGCGCGCGCTTTGCTGCTGGGGCAGCAAATCCAGGATGGGCTGCGCCGGTATGCGCAGGTTGCGGCACACACTCATGGTCAGGGAGCGTGCAAACACCACATCGGGCAGGGCCTGCCAGTCCTCGTCTTCCAGCGCCTGCAATTTCTCGACCGGGACCTTCAGGGTCGCAGCCAATGCCTCCAGGGGCACATCCTGGCCCGTGCGGGCCTGCCGCAGCATCTGCCCCGGGCCAACCGACTCAGCGGCAGGTGCATTGTTCTGGGCATTTTCAGCGCCAACCGCTTCACTCATTCCAAGCCCCTTGTTCGTACAAATCACGCTCCCTGGACGTCGGGAAGCGCTGGATCAACTGGTTGCCCTGCTGGCGCACAGCCAGGGAGTCGCCCAGTTTGTGGTCAATGCGCATGCCCAGCCACAACGAGGCGGCGCTGGCAAATTCGCTGTTGTTCAGACGGCGGATGTAAAAACGCGCGCGCTGCAGATCGCCGCTCTCCATGAGCGCGCGGGAATAGTTCAGGCCGATGGCCGGATTGCCTGGATCGAGCTCATACGCCTGGGTGAGCACCGGCAGCACCTGATCGGTCTTGCCCTCATCGCGCAGGCAGACGGCCTTGGCCAGCAGCGTACGCGCGCGCCCGGCGTCGGGGTAGCGCCCATCGACCAGGGCGGCATCAAAGTGCATGTGGGCACGCTCGAAGTTCTTCTGCTGGCACTGCGACCAACCCAGGTTGTAGCGGGTGTCCGGGTCACCGGGGCGGATGCTCAAGGCACGATCAAAGCTGGCATCGGCCTTGAGGTAGTCGCGCTGGCTCAGATAGATCCAGCCACGCAGGTTGTAGGCATCGGCGTAGTTGGGATGCGCCTGCAAGGCCTGTGCCACTTCACCCAGGGCGATGTCGTAACGCCCCTCGGAAAAGTGCATGGCGCCTAGCTGCACGCGGGTCTGCGCCAGGCGCAGGCGCTCGGCATCCACGCTGGTGTTGTACATCGGGTCGTTGGTGGGGGTCTGCACGTCCGTGCTGGCACAACCGGCCAGCACAGCTGCCACTGCTCCACCCCATAACGTCTTTTGCACCAAACGTACTGCGAGAGAGAACACGGGGGCTCGAGATGACAGCATGCACATCCTTTCAACGAAAAAACACAGACACACCCTAGCGAGCGCGATAAACGCTAATGGTACGTTGCTTTGCCATGCGTTCTGCCGCTCTGGTGCGGTCTTTCACATCGCCGGCCAGCTGCCCGCAGGCGGCATCGATGTCGTCGCCGCGCGTCTTGCGCACGGTGGTGACGATGCCGGCATCGTTGAGCAGCTGGGCAAAGCGCTGCACCGCCGCGCTGCCCGAACGCAGCAGCCCCGACTGCGGAAAGGGGTTGAACGGGATCAGGTTGAACTTGCACCACGCCTTGCCCTTGCCGTAGCGGCGCACCAGGTCGATCAGCTGCTGGGCATGCTCGGGCTGGTCGTTGACGCCATCGAGCATGCAGTATTCAAAGGTAACAAAATCGCGCGGCGCAAACTCCAGATAGGCCTCGCAGGCTTGCAGCAGCTCGTCCAGCGGGTATTTCCTGTTCAGCGGCACCAGGTGGTCGCGCAGCCCGTCGTTGGGGGCGTGCAGCGACACGGCCAGGGCCACGGGGCAGTCCTGGCTCAGGCGCTGCATCATCGGCACCACACCGGAGGTGGACACCGTCACGCGCCGGCGCGAGAGGCCATAGCCGTGGTCGTCCAGCATGGTTCTGAGCGCTGGCACCAGGGCGGCGTAGTTCTGCAACGGCTCGCCCATGCCCATCATGACCACGTTGGTGATGACGCGCTCGGACGTGTTCAGGTGGCGGCGCAGGAAGTGCTCGGCAAACCACAGCTGGGCAATGATTTCGCCCGTGGTCAGATTGCGGCTGAAGCCCTGATGGCCGGTGGAGCAGAAACGGCAACCCACCGCGCAGCCGGCCTGCGAGGAAACGCACAGCGTGCCGCGATCGTCCTCGGGGATGAAGACCGCCTCCACCGCATTGCCGTCGCCCACATCAAACAGCCACTTGATGGTGCCGTCGCGCGACTCCTGTTGTGTGAGGATCTTCAGCCCCTCGATGCAGGCCTGGGTGGCGAGTTTTTCGCGCAGCGACTTGGCCAGATCGGTCATCTGGGCAAAGTCGGTGGCACCGCGCTGGTGGATCCAGCGAAACAGCTGCGTGGCGCGAAACGGCTTTTCCCCCAGGCTCTGGCAGTAGGCAACCAGACCTGGCAGGTCAAAATTCAACAGGTTGGTGAGGGTGGTGCTCATGGGTGGGAAGTGCGGGCCTGCCCGATGTGCGGCAGGCGCTGGTGCCGACCTTGGCACAAAATGCAATGCCCCATGCAACACTGGGCTGCATGGGGCGATGGGCCACGGGGCAGCGTCGGATTAGCGTGCGTACACGTTCATGCCGGGGAAGAAGAAGGCCACTTCAACGGCTGCGGTCTCGGGAGCGTCGGAGCCGTGCACGGCGTTGGCGTCGATGCTGTCGGCAAAGTCGGCGCGAATGGTGCCGGGCTCGGCCTTCTTGGGGTCGGTGGCGCCCATCAGCTCACGGTTCTTCAGGATGGCGTTTTCGCCTTCGAGCACCTGGATCATCACGGGGCCGGAGATCATGAAGTCCACCAGATCCTTGAAGAAGGGACGCTCCTTGTGCACAGCGTAGAACTGCTCGGCCTCAGCGCGCGACAGATGCACCATCTTGGCGGCAGCAATCTTCAGGCCAGCGCCTTCGAAGCGGGCATAGATCTGGCCGATCACGTTCTTGGCAACGGCGTCGGGCTTGATGATGGAGAGGGTACGTTCGATAGCCATGGGATGTTTTCCTTGAATTGAAAGTTGTTTTTTTACCACCGGGCAAAACCCGGCATTCTAATCGTGCCGTCAAGCCCTGCGAAAGCAAAAAGCTTTGGCACTTGCATTTTCATAGCTGCTGGCGC
This sequence comes from uncultured Comamonas sp., assembly GCA_947306475.1. Classification (GTDB taxonomy): domain Bacteria; phylum Pseudomonadota; class Gammaproteobacteria; order Burkholderiales; family Burkholderiaceae_C; genus Comamonas. The sequence continues at coordinate 143,066 of CAMZGS010000005.1, forward strand.
TCTTGCAGAGGAAACTTCAGAAGCATTACACCCTGAAACCTTCACCCATACAGCGCAAGCAGCTATCAAATACGTAGATTTTCGTGCACACTGCGCGATCAGCGCGCCGGGCCGCGCCTGCCGGCGGGCTTGCGCTTTTGCGCCAGACGTGCGCGTTGCAGGCTGTCGTGACCAATCCGCACCGGCGTCTTTCTGCCCAGACCTTCGTCCGTGGCAGCCGCCGGGCTGGCGCGACGCGGCTTGCCGGCGCGGCGGGCGCGCAGCTGGCGGGCCTCTTCGGCGGCCTTGACCTCGGCCTTGGCGCGCGAGCCCACGCGGTCGGCCTGGCGGCGGATGTTCTGCCTGGGCGCAGCCGGCTTGCGCAGCAGCGCCTGATCGGCCCCGCTGGCGGCCACCAGAGCGGCGATGTCCTTGTGGTCCAGCTCCAGGTAGGCGCCACGGCGCAAACCGCGCGGCAGCTGCATGGCGCCGTAGCGGATGCGGATCAGGCGGCTCACCGCACGGCCCACGGCCTCGAAGATGCGGCGCACTTCGCGGTTACGCCCTTCGCTGATGGTGACGCGGTACCAGACGTTGGCGCCTTCGCCGCCGCCCTCCTCAATGCTGCCAAAGGAAGCCATGCCGTCTTCCAGCATCACGCCATCAAGCAGTTGCTGCTTTTCCTCGTCGGTCAGCGCACCCAGCACACGCACGGCGTATTCACGCTCCAGACCAAAGCGCGGGTGCATCAGGCGGTTGGCCAGATCGCCGGAGTTGGTCAGCAGCAGCAGGCCTTCGGTGTTCAGGTCCAGACGCCCCACCGACTGCCATTTGCCCTGATTCAGGTGCGGCAGACGACGAAAGACCGTGGGGCGATTCTGCGGGTCGTCGTGCGTGACGACTTCGCCCACAGGCTTGTGGTACGCCAGCACACGCACGGCCTGCTGCTCGATGCGCACGCGCACCGGCTTGCCGTCGAGCTTGATGATGTCGCCCACCTGCACGCGCTGGCCCACGTGGGCCGGGGCGTTGTTCACCGTCAGGCGCCCCTCAGCAATCATGCGCTCCATCTCCAGGCGCGAGCCCAGACCAGCCTGGGCCAGCACCTTGTGCAGTTTGGGCGACTGCGCCTCGGGTTGCAGCACGCGCTTGTGCGCAGCAGCGGCGGATGCCTGTTCGGCCAGCAGCTCGGCATCCGGCTGCTGCAAGGCGGCATCCATGTGCCCGGAGACGATGTCGGCAAAGTCATAGCCCTCGGATTCGACGGGCGCCGCAACACGCGCGGGGCGTTTGGCTGCTGGTGCGCCGGTCGTGGGGCTGCGGCGTGTTGCGCCAGGGGCGGGGCCGCGCCGACGCGCAGCGGAAGGGCCTCGAGGGGCTTGGGAAGGACGGGACATGGCGGTAGGAATCCGGAAAAGAAAAGGGAAAGAAGAAAGCACCGTGCGCAGCCATGGGCGACATCAGGCCGCCGGTTCACTGGCAGTGGCCGGGTCCGATGGGTCCGATGGCTCGGACGAAACGGGGGCGGTGGTGGAGTCCGGGTCGGCGGGCGTCTTCAGCGCCATGCCGTCCTGGGCAAAAAGGTCGGGGGTAAAGGGCTGCGCGTCCTGCGCCTCCTGCTGCAAGGCGGCCACCAGGGCTTCCTGCCCGGCAAGGTCATCTTCCGAGTCGAGCAGCGGCAGGTCGGCCAGGGAGCGCAGCCCCAGATCGTCCAGAAACTGGCGCGTGGTGGCCAGCAGGGCCGGGCGCCCGACGGTTTCGCGGTAGCCGATTTCCTCGATCCAGCCCCGGTCTTCCAGCTGCTTGATGATCTGGCTGCCAACGGTGACGCCACGAATGTCTTCAATATCGCCCCGCGTCACAGGCTGCCGGTAGGCGATGATGGCCAGCGTCTCCAGCACGGCGCGGCTGTAACGCGGGGGCTTGTCGGGGTTGAGGCGGTCAAGGTATTCGCGCACCTCGGGGCGGGTCTGAAAGCGCCAGCCGGAGGCCACCTGCACCAGCTCCACGCCCCTGCCCTGCCACTGGACTTGCAATTGCTGCAGCATGCGCTCGATGCTGGCGCCATCCAGCGCGCCGTCGAACAGCGCCCGCAGCGCGGGAAGCGTAAGGGGTTGGTTGGCGCTGAGCAGAGCTGCTTCCAGCACCAGGATGACATCCATGGGCATACCAGACAAGATCCGGGACAGGAGGGGCCGACCCTCACGGGCAGGCGGTGGGCTGGCAGCAGGCCAGCGCTTCGGCGGTCAAAGGGGTGGATTGTAATGCAGGCCCAGTTTTTCCACCGCCTGCAGAAAATCCGGCGGCGGACTGGCATGCCATTGCATCTGCTGGCCGGTGACAGGGTGGCACAACGCCAGACGGAAGGCATGCAGGCCCTGGCGCTGCAGGCCACCGGCCGGCGCACCGCCGTACAACGCATCGGCCACCAGGGGGTGTTGCAGGGACAGCATGTGCACGCGGATCTGGTGGGTGCGCCCGGTGTGCAGCTTGCAGTGCACCAGGCAGTGCTGGTCGCTACTGTCCAGACAGGTGATGTCGGTGCGGGCCGGTTTGCCGGGGTGCTGCGCCGGATCGACCACCGCCATGCGCAGGCGCTGGCGCGGATCGCGCCCGATGGCCGCCTCCACCGTGCACTCGGCGCTGCCCTGCCAGGCCCCGTGGGCCAGGGCCAGATAGCGGCGGCTGACGTTGCGCGCCGCAATCAGGGCCACCAGGGTATCCATGGTGGCGCGGGTCTTGGCCACCACCATCAGACCGCTGGTGTCCTTATCCAGGCGGTGCACGATGCCGGCACGCGGCACCTGGCTGGCGCCGGCATGGTGCGCCAGCAGGCCGTTGAGCAGGGTGCCGCTCCAGTTGCCAGGTGCGGGGTGCACCACCAGGCCGGCGGGCTTGTTGACGACCAGCAGATGCTCGTCCTCGAACACCACGTCCAGGCTCATGGGCTCGGGCTTGAAGGCCTGGCTTTGTGCCGTGGGGCGCATGGCCACCTGCAGGCTGTCGCCCACCTTGACCTTGGTCGAAGGCTTGCTGACGCACTGGCCGTTGAGCTGTACCGCCTCCTGCGCCAGCAGCTGCTGCAAATAGCTGCGCGAGAACTCCGGCACCAGCTCGGCCAGCACCTTGTCCAGACGCACGCCATGCAGGGCCGCCGGCACCTGCACCTGGCGCAGTTCGACGGCCAGCTCATCCTGCGCCGTCCCGGCGCCATCGGATGCTTCGGCCTCCCAATCGTCGGAGCTGAGGTCGCTGGGAGGGAGTGCCTCGTTCATGGGCGGGCCTTTACACGGTGAAGAATTCAAAAAACACGGGAAAAAAAGGGCCCGGAAACCCGGGCCCCTGTGCATGCCAGGCCGCCAGGCTCAGCGTGCCGGCAGATAGCGTGACGGATCGACCGGCTTGCCCTGGCGGCGCACCTCGAAGTGCAGCTTGACGCGGTCGGCATCGCTGCTGCCCATCTCGGCGATCTTCTGACCTTTCTTCACATTCTGGTCTTCCTTGACCAGCAGCTTCTGGTTGTGGGCGTAGGCCGTCAGATAGGTGTTGTTGTGTTTCAGGATGATCAGGTGCCCATAGCCGCGCAGGCCGGCTCCGGCGTACACCACCTTGCCGTCGGCAGCAGCGACCACCGGGTCTCCAGCCTTGCCGGCAATGTCCAGCCCCTTGTTGGTGCTTTCGTTGAAGGTGGCAATCACGCTGCCGGCCGCAGGCCAGATGAAGCCCAGGCCGCTGGCATCGGCATCCTGGGTGCCGGCCTTGGGCGGGGTGGTGGCAGCCGGTGTTGTGGTCGCAGCCGGCGTGCTGGATGTGCTCGTCGTCCTGCTGCCAGCCGGCGGCAGGGGCGTGGCCTGCACGGTGGGCGTTGTCACGCTGGCCACGGCCTTGCTGCCCTCACCCGGTGCCTGTCCGGGAGGTACGACGCGCACCACCTGGCCCACCTCGATCACATCCGGGTTGGTCAGATTGCTCCAGCGAGCGATGTCCTTCCAGCTTTGCCCGTGCTCCAGGCCGATGCGAATCAGGGTATCGCCGGGCTTGACGGTGTAGTACCCGGGTTTGCCGGCATTTTCAGCCCCCGGCAGGGTGGCCGGATCGACAGTGCGCACGCCAGCGCCAAAGCCTCCACGGGTCTCGACCGGTGCCTGATTGGTCTGGGCGCAACCAGCCAAAATACCCACTGTCAGCAGCATGGCCCAGCCCACTGCACGTTTGTTCTGCTTCGTCATACGCTCTCTCATTCAAGCAACCCCTGATTTTAAGGGGACAAAATGCACCGCCTCCAGGACGGTCTGCGTCCAGGTGCCGTCGAAATTCCTGTCCACCATCAAGAGCATCTGCTGACCATGTTCGTTCATCATGGGCGCCACCAGCCGCCCGCCGGGAGCCAGCTGTTCAGGCCAGGCCGGTGGCAGGGATTCGCCGCCCGCGGCGGCAATGATGCCCGCATACGGCCCACCCCTAGGGTAACCGAGCATACCGTCGCCCAGCAGCAAGTGGACATTGCTCAGACGCAAGGGGCGCAGATTGGCACGCGCCTTCTCGTGCAGGCCGCGCAGGCGCTCCATGGAATACACCTCGCGCGCCACCATGGACAGCACCGCCGCCTGGTAGCCGCAGCCGGTGCCGATTTCCAGCACCCGACCCAGGCCATTGGGCTGGGCACAGGCTGCGCCTTCGAGCAGCTCGACCATGCGCGCCACCACACTGGGCTTGGAGATGGTTTGCTGCAGGCCGATGGGCAGGCTGGTGTCCTCATAGGCCTGTGCCACCAGGGCACTGTCCACGAACTGGTGACGCGGCACGGTACCCATGGCCCGCAGCACCGTTGGCGACTTCACACCATCGGCTGCCAGACGCTGCACCATGCGCTGGCGCACGGCGGCAGAATCCATTCCCCAACCGGTGGCCACGGGTGCCACCGGCGCGGCCGCCTGCCTGGAAACGGACGATGGGCGTGCCCCAGCGCCAGTGCCCAACGATGCGATGCGTGCCGGAAAGCCCGGACGGCGAGGTAGGTTCATGCCTGCTCCTGTGTCCTGTCTGCATGCGCTGCGGCTTGCAGACCCGCCTGCAGGCGGGATGCGGTCTGTGCCCAGTAGCCCAGATTCTGGTGGTCGGTCAAGTCGATCTTCAGCGGAGTGATGGCCACGTGGCCGTGGGCGGTGGCGTGAAAGTCGGTGCCTTCGGCATCGTCCTTGACCGCGCCGGCGCTGCCGATCCAGTACATGGTCTGCCCCCTGGGGCTGACCTGGGTGATCACCGGCTCGGCCGCATGGCGCCGCCCCAGGCGGCACAACTTGATGGCGCCCAGTTGCTCCAGCGGCAGATTGGGGATGTTCACATTCAACAGCCACGGTGTCGAGCCCACCAGCTGCTGCTGGCGCATTTGCTGCACGATGTCCCTGGCCTTCTGCGCGGCCGCATCCAGGTGCTTCCAGCCAAACTCCACCTGCGAGAAGGCGATGGCCGGCACGCCGAACAGGTAGCCCTCCATGGCGGCGCCAACGGTGCCCGAATAAACAGTGTCGTCCCCCATGTTGGCGCCGTTGTTGATGCCCGCCAGCACCAGGTCGGGCCGATAGCCCAGCAACCCCGTCATGGCGATGTGCACGCAATCGGCCGGCGTGCCGTTGACGTAACGAAACCCGTTGCTGGCCCGATGCACGTACAGCGGCGCATGCAAGGTGAGCGCATTTGATTTGGCACTGTTGTTCTGCTCGGGCGCCACCACCTCGACCTGCACCCCATCGATGCCTGAGATGGCTTCGTACAGGGCCACAATACCGGGGGCTTGAAAGCCGTCGTCGTTGGAAATCAGTATCTTCATGTCTTAGGTGCAGCTCTACGGGCGCCGATTGTAGGGCGCTGCCCGTGCACTTTATTTCGTTCTCCTGCCCATGCCGCCTCGCTCTGCCGCTGAGATTGCCCGTCAAACCTTGCAGCTTCTGGCCAGCCGCCGCCTGCCCCCCACCCCAGAAAACTACCAGTCTGCCTACGAGGAAGTGGCCGGCATCCTGCCCCGGGAGGCCTTCCCACAGCAACGCCTGCGCCACATTGCCACCTTGCTGCCCTCGCAAACCCCGCGCCAGGCACACCTGACGCAGGCCTTTGCGCAGGCCGTTGAGGCCAAGGACTGGGTGCAGCTGCAAAGCGCCATCGTGGAGTACGCCCAGCTGGAGCTGACCAGCCAGCCGCACATCACCGCCCTGCCCGCGCCCGCCACCAGCACCGTCGATACCCTGCCACCCAATCTGGCCGAGGCGCTGGCCCGCCTGATCGAGAACACCGTCAGCGCCCTGGGTGCAGAAGATGGGCGCACGCGCGAAATCTCCCTGCAACTGGTCGATTTCCTGCGGCACTCCACCCCGGATGTGCGCACGCTGGAGCACATGCTGACCAACTACGGCTTTCGCCTGTCCTTTCTCAGCCAGGAGCAGGCCCAGCGCATCCACAACATGCAGCAGCTGCTGCGCATGACGGTCGATCACCTGTGCGTCCTGGGTGAGCAGGACCCCCCCCTGCTGGCCCAGGCCGAAAAGCTGCGCCAGGCCATGGAGCCGGCCTGGGACAGCGACCAGCTCAACCAGATCCAGTTCCGCCTCAAGAGCCTGCTCTTTCGCCACCTGGAGCTGCACACCAGTACGCAAGAGGCGCACGAACGCATCAAGGACCTGCTGGCACAGTACGCGCACCGCATGGCGGAGCTGAGCTCACACAGCGAACAGCACCAGGCCCAGCTCAACGATTGCGCCACGCACATCGAGCAAACCCACCACCTGGGCGAGCTGGCCCAGCTGTTCGAGGCCGTGGTCGAATCCGGCAACCGCCTGGCGCGCGACAGCCACCATGCCGTGGCTGCGCTACAGGATCTGCGCGAGCAGGCCCTGGCGCAGGAAGCCCAGATCCATCAGCTCAGCGCCCACCTGCAACGCATGCAGGACACCAGCCGCCACGACCCAAGCACCGGCGCACTCAACACCCAGGGACTACAGGAGGCTCTGCTGGCCGAGATCCAGCGCAGCCAGCAGCACCGCACACCGCTGAGCGTGGCCGTGCTGCAGATGGAGCTGCCCGCCCAGGCGCTACAGGCCCTGCCCCCCGAGGGCCACGACCTGGGGCTGCGCCACCTGACCCAGGTTGCGCGCAACATCCTGCGCCCGCAGGACGAAGTGGGCCGCACCACCGACCAGCACCTGGTGCTGCTGCTGCCCGACAGCCCCCAGGCCCAGGGCGCCCAGGCCCTGGCACAGATACAGAATGAACTGGCCCTGCGTCCCCTGCTGCATGCCGACGTGCTGGCACACATCACCCTGAGCGCCGGCCTGGTGGAGCTACTGCCCTACGAAAGCCCGCAGCAGGCACTGGAGCGCGCCGCCCGCGCCCTGCGCCAGGCTCTGCGCATGGGGGGCAGCAAGGTGGTACTGGGTTAACCCCCGCCGCGATCGGGGTTGCACCTTCTTTATAATCACGCGCCCGAAAAGGTTAACCAATTGTTTTTACTTCAAAACAGAAGTAGCTCCACAAGGGCTGTCTTCCCCTGCAAGAAATGAAGGTTCTGCATGCATATTCAATTCAGCGCTTACTACACCCTGATCCTGGCCGTGCTGGTATTGCTACTTGGCAAGTTTCTGGTGCAGCGCATCCGCGTATTGCGTGATTTCAATATCCCTGAACCCGTGGCTGGCGGCCTGGTGGTGGCCGCCATTGTTTTTGCCCTGCATGAAATCCTGGGGCTGACCCTGGGCTTTGAAGGCAGCCTGCAATCGGCCTTCATGCTAGTGTTCTTCTCCTCCATCGGCCTGGGGGCCAACTTTGCCAAGCTGCGCGAAGGTGGTCTGGGTCTGGTGATCTTTCTGATGGTGATCGTGCTGTTCATCGTGGTGCAGAACTCCGTCGGCATTGGCCTGGCGATGGCTCTGGGGCTGGATCCGCTCATCGGTCTGGTCACCGGCACCATCACCCTGCTGGGCGGTCACGGCACGGCCGGCGCCTGGGGCTCCGTGCTGGAAAACCAGTACGGACTGACGGGTGCCACCACCCTGGGCATTGCGTGCGCCACCTTTGGTCTGGTCATTGGCGGCCTGCTGGGTGGCCCATTGGCCAAGCGCCTGATCGTACGCCACCAGCTGGCAGCACAGCGCAGCGACCACGAGCAACAGGCCCAGGCCGTCGCCGCCGTGCCGGAAGACAGCCAGGCCACGGCCTTCGAACACCCCTCCAGCGCCCCCCGCCTGATCACAGCCGACGCTGCCATTGAAACCCTGGCGCTGTTTGCCGGCTGCCTGGCGATTGCCGAGTTCATGACCAACATCACCAAAGACACAGCCATTCAACTGCCCACCTTCGTCTGGGCGCTGGGCACCGGGGTGGTGCTGCGCAACACGCTCGACTACATCTTTGGCGTGAAGGTGTTCGACCGTGCCATCGACGTGTTTGGCAATGCAGGCCTGTCCATCTACCTGGCCATGGCGCTGTTGTCACTCAAGCTGTGGGAGCTGACCGACCTGGCCGCCCCGCTGATGGTGATCCTGGCGGTGCAGACCGTGGTCATGGCGCTGTACGCTGCCTTCATCACCTTCCGCATCATGGGCAAGAACTACGATGCGGCGGTGCTGGCTGCCGGGCACTGCGGCTTTGGCATGGGCGCCACCCCCACCGCCGTGGCAAACATGCAGGCCATCACCAACCAGTACGGTCCTTCGCACAAGGCATTTCTAATCGTGCCGCTGGTGGGAGCCTTCTTCATCGACATCATCAACGCCTTCATGATCCAGGGCTTTATCTACTTCGTGCGTTGAATCCGTGACGACACCGCAGCAAAAAAGCCGCTACCTTTGCTGGTAGCGGCTTTTTTGATAGCAGGTTACGCTGATGCTGCAAGGATTTCAGGCGGTTTTTTATCTGAAATCCTTTACCAGCAAGCGCCTCCAGCTATTTTTTTATCAACCCACACTGGCCGGAATGGGTGCCAGCGGCAGGCTCACATCGCCACACTGGGCACGGTGGCGCAGGGCGTGGTCGATGAGCACCAGCGCCAGCAGCGCCTCGGCAATCGGTGCGGCGCGAATGCCCACGCAGGGGTCGTGACGGCCCTTGGTGATCACCTCCACCGGCTGGCCGTGGATATCGATCGAAGGGCGCGGGCTGATGATGGAGCTGGTCGGCTTGATGGCGATACTCACCTCGATGTCCTGCCCGGTGCTGATGCCGCCCAGCACGCCGCCGGCGTGGTTGGTGACAAAGCCCTGCGGCGTCATGGCATCGCCATGCACGGTGCCGCGCTGGACCACGCTCTCAAAGCCCGCGCCGATTTCCACGCCCTTGACGGCGTTCAGGCCCATCATGACGTAGGCGATGTCGGCATCGAGCTTGTCGTAGATCGGATCACCCAGCCCCACCGGCACACCCGTGGCCTGCACGCGGATGCGCGCGCCGCAGCTGTCTCCGGCCTTGCGCAGCGCGTCCATGTAGTCCTCCAGCGCCTGCACGTCGGCCACCGGGGCGAAGAAGGGGTTGTTGGGCACGTGCTCCCAGCTCTCGAAGGCGATGGGCATCTCGCCCAGCTGCGTCATGCAGGCGCGCAGCTCGGTGCCGAACTGCTGCCGAAGCCATTTCTTGGCCACGGCACCCGCCGCCACCGTGGGGGCCGTCAGCCGCGCCGAGGAGCGCCCGCCGCCACGCGGATCGCGCACGCCGTACTTGCTCCAGTACACGTAATCGGCGTGGCCGGGGCGGAAGCGTTGGGCAATGTCGCCATAGTCCTTGCTGCGCTGGTCGGTGTTGCGAATCAGCAGTGCAATCGGCGTGCCGGTGGTCACGCCCTCGTACACGCCGGAGAGGATTTCCACCTGATCGGGCTCTTGCCGCTGCGTCACGTGGCGGCTGGTGCCGGGGCGGCGCCGATCCAGATCGTGCTGAATGTCGGCGGCCGACAGCTCCAGCCCCGGCGGGCAGCCATCGATCACGCAACCGATGGCCGGGCCGTGCGATTCGCCAAAATTGGTAACAGTAAACAGTGTGCCTAGGGTATTGCCGCTCATAGTGGCGCCGATTATGCCTGTGCCCCCGATGCAAAAAGGCCTGCCACGGACGGCAGGCCCACCAAGTTGATCCTCCAGCGCCTGGGACCCGCGCTCAGGATGCTGCGGGGCGATCGGCCTCCGGCCAGTCGCGGATGTAGGCCTTGAGCAGCTGGTTTTCGAAGTTCTGCTCTTCCACCACCGCCTTGGCCACATCGTAAAAGCTGACGACCCCCATCAGCATGTGGCCCTCCATCACCGGCATGTAGCGCACATGGCGCTCCAGCATCATGCGACGCACCTCGTCCATTTCGGTATCCATGGTGCACACCAGCGGCTGCAACACCATGGCCGCACGTACCGTCACGTGCTCGATGTTGCCCTGGTGCTTGACCACGTCCTTGATCACCTCGCGGAAGGTGAGCATGCCCACCACGGCGCCACCCTCGACCACCACGAGGGAACCCACGTCCTTTTCCGCCATGGTTGCCATGGCCTGGGCCAGGCTATCCTCGGGCTTTGCTACGTACAAAGTGCCGCCCTTGACACGCAAAATGTCGCTGACTTTCATGGCTGCCGGTCTCCCTTTAAAAATTTGCGGATGTCTTACAGAAGCAAGACAAGCGGCAAATAATAGCCCAATACCTTCCCCCAACACGCCGACGTTTTCACGCCGATGACGGTTGGCAACGTCTAAATGGACAAGCACACCATGCATTTCGACATTCAGCAAACCCGTATCTACGTCCATACCGGTGCCACCCCCTGGCAGGCACACCAGCCCACCGTGCTGTGCCTGCACGGCGTGCTGTGCGACCACAGCGTCTGGCAACCCATTGAGGCAGGTCTGGCCCAACTGGGCTGGAACGTGGCCGCCATCGACCTGCCCGGCCACGGACTGAGCAGCGGCACCGCCCCACAGAGCGTGGCCGAAGCGGCCGCCTGGATTCCGCGCCTGATGGCTGCCATGGGCCTGGAGCAGGCCGCCTTGATGGGCCACAGCTGGGGCAGCCTGATCGCCCTGGAGGCCGCCGCCCAGCTGGGCCCGCGCGCCAGCCACCTGGCCCTGGTGGGCACCGCCAGCCCGATGACGGTGGCGCCCGCGCTGCTGGAGCTGGCGCACAGCGATCCGCCCCAGGCCATGGAGCTGATCGACAAATACAGCCGCAGCAGCGCCACCCCGGCCGACTTTGATGGCCAGGCCCTGGGACGCAGGGTGCTGGCCAGCAACCCCGATTGCAATGTGCTTGAACGCGGCCTGCGCGCCTGCAACGGCTACGACAGCGCGCTGCAGGCCATGCAGCGCGTCACCGCCCCCACCTTGTTCATCGTGGGCGAGTACGACCGCATGACGCCCGCCAAGGCTGCACAGGGACTGATTGCACAGGCCCAGGCACGCGATGGCGTCAGCACCCAGGTGGCCACCCTGGCCTGCGGGCACCAGCACATGGTTGATGCTGCCGCACCCATGCTGCAAGCGCTGGAAGGCTTGCTGGGCCGGCCCGGCAAGAGCGCCTAGTCGGCTGCCCTGGCAGCGACGGCCTCGGGAGCGTCGCCTCCCCCGTTGGCGTCGGCAACGGGCACCGGCGCGCTTTCGGCGCCAGCCCGTGGCACAGCCGCATCAGCGACAACACTGGCAGGCAGCACTTGCGCCAGCGTGCGGCTGCCCCAGCCACTGCCCTCCCACAAGGCCGCAGTGGCCGCGTCATAGCGCAGCAACAGGCGCTCCAGCAAGGGGGCCAGCGCGGTGGTCTGCGGATCGGTCAACAGCACATAGCGCGGCTCCCCTTCCTGCAGGTAGGAAGTGTCTGCCTCCGGGGTGGCGCCAACCCAGCGCAGGGCAGTCAGGGTGGCCAGCGCGGGCTCGATCTGCAAGCGGTCCACATGCAGGCGCTGCGCCAGGGCATAGCCAGCCAGGCCGCGTTCGGGCCGATCGCGCAGGGGTGCCAGCTCGGCCAGTACCTCCAGCGCCAGGGCAAAGTCCTGCCCCGGCCCATCCAGCGCCCGGCTGGCACCGGCGCGCAGGCTGGGCCAGTACGCGGCAATGATGGCGCCCAGCAGAAAGATCACCCAGCAGATGTAGATCCACAACAGCAGGATCGGCAGCGTGGCAAAGGTGCCGTAGATGGCCGAATACGTGGGCACCGTGGCCAGGTACAGGCCCAGCAGCTTTTTTGCCAGGGCCATGCCCAGCGAGACAAACAGCCCCCCCGCCCAGGCATGGCGCCAGCGCACCGGGGTATTGGGCACAAAGTGGTACAGCGCCGCCATCGCCGCCGCCAGCAGCAGGAACTCCAGGGAATTGAAGCCCCACTGCACCGCCTGCGGCAGGGCCTGCACTACGCCGCGCGAGGCCGAGACCACATAGGACGTGGTCGCCACACTCATCCCCAGCAGCAGCGGCCCCAGGGTCAGCACGGCCCAATAGATCAGCAAACGCTGCCCCAGCGGACGCAGGCGCTGCACCCGCCAGATGCGGTTGAGCGTCTTGTCCATGGTCAGCGTCAGCTGAATCACCGTCACCACCAGAAAGCCCAGGCCCACGGCACCCAGCTGGCTGGCCTTGCTGGCAAATTGCAGGATGTAGCCCATGAGCTGCTCGGCAATGGCCTCCGGGATCAGGCTTTGCACCAGCCAGCCCTGCACGCTCTCCTGCAGGCGGCGGAAGCTGGGAAAGGCCGTGAAGACCGACAGCAGCACGGTGAAAAACGGCACGATGGCCAGCAGCGTGGTGTAAGTCAGGCTGCTGGCGGTCAGACCCAGCTGGTCATCGGCAAAACGCTTGCGCAAGGTGCGCAAGGTGTTGTGCCAGGAAAAACTGTGTTGCGCCCCCCCTTGTGGGGGAGCAGGCAATGGGTGGCGGGGCAGTGGGGAAACAGGCATGGGTCGTATGATGCCACCCCCATGCATACCGTCCCACCTTCCCCCTCTGCCGTTCCCGCCCATGTCCACCAGACCCAGGCGGTGGCTGTCGCCGGATTGCTGACCCTGATTGCCCTGTGCCTGGCCTGGGAGCTGTGGCTGGCGCCGCTGCGCCCGGGAGGCTCCTGGCTGGCCTTGAAAGCCCTGCCATTGGCACTACCGCTGGCAGGGCTGCTCAAACGGCGCATGTACACCTATCGCTGGCTGAGCCTGATGATCTGGCTGTACTGCACCGAAGGGCTGGTGCGCGCCACCAGCGATGCCGCGCCCAGCAGCTATTACGCCTGGGCCGAGGTGCTGCTGTGTCTGCTGGTCTTCACCGCCTGCACCCTGCACATTCGCCTGCGCCTGCGCACGGCCAGGGTGGCGCAGACCCAGGTTTGAAGGTTTCGGTTCGACTGTTTCGTTTGGAGATGCACCATGCACACCGCTTTACTGCATGCCCTGCGCAGCGCCACAGGCCCTGCCCACGTCCTGACCGATGGCGATCTGACCGCCTATGAGCGCGACTGGCGCGGCCGCAGACAGGGCAAGGCCCTGGCCGTGGTGCGCCCCGGCAACACGCGGGAAGTGGCGGCCGTGGTCAAGGCTTGCGCAGCAGCGGGCGTGGCCATCGTGCCCCAGGGGGGCAATACCGGGCTGTCGGTCGGCTCCATCCCCGATGCCAGTGGCAACCAGGTGGTGCTGAACCTGACGCGCATGCAGGCTGTGCGCGCCATCGACGCCGACAACCTGACCATCACCGTGGAGGCCGGCTGCATCCTGCACAACCTGCAACAGGCAGCGCAACAGGCAGGCTTTCTGTTTCCGCTGTCGCTGGCTGCCGAAGGCTCCTGCACCATCGGCGGCAATCTGGCCGCCAACGCTGGCGGCACCCAGGTGGTGCGCTACGGCAACACGCGCGAACTGTGCCTGGGGCTGGAAGTCGTTACGCCTCAGGGCGAGGTGTGGGATGGCCTGTCCGGTCTGCGCAAGGACAACACCGGCTACGACCTGCGCCACCTGTTCATCGGCAGCGAAGGCACGCTGGGCGTCATCACCGCCGCCACCATGAAGCTCTATCCCCTGCCTGCCGCGCAGCTGACTGCCTGGGCCGCCGTGCCCAGCATGGAAGCAGCAGTGCGCCTGCTGGGGCTGGCGCACAAGCACCTGGCTGCCGGCCTGACCGGTTTTGAAGTGATGGGGCAGTTTGCCCTGTCGCTGGTGGTCCGGCACATGCCGCAGCTGCGCGTGCCCTTTGCCGGCATGCCCGAGGCGCCCTACTGCGTGCTGCTGGAAAACAGCGACAGCGAATCCGAGGCCCATGCGCGCCAGCGCTTTGAAAGCCTGCTGGAGCTGGCCCTGGAAGATGGCTGCGTGCTCGATGCCGTGGTGGCCGAGAACCTGACCCAGGCCCAGGAGCTGTGGCACATCCGCGAGAGCATCCCCCTGGCCCAGGCCGAGGAAGGACTCAACATCAAGCACGACATTTCCGTGCCCACCTCGCGCATCCCGGCGTTTGTGGCGCATACCGATGCCCTGCTGCAACGCGAGATTGCCGGTGTGCGCCTGGTCAACTTCGGCCACCTGGGCGACGGCAACCTGCATTACAACGTGCAGGCACCCGCTGGCGCCGATGGCAAGGCATTCCTGCGCGATCAGGAAGCGCATGTGAACCAGCTGGTCTATGACGCTGTGGCGCAGTTTGGCGGCTCTTTTTCAGCCGAGCACGGTGTGGGCCAGCTCAAGACCGCACAGCTGGAGCACTACAAGTCGCCCGTGGCACTGTCCATGATGCGGGCCATCAAGCAGGCCCTGGATCCCCAGGGCATCATGAACCCAGGCTGCGTGCTGGCGACAACGAACACATAAAAGTAGCACTCACCGCGCTACCAGCAAGCATTTCAGGCACTTTTCATTCCTATTTTCAATGTCCGCTATTTCGCATCCCTACGAAGATCTGATGCGCCATGTGTACCTGCATGGCACCAGCAAGTCCGACCGCACCGGCACGGGCACCAGAAGCATTTTTGGCCACCAGATGCGCTTTGATCTGCGCGCAGGCTTTCCCCTGATCACCACCAAGAAGGTGCACCTCAAGAGCGTCATCCTGGAGCTGCTGTGGTTTCTGCGCGGCGACAGCAATGTGCGCTGGCTGCAGGAGCGTGGCTGCACCATCTGGGACGAATGGGCGCGTGAGGATGGTGACCTCGGCCCGATCTATGGCGTGCAGTGGCGCAGCTGGCCCACGCCCGATGGCGGGCACATCGACCAGATCCAGCAGGTGGTGGATACGCTCAAGACCAACCCCGACAGCCGCCGCATCATCGTCAGCGCCTGGAACGTGGCCGAGCTGGATGCCATGGCGCTCATGCCCTGCCATGCGCTGTTCCAGTTCTACGTGGCCGAGGGCAAGCTCTCCTGCCAGCTCTACCAGCGCAGTGCCGACATCTTCCTGGGGGTGCCCTTCAACATCGCCAGCTATGCGCTGCTGACGCACATGCTGGCGCAGCAATGCGACCTGCAGGTGGGCGACTTCATCTGGACCGGTGGCGACTGCCACATCTACAACAACCATTTCGAGCAGGTCGAGACACAGCTGGCCCGTCAGCCCTTCCCCCACCCGACGCTGCGCATCAAGCGCCGCCCCGCATCGATCTTCGACTACGAGCTGGACGACTTTGAAGTGCTGAACTACCAGCACCATCCGGCCATCAAGGCCCCTGTGGCCGTGTAACGCAGGTGGCACGCAGGTCGGCACAAAACACACAGCCCCGCGCGCCACCACCGCGATAAAAAAAGCTTCTCCGCAGAGAAGCTTTTTTGTGGCTTGCAGGCATCTTAGACGCGCTTGCGGTATTCGCCGGTGCGGGTGTCGATTTCGACCTTGTCGCCCTGATCGACGAAGATGGGCACGGGCACTTCAAAACCAGTGGCGATCTTGGCAGGCTTGAGCACCTTGCCGGAGGTGTCGCCCTTGACGGCAGGCTCGGTCCAGGTGATTTCACGCACCACGATGGTGGGCAGTTCCACCGAGATGGCCTTGCCTTCGTAAAACACCACTTCGGCTTCCATGCCGTCTTCCAGGTAGTTCAGGGCGTCGCCCATGTTTTCGGCTTCCACTTCGTACTGGTTGTAGTCGGCGTCCATCCAGACATACATGGGGTCAGCGAAATAGGAGTAGGTGCACTCTTTCTTGTCCAGCACGACGTTGTCGATCTTGTCGTCGGCCTTGAACACCACTTCGGTGCCGGTGTTGGAAAGCAAGCCCTTGAGCTTCATGCGCACGGTGGCGGCGCCACGGCCCCCACGAGCGTACTCGGTGCGCAGAACAATCATGGGATCCTTGCCCTGCATGATGACGTTGCCGGCGCGAATTTCTTGAGCGATTTTCATAGTGTGTGAACTGGTTAAAGGGGTGAGGCGCCAAGCGAATGCGGCTCCCAGGAGAAATCGGGGATTCTAGCTTTTTTCAAAAACGAAAGTCTGCAACTGGTCAATGAGGCTGTTTTGCTCCAGCAACCGCTGGCGCGCAGCTCGCACGCAGGGGCGCCACTGTGCCAACAGATCGGGCGTCAGCTGCGGCAGGCTGCGCGGGTCGGTCACACCATTCCACGCCCAGTGAAAGTCGCGCAGGCTGACGGGGGCCTGGAGCCAGTCCAGGAAGGCCTGCAGCTTGGCACGGTGGGCATCGTCCTCCTGCGGATAGATGTGCCACACCAGGGGCTGGCCGGCCCACAGCGCCCGCACCAGGGAATCCTCGCCGCGCACCATGTTCAGGTCACAGGCCCACAGCAGTTCGTCGAACTCCATCTGCGAGCGTGCTTCCAGATATGAAATTGAGAGTTTGTTGCGCTTATTCAGCAAGGCATCAAGCCCATTTTGACTGGAATTTTCCAAAGCACCTCGCACCGCCTGAGCCGCCCGTCCGGGGGTGACCAGGAGCCGCACATCTTCTGTCCCCGGCCAGGCGGCCAGCTGCTCGAGCCACTGTGGCAACGCTGCCGGCTCATAGCAAAACAGGGAAATGGCCAGATCGCCCTCGGCCACACCGTGGCGCGTGCGCCAGAACTGGCGTGCAAAGTCGGTCTGGCGCTGTAGCAGGTCGTCCTCGCGCAACAGCCCCCCCGTGGCAGGGGTGAAGCCAGGGTAGAAGAACCAGCGCGTCAGGCCCTGCCCCGGGCCATGCAGGATGGGCGATGGCAGCCGGTGGCAGCGCTCCACATAGGCCTGCGCACTCAGGTATTCCACATTCACCAGTGGCACGGGCTGGCGGGCCAGTGCTTCCAGATAGGCCGCTGGTGCCTCGCAGCCAAAAGTCTCCAGGACCACCTGGGGCGGGGCATCGTCCTCCCATGGCGCATCGTAGGGGTGCACCTGCACGCCCTGCGCGCCGTGTGGCGCCATCCAGTCGAGCGCGCTGGCATCGTCCACGCGCAGGCGCACACGGTGGCCGCGCTGCGCCAGGGCACGGGACAGGCGCCAGCACACGCCAATGTCGCCAAAGTTGTCGATGACCCGGCAAAAAACATCCCAGCGCAAGCTGGGGGTGGCGGACAAGGCGGCTGGCATGGGCGACAGGTCTGGGAGATTCTGGTTGTTCGGCACAGCACAGGTACGAGGGTCCAGCAACCGAGCCGCGATACGGGCAAAAAAAATCCCGCCGATGAACGTTGCGGGATGGCTGCTTCCTTGCGGCGGCAAGGGCGATGTCTGGTAGGCGCGATTGGATTCGAACCAACGACCCCCACCATGTCAAGGTGGTGCTCTAACCAACTGAGCTACGCGCCTGTCGTTTGACCGAAAGCGCGCATTGTATGCCAATCTGCGGGCACTTTGGGCAAGACCCGGCAACTTGTGCACACCAATTGCCGTGCGGCAGCTGCCGCCGACAGGGCCTGCACGCCGGCGGCGCGCCTGTCGGCAATAGGGGCTTCATGTGTCAAGCGTCAGGAAAATCCCTAGAATCCGGCCTTTCCCGATTCCACACTCCATATAAAAACATCGCCATGACACACGTCGTCACCGAAAACTGCATCAAGTGCAAATACACCGATTGCGTGGACGTTTGCCCCGTGGACTGCTTCCGCGAAGGCCCGAACATGCTGGTCATCGACCCCGATGAATGCATCGATTGCGCCGTCTGCATCCCTGAGTGCCCGGCCGATGCCATCTTTGCCGAGGAAGACACCCCCGCAGATCAGCTGCAGTTCATCAAGCTCAATGCCGAACTGGCTTTCGCCAAGGGCTGGACCAGCATCACCAAGCGCAAGGCCCCCCTGCCCGATGCCGACGAGTGGAATGGCAAGCCCGGCAAGCTCGGCATGCTTGAGCGCTGAGCGCACAGCCACCTCCACACAACACACTTGCCTGCCCTCCCGACAGGCCAGGTGGCCACACCGACAGCCCTGCAAAGGGCTTTTTGTGTTGGCACCAACGCATGCCGGGGACCGGTGCCTCAGATGTCGTGCGTTTCGGCGTTGTAGCGCAGCAGCAGCGCTTCGAACTCCAGCACCGGCACGGGCGGGCTGAGCAGATACCCCTGCCATGCATGGCAGCCGCTGCGCTCCAGAAAGTGGCGCTGCTCTTCGCTTTCCACCCCTTCGGCCGTCACCTGCAGGTTCAGGCTCTGCGCCAGCGCAATGATGGTGCGGGCAATGGCCGCATCGTTGGCATCCTGCAGCACATCGCGCACAAAGCTCTGGTCGATCTTCAGTTCCTGCAGCGGCAGGCGTTTGAGATAGGCCAGCGATGAATAGCCCGTGCCGAAGTCGTCCAGCGAGAAACTCACGCCCAGGCGGCGCAACTGCTCCATCTTGCCGATGGTGCCGCCGATGTCCTGCAGCAAAATGCCCTCGGTCAACTCCAGCTTCAGGCGCTGCGGTGGTGCACCGCTGCCATCCAGCGCCTGCCGCACCTGCTCGACAAAGCCTTCCTCGTAAAACTGCCGGGGACTGACGTTGACCGCCAGCGTCACATCCCGCAACTCGGGCAGTGCAGCCCAGCGCGCCAGGGTGGCGCAGGCCTGCCGCAGCACCCACTGGCCCAGCGGCACGATGAGGTTGCCTGATTCGGCCAGAGGAATGAACTGCCCCGGCGGCACAAACCCCTTGATGGGGTGCTGCCAGCGCAGCAGCACCTCGGCGCCAACGATGCGTCCGCAATCCACCTGAGGCTGGAAATACAGCACGAACTGCTCCTGCTGCAATCCAGTACGCATGTCGGCCTCCAGCGCCGCCTTCTCCGTCACGGCCACCTGCATTTGCGGGTCGTAGAAACGCAGGGTATTGCGCCCCGCCGTCTTGGCCTGGTACATGGCAATGTCGCAGCGCTGCAGCAGCTCGTCCACACTCTGCCCCTGCCCCTGGAATACGCTGATGCCGATGCTGATGGAGCTGTGCAGGGCCTGCCCCTGCACCCACAAGGGCTCCTGCAGGGCTGCCAGCAGGGCCTGGGCCTGGGCTTCTGCCGCCCGGGCGGCATCGTCGGCGCTGGTGCCCAACTCGGTCATGACCAGCACGAACTCATCTCCTCCCAGGCGGGCCAGGGTGTCTTCTTCATGCACACTGGCACGCAGGCGCTGCGCCACGGCGCACAGCAGCCGGTCCCCCTGCTCCGGCCCCTGGGTGTCGTTGATGGTCTTGAAGTTGTCCAGATCCAGCATCAGCACCGCGCCCCACTGCTGGTTGCGCACGCTCAGCACCTGGGCCTGCGCCAGGCGATCGAGCAACAGCCGCCGATTGGGCAGGTTGGTCAGGGAGTCGAAGTACGCCAGGCGGCGGATTTCCTCTTCCGCTGCCTTGCGCGGCGTCAGATCCTGCAGCACCACCACGTCGCCGCCGTCGATGCACTTGCCGGACAGCTCCACCCAACGCTGCTGCCCGCTGCCGGTGGTGATTTCCAGCTCCAGCGGGACGATGTAGCCATCGTCGCTGCGCTGCGCCTGCACATAACGCGCCTGCCACGCCTGCATCGCATGGCAGCGCCGCTGCACATCCGGCACCAGCAGCGACCACCACGCCGCCGCGTGAGGCACCTGCTCGGCGTCGTAGCCGATGATTTCGGTATAGCGGGCATTGCGGTACACGATTTCGTCGTGCAGCTCCAGGCTCACCCCCACGGGCAGGTGACTCAGGATGTTGCGCAACCGGTTTTCGTTGTCACGCAGGGCCTGCTCCATGCGCTTGCGCTCGTCGATGTCCTGCACCACGGCAAAGGTCTGCAGGCGCTGCGGATCGCCGGTGTGCACCATGGACACCGTCAGCCCCACCCAGATCGCCCGGCCGCTTTTGTGCATGTAGCGCTTTTCGAACCGGTAGTCCTGGATCTGCCCGGACAGCAGCTGCTGCAGCAGGCGGTCTTCTTCCTCGACGTCCTCGGGGAAGTTCAGCTCCCGCAAACGCAGGCTGTGCATTTCCTTGCGCGTGTAGCCCAGCATTTCGCAGAACTTGTCGTTGATGAGCACCAGGCGCCCCGTCCCCACCCGGGCACTGTCGGTGGCAAATTCATGCTGCGCCACCCCCACCGCCGCCTGATTGAACAGCGCCAGAAAGCGTTTTTCGCTCACCTGCAGGGCGTGCTTGAGCTGCACGGCATGCTCCTGCTCGCGCTGGCGTATGCGCATCCACCACATGGCCTGAGCGGCCAGCAGCAAGGTGGTCACCATGCCGCCTGCGGCCAGCAGCCAGGGCTGCAGCTGCTCGGTCGGGGAAAGAAAGCTTTGCGTGGGCTGCGCCTGCAGCACCCAGCAGCGCCCGCCAAACTCCAGGGTGTGCTGCCACTGCATGCCCGGGTCCCACAGCTGGCTGGACAAAGCGCTGGCAATCACGGTGCCATCCTGCGCCTCGCCCACCTCATCCAGCCAGCCGTAATCGCTGACCCGCCAGGCCAGGCCCTGGGTGTGGGCATGCACGCTGGCGGCATTCAGCACATCCTCCAGCAGCACGGTGATCCCCAGAGCACCCAGAAACTGCTCACGCCCCCCCTCATCCTTGTGCCAGACCGGCAAACGCAGCACCACCCCGGAACGCTGCTGCCCCTGCTCCTGCCTCAGGTCGAACGGCGCCGTGGCCGTCAGGGTGCGTGTGCGCCGCATGCGCTCGATGGCCTGCATGTTGGAGGGCTGGCTGCGCACGTTCAGCCCCATGACGGAGATGTTGCTGTTCAGGGGCCAGACAAAATCAACAACGTAGTGCTCCGCCTCGTCCAGCACCGGGTGCACCGCAAAGCGCTGCGGCAGACTGCCATCCAGATGCGGGTCACGCCGCGTCTGCCCCTCGAACTCTGCGCGCTGCTCGGCAGGCACCATGCGGGTGAAGTGCAGATTGCGCACCCCAGGCAGCAGCCCCACCCGGTCCAGGTGACCTGCGGCACGCTCGAAATCGCTGCGCCGCAGGTGGGGGTTGAGCACGAACAGGTTGTCCATGCCGTAGAGCACATCGCCCAGCGCCGCCAGGTGCTGCTGCAACTGGCTGGCCCACATCTGCGCCTGACGCTCGAAACGCTCCTGCGCCAGGGTGTGGGTGGTACTGCGCTGCTGGTGCCACACCAGGGCACAGGCCAGAGCCCCCAACACCAGCACGACAACAGCGGCAAGCCAGGGGGGTACAGCCAGGCGCTGCACGATGGTCGAGGGTGAAGATGAAGGCGATGGTGGCAGGGGAAGCAACACGGATGCTGACAGGGGCTGAGATGGTGGCGGGGGCGTATTCTGCGGCGCCGGCAAGCTTAAAGCATGTGCACCGGCCCCAAACCCCGAAATGCCCGGCCACGGTCCCCGCAACTGCAGATGTGCGGGTTTACCCCGGAGCAGCCGTGACGCCCCGGGGGCGCACCTGCCCTGCCGGCAGATCCCGCCCCGGCAACGTCCGCTTGCACCAGTGCGCCGGCAGGGCGCAGAGGCAGGGGCGTCAATGCTGCAGCTGCGCCCAGACTTTGTCCAGCCGCTTGCTGCTGACCGGGTACGGCGTGCGCAGCTCCTGGGCGAAGAAGCTCACGCGCAGCTCCTGCAGCATCCAGCGGTATTCCTCCAGACGCGCATCGTGCTGGCCCTTGCGCTGGGCCAGCAGGCGCGTGTAGCGCTGCTCCAGCGGCTGCAGCTCCTTGAGGCGCGCTGCATCGCGCGCCGGATCGGCGCGGTACTTGTCCAGGCGCACGGTGATGGCCTTCAGATAACGCACCAGGTGTTGCAGCTGCGTCCAGGGCGTGCGCGCGATGAAGTCCTTGGGCATCAAATCCTGTAGCTGCTTGCCCGCATCTGCCGTGGCTTCCGGGGCGTTTTTCGTGTCCTTGATCTTGCGCTGGGCGGCGGCGTATTCGGTCAGGATGGCCGCTGCCAGACGCGCCACCTCCTGGGCAATCAGGGTCAGGCGCGCGCGGCCCTCCTGCACACGCTGGGCAAACTGCTCCGCGTCCTGGGGCAGCGGCTCCTGCAAAAAGGCGCGATCCAGTGCCACATTCAGAATCTGCCCGCGCAGCTCTTCCTGCGTGCCCAGCGGCATGTAGGCCACGGCCATTTTCTGCAGATCGGGGATGTTCTTTTCCAGGTACTTGAGCGCATCCTTGACCTGCAGGGCAAACAGCCGGCGCAGCCCCAGGCGGTGACGGGCAGCAGCCACCTCGGGTTCGTCAAAGACTTCGATGCTCACGGCATCGCCCTGGTCGATCAGGGCGGGAAAGCCAATCAGCGTTTGCTTGCCCTGCTGGATCTCCATCAGCTCCGGCAAGGTGCCAAAGCTCCAGCTGGTGTAGCGTGTCTCGGCAGCCAGTGTTGCCGCCGAGGTGGTTTTCTCTTTTTCAGGAGCTGCTTGCGCCTTGCCTGCCTTATTTTCAGATACTTTTTTATCTGAATTCTTTTCTGCATCAGCGCCAGAAGCTATCTTTAATGAAGCAAGCGCCTGAAATGCCCCACGCGCCTTGCTGCCCCACTGGGCCTTCAGGGCGGCGATGTTGCGCCCCTGGGCCAGCTGGCGGCCATGCTCATCGATGATGCGCAGGTTCATGAACAGGTGCGGGCTGAGCATGTCCAGCTTGAAGTCGGTGCGCTTGATATCCAGCGAGGTCTCAGCGCGCGTTTGCTGCAGCAGCGCATCGATCAAGCCGCCCTGCGCCCAACGTTCGCTGTCCAGGAAGTGCTCGGCCAGACGCTGGGCGTGCTCGGGCAGGGGCACAAAGCGGCTGCGCGGGCGCTGGGGCAGGCTTTTGAGCAAGGCGTGGATCTTGTCCTTGAGCATGCCGGGCACCAGCCACTCGGCGCGCTCTTCGCTCACCTGGTTGAGCACAAACAGCGGCACCGTCACAGTGAGGCCATCGCGCGCATCGCCCGGGCTGTGCAGATAGCTGGCGCTGCAATCGACGCCGCCCAGTTTGACGGTCTTGGGAAAGCGGTCGGTGGTGATGCCTGCAGCCTCATGGCGCATGAGGGCATCGCGCGTCAGGTACAGCAGCCTGGGCTGCTCCTGGCTGGCCGTGCGGTACCACTTGTCGAAGGTGGCGGCGCTGTACACCCCCTCGGGGATGTGCTGGTCGTAAAAGGCGTAGATTAGTTCGTCATCGACCAGCACGTCCTGGCGGCGGCTTTTGTGTTCCAGTTCCTCGACTTTGCGGATGGTCTTGAGATTGGCGGCGAGGAACGGCCAGTGGGTCTCCCACTCGCCCTCGACCAGCGCGCGGCGGATGAACATTTGGCGCGCATCGACCGGATCGACGCGGCCGTAGCTCACGCCCCGGTGGTTGTAGACCACCAGGCCATACAGCGTGGCACGCTCGTAGGCGATGACGTCGGCGCGCTTCTTGCTCCAGTGCGGATCAAGCAGCTGTTTTTTCAGCAGGTGCCCGCCGACTTCTTCGAGCCAGTGCGGCTCAATGGCGGCAATGCCGCGCCCGTACAGGCGCGAGGTCTGCACCTGCTCGGCCGCCACAATCCAGCGCCCGGGCTTTTTGGAGAGGTGCGCACCGGGGTGTGGGTGGAACTTGATGCCGTGCGCGCCCAGGTAGGCTTCGCTTTCCTCACCCTTGAAGCCGATATTGCCCAGCAGGCCCGCCAGCATGGACAGGTGCACGGCGTCGTAGCCGGCTGGTTCGGTGTTGATGGGCCACTGCTGCTCGCGCACCACCGTCAAAAGCTGCGAGTGGATGTCGCGCCACTCGCGCACGCGGCGGATGTTGATGAAGTTCTGGCGCAGCAGCTGCTCCCACTGGCGGTTGCTGAGTTTGTGGGTGTCCTGCACGGGCTGGGCCACCGGCTGCTCCTGCACCGGGGCCGCCGTGCGCCTGGCCACAGGCAACACCGCCTGATTGCGAACCTGTTGGGGCGTGGACGCCTGCGCCGCCATTTCCTTGCGCGAGGTGGCCACGGCCTTGCCGCCGCGCGCGTCGTGCAGCCACTGCCACAGGCGCAGGTAGCCGGAAAACTCGCTCTTTTCGTCGTCGAACTTGGCGTGCTTTTGGTCGGCCTGGGCTTGGGCTTCCAGGGGCCGGTCGCGCACGTCCTGCACGCTCAGCGCAGCGGCAATCACCAGCACTTCGGCCACAGCGCCACGCGCGCGCGCTTCGACCAGCATGCGCCCCACGCGCGGATCCAGCGGCAGGCGCGCCAGTTGCTGGCCCATGGGCAGCAGCTGCCCACGTTCATCGACGGCGCCCAGCTCCTGCAACAGCTGGTAGCCATCGGCAATGGCGCGGCCTGAGGGCGACTGCAGGAAAGGGAAGTTCACCACATCGCCCAAGCCCAGGCTCTTCATGCGCAGGATGACGCCTGCCAGCGAGGAGCGCAGGATTTCCGGATCGGTGAAGGCATCGCGCTGGTTGAAGTCGGCCTCGTCGTACAGGCGAATGCAGATGCCGTTGGCCACGCGCCCGCAGCGCCCGGCGCGCTGGTTGGCGGCGGCCTGGCTGATGGGCTCGACCAGCAACTGCTCGACTTTGCTTCTAAAGGAATAGCGCTTGACGCGCGCTGTGCCTGTGTCAATCACGTATCGGATGCCCGGCACGGTGAGCGAGGTTTCGGCCACGTTGGTCGCCAGCACGATGCGCCGCTGGCTGTGCGTGTCAAAAATGCGGTCTTGCTCAGCCTGCGATAGGCGCGAGAACAGCGGCAGCACTTCGGCGCTTCTAAGCACCGGATCGTGCTGCAAATGCTTGCGCAGATGGTCGGCAGCCTCGCGGATTTCTCGCTCGCCGGGCAGGAACACCAA
This sequence comes from uncultured Comamonas sp., assembly GCA_947306475.1. Classification (GTDB taxonomy): domain Bacteria; phylum Pseudomonadota; class Gammaproteobacteria; order Burkholderiales; family Burkholderiaceae_C; genus Comamonas. The sequence goes on from CAMZGS010000005.1 coordinate 168,162, forward strand.
AATATCGCCGCCGCGCCCACCGGCCCACAGCTCATCGACGCCATCGGCAATCGCATCGTTCAAGCTGTAGTCCTTTTTCTCCTCGAACGGCCGCCAGCGAATCTCCACCGGATAGGTGCGGCCCGAAACCATGATCACCGGCGCAGGTTGCCCCTGAACATCGGCAAAGTGCTGGGCAAAGCGCTCGGCGTCGATGGTGGCGGAGGTGACCACCACCTTCAAATCGGGCCGTTTGGGCAGGATTTGCTTGATGTAGCCAAGCAGAAAATCGATATTCAGACTACGCTCGTGCGCCTCGTCGATGATCAGCGTGTCGTAGGCCTTGAGCAACGGATCGGTCTGCGTCTCGGCCAGCAGGATGCCATCGGTCATCAGCTTGACGGAGGCGCCCTTTTGCAGCGTGTCCTGAAAACGCACCTTGTAGCCCACCACCTCGCCCAGCGGCGTGTTCAGCTCCTGGGCAATGCGCTTGGCCACGCTGCTGGCGGCAATGCGCCGTGGCTGGGTGTGACCGATCAAACGCCCGCGCTGCCCCGCCGGGGCATTGCAGGCCCCACGGCCCAGCGCCAGGGCGATCTTGGGCAATTGGGTGGTTTTGCCTGAGCCCGTTTCACCACAGACGATGATGACCTGGTGCGCCTGCAACGCTTCGGCAATCTCATCGCGGCGGGCGGATACGGGAAGGGACTCAGGGAAGGTGATCTGTAACGGCATAAGGGGCGGGATTATCCCAGCCCCTGCGCCGGCGGTGGTAACGCCACAGCACCAGCCTGCCTGGAGGCAATGTCAATCCCTCTTGCACATCTCTGCTGCCCCTGCTTCGCCAGGTTTTCTGCGCCCTGGGTGCCCTTCTTTACAAAAAACGTCTTCTTCATGTCCTTGCAACACCGAAAGATTGCACTCTTTGTTTTTCTCTTTGCCCCCGGGCTGGCTTTTTCTTCCTGGGTGACGCGCACCCCAGCCATTCGTGATGCCATTGGCGCTTCGATTGCGCAGATGGGCTTGGTGCTCACGGGGCTGTCGGTGGGCTCCATGTGCGGCGTCTTGCTGTCCGGGCGCGTGGTGCAAAAGCGCGGAACGCGCTTCACCATGCTGCTGGGCCTGGCCCTGGCCACTGCGGCGCTGCTGGCCATGGCGCTGGGCGTGGTCTCGGGCCTGCAACCGGCGGTGGCGCTGGGCTTGTGCCTGTTTGGGCTGGGCATGGGCCTGGCCGATGTGGCCATCAATATGGATGCCGCCTTGGTCGAGCGCGAGTCGGGCCAGCACATCATGCACACCTTGCATGGCTGCTTTAGCCTGGGCACCTTGGTCGGGGCGCTGCTGGGCATGGGCGCCAATGCGCTGCAGGTGCCCGTGGCGTGGCACCTGAGCGCTGCGTTTGCCGTCTCGGCTGTGCTGCTGTGGCGCTTTGCACGCTACGTGCCTGCGGGCTACGGCATGCTCAGCAGCGCCGACGACAAGGCCGCCCACGCCCCTGCGGGCAAACCCGCCTCGGTCTGGCGCGATGCGCGCGTGCTGATGATTGGCTTTATCGTCTTTGCCATGGCGCTGACCGAAGGCTCGGCCTACGACTGGCTGCCGATCCTGCTGGTCGATGAATACGGCTTTAGCGCCGCGCTGGGCTCCATGGTGTTTGTGGTCTTTGCCGCCATGATGACCGTGGGGCGCTTTGGCGGCAGTGTGCTGCTCAAGCGCTTTGGGCGCTTGGTAGTGATCCGTGCCAGCATCACGCTGGCAGGTGTGGGCGTGGCCTGCATCGCGCTGGGCCAGGGCCAGGTGCTGGCCGCCGTGGCAGTGATGTGCTGGGGCATGGGTGCAGCGCTGGGCTTTCCGGTAGCGCTGTCGGCGGTGGCCGAAGGTGGCGGACAAATGAACGAGCGCATTCAGGCCGTGGCCACAATTGGCTATATCGCCTTGCTGGTGGGGCCGCCTGCGCTGGGCTTTGTGGGGCAGGTGCTGGGGCTGCGCGGCGCCATGCTGGTGGTGCTGGGTTTTGTGGCCGTGGCCATTGGCATGACGCGTGCCGTGCGCACGCCTGCTGCGTCACCCTCCTGAGCTACACCAGCACCGGCTCGGGCTCCAGGCGGATGCCAAAGCGCTCGTACACACTGGTCTGAATGGCGCGCGCCAGGGTCATGACCTCGCCGCCAGTGACGCTGTCTTCGCGCGTACCCCGGTTGACCAGCACCAGCGCCTGCTGCTCGTACACCCCGGCACGCCCCAGGGTCTTGCCCTTCCAGCCGCAGGCTTCGATGAGCCAGCCGGCCGCCAGCTTGACGCTGCCATCGGGCATGGGGTAGTGCACGATCCTGGGTTCGCGCGCAATGATGTCGCGGCACTGCTCCTCGGTGACGGTGGGGTTCTTGAAGAAGCTGCCCGCATTGCCCAGCACGGCCGGATCGGGCAGCTTGGCGCGCCGAATGGCGCAGACCCAATCGAAAATCTGCTGCGCACTGGGTTGGCTGCAGCCGCTGGCTTGCATGCGCCGCTGCAGTTCCAGGTAACCCAGCTCGGGGCGCCACTGCTTGGGCAGCGCCAGGCGCACCTGAGTGATGACGGCACGCCCGGCCAAGCCCAACCCACCACCTTGCGCCGGCGCGTGCTTGAACACCGAATCGCGATAGCCAAAGGCGCACTGCGCGGCATCCAGGGTGAATGCCTCGCCAGTGTGCAGGTCCACCGCATCCAGGCTGTGAAAGCGGTCCTGCAACTCCACCCCATAGGCACCAATGTTCTGCACCGGCGCAGCGCCCACGGTGCCCGGAATCAGTGCCATGTTCTCCAGCCCGCCCCAGCCCTGCTGTAGCGTCCAGACCACCAGATCGTGCCAGCGCACCCCGGCGCCTGCCTGCACGATCCAGTGGCGCGCGGTTTCCTCCACCAGGGCGATGCCGGGGATTTCCATTTTCAGCACCACGGCGTGCACCACATCACCACTCAGAATCAGATTGCTGCCACCGCCAAGCACCAGCACCGGGCGCGTCTGCGCCTGTGGGCCCTGGTACCAGTCGCTGCGGGCAAAGTCCTGCACGTCCTGGACGCTGCGCAGGCGCACCAGCAGATCGGCGCTGGCGGCAATGCCAAAGGTGTTCAAATCCTGTAAAGGAGTGTTTTTCTCGACTAACATCCGCGGGATTGTCGCACCGCACCACGGGCATGCTGCTGTGGCTGCGGTGCATGTCTGTCTTTGGAAAGTGATTGCTATGCCCTCTTTTGATACCGTTCTGGAAGCCGACTTCGTGGAAGTGAAAAACGCCGTGGACAACTCGGCCAAGGAGATTGGCACGCGCTTTGACTTCAAGGGCACGTCTGCGGCCATCGAACTCAAGGACAAGGAGATCACCCTGTTCGGTGACGCCGAGTTCCAGCTGCAGCAGGTCGAGGACATCCTGCGCAACAAGCTGGCCAAGCGCAATGTGGATGTGCGCTTCATGGACGTGCAGCCGGCACAAAAGATTGGCGGCGACAAGGTCAAGCAGGTCGTCAAGATCAAGAACGGCATCGAAGCCGAGCTGGCCAAGAAGATCCAGAAGCTCATCAAGGACAGCAAGATGAAGGTGCAGGCCGCCATCCAGGGCGATGCCGTGCGCGTCTCCGGCGCCAAGCGCGATGATCTGCAGGCTGCCATGGCCCTGATCCGCAAGGAGCTGCCCGAGCATCCGCTGTCGTTCAACAACTTCCGCGATTGAGCCTACCTTTCGCACCTGCTGGCTGAAGGGCTGAAACTGCCATGGACTACGACACTTACGAGGACCTGCAGGGGCTGTGGTCGGATCTGGAGGCTGCGCTGGCCCTGGTGCTGACCCATCCCGCACAGGTAAGTGACGTGCCCCAGAAAGTGCTGCAGCTGGACGCCTGGCTGCAGGAGCTGATGGCGCATGACAGCGACTCCGGCCTGTACCTGATGTACCAGCTGGCTGCGGGCACCACTGTGGGCTACAGCGCAGCGCATGCGCTGGTGTGCGCCACCCTGAGCCACCTGCTGGCACAGAGCTACCGCCTGCCCCAGGTCGAGCGCGATGCGCTGGTGCGCGCCGCGCTGACCATGAACATTGGCATGACGCAGCTACAGAACCAGCTGGCACTGCAACGCGAGCGCCCCAGCGCTGCGCAGCAGGAGGCCATCCGCGTGCATGCTGTGGAAGGGCGCCGCCTGCTGGAGCGCATGAAGGTCACCGACAAGCTCTGGCTGGATGTGGTCACGCTGCACCACATCCACGTGGAGCCCACGCTGCCTCTGCTGGATCAGCCCCCGGCCGAGCGTCTGGCGCGCCTGCTGGCCACGGTGGACCGTTACGCCGCCATGATCAGCCCCCGGCGCACGCGGGTGGGTCGCACAGTGGCCGAGTCGATCCAGATCGTGACCGGGCCACGTTCCAAGCTCTATGAAAAAGCCGGTGAGGCGCTCAAGCACTGCGTGGGCTACTACCCCCCGGGCGTGTTCGTGGCCCTGAGCGATGGCACCACCGCCGTGGTGCTGCGGCGCAGCAGCATCCCCGGCAAACCACAGGTGGCCAAGCTGCTGGATGCACGCCAGTACCCACTGGCGCAGCCAGAAATCATCATGCTCACCAACCAGGAAGTGCTGCACATCACGCACAGCCTGCCAGCGGCAGAGGTACGCACCAAGGTCGATGCCCGCAGCCTGATGCGCCTGGGCGCCCTGATGACGGGCAGCACCCCCAAGCTGCGTCAGGTGACCCACACCCCCGGCCAGCGCTAGGGCAACACCGCACAGCCCCTGTGTGGCAGTGCGGCAACCCGGTCAACTATAGATTCAATAGCTGCAAGCGCTTACCCAGCAAGGGTTTGAATCACTTTTTACGCTTGTTTTTCTTGACCGACTTTCCGGCCTGGTTGCGGCCCCTGGCCGGTGCCTTGGCTCCCATGTCGGCCATCAGCTGGGCCGCGTTCCTGGGTGCCGACTTGGGCTTGGATTTGTGGACGCTCAGAGCCGGCGCAGCAGCTTGCGCCCTGGCCTTGCTGCCGCTGCCGATCTTGCTTTCCTCACCACGCAGCAGACGGCCAATATTGGCCGCATGGCGCCAGATCAGCAGGCCGGCCATGAGGATGATGGCCACCAGGATGGGCGACTCCATGGGCCAGAGCTCGTCCCCCAGCAGGAGGTAGAGCACGGGTGCCCCCAGGCTGGCCAGCAGCGCTGCCAGCGATGAGTAGCGCGACACCAGCGCCACCACCAGCCAGGTAGCCAGCACCAGCAACCCCAGCCAGCCGCTAACCCCCAGCAGCACACCCAGCGCGGTGGCCACGCCCTTGCCGCCCTTGAAGCCGAAAAACACCGGGAACAGGTGGCCCACAAAAGCCCCCAGGGCGGTGAGCGCCACAGCACCCTCCCCCAGCCCCCACTGCTCGCCCCAGGTCTTGACGACCAGCACCGGCACCAGCCCCTTGGCCGCATCCAGCAGCAAGGTCAGCGCTGCAGCAGCCTTGGAGCCCGAGCGCAGCACATTCGTCGCCCCCGGGTTGCCACTGCCATAGGTGCGCGGGTCACTCAAGCCCATGACGCGGCTGACCAACACGGCAAAGGAAAGGGATCCGATCAAGTACGCCAGCACAGCGGCCAGCACAGGGGCGACAAAGTTCAACGCAACATCCTTGCCCGCACAGCGCGGGCGAAACAACAGAGGGGGCTTATTGTGCCAGCGCGCACTGCACCGGCCTGGCTTGCAGCAGCTGCACGCATACCTGGGGATCGATCTGCACCAGATAGCCGCGGCGGCCACCGTTGATGGTGATCAGGGGCAGATCCAGGATCGTCGATTCGATGTACACCGGCATCTGCCGGCGCGTGGCGAACGGCGACGTGCCTCCCACCAAGTATCCGCTGTGACGGTTGGCCACCTCGGGCTGGCATGGTTGCACACTTTTCGCTCCGATCTGGCGTGCCAGGTTTTTGGTGGAGACCGTGCAATCGCCGTGCATCAGCACAATCAGCGGTCTGGCATCCTGATCCTGCATGACCAGGGTTTTGACCACTGCGTGCTCATCCAGCCCCAGCTGACGTGCCGACTCGCTGGTGCCACCATGCTCCACATACTCGTACACCAGTTCGGTGAACGGCACCTTGTGCGCCTTCAGCAACTGGGTGGCTGGGGTTTCGCTGACGTGGGATTTCTCTTTTTTGGCCATGGAAGCGGGTTATACAAGAGCACAACGGCGCACGAGCCTCAGCACCCCCGATTTTTCATGCAGACTCGGGCGCTTTGTCACACTTTGCCACGATTTGCCACCAGCGCCGATCGCGGCAACTTGTCTGAGTCCTTATCCACCCCATGTCCGACCTGAATCCGCCCGCTTTCGATCCCCGCCAACTGGTACTGCCTTCGGTGCTGGCCATGCTGCACGAAGTGGAGCGCCTGCTCCCCCCCCATCCCCAGGCCAACGTGATCCAGGCGCAGCATGTCCTGGCCCAGATGGGACAGGCGCTGGAGAGCGTGCAACTGCCCGGTCCTGCACACCTGATTGCCACCATGGCGCAGGTGGTGCAGCAGCACGTTGGCAACCATCCCCAGGGGGAACACAGCAGCGACGGCGAAGACCCGGGTGCACGCGCCCTGGCGTTGCTGCGCCTGGCCGACCAGGACCTGCGGCAATACCTGCAGGCCCTGGAGCAGGGACACGACAGCGACAGCCAGACCCTGTTCGATGCCTATCGCGCCCTGGTGCGTCTGGGTGGCAAGGACAGCGCCCACCCCGCCGACCTCTGGCACCCCAGAGGACAGGCCAGGCTGGCGGCACTGCCCACCGCCCTCAGCACGCGCGCCCCGAGCCTGGAGCCGTCGGATGCCGTGCGCGCCCAACTCGATCAAACCGTGCTGGCCTGGGTCAAGACCGGCGAGCGTGCCCTGGCAGAACAGCTCTGCCAGATGTGCCTGGGCCTGAGCCACACCGCACCAACCCCGGCCTTGTGCAGTGCGTGGCAATTGCTGGCTGGCTGGCTCGACGCCCAGGCCCACGGACTGCTGGCCCCGGACATGTACGCCAAGCGCCTGGCCGCCCGGCTGCTGATGCTTTACGGCCAGCAGCTCAAAGGCATGCAGGAGCCCACCGCAGCGCTGCTGCACGAAGCGCTCTTTTTCTGCGACCTGGCCAGCCGCGCACTGCACGGCCCTGCAGCATCCACGGCGGCGATATGCGCCGCCATCTGCCAAAGCTGCCAGTTGCTGCCCTGCCTGGATGCGGCACCGCCCGAACCCGAACCTGAACCTGAACCTGAACCTGAACCTGAACCTGAACCTGAACCTGAACCCGAACCCGAACCCGAACCCGAACCCGAACCTGAACCTGAACTCGAACAGGCACAGGCTGAGCCTGTCCCGGAGGCCGTGGAAGTTCAACCCCTGGCTACGCTGGCGCAGGGCATGGCCGCCCTACCCCAGGTGCAGGCTGAACCCAGCGCCCTGCAACAGGCTCAGGGGTGCGCCCAGGCACTGCACGCTGCACTTCAGCGCTGGACCGACACCGGGATCGCAGCCACGGACGAAACCACCGCCGGCGCCTTGGCGGCGCAGCTGACACGCTGCGCCTGGGATGCTGGCTGGGCAGAAATCGCCACCCTGGCCCACCTGATCCAGCGCGTGGTGGAGCGCTGCACCACTCAGGTGCCGCCGCTGCTGCCCACCCACTGTCTGCAGGGCTGCGCCGACATTCAGCGCCTTTTGCAGCAGTTGGCCCAGGGCTTTGTTCGCCGCGCCCAGCCGCAGGTCGTGCAGGACCTGGAAGAGTGGCTGCGTACACTGCCGGCGCCAATCGAAAGCGCTCCGATGGCAGACACTGCAGCCAGCGCAGATGCCCCACCAGAACCCGCTTCACAAATAGAAGCTGCAGACGCAGGCCACGCAAGCCAAAACACTGAAAAAGATTCCAAAATTTCTCCCCCGGTACAGGTCCATGAACTGCACCCGCAGCACTTTGCCGTGCTTGAGGAAGAAATGCAGACGCAGTGGCCCCTGTTGGAAAGGGCGCTGAACGAATGGCAGGCTACCCCCCAGCGCTGCAGCCCTCCAGCCCTGCTGCGCGCATTGCACACGCTCAAGGGCAGTGCCCGACTGGCTGGCGCCCACGCCTGGGCCAGCCAGGTGCACGCCGTGGAAAGCCTGGCCTTTGCCCCCGACTGCAGCCCCGAGACGCTGGCTGAACCCATACAAACCCTGCAGCTGGGGTTTAACGCCTTGCAGCAGGAAATGGACGCACGCCATCCGCAGCGCAGGCAACAGCACGCAGCACTGCAGCCACTGGAGCGGTTGCAGCGCCACACCCAGACACTGTGGGGCACACAGACCGACCTCCAGCAGCACCACCAGCGTAGTCAGACCGCACTGAACGAAGCACAGGTGAGCCTGCAGCGCCTGCGCAATCTGGTGCAGGAATGCAGCGCCTGGGGCGATGCCTGGATGATGCACGGCGATATGGAAGCGTCGTATGAGTGGCATGCCGAACTGGGCGATCTGCTGCGCAACCTGATGAATGCCGCCGACGACCTGGGCACCGTACAGCAGCAGCTTGGGCACCACCAGCAGGAGACGGCGCGCAGCCTCGCGGATCAGGCCAGCTCCCTCAGCGCGCTGCAACACAGCCTGCTCTATGCGCGCCTGCAACCGCTGGAGCAGATCGCCCCACGTCTGCAGGAGTGCGTGCAGCTGGCCGCGCACGACTGCCACAAGACGGCACAACTGACCATGGAGGGCGGCAACCTCCGGCTGGAGCCCAACGTCCTGCAGGCGCTGGCACCGGCCCTGGAGCACCTGCTGCGCAACTGCCTAGCCCACGGCATCGAATCGCCGCAGCAACGCACTGCAGCAGGCAAGCCGCTCGAAGGGCACATCCACCTGCGCCTGCAGGAACAGGAAGGGCAGCACGTACTACTTCTGCAGGACGACGGTGCTGGGCTGGACCTGGAAGCCATCGGCGCCCGCGCCGCAGAACTTGGCCTATGGAGCCATACCTCCATCCCCACGGATGCCCAGGCCGCCGCCCTGATCCTGCACCCCGGTCTGTCCACCGCGCAGGAGGTGGGGCCGGTAGCCGGCCGAGGCATCGGCATGGATGCAATACAGGCACAAATCCATGCCCTGGGCGGGCAGCTGCACATCAGCAGCCGCAGTGGCAAAGGATGCAGCGTTCGCATCACCCTGCCGGCTCCGCCACGCATCGAAACGCTACAGGCGCTGCGCGCCGGCAGCTGGCAGGTGGCCCTGCCGGGCAACAGCATCGAAGGCATCCGCCGCATTCCCCTGGCCGCTGCCCAATACGCCCTGAGCCAGGGTATGTTGCCGGGGGATGCACGTGGGCCCCTGCCCCTGTTCTGGGCCGGTGCCCTGTGGCAGCAGTCCAGCCACAGTCAGGAAACCCCCATCGATCAGCACGCCCTGATCGTTGTGGTGCGCAGCAGCACGCAGCGCTGGGGGGTGTGGGTGGATGAACTACTTCCCCCTTATGAGGCCGTACTGCAGCCGCCGGTCGGCCTGCGCACCCCGATTGCCGGCCTGCTGGGCACTGCCCCGCTGCCCAACGGACAAATCGTGCCGGTGTACGCTCCTGCCCCTGTCATTGCAGCCCACGAAGCGCGTCAGCGGCACTCCGCTGCAGGCAAGGCCGATGCTCCGACATCAACACAGGCCGACGCTCAGCCATCCCCGTCCGATGCAGATGCGCCACCAGCGCCCCTGGTGATGCTGGTGGACGACTCCGTCAGCGTGCGCCGCCTGGCCCAGCACCTGCTAGCCAGCCACGGCTGGCGTGTAGCCACCGCTGCCGATGGCCTGGACGCCTGGGAGCAGTTGCAGGCCGGCCTGGAGCCGGCGCTGTTGCTGGTGGACATCGAAATGCCCGGCATGAATGGTCTGGAGCTGCTGCGCCGCCTGCGTGCCCGGCCGCAGTGGCAGGCGCTTTCGGTGGTCATGCTGACAGCACACGAAGCCGGCCCCGTCAGCCAGCAAGCCCTGGACATGGGTGCCCAGGCCTATCTGACCAAGCCCTATTCGCCGCAGCAGCTACTGGATCAGGTACGCCGTTATGCAGGTGCAGCCGGGGCCTCCGACCCGGCCACTGCCGAGGGTTCCGGGACCCACTTCATATAACTCCTTTATCTTAAGAAGAGAAGATTCACAATTGACTGGGTATTTTGCACCCCACTAGAATCGCCAACAGCCCTGATCCTTCGGGGCTTTTCTTTGCGTCCCGTATCGAAAAATTGACGCTGCTCCATGGCCTTGTTTCCAGGTACTGCGCCCGAACCCGGCGCGCCTGAGAAGAAGCAGCACCCCATCCCAGGTTCACCCTCATCGCTACCGGTTTCGTCGGCTGGCCTCGTGGCCGCCCCTCAACCTGGTGCTGCGGTGTGCACCGAAAGAAAAGGAACCGCTATGACACCGTCAAGAAACCTCACAGCCGCTGTACGCTCCGTGCTTTCCGACGTTACAGAAGGTTTTCTTGAAATCATCCACAACAGCCTGGCCTTGCTGGGCATTGCCGTAGTACTGACCCTCATCACCCTGACCGCTCGCCCGGACTGGCGCGAGGACGGTGAAGAGAAGTTGCGCGCCTGGCTCCTGCAACGCCAGGAAGCCCTGGAAGATAACACCGCCATGGCCGCGCTGAACGCCGAGCCCGATGCCATTGAACGCACCACGGCGGCCAACCCACAGGATCTGCCGCGCGAGCAGGCGGCCATCGCCTACTGGTTGAGCAAGAAATACAAGGTGGCCGCCGAACCGATGGCCGCCCTGGTCATGGAAGCCTACGAGCAGGGACTGCGCCACAAGATCGATCCTGCCCTGATCCTAGCCGTGGTGGCCATCGAGTCGCGCTTCAATCCCTTTGCCCAGAGCAGCGTCGGTGCCCAAGGGCTGATGCAGGTCATGACTCGCGTACACACCGACAAATACGAACACTTTGGCGGCAACCTGGCAGCCTTTGACCCGGTCAGCAACATGCGCGTGGGCGTCAGCATCCTGAAGGAGTACATCCGTCGCGCAGGCTCCGTGGAAGGCGGGCTGAAATACTACGTCGGCGCAGCCAACATGCCCTCCGACGGCGGCTATGCCGCCAAGGTGCTGGCCGAGCACCGCCGCATCCTGCAGGTGATTGGCAAATTACCCCCCCCAGCCAAGCCCCTGCCTGCCCCTGCCAATCTGGAGGCCTCTGCCTCCGGCTCGTCGGCGGTGGCCCTGGCCGATGTGCCCAGTACCAATACTTCGGCCATCGGCAATTTCTGACCCCCTGCGGTCCGTCGGCGTAGGCTAGGCCGCGCCCGAAGGCCACCCCCCTCCCACAGTGGGCTAAAATCGCGGAGTACGCGACTGGCGATAGGCAAGGGCCGAGCGGCAAGCTGCGCCCTTTGCTGACGTGGAAATCTCAACCACCGGGAAACGTACCGCCTTACCTCCTCCCCGAGTGGGGCGTTCAGCCGTTCGCCTGGGCAGCCCTTTTCCAAGGGAATACAAGTTCACAGGACTGCCAAACTCATGTTCCAACGCACCAATACCGTCGAGATCGTCGACCCAGAAGTCTTTGCTGCCATTCAGGCGGAAAACCAGCGCCAGCAAGACCACATCGAACTGATCGCGAGCGAGAACTACTGCTCGCCCGCCGTGATGGAAGCCCAGGGCTCCCAGCTGACCAACAAGTACGCCGAAGGCTACCCCGGCAAGCGCTACTACGGTGGCTGCGAATATGTGGACGTGGTGGAGCAGCTGGCCATTGACCGCATCAAGGCCATCTTTGGCGCCGAAGCTGCCAACGTGCAGCCCAACTCCGGCTCCCAGGCCAACCAGGCCGTGCTGATGGCCTTTGCCAAGCCCGGCGACACCATCCTGGGCATGAGCCTGGCCGAAGGCGGTCACCTGACCCACGGCATGGCACTGAACATGTCCGGCAAGTGGTTCAACGCCGTCGCTTACGGCCTGAACGACAAGGAAGAGATCGACTACGAACAGCTCGAAAAGCTGGCGCGCGAGCACAAGCCCCGCATCATCGTGGCTGGTGCGTCTGCCTACGCCCTGCGTATTGACTTTGAGCGTTTCGCCAAGATCGCCAAGGAAGTGGGCGCCATCCTGTGGGTGGACATGGCCCACTACGCCGGCCTGATCGCCGCAGGCGTGTACCCCAACCCCGTGCCTTTCGCGGACGTGGTGACCACCACCACCCACAAGAGCCTGCGCGGTCCCCGCGGTGGCGTGATCCTGATGAAGGCCGAGCACGAAAAGGCCATCAACAGCGCCATCTTCCCCGGCCTGCAAGGCGGCCCGCTGATGCACGTGATCGCCGGCAAGGCCGTGGCTTTCAAGGAAGCCATGTCGCCCGAGTTCAAGGCCTACCAGGAACAGGTCGTGAAGAACGCCAAGGTGATGGCCGACACGCTGACCGAACGCGGTCTGCGCATCGTCTCCGGCCGCACCGAAAGCCACGTGATGCTGGTGGACCTGCGCTCCAAGGGCATTACCGGCAAGGCGGCAGAAGCGGCACTGGGCAAGGCACACATCACCATCAACAAGAACGCCATCCCCAACGACCCCGAGAAGCCGTTCGTGACCAGCGGTATCCGCGTGGGCACACCTGCCATGACCACCCGCGGCTTCAAGGAAGAAGAAGCCCGCATCACCGCCAACCTGGTGGCCGATGTGCTGGAGAACCCCGAGGACGAAGCCACACTGGCCCGCGTGCGTGAGGAAGTGGCCAAGCTGACCGCCCGCTTCCCTGTCTACAAGTAAGCTGTAGTCCCATGAAGTGCCCCTTCTGCAGCCACAGCGAAACCCAGGTCGTCGAGACCCGTGTGGCCGAGGATGGCAGCTTCACCCGCAGGCGCCGCCAGTGCAGCGCCTGCGCCAAACGCTTTACGACGTACGAGCGCCCGGACGTGAACTTCCCCATGGTGGTGAAGAAGGATGGGCGCCGTACGGAGTACAACCGCAACAAATTGAAGGCCTCGCTGGCACTGGCGCTGCGCAAGCGTTCCGTGTCTGCGGCGGCCATTGATGCCGCCATCGAGCACCTGGAGGAGCAGATCCTGTCTGCTGGCGTGCGCGAGCTTCCCTCCAGCCGTATCGGCGAAATGGTGATGCAGGAGCTGCACCAGCTGGACAAGGTGGCGTACATCCGCTTTGCCAGCGTGTACCGCAGCTTTGAGGATGTTGACGACTTCCAGTCCCTCGTCAACGAAGTGCGCCAATAACCCTCCCCCTCTTCGGCATCAGGTCACCCCGTACTGCCTGCATGCAGGCCGTTCCCAGCCCCGTGGGACGCTATCACGATTCACCGGCCCTGGCTAGCTAGGCAATACATCTAACCTTTTGAAATCACGGGGATATTAGCATCCGGTCGGCAGCATGGGGCTGCCACCACTTTCTGACCAATCAGGAGACTTCGATGCTGAAAAGACTGTTAGCCGTATGCACCCTGTTGTTTGCCAGCCTGACCTGGGCTGCCGTGGATGCCAACAAGGCCAGTGAGGCCGAGCTGGTACAGGTCAAGGGCATTGGTCCCGTTCTTGCGGGCCACATTGTGGAAGCACGCAAGGCGGGTAATTTCAAGAGCTGGGACGACTTCATCACGCGGGTCAAGGGCGTGGGCAAGGCCAATGCCGACAAGTTTTCCCAGGGTGGCCTGACCGTGGACGGAAAGCCCTACAAAAAACAGGAAGCCGAGCTTGCCAAAGCCGGCAAAAAAGAGAGCAGCAAATAGCCTCATGCAGCCGTAAAAGCTGGCAAAACACAAAAAAACGCCACTTTTTTCCTGCAATCTGCCAAGCCCGTCGCCAGCGGGCTTTTTTTGCCCCTAAACTTGGCCGATTTGCTGCGCTGCCGACACCGGCAAGCTTCCAACTTCTCTCTCCATGCCCCTAATTTCGCTGATCATCCTGCCTTTTGTTGGCAGCCTGCTCGCTGCCGTGTTACCGGCCAATGCCCGCAATACGGAATCCACTCTGGCGGGCATCATCGCCTTGGCCTGCACCATACAAGCGGCCTTGCTGTTCCCCGAAGTGGCCAATGGGGGGGTATTGCGCGAGGAGGTCGCATGGCTGCCGGCCCTGGGGCTCAACTTCGTCGTGCGCATGGACGGCTTTGCCTGGATGTTCAGCATGCTGGTGCTGGGCATCGGCTCCCTGGTGGTGCTGTATGCGCGCTACTACATGTCGCCGGCCGACCCGGTGCCACGTTTCTTTTCCTTCCTGCTGGCGTTCATGGGTGCCATGTCGGGAGTGGTGCTCTCCGGCAACATCATCCAGCTGGTGTTCTTCTGGGAACTGACCAGCCTGTTCTCCTTCCTGCTCATCGGCTACTGGCACCACCGCCAGGATGCCCGGCGCGGGGCACGCATGGCCCTGACCGTCACAGGCACCGGCGGACTCTGCCTGCTGGCAGGCGTGCTCATCCTGGGGCACATTGTCGGCAGTTACGACCTGGATGTACTGCTGAACGCAGGAGATGCCGTCCGTTCGCATGCGCTTTACACGCCCATGCTGCTGCTGGTCCTGCTGGGCACCCTGAGCAAGAGTGCACAGTTTCCCTTCCACTTCTGGCTGCCCCACGCCATGGCAGCACCCACCCCCGTCTCCAGCTACCTGCACTCGGCCACCATGGTCAAGGCAGGTGTCTTCCTGATGGCGCGCCTGTGGCCCATCCTGAGTGGCACCGATGAATGGTTCTGGCTGGTCAGCTGTGCGGGGGCTGCCACCTTGCTGCTGGGCGGCTACCTGGCGCTGTTCCAGAACGACCTGAAGGGCCTGCTGGCCTATTCCACCATCTCCCACCTGGGGCTGATCACCCTGCTGCTGGGGCTGAACAGCCCGCTGGCCGCCGTGGCGGCGGTGTTCCACATCATCAACCACGCCACCTTCAAGGCCTCGCTCTTCATGGCAGCGGGCATTCTGGACCATGAAAGCGGCACGCGCGACATCACCCGCCTCTCCGGCCTGCGCTACTCCATGCCCATTACCGCCACGCTGGCCTGCGTGGCCAGTGCCGCCATGGCAGGGGTGCCGCTGCTGAATGGTTTTCTCTCCAAGGAGATGTTTTTCGCGGAAACCGTCTTCCTGGATGCTGCCCCCTGGGTACGCATTGCCCTGCCGCTGGCTGCCACCCTGGCCGGCATGTTCAGCGTTGCCTACTCCCTGCGGTTCACGGTGGATGTGTTCTTCGGCCCCAAGGCCGATGACCTGCCTCGCACCCCGCATGAGCCCCCCCACTGGATGCGCGTGCCGGTGGAGCTGCTGGTATTGATCTGTCTGGTGGTCGGCATCTTCCCGGCCTGGACCGTTGGGGCCATCCTGCAGACCGCTGCCGCCCCGGTTGTAGGTGGAGAGATGCCTCCGGTCAACCTGGCCATCTGGCACGGCATCAACACCCCACTCATCATGAGCGTGATCGCCCTGATTGGCGGCATCGCCCTGTTTGCCGGACTGCGCTGGCTGCGCGCACGCGAAGTGCTGGGCTCTCGCCCCCCCGTGCTGCACCGCCTGAATGGCAAGCGCAGCTTTGAAAACCTGCTGGCACGCCTGAGCCTGTTGGCACGCAACGCGCGCCGCCTGCTGAACACCCAGCAGTTGCAATGGCAGATGCTGTGGCTGATCCTGCTGTCCCTGCTGGCTGCGGCCCTGCCCTTGCTGCTGGGTAGCGTGCAACTGGGCTCACGCAGCAACCTGCCCTTGAATCCGGCATTTGCCCTGCTGTGGCTGGTGGGTTGCCTGTGCGCGCTGGGCGCAGCCTGGAAGGCGAAGTTCCACCGTATGGCCGCCCTGATCATGATGGGAGGGGCTGGCCTGGCCACCTGCCTGACCTTCCTGTGGTTCTCGGCCCCCGACCTGGCCCTGACCCAGCTGGTGGTGGAGATCGTCACCACCATCCTGCTGCTGCTGGGCCTGCGCTGGCTGCCCAGGCGCGAACAGCACCTGGGCCCCTCCTCACAGAAGCTGCAAAGCAGCGCCCGGCGGCGGCGCCTGCGCGATCTGCTCATTGCACTGGCCGCCGGGTGCGGCGTGGCCTGGCTGGCCTTTGCCATGATGAGCCGTCCCTTTGATGACAGCACGTCCACCTATTTCCTGGAGCGCGCCCTCAGCGAAGGCGGCGGCACCAACGTGGTCAATGTGATCCTGGTCGATTTCCGCGGCTTCGACACCTTCGGTGAAATCGTCGTCCTTGGCGTCGTGGCCCTCACCATCTATGCCCTGCTGCGCCGCTTCCGCCCGGCACGGGAGACGATGGACCTGCCCGAGCAGCAACGCTTCCTCGCCGGCGACCTGCAGACCGACCTGCTCAACCCACGCAACGCCCACGACACCGCCATTGGCTACCTGATGGTTCCTGCCGTGCTGGTGCGCCTGCTGCTGCCCTTTGCCACCATGGTTGCCGCCTTCATCTTCATGCGCGGCCACAACGAACCAGGCGGCGGCTTCGTCGCCGGGCTGGTGTTTGCCGTGGCCCTGCTGCTGCAGTACATCGTCTCTGGCACGCAATGGGTGGAAGCGCACATGCCTCTCTTCCCACGCCGCTGGATCGGCATGGGCCTGCTGTTCGCCCTTGCCACCGGGTTGGGCTCCCTGGTGGTCGGCTACCCCTTCCTGACCAGCCACAGTTTCCACTGGCACCTGCCCCTGCTGGGCGAGCTGCACCTGGCCAGTGCCACTTTCTTTGACATCGGCGTATTCGCTCTGGTGGTGGGCTCGACCCTGCTCATCCTGACCGCACTGGCCCACCAGTCGGTGCGCGCACACCGCTACCACGCCCGCGCACTGGAGGAAGCCCTGCGCCTCGAACAAGCCAATCAAAAAGAAGGAGGGAAGCTGTAATGGAAACCGTATTGGCCATTGCCATAGGCGTGCTCACCGGCTCGGGCGTCTGGCTGCTGCTGCGCCCGCGCACCTTTCAGGTCATCGTCGGCCTGTCGCTGCTTTCCTATGCGGTGAACCTCTTCATCTTCAGCATGGGGCGTCGTGGCCTGGCCATCGCCAAGGAGCCCGTCCTGCACTCAGGTCTGCCGCAGGACCTGCTGCACTACGCCGACCCACTGCCGCAGGCCCTGGTACTGACAGCCATCGTCATTGGCTTTGCCATGACCGCCCTGTTCCTGGTGGTGCTGCTGGCCTCCCGCGGCATGGCCGGCACCGACCACGTCGATGGCATCAAGGCCCGTGACGCGCAGGAGATGCCATGAGCGCCTTGCTGCACCTTGCCAACGCCTGGATGCCGCACCTTCTGCTGGCCCCCATCGTGCTGCCCATGCTGACGGCGGCGCTCATGCTCCTGCTGAACGAAGAGCACCAGCGCACCAAGGTGGTGCTCAACGTTGCCTCCACCAGCCTGGGACTGGTGATTGCCATCGCCCTGTTTGCCTGGAGCGACAGTCAGACCCAGGCCATGAGCGTCTATCTGGTGAGCAACTGGTCTGCCCCATTTGGCATCGCCCTGGTGCTCGATCGCCTCAGCGCCATGCTGCTGCTGCTGGCCAGCTGCGTGGCACTGGCCAGTTGCATCTTTGCCATTGCCCGCTGGCACAAGGCTGGGGTGCACTTTCATCCGCTGTTTCAGTTCCAGCTCATGGGCCTGAGCGGCGCCTTCCTGACGGCCGACCTGTTCAACCTGTTCGTGTTCTTCGAAATCATGCTGGCAGCCTCCTACGGCCTGTTGCTGCATGGTTCAGGACGGCTGCGCGTGCAGGCGGGCATGCACTACATCGCCATCAACCTGGCCGCCTCCTCATTGTTCCTGCTGGGTGTCTCCATGCTCTATGGCCTGACCGGCACACTGAACATGGCCGACATGGCCCGCCTCATTCCTCAGGTCTCCGCCGCCGACCAGGGCCTGCTGCACGCAGCTGCCGGCCTGCTGGCCATGGCCTTCCTCATCAAGTCCGCCGTCTGGCCACTGAATTTCTGGCTGGTGCCCGGCTACAGCGCTGCCACCGCCCCGGTGGGTGCGCTGTTTGCCCTCATGACCAAGGTGGGCATCTACTCCGTGCTGCGGCTGTGGACGCTGATGTTCTCCAGCGAGGCCGGCGCCTCGGCGCAGTTTGGTGCCCAATGGCTGATTGCCGGAGGCATGGTGACCATGGTCTTTGGCAGCGTGGGCATGCTGGCAGCCACCCGCCTGACCCATCTGGCCGGATACGCAGCCATCCTGTCCTCGGGCACGCTGCTGGCTGCCACCGGCTTTGGTCAGATCACCCTGACCGCCGGGTTGCTGTACTACCTGCCCAGCTCCACTCTGGCCGTAGCAATCTTGTTCCTGCTGGCCGACGCCATCGACCGCTGGCGCAACGATGGCTCCAGCTTTGCCGACTGGGACGACGAGCAGGCCCCCTTCCTCAGCGCGGAGCTCATCCCCGCCCAGCACATCAACCTCGATGAAAACGAGCAGGCCCTGATCGGTCGCCCCATCCCTGCTGCCACCGTGTTCCTGGGCCTGGCCTTTCTGCTGTGCACCCTGGTCGTTGCCGGGCTGCCGCCGCTGTCAGGCTTCCTTGGCAAGTTCGCCATGCTGACGGCACTGCTCAACCCGCTGGGCCTGGGAACAGACCACCAGCCGGCCATGCCTGCCGCTGGCTGGGGCCTGCTGGCGCTGATGATCGGCAGCGGCCTGCTGGCGCTGATCGCCCTCACACGTGCGGGCATCCGCCTCTTCTGGGCCAGCCACGAGCGCAGCAATCCGGAAATCCGCCTGGCCGAGGGCGTGCCCATCGCCGCGCTCATGGGGCTGTGCATTGCCCTGACCGTGCAGGCGCAGGACGCCATGCGCTACACCACCGCCACAGCCTCGGCGCTACTGCAACCGCAGGGCTACATCCAGTCTGTGCTGGGAACAATGCCGGTTGCCGCACCTGAGGCAACACCACAGGAGCTGCCATGATGCACCGCTTGCTTCCCGCCCCCTTGCTCTCGGCATCGCTGTGCGCGTTGTGGCTGCTGCTCAACCACAGCATTGCCCTGGGACACATCCTGCTGGGCGCGCTGCTGGGCTTGCTGATCCCGCTGCTCACACGGGGCCTGCGTCCCTTGCCGGTGCGGGTGCGCCGTCCGGGCGCCGCCCTCAAGCTGGCTGCCCGTGTGATGCACGACACCACCGTCTCCAACTGGAACGTGGTGCGCTTTCTGCTGTTTCCCCATCGGCGCCGCCATGCTGCCAACTTTGTCTATATCCCGCTGCAACTGCGCGACCCCAACGGCCTGGCCGTGCTGGCCATGATCGTGTGCATCACCCCCGGTACGGCGTGGGCCGAGATCTCGCGCGACCGCAGCATGCTCATGCTGCACGTGCTGGAGGTGGACGATCCGGAAAAAATCGCCCAGTACGTCAAGACCCACTACGAGCGCCCTTTGATGGAGATTTTTGAATGAATCCTTTGAGCTGGGCCCTCACGCTGGCTACCTTTTTGCTGGCGCTGGCCATGTTTCTGACGCTGCTGCGCCTGCTGCGCGGCCCCGGCGCACCGGATCGCGTCCTGGCGCTGGACTGCATGTACCTCAATGGCATGCTGCTGGTGCTGGTGCTGGGCATGCGCTACAACTCCACCGTGTATTTCGAGGTGGCACTGCTCATTGCCCTGTTTGGCTGCGTCAGCACCACCGCCATGGCCAAGTTCCTGCTGCGCGGGGAGATCATTGAATGAGTCTGGACGAATTCCCTCTGTGGGCACAGTGGCTGATTGCCATCCTGACCGTGCTGGGGGCCCTGGTGGCCCTGCTCGGCTCCTGGGGCCTGATGCATCTGAAAACCTACTACGAGCGCGTGCACACCCCAGCCATCATCGCCACCATGGGCTGCTGGCTCATCATGTGGGCCACCCTGGTGTTCTACTCGGTCAGCGGCCACAGCCCGGCCCTGCACGCGCTGCTGCTGGCGGTCTTCGTGGCCGTCACCGTGCCCATTTCCACCATCTTCCTGATGCGCGCAGCCCTGTTTCGCGACCGCCGCCGTGGTGAGCCAGTGCCGCCCAGCATCAGCAGCACCGTCTCCAACGTGCGCCAGGCTGCACCGGCAGAGCCCGAAACCCGCTGAGCAACGTCCGGACCGAACCCGCCATGCTGCACGCGCTTGTCATCTGCCTGGGGGCGTGTGTGGGCGCCCTGCTGCGCTGGCAGCTGGGGCTATGGCTCAGCACTCCGGGGCAACTGCCCTGGGGCACACTGGCGGCCAACGCCCTGGGCGGTTACCTGATTGGCTTCATCCTGGCCTGGCTGCACGCCCACCCGCAGCTTGATCCCGTCTGGCGCCTCCTGCTGGTCACGGGCTTTCTGGGCGCACTGACCACCTTCTCCAGCTACAGCGCCGAGGTCTTTGCCCTGCTGCAAGCCCAGCGCTGGGGCATGGCACTGCTGTGGGCCGGTGCCCACATCGTGGCATCGCTGCTGCTGACCGCAGCTGGCTGGCAACACGCCCAGAGCTGGCTACAGCGTGGCACCCCGTAACACCAGCAGTATTTATTCTGTATTCATAGCATCAGGCGCTTGGCCTGCACTTGGTTTAAGCTCCATTTTTTGCATATCTGGAAAGCATTCATGCCTCCCCCCCCCCTCTACGAACGTTCCCTGATCGAAGACCTGGCCCCGTTGCAGGGGCCCGAGGCCACACGCGGGCTGGTGCAGGACCCCACAGAGCCCGACTCCTACCGCCTGGCCTTTGCCGACCCCGAATTCATGTCCCGCCGCGAGGCCCGTGGCATCCGCTTCCAGCTGGAGCTGCTCAAGCCCGACATGGATCAGGACGCGCGCGGCATCCACCACACCGTCGTGGTGTTCGGCAGCGCTCGCACTGCCGATGCCGAGGCCGCCGCCCAACAGCTGCGCAATGCCGAAGAAAGCGGCGATGCCCAGGCCATCGCCCAAGCACGACGTGCCATGCGCAATGCGCAGTACTACGAAGACGCACGCCGCTTTGCCAAGCTGGTGGCCGAATACAGCTGCCGCCAGCCCGTTGAACGTCGTGTCTATATCTGCACCGGCGGCGGCCCCGGCATCATGGAAGCAGCCAACCGTGGGGCTTACGAGGCTGAGGCCCCGAACATTGGCCTGAACATCCTGCTGCCGCACGAACAGCGGAGCAACCCCTATATCAGCCCCGGCCTCAACTTCAAGTTCCACTACTTTGCCTTGCGCAAGATGCACTTTCTGATGCGCGCCAAGGCGCTGGTCGCCTTCCCCGGCGGGTTTGGCACCATGGACGAGTTGTTTGAAGTGCTCACCCTGGTGCAGACCACCAAGATCAAGCCCGTGCCCATCGTGCTCTATGGCACCTCCTTCTGGAAGCGCCTGTTCAACTTCGAGATGCTGGTCGAGGAAGGCATGATCAGCCCGGAAGACCTGTCCCTCTTCCAGTACGCCGACACGCCGCAGGAGGCCTGGCAGCACATCCGGCAGTTCTACCGGCTCAACGGCCAGGACGCAGCCGCCTAATCGCCCGGCTGCCTGCGCTCGGAAAAGCTATCGCGCCCCAGCAACCACGGCAGGCGCGATGCCCCGCCCACCAGCACACCCACACCCCAGAACAGCGCGGAGATGCCCAGCGCAGCACCCAGGCTGCCAAAAATCATGGGCATCATCACGCTGGAGGCATTGATCGCCATCATGCGCAACCCCAGCGCCTGACCGTGGCGATGCTCGGGCGTGAGCTGGTGAATCATGCTCATCACCATCGGCTGCACCGAACCCAGCACCAGCCCCAGCAGCACCGAGCAGGCACCCATCGTCCACGGCCCGGGCATCAGCGGATAGGCCATGAACAGCACACAGGCGCTGAGCATCGCCAGGAACACCACCAGCCACTCACGCAAATGCTGCGCCAACAGCGGCAGCAGCAGCCGCACCACCATGGCGGCAATGGCAAAGCCGCCCAGAATGCTGCCGATCACCGAGGCCGACAGGCCGCGCTCATGCCCCAGGATGGGCACCACAAAGGTATGCACATCCCAGCATGAGGACAGCGCCCAGTTCATCAGCAGCAGACGCCGGAATGCCTGATCCTGCAACAAATCCCAGGCCGTGCCCGCGCGCTGACCGGCTGGCACCTGTGCCGGTGGCAGCTCCTGCACCGTGCGCACCCACCACCACGCAGCCAGCGGCAGCAGTGCCAGCAGGGCAAACGCCACCCGAAAGCCCAGCTCGCTACCCGCCTGCCCACCAGCATGGTCAATCAGCAGACCAGCAACGAACGGGCCGACAAAGTTGGAAATTGCCGGCCCCAGCGCCAGCCAGCTGAACACCTTGCGCAGCTGCACCTGATCGTGCGCGCTGCGGCCCACATGGCGCTGCAAGGCAATCAGGGCCGTACCTGCGGCCGCACCACTGAGCAAGGCGGAAGCACACAGTACGGGAAACACCGGAAACACCATCGCCAGGCCAGCGCCCAGACAGGCCGATCCCACGCTGAACGCCACGGGACGCTTGAGACCATGCCGATCGGCATAACGCCCCGCAGGCAGGGCCAAGAACACCTGCGTCAAGGCAAACAACGCCAGCAACACGCCCACCGAGGCAGGGCTGTGCCCCTGGCTCAAGGCCAGCAACGGCGTGGCCATGCGCAGCCCCGTCATGCAGGCATGGATGCTGATTTGCGCCGCAATCAGGCGCGGTAGTTCGCCCAGTGTCACAGTGCGCCCCCACCATGAGACCAAGGCGACAGCAGACGTGCGGCCACCGCCGGACAGCAGCACACATCCGCCCGGTGAATGTCGTCAGAAAGATAGTTCAAGACCATAAAAAAATAGCTGCTTGCGCCCTAAAACAAAGGGTTTTCAGCATCTTTGTAAGAAAAACCCTTATGCAGCTTGCGCAAGCAGCTATTTTTATTGAAGCCACCAGAGAGCGGTCAGGCCAGGGACCAGCGTTGCGCCCGGGCTGCCGGGTCAGGGGTATTGACAGGGGTGAGCGGCGCCTTGCCACCCAGCACCGCCAGCAGATTATCGGCAGCCAGCTGTGCCATTGCATGGCGTGTGGCCACTGTGGCGCTGGCAATGTGCGGTGTGAGCACCACGTTGCGGCAGGCCAAAAGATCGGGATGCACCTGCGGCTCGCCCTCAAACACATCCAGGCCTGCAGCCGCAATGCGCCCGGCCTGCAACGCCTGCGCCAGGGCCGCATCGTCCACGATACCGCCGCGCGCAATATTGATCAGCGTGGCCGTAGGCCGCATCAGCGCCAGCTCGGCCGCGCCGATGGCGTAGTGGTTCTCGGGCGTGTAGGGCAGCACCAGCATGACGTGGTCGGCCTGCTGCAACAGCGTGGCCTTGTCCACGTACTGCGCCTGGCAGGCCGCCTCCACCTGCGGCGCCAGCCGCGAGCGGTTGTGGTACAGCACGCGCATGCCAAAACCCAGCGCCGCACGCCGGGCAATGGCCTGGCCAATGCGCCCCATACCGATGATGCCCAGCGTGCTGCTGTGCACCTCCGCGCCAACGAACATGTCGTAGCGCCACTGGCGCCACAGCCCGGCACGCAGGTAGTGCTCGCTCTCGGTGATACGCCGCGCCGTGGCCATCAGCAGGGCAAAGCCAAAATCGGCGGTGGTTTCCGTGAGCACATCGGGTGCGTTGGTGCCCTGCACACCGGCGGCGCTCAAGGCCTGCACATCCAGGTTGTTGAAGCCCACCGTCATGTTCGCCACCACCTTGAGCTGCGGGCAGGCAGCCAGCAGGGCGGCATCAATGCGCTGCGTGCCCGTGGCCAGCAGGCCATCCATGCCTTGCAACTGGGCGATCAGGGTTTCCTGATCCCAGGAAACATCGTGCTGCTGGTTGTCGCGCACCTCGGCATGCTGCTGCAGGAAGTGCAACACCTTTTCCGGGATGGCGCGCGCCACCAGAATGCGCGGACGGTTCATGCTCGCGCCCCCTTGTCTTAACGGAAGAAGATGAAGGTCATGACCACAAACAGCGGAATCAGAATCCCGCTGGACCACAGCATGTAGCCAAAGAAGCTGGGCATGCGCACGCCACGGTCCTCGGCAATGGCCTTGACCATCATGTTGGGCGCGTTGCCAATGTAGGTATTGGCCCCCATGAACACGGCACCGGCGGAAATGGCGGCCAGCGTGGTGGCCATGCTGGTGGTCAGTTGCGCCACATCTCCCCCGGCGGTATTGAAGAACACCAGATAGGTCGGCGCGTTGTCCAGGAAGGAGGACAACGCCCCCGTGGCCCAGAAATACATGGCCGGATCGGGCGAGCCATCGGCGCGCGTCACCGCGCGCACGATGCTGGCAAACGGCCCTTCGGTGCCGGCCTTGAGCATGGCAATCACCGGGATGATGGTCAAAAAGATGCCGGCAAACAGCTTGGCCACCTCGAACATCGGGTCCCAGCTGAACTGGTTGGCCTCATGCACACGGCGCGCGGTGGTAAGCAGGGAAATCACCGTCACGGCAATCAGGCCCAGATCGCGCACCAGGCCGGGCAGGCCCACTTCGGTGCCGGCAATGTCAAACACCACGTCGCTCTTCCAGACCCCGCTCATCAGCACCAGGCCGACGACGACGCCCAGCAGCACAAAGTTGAACTTGCCGTCAAAGCCCAGGCGCTCGTGGCTGTCGGGCTGCGGGTGCGGACGCAGGGATGCGCCCTCATTGCGCAGCATCCAGGTGTCCAGCACAAAGAACAGCGCCAGCAGGATCAGCACCAGAAACAGCGTCTCAGGCCAGATGTGCAGCAGCGTCCAGTTGAAAGGCACCCCCTTCAAAAAGCCCAGAAACAGCGGCGGATCGCCCAGCGGCGTCAGCGAGCCCCCGGCGTTGGAGACAACGAAGATGAAGAACACCACAATATGCGCCATGCGTGAACGCTGCACATTGGCGCGCAACAGCGGCCGAATCAGCAGCATCGACGCCCCCGTGGTGCCCATGAAACTGGCCAGCACCGCCCCAATGGCCAGAATCCCGGTGTTGAGCAACGGCGTGCCCTGCAAACTGCCGCGAATGTAGATGCCACCAGCCACCACGAACAGGGCCGTGAGCAGGATCACGAACGGCAGGTACTCGGCCAGCAGCGCGTGCACGAAGTTGACAAAAGCGGCCTCCATGCCGAACACGACAGCAAACGGCACCAGAAACGCCAACGCCCAGGCAGCCGTGATCTTGCCGAAATGGTGGTGCCACACCACCGGCGCCAGCAAAGGCAGCAAGGCAATCGACAACAGCACCCCGGCAAATGGCACGCCCCAAAGCATCGACAGACTGGCACCATCAATGGCAGCCGCACTTGCCAGCCCCGGCCACAAGGCCAGGCACGCGACACCGGTCATGGTGTGGAACTTCTTGGGCAAAACAAATCTCCTTTGCTTCCGTTCTTGCTTGGTTTTTATAGCACCCAACTGCGCACCAAAGCCGCAGCCAGCCCAAATAAACGCGGGAGTGTATAGGGCCCGGCACACCCCTGCCAGAAGACAAACCATCAGACCGGTGGGCAGCTGAGCAGCAGTGATTTCCCCTATTGGCTGCACCGCACGCATTGGACTTATTGCAACGCAACAAAAAAACTTGTATTTACGACAAAGGTCGCTACAATACGATCCATGCTGCACTGCAACATAGCCTCTTGACCATGCGTTGCAGCACCTATCCTTCACCCCCCACTAGGAGCACACCATGGCACTGACCCCCGAACAAGTTCTGAACGCCCACAAAGCCAACATCGACGCCATCTTTGGCCTGACCACCAAGGCCTTCGAAGGCGTGGAAAAGCTCATCGAGCTGAACGTGAACGCCTCGCGCGCTGCCCTGAACGAGGCCGCCGCCCACAGCCAGGCCCTGGCCAGCGCCAAGGACGTGCAAGAGCTGGTGAACCTGCAGACCGCCTACTTCCAGCCCCTGGCTGAGAAGGCCGCTGCCTACAACCGCCACGTCTTCAACATCGCCAGCAGCACCAGCGCCGAGCTGCAAAAGGCCCTGGAAGAGAAGGCTCAGCAATACCAGCAAACCTTCAACAACCTGGTGGAAGCCACTGCCAAGAACGCTCCCGCCGGCTCCGAGTCTGCCGTAGCTCTGGTCAAGAGCGCTGTCTCTGCTGCCAACAACGCTTTCGAGACCGTGCAAAAGGCCGTCAAGCAAGCCTCGGACATGGCTGAAGCCAACATCAAGGCTGTCACCACTGCCACCGCTCCTGCTTCCACTTCCTCCAAGAAGTAAGAGCACAACGCCCCACCGGGAAAAACCCAGTCGGGCATAGGGGAAAGACAGAACAAAGGGTTTACCCTATAATCCGTCCCCATCAACTTGTTGTTGCAAGTTTCCAGTTGTCTCCTTGGATCCTCTCGAAACTCAGTTTCTGGATCCTTTCAAGCCCAGTCCCGTACTGGGCTTTTTTTTGCCCGCGTTTTTCTGCGCGGCATTTCTCCCCCTATCCTCTGCCATCGCCCCAGAGCACACCCTAGTATTCCTGCGGATGGGTGTTTGCCGCGCTTCCCTTGATAATTAACGTTTACGTCAACGGGAATCCAAGGAGCAACACACATGGACATTCAAGGCAAGGTATTCATCGTCACCGGCGGCGCATCCGGCCTGGGCGAAGGCGCAGCGCGCATGCTGGCAGCAGCCGGCGGCACCGTGGTCATTGCCGACATGCAGGAAGAAAAAGGCCAGGCCGTGGCCCAGGACATCGGCGGCGCCTTCGTGCGCTGCGACGTCACCAACGAAGCCGATGGTCAGGCCGTCGTGGCCAAGGCCGTCTCCCTGGGCAAGCTGATGGGCCTGGTCAACTGTGCCGGCGTTGCCCCCGCAGAAAAGATCGTCGGCAAAAGCGGCCCGCACAGCCTGGCCAACTTCAGCAAGACCATCAACATCAACCTGATTGGCACCTTCAACATGCTGCGCCTGGCCGCCGACGCCATGTGCAAGAACGAGCCCGAAGCCACCGGCGAGCGCGGCGTCCTGATCTCCACCGCCAGCGTGGCCGCCTACGATGGGCAGATCGGCCAGGCCGCCTACGCTGCCTCCAAGGGCGGCATCGTCGGCATGACCCTGCCCATCGCCCGCGACCTGGCACGCAACGGCATCCGCAACATGACCATCGCCCCCGGCATCTTCGGCACCCCCATGCTGTTTGGCATGCCCCAGGAAGTGCAGGACGCCCTGGCCGCCAACGTCCCCTTCCCCAGCCGCCTGGGCCGCCCCGAAGACTTTGCCAAGCTGGTGCGCCACATCTTTGAAAACGACATGCTCAACGGCGAAGTCATCCGCCTGGATGGTGCCATCCGCATGGCACCCAAGTAAGCCCCTGCGAACACACCATTTGCCGGGCTGTGTTGACGGCTCTCAGCACCTGCCCGCAGCATTGACAGCCACCCAGGTGGCTGTTTTTTGCCTGCCACCAACCCATGCCTGCGGTTTTCTGCATTGCCTCGAGCCTGCAACGCAGACACCAGCACGCCTCAGGCGCTCAGGCACGCCTTGGGCACGGCAGGCATGGCAGATGGCGGCATATCGGGGAGCAACTGCCCATCGTCCACCACCTGGTTGCGCCCGCCACGCTTGGCCGCATACAGGCACTTGTCGGCGCTCTGCATCGCCGCCTGCAGGGCCTGTGCGCTGGGGCACGCCAGCATGGCCACCCCAATGCTGACAGTAATCTGCCGCCCCTCCAGTTGCGCCAGTTGCATGGCCGCCACCGCATCGCACAAGCGCTGCGCCCGATCTTGCGCCTGCGCACGCGTCAGCGATGGCAGCCTCCTCGCCGCCGACACGCGCCAGCACATCGTCACCGCTGCCATGGGCCTGCAGCACCTGGGCGATGTGCACCAGAACCTCATCGCCCACGGCATGCCCCCAGCGGTCATTGATCTGCTTGAAATGGTCAATGTCACACAACAGCAATGCGCAAGTCTGTGGACCAGAGGGGCGCCGGCGCTGCAGCTGCCTGAACAGGCGCGTCGTGCATTCTGCAAAGCCCCGGCGATTGCGTAGTTGGGTCAACGGGTCCTGGCTGCGCTCGCTGGCCAGCAGCACCAGCTCATCGTGCACCACCGCAGCCAGCAGACAGCCTGCAGCGCACGCGCATGCCACCATGAGCAGGACATAAAGCAGGAACCAGAAAAATGTCTCGATGAATTCACCCACCGCATAGACATAGACATGCCCCGGATCCAAGGGCAACTGCAGCAACGTACGCACCACGTTGACCACCACCATCGCCACACACACCCAGCACAGGGCGTTATCAAAGCGATTGCGCAGCCGCATCTGCGGCCATTGCAGCAGCGGCACCGCCAGCAGCGCCATGCACCCCAGACTGAGTGCATACACACGTACCAGCAAACTGGGATGTATCAGCGCAAACCACAACTGCACTGCCAGCAACAGCACCCCCAGGCACAGCAACCAAGGCCAGCGCGTGCGCACCTGCAACCGCAGTGCCAAGGCCACCGCCATTGCCGCAGCCGCCAGCACATAGCAGCTGGAAAACGCCAGCACACGGCTCCAAAACGGCTCTTTCCAGCCCAGGATCTGCACCAGCATGCCCATGCTGGCCGCCACAAAGGCAACGCCCTGACCAAGCAACGGCGCCTGCCTGCGCCAGAACCCCCACACCCCCAACTAGGCCACGCCAAGCAGAAAAAGAAAGACAGGAGCAATCAACGCGAACGTTGAGTGGACAGACAGCATAAGTGGGGGAGGGAAGAAACTTCTGGCACTCGCAAGCCAGCGGCGCGCGCAGCGCACAGCCAGGTGCAACAGGTATCAGGGCAAGACAATCAAGCAACCCCCTGCAGGCTACTGGCGACGCAAAACGGCAACTCAGCGGCCAAGCGCTGCACAACGGGGCGCCGCGATCTACCACTTAACATGTACACACAGCTTACGACGATTGGATACAGCACCAAGGGTAAACCCTTTGTCCCCACCACCGTCCAGGCGCACCCTGCCCGCATCAAGCCGCGATAGAGCCTGGTGGATCAGCGTGCCTACGGCGCCCGCCTCCCCTGCCCCAAGCCGGGGCAGTTGTGCAGCGAGCCACAGCGCTGCTGCACCCACGCCATCTTCAAGAAAACAGCCGCGCAAAAAAGCCCTTGCGTTTTTGCTTGCTTTCCAGCTCCTGCAGGATTTGTTCCTTTACCTGCTGGGCCGAATCCTTATTGCCCTTGTTTGCCATGCGCTGATAGGCCTTCACAGTATCCACATAACCCCGGTCTTCGTTGCGAATATGGTTGAACAACCAACGCGAAAGCATGCCATGCAATTCGTCAGCAACATCCTCACCCAATTCAAAACGGGATTTTATTTCAGCAACACGGCGCACAAACAAATCATGCACACGCTTATGCGGTGCAGAAAACATATACCCAGCCTCTTCAATCATGGCCTCCTCAAAGGCAAAATGAGACAGGGTGTAATCGACAGTTTCTTCAATGACATCGGCCACGGCCTTCCGGTCGGGGGACTGACGCAACTCGTAGAGACGGTTGATATATTCCACAATCCGACGGTGTTGAATATCAATCTCTTCAATTCCAGTATCCAGGTCTGGTATCCACTGCAAAACAGCCATAAAACGCTTGCACCTTCCAATATCTATCTGTGCATCTGTGCATTCGTATATTCTAGATATACCTATCAAACTGCGCACAACTATCTTAATAAAGTATGACTTAAATCAAATCGTTTATGCAGCATTTGCAATAGCTGTGTCGAAGAATAACACTTCCACTGCAAGTCCAGATTCTCACACAACCTGCACAACCGCTCTAGTCGCAACGCGTGCCACATTCAAAACGATTGCAAACCACGTCAGAACTTCAGACGCCAACCCAGTGTCAGCGCCGCCCTGGGCGGAAAGTACAGAGACACCGAGCCCATCGTCGTCCTGGAAAGTACAGAGACACCGAACCCATCACCGTCCAGGCAAGACCCCACTGGGAAAAGGGCCGCATGCTCCCCTGGCAGCCGCAGGGCTGGCATTTTCAGGATGGTTTAAAGCATAAAAAATGCATCCACCCCTTATCCAGAAAGCGCTAGCAGCTATCAAAACTAAAGCACCTCCTGCACATCCGGCCAAGCCTTGAGCCAGCTGGTCGCAGGCCATAGCGCGCCTGCGTGCGTTCTTTGTCCAACGTCAGACCTGCGTGGATCTGGCCCGCTTGGACACCACGCCCAGCTTGAGACCCAACAAACCCAAAATCTTGTTGAGCGTTTGCACCGTGCCCATGCTGCGGCCCTGTTCAATATCCAGCAGCGTTTTTTGGCTGATGCCAGCCATCTTGGCCATTTCAGCACTGGTCAGCCGCATGCTGCGCTTGAGATGCAGCACCGATTGCTGCAGCGTCCACTCGGGGTGCGCCAGCACATCCTCAATGGCTTGCTTGCGCGCCATGAGTTGTTCGGGGGGCTGAGTGGGGTGAATCGTTTGTCCATGGCTGGATTCTTTTGGACGTGTGCTGGCATTGCACGTCAGCATTTACACCAAATATGCCTCTAAGGCTTATCTAGCAAGCGTAAGTTGCTCGTTTTTTAGATAGCAACATCAGCCTCCGCTTCGGGCCACAGCCTGGGAAACAAAAACTGCAGCGCATGCTGCGGCAGCCCAAAGCGCACCTTGCCCTGCGGGCTGTCACTGCGCAGATAGCCACGCTTGACCAAAGCCCCCAGCGCATCGGTCGCCAAGCGGTCACTCAAACCCAGCATGGATTTGAATTCGCCCCGCGACAGTTCTTCACCGCTCAGAAATAGATAGTGCAAGGCGCGCAAGCTCTCTGGCCGTACGCCAGATTTGCGCACCGTAGCCTCCACCACCAAAGCTGCCTCAATGCGCTGCTTGATGGCATCAAAGTCCAGCATCCGCTGCATGAACTGCACCTGGTCCAGGCAAATGTCCAGCACATAGTCGGCCCACGCCACCAGGGCTTGCTCACTGAGGTTGCCGCGCCCATCCAAGTCGCCACGGCGGGTGTTGTCTGCCTCGGCCAGCAACAGGTAATAGCGCTCCTGGCTGCGCGCAAAGCCACGCAAGGGCGACCACAGCCCATTGGTCAGCCCCAAAGCGTGCAGCACCAAATGCGTATGCAGTCGCATCACACGGCCATTACCATCGGGAAATGGGTGAATCCAGCCCAAACGGTGATGGGCACAGGCCATTGCCACCAAGGCCGCCTCGCCCCTGCGCACACTGCCATAGCGCTGCGCCCAGCGTGCCAAAAACTCCGGCACATGCGCCGCTGCAGGCGCAATGTGCTGCCCCACACTTACCTCACGTTCGCGCAACTGGCCGGGCACCACGACCTGGCCCTCATTCACTTCCCAGTCTTGCTCCGGCAGACGACCAAATAGCTCGCGATGCACATCCTGCACGGCCTGCTGGCTATAGAGCGTCGCGACTGCCGCTTCACCTGCATAACGCTGCTCCAGCGCAGCCTCTGCCTCAATGTGCGCCACTGCCAAACGCTGTTTGGCCGCCAGTTCTTTGTTGGCCGAAAAGTCTTTGCGCAACGCCTGCTCAATCTCATGCGGGCGCGTGTGCTGGCCTTCAATGCGGTTGGTGTAGTAGGAATTCATGCTGCGCAGCAGCACATGCAATTCAGGCGGCACACGCTTGCCAGTCAAGGCCGTGGCGGCACGCACCAGGTCACCGGCTTTGGAGAGCAATGCCTCCTGCTTGAGATCCGATGGCAGCAAGGGTTCAAACTGATGAGGCGAGTTGTATAGCGCAGTCATCCGCCAAGTCTATCTCACGCATAGGCAA
The DNA here is from genome assembly GCA_947306475.1 of uncultured Comamonas sp. GTDB lineage: Bacteria > Pseudomonadota > Gammaproteobacteria > Burkholderiales > Burkholderiaceae_C > Comamonas. The sequence continues at coordinate 199,827 of CAMZGS010000005.1, forward strand.
TTGTTTTTAAATATTTTTATGGAAATTTTTCCAAATTTTTCGCCAACTTGATTGCGAACTTTTTTACCAAGCTGATGTACCACCCGGGTGGTGAGCACTTGGCGTCATCGCATTAGCATTAAATATGGCTCTAAGGCTTATCCAGCAAGCGCCAGCAGCTATCAAAACTATAAACCCTGCGCAGCCTTCCACGCCTTCAGCTGGCTGGGCCGCAGGCCATAGCGCACCAGCACGCCATCGTGCAGGCGGCGCAGTTCGTCCAGGATCAGCTCGCGCAGGGCCTGGCGTTCGGCTTCGGGCAGGTCGGAGGGCAAGGCGGTGTCCAGCACGGTTTGCGCATCACCATCGGGCTGCAGCACCACGGCACGCACGCAGTCCTTGATCAGGCTGCGGTGCTGCAGGCGCAGCGGGTCCGGCTCGGCCAGCTGCTGGCGGATGGCCACATATTCCTGCGTGCTGCGCTCATAGGCCCAGATAAACAGGTCGCGCAGCAGCTCCACACGGCCCATTTCGTAAATGCCCAGCATGGCCTGCGCGTAGCCGTCGGCGGGCACATCCACAAAGGTCAGCGGACACAGATTGGCGCGAAACAGCGGCGCATTGGCCGCCAGCCTCGAGGTGCGCTTGTTGATATCGGCAAACGGCTGCAGGTACGGCAGATGCACCATCATGAAAAACGCCTGCTCAAACGGGTCGGCAATGGCGTTGGCCTTGGCGATCACCACGTCCAGCAGTTCATCCAGCAACTGCGGCGCGCTGATGGGACGGTACACGCTTTGCCCCATATCCACCGCATGCTGGCGCACGCGGCCATATTGACAGCGACCTGGCCCAGCTGTTTCGCCGCCTGCTGTTCAACATCAGCATTGCCAACCGCGACGACCACCTGCGCAACCACGGCTTTCTCTGGCAAGGCAGTGGCTGGCGACTGGCTCCTGCATTTGACGTCAACCCCAACACCGCCCAACGCGAACACGCACTGAATGTCGGCGCGCCCTATGCCGACACCGAAGGTGCGCTCAGCGCCGCCTTTGCCACCCATGCCTATTACCGGCTGACGCAAGCGCACGCGAATCTCATCTTGGAAGAAGTGCTGGAGGCTGCAAGCCAATGGCGCAGAGTAGCCAACCAGATTTGCATTGGCGGTGCGGAGCAGCGGCGTATGCAGGCGGCGTTTGCTCTTTTTGAGTAAAAAGTGCTTCTAAGGCTTATACAGCAAGCACTGACAGCTATGTTTTTTTATTAAATAGCCACACGCCCTAGACATCCGCCACATCGCCAGCGCCTATGCCTACCACGGCATAACTGGTAGCGCGGCCACTGGCGGCGGATTTGTTAAATAAAAAGGCAACCCAAAGGTTGCCTTTTTGCTGCAAACGCTCAGAACCCCAAGCGTTGCGTCGTTCGCCTTAACGACGAGCCGGCGGCACATCGGTACAAGACCCATGCGCCACTTCCGCTGCCATGCCGATGCTTTCGCCCAGCGTGGGGTGGGGGTGGATGGTCTTGCCGATATCCACGCTGTCTGCGCCCATTTCGATGGCGAGTGCGATCTCGCCAATCATGTCGCCGGCGTGCGTGCCGACGATGCCGCCGCCCAGGATGCGGTGGGTTTCCTCGTCAAACAGCAGCTTGGTAAAGCCTTCGTCGCGGCCGTTGGCGATGGCGCGGCCGGAGGCGGCCCAGGGGAACAGGCCCTTCTTGACCTTGATGCCTTGCGCCTTGGCCTGGTCTTCGGTCAGGCCCACCCATGCCACTTCGGGGTCGGTGTAGGCCACCGATGGAATCACGCGGGCGTTGAACGCGGCGGATGCCAGTTCCTTGTTGCCCTGCAGTTCACCGGCGATAACTTCTGCGGCCACGTGCGCTTCATGCACCGCCTTGTGCGCCAGCATGGGCTGGCCCACGATGTCGCCAATGGCAAAGATGTGCGGCACGTTGGTGCGCATCTGGATATCGACGTTGATAAAGCCACGGTCGGTCACGGCCACGCCAGCGGCTTCCGCGCCGATCTTCTTGCCATTGGGCGTGCGGCCCACGGCTTGCAAGACCAGGTCGTAAGTCTGGGGTTCTGGCACTTGGACGCCGTCCTTGGCAGGCTCGAAGCTCACCTTGATGCCTTCGGGCGTTGCTTCGGCGGCCACAGTCTTGGTGTTGACCATGATGTTGTCAAAGCGGTGGGCGTTCATCTTTTGCCAGACCTTGACCAGATCGCGGTCCGCGCCTTGCATCAGGCCGTCCATCATTTCGACCACGTCCAGGCGTGCGCCCAGTGTGGAATAGACCGTACCCATTTCCAGGCCGATGATGCCGCCGCCCAGAATCAGCATGCGCTTGGGAACCGACTTCAGCGCCAGCGCGCCGGTGGAATCGACAATGCGCTCGTCCTTGGGCAGGAATGGCAGATGCACGGCCTCGGAGCCTGCGGCAATGATGGCGTTCTTGAACTGCACGACCTTCTTGGTGCCTGCCTGTTCCTTGCCGTCGCCCGTGGTTTCCTGCACTTCCATGTGGTGCGAACCCACAAACTTGCCCACGCCGCGCACGATGGTCACCTTGCGCATCTTGGCCATCTGGGCGAGGCCACCGGTCAGCTTGCCGATGACCTTTTCCTTGTGCGCGCGCAGCTGGTCGATGCTGACCTCAGGCGCGCCAAACTTGACGCCAGCCACTTCCAGGTGCTTGACCTCGTCCATCACGGCAGCGACGTGCAGCAGCGCCTTGGAGGGGATGCAGCCGACGTTCAGGCACACACCGCCCAGGGTGGCGTAGCGCTCGACGAGGACGACTTTCAAGCCCAGGTCGGCAGCGCGGAAGGCAGCGGAGTAGCCGCCGGGGCCACCGCCGAGCACCAGCACGTCGCAGTCCAGATCGGCGTTGCCGCTGTAGCTGCTTGCTACAGGTGCGGGAGCTGCAGCCGCTGCCGGGACTTGGGTTTGTGCAGCTTTTGACTCTGAAACCGTTGCAGGGCTTGCGCTGGCAGCTTCGGTTTGAGGAGCAGCAGCCGGTGCCGAAGCGCCAGCGCCCTCCACTTCCAGCGTGGCGATGATGCTGCCCTTGCTGACCTTGTCGCCCAGCTGAACTTTCAATTCCTTGAGCACGCCAGCGTGGCTGGAGGGGATTTCCATGGAGGCTTTGTCGCTTTCCACGGTGATCAGGGACTGTTCCACCTCCACGCGCTCACCGGGCTGCACCAGGATTTCGATGACGCCGACGTCGGCAAAGTCGCCAATGTCGGGCACTTGGATATCAATGGTTGCCATGTTGCAGACCTTTCTTACAGCAGGATGCGGCGGTAGTCGGCCAGCAGCGCGCCCAGGTAGGCGTTAAAGCGGGCGGCGGCAGCGCCGTCGATGACGCGGTGGTCGTAGGACAGGGACAGCGGCAGCACCAGGCGCGGCACGAACTTTTCCTTGTCCTCGTTCCAGACGGGCTGCCTGGACGAGCGCGACAGGCCCAGGATGGCCACTTCAGGCGCGTTGATGATGGGCGTGAAGTGCGTGCCACCGATGCCGCCCAGCGACGAGATCGAGAAGCAGCCGCCCTGCATGTCGGCCGCACCCAGCTTGCCGTCGCGCGCCTTCCTGGCGAGGTCCGACATTTCCTGGCTGATCTGCAGGATGCCCTTCTTGTCCGCATCCTTGAGCACAGGCACCACCAGGCCATTGGGCGTATCTGCCGCAAAGCCGATGTGGTAGTACTGCTTATAGACCAGGGTGTCGCCATCCAGGCTGGCGTTGAACTCTGGGAACTTCTTCAGCGCAGCGACCACGGCCTTGATGACGAAGGCCAGCATGGTGACCTTCACATCGCTCTTGGCCTTGGCCTGCTCGGCGTTGATCTGCAGGCGGAATTCCTCCAGCTCGGTGATGTCGGCCACGTCGTTGTTGGTGACGTGGGGGATCATCACCCAGTTGCGGTGCAGGTTGGCGCCGCTGATCTTCTTGATGCGCGACAGCTCCTTGCGCTCGACGGCGCCGAACTTGGCAAAGTCCACCTTGGGCCAGGGCAGCAGGTCCAGACCTGCGCCACCGCCCGCTGCCGGTGCAGCCTTGGCGGCCACGGCCTGCTGGGCCAGGGTCTGCACGGCGCCGGCCATGACGGACTTGGTGAAGGCCATCACGTCTTCCTGGGTGATGCGGCCCTTGCGGCCCGTGCCGCGCACTTCGTTCAGGGGCACACCCAGCTCACGCGCAAACTTGCGCACCGAGGGGCTGGCATGCGGCAGCTGGCCGCTGGGCGGCACGGTGGGGTTGTGCGCGGGTGCGGCTGCTACAGCTGCCGTAGCTGTAGGCGCAGCAGCGGCGGGGACTGGAGCGGCATCTTGTGCCACAGGTGCTGGTGTAGCTGCGGGAGCTGCTACCGAAGCAGGAGCAGGCGCTGCAGCAACAGGTGCCGCAGCCGGGACGGCGGCTGCGCCCTGCACGGTCATCTGGCCGACCACGTCGCCGGCGTTGACCTTGTCGCCCAGCTTGAGCGTCAGGGCGGTGATGGTGCCTGCGGCGGGCGACGGGATTTCCATGGAGGCCTTGTCGGACTCGACGGTAAAGAGCGATTGCTCTTCGGTAACCGTGTCGCCCACCTTGACCAGCAGTTCGATGACGGCCACGTCCTGGAAGTCGCCAATGTCGGGCACCACCAGGTCGATGGTGCTTGCAGCAGCGCTTGCTACAGCTACAGGAGCTGCAGCCGCTGGTACCGCCTGCACTTCAGGGGCTTTTTGCTCTGCAACCGGCGCAGCAGGTGCGCTGACAGCTTCAGTTTGTGCAGCATCGGCGGTTTCCAGCAGCAGGATGGTGCTGCCTTCGCTGATCTTGTCGCCCAGGGCGACCTTGAGCTCACGCACCACGCCAGCCTGGCTGGAGGGGATTTCCATGGAGGCCTTGTCGCTTTCCACGGTGATGAGCGATTGCTCGACCTTGATGGTGTCGCCCACCTTGACCAACACTTCGATCACGCCCACGTTGTCGAAGTCGCCAATGTCCGGTACTTTGATTTCTACGAGTGCCATGCTTGTCTCTCCAATCAGGCGTGCAAGGGGTTGATCTTGTCGGTCTTGATGCCGTACTTGGCGATGGCCTCGGCCACCTTGGTGACGGGCAGCTTGCCTTCATCGGCCAGGGACTTGAGGGCAGCGACGACGATGTAGTGGCGGTTGACCTCGAAGTGCTCGCGCAGCTTGCTGCGGAAGTCCGAGCGGCCAAAGCCGTCGGTGCCCAGCACCTTGTAGCTGCGGCCCTTGGGGATGTAGGGGCGGATCTGCTCGGCAAAGGCCTTGACGTAGTCGGTCGAGGCCACCACCGGGCCGCTGTAGCCGGCCAGCTGCTGGGTCACGAACGGGGTGCGCGGTGCTTCCAGCGGGTGCAGCAGGTTCCAGCGCTCGACGTCCTGACCGTCGCGGGCCAGTTCGGTAAAGCTGGGGCAGCTCCACACATCGGCGCCGATCTGCCAGTCTTTTTCCAGGATTTCCTGGGCAAAGAGCGACTCGCGCAGGATGGAGCCCGAGCCCAGCAGCTGCACGCGCAGACCGCTTTGCGGCACTTTCTGACCAGCCTTGAGCAGGTACATGCCCTTGAGGATTTGTTGCTCGGTGCCGGGCTGCAGGCCGGGCATGGCGTAGTTCTCGTTGAGCAGGGTGATGTAGTAGAAGACGTTTTCCTGGTTCTGCACCATGCGGCGCAGGCCGTCCTGCATGATCACGGCCACTTCGTGCGCGAAGCTGGGGTCGTAACTGATGCAGTTGGGGATGGTGGCCGCATACATGTGGCTGTGGCCGTCTTCGTGCTGCAGGCCTTCGCCGTTCAAGGTGGTGCGCCCCGAGGTGCCCCCCAGGATGAAGCCGCGTGCCTGCATGTCGCCCGCTGCCCAGGCCAGGTCGCCAAAGCGCTGGAAGCCGAACATCGAGTAGTACACGTAGAACGGGATCATGATGCGGTTGTTGGTGGAGTACGACGTGGCCGCCGCAATCCACGAGCACATGCCGCCCGCTTCGTTGATGCCTTCCTGCAGGATCTGACCGGCCTTGTCTTCCTTGTAGTACATGACCTGTTCACGATCGACAGGGGTGTAGAGTTGGCCCTTGGGGTTGTAGATGCCGATCTGGCGGAACAGGCCTTCCATGCCAAAGGTGCGCGCCTCATCCACCAGGATGGGCACCACGCGTGGACCCAGTGCCTTGTCGCGCAGCAGCTGCGTCAAAAAGCGCACGTAGGCCTGGGTGGTGGAGATTTCGCGGCCTTCGGCAGTGGGCTCCAGGATGGCCTTGAAGGTTTCCAGCGGCGGCACGGTGAAGCTTTCGTCGCTGTGCGTGCGGCGCTTGGGCAGGTAGCCGCCCAGGGCCTTGCGGCGCTCGTGCAGGTACTGCATCTCGGGCGTGTCGTCGGCGGGCTTGTAGTAGGGAAGCTTGTCCAGCTCGCTGTCGGGGATCGGGATGTTGAAGCGATCGCGGATGTAGCGGATGTCTTCGTCCGAGAGCTTCTTGGTCTGGTGCACGGTGTTCTTGGCTTCACCGGCCTTGCCCATGCCATAGCCCTTGACGGTCTTGACCAGCAGCACGGTGGGCTCGCCGCTGTCGTTGTGGTAGGCGGCGTGGAAGGCGGCATAGACCTTTTCCGGATCGTGGCCGCCACGGCGCAGCTCCCAGATGTCCTCGTCGGTCAGGTGCTCGACCAGCTTGAGGGTTTCGGGGTACTTGCCGAAGAAGTGCTTGCGGATGTAAGCGCCGTCCATGGCGCGGAAGGTCTGGTAGTCGCCGTCCAGGGTTTCCATCATCAGCTGGCGCAGCTTGCCGCTCTTGTCGCGGGCCAGCAGATCGTCCCAGCCCTTGCCCCACAACAGTTTGATGACGCGCCAGCCAGCGCCACGGAAGTCGCCTTCCAGTTCCTGGATGATCTTGCCGTTGCCGCGCACCGGACCGTCCAGGCGTTGCAGGTTGCAGTTGATGACGAAGATCAGGTTGTCCAGGTTCTCGCGTGCAGCCAGGCTGATGGCACCCTTGCTTTCGGGTTCGTCCATTTCACCGTCGCCCAGGAACACCCAGACCTTGCGGTTTTCCGTGTTGGCAATGCCACGGGCGTGCAGGTACTTGAGGAAGCGCGCCTGGTAGATGGCCATCATCGGGCCCAGGCCCATGGAGACGGTGGGGAACTGCCAGAAGCCGGGCATCAGCTTGGGGTGGGGGTAGCTGGACAGGCCCTTGCCATCGACTTCCTGGCGGAAGTTTTCCAGCTGCTCTTCGGTGATGCGACCTTCCAGATAGGCGCGGGCGTAGATGCCGGGGGCGCTGTGGCCCTGGAAGTAGATGCAGTCGCCGCCGTGGTTTTCGCTTTCGGCGTGCCAGAAGTGGTTGAAGCCTGCGCCCCACAAGGAAGCCATGGACGCGAACGAGCCAATGTGACCGCCCAGGTCGCCACCGTCCTCGGGGTTGTGGCGGTTGGCGCGCACCACCATGGCCATGGCGTTCCAGCGCATGAAGGCGCGCAGGCGCTTTTCAATGTGGATGTTGCCGGGGCAGCGGGCTTCCTGCGCGGGCTCGATGGTGTTGACGTAGCCGGTGTTGGCCGAGAAAGGCAGGTCGATGCTGTTTTGGCGCGCATGCTCCAGCATCTCCTCGATCAGCTGGTGGGCGTACTCTGCGCCTTCGCGGTCAATCACCGCGGACAGCGCATCCATCCATTCGCGCGTTTCCTGAGGGTCCAGCAGGGAGGAGGACGCAGCAGAGTTGGGGGGTGTAGTCATGAGGATGTCTCCTGATCAAGAGGCGGTGCTGTTACAACAGGGTTCAGTCCCCAGCGCCACCGACATGCGCCAACAGACTGAATGCTTGCGTTATGCCTGGTCCCGCAGCGGGAGCAATCCAGACAATCACGGTAACGCAGCGCAGTGGTGGATGGGTTCTTCAGCGCGCAGTTTCGCATATTTTTTTCAAATTTCAAATCATGCTTCTTGTTTTTGTAATATGAAAAAATATTGCAACCGCACATTTTCCGTGCCGGCAGCGCCCTTGCCATTCCCCCTACACTGCGGATATGTCCAAGCCCGATATTCACCGCCATAGCGACCTGGCTCCGACCAACCCCTTTTCCCTGGAGCCGCCCACCCGCTGGTGGCGCTCGTGGTGGCGCAGTCTTTCGCCCTCCCGCCAGGACCGTCTTGCCACCTGGGCGCCCCTGGTGGCCGTGGCCCTGTTTCTGCTTGCCATTGCCGCATCGTTCTGGTACTTGCGCGCCGAGGAGCACGCGCGCGAGCAGGATTCGCTGGTGCGCGCCGTCGATTACGCCCAGCAGCAGATGCGGCTGCGCCTGCTGGAGCGCCAGGAGCAGGTGCTGCGTCTGGCACGCGACATCGCCGCAACGCCTGCGGCCGAGCAGGCCGGTTTTGAAGAGGAATTTGCCATCCGCGCCAGCGTGCTGGTGGACCAGTACCCGGAGGTGCAGTCCATCAGCTGGCTGAATGCGCAAGGGCTGGTGCTGTCCCGCCACAGCGCGCCTTCGGTACCTGCCGAGCAGCTGCATTCCGTCGGCCACCCCCTGCCCCAGGGGCCCACGACAGACCTGCTGGAGCAGGTGCGCCAGCGCCTGCAAAGCCTGTACGTACAGCCACTGCTGGTGCCCAACCAGCCACCGCCCATGCTGCAACTGCTGGTGCCCGTCGTGACAGTGGAGGAAAAGCTGGGCGGCGCGGTGCTGGTGGAGTTTTCCGTGGACAACCTGTTGCGCTATGCCACCCCTTCGGAGGTGCTTTCGCGCTACACCATCACCTTGCAGGATGCCCAGGGCCAGACGCTGTCCAGCCCGGTGGCCACCCCACCCAAGCAGCGCTTTGCCCTGCCGTGGGCACCACTGCAACAGTTCAGCAGCTATGCCACCCCGATCATGCCGGTGGGCGATGGGCTGGTGATGTCTGCCGTGTCCTATGGCACCTCCCCCGGCCTGGTGGGCAATGGCCTGTTCTGGCTGGTGGCCTCGCTGAGTGTGCTGACGGCATGGTTGCTGCTGGGCACCTGGCGCCACACGCGCAAGCGCCTGCGCACCCAGCAGGCGCTGGTGGCCGAAACCAACTTCCGCCGAGCCATGGAAAACTCCATCCTCACCGGCATGCGCGCCCTGGACTTGCAGGGGCGCATCACCTACGTCAACGCAGCGTTCTGCCAGATGACGGGCTGGAGCGAGCAGGAGCTGGTCGGCCAGATGCCGCCCTACCCCTACTGGCCCCAGAGCGACCACGAAAAGCTGATGCGCCACCTGGAGGATGAGCTCAGCGGCAAGACGGCCCCCGGCGGCTTTCAGGTACGGGTGCAGCGCAAGAACGGCAGTTACTTCGATGCGCGCATGTATGTCTCGCCACTGATCGATGCCCACGGCCAGCATACGGGCTGGATGTCTTCCATGACGGACATCACCGAGCCCAATCGCATCCGCGAGCAGCTGGCGGCCTCGCACGAGCGCTTCACCGTGGTGCTGGAGGCGCTGGACGCCTCGGTCTCCGTCGCGCCCCTGGGCAGCGCCGAGCTGCTGTTTGCCAACAAGCTCTACCGCCAGTGGTTCGGCGCGCAGACGGACGGGCATCTGCACCTGTTGCAGCAGGCCGGCATCGTCAAGGCGCGCAGCACCACCCCCAACCTCAGCAGCGAGCGCAGCAGCAGCGCGCGCAACAAGAACGCCGAAATCTATCTGCCCGAACACGACAAATGGCTGGAGGTGCGCTCGCGCTACCTCACCTGGGTGGACGGGCGCCTGGCGCAGATGGTGATTGCCACCGACATCACTGCACGCCACCTGGCAGAAGAACAGGCCGCCCAGCAGGCCGAACGCGCCCAGACCGCCAGCCGCCTGATCACCATGGGGGAGATGGCCTCCAGCGTGGCCCATGAGCTCAACCAACCGCTCACTGCCATCAGCAATTACTGCAATGGCATGCTCTCGCGCCTGGAAAGTGGCAGCCTCACGGAAAGCCAGATGCGCTTTGCCCTGGAAAAGACCGCACATCAGGCGCAGCGTGCGGGGCAGATCATTCAGCACATCCGCTCCTTCGTGAAGCGCAGCGAACCCAACCGCGCCCCGGCCCATGTGGACGACATGGTGGCCGAGGCCATGGAGCTGGCCAACATCGAGCTGCGCCGCCGCAACGTGCGCCTGACGCACCACATCGCCGCGCGCCTGCCGCCGGTGATGGCCGACTCGATCCTGATCGAGCAGGTGCTGGTCAACCTAATGAAGAACGCCGCCGAAGCCATCGACATGGGGGGACGCCCCGAGGGTCAGCGCAGCGTGGAGCTGCTGGTGCGCCCCAAGACGCTGGAAGGCCGCCAGGGCGTGGAGTTTGCCATTCAGGACACCGGCCCCGGCCTGCCGGCGGAAGTTCTGGAGCGACTGTTCGAGGCGTTTTTCAGCACCAAAAGCGAAGGCATGGGCATGGGACTGAATCTGTGCCGCAGCATCATCGAGTCGCACAGCGGCCGACTACAGGCGCAGAACCTCTACAATGGTTCGGAAGTAACGGGCTGCTGTTTTTCCTTCTGGATTCCGCTTGCCAGCCACGCCAGCGCAGACGATGCACAGCCCCCTACCGATTCCATCAAACCCGAGGAGACTGCATGAGTATGACGCCCAAAAAAGGTACTGTTTACGTAGTGGATGACGATGAGGCTGTGCGCGACTCCTTGCAATGGCTCTTGGAAGGCAAGGATTACCGCGTGCGCTGCTTCGAGTCTGCCGAGGCATTTCTGGCACGTTACGACCCCCGCGAGGTGGCCTGCCTGATCGCCGACATCCGCATGAACGGTATGAGCGGCCTGGAACTGCAAGACAAGCTGCTGGAGCGCAACTCACCTCTTCCCATCGTGTTCATCACCGGCCATGGCGACGTGCCCATGGCGGTGGAAACCATGAAGAAAGGCGCGCTGGACTTCATCCAGAAGCCCTTTGATGAAAATGCCTTGGTCACCGTGGTCGAGCGCATGCTGGAGCGCGCGCGTACTTCGTACGCCGATCAGCAGCAGGCCGCCACCCGCGAGGCGCTGCTGTCCAAGCTCACCGGCCGCGAAACGCAGGTGCTTGAACGCATCGTCGCAGGCCGACTGAACAAGCAGATTGCCGACGACCTGGGCATCAGCATCAAGACGGTGGAAGCCCACCGCGCCAACATCATGGAAAAAATGGGGGCCAACACCGTGGCCGACCTGCTCAAGGTTGCCCTGGGCCCCACCGGCAAGATCGGCGCCTGAGCGCCTTTTATCCCTTCCACACACCCTTTCACACCCACCATGACTGCCCACATCATCGACGGCAAAGCCCTCTCCGCACAACTGCGTTCCGAAGTTGCACAACGTGCAGCAGCACTGACTGCCAAAGGCACCAAGCCTGGTCTGGCAGTGATCCTGGTCGGTGACAACCAGGCTTCGCAGGTGTACGTGCGCAACAAGGTCAAGGCCTGTGAGGATGTGGGCTTCCACTCCGTGCTGGAAAAGTACGATGCCTCGATGACCGAAGCCGAGCTGCTGGCCCGCGTGGAAGCGCTGAACAACGATCCCAGCATCCACGGCATCCTGGTGCAGCTGCCCCTGCCCAAACACATTGACGACCACAAGGTCATCGAGACCATCTCCCCCACCAAGGACGTGGATGGCTTCCATGTGGCCAGCGCCGGCGCGCTGATGGTGGGTGAAGTCGGCTTCAAGGCCTGCACACCCTACGGCTGCATGAAGATGCTCGAATCCATCGGCATGAAGGACCTGCGTGGCAAGCACGCCGTGGTGATCGGCCGCTCCAACATCGTCGGCAAGCCCATGGCCATGATGCTGCTGGCTGCGAACGCCACCGTCACCATCTGCCACAGCGGCACCGCCGATCTGGGTGCCATGACGCGCCAGGCCGACATCGTGGTGGCCGCAGTGGGCAAGCGCAATGTACTCACCGCCGACATGGTCAAGCCCGGCGCCGTGGTGATCGACGTGGGCATGAACCGCGATGATGCCGGCAAGCTGTGTGGCGATGTGGACTACGAAGGCTGCAAGGAAGTCGCTGGCTACATCACTCCCGTGCCCGGTGGCGTGGGCCCCATGACCATCACCATGCTGCTGGTCAACACCATGGAAGCGGCCGAGCGCGCTGCGGCGGCATAAGCCACCAGCCACAACCGGCGCGGCGCACACTGCATTCCCATCGGACAGCAGCGGCGCCGCAGGATGGGAACCTTTTCCTCACGCGCTGCCCCATACCCTCCATGCAATTTCCCATTCAGAAGACGGCCGAGCAATGGCAGGCCCTGCTGCAAGCCAAGGGGGCAGAGCCTGCGGCCTTTGCCGTCACCCGCCAGGCAGCCACCGAGCGCCCGTTCACCGGCAGATACGAGCAGCACTGGGCCAATGGCCAATACCACTGCATCTGCTGCGGTGCCCAGCTGTTTGAATCCGAAACCAAATTCGACGCTGGCTGCGGCTGGCCCAGCTTTTACCGGGCCCTGCCCGGCGCCATCACCGAGGTGGCCGACCACAGCCACGGCATGGTGCGGGTCGAGACGCTGTGCAGCCAGTGCGGCGCCCATCTGGGCCACGTCTTTCCCGATGGTCCGGCACCGACCGGCCTGCGCTACTGCATGAACTCGGCCGCGCTGGAATTCTCCGCCGCCGACGCCTGACCTTTCCCCAGCCCGCGCCTACCGGATGGATGGCCCATCTTCCACCCCTGCTGTACGTACCACGGCATCCCCATGAAACTGTTGATCGATTTTTTCCCCATTGCCCTGTTCTTTGCCGCTTTCAAGCTGTGGGGCATCTACCCGGCCACCGCCGTGGCCATCGTGGCCACCGTGGTGCAGATTGCCTACCTACGCTGGAAGCTGGGCAAGGTCGAACCCATGCAGTGGGTCAGTCTGGGCGTCATCGTGCTGTTTGGCGGAGCCACTCTGCTGGCGCAGAACGAAAGCTTCATCAAGTGGAAGCCCAGCGTGCTGTACTGGCTGATGGGCGGCGTGCTGTTCGTCGGCCAGGTGGTGCTGAGGAAGAACTTCATCCAGAAACTCATGGGTGCGCAACTGCAACTGCCCGAGCATGTCTGGCGCACCCTGAACTGGGCCTGGATCGGCTTTTTTTCGGCCATGGGCGCCCTCAACCTGTGGGTGGCCTACCAGTTCGACACCGACACCTGGGTCAACTTCAAGATGTTTGGCGGCCTAGGGCTGATGCTGCTGTTCGTGCTGGGCCAGGCAGCGTACATGAGCCGCTATCTGCAAGAGCCCGCCGCCCAGGAACAAGTCCGCAAACCCTGAACACCATGAGTCATCCAACGCCCCCCTTCCCCGTCACCGCTGCGGCCCTGGAAGCCGCCCTGCGCGAGCGCCTGGCCCCGACGGTGCTGGAAGTGATCGACGAAAGCTACCAGCACGAAGGCCATGCCGGCGCCAACGGCACGGGGTTTGGCACGCACTTTCGCGTGCGTATCGACTGCGCCGCATTTGCCGGCCAGAACAAGGTGGCGCGACACCGCCTTGTGTATGATTGCCTGCGCCCGTTCTTTTCCCAGGGCCTGCACGCCTTGGCCATTGAAGCCTGAGCATTGCTTTCTCCCCTCCCTTTTCCTTTCACACTTTCTACCCATGCAAAAAAAGCTTTTGGCCAACATCGTGGCCGCCACCATTTTGGGCACCGCCGCCCTGGGTGCTTCGGCACAGAACGCTGCTGTGGTGAACGGCAAGCCCGTTCCCATGGAGCGCTTGAACATACTCAAGCAACAAATTGAAGAGCGCAGTGGCCAGGCGTTGCCCGCCGAAATGGAAAGCCAGCTGCGCGAAGAAGTCATCATGCGTGAAGTCTTCGCCCAGGAAGCCCAGCGCCGTGGCCTGGAGCGCAGCGCCAACTTCAAGAACAACCTGGACATCGCGCGCCAGACCCTGCTGATCCGCGAGCTGTTCCTGGACTTCGAGAAGAACAACCCCATCACCGATGCCGAAGTGCAGGCCGAATACGACAGGGTTGCCGCAGCCAACAGCGGCAAGGAGTACAAGGCCAGCCACATCCTGGTGGAGGACGAAGCCAAGGCCAGGGCGCTGCTGGCCGACATCAAGTCCGGCAAGAAGAAGTTTGCCGATGTGGCCAAGAAAGAGTCCAAGGACCCCGGTTCTGGCGCTCAGGGCGGCGATCTGGGCTGGGCCAACCCCGCCAGCTACGTGCCTGAATTCACCGAAGCCATGATCAAGCTGGGCAAGAACGAACTGGCCGCCGAGCCGGTGAAGAGCCAGTTTGGCTGGCACATCATCCGCGTGGACGACGTCCGCGACGCCCAGCTACCCAGCGTGGAGGACGTCAAGCCCCAGATCGTGCAAGAGCTGCAACAGCGCAAGATGCAGCAGTTCCAGGAAGAACTGCGCGCCAAGGCCAAGGTGGAATAAGCGCCAAGGCCAAGAAGCCTCTGCTGCAAGGCGGCCCTCCCCGGGGGGCCGCTTTTTTCATTCCATGACGGAGGCGATGCGCATGAGCGCCTCACGCTGGCGCACCACCAGACCGGCCGGCTCGATGCGGATGCAGCCTTCGCGCTCCATGCTCTTGAGCTCCTGGTTGACGCGCTGGCGCGAAGCGCCCAGCAGCTGCGCCAGCTCTTCCTGCGCCAGTTGCAGACCGATGCGCACTTCCTGCCCGTTTTCCAGACTGGGGATGCCGTAGCTGCGCACCAGATGCAGCAGCTGCTTGGCCAGGCGCGCGCGCAGCGGCAAGGTGTTGAGGTCTTCCACCAGCCCGTAGAGCTGGCGCAGGCGGCGCGATTGCAACCACAGCAGTGCCTCGTACAGCTCAGTATGCACGCTCAGGATGCGCCGCAGATCGGCCTTGGCCACGCACAGCAGCGTGGTGGCGCCGTGGGCATAGGCATCGTGGGTGCAGCGGTCACCATCGAAAATGGTGCTCTCGCCAAACCACACCCCGGGCTCCACATAGGCCAGCGTCACCTGCTTGCCCGAAATCGAGGTGGAACTCACCCGCACCGCACCCTTGGCGCAGGCCCCCCATTCCTCGGGTACATCACCCCTGGCACAGATCAGCTCCCCATCCCGGTAACGCTTGGTGTAGGCGCAGCGCAGGATGTCGTGCCGCAGTGACGGGGACAGGCTGGAGAACCAGCGCCCTGCGTTGATGACTTCTCTTTCCTCGGGAGTGAGAATGGGGTTGTCCATGGTCGATCCGGAACTTTGAAGCAGCACTATCAAAAAAGAGAGCTTCTAGCGCTCAAGTGTCAAGGATTTAAGGGATAAATCACCCTGAAACCTAGACCTAACAAGCGCAAACAGCTCTCTTTTCATGAGTTCAAAAACTGCCGTGCCGCGCCAGGGTGGACTCGGACTGCCCCTGCACCCACTGGCGCACGCGCTGGGCATCGGCAATGCGGGCCGCTGTGCTCATGGAATCCAGGAACACCATGATGAGATTGCGCCCGGCAATCTCGGCCTGCATCACCAGGCAGCGCCCGGCCTCGGAGATGTAGCCCGTCTTTTGCAGGCCGATCTCCCAGTCGTCGTTGCGCACCAGGCGGTTGGTGTTGTTGAAACGCAGGGTGCGGTTGCCCACATCCACCTCTGCGCTGGCAGAGGTCGAGAAGGCGCGCAGCAGCGGGTTGGCGTGCGCCACGTTGACCAGCGTGGCCAGGTCGCGTGCGCTGGACTGGTTGTTGCTGGACAACCCTGTCGGATCGACAAAGCGCGTATCGGTCATGCCAAGCAGCCTGGCCTTCAGGTTCATGCGGCGCACAAACGCCTGCACGCCACCGGGATAGGTACGCCCCAGGGCGTGGGCTGCGCGGTTTTCGCTGGACATCAGCGCCAGATGCAGTAATTCCTCGCGGCTGAGTCTGGCCCCTACATGCAGACGCGAGCTGCTGCGCTTGATGGTGTCCACATCGTCCTGGGTGATGGTGATGATCTCGTCCATGGGCAGCTTGGCCTCGGTGACGATCAGGCCCGTCATCAGCTTGGTGATGGAGGCAATGGGCAGCACCGCCTGCTCGTTCTTGCTCAGCAGCACCTCCTTGGTGTCCTGATCCATGACGAACGCCACGCTCGACTGCAATGCCAGCGGGTCGCTGGCCTGGTGCAGCCCGGCCAACTGCCCAAACGATGGACGGGCCGCTGCCACTGCAGCGCTGGCTGCGGCAGCCTTGGCCACGCGCTGGCGGGTTGCATGGCGTTTTTTGGCGGAAGCTGTCTTGGTCCGGCTGGCTGTAGCGCCCTTGGCCTTGCTGGCTGCGGTGCTACGGTTGGCGGCGGCCCTGCGGGGCGCTGCGGGTTTGCTGGCCTTGCCTGCGGTTTTCTTGGCACTGGCCGCTGCGGGACTTTTCTTGGCTGGCGCCCTGGCCGCCTGGGCGGTCACTGAGCCCAATGCCAGCGCCCAACCAAGCAATACGACGGAAAGCACGCGAGCCCACCGTCCAGCCCGCACCCGACCAATCCCAGCACCCATAACCGTCCCCGTAACAGAGCCAAAAAATGTGTCGCACACCTGCGCGACACATTTGGAGAGGAAAAAATTATATAGCGCCCGCCCCTTGCGCCGGGACGGATTCCGCTTGTCCGTACAGGCGATTAAGGGCATTCAGATAAGCCTTGGCCGAGGCCACGATCACATCCGGATCGGCGCCCACGCCATTGACCACGCGACCAGCACGTTGCAGGCGCACTGCCACCTCGCCCTGGCTTTCGGTGGAGCCGCTGATGGCGTTGATGGAGAACAGCAGCATCTCCGCACCACTGTTGACCTGGCTTTCGATGGCCTTGAAGCAGGCATCGACCGGGCCATTGCCCTGGGCGCTGGCCTTGATTTCGCGGCCTTCGTGCTGAAACACCACTTCAGCGCGCGAGGGCTCACCCGTCTCGCTGTGCTGGACCAGGGAGACAAAGCCGAACACATCGTCCGGGGTCTTGGCACCTTCCATCTGCACCAGGGCCAGGATGTCCTCGTCGAAGATTTCGCTCTTGCGGTCGGCCAGCTCCTTGAAAGCGGCAAAGGCGGTGTTGATGGCCGCTTCGCTGTCCAGCTCCACGCCCAGCTCCTGCAGGCGCTGCTTGAAGGCATTGCGCCCCGAGAGCTTGCCCAGCACGATCTTGTTGGCGCTCCAGCCCACATCCTCGGCGCGCATGATCTCGTAGGTGTCGCGCGCCTTGAGCACGCCATCCTGGTGGATGCCGCTGGCGTGGGCAAAAGCGTTGGCGCCCACCACGGCCTTGTTGGGCTGCACGACAAAGCCGGTGATCTGGCTGACCATGCGGCTGCTGGCCACGATGTGCTCGGTGGCGATGTTCACATCCAGACCGAAGTAGTCGCGGCGCGTCTTGACGGCCATGACCACTTCTTCCAGCGCGCAGTTGCCCGCACGCTCGCCCAGACCGTTGATGGTGCACTCCACCTGACGCGCGCCGCCGATCTTGACGCCAGCCAGGCTGTTGGCCACGGCCATGCCCAGGTCGTTGTGGCAGTGCACGCTCCAGATGGCCTTGTCGGCATTGGGCACGCGCTCGCGCAGGTTCTTGATGAAGTTGCCGTACAGCTCGGGGATGCCGTAGCCGACGGTATCGGGGATGTTGATGGTGCTGGCGCCTTCGTTGATCACGGCCTCGATCACGCGGCACAAAAAGTCCGGATCGCTGCGGTAGCCATCCTCGGCGCTGAACTCGATGTCATCGAGCAGGTTGCGCGCAAAGCGCACGCTGCGCTTGGCCTGCTCGAGCACCTCTTCGGGGCTCATGCGCAGCTTTTTCTCCATGTGCAGCGGGCTGGTGGCGATGAAGGTGTGGATGCGCGCGCGCTGGGCGTCCTTGAGCGCCTCGGCCGAACGCGAAATATCCCGGTCGTTGGCGCGGGCCAGGGAGCACACCGTCACGTCCTTGACCGCGCGGGCAATGGCCTGCACGGACTCGAAGTCGCCGTTGGAGGCGGCGGCAAAACCGGCCTCAATCACATCGACGCGCAGACGTTCGAGCTGGCGCGCAATACGCACCTTCTCGTCGCGCGTCATGGAAGCGCCGGGCGATTGCTCGCCGTCGCGCAAAGTGGTATCGAAAATGATCAAACGGTCGCTGCTCATGGTGTCATGCCCCCTTGGGTGTGTAAGTGGTGAAATTTACGCTGCCACAGCCGCCTGAACGCCGGCGCGCTGCAAACCCGAAAGAATAGCGTGCATGGAAGCCGAGACGATGTTCACATCGCGCCCCACGCCGTACACGCTTTGCTGCTCATCGACGCGCAGCTCGACATAGGCCATGGCCTGGGCATTGGCGCCCTCGCCCACGGCATGTTCGGTGTAGTCCTGCACGCGCACGCGGTGGCCCAGTGCGTCAGACAGCGCCTGCACAAAGGCATCGATGGCGCCATTGCCCTGCCCCTGCAGCGCCACGTCCTGGCCCTGCCACTGCACGCTGCCTTGCAGGCGTACCTGGCCCTTGTCCTGCTGCATGGCGTATTCCAGGCCGTGCTCTTTGGCCAGGCCGTATTCCTTTTCAAAGATCTTCCACAGGTCGGCGGCAGCAAATTCGGTGCCCAGGGCATCCATCTCGCGCTGCACCACCTGGCTGAATTCGATTTGCAGGCGGCGCGGCAATTGCACGCCGTATTCGGTTTCCAGCAGGTAGGCAATGCCGCCCTTGCCCGACTGGCTGTTGACACGGATCACCGCCTCGTAGCTGCGCCCAAGGTCCTTGGGGTCGATGGGCAGGTAGGGAATTTCCCAAATGTCTCCCGGCTGCCGCGCGGCGAAGCCCTTCTTGATCGCATCCTGGTGCGAACCCGAGAACGAGGTGTAGACCAAATCGCCCGCATAGGGGTGGCGCGCCGGCACGGGCAACTGATTGCAGTACTCCACCTCGGCACGGATGGCGTCGATGTCCGAGAAATCCAACTCAGGCGAAACGCCCTGCACATACATGTTGAGCGCAACGTTGACGATGTCCAGGTTGCCCGTGCGCTCCCCGTTGCCGAACAAACAGCCTTCCACCCGGTGCGCGCCAGCCATCAGCGCCATCTCGGCGGCGGCCGTGCCCGTGCCGCGGTCATTATGCGGATGGACCGACAGCACGACCTCAGGCCGGTGGGCGAAGCGCCGCGCCATCCACTCGATCTGGTCCGCAAAGATGTTGGGCGTGGCCGCCTCCACCGTGGTGGGGAGGTTGAGAATGATGGGGCGGCCCGGTCCCCAGGCGGCAATGGCGGTCTCGCAGGCCTGCAGCGATACTTCGAGCTCTGCGAGGCTGAAGGTTTCGGGCGAATACTGCAGCACCCATTCGGTTTCGGGACGCGCATCGGTGAGCCTGCGCAGCTGGGTGATGTGGCGCTCCACCAGGGCCATGACCTCGGGCACATCCATGCCGAAGACCACCTTGCGCCACACCGGCGCCACGGCGTTGTAGACATGCACGATGGCGCGGCGTGCGCCCTGCACGGCATCCACGGTGCGCGCGATCAGCTCCTCACGCGCCGGCGTCATGACCTGGATGGTCACGTCCTGCGGAATGCGGTCTTCCTCGATGAGCTTGCGCACGAAGTCCCACTCGATCTGGGACGCAGCCGGAAAGCCGACTTCGATTTCCTTGAAGCCGATGCGCACCAGCATCTCGAACATCCGCAGCTTGCGTTGCAGGTCCATGGGCTCGATAAGCGCCTGGTTGCCATCACGCAGGTCTGTCGAAAGCCAGATCGGCGCACGGGTGATCTGCGCGTCTGGCCATGTGCGATCACGCAACTGCACAGGGGCAAAGGGACGGTATTTGCTGGCGGGGTTGGACAACATGGTGGAATCTCTCTTTCAAGGTAAAAGCCGCTGATCCGGAGCGGGGAATAAAAAAACGGCCCGTCGCAAGGTGCTGACGGGCCGTGGAAGTAGTGGTGTAAGACGCGCGCGCTACTGGCTCTGCCCGGTGGACATGCCTAGTAGTAGGTTGGTGGTTTGCGTGAACATGGCGAACACTCTAGCACAATTTGCTGCGCTGCAACCAACGCGGTTGACGCTGGCTGAAGGCGCGTTTCGATACTGCCGACGCCACAGCCACCACCGCGCAGGCATCAGTGCAGGCCACGCTCATCGGGCTCATCCTTGGAGGTGCTGATCACGCTGGTCGGCTGCCCCTTGGCCTTGCGCCACAGATAGACGCCATAGCCACTGATGCCATACAGCGCAAACACGGCAAACAGCACCGTCGGCCCGTGGATGTTGACTAGGGCGATGGCCAGCACAATCAGCACGATGGCAGCAAACGGCACGCTGCGCTTGAGGTTGATGTCCTTGAAGCTGTAGAACGGCGCATTGGTCACCATGGTCAGCCCGGCGTACAGAGTCAGGATAAACATCACCCAGCTCATGGCCTGCCAGGTGATGCTGCCGTCCTGGCCACGCACCACGCCGAAGTCGTCCATCAGCCAGATGAAGCCCACCACCAGGGCAGCCGCCGCTGGCGAGGGCAAGCCCTGAAACCAGCGCTTGTCCACCACCCCGGTGTTGACATTGAAGCGCGCCAGACGCAACGCTGCGCAGGAGCAATATACAAAGGCCGCAATCCAGCCCCAGCGCCCCAGGTTATTGAGCGCCCAGACATAGGAAATCAGCGCTGGCGCCACGCCAAAGGAAACCATGTCCGAGAGCGAATCCATCTGTTCGCCAAAGGCACTTTGCGTATTGGTCATGCGTGCCACGCGGCCATCCAGGCTGTCCAGGACCATGGCACACAGCACACCGTAAGCCGCCAGGGAAAAGCTGCCGTTCATGGCCATGACGATGGCGTAGAAGCCGCCGAACAAGGCCCCCAGGGTGAACAAATTGGGCAGGATGTAAATGCCCTTGCGCCGCTTGCGCACCATGACGCCTGCGGTGCTGTCGTTGTCTTGCATGTACTGCTACTCCGTTGGGGCGCAACCAGCGCACCCCTTAACCGCCATATTCTACGCACTGGGCGCTGCGCCCAATCAGCCAGGGGATCACCATAGATAAACACAAACACCCTGCCAACTGCATTCAAAAAGACGCAAAAAAGGCCACCGCAGTGGCCTTTTCGCTACCTGCCACAAAGGCAGGGGATGTCGCGCTTAGTTGCGGGTCTGGTCCACCAGCTTGTTCTTGGCGATCCAGGGCATCATGGAGCGCAGCTGGGCGCCCACTTGCTCGATCTGGTGGTCGGCGTTCTGACGACGACGAGCAGTCATCGAGGGGTAGTTCAGGCGGCCTTCGCTGATGAACATCTTGGCGTATTCACCATTCTGGATGCGCTTGAGGGCATTGCGCATGGCCTTGCGCGATTCTTCGTTGATAACTTCGGGGCCGGTCACGTACTCGCCATACTCCGCGTTGTTGGAGATGGAGTAGTTCATGTTGGCAATGCCGCCTTCGTACATCAGGTCCACGATCAGCTTGAGTTCGTGCAGGCACTCGAAGTAGGCCATCTCGGGCGCGTAGCCAGCTTCCACCAGGGTTTCGAAGCCCATCTTCACCAGCTCCACGGCACCGCCGCACAGCACGGCCTGCTCGCCGAACAGGTCGGTTTCGGTTTCTTCCTTGAAGTTGGTCTCGATGATGCCACCCTTGCCGCCGCCGTTGGCCGAGGCGTAGGACAGGGCGATGTCACGGGCCTTGCCGGAGCGGTCCTGGTACACAGCGATCAGCGAAGGCACGCCGCCGCCCTTGAGGTATTCGGAGCGCACGGTGTGGCCAGGACCCTTGGGGGCGACCATGATCACGTCCAGGTCAGCGCGGGGCACAACCTGGTTGTAGTGCACGTTGAAGCCGTGGGCAAATGCCAGCACGGCGCCCTGCTTGATGTTGGGCTCGACGTTGTTCTTGTACACCTCGGGGATGTTTTCGTCGGGCAGCAGGATCATGACCACGTCCGCGGCCTTCACTGCGTCATTCACTTCCATCACGGTCAGACCGGCCTTGCCGACCTTGTCCCACGATGCGCCACCCTTGCGCAGGCCGACGATCACTTTCACGCCGCTGTCGTTCAGGTTCTGGGCGTGGGCGTGGCCCTGGCTGCCATAGCCGATGATGGCGACGGTCTTGCCCTTGATCAGGCTCAGATCACAGTCTTTGTCGTAGAAAACCTTCATGTTCGTTTCTCCAGTTGGTTCGTTCTTCAGAATTTCAGAGGAATGGGACCCAAAGCGGTGCCGGTGCGATTAGACCCGCAAATGGGGGGACAAAAATGAAACGGTGCTCAAATGCGTAGCACGCGCTCGCCACGCCCGATGCCGCAAGCGCCGGTGCGCACCGTCTCCAGAATGGCACTGCGGTCGATGGCTTGCAGGAAGGCATCGTTCTTGGCCGCATCACCCGTCACTTCGATGGTGTAGCTCTTGTCGGTCACGTCGATGATGCGCCCACGGAAGATGTCCGCCATGCGCTTCATCTCCTCGCGCTCCTTGCCCACGGCGCGCACCTTGACCATCATCAGCTCGCGCTCGGTATAGGCGCCTTCGGTCAGGTCCACCACCTTGACCACTTCGATCAGGCGGTTCAGGTGCTTGGTGATCTGCTCGATCACGTCGTCCGAGCCAGTGGTCTGGATGGTCATGCGCGACAGCGAGGGATCCTCCGTGGGTGCCACGGTCAGTGACTCGATGTTGTAGCCACGCGCCGAGAACAGGCCCACCACGCGCGAGAGCGCGCCCGCTTCGTTTTCGATCAGAACAGCAATGATGTGTTTCATGGGTGCTTCCTCTTTTCGCTGCCCTCCCCCGACGCCGGTAAGCGTCAGGCTTGGCAGGCAATAGATTCTTCAAGCTCTTTAAAAAGTAGCTGCTTGCGCTTGCAGATAGCGGATTTCAGACTGTTTTGTAGTCAAAAATCAATATACGCCAGCGCATGCAGCTATGGTTTTTGGATTACAGATCGTCCTTGCCGAGCAGCATCTCGGTGATGCCCTTGCCCGCCTGCACCATGGGGAAGACGTTTTCCGTCGGGTCAGTGCGGAAGTCCAGGAACACGGTCTTGCCCTCTTCGCGCACGATGCGGCGCGCTTCCTGCAAGGCCCATTCCACCTTGGCCGGGTCTTCGATCTTCATGCCAGTGTGGCCATAGGCCTCGGCCAGCTTGACGAAATCGGGCAGCGAATCCATGTAGCTGTGGCTGTAGCGGCCAGCGTACTCAATTTCCTGCCACTGGCGCACCATGCCCAGGAAGCGGTTGTTGAGCGCGCAGATCACCACCGGCGTCTTGTACTGGAAGCAGGTGGCCAGCTCCTGGATGTTCATCTGGATCGAGCCTTCACCCGTGATGCAGAACACCTCGGCATCGGGCCTGGCCAGCTTGATGCCCATGGCATACGGCAGGCCCACGCCCATGGTGCCCAGACCACCGGAGTTGATCCAGCGGCGCGGCTCATCGAAGCGGTAGTACTGCGCGGCCCACATCTGGTGCTGGCCCACGTCAGAGGTGATGTACACATCCTGCCCCTTGGTCATGTTCCACAGGGTTTCGACCACGGCCTGGGGCTTGATGACCTTGGTGTTGCTGCGGTCGTATTGCAGGCAGTTGCGGCCGCGCCAGGATTCGATCTGATCCCACCAGGCAGCCAGGGCGCCGGCGTCGGGGCGCTGCGTGGTTTCCTTGATCATGGCGATCAGCTCGGTCAGCACCTCCTTGACGTCGCCCACGATGGGGATGTCCACGCGCACGCGCTTGGAGATCACGGAGGGATCGACATCGATGTGGATGATCTTGCGCTCCACCGACAGGAAGTGCTTGGGATTGCCGATCACGCGATCGTCAAAGCGCGCGCCTACGGCCAGCAGCACGTCGCAGTGCTGCATGGCATTGTTGGCTTCCATGGTGCCGTGCATGCCCAGCATGCCCAGGTATTTCTTGTCGCTGGCCGGATAGGCTCCCAGGCCCATCAGGGTGTGCGTCACGGGGTAGCCCAGCATGTCCACCAGGGTGCGCAGCTCCTGGCAGGCATTGCCCAGCAGCACACCGCCGCCGGTGTAAATGTAGGGGCGCTTGGCGCTGAGCAGCAGTTGCAGCGCCTTGCGGATCTGGCCGGAGTGCCCCTTCTTGACCGGGTTGTAGGAGCGCATCTCGACATCGCGCGGATAGCCGGTCCAGGTCGTCTTCTTGAAGGACACGTCCTTGGGGATGTCCACCACCACCGGGCCGGGACGGCCGGAGCGCGCCACGTGGAAGGCCTTCTTCAGGGTGATGGCCAGATCGCGCACGTCCTTGACCAGGAAGTTGTGCTTGACGACAGGACGGGTGATGCCCACGGTGTCGCATTCCTGGAAGGCGTCCTGGCCGATGGCGCCCGTGGGCACCTGGCCGGAGATGATCACCATGGGGATGGAGTCGGTGTACGCCGTGGCAATGCCGGTGACAGCATTGGTCAGACCGGGGCCGGAAGTGACCAGCGCCACGCCCACCTCGCCGGTGGCGCGCGCAAAGCCGTCGGCAGCGTGCACGGCGGCCTGCTCGTGGCGCACCAGCACGTGCTGAATGGTGTCCTGCTTGTAGAGTGCGTCGTAGATATAGAGCACCGCGCCGCCGGGATAGCCCCACAGGTATTGCACGCCTTCGGCTTGCAGGGCCTTGACCAGAATCTCGGCGCCCATCAGCTCAAGTGTCTGGTCAGCGGAAGCGGAGGAAGAGGAAGCGTCGGCAGCCTGTGCTGCCTGGGATTTGGAGAGTTCCATAAGTGTGATTCAACCTTTGTGAATTTCTCTAACGAAAAACCTTCGGTGCCCCTCGCTCGCAGCCCTCGTGAGGCCGGCTTGGGACTTGAGGCCACGACCATGGGCGTTGTTGCTACGTAACCGCCGGACCGTGACCCGTTTTGCCAATGCGCTATCAGTGTTGCGTGCGGCCATTATGGCACTGCAACATGGGAACATCCGTGGCTTTTGTGCACAACGCAATCGCAATGCGATAATCCTGCCTTTCCCGTAGGCGGCAGCGCCTGCGCGTCCCTTCCCCGTTTTCTGCTTGCCCCTTGGCCACCGCACAAGAGCTCTCCGACTTTCTCAAAGGCGTCGAAAAACGCGCGTTCAAGCGTACGTGGTTCCACGTTCGCGATGAGGAAGCCGCACTGGACATCGTGCAGGACAGCATGATGAAGCTCAGCCAGCACTACGGCGACAAACCGCCCGAAGAGCTGCCGATGCTGTTCCACCGCATCCTGTCCAACACCACCCTGGACTGGTTCCGGCGGCAGAAGACGCGCAGCGCCATGTTCACCAATGTTTCGGACCTGGAACACGCGGCAGGGCCTGAGCACGAAGACTTCGACTGGATGCAGACCTACGCCAGCGGCGATGCCGAAGGCGGCCTGGCCCAAAGCGCCGAAGCCCTGACCGAGCGCGCGCAGCTGTTACAAAGCATTGAAAAAGAAATACAAATGCTGCCACCGCGTCAACGCGAAGCATTTTTGTATCGTTACTGGGAGGAGATGGATGTTGCCGAGACCGCCGCTGCCATGGGCTGCTCGGAAGGCAGCGTCAAGACCCATTGCTTTCGTGCCATCCAGGCCTTGAGCAAAGCCCTCAAAGCCAAAGGAATCGAACTATGACCCACCTCGACCCACACAATGATCAGGCTCAGGATCTGTTCGCCCGCAAGATCGTCGCGCAACTGAACGCCACGGAAGACCAGTTGCCCTACATCGTCACCGAGCGCCTGCGCGCCGCGCGCGAGCAAGCGGTTGCGCAGCGCAAGCGCCCCGGCGCGCCACTGCGCGCTGCTGCGGTCGCTGGCAGCACGGCCGAGCAGCTCTGCGTCAATGCCGATGGCACCCTGTCCCTGGGCGGCGGCGACCACGGCGGGCAGCACCGCTCCGCCCCTGTGTGGCTGCGCCGTCTGCTCACTGGCCTTCCCCTGGCGGCCCTGGTGGTGGCCCTGACGATGATCGGCGTCAACGAAGACCAGCGTGCCACCGTCGGCGTGGCCGAGGTGGATGCCGAGCTGCTCACCAGCGTCCTGCCCCCTGACGCCTACACCAACCCCGGCTTCCTGCACTATCTGCAAACCAGCACTGCCGACGCCGCCGTTCAACCCTGAGCCTCGACCTCTTCACATTCGGCATGCCCCCATCGCCTGACGCCTCTTCCCGCACAGCTCCCCACCGGCAACGTCACCATCCCGCCCTGCTGGCGGCGGGGCTGGCGTTACTGGCGCTGACGTGGGTGGGCGTGCAACTGTGGCCGCAGATGGCGATGGCGCCCAGTGCGTTGCCCCCCAGTCTGGCCGTCGATGGCGACGAAGGTGCCGAGCGTAGCCCGCTGACCACCGACACCCCCACCGAGCTGCGCCTGCGCAACGCCGGCCCGGAGTGGAAGGACCTGACCCCGACACAGCGCCAGATCCTGCAACCCCTGCACCTGCAATGGCCCGCCATGGGTGGCCTGACCAAGCGCCGCTGGCTGCTGCTGGCCGAGCGCTACCCTGAGATGAGCGAGAAGGAGCAGGCCAAGCTGCATGAGCGCATGCAGTCCTGGGCCAGCCTGAGCGCACAGCAACGCAACCAGGCACGTCTGAATTTTTCCAACGTCAAGCGCCTCACGCCCGAAGAGCTGGCCGCCAAGTGGGCGGAATACCAGGCGCTGAGTCAGGCCGAAAAGCAGCGCCTGGAAGAGCAGGCCCGCGCCGCACAAAAGGCTGCGCAGGCTGCGCGCAAGAAACGCAAGCTCACCCGCGTGCCGGCAGCAGCCCGCGCGCCCAGCGCGGCCAATCCGCCAAAAATCCTGCCCACCGAAGTCATGCCGCCACTGCAAGTACCGCAGCTGTCCGATCAGGCCATCCCGGCGCCGGTGGCTCCGCCGACGCCGGCAACGGCACAACCACGACCACTACCCCCGGTCAACGAAGCAGCCCCCCTGCCTGTGCAGGTGCCCCAGCAGATGTACATCATGGATCTCCCCCCCCTGGCTCCCGGTGCGTCAGCGCCCGCACAGCCAGCGGCAGATCATGTCACTGCCCCCGAAGCTGCACCCGCCACACCCTCCGCGCAAGCGCAGCCCCAGGTCGAGCCCCAGCCAGCAGCCACCAGCCCCCAGGGCGACGGCAGCGCTTTGGACACGGCCACCGACGTGCCGTCCACACCGGCCCCGCCTGCACCTACGGCCACTCCGGAGGACTCCCTCCAACACCCCGTCGTACCGACAACGCCATAACCCGCGCCGCGCCGGCGTCATCTTTCTGCCCCTTTTTTGTCTTATCGTTACGGCGTGACTGCGCTTTCTTCCCCCCCCCTACACTCTCCCGCTTCTTCCCCTGGCCCCGATGAGCTGCGTGCCCCCGGTCTGGTGCGCCGCATGGCCTGTTGGCTGTACGAAGGGCTGCTGCTGTTTTCCCTGATGATGGTGGCCGTGTTACTGCAAAGTGCCCTGGCACTGCTGCTGCCAGCCCTGAACCACCCGGTGCTGCTGCAAGCCACCAGCGTGCTGCTATGGGGCGCGTACTTTGTCTGGTTCTGGCAGCATGGCCAGACCCTGCCGATGAAGACGTGGCGCATCCACATCGTCGATGCCCGGGGGCAGCGCATCCACCGCCTGCGCGCCCTCACGCGCTATGCCTATAGCTGGGTGTGGTGCCTGCCCCTGCTGGCGTATCTGCTGGGCTGGCACATGCCCCTGATGCAACTGGCACTGCTGCAAGGCGGCTGGGTGCTGGTGTGGGCGCTGCTCAGCCGCCTGCACCCACTGGGCCAGTTCTGGCACGACGCCTGGGCAGGCACCCGCCTGATCAGTGCTCCTGCCATGACCACCACTGTGAAAGCATCCAAGCCATGAATGCTCCGCACCCCCACAAGGCCCGCACCGGTTTATCCCGCCTCTGGCACGCTACCGGCTACTCGCTGCAAGGCTTGCAGGCCGGCTGGCAGGAAAAGGCCTTCCGGCTGGAAGCGCAGCTGGCCTGTCTGCTGCTGCCCGCAGCCTTCTTTCTGGGCCAGAACTGGGTTGAACGCGTGCTGCTTGCGGGCAGCGTGCTCCTGGTCTTGATAACCGAGCTGCTCAACAGCGGCATTGAGGCAGCCATTGACCGCATCGGTCCGGAAATCCACCCCCTGTCCAAAAAAGCCAAGGATCTGGGCAGCGCTGCCGTGCTGCTCAGCCTGCTGCTCACCGGCCTGATCTGGTGCAGTGCCTTGTTTGCCCAAATCGAAAGATGGTTGCCATGACCTCACAATCCCCCGCTGCTTCGCCAACCTTTTCCCTGTGTGTGTACTGCGGCTCGCGCCCCGGCAACAACCCGGCTTATCTACAGGCGGCCCAGGAGGTGGGCCGCTGGATCGGCGCCCACGGCGGCCAGCTGGTCTATGGCGGTGGCCGCACCGGCCTGATGGGCCAGGTGGCCGAGGCCACACGCCTGGCTGGAGGTCGCGTAGTGGGCATCATCCCGCAGGCCCTGGTTGATCGCGAAGTGGCCAATCCGCTGTGCGATGAGCTGCACGTCGTGGCCAACATGCACCAGCGCAAGGCCATGATGGCCGAACGCAGCCACGCCTTTCTGGCGCTGCCCGGCGGCATCGGCACCTTTGAGGAGCTGTTCGAGGTCTGGACCTGGCGCCAGCTGGGCTACCACGACAAGCCCATCGGCATCCTGAACGTGGCTGGTTACTACGACAGCATGCTGCAATTCCTGCAAACCACCGTCAACGCCGAATTCATGGGCGACTGGCAGATGGAGCTGGTACACAGCGACCACCGCATCCCCGAGTTGCTCGCCCACCTGATTGAGGCCGCAGGTACCAGCCCGGAAAGCCAGTCGTTGGAAGATCGCATTTGAAAAGGATTGCTGAACTGGGCACGGCCTTGAGCGGTGGCTGTGGTGTAGCTGTGCCCGGGATCAAGAGGTGCTCGATCTCATACGGATTTTTCAAAAAATCCATCAACAATTGATTTTAACCATATCTGCCAGTATGCGGATCAGCGTGGGCGTTAACCTGATACTGCTGGAACCGCAACTGAGCAAAATTTCCTCGCTGGCATTGAGCACAATCTTTCTGGCAGCAACCTCCAGCTTTTCCTCTACTTTAACGGTATCGTTCTTTACGCTGGCTGTGCGGTCCGCTGTCACAATTTCGCTTTTGCTCGCACCTGTAATTTCCAGCCGTTTTCCGCCGACGTTGGAGTTGTAGATTAATCCAACATTGAGCATTTTGGCCATGCCCACATTTTGCATATAGGCCAAACCAATGGTTTGATTTTTTAAATTTCCAACATTGATCGACCAATTTTTTCCAATTGTGTCATCTTCGTTTCTTCCAATGCTTTTGCTTCGGTTGATACCAATATCGATCTCTTCATTGAGATCAACCCGGCGGCTGCGGTTTTTGTGGACCGTAATGGTTTCATCAAGGTCAACTTCCTCAGTTCTCCAACCATGCACATTGATCTTCTCGTTGCGATCGACTACTTCGGTGCGGTCACGGTGGATGGTGTTGAATTCATCCCGATCAATTTCCTTGCGCCGGTCATTGCCTACCCATTTGTCTTCATCGTGTTCCACTTCGGTGAGTTGATCCCTCTGCGCATGCAGCCATAGCTGTTCTCGCCCCTTGGCATCCTCAAAGCGCAATGCGTTGGCATCTCCGACACCATCGCGCATGCCATCGCCTGCTGCACCGCCCAAGGAAGAGCGCGTCAAAAAACCGGATTGGGTTTTGTTGGCAGGCAACTCCCAGGGTGGCATCTGTTTGGCGTTGTAAACACGCCCGGTTATGAGTGGTCTGTCGGGATCGCCATATTCATAGTCCACAATGACTTCCTGCCCAATGCGCGGAATGTGAATGCCTCCAAAGTTTGAACCTGCCCAAGGACTGGCCACACGGATCCAGCAAGAGTCTGTGCCGTCTTTCGCTCCATAGCGATCCCAGTGAAAGTGCACTTTGACGCGACCATATTCGTCAGTGTAGATCTCTTCGCCCGCCGGCCCTACCACCACGGCGGTCTCGGGCCCCCTGGCTCTTGGCGCCTGCCTGGGAGTGAGTGGGCGAAAGCCACGATCAGCAGGCTGTGCTTCTATCTCGACAAAATAGTGTGTGCCCTGGCTGTCACTGCCGCTGTCGTAGTCGTTGTCTTCAGCCTGGTAACGCGCAGAGACGATCAAAAGATCACGGTTTTGGTCTTGCCTCGGATGACGCCGCAAGCTGAAGCGATATCCAGGAGTGGCTCCACGCACTTTGCCACGCAGCACAATACGGTCCTGGGATGCCTGCAATGCTTCCAGCCGTGCGCTGGCGTATTGGCTGCCGTCGCCGGGCTCAATGTAGTTACCCGGGTATTGGTAGATTTCGTACTGGTCAAAAAGGTGTCCCCTGGGGTCATTGCTCTCTGTCGTCAGATCGGTGCTGGGTTTTTTGAAATCATAGTCACTGTGACTGAGTTTGCCCGGCTCAGGCTCACGGGCCATGTGCCAGTCCCAGTAGTGATCCTCATCTTCCCGCGCCTCATCGGGCGGATAAAAAGGAATGCTTTCGTAGCCTGCAAAAGGCTCCGGCGTTGTGAAGTGGTCAGCGAGAATCAGGGTCTCGCCACCCTGGCTGTGCTCAAACCAGTAATAAATGCCTTCATGCTCAAGCAGGCGTGTCAAAAAGTCCAAATCGGTCTCACCGTACTGGACTTTGTATTCCAAGTTCTTGACGCTCTGCTTGATACGCCACTCATATTTGATGGCATTTTTCCCCAAGATCTCATCGACCACATCCATGACCGTGCATTTCTGCCAGATTTTGAAGTCAGAACGTCGGCTTGCATGCCAAAGTTTAGGTGCGATGGTTGCCTCGTAGAGCCAATGCCTGCCGCGTTTACCCAAAGCAGAAAAACGAACCATCTGACCGCTGAAGTAACGCCTGACACCGTTTTGCGCCTCAAGTTCAATGCTGGCGACTTCACCAATCAGCTTTTGACAGTCAATGCTGGCATCTTCACTTTTGAAGCTGACGGTGAACTCATAGAGTTTGCTCAGTGCCTCCTGGCCTCTTAGCTGATAGGCCCACAAATCCTGGCCAAGCGGAGTATGCGCATTTAAAAAGCGTTTCATTTTACAAACTAGGCGATTTTTGAAATTTTGAAATACGAAATAATTTTCGAGAATGTTTTGTTGGATAAATATCCAAACTTTGGAGACATTATTAATTTTATGAAATTCTCTTTTACAACAAGAAATTGCTTTTATTTATAAATTAATGAATTCCTCGACTTAATAACCGAGGCTTCGGCACCATCGAGGTCCTCAAACCACTTGCTGTAAAAGCTGCGTGCATGAAAACAAGCCAACAAATGGAATAAGTGACTCCAATATAAAGTGTCATTAAAAAAATATTCATGATATTTAATATTTTCCTTCTTGTTGTTTCTACAAGAATATAAATTAGAGAAAATATAGGAGGATTTATGAATAATATAGCATCTCCGCTTGCTGTAAAACTCAAAAATAACACACAATCTAGTACACTTTCATATCCCAACGCGCCAATTTTAAATATAAAAAACGTAATTAGCCATTGAAATATGATAGCCCCCAAGAAAGCTGATATATAAATTTTCCTCATTCCTCCATCTCTCCGATTCTTTTCGAATTTTCGACTGCTCTATATTTACCAAATACATCTTTTAAAAAAATCTTGATAATTGTTTTTTTATAAAATAAAACAGATTTTCATAGTATTTAAAAACATAAGGATTTATATGATTTATAACCACCTCTCAAACCAATCGGATCCTGATTGGTATACCACCCTAACTTCGGCTCGTAATACCGATACCGGTTGTAATACAGCCCCGTGTCCGGGTCTTGGTGCTGCCCCGGCATACAGCCCATGAGGGTTGTATTCCTGCGTCACGTTACCCCAGGCATCCAGCTGTGCGGCCCAGTCAATCTCGCCGCTTTGGCTGAGCAGGGCGTTGGGTGTGCCCAGGTGGTCGCACAGGTAAAACCGCACTTCGGTTTCCTGGTTGTGCTCCTGGAGCTGTGCAGCGACTGCCCGGCGGGCAGGGCTTCGAAGGTGATGGTGCGCCGCCGGCTTGCCGTTCATTGCTTCGAGCTCCTGAGAAAACCACACCACAGACCGGGGAAAACCCAGCCTTGGATGCTAGGGGGCAGCGGCTTGAAAAGCCCCGCGATTGTTCAAGCGAATGTAAAGATGTCCCAGCAGATGCAAGAGTGCCGACTGGCAAAAAGTGAGCACACCACGGGAGGAGTTGCTTCTGGCTTGAGGCTGCACCAGCGGCACAACGTGCCGATGGCGCCTACCTGGTTGAGTACATCGAGTTACGTGAGCAAATGTGCCAAACCGTGCATGGTGCCCGATGACATGACCTATCGCCCTGGGAAGCGGTCTATCAGCGAAGCCGCCAATGGCTGCAGGCCGGTTGCTTTGAGACCATGATTTCAGACCTGCGCTCCATTATCCGTGTGGCCCAAAGTCGCCAGGGCCAACCCAGTGCCGTGGTGTTTGACGGGCGCACGCTGCAGCCAAGCTGCGAGAGCGGGCCTTGAGCGGGCTACGACAGCTACAGGCGCCGCAATGGCTCCAAGGTGCATGTATGACAGTGGGTACGTTGGGACACTTGCTGACCTGCACTTTGTGGTGTGAATCGACCAGCTTTTCCTAGATAGCTGCCAGCCACACGGCCCACCGCCTGCAAACTACGCTCAATGCAGGGCAAGAAGAGCTGGTGGTTTATCTGCGTAGCCAGTTGCGTCTGACCCTGGATGACTTGTTGGCGGTGGTGCGAGAGTTCATAGAACCAGCCATGAGCCGTTCTGCGCTGGACCGACTGCTGCGCAGGCGGGGCCACTCCAGATTGCCCGTACAGCCCAAGCCTGAAGGCGAGCACAAACCCTTCAAGGCGTATGAGCCTGGCTATGTGCATGTGGATGTGAAGTACCTGCCCCAGATGCAAGATGAGGACAAGCGCCGCTATGTCTTTGTTGCCATCGATCGAGCCACACGCTGGGTGTTCATTGATATCAAACAGCACAAGACGGCAGCGTCCGCCAAAGCCTTCCTGGCCGCCGTACGCAAAGCTGCAGCGTTCAAGATTCACACCATCCTCACCGACAACGGCAAAGAGTTCACAGACCGATTGTTTGGCAGTCGCACTCGTCAGCCTACAGGCGAGCACGAATTCGACCAGCTATGCCAAGCACTGGGGATAGAACACCGGCTGACCAAACCCAAGACGCCACAAACCAACGGCATGGTCGAGCGCTTCAATGGCCGCCTGAGCCAGGTGCTGCGCTCGCACCACTTCAACAGCGCAGAGGATTTGGAGAAGACACTGCACAGGTTTGTCTGGCTGTACAACCACCACTTGCCGCAAAAGGCACTGGGGCATGAAGCCCCAGTCCAAGCACTCAAAAAATGGAGGATGAAAGTGCCTGATTTATTCGTCAAGAACGTGCGCAATCATCCGGGACCTGACATGTGACCCTTACATGGTTTCAGGTATTGCACCTCGCTTTTGAATCCGCAGTTTGGATATTCTTTGCTCAATTTTTGAAACTCTATTAACATTGAATAGTCAATCGTTTTTTGTCTTTTTGCTTTTTCTCCATTTTTCATAGGCTTCTTTATTTTTTTTTGAAATAAAAAACATGTTATACATTGAATAAACAAAGATAGAGGTGGCCAAGGCGTAAAATATTATTTTGCTTATTCTTGGAAAACCAAAATATGCAAAAATCATAAATGAAAAATAAAGAATTCCGCACAAAAAAAATAATTTCGTCCCCATTTTCATGGCACAAGATCTCCACATTTAGTTGTTGTAGCTTTCCTGCATATTTGCAAGCCTCCTCCAAGAAGTAACCCCAGTGATCCACCTCCAGAAACACCGATCGAGCCATCATTTCCGATTGAAAGCTCTGCGGTGCCACCAACGCCAACTGTCCATTTGCCTATCCCTCCCACAGACCAGCTTACATCACCAGGCGTTACCTTTCCTGTTGACATGGAATAGCCCGCATCGCTTGAACCGCCAAGTATGGGGCCAATAACTCCGCAGACAGTCGTTGTTGCACAAATTAATCCTGTAAGATCCATCACAGCTCCTCCTTGAACAGATAAACCAACTCCTACAGCCAAAGTTCCTCCCATATTCAGTTCACTTTGAATGCCTTCGGCAACTCTATCCGCAATTGACCCAATAAACCCACCACTTCTACCGCCATAAAGCGCTCTTGAAATTTCTTCAGATGACGCGCCTGTCATCATCATATGCGTACCTAAAGAGACCATCTCTGCAGAGCCTGCACCCATTCCCGGAAATGCAAAACTCTGTAGTCCCAGTGGATCGATACTGCTTATAGGGCTATTAGGGTAAATAAATAGATTTCTTCCACCCAATAACCCAATCGGATCCTGATTAATATACCTGCCCAGCCTCGGCTCATAGTACCGATGCCGGTTGTAATACAGCCCCGTATCCTGGTCTTGGTGCTGCCCCGGCAGCCGGATAGGCTGGTAAAGGTTGTGGGGGTTGTATTCCTTGACCACCTGCCCCCAGGCATCGAGCTGCGCTGCCCATGCAATGTCTCCGCGTTGGTTGATGAGGGCATTGGGGGTGCCCAGGTGGTCGCACAGGTAGTAGCGCACTTCGGTGCTTTGGTTGCGCTCTTTGTGCTGTGCTTGTTGCAGCGCTTGCAGTTGCTGCAGCTCTTTGACCGCCTGGCTGTTGGCTCCAAGGCTTTGGCTCATCAAGGCTTGGGTGGCACTCAGGTCGCTGAGCATGGCTCTGAGCTCGTCTTGCACCATGCCGGCTGGCGCTTGGGCAATGAGGGCTTCCACCACATCGGGCGCAGCCTTGGCGCTTCGGCGCAGCTGAATGAGCGGGGTGAAGGTGCCCGGCTCGTAGATGGTGTGGATGATCTCTGGTGGGGTGTCAGGGGCCTGGTAGCGCTCGGTGTGCACCAGCCGGTCTCCGTCCCAGCCAAAGTAGTCTGCGCTGTGCTCGGTGGTGCCATTGGCGTTGTGTACGCTGCGGTAGGCGGCCAGTCTTCTGCCTAAGGCGTCATAGCGGTAGCGCTGGGTGCATTGGCGTTGGATAGTGCCCGCTTGTTCTTGCAGCCGCACTTGCACCAGTTGGTTGCCGCTGTCGTAGTCCAGCGCCAGGCTGCGGCTTGGGGCGTTGCTCTTAGCGCTTTCGTGTGCGTAGCGCTCGCTGCTGCGGATGCGGTTGCCTCGGCTGTCGTAGTCGTAGCTGTAGAGCAGGCCTTGGGCGCTGGGGTCTTCGCTGTTGCTGTAGTGCAGCACCCGGTTGCCTGCCCAGTAGTGCTGGGGTTGGGGCTTGCCTTCTGCGGCTGCGTCGACTTCTCCAAAGGCATTAAAGTCGTGGCGCTCAAGTTGCTCGGGGCTGACGATGAGGTCCTGGTGCTTGCGGCGCTGCGGCCCTTGCAGGGCAGATGCTGCATCGGTGATGGGCAGTCGGTTGCCTGCTGCATCAAAGCGCCAGCGCTGCTTGCCTGCGTGCGGGCTTGTGGCTTGCGTCAGGCGCCCCGCTGCGTCGTAGGCAAACTCGCTCATGCCTTGCGGGGTCTGGATGCCCACCATTTGCCCAAGGCTGTCGTAGTGGTAGTGGCGAGCGCTCAGCTGTCCTGTGATTTCTGCGGGGTGCAGCTGCCCGAAGGTTGGGCTGGCTGCTGCTTGGGGGGTGCTGGGCATGCCCAGACCTTGGTAGCGCATGGCTTGCAGCCGACCTGCGCGGTCCCAGCTGAGTTGGCGCAGCAGTGGGGTGGGAGCCATTCGCTCTGCAGTTTGCTCTGCAGCCTGCTGGGTGGTGTGCAGCCGTCGCAGGGTTTCCCGGTGCAGCGC